>NZ_JAULSF010000002.1:0-1725000 GCF_030518355.1 Agrobacterium sp. V1
ATGATTGCGGGGCTTGTCGATCCCACCTCGGGTGAAATCGTGGTCGGCGGCAAGCCGACCACGCGCACCCCGGTTCACCGCCGCAACGTTGGCATGCTCTTCCAGAACTATGCCTTGTTTCCCCATATGACCGTTGCCGAAAACGTTGCCTTCGGTCTCGAGATGCGGGGTATCTCCAAGTCCGACCGGGAAGGGCGCGTTAAACAGGCGCTCGATCTCGTTCAGCTGCACGCCTTCGGAGACCGGCTGCCGGCGCAGCTCTCCGGCGGCCAGCAGCAGCGTGTGGCGCTGGCCCGTGCCCTGGTGATCGAACCTTCCATGCTGCTTCTCGACGAGCCGCTTGGTGCGCTCGACAAGGGCCTGAGGGAAAGCATGCAGGTCGAAATCCGCAGCCTGCAGCAGCGACTTGGTCTCACCACCATCATGGTAACCCACGATCAGGACGAGGCCCTGACCATGGCGGACCAGATTGCCGTGATGCGGGATGGTAATCTCGAGCAGATCGCACCGGCCGGCGAAATCTACCAGAAGCCGCTGACACGCTTCGTCGCCGGTTTCATCGGCGCCTCAAACTTCTTCGAGGCAATGGTGGAGGAACGTCGCGGCCGATCCGCGCGGCTCGTAACCGGTTCTGGTGTCCGGCTTGATGTGGATGATATGGGTGCCGTGCAGGGCGACAAGGTCGTCGTCACTGTTCGACCCGAGGCCGTTTCGGTTTCGCCTCTTGCGGCCGATTCCGCTGAAAGCCCCGGCAATTCCACCACGGCGCGGGTGGAGCAGGTCGTCTATCGCGGTTTCATGCTGCATTACTATCTGCGCCTCGACAATGGCGAGCCAGTGATCGCTTACCGGCAGACCCAGACGGAAGGTTTCACCAATGCCGTCAGCGCCGCCGGTGACCGGGTGAGACTGAGCTGGACGAGCGACAGCAACCACGTGATCCAGCTGAATTGATGGTTCTGTGGCCGGGGCGCTCATGCGGCCCGGCTTGCGGTGGACGCAAATCTATGCCGTAATTAGATAGCCGGCAAAGTTATGGCACCGCGCTCCTGAATGGAATGCGGTGCCGTAACTTTCGGTATGTCAGAATATGAGGCGTGCCGCGCTTCAGGCGGTCACTTCGCGAGCCGGCGCGACGCTGCCGCCGCAGGCTTCCACTTCGTTGCGCACCGTGCGGGCAAGCTCCAGCGAGCCGGGTGTGTCGCTGTGAACAAGAATCGATCGGGCACGAACGGGAATGATTTCGCCCTCGATGGTCGTGACCGTGCCTTTTTCCAGAAACTGGCGCACCCTCGCACGAACTTTTCCCTCTTCCTTGATGACGGAATTGGGCAGCTTGCGTGGCACGAGCTGGCCCTTCACATCGTAGGCGCGGTCGGCGAGGAAGAGATTGAGCACTTTCAGCCCGCAATCCAGCGCCGCCTTTTCGATCAGCATGTCCGGCATCGAAAAGACGATGAGATCGGGATCGACAGCCTTGATCTTTTTCATGATCCGTTCTGCAAGGGCGGCGTCACGATTGATCATGTTGCCCATGGCGGCATGGAAGCTGATATGGGAGAGCGCGACATCCTGCGCCCTGGCAATCGCCGAAAGCGCGCCGAGCTGGTAGAGAACCTGCTGTTCCATTTCTTCCGCATCGACGGGAATTTCGCGGCGGCCGAAGCCGAGACGATCGGCGAGGCCGGGATGCGCGCCGATACCGACGCCGTTCTGTTTGGCAAGACGCACCATGCGCGCCATCATTTCCGGATCGCCGGCATGGAAGCCGCAGGCGATATTCGCCGAAGAGACGACTTCCATAAGCTTCTCGTCGTCGCAGACCTTATAGACGCCAAAACCTTCGCCCATATCGGAATTAACATCGATCTTCATGGTTCCCTCTCCTTGTTCTTCAGGATTATCGTTTTGTCAGCGTGCCGAGTGCGGCGGTAACCAGCGGCAGGGTTCTGCGGATATCTGCGAAATAGGCGTCGATCGCCTTTTCGACCTCCAGCGCCTCGCGTACCGTTGCCTGCACGAAGCGGATGCGGCTGCCGATGCGGGCCTGGCCAAGCCGCCATAGATCGCTGTCGATGATGCCGGCCATCTTGGGATAACCGCCAGCCGTGTTGGCGTCGCTCATCTGGATGATCGGCTCGCCACTTGGCGGCACCTGAACCACGCCCGGGATGACGCCATAGGAACGTAGTTCCACGGGAGCCGAAAGGGTCAGCGGTGTTCCGGCCAGCCGGTAACCGGTGCGGTCGCTCTGTGAGGTGATTTTCCAGGCTTCCGACCAGAAACGTTCGGCGCTGTCGCCGAAAAGATCATGTTCGGCGGCTGGAATGGCTCTCAGCAGCAATTCGCCGGTGTCGGACACCGGAAACATGTCCGGCATCGCTTCTGCAAGCGGCGTAAGGCCCAGGCCGCTTGCAGGCAAAGCGAGTGACTCGGATGGCAGAACGGGCAGCCTGTCGCCGGTGGTGAGATGCCGTCCTTCGTGACCGCCGAAGGAGCCGCGAAGAGAAGTGCTGCGCGATCCCATCACCACGGGAACGTCGATGCCGCCCTGAAGGCAGAGATAGGCCCGCGCATTTTTCAGCGGGGTCGAAAACTCGAGGACTTGACCCTTTCCGGCCCGCACACACCAGTAAGGCGGCAGATCTGCGCCATCGAGCCGTGCAGCGCAATCCGCACCGGTTACCGCGAAGGTCAGCGCCTCTTCGAATTCGATGCGGAAAGGAAAGGTCTGGATTTCAATCGCCGCGGCGTCTTCGCCGTTCCCGGCGAGAAGATTGCCGACCCTGAGCGCAATCGGGTCCATCGCGCCCGTGGCGGTGATGCCGATATTGCGGTAACCCGCGCGGCCGAGATCCTGCACGGTGTTCAGCGGTCCGCAGGCAAGAACATGGATCATAGTTCGATCCTTTCGGGAAGGAAGCGAACGCGATCGCCGGGCGCCAGCACCGCCGGCTGTTCGGCCGTGGCATCAAACATGGTGATTTCGGTGAAACCCAGCGAGTTCCAGCCATTTGGCCCGGTCAGAACCGAGATGCCGGACTGCATGCCGCCGATCGTCACCATGCCCTTCAACATGCGAAGCGATGGGACTTTCTTGCGCGGCATGAAAATGCGCGGATCGAGGCCGCCGAGATAACCGAAGCCCGGTGCGCTGCCGACGGCGAAAACCGTATAGGTGCGCTCGAAGTGCAGACGCACGACCTCCTTGTCCGGCAGGCCGGAATAATCGCAGATCGCCGCAAGGTCGATGGCGTGTTCGCCGCCATAGGTCGTCGGCACCTCGATGGTCTTGCCGAGAAGATCGAGTTCCGCGGTTCTTTGCCAGATGTCGAGAAGCTCGTCCTGCAAGCGCCCGGCATCTTCAGGCGTGCCGCGCAGCACGATCAGCAGATTGGTCATGCCGGGTATGAGTTCCAGCACCTCCGGGCGATCTTTTAGCGCGCGCGTCAGCGCCCAGATGCGCCGCTGGGCGGGAAGGTCCAGCTCGCCGGGCGCTTCGATCAGAAACGTCCTGTTGCCGATCATCGAGATTTTCGGCAAGCCCAGATGGGCAGGGGTGAGGTGAGGCGTTTTCAGCGGGAGGTTGCTCATCGACGTCACCATCATGTTTCGGTCTTGAGAAGGGTGGAGCCATAGCCGACAAGCGTGCCGGTTTCCGCCACGATTTCGCTGACGGTGCCGGCTTTTTCGGCGATGACCGGAACAAGCACGAGGCCTGCCGTCACGAAGGCGACGATTTCACCTTTCACTACGGATTGTCCTGCCTGAACCACCCGGTCTGGGCGCTGCGGATGGGCGGGTGTGAAGATGCCAGCCATCGGAGCGCGGGCGAGAATATCCCCCGTCTTTACCGGCGCTTTGTTCGTTTCAATGGGCCGCAGCGCGGCAGGGGTCTGATCGCCTGCCATGCCAACGATCTTCAGTGACCCATCGGGGGTCTCGATCTCGATGGCGGAGACGTTGTTGCGCTCGAGGTGAGCGGCAAGATCGGCAATCGTGCCGGGCTTGCTGTAGCGGGATATGGAAACAGGCTGTCGCTTCACTGGGCACTCCGCGCTGCAAGCCAATGTTCTAGGTAATGAATATCCGTGCCGCCTTCGGAGAAGGCCGGGTCCTGCAATATTTCCCGATGCAGCGGCAGGTTGGTGGAAACACCTTCGATGCGCATTTCGCCAAGCGCGCGGCGCATGCGCAGGATCGCCTGTTCGCGCGTCGGTGCGTGGACGATGAGCTTGGCGATCAGAGAATCATAATGGGCGGAAACCCTGTAACCCGCCGTCACGTGTGTATCGACTCGTACGCCGGGGCCGCCCGGCAGGTGAAGGGCCGTTATCAAACCGGGGCAGGGAATGAAATTATAGGGGTCTTCGGCATTGATGCGGCATTCGATCGAATGCCCTTCGCAGGTGATGTCTTCCTGCGAAATCTCGAGCGGATGGCCAAGAGCGACGAGAAGCTGCTGGCGCACCAGATCCACGCCTGAGGTCATTTCCGTGACCGGATGTTCGACCTGCAGGCGGGTATTCATCTCGATGAAGTAAAACTCGCCGTTTTCATAAAGAAACTCGAAAGTGCCGACCCCGCGATAACCGATCTGGCGGCAGGCGTCGACGCAGCGATTGCCGACGAAAGCCGCGACATCCGGCGGGATGCCGATGGCAGGGCCTTCTTCAACGACCTTCTGGTGCCGGCGCTGCATCGAGCAGTCGCGCAGCCCCACCCAGACGCCGCCGCCCTGGCCATCGCAGAGAACCTGAATTTCGACATGACGCGGATGTTCGAGGAATTTCTCGATATAGAGTTCCGGCGTTCCGAAAGCACGGCTTGCTTCCTCGCGGGTGACGAGAACGGCATCCTGAAGGGCGGAAGCCTCTCGAACGACGCGCATGCCGCGCCCACCGCCGCCGCCGGCCGCCTTGACGATGACGGGATAACCGATGTCGGCGGCGATTTTCGCAACTTCCACGGCGTCATCCGGCAGGGCGGAATCAGGGCCGGGAACGCAGGGCACGCCGGCCTCCATCATCGCCCGCTTCGCTGCGATCTTGTCGCCCATGGTGCGAATGGCGTCGGCGCGTGGGCCGATGAAGACGGCTCCCGCCGCCTCCACGGCCTCCGAAAAAGACGCTCTTTCGGATAGAAAACCATAACCGGGGTGAACCGCGCCAGCGCCGGTCAGCTCCATTGCGAGCAATATGGCTGGCGCGTTGAGATAGCTCTGGCCGGGAGAGGCCGGGCCGATGCAGATGGCGATATCGGCCGCCTTCAGATAATCCGCATCCTTATCGGCTTCCGAATAGACCATGACGGTCTTCAGGCCGAGTTCGCCGCAGGCGCGCTGCACGCGCAGTGCGATCTCGCCGCGATTGGCGATAAGGACGCTGTCGAATGTTCTTTGTTCGGCCGTTGCCTTTGGGAGTGACGCGTTCATCATTCGAACTCCAGCACCGGCTGTCCGAGTTCGACATCTTCGCCGTCATTGGCGAGAAATCTGGCAATCCTGCCGCTGCGTTCGGCTCTCACGGTGTTGAACACCTTCATTGCTTCGATAATGAAGAGTTCCTGTCCATGCCTGACCTCATCGCCGGCTTCGACAAAAGGCGGCGTGCCGGGGCTTGGCGCGCGATGGAAAAGACCGAATGAGGGCGCTGCGACGATGCCGGATAGTACCGGAGCGGCGACGGTGGAGGCCGGCGCCTGTTCTTCGGCGCGCGGTGTCTCGGATGCTGTTTGCGCCACCGGAACAGGCCGGGGCTGCGGGGATGGCGATTGCAGTGAAACGGCGCTGTTTTCACGAATGATCCGGACCGTGGTTCCCTCCTGGCTCACGGTCAATTCGGACACTCGCGAAGAGCCGACAAACTCGATCAGTTTCTTGATCTTTTCCAGATCCATATTGGTTTCCAACGTCTTTTTGTATCCCCACGGCGGCGGGCAAACGGAGCGAAATCCGCAGCCTGTCCATCAGCAATAGCTACCATGTGGGCAGCATTAATGGGGTCAGACGAAGTTCCTATGGACACTGCTTTGCGGTTTGATATCCGGCCTTTGCGTGGTGAAACGGTTCAAAGACGTCCGAAGGAACGAACCATGGAACCCCGCAAAGGCATTCTCCTTAAAATCTCCGCGGCACTTGCGCTGGTGTTGATGGGCGCCTGTATCAGCGGTCTCAAGGGCGAGATCCCCATCGGTCAGGTCGTCTTTTTCAGGTCGGCGGTGGCCATGCTGCCGCTTTGTCTGTGGATGGCTTCGCAGGGCGGTTTCCGGAGGCAGGTGGCCACAAGCCACATTGGCGGGCATCTGGTGCGGAGTTTCTCCGGCACCGGTGGCATGGTTTTCAGCTATCTGGCGCTGGCCTATATTCCGCTCGCCGATGCTACGGCCATCAGCTACGCGACACCGCTCTTCACGGTCATTCTGGCGATGCTGCTTTTGAAGGAAGTCGTCAGGATGTATCGCTGGACCGCGGTGGTCTTCGGGCTTTGCGGCATCGTGCTGATCCTGTCGCCACATTTTTCCTTCGATGTTGCGGATATCACTTCTGGCACCCGTATTGCCATGCTCGGCGGTCTTTTTGGGCTCGCCGCGGCTTTTTTCTCCGCAATATCGATGATCCAGATCCGGCATCTGACGCAGACGGAAAATACCGGCGCGATCATCTTCTATTTCACCCTGCTCACCACCGTCATCGGATTTGCGAGCATCGGGATGGGCTGGACAATGCCGACCGCGTGGCAATGGGCACTGCTGATCGGCACCGGTCTCATCGGCGGAACCGCGCAGATATTGGTAACGCTCAGCCTGCGCTATGCGGAGGCGTCGCTGCTGGCGCCGTTCGACTACACGACGATGATCTGGGCGCTGTTGATTGGGTACACCTTCATGGATCAGGTGCCGGCGCTCACCACCATTATGGGAGCGTCGATCGTGGTTGCTGCCGGCTTGTTCACGTTATGGCGGGAAAGGCGGCTGCATAAAAAGCGTATCACCGATGAGCTTACGCTCTCGGCTCCCTGATGGGTTGTTTCGCCAGCCGGCTTTCGCGCCACATGGCGAACAGTCCGGCAGCAATGACTGTCAGTGCGCCGACGATGGTTGCGCCAGTCGGAACTTCGGCCATGAAGAGATAACCGAGGGCGATCGCCCAGATCATCGTCGTATAATCGAACGGCGCCAGCAGCGAGGCCTGGGCATGCCGCAGGCTGAGCGTCATGGTAATCTGGCCAATGCCGCCGGCGAGACCGCTGCCGGCGAGCAGCAGGAACTGGTGAAAATCCGGCATTTTCCATCCAAATATGATCGTGGTGAAGCCGGCGACAACTCCCGTCAGCGTATAGATGAGCACGATGCGCGACGGCTTTTCGATACTGTTCAGGTGGCGGACAGCGATGGAGGAAAAGGCGGCACAAAGCGCACCGGTCAGTGCCAGTGCGGTTCCGATCATTGCAACGCCGTCGATCCGGCCTGATGCGGTATCCAAGACCAGATTGGGTGATAAGGTGATAAAGACGCCGATGAAGCCGGTGAGCACGGCGGACCAGCGGTAAACCCGCACCTTTTCGCGCAAGAGCAGCGCTGCCAGCATGATGGTGAAAAGCGGCGTCGTGTAGCTCAGCACGGTCACATTCACCAGCGGCAGATAAGCGAGCGCCAGAAAGCCGAAGAACATCCCGCCAAGCCCGGCCGAGCTGCCCGCGAGCAGGCTGCCGATGTTTTTCCGGGCCGGGATGGTTATCCGCTCGGACGATGCGATGAACCAGAGACAGAGGGGAATGAGGGCAAAAAATCCCCGACAGAAAACGACTTCGCCCACCGGGATCGCCCCGTCGAGGCCCTTCACACAGGCGGACATGACTGTGAATGCCAGCATGGCCGTCAGCTTGAGCAAAATACCGGTCTTAGGATCCATCCCGCTCCCCATCGCAGCTAGGACCGTGTCATGGGGAAGAAGCGGAGAAAAGCCTTAGCCGGCTGTCATAAGAATCTTGTCTTACCCCATCACTTGCCCATTGCCCACCTTTCGCGGAAAAGGGCTTTTTGCCCTAGGTCACGGCGGCAATTTGGTGTCATGATCACCTCTTGAACCGGCGGGAGGTGGAAGCGGGCATGTTGGATTTGCGCAGGCTGCGATATCTGGTCGCGATTGCCGATTGCGGCTCAATGTCGGCTGCGGCGCGGCAATTGGGGATCGCCCAGCCGGCGCTCAGCCACCACATCACGGAACTGGAGCGGCTGGTGGGTTTTCCCGTGCTGCACCGGCTGGCGCGCGGCGTGAAGGCGACGGAGAAGGGTGAAGTGCTTCTCGCCCATGCCCGCGAGATCACCGAGAAGGTAAGGCAGGCGGAGGCGGAAATTCGCGCCATGGCCTATCTGGACGAGCGGGTGATCCGGCTGAGCCTCATCCCTTCCTGGGCCACGGCCTTTGCGCCAAGCATCATCAGCGAAGTTGCCGCTTCGATGCCCAAGGTTTCGCTGCGGCTGATAGAGGCACGCAATGATGAATCGCTACGACTCATTCGTCTTGGCAAGGTGGATATGGCGGTTGCGCTTGTCGGTGCGGAAGAGAAGGCCGACGATCTCATCGTCAAGGAGAGCTTGTTTGCAGTCTCCTCAAGGCCACTCGGCCGGTCGATGCCGCTTGAGGCTGCGGCTAAGCTCAATCTGATCCTGCCGCCGAGGGATAATCCGCTGCGCGCATCGATAGACGAGGCCGCTACCCGCGCCGGTATTGGCCTGAATGTGACGATGGAGATAGACGGGCAGGATACGATCAAACGTGCCGTCGGCGCCGGCATCGGTGCGACGATCCTGTCATGGAATTCGGTTCAGCAGGAGCACGAGGCCGGCCAGCTTCAGGCCGCGCATATAACCTATCCGGTTATTTATCGTTCCATCCATCTGCTGAAGGGCAGGGAGGTGGATGAGCGCACCTTCAGGCTGTTTCGGGACCTGCTGCGGTCGGTCGCAAGGCGCGAACCTTCTTTCAACCCATAAAAGATTTGTATGGGTAGTTTGAAAACTCGGTATTTGTGTTGTTGATGGCTTGTTCCTAGCCTCCCCGGTGAAAGCGTATCGGGGAGGAAAAGATATGCGTTTGAAGACATCTCTGTTTGGCATGCTGGCGGCTGCGGGAATCCTTGCTGCGGGAGGGGCGGCTGCGGAATATCCGGAGAGGCCGGTGACGCTGGTCATCGGTTATCCGGCCGGCGGCGGCACCGATATCCAGTCGCGGGCGCTGGTGCCTTATCTTGAAAAATATCTCGGCACATCGGTCGTGGTGGAAAACCGCGAAGGTGCCGGCGGGCTGATCGGCGCAACCTATATCGCCAATGCCAAGCCTGATGGTTACACCATCGGCGCGCTGAATTTTCCGTCCATGTATTCGCCGATCGTGCAGGGCAACGCCAGCTACAAGGAGGATGCCTTCACACCGCTCGCAAACCAGATCGGCGGTGATCTGGCGCTGACGGTCAACAAGGTGTCGCCGATCAAGACCGCCAGGGAGTTCGTCGAGGCGGCCAAGGCTAACCCGGTCGTCGTCGGCGTGACCGGCATCGGTCATCCCAGTCAGATCACTGCTCTGCTGTTTGAGGATGCGGCGGGCGTGAAGCTCAACTTCGTACCCTTCAATGGCGGCGGACCGGCAAGGCTCGCCATGCTTGGCAACCACGTCACGCTCGGTTTCATGAACCTCAACGAGGTTTTTGCCGACAATCGTTCCGGCGCACTTCGTGTACTGGCCACATCAGGTACCGAGCGCTCGCCGCTGTCGCCTGACGTGCCGACCTTCAAGGAAGCCGGCTACGATGTTCAGTTCAGCCTGCTTGCCGGTTTCGGTGCGCCGAAAGGTCTGCCGGCGGATGTGGAGGCAAAGTTGGTCGATGCCTTCCAGAAGGCGCTGAAGGATCCGGATTATCTTGCCGACGCCAAGAAGCGCGAACTGACCACGCTGCCGCTGACCCAGGCCGAATTTGCCGAGGCGCTCAAGAAGGGCAACGCCAATCTGGCCGAGCTCTGGAAAAGCAAGCCCTGGACGAAATAAGCGGCCGGTACCGACCGCTTCTCTCACCCCTAATCAAAATGACGCTTGGGCCGCGTTTGGTCCGGGCATGACCCACTGTTGAAAGGAACCCGGCCAATGGCCCATGTCATCCGCAATTTCCAGCGCCCTTCCAAGGCCGATGTCGAGGCGATCAGCAAGTTCAGCCCCGCCACCATTCATGAGGCGCAGGGCAAGCTCGGCGCTCTCGATTATCGTATCAAGCCGATCAAACCCGGCCTGAAAATCTGCGGCCCGGCGATCACCGCGAAATGCCATATCGGCGACAATCTGATGATTTTCGAAGCCATCAATCTGGCAAAGCCCGGTGATGTGCTGGTCATCGATGGCGGTGACAATCCCAATCAGGGGGGCTTTGGCGATGTGCTGGCTGCCGCCTGCATCGGCAAGGGCATTGTCGGCTTCGTGGTCAGCGCCGCCGTGCGTGATGGCAAGGGGCTGCGCGAGATCGGCTTCCCCGTGTTTTCGCTCGGCCTTTGCATGAAGGGCACCTCCAAGGACACGCTCGGCACCATCAACCATCCGGTGGTGGTGGGAGGCGAATTGATCAGCCCCGGCGATATCGTCTGCGGTGATGATGACGGCGTTGTCGTCGTTCGCGAGAGCGATATCCCGAAACTCGTCAAGGCCTGCCGGGAGCGTGACGATCACGAGAACCACATGATGGAACTGCACCGTCAGGGCAAGATGGATATCGAGGATCGCTACGAAATGATGCGCTCGAAGGGATGTGTCTGGGCCGACTGAGCCAGCAATCCGGCATCTGAATACGCCGTGTCGGGAGGTGCGGCGTATTCTCAGTGTGGAGGGGAGATAATCATGGCCGAACACGGTTCGAAACTGACGGCGAATATTCTGTCCGGGGCTTTCTTTCTGGTGGCTGCCGCCGGGCTTTATTACGGCGCGCGGCCGCTGAGCATGGGCACTAATTTCCAGCCCGGACCCGGCTATATGCCGACGGTCATCGCGGCTTTGATGTTCGCACTCGGCATCGCGCTGCTTTTGCAGGATTTACTGGGAAAGACACCGTCCGAAGCCTGGGTGACGCCGAAAATGCGTCCGTTTCTGGCGGTCGCCGGCATTGTCGGTTTTGCGCTGCTGATCGAGCCATTGGGCTTCATTGCCGCCGCTTTCGTGCTGATCGTGCTCGCCTGCATCGCCTATGGCAGGATCCGGCCGGTTGAAGTTCTGCTGCTTTCGGCGGTGCTCATCCTTGCCTGCATCCTCATTTTCGTTGTCGGTCTCGGACAGAGGATACCGCTGCTGCCATGACCGATCTTCTTTCCAATATCGTTCTCGGTTTCGGTGTGGCCGTCACGCCGGTAAACCTTTTCTACTGCCTGCTTGGCGTCACACTCGGCACGATGATCGGCATCCTGCCGGGCATCGGCCCTTCCGCCACCGTCGCGCTGCTTCTGCCCATCACCTATACGATGCCGGATACGGCGGCGCTGATCATGCTCGCGGGCATTTTTTATGGCGCGCAATATGGCGGCTCGACAACGGCGATTCTCGTCAACCTGCCGGGCGAATCCTCGTCCGTCGTCACCTGCATCGATGGTTATGCAATGGCCCGGCAGGGCAGGGCGGGTGTGGCGCTGGCCACGGCGGCGCTCGGGTCGTTTTTTGCCGGCACGGTGGCGACGGTCTTGATCGTCGTTGTCGCAAAGCCGCTTTCTGCCGTTGCGCTCGCCTTCGGGCCGGCCGATTATTTCAGTCTCGTGATCTTCGGGTTGCTGTTTGCCGTGTTCCTGTCGAGCGGATCACCGGTCAAGGCGGTCGGCATGGTCGCCTTCGGTATCGCCCTCAGCCTCGTCGGCATAGATCCGACTTCCGGCGAGCAAAGGTTTACCTTCGGCATGGCGGAACTGTTCGACGGCATCGATTTCGTGGTGCTTGCCATCGGGCTTCTCGGAGTCAGCGAAATTCTCTTCAACCTGCAGCAGGGCGTGGAGCGGGATGCAGGGGCAGCAAAGACCGGATCGCTGATGCCGACCCGGCAGGATTTCAAACAGGCCTTTCCCGCCGTGTTGCGCGGTACCGCGCTCGGCTCCTTCCTCGGCGTGCTGCCCGGTGGTGGTGCGATCATGAGTTCGTTCGCGAGTTATGCGCTGGAACGCAAGATCGCCAAGGATCCGTCCCGGTTTGGCAAGGGCGCAATCGAAGGGCTGGCGGGGCCGGAAAGCGCCAATAATGCCGGCGCGCAGACCTCCTTCATTCCACTTCTGACGCTCGGCATTCCCGCCAACGGGCTGATGGCGCTGATGGTAGGCGCGATGATGATCCAGGGCATTACACCGGGACCTGAAGTCATGCAGTCGCGGCCAGACCTTTTCTGGGGGCTGATCGCCAGCATGTGGGTGGGCAATCTGCTGCTTCTGGTGTTGAACCTGCCGCTGATTGGCATCTGGGTTCGCCTTCTCGGCATTCCCTACCGGTTTTTGTGCCCCGCCATTTTGATGTTCTGCGCCATCGGCGCCTATGGCCTGTCTTACAGCGTCGTCGATGTTCTGTTCTGCGCGGTCTTCGGCATCGTCGGCTTCTTCCTGCGCAAGATTGGCTGTGAGCCGGCACCTCTGGTGCTGGGCTTCGTGCTTGGTCCGCTTCTGGAACAGAACATGCGCCTCGGGCTGCTGATCTCGCAGGGAAGCTTTTCGACATTCGTCACCCATCCGATCAGCGCCACCTTGCTCGCTTTGTCTGCCATCGTCGTCATCATGATGGCGATGCCGGCGATCATGCGCCGCCGCGAAGTGGTGTTTCAGGGTGACGACGACTGACAATCAATCGAGCCGGCAATGCCGGTCAATCAAAGGTGAACCATGCATATTCTGATAATCGGCGCGGCCGGAATGATCGGCCGTAAATTGACGCAACGCCTTACCGCGGACGGAACACTTGGCGGTGTGAAGATCAGCCAAATGACGCTGACGGACGTTTTCGAGCCGGTTGCGCCGAAAGGCTTCGGCGGCACGGTGACCCTCGAACGCAGCGATCTGTCAAACGCCGGCGTAGCCGAAAAGCTGATCGCAAAACGGCCGGATGTGATCTTCAATCTCGCCGCCGTGGTTTCGGGCGAGGCGGAGGCCGATTTCGAGAAGGGCTATCGCATCAATCTCGATGGCGGACGTTCGCTGTTCGAAGCCATTCGTCTGGAGCATCAGAAGGACGGATACCGGCCGCGCGCGGTGTTCTGCTCGTCGCTCGCCGTGTTCGGCTCGCCATTCCCGAAGGTGATCGGCGATGAGTTTCTGACGGCTCCGCTGACCAGCTACGGTACGCAGAAGGCGATCGTGGAGCTTTTGCTCGCGGATTATAGCCGCCGTGGTTTCTTCGATGGCGTCAGCATCCGCTTGCCCACCATCTGCATCCGCCCCGGCAAGCCGAACGCGGCCGCCTCCGGCTTCTTCTCCAATATCCTGCGCGAACCGCTGGTGGGCCAGCAAGCGGTGCTGCCCGTTGCCGATACCGTGCGCCACTGGTTCGCCAGCCCGCGTTCGGCCGTCGCCTTCCTACTGCGCGCCGCGACCGTCGATCTTTCCGGGCTTGGCGTTCGTCGCAATCTCATCATGCCGGGGCTTTCGGCCACGGTTGCCGACGAGATCGAGGCTCTGCGTGCCTTCGCTGGGGAAAAGGCTGTGGCGCTTATCAAGCGTGTTCCCGACGAGCGGATCATCCGGATCGTCGACGGCTGGGCCGAGGATTACGATCCGCAGCTCGCTCTGTCCCTCGGCTTCCGGGCGGAAACATCCTTTGCCGAAATCATTCAGGCGCATGTGGAAGATGAACTGGAAGGGAAAACAGCATGAGTGGGGGAAAGATCGCGCTCGTCACGGGTGGAGGAACAGGCGTCGGCAAGGCGATTGCCGAGGCGCTTCTGGAAGATGGTTACAGCGTTGCGATCACGGGGCGGCGGCGTGAGATTCTGGACGCCGCTGTCGGCGAATGGCGCGAACATCGAGACCGCGTTCTGGCCGTCGCGGCCGATATTTCCGTTCCGGCCGATGTCGAACGGCTGTTCGCCGAGGTCACCGGTCGTTTCGGCCGTCTCGATCTTCTGGTCAACAACGCCGGCATGTCGGCACCGGCGGTCCATATCGAAGACGTGCCGTTCGAAACCTGGAACGCGGTGGTCGGGGCCAACCTCACTGGCGCTTTCCTCTGCACGCAGGCGGCGTTTCACCAGATGAAGGCGCAGTCACCACAGGGCGGGCGCATCATCAATAATGGCTCGATTTCGGCCACCACGCCGCGTCCGAGGTCCGCACCTTACACCTCGACCAAGCACGCCATTTCCGGGCTTACAAAATCCGCCGCTCTGGACGGTCGGGCGTTCAACATCGCCTGCGGGCAGATCGATATCGGTAATGCCAGCACCGAGATGACCCGCGCCATGGCGACCGGCGTGTTGCAGGCGGATGGCAGCACCGCCATTGAGCCGACCATCGACGCCGGCATCGTCGCCAAGGCCGTGGTGCACATGGCCTCGCTGCCACTTGAGGCGAATGTGCTGACTATGACCGTGATGGCGAGCGGCATGCCTTTTGTCGGTCGCGGGTAAGGAGTGCGCATGAAGCCCGATCTTCTGCAAACCTATCCGCTCCAGCCGCAGATCGAGGCGGAGCTGCAAAAACGCTTCCGGGTCCATCGCTGGCACGAAATATCCGACAAGCAGGCATTTTTGCAGGCGGAGGCGGCTTCGACAAAGGCTGTCGTTACCGGCGGCCATATCGGGGTCGCACCTGAACTCGCTGCCTGCCTGCCCGCTCTTGAAATCGTCGCGATCAATGGCGTCGGCTTCGACAAGGTCGATCTCGATCAGGCCCGCGCACGCGGCTTCAGGGTGACGAACACACCGGATGTGCTGACCGAAGATGTGGCCGATCTTGCCATCGGTCTTTGTGTCATGCTGCTGCGCCAACTCGTCAATGCGGACCACCATGTCCGCTCCGGCGCATGGAAAAGAAGCGAGATGCCGCTCGGCAACAAGGCCTCGCGGCGGCGTTACGGCATTTACGGGCTTGGCCGTATAGGTCGTGCCATTGCGGTACGGTTGGAGGCTTTTAATGCGGAAATCTCCTATTTCAGCCGACAGAAGCAGGACGTGGCCTATGAATATCATTCGACAGCGGTGTCACTCGCGAGTGCGTGCGATGTCCTGATCGTCGCAGCGGCGGCGACGTCGGAGACGAAACATGTCGTCAACCGAGAGGTGCTGGAGGCGCTGGGGCCGGACGGGGCCCTCATCAATGTCGCCAGAGGATCGCTCGTCGATGAAAAGGCGCTGGTCGATATTCTCATGGCGGGTGGGTTGAAAGGTGCGGCGCTCGATGTCTTCGAGAACGAACCGCATGTTCCCGAGGCACTGTTCGGCATGCGCAATGTGGTTCTCACACCACATATCGGCGCTGCGACCCATGAAACGCGGCTGGAAATGGGCGCTCTGGTTCTCGCCAATCTGGACGCTCATTTTGCGGGGAAAGATTTGCCGACGCCGGTCGTCTAGGCGATTTCGCCGCTTGGGGCGATGGCGCGGCGGTTGTGCCTTTTCGCCGGCCGGACTGATGCAGTGTCGAAAGTAGCGCTCGCATCCATCATCCATACAAGTTGCTTATTACTCCAAAAAAAATCGGTCTTAGGCAAGCGATGAAAGCTTCACTAATGTTTGGTCAACGATAGGGGACAAACATGCCATTCTCAGACTACAAGACCGCACTCGTGACCGGCGCATCTTCCGGAATTGGCGCCGCTGTTGTCGAGCGCCTTTGCCGTGAGGGGCTGGAAGTCCATGCGGTTGCCAGAAGTGCGGATGCTCTTAATCAGTTGGCGAAGCGCACGGGCTGCTTTGCCCACGTCATTGATGTGACGGACCGGCCGGCGCTTGCGAAGCTCACCAGTGAGGTTGCATTCGATGTCCTCGTCAACAATGCCGGCGTCGATCGTCCGAAGAAGTTTCTGGAGGCGGATGAAAGCGATATCGATCTGCTGATCGACGTCAACCTGCGCGCCGTGCTGCATCTGTGCCGCATGGTAGTACCGGGCATGGTGGCGCGCGATCGTGGCCATGTCATCAACATCTCTTCCATCGCCGGCAATTACAATTTCGGCGGCAACTCCATCTATCATGCCAGCAAGGCGGGCGTGGCGATGCTGTCCAACCAGCTGCGCATCGATGCTTTCGGCAAACGCGTGCGGGTAACGGAAATCTGCCCCGGCCGCGTCGCAACCGATATCTTCAACCATGTGCATGGAAATGATCCGAGCATTCGCGAACGTTTCATCGATGGTTTCGAGTTGCCGCAGGCATCCGATATCGCCGATGCGATTGCCTTTGCCATCGCCGCGCCCGTGGCCATGAATATCGGCCACATGGAAATTACCCCGACGCTTCAGGTCATGGGCGGGCTGCAGACTGCCAAGCCACAGACTATTGAAAGTCGGCCGATTGAAAATCGACCGGCTGAAAATAAGGCCGCGGCGGGCGGAGCCGGAGGAAAAGTCGCGTGAGCGGTTTTGACCTCTGGGCAATCCTGAGCAATGCGGACTACGTCTCGATGCTTTTGCATGGCATCCAGATGACGTTCATCATCTATGCCGGCTCATGGCTGCTCGCCATGTCGCTGGCCATTGTGCTGCTTGCCATTCGCCTGTCACCTTTCCGCTTCGGTGATCCGCTGGTGGCGGCCTATGTTTCCTATCACCGCAACGTGCCGACACTCGTGCAGCTGATGCTGTGGTATTTCGGCGTCTTCACGCTGCTGCCAAGCGGATTGGCCAACTGGCTTTCCAGCCACAATGCGGAAGCGATCTTCGCCATTATCGGTCTTGGCCTCTGTCAGGCAGCCTATTTCAGCGAAGATCTGCGCTCCGGCGTGCGTTCTATCAATCCCGGCCAGATGGAAGCGGCGCGTGCGCTCGGGCATAGCTATGTCTCGGCGATGCGTTTCGTCATCATGCCGCAGGGCGTTCGCAACGCACTGCCGCCGCTGATCAACCACAGTACCTCGCTGTTCAAGAACAGCAGCCTTGGTGTCCTGATCGGCGCACCGGAGCTCACCCATGCGGTCAAGGAAGTCGAAAATCTCAGCTTCCGGACGTTTGAAGTCTATCTCGTCGCCACCGTGCTTTATCTGTTCTTCTCGCTGCTGATCATGGGTCTCGGAGCCTATATCTCCATGCGTGCTGATCCACTGCGGAGGGCACGGGCATGATCCATGACATGATCGCAATCGTGCAGGATTACTGGCTGCTTCTGCTGATTGGCCAATATCCCAACGGGCCGCTGGGCGGCCTTGCCAACACGCTCATCCTGTCGGCGCTCAGTATCGCGCTCGCCTTTCCCGTCAGCATCCTGATGGCGCTGGCGCGGCTGTCGAAATGGCGGCTCCTGCGCTGGCCAGTCACCGCCGTGGTGTATTTTACCCGTGGCGTTCCGCTGCTGATGCTCATCCTCTGGAGCTATTTTCTCGTTCCGCTGTGGACCGGGGCGGATGTGCCGAGCTTCGTTACCATGCTGGCGACGCTCGTCATCTATCAGGGCGCTTTCATGAGCGAGGTTGTGCGCGCTGGCATCGTATCGCTTGGGGCCGGACAGATGGATGCGGCGCGGGCGCTGGGGCACGGATATTTCAGCGCGATGCGCTATATCATCCTGCCGCAGGCGCTCTACAACATGATCCCGAGCCTCATTTCGACGTTCGTGTCCACCATCAAGGATACGACGCTTGGTTATGTCATCAATGTGCCGGACCTGACTTTTGCGGCGAACCAGGTGAACAACCAGCTCCTGACCCAGCCTTTCCAGGTCTTTCTCATTCTGGCGCTGGTTTATTACATCATCTGCTGGTCGCTCACCCATGTCGCCAATCTTCTCGAGCGGCGTATCGCCCGCCGGCGGGCAGGCCCGCGCGGCAAGCTCGCGGCAGACGCACCGGCCCCCGCCAATATCGTTACGGAGCAGCTATGACCGCGCCAGTTTCCGCCACTCAGGAATACACCATCACGCTTTCGCAGGTCTGCAAAAGCTACGGCGATTATCAGGTGCTCAAGGATGTCAACGAAAACGTCACCCGTGGCGAAGTCGTTGTCATCTGCGGGCCGTCGGGCTCCGGCAAGTCCACGCTCATCCGCACGATCAACCGTCTGGAGGAGATCAGCAGCGGCTCGATCATGCTGGATGGCAGGAACATCCATGCCCAGATGCGCGCAAAGGAGCTGAATGCCCTGCGCAGCCGGGTGGGTTTCGTCTTCCAAAGCTTCAACCTCTTCCCGCATCTTTCAGTGGTCGAGAATGTCTCCATGTCGCCGATCCGGGTGAAGGGCGTTTCTCCGGCTGTTGCCCATGACAAGGCGCTGAAGCTTCTTGATCGCGTTGGCCTGGCCGACAAGGCCAGCTCCTACCCGGCCCAGCTCTCCGGCGGCCAGCAGCAGCGCGTTGCCATCGCGCGGGCGCTTGCCATGGAACCGCCGGTAATGTTGTTCGACGAACCGACGTCTGCGCTCGACCCGGAAATGGTCGGCGAAGTGCTCGCTGTCATGAAGAGCCTCGCTGCCGAAGGCATGACAATGCTCTGCGTCACCCATGAAATGGGCTTTGCCCGTGAAGTGGCTGACCGCATCTGGTTCATCGACGCCGGGCGCATTCTCGAGACTGCCAAACCGGACGAGTTTTTCAAAAATCCGCAACACCCGCGTGCCCAGCGTTTTCTCGCTGATCTCAGGCACTAGGGCGAGCTGGCGACAAATATGAGCGGTTTCGCAAAAATCCGCTCCGGACTGAATTACCAACCCAACCTCTATAATAACAGGGAGAACTGAAATGAACTGGAAGACAATTACGCTTACCGCTGCGCTTGCGACCTCTGCCGCGGTCCTGCCGGCCAAGGCCGACCAGCTCGACACGATCATGGCGAACAAGACGTTGCGTTGTGCCACTTTCGCCGACGTGCCGCCTTTCGCCTCGCCGGATCCGAAGACGCGCGAAATGGCGGGCTTCGACGTTGACCTTTGCGGCGCCATCGCCAAGGAACTCGGCGTCAAGGCCGAGGTCAAGCCGGTGTCGGTCGAAGCGCGCGTCCCCGAAGTCAAGCTTGGCCGCGTCGACCTCTCGGTCGCCAACCTTGCCTATACCCAAAGCCGTGCAGAACAGATCCAGTTCAGCGACCCTTATTACCTGGCTAAGGAAATGCTGATCGTTCCGGTCGATGACCCCGGCACCAAGAAGTCCGATTTTGTCGGCCAGCGCATCGCGTCCAGCAAGGGCTCGACATCGGAACTCTCCGTCAAGCTCAACAAGTCCGAGCCGCTGACGTTCCAGGATACGGCGTCCGCCTATCTTGCCGTTCAGCAGGGCAAGGCGCGTGGCATCGTCGGAAATACCATGACGATGACCAAGTTCGTCAACGAATCCAAGACCAAGGGCAAGCAGATGCGGATGATCGAAGAGCCGATGCTCTTCCAGCCTATCGGCATTGGCATGGCCAAGGACAATCCGGCGCTGACCGCCAAGATCAACGAAATTCTCCGCAAGCTCGATGCGGATGGCGAGATCAATCGCATCTGGGACAAGTGGCTTGGCCCGAACACCGAATACAAAATGACGCGCACTGACAAGGTTGTGCCTCTGTCCGAACTGAAGTTCGATCCGATCCCCTGAGCTTCGGCTTAGCTTCAGTCATCATTCCATCCATTCAACACCATCACCGGTCGGCGAGACGTTCTCGCCGACGGTTTCAACGTGGGAGGTTTTCATGATCCACATTAAAGATATCGCGCAGCGTCCGGCCACGGCCGATGTCGAGGCCCTTGCCAAATTCTCTCCTGCGACGATCCATGAGGCGCAGGGGCGTCGTGGCGCATTGTCTTCGCGGCTGAAGCCGGTCGACTATCGCATGAAGCTCTGCGGCCCGGCCTTCACGGTCAAATGTGCGCCGCGCGACAACATCATGCTGCAGCTCGCCATCAACTACGCCAAGCCGGGTGACATCATTGTCGTTTCCGCCGGTGAATATGAAGAAGCGGGTTCCTTCGGCGATGTGCTCGCCAATGCCTGCCTTGCAAAAGGCATTGGCGGTCTGGTGACCGACACCGGCGTGCGCGACACGCTGCAGCTGCGAGATCTCGGCTTTCCCGTCTTCTCGCTTAGCGTCTGCATCAAGGGCACGGTCAAGGAGACCATTGCCGCGGTCAACGATCAGGTGATCGTCGGCGGCGAAATCATCAATCCGGGCGATATCATCGTCGGTGATGCTGATGGTCTTGTCGTCGTCCGACGCGAAGAAGCGCAGGAATCGGCGAAGCTTTCGCAGGCCCGCGAAGATGCCGAGGCCGGTTACATCGAAGCCTACAAGCAGGGCAAATCGGTGATCGAGGTCAGCAAGCTCGAGGCTGTGCTGAAAGCCAAGGGCCTCGTGGTCGATATCTGAGACAAATCCAGGGAAATGGCCTGGCGGCAATAACCGCCATGCCGAACCCCCATGGGAGGAGCGAATATGAAAGCGGTTGTCATCCACGCGGCCAAGGATTTGCGGATTGAAGAACGGGAGGCGGAGCAGCCCGGCCCCGGACAGGTCGAGGTCGCCATCGAGGCGGGTGGTATCTGCGGCTCCGACCTGCATTATTACAATCACGGCGGCTTCGGCACCGTGCGGGTGCGGGAGCCGATGATCCTTGGCCATGAGGTCGCCGGCACTATCAGGGCTTTGGGAGAAGGCGTTTCCGGTCTTGCCGTCGGCGACCGCGTTGCTGTGTCGCCGAGCCGGCCCTGCAACCATTGCGAATTTTGCCTGAAGGGCCAGCAGAATCAGTGCCTGAACATGCGCTTTTATGGCTCTGCCATGCCGATGCCGCATATTCAGGGCGCATTCCGCCAGCGCCTCGTTGCCGAGGCCTATCAGTGCCACAAAGTGCGCGACGGTATTTCCATCCATGAAGCGGCCATGGCTGAACCCTTTGCAGTGACGCTGCATGGCGTCAACCGCGCCGGCGCATTGACCGACAAGCGTGTTCTGGTCACCGGCTGCGGGCCGATTGGTGCGCTTGCCATCATCGCTGCCCGCGCCCATGGCGCCCGGGAAATCATCGCGACCGATGTCATGGATGCCGTTCTGCAAAAGGCGCTTGCCGTCGGCGCCGACCGTGTCATCAATGTTGCCAGCGACCCGGATGCGTTATCAGCCTATTCGGCGAACAAGGGCTACTTCGATGTGCAATTTGAAGCCTCCGGAAACGAAAGGGCCGTCCGGTCGGGTCTCGAAGCGCTGAAACCGCGCTCCACGGTGGTTCAGCTCGGGCTCGGCGGCGATGTGTCCATTCCCCAGAACATGGTGGTCGCCAAGGAAATCGAGATGAAGGGCACGTTCCGTTTCCATGAGGAATTTGGACTTGCCGTCGATTTCATCAACCAGCGCCGCGTCGACCTGAAGCCTCTGCTGACCGGCACCTTCCCGTTGGAAGAGGCGGTCACGGCATTTGAAACCGCCGGTGACAGAAGCAAATCCATGAAGGTTCAGCTCGCCTTCTGATAGGTCCGATTTATGACCCGGAGACGGCTGCACGGTAACTTTCGGTGCGGCCGTTCATCCGCCGGGATTAGCGATCACTCGGGCCGGGAACGAACAAAGCGCTGTTCCAGAACCTCGCTTCCCCATTGGCTGCCGGGACGTTCTTCGACACAGGCGAAACCATGGGTCTCGTAGAGATGTCGGGCGGCCGAAAGGCCGTTGAATGTCCAAAGATGGGTTTCGGCAAAGGCCTTTTCATCCGCAAAGGCCAGAGCGGCTGCAAGCAGCCTGCGTCCGACACCGCCACCGCGAACACTGTCATCCACTATGAACCAGCGTAGATGCGCGTTGCCCGATCCAAGGTCTTCGCCGTCGATGGCGACGGAGCCGATAATCTCGTCGCCGCGCATCGCGGTCCATATCGCATTTTGCGGTCTTTCGAGCCGGTTGCAGAAGGAGGCGAGGCCTTCGGCGACAACGGATTCGAAGCGCTGGCCGAAGCCGGATGTCCGGGCGTAATAGAGCGCATGCATCTGTGTTATGCGGGCGATGATGCCCGGCCGGTATCCTGAGACGATATCTATGGCGGGAGCGGCGGCATCGCCTCGGTCTCCCAGCGCATCGGCATAAAGGCGAAGCCCCGCAAGGATGGTGTTTGCATCCGCCGGTGTAAGCTGTGTCAGGGCGCCAGATACCTGCCGGTTGGCGAAGGCGTGAATGGCGCCGACGCGTTTTTGTCCCTTGTTGGCAAGAAACAGCAGCTTGATACGGTTATCCTGCCCGTCCGTCTTCTCCAGAATATCTCCTGACAGGATGAGTTTGCGAAGCATGCGGCTGACACTGGATTTTTCAAGCCGCAGAAGCTTTCCCAGATCACGCGCCGTAATTCCCGGGCACGTCTCGATCTCGATCAGGGCATGAACGGCGGAAGGTGGCAGATGGGTGCCTGCGAAATCGCCGCCCATGAAACCGAGTTCCCGGACAAGCCGGCGCGAGGTGAAGCGGATGTCATTTATGGGGAGAGACTGTTCGGACATGTTAAATCCATTATGGTTGCATCGTGCAACGATAATCATACTCAGCGCGACCTGCCAAGTTCGGTCTTCTTTAAAATGCTGGATTTCTCCGGGAAATCGGGCAAGCTCCCTTTCGGATCGTTGGCACGACTTCAGGAATGACCGCCATCAAGAAAAAGCCATCCTCGAGCAGTCTGCGCAGAAGGTTTAGTACCGTCGCGATTTTTAATTACCCGGCTATGGAGCAGACATGCCCGATACGCCTCGCTTCTTCCGTTATGCCGTTCTCGCTGCGATGTTGCCCGTCGCCGTCCTCGGCATCACGACGCCGCCAAATGAGTATCGCGCCGTCGGCATCGAGGCAGTCGATTGTGACGGACCTATATCGGTTCTGATCCCTGCCGTGCCGGCACTTGCAGCCTATGCCATTATCGGCTGGGTGTTCCTATCAGGTGCAAAGCGCCACCGTTCCCTGATCTCTGGCGGCATTTGTGTGGTGGTATCCCTGGCGCTTATCTGGAATATCGGCGCAGCGCTGCTGGAACATCGGCGAAACGCCGCGGAAATGGCCTGTGATGACAGCGGGAAGCTGTGACCTTGCCTGGAAATGCGGAATAAGGTTCTATCTGTGAAACCGCAGGTTCCGGCGCGTTAGCTGCTCGACAGTGGTGCAGCCCATCAGCTTCATGCCGCGCTCGATTTCGATGCGCATTGTTTCCAGCGCCCTTTCCACCCCGGGCTGGCCGGCGGCAGCCAGAGGGAAAAGATAATAACGGCCGAGCCCCACAGCCTTGGCACCCAAAGACAGCGCTTTCAGAACATGGGTCCCGCGCTGTACGCCGCCATCCATCATTACGTCGATCCGGTCGCCGACGGCATCAACAATCTCTGCCAGCTGGTCGAAGGCGCTGCGGGAACCATCGAGTTGGCGACCGCCGTGATTGGAGAGCACGATGCCGCTACAGCCGATTTCGACAGCGCGCCGGGCGTCGTCAACCGACATGATGCCTTTGAGGCAGAAAGGGCCATCCCATTCTTTCACCATCTGCGCCACATCATCCCAGTTCATGGAAGGGTCCAGCATCTCGGTGAAATAGCGGCTGATGGAGAGCGCCCCGCCATCCATTTTTATGTGGCCGTCGAGCTGCGGCAGGCTGAAACGCTCATGCGTCAGGTAATTGATGCCCCAGGCCGGCTTGATGGCGAATTGCGCGATGCCGGAGAGATTGAGCTTGAAGGGGATGGCAAAACCAGTGCGCTTGTCACGCTCGCGGTTTCCGCCGGTAATGCTGTCCACGGTCAGCATCATCGTCTCGACACCGGCACTTTTGGCGCGCGCCATCATATCGCGGTTGAGGCCACGGTCCTTGTGGAAATAGAACTGATAGACCTGCGGCCCGCCGCTGATCCGGCGTGCTTCCTCAAGGCTGGTGGTGCCGAGCGAGGAGACGCCGAACATCGTGCCGAACTTTCCAGCCGCGGCCGCGACCGCCCGCTCTCCCTGATGGTGGAAGAGACGCTGCAGCGCCGTCGGGGAACAATAGACCGGCATGGAGAGCTTCTGCCCCATGACGGTGACCGACATGTCCACGTCGGACACGCCGCGCAGCACATCCGGAACAAGATCGCAGTTTTCAAAGGCGGCCGTATTTCGTCGATACGTCACTTCGTCGTCGGCAGCGCCATCTATGTAGTTGAAGATCGGTCCGGGAAGACGTTGTTTGGCCATGCGGCGAAAATCGTGGAAATTATAGCAGTCTTTGAGTTGCATCTGTCGCTCGACCGGTCCGGTTTGAAAGCCTGAAAAGATTGCTCGAAACCTATACCGGGGATTTGGGGCGGGCAATCGGCCTGCCGACGATTTCCGCAGGCTCGAAGCATGAATAATTCAGAGGCGGGGCGGAAGCGCTAAACAGGGCCTGCAAGCTGTTCGGTGGAGACCGCATGCAGCGCTTTGCCAGTGCTGATGAAGCTTTCAATATTGCCGATCGTGGTATCCGCAATGTTTTTGAGGGCTTCCTCCGTGAAGAACCCTTGATGACCGGTTACCAGAACATTGGGGAAGGTCAGCAACCGTGCAAAGACATCGTCGCGCAGCACGTCATTGGAAAGATCTTCAAAAAAGAGATCGGCCTCCTCCTCATAGACATCGATGCCGAGAGAACCGATCCTGCCGTCTTTCAGACCCGTGATCGCGGCGCGCGTGTCGATGATTGCGCCGCGGCTGGTGTTGATGAGCATCACGCCTTTCTTGAGGAGGGGTAGCGTCTCCTTGCGGATCAGGTGCCTGGTCTCCGGTGTGAGCGGGCACATCAGCGTAAGAATGTCCGATGTCCGGAACAATTCCTCCCGTGTCACATAGGCCACGCCCAACGCCTCGCAATCAGGATTCGGCTGAAGATCGTGGCCGATGAGACGGCAGCCAAAACCCGATGCAATACGCGCAAAAATCGCGCCGATCTTTCCAGTGCCGACGATGCCGATGGTCTTGCCGTGGAGATCGAAACCAAGCAGGCCATCGAGGGCGAAGTTGCCTTCGCGGACGCGGTTATAGGCGCGATGGATCTTGCGGTTGAGTGACAGGATGAGCGCCATCGTGTGTTCGGCAACCGCATAGGGCGAATAGGCGGGAACGCGAGCAATGGTCAGGCCCAGCTTTTCGGCAGCCACGAGATCGACCTGGTTGAAACCGGCGCATCGCAGGGCGACGAGCTGCACGCCCATTTCCGTCAGCCTTTCGAGCACGGGCCGCGACAGGTCATCATTGACGAAGGCGCAGATAGCACCTGCTCCCTCCGCCAGGGCAACAGTTTCAAGCGACAGGCGCGCTTCACAATATTGTATCCGCATGCCTGACCGGGCCGCGGCGTCAAGGAACTGCCTGTCATAGGGCTTGGCGCTGTAAACCACGATCCGCATCTGCTTCTCCAGTATCGAGTACGAAAGTTACCGTTGCGGAGACCCTGTGTCCGGTACGTGCCTCAGCTGCGAAGGCCCGGTGCTTCCTGCCCGGTGCTTTCGACATATTCGGTGTAGCCGCCGCCAAATTGGTGAATGCCATCCGGGGTCAGTTCAAGTACCCGGTTTGAGAGGGCGGCGAGGAAATTGCGATCGTGGGAAACGAACAGCATCGTGCCCTCATAATCCGACAGGGCCTTGATCAGCATTTCCTTGGTATCGAGATCGAGATGGTTCGTCGGTTCGTCGAGTACAAGGAAATTCGGTGGATCGAAGAGCATGGCCGCCATCACGAGGCGGGCTTTTTCACCGCCGGACAAAACGCGACAGCGCTTTTCGACATCGTCGCCGGAAAAGCCGAAACAGCCGGAAAGCGCGCGAAGCGGCGCCTGTCCCGCTTTTGGAAAGCGTTCCTCCAGCCATTCCAGAATGGTGCTGTCGCCATCCAGAACATCCATGGCGTGCTGGGCGAAATAACCGAGCTTGACGCTGGCGCCGAGCGTGACATTGCCGGAATCCGGCGCGGTCGTACCGGTCACCAGCTTCAGCAGGGTGGATTTTCCAGCGCCATTCACGCCCATGATGCACCAGCGCTCCTTGCGCCGCACCATGAAATCCAGCTCGCCATAGATCGTGCGGCTGCCATAGGCCTTGTTGACCTTCTTCAGCGCCACGACATCCTCACCCGATCTTGGGGCCGGTGCGAATTCGAAAGCGACCGTCTGGCGCCGTTTTGGTGGTTCGACGCGGTCGATCTTTTCAAGTTTCTTGACGCGGCTCTGCACCTGCGAGGCATGCGAAGCACGCGCCTTGAAGCGTTCGATGAATTTGATTTCCTTGGCGAGCATGGCCTGCTGGCGCTCGAATTGCGCCTGCTGCTGCTTTTCGTTCTGTGCCCGCTGCTGTTCGTAAAAGCCATAATCGCCGGAATAGGTGGTGAGGTTGCCGGCATCGATCTCGATGATCTTGGTGACGATACGGTTCATGAATTCGCGGTCATGCGAGGTCATCAACAATGCGCCGTCATAGTTTTTCAGAAAATCCTCAAGCCAGATCAGGCTTTCGAGATCGAGATGGTTCGACGGTTCATCAAGCAGCATCACGTCCGGGCGCATCAAAAGGATGCGGGCGAGCGCCACACGCATCTTCCAGCCACCGGACAGTTTTGAAACGTCACCGTCCATCATTTCCTGGTTGAAGCTCAAGCCATCCAGAACCTCACGGGCACGGCCCTCCAGTGCGTAGCCGTCAAGCTCTTCGTAACGCGCCTGCACTTCACCGTAACGTTCGATGATGGCGTCCATTTCGTCCATTCGGTCGGGATCGGACATGGCGGCTTCCAGCTCCCGCAGTTCCGCTGCCACTTCGCTGACCGGGCCTGCGCCTTCCATGACTTCGGCGACGGCTGAGCGTCCGGACATTTCACCGACATCCTGATCGAAATAACCGACCGTCATGCCCTTTTCGACGACGACCTGTCCCTCATCGGGCTGCTCCTCGCCGGTCATCATCCGAAACAGCGTGGTCTTGCCGGAACCGTTCGGCCCGACAAGGCCGATCTTCTCGCCGCGATTGAGCGCAGCGGAGGCCTCGATGTAAAGAATGCGGTGACTGTTCGACTTGCTGATGTTTTCGATGCGGATCATGACAGGGCCTATGAATGGGAGCGGCCCTCCTATGCCACGGGTCGCCGCCGCTGTCACCTGCTGCGCATGTCTTGTCAGCCATGCAGAGCCCGGGAAGACTGGCCTCCGGGGCAAATACCCCGGAAGCGATATGTTTGCGTCTTCGCCTGCCGAATTTTCGTCAGTTGGTCAGCGTGGCTATGCTGCCGGCTGCCTTGCGGGCGATTTCGCCAAAGGCGGTGACAATCTGCTCCATGTTTTCGGGCGCGTAATAATTGTCGAGGCTGGAAGCGCAATATTGCAGCAGCGACTTGCCCTTGTCCGGCGCCATGAAGGCGACGCTGAAGATCTTGATCCCGTCTTTCTTGGCGGTTTCGCAGGTGGTGCGCACCGACTGGTCGATGCTGGAACTCCACGAGGAGCTGTTTCCAGTCATTTCACCGTCGGTCATTAGAACGATATAGCGCTCGAAGGATTCGCTTTCCTGTGTCTTATGTGCCTTCGCTTCGTCCGGATTCGTTTTTTTAAGAGCGTTGTAAGCGGCATTCAGGCTGCTGCGGGCATCCGTGCCGCCAGTGGGAAATTCGGGAATCTGTTTATTAACGTAGCTGACAACGCTGCTCGTACCCCAGCTGATAGCCTGAGCCGCATAGGTCTCATGTGTATATACCGACGCGCCGGTCCGAACTAGCTGGGAGCCGCCACTTGCGGTGTAGGTCGGATCGGCCTTGTTCAATGTAGCAACGAGAAAGCTGACGGCGGTCTTCAACGATGTGGCCTTGTTGACATAACAGGGCGATGTCTTGCCGAGATTGGGATACTTGCCCCAGTTATCGGATGTGTAGTTCTGGCAGGACGTTTTAGCGCTGTCGACACTGTCCGTCTTGAAGGACATCGAACCGGAGCGGTCGAGCACCAGATACATGGATATCGGTGCGCCTTTGTTGACGGTACTTTTCGCGGTTCCGGTCGCTGCGATATCGAGTGTCTTAATACCGACGAACCCCAGCAGCGGATTGAGCTGCACCTGGCGGTATAGCGTGGTCTCGATGGTATAGGTCTTGCCGCGCGCATCTTCCTTAGCGGAAACGCCGACTGGGGAGTTCTTCTCCAGTTCCTTTTTCTCTTCCTCGGTCAGGCTCTTTTCCATCTGCCCAGCGATGAAGGCCTTGGCGATTTCCTTGATCTGTTCGTCTGTGAGCGCGCCTTCCTTCAGGCGTGCCTCGGTTGCTGCGGCGAGCGCTGCAGAATCCGCCGTGTTCTGCAGGTCGGCTTTCACCTGCATCACATTTGCCAGCTCCAGGCCGGCTCCGGCCACGCCCAGCAACATCGGCAGCAATATTGCCGTCATGATGCCGAAATTACCGCTGGTATCGGCAAGGAAACGGCGCTTCAGTTTTTTGTCTGTGGAGGCGGTCATGATGGGGCTCACCGATTAGAATATGCGACTGAGCGCAGAAAACCCGTAAAGGATATAAAATCCGCTAACACGAAGATTATAATTTTATGAATCGTTCAAATTGGTGCAGTTTTTGAAGTATTTTTAAGAATTAATTGGTTGGAAGATTGAAATAACACATATTGTGTCATTGCTGGACGGGAACCACATCCACGGCCTGTTTTATCTGCTGGTTGCCGTAGCTCTTGAGGACCCCGATCACCGGTGCGACATCCGAATAGTCGCGGCCATAACCGACGACGATGTGGTCGCTGCCGGCCACGATATCATTGGTGGGGTCGAGTTCCAGATAACCGGCCGCTTCTCCGCACCAGATGCGGACCCAGGCATGCATGGCATCGGCGCCTTCCAGCCGTTCCTTGCCAGGCGGAGGAATGGTGCGCAGGAAACCGCTGACATAACCGGCGGGAATGCCGAGGCTGCGTAGCGCCATGATCATGATATGCGAAAAATCCTGGCACACGCCGCGCTTCAATTTAAAGGCTTCCGATGGAGTCGTATCCACGGTGGTCGCTTCGCCATCATAGGTGAAGTCCTTGTGGATGCGTTTGCACATGGCCAGCGCGATTTCGCGGATCGTCATTCCCGGTTTCAGCAATTCCCGTGCATAGGCGGATATTGCCGTGTCCACGCCTATTCTCGGGCTCGCGCCAATGAAATGGTGTGGTGACTGGAAATCGATCGACCAGACATCGGCAAGGTTCTGCGGCAGGCGGGAAAGCTCGGGTGAAAAATCTGCCGTCATGGCCGGCGCTTCCACCATCACCCGCGCCTGCATGCGGATATCCAGCTTTTCATGCGGCGCGCGCAGATGCACAGATGTGGCTGATTGATGAAAGAAATCGTCAAAGACGGCACGTTCTTCCGGCACGGGCGAAACATCGATGGAACCTGCGACCAGTCTCTGCCGACCCGGGATCGACAGAGGCAGCACACGGATAATGTGGCGTGCGCCATGGGCCGGCGTGTCGTAGGTGTAACCCATATGCAGGGACAGATCGTAAAGCATAGGGTTATCCGAGATATGTGCGGGCCAGAACATCGGACAGATGTTCCATGTCGGTTTCAAGCTGGCGATAGATCGCACCGTTCATGTTTTCCGGCGTCATGACGGCGAGCCCGGAATGAAGACGCATCGTTTCGCGGTAAAATGGCGACATCTGGCCGTTCACAAAGGCATTTGGAAGCTGCTCCACCTCGGTGCGGATTTCGTTCAACTGGAACAGGATCGAGCGCGGATTGAGCGGATCAAGTGCCAGAAGATCGGTGACCGTCAGGCCAGCCGTGGCGACATTGTAGCGGCGGCGGTGGGTCATGACACTGTCGCCGATTTCGAGCAGCATGTCATAGGAACCATCAGGCGCGTCCGGCCCGGTCATGTGGCCGAGAAGCCGTGTCATATGCAGGCCGCGTTCAAGATAACGGCCGATCGACAGGAAACGCCAGCCGGTGAAACGGTACATGTTTTCATGCACGAGACCGGCAAAGCCGGCAAGCTTGCGCAGCAGGATCGTCATGGCGTGGGTAGCATCGTCGCCGGGCGCGACTTTCGCATGGAAACGGCGGGCCGTCTTGGCAAGGTCGTTCAGCGCCAGCCATCCATCGGGTGAAAAGCGGTCGCGGATATTGCTGGCGGAATAAAGCGCGCTGTTGATGTTGTTCAGCAGGCTTTCCGGCACGGCATCGTTCATCTCCACGTCAAGCGCTTCGAGATACCGCGTCACATGGGCGAGCAGGGGCTGACGCGGATCGGCCGATTCAGCATAACGTCCGTGCCAGGCGCGCAGGATGCGCAAGGCACCTTCAGAGCGTTCGATATAACGGCCGAGCCAGAAGAGGTTGTCGGCAGCCCTGCTGGGCAGGCTGCCCGGCATGTTGCGGGTAAAGCTCTCTTCCGCCGGCAGCAGCGTGGTGCGTTCCACCGGTTTTTCGCTGACGATCCAGACATCCGCGGCGCTGCCACCCGATTGCATGGCAATGGCGGAAACGTCATCGCCGCTTCCAATTCGGGCAAAGCCACCCGGCATGATCTGCCAGCCATTCTGCGTGCGGGCGGCAAAGACACGAAGGCTCATCGGGCGCGGTACGAGCTTATTGCCGATATATGCCGGCGTGGTTGAAAGCTTCACAACTTCCTGGCCCACCAGCCTGTGGCCGTCGGAGGCAAGCCAGTCGCTGATCGATTCCTTCGCCGTCTCGCGCAACGACGAACCGAGCACGGATTGGCCGTTATCGTCGAAGAAGGGTAGGCGGGAATAGGCCGGGCCGATGACCATGCCTTCGATATTGCCGGCAACATGGCGGCGCTCGGATTCCTGTCCGCACCACCAGGTAGCGATCGACGGCAGCTTCAGCTCCTCGCCCAGAAGGTGGCGGCAGATGCGCGGCATGAAGGCAAGCAGTGCCCGCGTTTCGAGAATGCCGCTGCCGAGGGCGTTGACGATGGTGAGCGCTTCGTTGCGCAACGCCTGCACCATGCCGGGCGTGCCGATATGGGATTGCTGGTTGAGTTCCAGCGGATCGGAATAGGAGGCGTCGAGACGCCGCCAGAGCACACCGATCGGCTTCAACCCGGCCACGGTTCGAACCATGACGCGGCCGTTGACGACGGTCAGGTCCTCACCCTCCAGCAGCATGAAGCCCAGATAACGGGCGATATAGGCGTGTTCGAAATAGGTTTCGTTGGCGGGGCCGGGCGTCAGCACCGCGATGCGGTCGTCCGGGTGCTTCCTGTGGGCCTGCAGCGTGTCGCGGAAAGCGCCGAAAAACGAGGCCAGCCGGTGAACATGGGTTTCGGCGTAGATATCGGACAGTGCGCGGGTGGTGGCTACCCGGTTTTCCAGCGCGAAACCAGCGCCGGAAGGCGCCTGCGTCCGGTCGGCCAGCACCCACCAGTTTCCATCAGGTCCGCGTCCTATTTCGAATGAGCAGAAATGCAGGTAATGGCCGCTTGCCGGTTTGACACCAACCATCGGCCGCAGATATTCCGGATTGGAAGCGATCAGCGCCGGCGGCACGTAACCTTCGTTCACCAGCCGGTTCTCGCCGTAAAAATCGGCAACCATGGCCTCCAGAAGATCGGCGCGCTGTTTCAGCCCTTCGGAGAGAACCGTCCATTCCCTGTCATCGATCAGTACCGGAATATGCGAGATCGGCCAGTTTCGTTCGCTGCTGCCCTTGCTATAATCGCGGTAGAACACGCCTGCGTCGCGCAGATAGCGGTCGGTGCGGGCAAAGCGCTCGTGCAGTTCGCGTTCGGACATGCGCGAGAGCGCACCGAGCAGGTGCTTCCAGACCGGCCTCACCTTGCCATCGGTATCGAGCATTTCGTCGGCCACGCCCGGCAAGGTGGAATAGCCAAGCCCGCGCAGCGGTGCGCCGGTTTCCGTCTTGCGTTCCGTTGCCGGGGCTTTGGACAATTTAAACTCCGTATGGCCGACGCAGATCGAGCGTCAGCGGAAATTCTGGCGACACGGTTTCCGCATGAAGCGGATATTGTCCTGCCGTATGTCCCCATGGTTCGAAACGGGCAAGGCGGCGTGCCTCGGCCTCGTTGCCGTTGACGGGAAACGTCTCGTAATTGCGCCCGCCCGGATGAGCAACATGATAGATGCATCCGCCGATCGATCGCCTCGACCATGTATCATAAATGTCAAAGGTCAAGGGTGAACTGACGGGCAGAACGGGATGCAGGCCGGAAGCCGGCTGCCATGCCTTGAAGCGCACGCCGGCAACCGCGACGCTGCGGTTCTCCGTGGGGGTCAGCGGAACGGCGCGGCCGTTACATGCAACGGCGTAACGCGCTGGGTTGGAGGTTTCCAGCCGTACTTGCAAACGCTCGACCGAGGAATCGACAAAACGCACGGTTCCGCCGATGGCGCCCTGTTCGCCCATCACATGCCAGGGTTCCAGCGCCTGACGCAACTCCAGTTTCGAGCCTTCATATTCCACTTCGCCGAAGAAGGGGAAACGGAACTCCTGCTGGGCGGTGAACCATTCGGGTTTCAGATCGAAACCGTTTTCCCTGAGATCGGCGAGCACATCCAGAAAATCCGCCCAGATATAATGCGGCAGCATGAAGCGGTCGGCGAGTGCCGTGCCCCAGCGCACGAATTTGCCGCCGGCGGGGTTTTTCCAGAAGCGGGCGATAAGTGCGCGCACCAGCAATTGCTGGGCCAGCGACATGCGGGCGTTCGGCGGCATTTCGAAGCCGCGGAATTCCACGAGCCCGAGGCGACCGGTCGGCCCGTCAGGCGAAAACAGCTTGTCGATGCAGATTTCCGCGCGGTGGGTGTTGCCCGTTACATCCGTCAGCAGATTGCGGAACAGGCGGTCAACCAGCCATGGCAGCGGTGGCGCGCCCTCACCGGGTGCAGGCACCTGCGCGAGTGCGATTTCCAACTCGTAAAGGCTGTCGTGGCGGGCCTCGTCGATACGCGGGGCCTGACTGGTCGGGCCAATGAACAGGCCGGAGAAGAGGTAGGAAAGCGAGGGGTGCCGCTGCCAGTGCAGAACGAGGCTTTTCAGAAGATCGGGCCGGCGCAGAAAGGGGCTGTCATTGGGGTTGGCGCCGCCCACCACCACATGGTTGCCGCCGCCGGTGCCGGTGTGGCGACCGTCGATCATGAACTTGTCAGCGCCGAGACGTGTCTGGCGTGCTTCCTCATAAGCCGCCGAGGTGATGTCGACGCATTCCTTCCAGCTTGCAGCGGGATGGATGTTGACCTCGATGACACCCGGATCGGGCGCGACGCGGATGACATTAATGCGCTCGTCATGCGGTGGCGCATAACCCTCGATATGAACAGACAGTCCCAGCTCGGCCGCCGCGGCTTCCGCGGCTGCGACTAGCTCGAGGTAGTCTTCGATGCGTTCGACCGGCGGCATGAAAACACAGAGACGGCCGTCGCGCGGCTCAACGGAGAGCGCGGTGCGCACCGCACCCCCGATTTCTCCAAGCGTCTGTTCGACACGCGCTTGGGCGGCAGCTTCATCCACATGGAAGGACGCTGCCGGCATGGCGCGGCCAGACGGCGAGGCGAGATCGGGAAGCGGGCCGCGGGGGATCGATGGATCGGCCTCGTGGATATAGGGGTAAGCAGAGGGTGGCACATATGGCAGGGTGCCGAGCGGCAGGCGGTAACCGACCGGGCTGTCACCCGGAACGAGGAAAATCTTGCCGCGCCGCGTCTTCCATTTTTCGCTGACCCAGCGCTTGCCGTCTGCCTTGGCGTTCCACGCCTGAACGGGAAGAATATAGCCCGTCGGCGTCGTAAGCCCGCGTTCGAACACGCGGGCTATGCGGTTTCGCTCTTCGGGATCTTTCAATTTGGAATTGGACGGGTCGACATTATCGGGAAGGCTGCCTTCCTTGATGATCCATTCGGCCGGATCCTCATAAGCGGGCAGTACGAGATCAGGCTCTATGCCAAGCTGCGTGGCGATACCGTTCAATAATCTCTGCGCATCTTCGGGCAGGACCTTGGTGTCTGAGCCTTCCTCGGCGATCAGTGCCGGGTTTTGCCAGATCGGCAGGCCGTCCTTTCGCCAATAGAGCGAAAAGGTCCAGCGCGGCAGGCTTTCGCCCGGATACCATTTGCCCTGCCCATAATGCAGAAAGCCGCCCGGCGCGAAACGCTCGCGCAGGCGGCGTATCAGGGCGTCTGCCTTTTCGCGTTTTGTCGGTCCAACCGCGCCGGTGTTCCATTCCTCGGATTCGAAATCGTCGATGGAAACGAAGGTCGGCTCGCCGCCCATGGTCAGCCGGACGTCATGCGCGTTCAGGACGTTATCGACCGCCTCGCCAAGCGTGTTGAGGTCTTCCCAGCTGTCATCGGAAAAGGGCTTGGTGATGCGCGGGGTTTCGGCAACGCGCCGGACCTGCATGTCGAAGGCGAATTCGGTATTGGCGTGGCCGAAGTAACCGCCCGAAATCGGTGCGGCGTTGCGATAATGTGGTGTTGCCGCCAGTGGAATATGGCTTTCACCGGTCAGAAGCCCCGATGTGGGGTCAAGACCGATCCAGCCAGCGCCTGGCATATAGACCTCGGCCCAGGCGTGCAGGTCGGTGAAATCCACTTCGGTGCCGGAAGGGCCGTCCAGAGCCTTGAGATCGGGCGTCAACTGGATGAGGTATCCGGATACGAAACGCGTGGCGAGACCAAGATGCCTCAGAACCTGTACGAGCAGCCAACTGGTGTCGCGACACGATCCCTTGCCGGAGGCCAGTGTTTCCTCCGGCGTCTGGACGCCCGGTTCCATGCGGATGACATAACCGATTTCCTGTTGCAGACGCGCGTTGAGGCCCACGACCATATCGACCGTCGGCTGGCCGGGCGTGTGGTCGACGGTCGCCATGAAGGCGGCGAGCAGCGGGCCGGTCGGCTCCGGTTTCATGTAGATGGATAAGTCGTCCCGCAATTCCTGCGGATAATCGAACGGCCATTTGGTCGCTTCTTCCTCGACGAAGAAATCGAACGGATTGTAAACCGTCATATCGGCGACAAGATCGACCTCGATCTTGAATTCCGTTGCCGGCTCGGGAAAGACGAAGCGGGCGAGGTAATTGCCGTAGGGATCCTGCTGCAGGTTTACGAAATGATTGGATGGCGAAACCTTGAGCGAATGGCTGATAACGCGGGTTCTGGAGTGCGAGGCGGGCTTTAATCTGATGATTTGTGGTCCAAGGCGAACCGGATTGTCATATTTATAATGCGTCAGATGATAGATGCTCGCTTTGATCGCCATTAATCTGCCTTGCCCGGTTTTTCCGGTCTATGCGGTTTATCCGCCCCTCTGAAATTATTTGGATTTTGTGCAATGCAGGAAAAGAAAGCAAGGATCATTTCCGGGGACATCCGCATTGTTGCTACGGGCCGAAAAGTTTGCCCGCGCGAAGATTTATCCGCGCTTTTCAATCGTCGCCGCCGGGATTTCGCCGGGATTGTGGACAAGGTCGAACGGCGTGTTATTGCTTGGCATCGCAAGGCGCAGAATCGCGACCCGCTTTCTTTGCCGACAGACGTTTCGGAATGGAATGAATGGCAACAACGGTGACCGACGATCAGCGCAAGAGCGCGGCTAACCCTTCGGGCTTCGATCTCGATTTTCCTGCGCAATTGCGCATGATGGGCAATGCCTTCTGGACCTCGCCGGTGCGCAACCGGCTGATATTGCTGTCGTTTGCCCTATTGACGGTAATATTGCTGACGGCCTATGGCCAGATCCGCCTCAACGAGTGGAACGCGCCTTTCTACAATGCGCTGGAGCGGCGCGATCTTGATGCCTTCATTCACCAGCTCGAGGTCTTCGCGATCATTGCCGGGCTGCTGCTGCTGCTCAACGTCATCCAGACCTGGCTCAACCAGATGACGGCGCTGAACATGCGCGAGGGTCTTGCCAAGGATATGGTGGACCAATGGCTGAAACCGGGCCGCGCCGCCCGTCTTGCCGGTTTCGGCACGATTGCCATCAACCCCGACCAGCGTTTGCACGATGATGTCCGCAACCTTGCCGAAAGCAGCACCGCGTTGTCCATCGGTCTCGTGAACGCAACAATCCTGCTTATCAGCTTCATCGGTGTTCTCTGGGGCCTGTCAGCGGGCTTTTCCATCACTATCAACGGCGATCTTGTCCCCATTCCCGGCTATATGGTTTGGGCGGCGATCCTTTATGCCGGTTCCGCATCTTTGCTGAGCAACCTTGTCGGTTATCGTCTGGTTGGGCTGAACGCCGAACGTTATTCGAAAGAGGCGGAACTGCGCTTTTCCCTGATGCGCGCCAGCGAAAATCTGGCTGCGATCGCTTTGGCGCGCGGTGAAAAAAACGAGCGGCGGCGGATCGGGGTCGATATCGATGCCGTGCTTGGTGTGATCCGGGGGCTGGCCATGGCGCTGACGCATCTGACCTGGGTTTCGTCGGGTTATGGTTGGCTGGCGGTCGTTGCGCCGATCCTGATCGCGGCGCCGGTCTATTTTTCTGGCAACCTCACCTTTGGCGGGCTGATGATGGCTGTCGGCGCCTTCAACCAGGTCAATACCGCGCTTCGCTGGTACATCGACAATTTCGGCCCGATTGCCAGCTGGAAGGCGACGTTGCAGCGCGTCTCGGTGTTTCGCAACGCCTTGATCCAGATGGATAGTGTCGAACAGCACGGGCTGGCGATCGATCTGCAGCGGAGCGCGCAGAACGAAAAGATCCGCCTTCAGTCGGTCACGATCTGCCGCGATGCAGGCGGGCAGGATGTGGAGCGCGGTTTCAGGCTGCGCGAGGCGAATGTGGAGATCGGGCCGGGCGAGCGGCTGATGATCAATGGCGAGCAGGGCGTGAACCGGCGGCTGTTATTTGCCGCCATGGCGGGACTGTGGCCCTGGGGGCAGGGCAGAATAGAAATGCCCGAGCAATCCGACACGCTGTTCATTGCCCAGCATGGCTATTTGCCGACGGGTTCGCTGCGCGAAATTCTCGCCTATCCGCGCGCGCCGCAGCGGTTTGCCGAGGAGGATTATGTCGCGGCGCTCACCGCGTGCGGGCTGGGCGATATGGCGCCCCGTCTCGATGAAAACATCCGCTGGGACAAGAAACTGGATCCGGATGAGCAGGCCAGCATCCGTGTCGCCAATGCCCTGTTGCTGAAGCCGAAATTTGTCGTCATCGACGATTTGCTGGAAGGGCTGGAGAAACAGACGCAGGATACGCTGGCTGCAGTTCTGAACGGCATCGATGGCGCGGCGATTATCTATATTGGTCGCTCAGAGACGTTTCTGTCGGTTCTTTCTCCGGCTGTGGCGCATCTCGACCACGCCGTACCGAAGGAAAATATCGCCAAGCGTGATGGCAATTCGCAATAGCCGTTTCGCTATGTCATCATTTGGGTCGGTTGCGGCGGATCAAAGCCGCAAATGCCACTTTTCCAGGTCGAGCCGCTGTTGTTTGGCGAGATTTATGGTGGTCTCCGGTCCCGCCTGCGAGCGCAGCGCAATGGTTCCGGTCGCCAGACTAACGGCGATAACGCTTGCGACCACCACAATGATGCGGTCGTAACGTTGCTGTATCGTGTTGTTCCCACTCCAGTCATAGGCCATTCGCACGCCCTCGCGTTTTTTGGAATCGTGCCCCATCATGGTTAACCGAAGCTTACGATGGCTGTGTGATTCCTTGCTGTTTTGGAAGGGCTGCCGCGATAAATCGGCTATTGGCTGATGAGGCGCGGTTGTCTAAGTCCGGTAGCGGGAGGTTTGTGAAAGGAATTTGACATATGGACCAGCAACCGCCCGCCGACATGGAACTTACCCTCAGAACGCTTGCTATGCCCGCCGACGCCAACCCGGCCGGTGATATTTTCGGCGGCTGGGTGATGTCGCAGATGGACCTTGCCGCTTTCGTCCGCGCCAATGATGTGGCCGGCGGCCGCACCGTGACAGTGGCTGTCAACGAAATCGTCTTCAAGAAGCCGGTCAAGATCGGCGATACATTGTGCGTCTATACCCGGATAGAGAAGGTCGGGCGCACCTCCGTCACGCTCAAGATCGAGGCCTGGACCCGCAGGCATTATGAGGATTCACGCGAAAAGGTCACGGAAGCCGTCTTCATCATGGTCGCGGTGGACGACAAGGGCGAGCCGCGCCCCGTCCGCAAAGAGGTGTGATGCGGTTCCCGTTCAGTTCGAAGCAAATTCCGAAGCGCTGAAAGAAGCTCAGGAGAGTAAGAAGCGCTTCGGCTCCGGCAATTCGATCGTCGACCGCTCAATACTTTAGAAATATCCAATTTATTTATCAATTTTTGCGATCAAGGTACGGAATAGGACGGGGATCAGGCTTTGACCATTCCAGGTGTTGTTATTGTCGGCGGTGCTCACGGCACGCTTGCCCTTGCCCGCAGCCTCGGCGCCCTGAATGTGCCTGTCTATTATCTCACCCATGATTCACCTCTGCCGGGCTGGTCGCGCTTCGTGCGGGAGACGATCCGCTGGGCCGGCCCGCACGATGCCGGGGCGTTGGCCTTTTTGCGGGAAATGGCCGAGAAACATCATCTGAAGGGCTGTCTGCTCGTGCCATCCGGGGATGGCGAGGTACAGCTTGTTTCGCAACATCGCGACGAACTCTCCGCCCTTTACAAGATCATCCTGCCGGATTGGCCATCCCTGCAATGGTTGTGTGAGAAGCCGCTGCTCTATAAACGCGCGGCGGAGCTTGGCGTCTCGTTCCCCCGGACCTACGCACTGACATCGGCCGATGACATCGATGCGCTGGACGTGACATTTCCCGTTATCCTCAAGCCGAATATGGGTGGCGGGGATACCGTGATTTCCCGCGCGAAGGTGATCCGCGCCGATGACCGGCAGGCGTTGAAAACCGCTTTTGCGGATGCGAGCGCGGAGATCGGCGCGGGCAATGTCGTGGTGCAGGAACTCATTCCCGGTGGGGGAGAAAGCCAGTTTTCCTATGCGGCGCTATGGCGCGACGGAGAGCCGGTTGCCGAGTTCACCGCCCGGCGCACGCGTCAATATCCCGTCGATTTCGGATATACCAGCACCTGCGTCGAGGTTGTGGACAACCAGCAGGCGATCGAGGCCGCGCGGACGATATTAAAATCGGCCGGTCACAGCGGTCTGGTCGAGGTGGAATTCAAACTCGACGGCAGGGATGGTTCGCTGAAGCTTCTCGATGTCAATCCGCGCCCATGGTCTTGGTTCGGCCTCAGTTCGGCGGCTGGCGTCGATCTTGGCGCGTTATTATGGCAGGTTGCCAATGACGTGCCCACCGGCCCGTCCCAGGCCGCGCGACAAGGCGTGTCGTGGTCCTATCTTGTCCGTGATACGGTTGCCGCCTTTACATTAAGCCGGCGCGGCAAGGCAAATATCGGCGACTACTTTGCATCTCTGGGCAAAATCCGCAGCTGGGCCGCTTTTGCGCTGAATGATCCCTTGCCGGGTCTTATCGATCTGCCGCTCACCGCCTGGAGAGTCGCCAAAAAACGGGTTCTGCCCGGCCTGAAGTCAAAACAATCCGCAACGGTTTCCGGACAGGCGGCAAAGCGCCTGTTGAAATACGGAGCCATAAGGGCCGGGCTGGAGGTGAGTTCTCTCCCCGTGGTCCGCGCTGCATTTCCGTCGCTTGCCGGGCGTGGCGTGATTTTTACGCTTCATCATGTGCGCCAAGGGGAGGCCATCTCGCCTTTTGCGCCCAATGTGCAATTGTCCGTCACGCCGCAGTTTCTGGAAGAGGCGATACAGGCAGCGCTTGAATGTGGACTTGTTCCCGTCCACCTGCATGATTTACCGGCATTGCTTGCCGACAATAACGAAAGCCGGTCGTTTTGCGCCTTCACGCTTGATGACGGTTATCGCAATAATGCCGTTCATGCCGCGCCGGTCTTCCGCAAATATTCCGTTCCCTACACGATTTTCATCACACCGGGTTTTGTTGAACGGACACGCAGCCTGTGGTGGGAAACCGCGGCTGCGCTGACGCAGAAAGCCGCATCGTTTGACTTCGATTTCGGCTCCGGGCCGGAACATGTGGCATCCGCCACGCCTCAGCAGAAGGCGGAAGCATTCACGCGCCTTGAGAATTTCGTGCAGAACTTTTCAGAGGATGAGGCAGTGGAAAGGATCGACCGCGCAGCGAGACAGCACGCCATCGATCCCATCGCGATCGTGGACGAGCTTGTCATGGATGCGGATGAACTCAGGGCGTTGTCGAACGATCCTCTGGTGCATTTCGGCGCACACACCATGACGCATGTGAACATGCGCAAGATCGATGCGGCGCGTCTGGCGCACGAGATCGAGGAATCGACCCGCCGGGTGGAGGCCTGTGTCGGCCGTCGGCCACAATCCTTTTCTTATCCCTATGGCTGGACAAAAGCAGTGGCAGAGCGCGAGGCAAAGGCGGTGTTCGAGGCGGGATTTTCCGTGGCGGTCACCACACAGGCCGGTGTTCTTGGCCCTCATAACCTCGAAAAGCCAACGCAGTTGCCGCGTGTTTCGCTGAACGGGCGCTTTCAAAAGAAGCGTTTTGTCAAAGGGCTTATCTCAGGGCTGCCTTTCCGGTTTATCTAGCGGCGATACCCTGTTTGCCGTCTTTCGCCTTGCCTGCGGAGCCGCATGCGTGTTGGCCGCGTTTATCCTTTTCTGAATCTAGCGATGGCCTAGCGGTTCGCTTCATCGCCAGCAGGCCAATTCGAAAGTCTGCATAATAATTTTTGTTATTCACATCTGTTTATCTATTGATTATAAATAAATTTATTGAGGTAAAACATTACAACTTTTTTGAAGGCTTCGCCCGTGCTGCTGATTTTCGCCGATGATCTGACAGGCGCGCTCGACGCCGCCGCACCCTTTGCCGGGCGTGGGCTGGCGACCGAGGTTGCGATCGGGCTTGACGGTGTATCCGCAGCCCTCGCGGATGCGCCTGCCGTCCTCAGCGTCAATCTGGGTTGTCGAGACGGTGATGCGGATGAAGCCGGTCACCGTACGCGGTCACTATTGGCGCTGGCTCCAGCGGATACGATCCTGTTCAAGAAAGTCGATTCCCGGCTGAAGGGGCACATTGCGGCTGAAATGGATGCGATGTCCTATCGGCACGCACTTGTCGCGCCCGCCATCCCCGATTTCGGACGTATCGTTATGGACGGGGCCGTATCCGGCTTTGGCGTTGAGGTCGCCATTCCAGTTCATGAGAAGCTCGGCAGACACGCTGGTCGCTGCACGATACCCGATACGCGATCGCAGGGTGACATCCGGGAAGCTCTCGCCGCCGCACAGGCTAAAGACGTCGATCTTCTGGTCGGCGCACGTGGGCTTGCCGAGGCTCTTGCCGAGGCTATGACGGGTCGGACTGTTGCCGAAACGGCGATTATTCCGGCTGGCAAGGGACTTTTCGTCGTCGGTTCGCGTGATCCGATTACGGTAGAGCAAATGGAAGCGCTTGAGCGGGCCGGGCTTGTGTCGGTTATCGATGCGCCCAACGGTGTCGTACCTTCCCCTACACATAATGGTTCCAGCCTGACACTTGTTCGCGCAATGCGGGGGGCAGAAGATCTTTCACCGCTTATCGTTTCCGATCGGCTGGCGGAAGGCGTCGTGCCGCGCTTCACGGCAGCTGCCGGCAGGCTGCTTCTCTCGGGCGGGGCGACGGCCGAAGCCGTGCTGCGCGCCATGGGCATTTCTCGCCTGCGTCTTGCTGGCGAGTGTCTGCCGGGTCTGGGCGTCGGCTGGGCCGGCGACCAATGCATCATTGCGAAGTCCGGCGGTTTTGGGCAAGCTGACACGTTGAAACACATTGCGAAAATGATGCTTGGCGTGAACGACGCCGGAGAGAGCTGACCAGATGGGGCTGATGAAAGAAACGGCGCGTAAGGCACTTCCGGACATTATTTTCGAGAGAATGCACCGGGCGATCAAATCCGGTGCTTACAAGCCGGACGAACGGCTGCCGACCGAACATGAACTCGCGATGGAATTCGAGGTCTCGAGACCGGTGGTGCGCGAGGCTTTGCGGCGGCTGCGCGAGCAGGGCTTCATCTATTCCCGAAGAGGTTCCGGCAGCTATGTGCGGGCTTTTGGCCTGCGCGAGCCGCTTGGCTTCGGGCAGCTGGAAAATGTCGCCGACCTTCTGAATTGTTACGAATTCCGGCTGACACTGGAGCCGGCCGCGGCCGCTGCGGCGGCATTACGGCATGATGGCGAGAGGCTTGCGGCGATCAAGAAGGCGCTCGAATTGATGCGGGACGCCACCAATCGCCAGTCCCACCGTGAGGATGCCGACTATCAGTTCCACCTCGCCATCGCGCGGGCGGCAAGGAACAGTTATTTCTCCACTGCGATGGAGGCTCTGAAAGATCATATCGCGATGGGCATGAAGTTCCACGGCATGTCGGTAAAGCGCGAGGCCTCCGGCCTGACGCGTGTTTTTGCCGAACATGAGGCCATTGCGAAGGCGATCGCCGATGGGGATGCCGAGGCGGCGCGTCAGTTGATGCTCCAGCATCTGACGGGATCGCGCGACCGCCTGTTCGAATCTTCGCATTCGGATTGAGGCCGGTGCGCCCGAAGGCGTGCCGCCCCTTCTTTCAAAAGGCGCGTCGGTAAATGCCGAGCACGTCTTCAAGGCTCATATCGACCGGATTATTGTCCATTAGCCGGCGGATGGCGTGTGCGTCCTCGGCATAACGGGGAAGATCGGTCTCGGTTGCCCCGTGCCTTGCCAGTGACATTTCGATGCCGAGCCCGGCGCAGAAATCCGTTGCCGCCTTGCGCAGGTCATCCGGCGAAAGATGCTCGCGAAGGCCGAGCGCACCTGCCACTTCCGCCGTTTTTGCCGAAACAGAGGGCTGGTTGAAGGCCAGGACATGCGGAAAAACAATGGCATTCGCCAGCCCGTGCGGCAGGTTGAGGAGCGTGCCGAGCGGATAGGCGATGGCGTGGCCGGCGGCCGTATTCACCGGGCCGAGGCAGATGCCGCCATAATAGGAGGCGAGCATCATGCCTTCCCGCGCTTCAGTATCCGTGCCATCGCGGACGGCGCGTGCCAGATATTTGCCGACCAGCGCAAAACCCATGCGGGCAAAACCGTCGATCATCGGGTGAGCCTTGCGGTTGGTGAAGGCTTCGACGCAATGGGCCATGGCATCCACGCCCGTTGCCGCCGTCACGGCCGGCGGCACGGAATAGGTGAGTTCCGGATCGAGCACGGCGAAATCGGCGATGAGGTGGGGGCTTTCGACTGCGATCTTAACGCCCTTGACGGGATCGGTGATCAGCGAGCGAATGCCGGCTTCCGAGCCGGTGCCGGCGGTAGTGGCGATCTGCACCAGCCTGGCGTCGCGCCCGGTGACCCTGTTCGATCCGGCCACATCCTCAAGCGTCTGGTCTGATTTCCACAATGCGGCAACCAGCTTTGCCACATCCATTACCGAACCGCCGCCGAGGCCGATGACGAGATCGGGTTTGGCATTGCGTGCCGCGTCGAGTGCTGCATCGAGCGTAGCCGTGTCCGGCTCGCCGGGAATGGCATCAAACACCGTGAATGGACCCTGCAATTGCAAACGGTCGACGAATTTCGCTGTCAGCGGCGTGGCGATCACTAAGGTCGAGGCGGTTTTGCCGGCGAAGGCGCCAACCTGCGCGATGGTGCCGGCGCCAACGGCAAGCCTGCGCGGCTGATGGATGAGAATGGGAGCTGTGGACATGGTGCTTATCCTTTCGCGCTCTTGCCCGCCACGAGTTTGCGGGCATAGGCGATGGCCTCTTTCATGTTGCCGTGATTGGCGATGCCCTTGCCGGCAATGTCGAAGGCCGTGCCGTGATCGACGGAGGTACGGTCTATCGGCAGATCGACCGAAACATTGACGGCCGTATCGAAGGCGACAAGCTTGATCGGGATATGGCCCTGATCGTGATATTGCGCGACAACGAGATCAAAAGCGCCGGAATAGGCCCGGTGGAAAACGGTATCGGCGGAAATCGGTCCATAGACCTCGATGCCTTCGGCGCGGGCAGCGGCGACTGCGGGCGCAATCTGATCGTCATCTTCGGTGCCGAACAGGCCGTTTTCGCCGCAATGCGGATTGATGCCAGCGACCGCGATGCGCGGCCGCTCGTAACCGATGCGTTTCAGGTGTGCATTGCCGGCGCGGATGGTTGCCAGCACCCGTTCCGTCGTCGCCCGGGCAATGGCGTCCTGCAGGGAAACATGGGTTGAAACGTGAATGACCTTCAGCCGCTCGGAGGCGAGCAGCATATAGGCGGCCGAAGAGCCGGTGAGGCTGCGCAGCATGCCGGTGTGGCCGTCATAATGGTGGCCGGCAAGGTTAAGCGCCTCCTTGTTGATCGGCGCGGTGACGATACAGCCGATTTCGCCGGCTTCGGCATCACGCACGGCCTTTTCGATGAAACGAAAAGCGGCGTCACCAGCCACCGGCGACAGCGTACCCCACGGCAGCGGCGCGCCCTCGATGGGCAGATCAACCACATGCCGTGTCAGATCGATATCGACGCCAAGCGCATCCCGTGCCGCCTGAAGCGTGGCCAGATTGCCGTAAATCCGTGTAGCGGCTTGGTCCGGGGCAGACATTTCGGCAAGCGCCCTGACGGTGATTTCCGGGCCGACGCCGCAGGGGTCGCCCATGGTGATGCCAATGATGTTGCTCATCTTTTTCTCCCGTCCTTGGGGTCTGCCCAGCCGGGCGCCAGCCGGACATATTTGATTGCGCGGCGATGATAGGTGTAGCTGGCGTGCAGCGTACCGTCCGGTGCTTCCAGAAGCCATGGATAGGACATCTCCAGATTGCGACCATCAGTCGAATCGTTCGACAGGCAGGTGCCGGGACCGTCCTCGATCAGAATACGGGTGGGGAAGCTGAGCCCGTCGTCACCGGAGATGCAGATGGAAACCGGCGCGCGCGGCACGCCCCAGACAGGCACGCATCCGCCTGTCGGATCGGCATCCGGCCTGCCGTCATCCTCTCCGAGCTCGTCATAAAGCGAGGCGCGCCGGTCGCTCGATTGCGCGGCGCTGACGGGGTTGCAGATCATCGCCAGCCGGCCGTCACCGAGCCTGATTGCGGCAATGGATGAATTGTTGTTCGGCACGTCGGTCGGCTGCGGCTTTGACCATGAGCGGCCGCCATCAGCGCTTTCCGTGCGGTAAACAAAATCGGCCTGACGACGGCGGAAGAAGCCGGAGTAGCGTGCATCACCGCCAGAAACCGGACTCATATGCACGCAGCCGGTCGAATCCTCCAGCTCCTGCAATTGCCATGTCAGGCCATTGTCCTTGGATATGCCAAGTGCTGCGCTGTCGTGGCTACCGTTCCATTTCTGGCCGGGGCGCTGGATGCAGCGGAAGATTGGCAGCAGCCAGGCGCCGTCATCACGAATGCGCAGCGGCGCGCGGATGAAGCAGCCCTTCGGAAGATCGAGAAAACGACCCTCTTCGGAGATGAGCTTTTCCGGTGCCGTCATATCACGGGTAACTCGCGCCATGCGAATGCGGCATTCGTCCTGGTTGCCGGAAGGCTGGGCGGTGTGAAACAGCCACAGGGCACCATCCGGCGCGGTGAAAAGAACCGGGTTCTGTTCGGAATGGGCAGGGTCGTAGCTCAGGCGCTGTGGTGCGCCCCAGCTTGTCGCGCCGGGCATCAACACGGAAGCGAAGATCGAAATGTCCGATTTTCCTTCCAGCGTGCCGCCGAACCATGCGCACAGCAAGGCGCCGTCATCAGCCAGGTGCAGAAAGCTTGCATGGTTCTGGATCATCGGCGACGGCAGCAGCGCTTCCTGCCGATTTTCTGACGTGGTGCGGATGGCTCCGGTCATGGCGTGAGCGATGTCATCAGGGGTCATCGTGGTCTCCTCTTGGCCTGATGAAAATGACATATTCAAAAAGTTGTCAAGTTTATTTCTATATAAATCGAACCTTTGAGTTTTTGGTTATTCAATCTAATTATCTGTTTTAAAACGATAAAAATTGCAGTTCTGACGTCAGTAAAAAATGCTTAAGAAAAATAAATTGACAAAAAATGTGATAGCGCCGATGCTCTGTTCACGGGTGGAGGAGACAATCATCCGCACGCCATGCTCCTCGATGCAGGAGGCGGGGCTTTTTTTAAAACCCCTTGCGGCACGCCGCCATGTTGCTGAATTTCTGATCTGGGAGGAGAACGGAATGAAGAAGTCATTGATTGTGGGCGCCCTTGTCTTGGGTTCCCTCAGCGCCGCGGTTTCGCCGGCGCTTGCGGCCTCGGGGCCGATCAAGATCGTGCTGGCGGAAGAGGCTGATCTGCTGGAGCCCTGCATGGCGACCCGCTCCAATATTGGCCGCATCATCATGGAAAATGTCAGCGAAACGCTGACCGAGCTTGATGTGCGCGGCAAGAACGGCGTTCAGCCGCGGCTTGCCGAAAAATGGGAGCAGAATGCCGATGGTAGCTGGCGCTTCCATCTGCGTGAAGGCGTGAAGTTTTCCGATGGCACCACCTTCGACGCCAAGGACGTGAAGCACAGCTTCGAACGCATCATGAGCGACAAGAACGCCTGTGAATCCCGCCGTTATTTTGGTGGGATGACGGTGACGCCTTCGATTGTTGACGACCACACGATCGACTTCAAGACCGACCCGGCCCAGCCAATTCTGCCGTTGCTGATGTCACTGGTCACTATCGTTCCCGAAGAAACCAAGATGGAATTCATCCGCGAGCCTGTTGGCACCGGACCTTACAAGCTGACCAACTGGACGCCGGGCCAGCAGATCGTTCTGACTGCCCGTGACGATTATTGGGGCAAGAAGCCGCAGGTGACGGAAGCGACCTATCTTTTCCGTGCCGATCCCTCGGTTCGAGCCGCCATGGTGCAGACCGGAGAGGCTGATCTTTCGCCCTCCATTTCCCAGCTCGACGCGACCAATCCGAAGACCGATTTTTCCTATCTCGATAGCGAGACGGTCTATATGCGCCTCGACCACAACATCGCGCCGCTGAGCGATGTGCGGGTACGCCGCGCGCTCAACCTCGCCATCGACCGGCAGGCCTTCCTCGGCACGCTGGTTCCCGAAGGAGCGGTGCTGGCGACCGCGCTTGTTCCGCCGACCACGCTTGGCTGGAACCCCGACGTCAAGGTCTTCCCTTACGATCCTGATGGCGCAAAGAAGCTGCTCGAGGAAGCCAAGGCTGCCGGCGTGAAGGTGGATACGCCGATCACCATCATCGCGCGCACGGCGAATTTTCCGAATGTCACCGAAATCATGGAGGCGATCCAGCAGCAATTGCAGGACGTCGGCTTCAAGATCGACCTGAAATTCGTGGAAGTGGCCGAACACGAGAGCTATTATTCCAAGCCCTTCAAGGAAGGTCGTGGACCCCAGATCGTCGCTGCCATGCACGACAATTCCAAGGGCGATCCGTCCTTCACCATGTTCTTCAAATATGCCACCAAGGGCACGCAGTCCGGCTTCTCGGACCCCAAGGTGGATGACCTGATCGAACGCGCTTCCGCAGCCGTCGGTGACGAGCGCGCCAAGCTCTGGTCAGAACTCATCGCCTACCTGCATGATGATGTCGTGGCGGATGTGCTGCTGTTCCACATGGTCGGTTTCTCCCGCGTTTCCGAACGTCTGGACTTCAAGCCCACCATCGCCACCAACTCGATGCTGCAGCTTTCGGAAATCGGCATCAAGTAAAGCCCGCATCTTATAAGCCAATGAGCGGCGGCAGGGCGAAAGCCTTGCCGCCGCGTTGAAACCCGGAGGCAACCATGCTGAGCTTCATCCGAAAACGATCCATTGCGAGCCTGATCTCCCTGGTCGGCCTCATCGTGATGGTTTTCTTCCTCTCCCGCCTGACGGGAGACCCGGCCGCGCTGTTTCTGCCGGTGGAGGCTTCGGAGGAATTGAAGCAGCAGTTTCGTGCGCTGCACGGGCTGAATGATCCGCTGATGGTTCAGTTCCTGCGTTATGCGGGCGATGTGATGACGGGAGATCTGGGTGAATCGCTCAGAAAAGCCCGTCCGGCGCTGGATGTGGTGCTGGAGGCCTTCGTCTGGACACTCTGGCTTGCGGTCATCACCATGTCGCTGGTCACCACCGCGGCCATCGTCGTCGGCTCGCTTGCGGCTTTCCGCTCCGGCGGTTTTTTCGACCGCATGGCCTCGACCATTTCGTTGATCGGCGCTTCGGTGCCGGATTTCTGGCTGGCCATCGTCGCGATCGTCGTCTTTTCCGTCAATCTCGCCTGGCTGCCCACCTCAGGCACGGGCTCGGTGTTGCACTGGATATTGCCGATCTCCGTTCTCTTCGTGCGCCCCTTCGGCATCATCGTGCAGGTGGTGCGCGGCTCGATGATCGGTGCTTTGTCTTCCGCTTACGTCAAAACGGCACGCGCCAAGGGCGTGAAATCCGGGCCGATCATCTTCATCCATGCCCTGCGCAACGCCATGCTGCCGGTCATCACCGTCATCGGTGATCAGGCCGCAAGCCTTCTTAACGGCGCCGTCATCGTTGAAACCATCTTCGGGTTTCCGGGCGTCGGCAAGCTGATGATCGATTCCATTCTGCAGCGGGATTTTAATGTCGTTCTGGCCGCCATTCTCGTCACCGCGCTGGCGATCTTCCTGATGAACCTGCTGATCGATATCGCCTATGCGCTGCTCGATCCGCGTATCCGGCACTGAGGGGGACATTTAGCCATGAGCCTTTTGAACGTCGATACCGAGATCATTGATGAGCCATCCTTCGCAATGCGCATGCTGCGCATGTTGTGGGCGGATAAATTCGCGCTCTGTGCCGCGATCTTTCTCGTCGTCATCGTCATACTCGCCTTTGTCGGCCCGGCCTGGCTTGGCGATCTCGCGACGAAACAGAACCTGCGCGGACGCAATCTCGCGCCATTCGACTGGCAGCGTGAATGGTACTTCTGGCTGGGAGCGGATGCGCTCGGCCGGTCACTTCTGGCGCGCATCGTTGCCGCCACGCAAAACACGCTGATGATTGCAGCCGGCGCCGTGCTTCTCTCCGCAGTCACCGGCACGGTACTCGGCCTTATCGCCGGGTTTTCCTCCAACCGCGTCGGCCAGATCATCATGCGGGTTGCCGATGTGATCATGTCGTTTCCGTCGCTGCTGATCGCGGTCATCGTCCTTTATCTGCTCGGCTCCTCCATCCTCAACCTGATGCTGGTTCTGGCCATCACCCGCATTCCCGTTTACATCCGCACCACCAGGGCGGAGGTGCTGGAGGTGCGCGAGCGCATGTTCGTGCAGGCGGCGCGCGTGATGGGCGCATCCGGCAAACGCATCCTGTTTCGCCACATCCTGCCCGTGGTGCTGCCGACGCTGACGACGCTTGCGACGCTCGATTTCGCTTATGTGATGCTGGCGGAAAGCGCGCTGTCCTTCCTTGGCATCGGCATTCAGCCGCCGGAAATCACCTGGGGCCTGATGATTTCGCAGGGGCGGCAATATCTCACCAATGCCTGGTGGCTGTCCTTCTGGCCCGGGCTTGCCATCATTCTCACCACCCTGTCGCTCAACCTGCTGTCCAACTGGCTGCGCATCGCGCTTGACCCCGTGCAGCGCTGGCGGCTGGAAATGAAGGGCCGCAAGCATGGCTGACCATCTTCTCGACGTGCGCAACCTTTCCGTGGAGTTCCACACCGCAAGCGGTGTCGTCCATGCGGTGAAGGATGTCTCCTACCATATCGACCGTGGCGAAACGCTGGCGATCCTCGGCGAAAGCGGCTCGGGCAAATCGGTGTCGTCCTCGGCCATCATGAACCTCATCGACATGCCGCCCGGATATATCAGCAGCGGTCGGATATTGCTTGATGGCAAAGACCTTCTGACCATGCCGGCAGAAGCGCGTCGCGAGGTCAACGGCCGGCGCATCGCCATGATCTTTCAGGATCCGCTCAGCCATCTAAATCCCGTCTATACCGTCGGCTGGCAGATCCGCGAGGCGATGACCACCCATGGCATGGGCAAGGCGGAAGCTGAGGTGGAGGCAAGGCGGCTTGTCGCCCGTGTCGGCATTCCTGATCCGGATGGAGCCCTGAGGAAATATCCGCATGAATTTTCCGGCGGCCAACGCCAGCGCGTCATGATTGCAATGGCGCTGGCGCTGCGGCCCGACCTGCTGATCGCTGACGAACCGACCACGGCGCTTGACGTGACGGTGCAGGCCGAGGTGCTTTCCCTGCTCAAGGAGCTGCAGCGGGAAACCGGCATGGCCGTACTCATCATCACCCATGATCTCGGCGTCGTCGCCGAGATAGCCGACCGGGTGGTGGTGATGGAAAAGGGCGTGCTGGTGGAGGCCGGCACCGTTCGCGAGGTTTATCGCAACCCTCAGCACCCTTATACCCGCAAGCTCATCAGCGCCGCCCCCGGCCGGGGCGAAATGCACGAACCGAAAGCGGGGGGTGAACCCTTGCTCAGTGTGCGCGATGTGCGCAGGCGCTACGGCGCCTTCGAGGCCTTGAAGGGTGTTTCCTTCGACCTGATGGCCGGCGAGACCATCGCCGTCGTTGGGGAAAGCGGCTCCGGCAAGTCAACGCTGGCGCGCATTCTGTTGCGGCTTGACGAGCCGGATGCCGGCAGCGCCCTGTGGAAGGGGCAGGATCTCTTCCAGCTTTCGCCGGCGGAGCTCTTCGCGCTCAGGCGCGATCTGCAGATGGTGTTTCAGGATCCCACCCAATCGCTCAACCCACGCATGACGGTATTTCAGCTCATCTCCGAAGCCTGGGTCATCCATCCGGACATATTGCCCAAGGCAAGATGGCGCGAACGCGCCGCGGAACTGCTGCATCAGGTCGGCCTGTCGCCGGAACATATGCGTCGTTATCCCCACCAGTTCTCCGGCGGCCAGCGGCAAAGGATCGCCATTGCCCGCGCCTTGGCGCTGGAGCCGAAGCTCATCATCTGTGACGAGGCAGTCTCGGCGCTCGATGTGTCAGTGCAGGCGCAGGTTATCGCGCTGCTCGATAAACTGCGCCGCGAAATGGGCCTCTCCTTCATCTTCATCGCCCATGACCTGCCGGTGGTTCGGGATTTCGCCGATCACGTTATGGTCATGCAGCGCGGCGAGGTGGTGGAATTCGGTTCCGTCCGGCAGGTTTTCGAAGCGCCACGTGAGGCCTATACCCGCGCGCTGCTTTCGGCGAGCCTCGATCCCGACCCCGATATGCATTCCGCGCGCAGCTCGGCCGAGGCCGGCCATGCCGTTGGAAATTCAAGTGGAGTTTTTTCATGACCAAACAAGCCTTCGTCGCGCTCGTCACCTGTTTCAACGAAGACGAAACCATCAATTACGAAGCCACGCGCGCGCAGGTGCGCCGCCAGGTGGCGGCCGGCAACAACATCATGTGCGCCGGCACCAACGGCGATTTTACCGCGCTGACCCATGAAGAAAAAATCCGGCTGACCGAAGAAGTGGTGGACGAAGTGGCCGGCCGCGCCAAAGTCATCGTCAATGCCGGCATGCCCGCCACATTCGAGACCATACAGCTTGCCAAAGCCTTCGACCGTATCGGCGTCGACGGTATCGCCGTCATCACGCCCTTCTTCATCGCCTGCACGCAGGATGGCCTGATCCGCCATTTCTCGACGGTGGCCGATGCCGTTGAGACCCCTACCTATCTCTACGATATCCCCGCCCGCACCCAGAACCACATAGAGCCGGAAACCGCGCGTAAACTTGCAACCCATGGCAATATCGCCGGCATCAAGGATTCCGGTGGCGCGCAGCAGACGCTCGAAGCCTATCTCCAGGTGGCGAAGGAGATGCCCGGTTTCGAGGTCTATTCCGGCCCTGATCACCTCGTTCTGTGGTCGTTACAGAACGGTGCCGCAGGCTGTATTTCCGGCCTTGGCAACGCAATGCCGGATGTGCTTGCCGGCATTCTCAACGCATTCAACGCCGGCAATATCATAGAGGCCGAGCGCCAGCAGGCGATCTACACAGCCTTCCGCACCGATCTCTATGCGCTGGGTTTTGCGCCCGCCATGGTCAAGCGCTCACTCTACCTGCAGGACCCCACCGTCGGCGCCAGCCGTCAGCCGGCCCTGCTGCCGGACCAGCAACAGGACGACCAGATTATGAAAATCCTGCAGCGCTATCAATTGCTCTAACACCATTGCCGAATGCGACGCGCACGGCTGGAGGTCGATGCGTGTCATCTTAAAAATGCCCGTGAAAACCGCTGAAAGCCGAAGCATTTCTCCAGTCTTCTCTATGACGAATAATTTGTGACACAAACACGAAATTCCGCTTGTCAGCCCGGCCATTGATGTTTATGAGGAGCGCGCAACGCAAGCGTTCGCGCATGCGGAGAGGTGGCAGAGTGGTCGAATGCACCGCACTCGAAATGCGGCATACCTGCAAGGGTATCGTGGGTTCGAATCCCACCCTCTCCGCCATAAAATTCCTTACTGCGTAAGGGTTCTCGGTTGATATTCTAGACACCTTCGATCTGGTTAGCCCGTCCCAAATCTGCCAAAGCCACACTTAAGGCACGTTTGATAAATCTCCTCTGCGAGGCGTTTACAACTTATCTCTCTTTATGCCAGACCTATCAACTTAGTGGGGAGAAACTCCGCCGGGGGCGAGGCGAGGTCTAGAGGGGTTTTGACGCGTGTTTCTAAGAAAAATTGCGACGATCAAAAATATTGGTCGCTTCAAAGCCGCGCGTATAAGTGGCGGTGAGTATGGACGCTTTACCCTAATCTACGGCGGCAATGGACGTGGCAAGACCACGTTGTGCGCTGTCCTTCGCTCGCTGCAACGCGACGATCCTCGGCTCATTCAGCGCCGCAAGACTTTCTTGGCAACCTCAGAACCAGAAGTCCAGTTGGCGTTCGACGTTGGTCTGTCTCGATTTTCTAATGGTGCTTGGACGAATGCACAGGTCGGCATTGAGATTTTTGATCAGCAGTTCGTTACCGAGAACGTTCATGGGGGCGAGCAAATCGATATTGAGCACCGTCGAAATTTCTACCGGATCGTTGTCGGTCCGGCAGGTGTTGCTTTGGCCGAGGAGGTAGATAGGCTAGACACAGACGCTACGACCAAACAGAGTGAGATCACGGCTGCGAAAAAGGTCCTCGAGCAGCATTTTCCTTTCGGCATGAAGCTCGAGGCATTTCTTGATTTGCCATCAGATGCCGACATCGACGAGAAGATCGAAAAGGCAACGAAAGCACTCAAAGCTATCAATGACGATTTGAAAGTCTCGTCACGGAGCCTGTTGGCTGCGCCAGCGCTACTCGCCTTACCAGAAGGTTTCCTCGAGCTACTGATGGAAACCGTCGAGGGTATAGCCGCCGATGCAGCGGCACGCGTTCAATTCCAACTTGCACTTCATGATTTCCGGGATGGCGGCGAAGGCTGGTTGTCGACGGGCTTGACGCGCATCGTTGATGAAAAGTGTCCCTTTTGTGCAAATAAGGTCGACGGCAATAGCTTAATAGACGCCTATCGTGGTTACTTCAGTGAGGCCTATGCCAAGCATAAGGAAACTATTACGAATATGGCGACCGCGCTCCATAACGCACTGTCGTCCACGCCTGTTCTCAGAGTCGAGCAGGCCTTCAGACAACTATCAACTGACGCCGAATTTTGGAAAACCTATTGCGATCATGGCTATATACCCTCCGACGCTGCCGACCGGATCACCGCCGAGGCCCAAGCCCTGTTCGACTCAGCCAAGGCGATGCTGGAGTCGAAGGCCGCTGCCCCGCTAGAGCCTGTAGAACCATCCGCCGCCTTTATCGAAGCACTTGCGGTCTGGTTAGCGACGAGCGCGGAGCTGCGGGCAAACGCTACGATGTTGGTTGAGGCCAACCGTTTGATAGAAGCGGTAAAAAACGCAAATGCCGCCTCTGACGAGATCAGTGCTACAGCCGCCCTGACGAAACTTCAGGCCGTTAAGAAGCGACACTCGAACCCGGTCCTGAGTTTGGCTGCTAACTACGCACAGCTACTAAAAGAAAAAAAGGCACTTGTTGATGTGAAGGATGCCAAAAAAGCGGCGCTCGATGCTTACGACCAGAATATACTCAGCGCATATGAAGCCGACATCAATCAATTCCTGCGCACGTTCGGCGCAAGTTTTCGACTGGCGCAATGCGGCAAGACGTATGTCGGGAAGGTGCCTCAGTCAAGCTATTGCCTGCGCTTCGACACCTGCGACATCGATGTAACGAGGACCAATCCCGGCGCTCCCGGTTTCGACACCACACTGAGCGCCGGAGACAAAAATACCTTTGCACTTGCCTTTTTTCTGTCGCAACTCAAGCGTGATCCTGACATCACGAAAAAGATCGTTGTTTTCGATGATCCATTTACCAGCCTCGACGACTTCCGAAGAGCGATGACCGCTAAGGAGATTGTGCGAATGGGCGAGCCGGGCAGAGCTGCTCAGGTAATGGTGCTTAGCCACGACAAATTCTTCCTTGATACGGTGCGCGGCATGATACACAACGCGTCATGCACCCCCTTCCAGCTTTCAGTGACTGCGACCGGCTCATCAATAGAGCCTTGGGACATCGAACTCGAGGTCAAGGAAGGCTATCTGCAAGATCATATGCGATTGCAAGATTTTGCTGAGGGACGTGGTGGCGACGCGCGAGATATGCGGACTGTTATGCGTCCGCTGCTCGAAAAATACATTCGCTACCGTTTCCCCAATCAAATTCTCGAAGGAAAGTGGTTAGGGGATATGCTGGGGACAATTCGGGCAGATCCCGATCATCCTCTTGCGTCCCAATATAGTGAGCTTGAAGATATCAATAGTTACACTGCACCATTCCATCACGACCCTAACACCGCCTTCGTAGAGGAAGAGGTGCGCAACTATGCCCAGCGAACTCTCGCGATCGTAGGTGGGAGCTAAATGGCCGACACCTACCTTCCTTACCGGGGAAGTAATCGTCGGCACCCTTGAGGGCATCCTCGGCTTGATCGATAATCACCGCCGAGATTACGAGAGTGACAACCGGATAAATTTGACGAGGTCAAATCAAGTGCGTGGTGCATCATACAAAGCCGCGCATGTTGAAGCACAGGCCGATAAGCTCGATGCTTCGAAGCTGGCAACTTTCCCACGCGTTACCAACAGAAGTCTAAGCTCAAATAATTGCTCCGGCAAATTTTCTCCTCTTGGCAATGTTATTCCATGACCTACATATTTAAGCGCTGAGTCAATATTCTTAATTGGGAGAACGTATTAATGAGGACGGTCCGTATAGAAATTCCAAATACCAATAAGTTCGGCACGCGTGAAAGACATAAATCTGTCAATGAGGACACTCTTGTCCTAGTAAGTCACCGAAATGAAGACGAACTTTCCGCTTTTGCCGAGAGAACTTTTGCTCCGTTCATAGCAAATTCGTTTTTGACGAACACTAATGTTGCTTCGGTGGGGGAAATAGTTAGTGATCGCTTAGAATGCGAAACTGATGGTTCCTCTGAAGAAATAAAGTTCCTTTCAAGATTGCTTGATGAGGTTGGTGATGACTTGGTGTTGGTTTGCACGCGGAACTGAGCCGGTTTTTCCACCGAGAAGTGAGCCACCTCTAAGTATGGTTTTCTGATCAGGCTTTGGTCAAGGGATTGGCCTTTTCTCCTCTCTTCTGTGCTGCTGCGGCCGAGCTGGCCTTGAAGCGGAAGCTGTCGTTACCGGTTTCCAGGATGTGGCAGCGGTGGGTCAAGCGATCGAGCAGAGCGGTGGTCATCTTGGCGTCGCCGAAGACCGTGGCCCATTCGCTAAAGCTGAGGTTTGTGGTGATGATGACGCTGGTGCGCTCGTAGAGCTTGCTTAGCAGGTGGAAGAGCAGCGCTCCGCCTGACGCGCTGAACGGAAGATATCCGAGTTCATCAAGGATCAGCAGATCGAGACGGACCAGCGTCTCGGCAATCTGGCCTGCCTTGCCCTTTGCCTTCTCCTGCTCGAGCGCATTGACCAATTCGATAGTCGAGAAGAAGCGGACTTTTCGGCGGTGATGCTCGATAGCCTGAACACCGAGGGCAGTCGCGATATGGGTCTTTCCTGTGCCCGGCCCGCCGACGAGGACAATGTTATGCGCATCGTCCATGAACTCGCATCGATGCAGTTGGCGCACCGTCGCCTCGTTGATTTCGCTGGCGGCGAAGTCGTAGCCGGAGATGTCCTTGTAGGCAGGGAAGCGAGCAGCCTTCATATGATAGGCAATAGAGCGGACCTCGCGCTCGGCCATCTCGGCTTTTAGCAACTGGGACAGGATCGGCACGGCCGCATCGAAGGCTGGAGCTCCTTGCTCGATCAGGTCCGTGACGGCTTGGGCCATGCCATACATCTTCAGGCTACGCAGCATGATGACGACGGCGGCGCTGGCAGGATCATGACGCATGGCGACCTCCCACGATCCGGACCCGCAAACCATCGTAGCGTTCTACATTGGCCTTAGGTTCACGCCGCAAGGTCAGCGCCTGTGGCGTGTCGATGTCGGGGTCGTCAGTCGTCTTGCCATCTATCAGGCGATGCAGCAGGTTCAACACATGCGTCTTGGTCGCGACGCCTTGATCCAGAGCCAGCTCCACAGCCCTGACGACAACCTGCTCGTCGTGATGAAGAACGAGAGCGAGAATGTCGACCATCTCACGATCGCCGCCGGGGCGGCGAAGCATCTGGTCCTGCAATTTGCGTAAGGCGGGCGGCAATTCCAGGAAGGGTGCGCCATTGCGTAGAGCACCGGGCTTGCGTTGGATGACCGCAAGGTAATGCCGCCAGTCGTAAATCGTTCGCGGCGGTTTGTCGTGACTGCGCTCGATCACCCGCGGATGTTCGCAGAGGATATTGCCCTCGGCCACAACGACCAGCCGCTCGGGATAAATCCGCAGGCTGACGGGTCGGTTCGCAAAAGACGCAGGTACGCTGTAGCGGTTCCGCTCGAAGGTGATCAGGCAGGTGGGGGAGACGCGCTTGCTCTGCTCGACGAAGCCGTCAAACATGGCGGGGAGCGCCATCAATGCTACCCGCTCATCAGCCCAAACATCCGCGATCGTGCCGGGCAAGGTGCCGTGCGCTGTGTCGCGCCACAGGTCCTGGCAATGCTGTTCCAGCCAGACATTCAATGCCGCCAGATCCGGAAAGTCCGGCATCTGTTGCCACAAACGTGGTCGGGCATCCTGAACGTTCTTCTCAACCTGTCCCTTCTCCCAACCTGCGGCGGGATTGCAAAACTCAGGCGCAAAGACGTAGTGGTTCGTCATTGCCTGGAAGCGGACGTTGACCTGCCGTTCCTTGCCGCGGCCAACACGATCGACCGCGGTCTTCATGTTGTCGTAAATGCCGCGACCAGGGACGCCGCCGAACACCCGGAACCCGTGCCAGTGAGCGTCGAAGAGCATCTCGTGCGTTTGCAACAGGTAAGCTCGGACCAGAAAAGCTCGGCTGTGCGATAGCTTGATGTGCGCCACCTGCAGCTTCGTCCGCTCGCCGCCGACCACGGCATAGTCCTCACTCCAATCGAACTGGAATGCTTCGCCTAGGCGGAAAGACAGCGGAACGAATATGCCGCGGCCAGCCGTCTGCTGCTCAACCCGCCACTCACGGGCGAAGGCGGCGACACGGCCATAGGAGCCGGTAAAGCCCAGAGCCGTCAGATCGGCATGAAGTTGCTTCAGCGTTCGGCGCTGTTTGCGTGACCTTCCGGCCTGGGTCTTCAGCCAGCCAGAGAGTTTGTCGGCGAACGGATCAAGCTTGCTCGGTCGTTCCGGTACCGTGAACGTCGGCTCGATCGTACCCGCGCTCAGATACTTCGCGATCGTGTTACGTGACAGCCCGGTGCGTCGGCTGATCTCCCGCACTGACAGCTTCTCACGCAGTGCCATCCGACGGATGATGTTTAAAAGTCCCATGTGGATCACTCCGTTGCCCCCGTCGCTCTCCGCGTTGGGGGAAGGTTCACATGGCTCAATTCTCAATGGAAATTATGCGCCTAACCGGCTCAGTTCTGCGTGCAAACCAACAGAGGCCGTCATTACGATGAGCGGACGGAAATTCTGGCTCTGGCGGGCGATCGATGCCGACGGCGATGTTCTCGACATCCTGGTTCAAACCCGCCGCAACACAAAGGCTGCCACGCGTTTCTTCTCAAGGCTGGTGCGGCATTTGGTAGGCCGCGCGTCATCGTGACGGACAAGCTCGGCAGCTACGTCAAGCAAATACACAACCTGGCGCCCGATGCCGATCATCGCGCGCATAAGGGCTTGAACAACAGAATTGAAAATTCGCACCGCCAGACCAGGAAGCGAGAGAAAATCATGGGTCGGTTCAAATTACCCCAGGCGCAACGCTTCCTGTCAGCCCACGACCAAATCAACACGATCTTTCGGCCCCGCCGCTACAATCTCTCAGCCGCCTCATATCGCAACGCAAGGGCTGACGCATTCTGCCTGTGGGCCGAATACACCGCGGAAATGGTAGCTTGAAAACAGCGGACCTGCCAACTCGACACCAAACTCAAACAACTTGGCAATACCCGCGGGGCCCCTCGCTATATCCTCCTGCGGAGAGGGAGACGTACGATAAATGGGGTGCCGACGGGTCCGCAAGTCTCTTCTTGACAGATCGGGATCACGAAGGCGCTGGGACGCGCGTGCACCTCGATCTACGCATTCCGATGCAGGGGATGGTTTTACGCCTCAGTTGCCCCTCGGTTCAACAGAAACTGTTGCAGTCCTCCCCGCAATCAGGCTGACCGACTTCGGAACATCATTGATCTCAATCCGCACCGGAATCCTCTGAGCCAGACGGACCCATGAAAATGTTGGAGCAACGCTAGCGAGCGAACCTGCAGTATCGCTTCGCTCGCGATCCTCAATCCCGGCGGCAACACCTGCGACATGGCCGATAATCGGTTGCCGTTCTCCCATGATCTCGATCTTCACGCGATCTCCGACGTGGATCCGCGGGAGTTTTGTTTCTTCAAAGTACCCCGCAACGTAGATGGCGTCACTTTCTACTAGCACGCCGACCGCATTTCCGACGGAGACATAGGTGCCCCGACGTAAAGGGAAATTCGTGATTTTGCCTGAGACTGGCGCTTTCACGGTTGTCCGGTCAAGGTTCAGCTTCGCCAGATCAAGGGCGACGAGTGCCGATTGGTAAGCGGCGTCTGCCTGGTACCGCAGGCTTTCTGCATGCTGCCGCTCCTTGAGGCTGGCGGCTTCTTTAGAGGCGAGCAGTTGATATCGTTCAAATTCGATCTTCGCCAGATCCGCTGCGGCCTTACTGCTCCGCACTTGGGCCTCTGCCTGGCGCAGCGAGAGTTCGAAACGGTCTGCTTCGATCCGAAACAGGGGCATCCCTTTTTCGACTTGCGCGTTGTCGGATACCAAAACCTCCGTGACGGTTCCCGACACATCTGGTGCCAGACGAACGATATCTGCCCGGATATGAGCGTCGCGTGTCCACGGCGCTTCCATGTAGAAAGACCACAGGTGCCAGCTTAGTACCGCTGCGCAACATACCATGGATAAGGTCAACAGGGCTCTGCCCAAGGTGATGGTAAAATTTGTCATGTCTGCAACCAGTTGAGAATAGCGGAAAGCACGCCAAGGAGGGTGATATAAAGCGCGAGGTTGAACAGCGAGCGATGCCACACCGCTGAATAAAGCCCCAGCCTGCCGAACACCGGTATGAGTACCCGGAGCAGACCGTATGCACACACCGCGAGCGCGGATAACCAAGGCAGGAAGACACCATAGAGGTCGAATTGTCCGGTCACCTGGTATTCCTATTCGATGGAGACGTTGTCGAAACCGGAGGATCCGTCTCCGGTGCAAGGCACAGACGAAGAGCGGCCGCGTGCACCATGAGTTCCGTGTCGGCGTCCGTTAAGGAAAGGCCCGCGGTTGAAAGCATAAAGGCGTCCAGCATACCAAGTGCACGCTCCATGGCCTCACCACGCTTGGCGGGTGTAATCCGATACAAGAGCTCCAACGCCGAGAAGATGACTTCGGCCCTGAGACAAACAGGTATCGAGGCTTCATCCGAACGCACCTGCATTGCCGTTATGTGCAGCCCCGCGCGCAGGTCCCTCATCAGGTCGGCATCGGAGGCGCCGGAGGTGGCGGGTAGTTTCGCCGCCCTGACTGCAAACATGCCTGCCACGTCGATGACGTGATGGCGCGTGACATGCGCGTCTGCATGCTGGCCCGCCGCGATCCCGGCAACATGCGCCTGTGTCACTGAGAAAAGCCTCCTGGCATTCGTCTCTGCTCTCACAGATCGAAAGATGCCGCACACCACGATCGCCCAGACCATCCCAAGAACAGTCGCGGTATCCGAGTTTGCAAACATTATGAAGTCGCTGCTCTGATGTGCCTGAAGAGTAAGAAGAAGTGGAAAGTTTATACAAAGGCCCATGCCGACGATCGCAAGCGAAGGCACGGCAAGGCAAATCCCTGCAGGTATCAGGAAGAGGCCTAGTGCAGCGACAAGCGGCACAAAACCATCGATCAGCGGAAGGATCGCGAAGGCATAGACGGACGCAGCGATGACCGACCAGAGGGTGACATACGCGAATTTGCGCATGGCTGGCACCGGATCGTCCATCGTCGCCAGAAGGCAGCAAAGTACGCCGGAAATCTGGGCAAATGCCATGCCATCGGGCCACGTGCTGGCGATCCAGAAGGTGATTGATGTGGTGAGGCAGATCGCAACCGTCAGTGCGGAAAGCAACGCCATGGCGATGTCAGCGTGCTGGGCTGGGATGTTTTCCCGAGACGCCAAGCGACCAACTGCCCTCGCTGCATTCTCTTCCTTCAAAGCGTCTCGAAGCGACTGATACTCATGAGAAATTAGAGCAATATTCCGCAAGTTCCGCGAAACATTGGCAAGAAGAAGCACTTCCCATGATCGAGGCGCTTCGAAAGAGGCTGGCGCATCGGTTTTGATCCCGAAGAATTCCGGGGAGCTTAACGATGTTGATCCGATCGCCGTAATCATCGACATGGCCTGCTCCGTGCCCGGAGTATCGAGCCTAGCCAATGCCCTTCGCTGATCCTCGAGTTCGCTCAACAACGGAAGAATGGCGACCATGCGGTGCTGCAGTGACCTCACAAGCGAAACGGCAGATCGATATCTCGATCGGTCATATCGAAGATGAACTGTGAACGACCGCAGGTCCGCCGCTTCTGCCGCCAAGGCGTATCGTTCCGCTCTGTTTCGGGCTTGATCCGGCTTGGCGGTTGCAGTTGCCGCAAGGAGCGCCTGCGCCCTTGCCATCCAAGCATCGATCCGCCCGAGCAGTGCAGTGCCGACATGGACTGGAAAAACAACGTGGCTCACGATCGAGGCACACAGGATCGCAAGTCCGATCTCCTCGATCCGCGCAACGACAGTGTCAAACGTGCTTGCCGGCGCCGTGACAAGTGGCAATCCTGCGAGAAGCACGGTGTATCCGGCCAGCAGGGAAACATAGCTGCGGGGTGTGCGATCAAGAAGGCTGATGAACGTGCATCCCGACACCCAGAAGATAATCGCTGCGGAAAGCAATGCGGGTGAGTTCACGAGATTTGGGACCATGATGATGGTCGCGCCGCCCCCGATCAGCGTTCCTAGCAGTCGATAGAATGATTTTGATGAGATGGCGCCCGAGAGGGGATGAGCAACGATGTAGACGGTTGAAACGGCCCAAAACGGTCGCGGCAGATCGAACCGTATCGCGATGTAATAAGCAAGCATTGCCGCCAGGAATGTCTTCAATGAAAAGATCACGTTCCCGGGGGTGACAAAGGTTCGAACGCTCATAAGTCATCCACCGCGTGAGCGTCGACCTGCGTCGCGCCTCTGTCACCCATGGAGGTGGTCAGTCCGTAGAGTTCAGGCGAGACGTAGCAAAAAAACGGCGTCGCTAAGCATGCATGCATATAAGCATCAGACAGATCAGCGCTTGAAACGACCGACGGTGTCCGTGATCGGCGGGCAAACCAAACGCCAACTCTCTCAAGGAAGGCTTTCACGGCCATTTGTGCGATAGCTATGCGGCTGACCCTGCGCCCCACGCTGTCTGAAAGCATGATGCAATGCTTGGAATCGCACGTCTGAGGCAATCGAATTTCTGTCTGAAAGATATCAGACCAGTATCCAGGCTCATGATGTTGCACTGACATCGTCATTCTCCGAATTATCTGGGATGACTCTATCGACAAAGCCTGTTGATGAATTTAGATATCCTCTCAAATGATGACTAAATTCCACCATCCGTCCTTATCCCTTTCTGCAGCCCTGGGCGACCACGAACTAGAAAAGTCCGCGGCGCGAGTGCACGCTGTGAGGATCGACGTATCCCAGAACGAACGGGAGGCACCTGAACACCGCCACCAAAAAGGGCAGCTTGTCATGGCCTCACGGGGCGGCGTGACATGTCGCGTTCCAAGCGGGATGTGGATGGTGCCGCCCCATTGCGGCGTCTGGGTTCCCGGCGGCATGCCGCATAGCAACGTGGCAACCGCCAACGCCCGTTTGTTTTTTCTGTTCATCGAGCCGGGCGCCGCCGATCTGCCGGACCGGTGCTGCACACTGTCTCTATCCCCGCTCATCCGGGAACTTATCATTGAGATGGCTAATCAGCCCGCAGCAGTGACCGCAGATTCAGAACTCATGGCAACATTGCTTCTGTCGGCATTGCCGCGGATGCCGATAGAGCATCTTCATCTCCCGCTTACAGATGAGCCCCGGCTTGTGCGAATTGCATCGGAGCTGGCCGAAGATCCCGCCGATCGCAGTACTATGGCGCTATGGGCAAGGCGGGTCGGGATGAGTGAGAATTCGCTCGCACGTCTCGTCCAGCACCAGACCGGCCTCACATTCGGTCGTTGGCGACAGCAGCTACAATTGATCGTCGCAATCCGCAGTCTTGCGGCCGGGTCGACAGTTCAGCAGGTTTCGGGCGACCTTGGATATGAATCCGTGTCTGCATTTATCACCATGTTCAAGAAAGCACTCGGCACATCGCCGGCCAGATATCTAGGTAACTTCGAGCGGTAGCATCATGAAATTCAGCTATCACCTGAGAGGAGATAAAGCATGTTCACCCACGTCATGATCGGCAGTAACGACCTGGAACGATCCAGAAAATTCTACGACGCAACCTTTGTTGCCCTAGGGGGCAAGCCCGGCGAGATGGATGCGAAAGGTCGACTGATCTACGCGCATGAAGGAGGGCGATTGATGATAACGAAACCGATTGACGGGGAGCCGGCGACCGCTGCCAACGGCGGAACGATCGGTATTGCGGCGACGACCCCCGACCATGTCGTGGCATGGCATGCCGCTGGTGTCGCACATGGCGGCATGGCAATTGAGAGCCCGCCCACGGAACGTCCGAACGGCGCGTTCGTCGCATATCTTCGCGACCCCGACGGAAACAAACTTTCCGCGCGGACGCATCAGCTGAAATGAGGTTGCTCTGCGTCGCCCTTGGTGATCAAGGACAGGAGGGTTACATTGGCCACAGCGGCAGCAAACGCCCTAGTGATCGCAACTCGTGACACAAGCCATTTCGAGGCTGCAGGGTCAATCCCTGGTCCAGATAATGATAGTGTTCATCTGAGTGTGGTAAGTTCAGGTCCCTTCAAAAGCTGGAGACTACGTTCTCGCGGGGGCATCTTGAATCGGAATTGCCACGTTGATTGGCGTTGGGTGCCAGCGGCGCGGTGTCGCCAGTTTCAGACTGTCATTTCAGCGGCATGCTCAGCCCCACAGGCTGAGCGCATCAGCCCGGGCGTGCGGTATGAAATGGCGGGTAGAGTGTAAGCGGCGGGGGCGGAAGATCGTGTTGATTTGATCGTCCGCCGAGAGGAAGCGCTGTGCCTGAAGCGGTGTTTGAACCGACCCGTGATCTTCTCGCACTTTCGGGTCTGCCGGTGGGAGTTTTCAATTCGGTTGTTCAGCTCATTGTGCGTCCGATGATTGGACAGGCAAGGTTTCTCCGTAATTTATGAACTCCGTTTATTTGATACTGATGGCGGAAATGGCTATGGCCATACCCCGCACTATATGAAGTCGCTGATGGGAGCATGCGCCGTCCCCCTTAGTGAAGATCGATGCCATGCTAGGGCATTCGATGCGCGATCTCTCATAATAATCTGAAGATCATGCGGCATCGACCTGGAAGAATAGGGTGACGCTGGCGCGCGCAGGTTCATATCCGCCATTGCCTCTCGCGGCGGAGGCGTTATCATAATCGTGTTGTAAGGTGGTAGGCTTTGGGAGGAGCGATACGTGAGACGGATGTGGCCAGATGAATTTGCCTTTCTGCTTGATGGCGCGGAAGAGGTTGACCTGCATATTCCAACGATGGAGCACAAAGATGGTTCGTCCGGGGAAACGATATCCCGGAAGGCCTTGAAAGCCCGTATCAGCCAACAGGATTTTGAGAAAATCTGGCCCCTGGCAGAGGCTCGTTATCGGTTGAGCGGCCGGTTTTCGGGCAAGGCGATCACGCTGATTGCCAACAACCCTCATTACCAGAAATGGCACCCCTCCGACGGCGGTAGCGTCGAGAGCGTGTCCGATAGCGGCCAGAAATACACGACACGTTATGTGACCGTGCATTTTCTTTTGGATGATGTTCACGAGCCTGTCGAAGCCTGAAGGTCGTAGTGGCGGTTCTTGCCAGTGGATTGGTCGAGTGGCGTCGAGGTCATTTCAGTCTTCGACGCCATTTTCGTGCCGGTTTCGATCTCCGGCACATCTCACCGTCAAAGGCACGTGAGCCCTACGTGATCAGACCTTGGGCTGCTCGTGAGTGGCACAATGGATGCCGCCGCCTACCTCGCCTACCGGGTCGATATTTAACGTGATGATCTCCCGGCCGGGATAAAGCTTGCCAAGAATCGCTGCGGCTCGTTCGTCGGCTTCCCGATCGCCGAATTCGGCGGCGATGACCGCACCGTTGCAGACATAATAATTGACATAGGAAGATACGAAATCGGCGCTGTCGACACGAATGTCGTAGGGTTCCGGCAAAATGATTATATCCAGCTTGCGGCCCTCGGCATCGGTGGCTGCGGCCAGAATATCATGGGTTTCGAAGGCTGCCACCGACCACGGGTCGTCGTGGTCGATCTTGTCTCCCATCTGGATCAGCAGTTGCCCCGGCTTGACGAAACGGGCGAGCGCATCGATGTGGTAATCGGTGATGTCAGCTCCGATGATTCCGGGTGCCCACACCATCTTGCGTGCGCCCATAGTGTCGAGGAGAAGCCGTTCGACTTCTGCCTTGTCGCCGCGGTTGCGATTGGCATTGATGAAGCTGCTTTCATGGGCGATCAACGTACCGTGGCCGTCGGTTTCCACCCCTCCAGCCTCGCCCACCAGCCCTGCATCAAAAACCGGAAGGCCCATACGTTCGGCTATCCGCGCGGCAATCTTTCCGTCGGCATTATGGGTTTGCTTGTTGCCCCAGCCGTTGAAGTTGAACTGCGTGATGGCGAGCCCGCCCTTGCCGTCTACAACAAAGGACGGCCCGGAATCGCGACACCACAGATCATCGGTCGGAATGTCCCATAATTCGACGTTGCGCGACACCTGTTTGCGGATCGCGCCATGGTACTGCGCTGCGGCCAGCATCACGGCCGGCTCGAACTCCGCGATGGTATTGGCGATTTTCGCAATGGTTTTTTGAAGGTCGTCAAGGAAATCGGGATCGTCATGCACGGCGGGGTTCACCGGCCACTGCATGAAAGTGCGTTCATGCGGCTCGGTTTCCTCAGGATACCAAAATCCGGCGGCACGGGCCGATGGGCCTGCCGTCCGGCCCTGATGGGACGAGGCCGAAAGGCCGGCGGTGGCAGCAGCGGCAAAAAGCAGTGTCTGGCGGCGGGTCATCATCGTATCACCATGAAAACACAAAGAAACGATCGCTTCAGCTTATGGGTGCGCATCTTGGATTTGCCCAAAGCTGCTGTCAACAAAGCCAATTCGTTCTGAAACTTCTGCTCATATTCCAATGTGGCTTTTACATGGATGTGACGGATAAAAGCATGGGTTTTCAGACTGTAGGATTCTTGTGTGTCGGGAATGATCACTAATTAGATCGCGATAGTGTGTTGGCTAGACCTCCCGCGGGGCGTCACGGTTTTACTCCGTTCGGTTCAGAAACCGCTTTTGGCAAGAAACGCCCTGCTGGCCGCCAGATCGTTCAGAATGCTGCCGGCATTACGCGGGTCGCGTTCCTGTTCGATGGTGATGTAACCGCCGTAGCCGAGTTCCGTCAGCAGGCTGCGGATCGCCGGATAATCGATCGAGCCGCGACCGATCGGGCACATCACGCCCTTGGCACAGGCGTCGAAGAAACGGATGTGTTCTGACATCACTTCCTTGAAAACAGCAGCGTCGATATCCTTGAAATGAATATAGTCGACACGCTCCCAATAGCGGCGAAGCGTGGCGATGGGGTCCATGCCGGAATAGGCCATATGGCCGGTATCGAGGCATAAGCCCGCGAGATCGGTGGGAATGTCCTCGACGATCTGCTGCAACTCGTCGGCAAATTCGATATAGCCGCCAGCATGGGGATGGATGGTGGCGCGCACGCCGTAGGTGTCACGGGCAAGCGTTGCAATGGCGCGGATGTTTTCGACCATGCCCCGCCATGCGGCCTCATCGAGGCGTGGTGCGCGGTCGGAATGGCCGGCGGCATAGTCTCGCTCATCATGGCCCCAATCCATCACCGTCAGGTAGGGGGCGGGAAAACGCTGGCCGGCATGGGTTTCCGGCTTCGGCAGGCGGGTGATCAGTGCGCAGATCTCGTCGGTCTGGCGCAGCAGGTTGTCGCGGTTGTCAGGTGAGACCAGATCGTCAAAGATCGTGCCGGCAACGATCTTCAGGCCGCGCTCGTCCAGCGCCTCTGAAACGCGCTTGAGATCAAGCGGCAGATAGCCATAAGGGCCAAGTTCCAGACCGCCGAAACCGGTGGCCTTCGCCTCATCCAGCACCTTTTCCCAATGGGGCAGATAGGGGTTTTTGACGTCATCGACGCCCCAGCAGCAGGGAGCGGTGGTGATGGTGATCGGGTTGGTCATGGCATCCTCGTAGTGCGATCGGTGCCGGGCCGCATTTTGCGGCCCGGGATCTCGTCTCAGCGGCTGATGGTCGCTTGCAGGGCGCAGATGGAGGACTGGATGCCCGCCTCGGTGGACATGGTGAAATCCTCCATTTCGAGGCTCACCCAGCCATTGTAGCCGGCCATGCGCACGACGGAGAAGAACTCCTTCCACCATTGCAGATCGCGGCCGGCGCCGACAGCCACATAGTTCCAGCTGCGATTGGCGACGTCAGTCACCTCTTTCAGCTCCAAGAGGCCGTTCACATCCGCCAACCCGCGTTCGATGCGGGTATCCTTGCCATGGCAATGGTGGATAGCGTCGCCGAGTGCCCGGGCAGAGGCGATGGGATCGGCACCCATCCACATCAGGTGTGACGGATCGAGATTCATGCCCACCGCCGGGCCAACCTCGTTGCGCAGCCGAAACAGGGTTTCCGGGTTCCAGACGAGCATGGCCGAGAAATTCTCGAGCGCATATTTTTCAACGCCGGCTTCCTTGGCGAGCTTCACGAGCCCGTGCCAGAGCGGGAAGGCGCGGTCCTCCCATTGATAACGGTCGCGCTCCGGCATCTCGGTCGGCCAGCTCTTGGTGTAGACGAGCCAGTTCGGCACCGTATCACCGGGCGCTGCCTCCGGCAGGCCGGACATGGTGACGATCTTCGTCACGCCGATCTCTCCGGCCAGCCGGACGGTGTCCTGCATTTCCTTAAGGTGGCGCCTGCCCATGTCGCCGGGATCGAGCGGATTGGCGGAGCAATTCAGCGCAGCGATTTCGAGGCCGCGTGCCTCGATTTCCTTCAGCTTGGATTTGAGCAGCCCCCTGTCCGCCAGAAGTTCGTCCGCGCGGAAATGCGGGCCGCTGGACCAGCCGCCGCCGGTCATCTCGATGCCCTCGACGCCGAGCGCGACACATTTGTCGAGCATATCGGTGAAGGGCAGGTTTGCCATGACATCAGTACAAATTGCGAGTTTCATCGTGTTGTCTTTCTAAAAAGGCATGGGGACGCGCTTGATGAGGAGGAGGACGGGAGAGTGGTCCGGCGCGCCCCCAAACTGGTCATGCGAAATCGACCCAGGCGGCGCCGGCATCGGCCGAGCGGACGCAGTTTTCCAGCCAGCGAACGCCTTCGGTGCCAGCCGTGATGCCGGGATAATGGTGGGTCTTCAGAAAGGCCCTGTCACCACGATTTGCCGCATCGATCGCCTGGGCAATCCAGAGATAGATATTCGACCAGCTATCGCCGAGACCTTCGGTATGGAGCGCGCCCATGCGGTCGATGGCGAGGCTTTCCTGTTCCAGATAGGGCATGCCGTGATGCAGGATGCGGCCGGGTTCGCCCTGAACCTCGTAGATCAGCTGGTCGGGATGGGAATCGGACCATTCGAGCGACGCCTTGGAGCCGACGAAGCGGTAACGCTGCGATCCCATATTACCGGCATTGACGGAGGAGACCCAGAGGCGGCCGCGTGCGCCATTGTCGTAATGCATCAGAACGGTGGCGTGGTCCTCCAGCGGCGCGCGGGTGGGGATGAAAGCCTTGCGGTCGCACAGCAGGCGTTTCACCTTCATATGCGGCAGCACGACTTCCGAGAGATAATAAAGATGCGTGCCGATATCGCCCAGCACGAAGGTTGGGCCGGCGGTGCGGGGATTAGTGCGCCATTTTACGGCTTCGCCCGCGTCCACATCGTCACCGGCGTTGAAGCCGTGGGTATATTGCAGGTCGACGATACGGATGTCGCCCAGCATTCCTTTTTTGACCATAGCCGCCATCTGGTGGACGAGCGGGTGCCCGGTAAAACCATAGGTAACGCCGACGATCAGGCCCTTCTGTTCAGCCAGCCGCGCCACCTCGTCGCATTCCGCCACGGTGAAGAATAGCGGTTTTTCGCAGATGACATGCAGCCCTGCCTCAAGGCAGGCCTTGGTGATTTCATAGTGCGTGAAATTGGGGGTGGCGATGGAGACGACGTCAACACCGTCTTCGCGTGCCGTTTCGCCGGCAATCAGCGCCTTGTAATCCGCATAGCAGCGTTCCGCCGCAACGCCGAGATTGACGCCGAAGTCTCGGCCTCTTTCGGCATCGAGGTCGAATGCGCCGGCGACGAGCTGGTAATTGCCGTCGCGCAGGGCGCCCGTGCGGTGCTTGTAACCCACCTGTCCCGTGCGTCCGCCGCCCACCATGGCCCAGCGCAGCGGGCGTGAAATCAGTCTTTCTCCGTTGATCATGTCAGTCGTCTTTCCATTTGATGTTGCCAATGGCTGGCCGGAGGCAGGGTCCGCCTCAGCTTCAGCGCCGGTTTGCCGCGTTATTTCTTGAAATAGAGGTCGATATAGTCCTGCATCTTGCTGCGCATGAACCGGCTCGATTCATCGGCCCTGTCTTCCCAGGCGAAGACGCAGGAGGTCATGATGCCGTCGAAGCCGATTTCGGAAAGCGTGCTGAAGAAGTCGTCCCATGGAACTTCGCCCTGGCCGATATTGAGATGCTGGTGCACTCGCGCCTGCGTGCCCGGCGGGTTGAGGATATAACGAAGCCCGGAGCTGGCCTTGTGGTTGAAGGTATCGCCGACATGCACATGGGCGAGCACATCCTTCGCTTCGCGCAGCATCGCCTTGGTGTCGTCACCGAAGTAGAAGGTGTGCGGCGCGCAATAGAGGAATTTGACGTTTTTCGAATTGACGGTGCGGATGATGTCCAGCGCCGGCTGCAGCGTCTCGCACCAGTCTTCCGGATGCGGCTCGACATGCAGGTTGATGTTTTCACGTTCGAAGATCGGCACCAGTTCTTCCATCGAGCGCCACCAGGCATCCTCGCAGGCCTCGATCATCGAGCCGGTATGGCAGCAGTAGCAGGAGCCCTTGTCGGGATGCGGGCCGCGGCCGAATTCGGAGTTCATCGTGTCGACCTCCAGTTCGATGGCGATCTCGATGGCCCGCTTCCAGTGTTTTACCGCCGCTTGCCGTTCGGTCTCGTCATTTGAGGCCCAGCGATACATCGGCAGCAGCGCAGCGATGCCGACATCGGCGTCTTTCAGCGCCTTCCTGAAGGCTCTGATGCGCTCGGGAAAGACACGCGGCGCCTTGAACCATTCGAGGAAATCGGCGCGGGGGCTGAGTTCGATCCAGTCGAAGCCAAGCTCCTTCACCTTGGCGGGCAGCTCATCGAGGCTGGTGAAACGGTGCATGTGGGGGTCGATGGCGATTTTCATCGGTCTTGATCCTTCTCTATGTCTTAACTGGATGGCGGCTGCGGCGGATGGCCCTCATGGCTGGCCATGTAATTTTCCACCTCAGCCCCGAGATCGGCGAGCGCTTCACCGCCGGCCATCAGGTCGGTGATCTCCTCGCGGGATTTTTCGCCCTTGCGGAAATTGGCGGCGACTGCGCCGCGGATGAGGACGGCGAAATGGTCGCCGACGGCGATGGCGTGGGTGACCTGATGGGTGATGAAGATCACCGCGATCCCCCGCTTGCGGGCTTCCAGCACGATGCGCAGGACGTGGGACGCCTGTTTCACGCCCAGCGCCGCCGTCGGCTCGTCGAGGATCAGAACGCGTGCGCCAAAATGCACCGCGCGGGCGATGGCGAGCGATTGCCGCTCGCCGCCGGAGAGCCCGCCGATAAGGCGGTCGCCGTCATCGATGCGGGTGATGCCGAATTCCTGCACCGCCTTGACGGCGATTTCATTGGCCTTCTTGCGGTCGTAGATGCGGAAAGGCCAAAAGCCTTTCGTGGGTTCTGCGCCAATGAAGAAGGAGCGGCCGATGCTCATCAGCGGAAAGGTTCCGCCAAACTGGTGCACGGTGGAAATGCCCATGCGCTGCGCATCGCGCGGCCCGTCGAAATCGACCGGCTTGCCATCCATCAGCAACTCACCGGAACTGGGCTGATAAACCCCGGCCAGTGTCTTGATCAGTGTGGATTTTCCAGCACCGTTGTCGCCCAGCAGGCAGAGCACCTCGCCGGCGCGCACCTTCAGCGAGATATCGTGCAGAACATCGATGGGACCGAAGGACTTGTTGACGTTTCTGAGTTCGAGAATGGGTGTGGTCATCGTCCAGCCTCACTTCTTCTTCGGCGAATAGGTGAGCGCCATGACGCGGAAGGTGTTGTTCATCAGCACTGCGAGCAGCAGCATGACGCCGATGATGAGGCTCGACCAGTTGCGGTCAAACGAAGTGAAATAGATGCCCTGGTTGACGATGGCGAAGGTGATGGTGCCGAGAAAAATGCCGATCACCGAACCGAAACCGCCCGTCAGCAGCACTCCACCCACGACGACCGCGATGATGGAGTTGAAGATGAAGGTCATGCCGGCTGAAACCTGGGCGACATTGAAGAGGATTGCCTGACAGACCCCGACGAAGGAGGCGCTGACGGAGGAAAGGACGAAAAGTGTCACCGTCAGCTTGTCTGTGGGAATACCGGCATTGCGGGCACTTACGCGGTCGCCGCCCATGGCGAAGATCCAGTTTCCGAAGGGCGAATAATGGACGTAGAAGATATAGATCGCCGTCAGCAGCAGCCACCAGACGATGCTGACCTGAAAACTGCCGCCGATGAAATGTCCGAAGAGAAATTTGGCGATGGGGCCGGATTGCGCCGGGCTCAGCGCCACACTGGTCGTGCCGGTTAACAGCACGGAAAAGCCGAGGATCAGCCCCTGCACCGCAAAGAGCGTGCCGAGCGTGACGATCAGTGACGGCACCACGGTCCGTATCACCAGAAAACCGTTGATCAGCCCGACAAGCACCCCAAGGCCAAGCGCGCCGATGATGCCAAGCCAGATCGGCATGCCGTAATAACCGGTGATGATGGCGACCGTCAGCGCGCCGGCCGGGATCATCGCGCCGATGGAAATGTCCAGCTCGCCGGAAATCATGAGAAGGCCGACGGGAATGGCGACGATGCCGAGATTGGCGGCGACATTCAGCCAACTTGCGGCACCCGCCGGTTTCAGGAATTCGATGCTGCCGAAGACAACGAAGAAGACAAGAACGAAAACAAGGCCGAGAAAGGCGCCTGATTCCGGGCGGCGCAGAAGGTCGCCCAAAGAGAGATTTTTCACGTCGTTCACTCCAATATTGGCCCTAAGTGCCGAGGGGATATCCTTTTGCCGTCAAACCCCGACCCCCGGTTTCCTTGGGGATCGGAGATGGCTACGGATAATCGCTCAGCGCGCTCCCTTGGCGACGCCGGCAAGCGTGGTCTGGATGTTGGATTTGTCGACGATGTTCGGTCCCGTCAGCAGTGGGGCGGTCGGCAGATCGGTTCCGAAATCGATGGCCGAGGCCAGCAGCGTTACGGCCAGCAATGATTGCAGATAGGGCTGCTGGTCGATTGCGAAACCCTGTGTCCCGTCCTTGATCCGGTCGAGGCCGGACTGGTTGAGGTCGAAGGTGCCGAGCAGGGCGGCTTCGGTCTTGCCGGCCTGCATGATGCCGATGGCGGCGGAATCGGCATCGCCAGCCGAAATGGTCAGGACGCCGTCGATCTTGCTGTCCTGTAGCAATGTCGCCTTGATGGCCTCGGCGACGGCGGTGGCGTCGCCGAAGCTGGTGGCCGGAAGCGGCAGCTGCTTGCCGGCGCCGCCAGCCTTGGTGATGCCGTCGATGACGCCCTTGCAGCGCGCCTCCTGATTGGCGGCGCCCGGAACGGTATTGACGCAGATGACGTTCTTTTTGCCCTGCTTGGCGAAATATTCGCCGCCGGCCACACCCGCCAGATATTCGTCGGAGCCGACGTAGTTGATCGCGCCGAGTTCCTTAGCCTTTTCGTGCCCACCGGCATTCATGAGAATGACCTTGATGCCGGCATTAATGGCTTCGCGGATCGCCGGGTCCTCGCCTTCGGGCACCCAGTTCGGGATCACGAGACCATCGACCTTCTGGCTGATGGCGGTCTGGATCAGCTGCACCACATCGGGCGCAAAATTGTCGTAGGTTTGCAGGCGCAGATAATTGACCTTGCCGCCATTTGCCTCGACCACAAGGCGTGCGTCATCCAGACCCTTTTTGATGAGGTTCCAGAATGCGTCGTCATTCTTGCCACCGACAACGGCAATATTGGCCGCAAATGCGCCGGATGCCATCACCAGCGATGCAGCACCCGCGATGAGAAATTTCCTGAAAAATGCCATTGTTTCCTCCCTGCCCATTCTCCCGATGGGCCAAAATGACAGGATGATTTATATCTTTCATTTTCTTGAAAATGGAATTTGTATTTCATTTAATGTTGCATTTCGTATCATTCAATGTCATTCATTGATGATACGATTGTGAGGTGCCATGAACCGCCCGACCATTACCGATCTCGCCAAGGCAGCCGGTGTCAGCATCTCCACGGTCAACCGGTTGCTGCACGGTTCGACCGCCGTGCGTCAGGATACGATCGACCAGATTCTCAAGGCTGCAGAGGAAATCGGTTTTTATGGTCTCGGCACCATCAAGGACCGCCGTCGTGAGGCCATGCCCCATTACAGGCTGGGTTTTCTGCTGCAGCAATCCCATCGGCCGCTCTACCGGTTGTGGGCGGAGGGGATCGTTACCGCCGCACGCCAGAGGCCGGACAGCGTCATCGAGCCGGATGTCGTGTTTGAGGACGACCTCTCACCGGAGGCCGTTTCCGCCAATCTCCTGAAGATGGGGCAATCCTGCAGCGCGATCGCGGTGGTGACGGCCGATCATCCGCTCGTCAGCCAGGCAATCGACGAGCTGCGGGGCAGGGGCGTTCCCGTGGTAACCTACGTGTCTGATCTGTCGGCGGCGAGCCGCGCGGGGTTTGTTGGAACCGATAGCTGGAAACGCGGTCGGACTGCGGCCTGGTTCCTCAGCCAGACGGTAAAGGGCGAGGGGGTGGTCGTGCCGCTGATCGGCAGCAACCGCTATCAATGTCAGGATGTTTCGGATGCCAGCTTCCGCTCTTATATCCGTGAGAATACACCTGAATTGCAGGTGGCGGAAACACTGCTGACCTTCGAAGAGCCTGAAAATGCCTATGTCATCATCCGCGACATGATCGCTTCCGAACCCGGCCTCAAGGGGATTTATGTCAATGGCGGTGGCATATCCGGCGTTCTGCGGGCACTTCGGGAATTGCCGACGGAAAAGCAGCGCGGCATAAAGATCGTCTGCAACGATATCGGCCCGGAAACGCGCAAGGGTCTGAATGAGGGGCTGATTACCGCCTCGCTGCCGCTTCCCCTCGACAGGATGCCGCAGCAATTGATCGACGTGATGTTACGGCGCGTCGAGAATGGCGACACATCCTCTGTCGAGCAGCGGATCGTTCCCTTTGAAATCCTGACGCCCGAAAGCATCTGGACCTAGGCCGATAAGATCACTGGAATTCAAGGCTCATCCGGGCAAGATCGTCCCACAGGCTTTCGGCGAAACTGCGTAAAACAATGACTTCGAACACCTGCCCCTCAAGCCGGGTGAGATGCGCGGCGATATGGCCGATCAGCGTCGTGGCGGAGCGTCCCGCCGGAAAAGCCGTGGTGGAAAGATCGACCGCCGTTCCTTTTGCCAGCACCCGTTCCGCCATCCTGCCTTCGATACGAATACGCACGCGTCCCTGGCTCTGGTCCACACCCGTCGCCTGCGGCTCAAGCGCCGCAAGAAACGCCTTCATCTCCGCCTGGGACAGCGGCTCTTCGCGGACGATGAACCATTGGCCGGGAGAGACCGCCCGCACATCGCCTTTTGCGAAGCTGCGCAGACGAACTTCCATATCCGCTGCGCCGGGCGCGGCCAGCACATGTATGATCGCGCCTTCCGGCAGGGGAGAGAGCTTGATGGCGGTGGAAGCGATCGCTCTCTTTTTGCCCAGCACCGGGCGGAGCATCGGCCGGAAACCAGATTTGAAATTGGGCTTGAAATCAGACATGGAGCTTCTCGTTCTCAGGGTCGAAGAAAACCGGATGGCACAGGCGGGCGGCGGTGAATTCATTGCGCAGACCGTTCCAGACCACGACTTCCTCGCCATGCCGCGCAGGGCCATTCTTGACGAGGGCGAGGCCAATGGTCGAACCGAGATGGGGTGAAAACGCGCTTGAGGTCACATAACCCTGATCGTTTTCCAGCGTTGCCGCCGCATCCCTTTCGAGAATATGCGAACCGGTGCGGAATGACTGGTTTTTATCCAGCGGCACGACGCCGACAAGGCTCGGACGGTCGGCAGCGGAAAGCCCCTCGCGCTCCAGCATTCGCCGGCCGATGAAATCGGCCTTGGTGGCGGAGACCATTTTGCCGAAGCCGAGATCGGTGGGCACCACCGTGCCGTTTATTTCGTTGTGGGTGACATGGCCCTTTTCGATGCGCAGCACACCAAGCGCCTCGACACCATAGGGCATGATGTTCTCCGGCTTTCCTGCTTCCATCAGCGCATCGGCAACGCTTTCACCGTAACCGGCCGGAACGGCAAGCTCGTAGGCCAGCTCGCCGGAGAAGGAAATCCGGAACAGGCGTCCGTGCAATTGCCCGCCAAACAGTGAGACGTCTTTGGCCGCAAGAAACGGGAAAGCCTCGTCGGAAATATCTTCATCGACGATTCTTTGCAGAATTGTGCGCGCCTTCGGTCCGGCAATCGCCATCTGCGCCCATTGATCGGTGACAGAGGCAAGCCGCACGTCCAGATCCGGCCAGAGCGCCTGGGCGCAGAATTCCAGATGGTTCATGACACCCGCCGCATAGGCCGTGGTGGTCGTCATGAAGAAACGATTCTCCTCCAGCCGGCTGGTGGTGCCGTCATCATAGATCATGCCATCTTCACGCAGCATCAGGCCATATCGCGCCTTGCCGACCGGCAGCTTGAGAAAGGCATTGCAATAGACCCGGTTGAGGAATTCGGCGGCGTCCTTGCCGCAAATCTCGATCTTGCCGAGCATCGATACATCGCAGAGGCCGGCATTCTTGCGAACGTTCAGAACCTCGCGATCGACACTTTCCCGCCAGCTGTCTTCACCTTTGCGGGGAAACCAGGAGGAGCGATACCAGAGACCGGTTTCAACGAAGATCGCCCCGTTTTTCTCGGCCCAGCCATGCAGCGGCGATTTGCGCACCGGCTGGAAATGCTGGCCGTGATAAGCGCCGGTGAGCGCGCCAAAGGAGACGGGCGTATAAAAAGGCCGGAAGGTGGTGGTGCCGACTTCGGCCGGCGAAACGCCGCGCGCCTCGGCCAGTAGCCCGATGGCGTTGACGTTGGAAAGCTTTCCCTGATCAGTCGCCATGCCGTTCGTCGTATAACGCTTGGCCAGTTCCACATGGCCGTAACCTTCGCTAACGGCGAGACCGAGATCCTTGCGGTGAACATCATTCTGGTAATCGACAAAGGCTTTGGCCTTGATGCCAGAGATGGACCAGAGTGGCTTTGCAGGCGGGGCGACGACATCATTTTCCACGACGCCAAATGTTGGTGTCCTCGCTGCAAAACCGAGATCCCGCGCAAGCGCCGCACCCTTTCGCGCGCCGTCTTCAAGGCAGGCGGCGATGCCATTGATCGCTGATACCGCACCGGCAAGTTCGAGCCCCTTGAGATTGGCGGGGGCAAGGAAGGCAGCATTGTCTTCCGACCAGACCGGTTTTCCACCGCGATGGCAGGCGAGATGGATGATGGGGCTGAAACCGCCCGACATGGCGAGCGCATCGATATTCATGCTTTCCGTGCGGCCATTGGCATAAATTTCTATGGCGGAAAGTGCCTTGCCGCCCTTTGCATTCGAGACGACGCCACCCTTGATGACACGCGCCTTGCCTTCGTAGCCCGGGTTACCCTGCTCGCGGCTGTCGATGATTGCTGCGAGAGTGACACCCTGTGCTTCCAGATCGCGGGCAAGGGCATAACCACTGTCATTGGTGGTGAAAATCGCCGTCGCCGTGCCGGGACTGATGGCATAACGGTTGAGATAGCTGCGCATGGCACTGGCCATCATCACGCCGGGAATATCATTGCCACCGAAGACCAGCGGCCGCTCTTCCGCGCCCGTGGCAAGCAGCGCACGTTTGGCGACGATGCGCCACAGGCGCTCCACCGGCACGTGGGCTTCCGGATCGGGCAGATGTTTCTGCACCCGCTCCACCGCGCCGAAGACATTGCCGTCATACCAGCCGAAAGCCGTGGTTCGCGTCAGCACCGTCACATTCGGTAGGGTTTCGAGTTCGGCAACACATTGCGCCGCGAAATCCGGTGCGCTCTTGCCGCCGATGGCTGCCGTTTCGGAAAGAAGTCCGCCGCCTGCGAGGGAATGTTCATCGACAATGATGACGCGCGCGCCGGCGCGCCCAGCGGCAAGGGCTGCGGCAAGTCCTGCCGCGCCGGAGCCAATCACCAGCAGGTCGCAATGCGCCCAGCATTTGTCATAGGCGTCCGGGTCTGCCGCGTGGCTTGCCTTGCCGAGACCGGCCGCCTTGCGGATGAAGGGCTCGTAGATTTTTTCCCAGAAGGCGGCAGGCCACATGAAGGTCTTGTAATAGAAACCCGCGCCGAGGAAGGGCGAAAGAAGGCCGGTCAATGCGCCGATATCGAAATCGAGAGAGGGCCAGCGGTTCTGGCTTTTCGCTTCCAGCCCGTCATAAAGCTCCTGCATGGTGGCGCGCGTGTTCGGCTCCGTGCGCCCGCCGCTGCCGATCGTCATCAGGGCGTTCGGCTCGGCGGCACCCGCCGTCAATAGGCCGCGCGGGCGGTGATATTTGAAACTGCGGCCGACGAGCTGCTGGCCATTGGCGAGCAGGGCGGAGGCGAGACTGTCGCCTGCAAAACCCTGCATCACCTTGTCGTCGAAGGTGAAGGAAAGCGGGTGGGTGCGGTCAATCAGACCGCCGGTCTTCAGGCGGCTGGATGTCATGCGCTTGTCACTTCCTTTTCTCCGGCGGCGTCCCGGCAGGCGGATATCTCATGGGTGACGGTGTCGCGGGCGACGATCAGCCAGCGGCGGCAGCCGGAGGTGTGGTGCCAATATTCCTCATAGGCGCCGCGCGGATTGTCACGCAGATAGACATAATCGAACCATTCCTCAGCACCGGCATCCGCTGCCGGTCGCTGAAGGGCAGCGCCCTTGATGGTGAATTCTTGCCTGGGTCTTGGCCCGCAATGCGGGCAGGGCACGAGACTTGCCATTTCAGATGTCCTTGATCCGCCAGATAGCGGGATGCCGAAAAGTGTGAGCGGTTTTCGCCTGAAATCCCGCTACAGATTTAGTGAAGGTTGGGCTGTGCGCCCTGACCCTTTTCATCGATGAGATAACCGCGTCGGAAGCGGTCCAGCCGGAACGCTGTTGCTGTTTCCTGCGGTGTGCCGCGCGCCAGAAGATGGGCGAAGCAAAAACCTGAAGCGGGCGTCGCCTTGAAGCCGCCGTAACACCAGCCGGCATTGAGATAGAGATTGTTGATCGGGGTTTGGTCGATGATTGGTGAGCCATCCATCGACATATCCATGATGCCGCCCCAGGAGCGCAGGACCCGGACGCGGGAAAGCGCCGGTATCATCGCCTTGCCGGCTTCGGCGACATGTTCGACCGTCGCCAGATTGCCGCGTTGGGCATAGGAGTTGTAACCGTCTATATCGCCGCCGAAGACGAGGCCGCCCTTGTCCGATTGCGAAACGTAAAAATGGCCCGCCCCGAAGGTGACGACGCCATCGATGAAGGGCTTCAGCCCTTCCGACACAAAAGCCTGCAGCACATGGCTTTCGATCGGCAGTTTCAACCCGGCCATGGCGGCCACCTGCGAGGAATTGCCCGCTGCCGCCAGCGCCAGCTTGCCACAACCGATGAAGCCGCGGCTTGTCTCCACACCCACGACCATGCCGTTTTCGCGGCGAATACCCGTCACCTCGCAGCCCTGAATGATATCGACGCCCCGGCTGTCTGCACCGCGGGCATAACCCCAGGCAACGGCATCATGTCGCACCGTGCCACCGCGCTTTTGCAGCAGGCCGCCCTGAACCGGAAAGCGGGCATTGCCGAAATCGAGAAACGGCAGCATCGCCTTGACCGAGGCGCGGTCCAGAAGTTCGGCATCGACGCCGTGCAGCCGCATGGCATTGCCGCGCCTTGTATAGGCATCGCGCTGCGCATCCGAATGGAAAAGGTTCAGCACGCCGCGCTGGGAAACCATGGCGTTGAAATTGAAATCCTGCTCCAGCCCTTCCCACAGCTTCATTGAAAGCTCGTAGAATGGGTTGTTGCCCGGCAGCAGGTAATTGGAGCGGATGATGGTGGTGTTGCGGCCAACATTGCCGGAGCCGATATAGTTTTTCTCCAACACCGCGACACTGGTGATGCCGAATTCCTTGGCAAGGTAATAGGCGGTGGCCAGCCCGTGCCCGCCGCCGCCCACGATGATGACGTCATAATGCGGTTTCGGCGACTCATCCCGCCATGCGGGCTTCCACGCTTTGTTGCCGAAAAGGCCGTTCATGAAAATGGAAAAAGCGGAATAGCGCATCTGGCCTACCTCGAACGATATCGCAGGAGATTAGCCCCATCTTTCTAAAGGTCATTGCAAAAAAGAGACATTCAGATATAGAAAAAGGACATGACGACATCTGAACAAAAGAATGTCCAGCGCATCGGTTTTGTCCTTGTTCCGAATTTCGCGCTGATGTCCTATGCCTCGGCGGCGGAGCCGCTGCGGGCCGCCAATCTGATTGCCGGAACTGATCTCTACGAGATCGTGCCTCTCTCCTTCGATGGTGAGGCGGTCAGAAGCTCGTCCGGAATCCTTGTCGATTGCAAAGCGCTCACCGTTGCTGGCGAGCGGTGTCATACGATCTTCGTCTGCGCAGGCGGCGGGCCGCAGGACTGGGCGGTTGCGGAGAGTTCTTTCGGCACATTGCGGAGGCTGGCGCGGCAGGGTGTCAGGATCGGGGGAATTTCCAGCGGCGCTTATGTGCTGGCGGCGGCCGGACTGCTGGATAATCGTGATTTCACCATCCATTGGGAACACGCGCCGGTGCTGAGGGAAGCTTTCGGCCACCTCGCGCCCCGGCAGGCGCGGTTTGTCATTGATGGAGATCGCATCACTTGCGCTGGCGGTGTCGCACCTCTCGACATGATGCATGCGATGATTTCTGAGAGGATGGGTGCGCATTTCGCAAGGCGTGTCAGCGACTGGTATCTGCACACGGCTGTGGCCGAACCCGGCGCGCCGCAACGCGGCTCCACGGCGGAACGCTACGGCACCAATCACCCGGCGCTGCTGACCGTTCTGGAGAAAATGGAAACGACCATCGAAAGCCCGCTCGACCGGCGGACCATGGCGAAGCTGGGGGGAACGAGCCCACGGCATCTCGATCGGATTTTCGCCACCTATCTGAAAACGACGTTTCTGGAGACATATCGCGCAATCCGTCTCGATCACGCCCGGCGGCTGCTGGAACAAAGCCCGCTGTCCATCGCCGAAGTTGCCTTCGCGACAGGCTTTTCCAGCGCCGGTCATTTTTCGGGAAGCTTCAAGGCCCGCTTCGGTTACACGCCGAATGCCATGCGACAAAGATTTCCTCCGAGTTAAGATAGTTTTCCTGTAAAGAAGGAAAAACACAATACTGCCGGAGGACCCATGGCAAAGGACACCACCAAGACCGAACAAGCGCAGTTCCTGTCGCAGGACCCGCACGCCGTTCGCGAGCCGAGGGTCAATAATCTGGAAATGGCGATCGGCCATGAGGTGCGCGCCTATCGCAAGAAACTCGGCATCACGGTCACCGATCTTGCATCGGCCACCGGTGTCTCCGTCGGCATGCTTTCGAAGATCGAAAACGGCAATATCTCCCCGTCGCTCACCACGTTGCAGACGCTCTCAAAGGCGCTGGGTGTGCCGATCACGGCCTTTTTCCGTGGTTTCGAGGAGCCGCGCAGCGCCACCTTCGTCAAGGCGGGCCAAGGGGTGAATATTGACCGCAGAGGCACCCGCGCCGGCCATCAATACAGCCTGCTCGGCCATATCGACAACAATACCAGCGGCGTCACCGTCGAGCCCTATCTCATCACCCTGACCAAGGATTCGGATGTGTTTCCGACCTTCCAGCATGAGGGCATGGAGTTTCTCTACATGCTGGAGGGCGAGGTGGTTTATCGCCACGGCGAGCAGCTTTTCACCATGCAGACCGGCGACAGTCTGTTTTTCGATGCGGATGCACCGCATGGGCCGGAAGAACTGGTGAAACTTCCCGCCCGTTATCTATCGATTATTTCTTATCCGCAGAGAGGTGCGGGGGACCAGTAATCCTTTGAGAAGGCTAGGAGGTTATGTGCTTCGAAAAATCATTAGGAGACCCAAATACCTTCGCTCGGGCGAATTGGCATACGTCCTCCCTCATTCCTACGTCAAAGAAAGGCATGAGTTACTTCTTACAGTTTCTCTCGTCACAAATCGTTATCTCTTTGGGTTAGTTTACAGCGGTCTTTGTCCCCAATATTTTCGCAGTATGGGTGTGGGAAGTGGTGTGTTTGTGTCATTGGTTGTGCCTACTGATGAATTGAATATGGGTATAAGTAAGCCTGGTGACATAGATATACTTGTTATTCCGTATCAAGATGATGTCCTGGTTTTGGACCAAATATTGGCTATTGAAGTCAAAGTAGTCAGGGCTTCTTTCTTCAATCAAGGCAGATCTCCAAATTCTATGGGCATGACGCAAGCGGATGGCCTACTAAAGATGGGATTTCCCTACGTTGCAGTAGCGCACCTAATTGTCTCGGATGAAAGCCCTGAGCATGCTTGGCGGCCCATGGGTATCGCTGAAATTTTGGATGAGTTCGGCAATTGCAAGATGTTGCCCGAAATGAATGTGGACTGGATGCCAATTGACCTCATGGAGCGTGCCATGGGAAAAATGAAGTCCGCTCGAAGTTCAAAGAATTTAGGCCTTGCTGCTGCCTTTTTAGCCTCGAAGGAAGAGGATTTAAATGGTGCAGGGCTGCGTGGCACTTGGTATCCAAATGTTGAGCCCGCATCGGTGAACGATTTTGTTCAGCAGAGTACACTGGAAAAAATTGTCTCTCTTTTCCACGAAAAGCCCACAGCTTTCATGGATATACCTCGCTATGATCCATAGCGCGTAATTTGCCTTAGAAGAAAAAAATATTCCTGATAGTTGACGGGGCGGAATTCCATATGTTAGCCCTTCATTCAGAAACGAATGGAGGTGCCTGTCGATGTGCGGCATTGTTGGACTATTCCTGAAAGACAAAAGCCTTGAACCGCAGCTGGGTCAGCTGCTTTCGGACATGCTCGTCACCATGACCGATCGCGGGCCGGATTCGGCCGGGATCGCGATCTATGGCAGCGCTGCCGATGGAAGGGCGAAGGTGACGATCCAGTCGGCCGATCCCGCCGCCGATTTCTCCGGCCTTGCCGAAGCGCTGAAGGAAAATGGCGTTGATGCCGCCGTCACGGTGAAAAGCACCCATGCGGTTCTCGATATTCCCGCCGGGAAGCTTGATGGCATTCGCGCGGTTCTCTCCGCCATCCGTCCGAATGTGCGGGTGATGGGCTCCGGCGACAACGTCGAAATCTACAAGGAAACTGGTCTGCCGAAAGACGTCGTTGCGCGGTTCGACGTGCGCTCCATGGCGGGCAGCCACGGCATCGGCCACACCCGGATGGCGACGGAATCAGCGGTGACGACGCTCGGCGCGCATCCCTTCTCCACCGGCGCCGACCAGTGCCTGGTGCATAACGGCTCGCTTTCCAACCACAATAATCTGCGCCGCGAACTGGTGCGCGAAGGCATGAGCTTCGAGACCCAGAACGACTCGGAAGTCGCCGCCGCCTATCTCACGGCTGAGATGGCCAAGGGCAAGGATTTAGGCGAGGCGCTCGAGGGTGCACTCGATGATCTCGACGGCTTCTTTACCTTCGTCGTCGGCACCAAATCCGGCTTTGGCGTGGTGCGCGATCCCATCGCCTGCAAGCCCGCTGTCATGGCCGAGACCGACCAATATGTCGCTTTCGGCTCGGAATATCGCGCGCTGGTCAATCTGCCCGGCATCGAAAATGCCCGCGTCTGGGAGCCTGAACCGGCGACCGTCTATTTCTGGGACCATGAAAAGGCTGCCTGAGACCCGTCATCGGCGCCTGTTTTGAAAGTCATAATCCATGCCAGTTTTCGATCTCTCCCACACGCCATTGCGTGAACTCAACAGTGCGCTCCACGGCCTTTCCTCTGGAGCCAACGACACTGAATTCGAAGTCGTCAATCCGCGCGGCCACCATGCCGTTGCTGTCGGCATCGAGAGCCCTGTTATCGTCGATGTACGCGGCTCGGTCGGTTATTATTGCGCCGGCATGAATGATGGCGGCACCGTCACCGTGCACGGTTCGGCCGGGCCGGGCGTTGCGGAAAACATGATGTCCGGGACCGTCGTCATCGAGGGTGATGCTTCGCAATATGCCGGCGCCACCGGTCGCGGCGGGCTTCTGGTTATCAGGGGCAATGCCGCCTCCCGCTGCGGCATTTCCATGAAGGGCATCGATATCGTCGTGAAGGGTAATATCGGCCACATGTCCGCCTTCATGGGCCAGTCCGGCCATCTCGTCGTCTGCGGCGATGCGGGGGATGCGCTGGGCGATTCCCTTTATGAGGCGAAGCTTTTCGTGCGCGGTTCGGTGAAAAGCCTCGGTGCTGATTGCATCGAAAAGGAGATGCGGCCCGAACATCTCGAAAAGCTTGCCGAACTCCTCGAAAAGGCCGGCGTCACCGATGTCAGCCCCGGTGAGTTCAAGCGCTACGGCTCGGCCCGCACGCTCTACAATTTCAACATCGACAACGCCGACGCGTATTGAGGCGAGGGATATTCCGATGAGCTATCACAACCCCTTCACCCCGCCGCGTAAATCCGCAACATTCGATGATCACACGCTGGCGGAAATCCGCCGCGCAGCGGCGACCGGCATCTATGACATTCGCGGCGCCGGCACCAAGCGCAAGGTGCCGCATTTCGATGACCTGCTGTTTCTCGGCGCGTCGATCTCGCGTTATCCGCTCGAGGGCTACCGCGAAAAGTGTGATACGACCGTCACGCTCGGCACGCGCTTCGCCAAAAAGCCGATTACGTTGAAAACGCCGATCACCATTGCCGGCATGAGTTTCGGCGCGCTTTCGGGCAATGCCAAGGAAGCGCTCGGCCGTGGCGCGACCATCGCCGGCACGTCCACCACGACTGGTGATGGCGGCATGACGGATGAGGAGCGCGGCCATAGCCAGACGCTGGTTTACCAGTATCTGCCCTCTCGTTACGGCATGAACCCGAAAGACCTGCGCCGTGCGGACGCCATCGAGGTCGTGGTCGGCCAGGGCGCGAAGCCGGGCGGTGGCGGCATGTTGCTCGGCCAGAAGATTTCCGATCGCGTCGCCAACATGCGCAACCTGCCGAAGGGCATCGACCAGCGCTCCGCCTGCCGCCACCCTGATTGGACCGGCCCTGATGATCTCGAAATCAAGATCCTCGAGCTGCGCGAAATCACCGACTGGGAAAAACCGATCTACATCAAGGTTGGTGGTGCACGCCCCTATTACGACACGGCTTTGGCGGTGAAGGCCGGTGCCGATGTGGTGGTGCTTGACGGCATGCAGGGCGGCACGGCCGCCACGCAGGATGTCTTCATCGAAAATGTCGGCATGCCAACGCTTGCCTGCATTCGCCCAGCCGTGCAGGCGTTGCAGGATCTCGGCATGCACCGCAAGGTGCAGCTCATCGTCTCCGGCGGCATCCGCTCAGGCGCTGATGTCGCCAAGGCGTTGGCGCTCGGTGCTGATGCGGTTGCGATTGGAACTGCGGCGCTGGTGGCGTTGGGTGACAATGATCCGCATTGGGAAGCGGAATATCAGAAACTCGGCACCACCGCCGGCGCTTATGATGACTGGCATGAGGGCAAAGACCCCGCCGGCATCACCACGCAGGACCCGGAATTGGCAGCACGCCTTGATCCCGTCGCCGCCGGCCGCCGCCTCGCCAATTACCTGAAGGTCATGACGCTCGAGGCGCAGACCATCGCGCGCGCCTGCGGCAAGAACCATCTCCACAATCTGGAGCCGGAAGATCTGGTGGCGCTGACCATGGAGGCTGCGGCAATGGCGCAGGTTCCGCTGGCGGGAACGAACTGGTTCCCGGGGAAAGGCAGCTTTTAAGCCATAAAGAACGGACGGGCGCATTTGGGAGGATGTGCCCGTCTTTTTTCAATGAAGTGTCTGATACCAAAAAAAGGGGAATGACGTGACACTGGACCTCTCCAAATTTGCTGCCGAAAAGGGCATCAAATATTTCATGATCAGTTATACCGATCTCTTCGGCGGCCAGCGCGCCAAGCTGGTACCTGCGGAAGCCATTGCCGATATGCAGAAGGGCGGGGCGGGTTTTGCCGGTTTTGCCACATGGTTCGATCTGACGCCTGCCCATCCCGATCTTTTTGCCGTACCCGATGCCTCGTCGGTCATCCAGCTTCCGTGGAAAAGGGATGTCGCCTGGGTTGCTGCCGATTGCGTCATGGAAGACCAGCCGGTGGAACAAGCGCCGCGGGTGGTTTTGAAAAAGCTCATCGCGGAAGCGGCAAGTGCGGGGCTGCGGGTCAAGACCGGCGTTGAGCCGGAATTTTTCCTGATTTCGCCTGACGGTGCGAAAATCTCCGACGAATATGATACGGCGGAAAAGCCGTGCTACGACCAGCAGGCGGTGATGCGCCGTTACGATGTGATCGCCGAGATTTGCGATTACATGCTGGAACTGGGCTGGAAGCCCTACCAGAATGACCATGAGGACGCGAATGGCCAGTTCGAGATGAACTGGGAATATGATGATGCGCTGCAGACCGCCGACAAACATTCCTTTTTCAAGTTCATGGTCAAATCCGTCGCCGAAAAGCACGGGCTGCGCGCCACCTTCATGCCGAAGCCTTTCAAGGGCCTGACCGGCAATGGCTGCCATGCCCATATCTCGGTCTGGGATCTCGACGGCAAGATCAATGCCTTTGCCGACAAGGCAATGCCTTTCGGGCTTTCTGCCAAGGGCAAGACTTTTCTCGGTGGCATCATGAAACATGCCTCCGCTCTAGCGGCGGTCACCAACCCCACGGTCAATTCCTACAAGCGCATCAACGCGCCGCGCACCATTTCGGGTGCGACCTGGGCGCCAAACACGGTGACATGGACCGGTAATAACCGCACGCATATGGTGCGCGTACCGGGGCCGGGGCGGTTTGAACTGCGCCTGCCGGATGGCGCTGTGAACCCCTATCTGCTGCAGGCCATCATCATCGCCGCCGGCCTCTCCGGCGTCCGTTCAAAGGCCGATCCCGGTCCGCATCACGACATCGACATGTATCGCGAGGGCCACAAGGTCACGGATGCTCCGAAGCTGCCGCTCAATCTTCTCGATGCGCTGCGCGAATATGAGAAGGATGCGGAATTGCAGCAGGCGCTGGGCGTTGAATTCTCGAAGGCCTATCTCAAGCTCAAGCAGGGTGAGTGGAACAGCTATTGCTCGCAGTTCACCGCCTGGGAGCATCAGACCACGCTCGACGTTTGACCCGGTTTTCCCCGCCGCCCTTGCGGCTCTTCCCGCGCTCGTCAAACGGCGCGGGTTTTTCCCTTATTGATGACAGAGAGAACGCCAGATGACGAATTTCGTCCTGACCGTAACATGCAAGTCCACCCGTGGCATCGTCGCCGCCCTTTCAGGCTTTCTGGCTGACAAGGGCTGCAACATCATCGACAGTTCGCAGTTCGATGATCTGGGCACAGGTCGCTTCTTCATGCGTGTGGGTTTCATTTCGGAGGAGGGAGCAAAACGCGACGAGCTTATGGCCGGGCTTGCACCGATCTCGGAAAAGTTCGGCATGGAGGTGGCGCTGCACGACCAGTCCGAACGGATGAAGGTTCTTTTGATGGTGTCGCGCTTCGGCCATTGCCTCAACGATCTGCTGTATCGCTGGCGCATCGGCGCCCTGCCGATCGATATTGTCGGCGTGGTCTCCAACCACTTCGAATACCAGAAGGTCGTCGTCAACCACGACATTCCCTTCCACCACATTCCGGTGACGAAAGAAAACAAGCCGCAGGCCGAAGCCCGGATCATGGAGATCGCTGAAAGCACCGGAACGGAACTCATCGTGCTCGCCCGTTACATGCAGGTGCTATCCGACAGGATGTGCGCGGCGATGTCGGGAAAGATCATCAATATCCACCACTCCTTCCTGCCATCCTTCAAGGGCGCCAATCCCTATAAACAGGCCTATCAGCGCGGTGTGAAGCTGATCGGCGCGACGGCGCATTATGTGACTGCGGATCTGGATGAAGGCCCGATCATCGAGCAGGATATCGTGCGCATCACCCATGCGCAGAGTGCGGAGGATTACGTGTCGCTTGGCCGCGATGTGGAAGCACAGGTGCTGGCCCGCGCCATTCACGCCCACATCCACCGGCGGGTATTCCTGAACGGCAGCCGAACCGTGGTGTTTCCGCCCGGTCCCGGCTCCTATGCCTCGGAAAGAATGGGATAAGGTTTCCCGGTGCTGCGGCAGGCTGTTCTGCCGTGCGGTCTGCTGTTGCCATAAAGATGATGCGCGGCTAAATAAGTTGGTACGCCATAATATCAAGAGCCAGAACCTGCTTTGGCGTGCGGCGAGCCGAAGCGGAATGTGCCAAACGAGGTGATACCATGACCGGTGCTTTGCAGGGAACTGCCATTCGCGTTGAGCGTCCGACGAAGACGCTGAGGGAACTTGCGCTCGACAAGGTGCGGGATGCCATCGTGAATGGTTATTTCCGCCCGGGAGACCGTCTGGTGGAGCGTGATCTCTGCGCCCAGCTCGGCGTTTCCCGCACCATTGTGCGCGAGGTCTTGCGGCATCTGGAATCCGAGGGGCTGGTGGCGAATTTGCCCAACAAGGGGCCCATGGTCGCGCTGCTCGATTTGGATGAGGCCAAGCAGATCTACGAAATTCGCGGTGCGCTGGAGGGAATGGCGGCACGCCTTTGCGCCGAACGCCGCGATCCCGCCATCGTCGAGGCGCTGGAGGTTTCGCTCAGGCACATCCGTGAAAGTTATCTCGCGAAGGATATGCCGGGCGTGCTGGCACATACCTCGTCCTTTTACCAGACCTTGTTCAGCAAGATCGACCGGCATGTCGCCTGGGGCGTCGTCAATCTGCTGACGGTTCGGATCAACCATCTGCGCTCCATGACCATCAAGACGAAAAGCCGCGATACCGACGGTCCGGCGCAGATGGAAAAGATCGTTGAGGCCATCCGAAAGGGTGACGGTGACGCTGCCTACAAGGCCGCGCTCGACCACGTCACAAGCGCCTGCGCCATCGCCGAAGCCGTTCTGACGGCGCAAAAAACCGCTGACTGACGGTTTTCGGTGCCCCGATTATCCCGCCCTTGTGGCTACCCTGCTGGGAGCCGCAAGGTTGCGATTATTATGTTTACCGTTGTTTTTCAGTAATTTAGAAAAATCCTTAGCCGCTTCTTGACAGGGCAAACCGTTTGGTGTGATGGTATGCCATAATAAATAATATAAAGAGCGGAGCTTAATATGAACTGGAATCCGATTTCCCGGAAATGCACAGCCGTGCGCGCCAAAACCTTCCTGGCCGGCGTTGCCATCACTCTTTTTGCCGGTGCTGCTGTTGCTCAGGACTGCACACCGAAAATATCCGACGATCATCTCATCAAGCCCGGTCATCTCGTCATGGCCACCAGCCCGACCCTGCCGCCCATGGCCTATGCGGATCAGCAGGGTGTCCTTAAAGGGCTGCGCATTGAGCTGGGTTATGAAATCGCCAAGCGTCTGTGCCTGAAGCCGGAATATATCAGCACCGAATATGCGACCATGGTGCCGGGCCTGCAGGGTGGCCGCTGGGACATGATCAATGCCGGCCTGTTCGTAACGGCAGAGCGACGCAAGATCCTGTTCATGATCCCCTATGAAAACCTCGCCATCAGCATTTCCACGGCGGTCGGCGCGTCCGATCCCATCACCAAGGTCGATGATCTCGCCGGCAAGGCCGTCAGCACCGATATTGGCGGTTATGCCGAACGCAAGATCAAGGAACTGAACGAAGACTTCAAGAAGCGCGGTCTGGCGCCGATGACGATCAACCTCTTCGACAATTATGCGACGGTTTATCAGGCGTTGCGCGCCGGCCAGGTGCAGGCAGCGGTATCGATCGATCCGGTTGCCAAACAATATCAGGATCGCGGTGAATTCACCCATGCGCTTTCCGGCATGTATCCCACACCCGGTTCGCTTTCCTTCGGTAACAAGGACGTCGCCGACGCCGTCTCTGCCGCTCTGAAGGAGATGAAGGCCGATGGTGCACTCGAGAAGCTGATGGGCGGGTATGGCGTCAGCATTGCGCCGGGCGATCTCGCCGTTCTTGGCCCGGAAGGCTGAATTCCATCCATCTGAACAGTCATCGCGGCGGGAAAGCTCTCGCCGCGACCGTTCCCGCATGAATTGGAGAAAGACGTGAAGGGTTGGAACTGGGAAGGTTTCTTCGAATATCTGACGAATTATTATCTGTTCGAGGGCGCGCTGGTGACGCTCGGCCTCACTGTTTTCGCCATGACGGCGGGTCTGGCGCTGGGCTTCGTTATTGCGGTGATGCGCATGTCGAAATACCGGTTCCTGTCCGGGCCGGCCTATTTCTACACCTGGATCTTTCGCGGCACGCCGCTTCTGGTGCAACTCATCATCATCTATACCGGTCTGCCGCAGATCGGCATCAAGCTGACGGTTCTGCAATCAACGCTGATTGGCCTGTCGCTCTGTGAAGCGGCCTATCTGTCGGAAATCGTCCGGGCGGGCATTGCTGCGGTTCCAAAGGGCCAGATCAATGCGGCCCGCGCCATCGGCATGACCGAGGCGCAGGTGATGCGGTACATCGTTGCGCCGCAGGCCTTTCGCATCATCATTCCGCCGCTCGGCAATTCCGTCAACGGCGTGCTCAAGACGACGTCGATCGCTTCGATCATTTCCATGGAAGAGCTTCTGCGCCGCACGCAGGTGCTCATTCAGGAAAAGTTCCTGGTTCTCGAACTCTTCATGGTCGCAGCCCTTTATTATCTCGCCATGACGACTGCCTGGGAACTGATCCAGCGCCGGATCGAAAAGCGGTTCGGCAAGGCCTATGGCCCCATGTCGACTGACGTGCATTAAGGAGCGGTCCGATGTCGCAAGCAATCAGCATGATCGAACTACAGTCCGTCAACAAATGGTACGGCCCGAATTTTCAGGTTCTGACCAATTGCAGCCTGAATGTCGCCAAGGGCGAAGTCGTCGTGATCTGCGGGCCTTCCGGTTCCGGAAAATCTACCCTGATCAAATGCGTCAATGCGCTGGAGACGATTGGCAACGGCGTCATCACGGTCAACGGTGTGGAGGTGACAGATCCTAAGACCGATATGCCGAAACTGCGCTCCAGGGTGGGCATGGTGTTTCAGCATTTCGAACTTTTCCCGCATATGACGATTCTTGAAAATCTTTGCATCGGGCAGGAGAAGGTTCTGGGCCGTTCGCCGGCGGAAGCGCTTGCCAAGGCCAGTGCCCTTCTCGAACGGGTGGGGTTGACGGCGCATGCCAGGAAATATCCGGGGCAATTGTCGGGCGGTCAGCAACAGCGCGTCGCCATTGCCCGTGCGCTGGCGATGGACCCGGTCGCCATGCTGTTCGATGAGCCGACATCGGCGCTCGATCCGGAAATGATCAATGAGGTCCTCGACGTCATGGTCTCACTCGCGCAGGAGGGCATGACGATGATGGTGGTGACGCATGAGATGGGTTTTGCCCGCAAGGTGGCGGACCGCATCGTCTTCATGGATGGCGGCGAAATCGTCGAAATCGGTGAGGGCGACAGTTTCTTCACCCATCCGAAGACGGAGCGTGCCCGCTCCTTCCTGTCGAAAATCCTGGCGCATTAGGCTCATCTCGGCCTGAGCGGGATAACGATATTTCGCTCTAGGTCATCGGGCCTTCGGCCTTTCCGAACAATGCAGAATGAGAGTGGCGGAGAACTGCAATGATAAACCGTGTCCTGATGCCCCGCGAAATGTTGATCGGCGGCGGCAGCCGTTTCCGATTGCCGGCCATGCTGAAATCGCTCGGCGTCAATCGTCCTCTGCTCGTCTGTGACCCCGTGATGAAGAAGCTCGGCCATGCCGATGCGCTTTTGCAGGCGCTTTCAGGCGAAGGCATAAATGGCGCCATTTTCTCCGAAGTCGTTGAGGACCCGACGGACATATCGATCGCTGCTTTGGTGAAGCGCATTTCCGATGGCAGACATGACGGTCTTGTCGCCCTCGGTGGCGGTAGCGCCATGGATACCGCAAAGGCAGGCGCCATCGTCGCGACCAGCGGCGAAGAGTTGCGCACCCTGAAGGTGCCGCGGATCGTGGATTTCGCCGTCATGCCGGTGATTGCTATCCCCACCACCGCCGGCACCGGATCGGAAGTGACCCGCGCCGCCGTCGTTACCGATACGGTGGCAAGCGAAAAAATGCTGATCCTTGGCACCGCCGCTTTGCCTGTCGCGGCCATCATCGATTACGAGCTGACGCTGACCTGCCCCTACCGCGTCACCGTCGATACCGGCATCGATGCGTTGACCCACGCGCTGGAGGCGCTGGTCAACCGTAACGGCAATGCCCATTCCGAAGCGCTGGCGCTTTCCGCGCTGAAGCTGATCGGCGCAAATCTTGAAAAAGTGGCTGATAATCCTGATGGCCGGGATGCGCGCGAAGCGATGATGCTGGGCGCAACCCATGCCGGGCTTGCCGTCTCCAACACATCGACTGCGCTTATCCATGGTCTCAGCCGGCCGGTCGGTGCTTTTTTCCATGTGCCGCATGGCATGTCGAATGCGATGGTGCTGCCACTGGTCACGCAGTTTTCGCTGAATTTCGCTTTGCCGCACTATGCCGCTGCCGCCCGTGCGCTGGGTTGTGCCAGCGCGGCGGATAGCGACCAGATTGCCGGCACAAAGCTGGTGGAGGCCTTCATCGGCCTGAACAGGCGGCTGAAGGTGCCGACCCCGCAAGAGTTCGGCATCGACAGGAGCCGCTATCTCGAACTGTTGCCGGAAATGGTGCGTCAGGGCCTCGCGTCCGGCACGCCCGCCAATAACCCCCGGGTGCCCACAATTGCTGAAATGACGCGTCTGTACGAGCTCGCCTATGACGGAAGAATCGCGGAATTTTAAGCTATAACATACTGTTAAAATTAATGATTTTCGATTCTGAAAACGAAAATCATCTGGCCCTTGACACTAATGTATTATGGCATACCATAAGACATCATATTTACGGAGAGAACGTCCATGTCCATCCAGATCCGCAAGACCCTGCTGCAGGTCGAAACGACGTTGATTGAGGGAGGCAAGGCTGCCGCTACGCCCTTGAAGCTGTTCAGCGCGATTGCGGTCGTGAAAAATCCCTGGGCGGGAAAAGGCTTCGTCGAAAACCTGAAGCCGGAAATCCATGCCGGTGCGCCCGTGCTTGGCGAGTTGCTGACGAAGATGATCCTTGATGCCGTCGGCTCGGGCGAAGCTGTGGAGGCCTATGGCAAGGCGGCGGTCGTCGGGCTGGATGGCGAGATCGAGCATGCGTCCGCACTCATCCACACGCTGCGGTTCGGCAATCATTATCGCCAGGCGGTTGGCGCGAAATCTTACCTAGCCTTCTGTAACACCCGTGGTCCGGGCAATGCACCGATCATGATCCCGCTGATGGACAAGAATGATGAAGGCCGCCGTTCGCATTATCTGACCATTCAGACCGCCATTCCTGATGCCCCGGCCGCCGATGAGATCGTCGTCGCACTCGGCGCTTCGGTTGGCGGTCGGCCTCACCACCGCATTGGCGATCGTTACCAGGATCTGCAGGATCTCGGTCAGGATGTTGCCAACCCGGCCGGCGTTTGAGGGTGACGCCAATGCAGGAGGCCGCCACCACCTCACGGGTCAATGTTGCAAAGGCAGGTGCTGCCGCGCTCCCTCGCAAGACGACCGAGGGCGGGGCGGCTTATTTCGAAGCCGGTGCGGGTGAGGATCTGATCCTCATCCACGGCGTCGGCATGCGGCTTGAAGCATGGGAGCCGCAGATCGAAGTTTTTTCCCGGACGCACCGTGTCATCGCGGTCGATATGCCGGGCCATGGCGGCAGCGCACGTTTGGCCGCGGGCAGCACGCTTACGGATTTTGTCGGCTGGTTCGGCCGTTTTCTTGACGATATGCGGATTGCACGCGCCAATGTTGCCGGCCATTCTATGGGCGCATTGATTTCCGGTGGAGCGGCAGCAACCTTCGGAGATCGCATTGCGCGCGTCGGTTACCTGAACGGCGTCTATCGCCGTGATCCGGTGGCAAAAGCAGCGGTGCTTGCCCGTGCGGCGGCAATTCGCACCGAGGGCGTGGACAAGGAAGGTCCGCTGCTTCGCTGGTTCGGCGATGATGCCAAGAGCCAGCATGCGCGCGAACTGACACGCGGTTGGCTGGAAATGGTCGACCCGGAAGGTTACGCAGTTGCTTACACGGCCTTTGCGGGCGGGGATGAGACCTATGCGGATCGCTGGCCTTCGGTCGCTTGCCCCGCGCTTTTCCTGACTGGTTCTGATGATCCGAATTCGACGCCGCAGATGGCCGAGCAGATGGCGGCAATCACGCCGCGCGGTTACGCTCGCATCGTTGAGGCGCACCGGCATATGGTCAATCTGACCGCACCTGAAACTGTCAATGCACTGATGGCCGAATGGCTGGCTATTGAGGAGGAGCCGCAATGACTGTTGCAACCCTTGACCCGCGCGCCTTGCGCGACGCATTCGGCGCTTTCGTGACGGGCGTAACGATCGTGACCACGCGGGATGACGCGGGAAAGCCGGTGGGCTTCACCGCAAATTCTTTCACTTCCGTTTCGCTCGATCCGCCGCTGCTGTTGATCTGCCTCGCACGCACCTCGCGCAATTTCGCGACGATGACCGGCGCAAAAAACTTCGCCGTCAACATTCTGTCGGAAAACCAGAAGGACTTGTCCAACACCTTCGCCCGCCCGGTGGAGGATCGTTTTGCTGCCGCCGCCTGGTCGGATGCGCCGCAGCGGTCGCCTGTGTTCGCTGATGTTGCGGCCTGGTTTGAGTGCTCCATGCAGGAGGTTATCGAGGCGGGCGATCACGTCATCCTGCTTGGGCGCATTGGTGCTTTCGACAATAGCGGCCTGAACGGTCTGGGCTACGCGCGTGGCGGTTATTTCACGCCGATGCTGGCCGCCAAGGCGGTCTCGGCGGCAGCCGAGGGCGAAATTACGGTTGGCGCGGTGCTGGAGCGGCGCGGCGAGATTTACCTCGTTGGTGATGACGTGCTGTCGCTGCCCGGCTGCGTCGTCGCAGGCGGTGATCCCGTTGCGGCGCTGACATCGCGCCTTGAGGAGCTGACGGGCCTCTCCGTCAGGACGGGCTTCCTCTACTCCGTTTATGAAAACAAGGCGGATGGACGCCAGCATATCGTCTACCACGCACTTGCCGACGGTGACGACGCGCCGGAACAGGGTCGTTTCCTGTTGCCGAGTGCGCTTGGCTCCACAAAATTCGATTCCGCCGCGACTGCGGACATCGTCAATCGTTTCGCGCTGGAAAGTTCCATCGGCAATTTCGGTGTCTATGTCGGCAACGAGACCGCCGGCAAGGTCCATCCCATTTCCATGAAGGGGGCAAACCCATGAAATTTTCGCTCTTCGTCCACATGGAACGGCTGGACGCCTCGCAGGATCACAAGACGCTTTATGAAGAGTTCGTCACCCTTTGCGAGATTGCCGATCGCGGCGGCATGCATGCCATCTGGACCGGCGAACATCACGGCATGGATTTTACCATTGCCCCGAACCCCTTCGTAACGATTGCCGATCTCGCGCGCCGCACGAAGACGGCACGTCTCGGCACCGGCACGGTCATCGCGCCCTTTTGGCATCCGATCAAACTGGCGGGTGAAGCGGCGATGACGGATCTCATCTGCGATGGCCGCCTTGATATCGGCATTGCTCGCGGTGCCTATTCCTTTGAATATGAACGGCTGCTTCCCGGCCTCGACGCCTGGGGTGCCGGCCAGCGCATGCGCGAGCTGATCCCGGCCGTTAAAGGTGTCTGGGCGGGCGATTATGCCCATGACGGCGAGTTCTTCCAATTTCCGGCCACCACGTCGGCCCCGAAGCCCTTGCAGCAACCCTTTCCGCCGATCTGGGTGGCGGCGCGTGATCCGAATTCGCATGAATTCGCCGTCGCCAATGATTGCAACGTGCAGGTGACGCCGCTGTGGCAGGGCGATGACGAGGTGGAAACCCTGATGGGCCGCTTCAACGATGCATGCGCCAAAAACCCGGAAAAACAGCGGCCGAAAATCATGCTGCTGCGCCACACCTATGTGGGGTCCGATGCAGCCGATATCGCCCAGGCGGCACATGAGATGAGCGTTTATTACAATTACTTCTTCGCCTGGTTCAAAAACGAGAAGCCGGTTCATCAGGGTCTGATCGAGCGCATTGCGCTGGAGGATATTGCCGGAAATGCCATGCTTTCCGGCGACGTCATGCGCAAGAACAATGTCGTCGGCGATGCAGATGAAGTCATTACCCGGCTTAAAGCCTACGAGGCCATGGGTTACGACGAATATTCCTTCTGGATCGACACCGGCATGAGCTTCGAGCGGAAGAAAGCCTCACTGGAGCGTTTCCTTTCCGATGTCATGCCGGCTTTCAAGGAGTAAGTGATGCGCCGTTTTCAGTGCTATATCGACGGACGTTTCGAGGATGGCGAGGCCAGCTTTTCAAGCCTTGATCCGGCAACCGGCACGGCATGGGCCGAAATGCCGGAAAGCCGGGAAGCGGATATCGGCCGCGCCGTCAATGCCGCGCACCGGGCGCTTTATGAGGATGTGGCCTGGTCGAAGCTGACGGCGACGCAGCGCGGCAAGCTGCTTTACCGGCTGGCCGATCTGGTTGCGGAAAATGCAAAGACGCTGGCCGAGCTCGAAACCCGCGATACCGGCAAGATCATCCGCGAAACCTCCGCGCAGATCGCCTATGTCGCGGATTATTACCGCTATTATGCCGGGCTAGCCGACAAGATCGAGGGCGCTTATCTGCCGATCGACAAGCCGGATATGGATGTCTGGCTGCGGCGCGAGCCGGTTGGCGTGGTGGCGGCGATTGTGCCGTGGAACAGCCAGCTGTTTCTCGCCGCCGTCAAGATCGGCCCGGCGCTCGCCGCCGGCTGCACCATCGTCGTCAAGGCCTCAGAAGATGGACCGGCACCGCTGCTGGAATTTGCCCGGCTGGTGCATGAGGCCGGTTTTCCGGCTGGCGTCGTTAATATCGTTACCGGTTTCGGTGCGTCCTGCGGCACCGCGCTCACTACACATCCGAAGGTGGCGCACATCGCCTTTACCGGCGGGCCGGAAACGGCGCGTCACATCGTACGTAATTCGGCTGAAAACCTTGCCTCGACGTCGCTGGAACTCGGCGGCAAGTCGCCGATCCTCGTTTTCGCCGATGCCGATCTTGAGAGCGCCGCCAATGCGCAGGTGGCGGGCATTTTTGCCGCGACCGGCCAGAGCTGTGTCGCCGGCTCGCGGCTGATTATCGAAAGAAGCGTCAAGGACCGTTTCCTCCAGATTCTGGCTGGGAAGGCCGAGGCGATCCGTATCGGTTCACCGCTGGAGATGGCGACGGAAGTGGGGCCATTGGCGACGGAGCGCCAGCGCAAGCACATCGTCTCACTGGTTTCCGCTTCCGTGGATGCCGGTGCGAAAGTGGTTACCGGTGGTGAGCCTCTGGATGGTGACGGCTATTTCTATAGGCCGACCATTCTTGATTGTGATGGCATCCGTTCTCCTTCCATGGAAAAGGAATTTTTCGGCCCCGTTCTTTCGGTCGTTTCCTTTGAGACCGAGGCCGAAGCCATCGCGCTCGCCAATGATACCGTCTACGGCCTCGCCTCCGGCGTTTTCACGCAGAACCTGACACGCGCCCATCGGCTGATGAAGGCGATCCGTGCCGGCATCGTCTGGGTGAACACCTATCGCGCGGTCTCACCGATAGCGCCTTTCGGTGGCTTTGGCCTCTCGGGTGATGGACGCGAAGGCGGGCTTGCGGCGGCGCTCGATTACACGCGTACCAAGACCATATGGCTGCGTACCTCCGACGACCCGATCCCCGATCCTTTCGTGATGCGGTGAGCCGATGTTTTACGAGATCCGCACCTACAGGCTGAAGAACGGCGCCATCCCGGCCTATCTCAAGGTCGTGGAGGAAGAGGGTATCGAAATCCAGAAAAGCCACCTCGGCGAACTGGTGGGTTACTTCTTTTCCGAGATCGGCCCGATCAACGAAATTGTCCATATCTGGGCTTTTGCAAGCCTTGATGACCGGGAGGAGCGGCGCGCAAAGCTGATGGCCGATCCGCGCTGGTTATCGTTTCTGCCGAAAATTCGCGACCTCATCGAAGTCGCCGAAAACAAGATGATGAAGCCGGCGCGTTTTTCTCCGCTTGTGTGAAAGCCACTGGCCGCGACGTGCATGCCAACGACAAGCTCTAAAACGGAGTAAGGGAACATGAGATCGAAACTGGTATTGACGACATGCGCAGCACTTTTCGCCCTCGGCACGGCCGCACAGGCGAATGATCTGGTCTTTTCCAGCTGGGGAGGAACCACGCAGGACGCCCAGAAGGCGGCCTGGGCCGAAAAATTCATGGTGTCGAGCGGCATCAACGTGCTTCAGGATGGCCCGACCGATTATGGCAAGCTGAAGGCCATGGTTGAGGCAAACGGCGTGACATGGGATGTGGTCGATGTCGAAGGCGACTATGCCGCACAGGCTGGGCCCAAGGGTCTGCTTGAAAAGCTGGATTTCAGCGTCATCGACAAGACGAAACTCGATCCGCGTTTCGTGACGGATTATTCCGTCGGCAGCTTTTATTACTCCTTCGTCATCGGCTGCAATGTTGATGCCGTGGCAACCTGCCCCAAGAGCTGGGCCGATCTGTTCGACACGGCAAAGTTTCCCGGCAAGCGTACCTTCTACAAGTGGTCCGCACCGGGCGTGATCGAAGCTGCCCTTCTTGCGGATGGTGTAGCCGCCGACAAGCTTTATCCGCTTGACCTCGATCGCGCTTTCAAGAAACTCGATACGATCAAATCCGATATCATCTGGTGGTCGGGCGGCGCACAGTCTCAGCAGCTGATCGCGTCGGCGGAAGCGCCCTTCGGCAGCGTCTGGAACGGCCGCATGACGGCGCTTGAGAAAAGCGGCGTGAAGGTGGAGACCTCCTGGGAACAGAACATCACCGCAGCGGATTCCCTCGTCGTGCCCAAGGGAACGAAGAACAGGGATGCGGCGATGAAGTTCATCGCACTCGCCACCTCCGCGCAGGCGCAGGCGGATATGGCGACCGCGACGGGATACGCTCCAGTTAACATCGAGTCTGCCAAGCTGATGGATCCGGAAACGGCCAAGACTCTGCCGGACCAGCAGACCGCGAGCCAGGTCGATGCCGATATGAGCTACTGGGCACAGCATCGCGATGAAATCGGCGAGCGCTGGTACGCCTGGCAGGCGAAATAAGATAACGGCGCGGGCAGCGAAACGCCCGCGCGATTTTCCACGTCCGGGGAGGTTTGGACATGGTCTCGCTAACCGATGAAACAGTCAGCACGAACGCGAGGGCGCGAATGCCCTTCCGGCCCGGCAATTTTGCCGCCATCCTTCCGGCGCTGGTTCTGCTTGTCCTGTTCTTCGTCGTGCCGGTTCTGATCCTGCTGTCGCGCAGCATTACCGAGCCTGTCTTCGGCCTTAGCAACTATGCGGCACTGCTGGGCAGCTCCACCTATCTGAAGATATTCTTCAACACCTTCGTGGTGTCTGCGCTGGTAACGGTGGTGTCGCTGGTGATCGGCTTTCCCGTCGCCTGGGCGCTTGCCATCATGCCGGCGCGGCTTGCCTCCATCGTTTTCGCTATCCTGCTGCTCTCGATGTGGACCAATCTTCTGGCGCGCACCTATGCCTGGATGGTGCTGTTGCAGCGCACGGGTGTGGTGAACAAGACACTGATGAGCCTCGGTATCATCGATCAGCCTCTGCCGCTGGTCAACAATCTCACCGGGGTTACCATCGGCATGACCTATATCATGCTGCCCTTCATCATCATTCCGCTCTACGGCGTCATTCGCAAGATCGACCCGGCCATTCTGCAGGCGGCTTCGCTGTGTGGGGCAACCCGCTGGCAGGCGTTGACCCGTATTCTCATTCCACTTGCCGCACCCGGCATGATCTCCGGCGCGCTGATGGTCTTCGTCATGTCGCTCGGTTATTTCGTCACCCCCGCGCTGCTCGGCGGCACGGCAAACATGATGCTGGCCGAACTCATCGCGCAATTCGTGCAGTCGCTCGTCAATTGGGGCATGGGCGGGGCCGCTGCACTGGTGCTTCTGGTGGTGACGCTCACTCTCTACGCCGTGCAGCTCAAATTCTTCGGCGCGGCCGGGGCAGGGGGGCGCTGACATGCTTTTGAACTATAACAGCCTCGGCCTCTGGAAATGGCTGCTCCTCCTCATCACCGTACTGACCTCGGCATTTCTGATCCTCCCGATCATCTTTATCGCCGCTTTGTCCTTCGGTTCGTCACAATGGCTGATCTTTCCGCCGCCCGGCTGGACGCTGAAATGGTATGCGGATTTTTTCGCGGACCCGAGATGGCTGGATGCCGCCTGGACGAGTCTGTGCATCGCGCTGATGGTAACCGTGCTGTCCGTGCTCATCGGTCTTGTCGCCTCCTTCGGGCTGGTGCGCGGCCGTTTCATCGGGCGCGGCACTTTGCGGGCGCTGTTCATGACGCCGATGATCCTGCCCGTCGTGGTGCTGGCGGTGGCGCTTTACGCCTTTTTCCTGAAGTTCGGTCTTGCAGGCACCACGACCGGTTTCGTCATCGCCCATCTTGTCGTGGCGCTGCCGTTTTCCATTCTGGCGCTGACCGGTGCGTTGGAAGGTTTCGACAAATCGATCGAGGATGCGGCGGTGCTGTGCGGCGCAAGCCCGTTACAGGCGAAAATCCGCATCACGCTGCCCGCCATCAGTCACGGCCTGTTTTCGGCGGCGATCTTTTCCTTCCTCACCTCCTGGGATGAGGTGGTGCTGGCTATCTTCATGGCAAGCCCGACATTGCAGACGCTGCCGGTGAAAATCTGGGCGACGCTGCGTCAGGATTTGACGCCTGTCATCGCCGCTGCCTCCACGCTTCTCATCGCGGTGACCATCATTCTCATGCTGCTCGTCGCGGCTGTGCGAAAAGGACTGAAAACATGACCAAACCGCTCCTGCAAATTCGCGGCATCCGCAAACAATATGGGCCGGTCGTCGCCGTTCAGGACGTCAATCTCGACGTGCAGCCGGGCGAGTTCATGACATTTCTCGGGCCCTCCGGCTCGGGCAAGAGCACGACGCTTTATATTCTGGCCGGCTTCGAGCAGCCGACCGCGGGCGACATCCTGCTGAACGGCGAGAGCCTGCTGTCCACTCCGTCGCACAAGCGTAATATCGGCATGGTCTTCCAGCGCTACACCCTGTTTCCGCATCTGTCGGTCGGGGAGAACATCGCCTTCCCGCTGAAGGTCCGCCGCAAAAGCAAGGCGGAAATCGATGCCAAGGTGAAGGAAATGCTGCGGCTTGTCCGCCTCGAAGGTTTCGAGGACAGGAAGCCCGCGCAGATGTCCGGTGGCCAGCAGCAGCGCGTGGCGCTGGCGCGCGCACTTGCCTATGATCCGCCGGTACTTCTGATGGATGAGCCGCTTTCGGCGCTCGACAAGAAGCTGCGCGAAGAAATCCAGTTCGAAATCCGCCGCATCCACCAGCAGACGGAAGTGACGATCCTTTATGTCACCCATGATCAGGAAGAGGCCTTGCGTCTTTCCGACCGGATCGCCGTTTTTTCGAAAGGGGTGATCGACCAGATCGGCACGGGGCCGGAGCTTTATGCCCACCCCACTACCCGCTTCGTGGCCGAATTCATCGGCGACAGTGATTTTATCGCCTGTGATCTCCTCGCCGCATCGGGTGGCAAGGCAACGGTTTCACTGGGCCGGGATATCGTCTTCGATCATATTCCGATGCATGGCGAGGCCGCGCCGGGCAAGAAGGCGGCGTTGATGCTAAGGCCGGAGCGCCTGCAGCTCAGCCGCAACCGGCCGGGGTCCTCCGCCGGTTTTCAGGCAACGGTCAGCGACATCACCTTCCTTGGCAACAACGTCCACGTGGTTGCCCATACCGGTTCCGGTGAACCGCTTGCGGTCCGTCTGCCCTTCGGCCACGAAGCGATTTCCGGTCTTAACCGGGGCGATCTCGTGCATCTCGCCTTCGATCCAGCGTCGGCTCAGGTTTTCTGTTGAGGGATTTGCCCATGCATCTGAATGATCCCACACTTCTGGGTGAAAAAGTGCCTGTGGCTGGCCGCTGGATCGGCTGCGATGGCCGCGAAACCGCGACCATTCATAACCCCGCGACGGGGGAGATCTTCGGGCAGGTTCCCGAACTCGGCGCAGCGGAAACGCAGGAGGCTATCGCTGCCGCCGTGATTGCCCAGAAGGCATGGGCGCGCCGCACCGCCGGTGAGCGTGCGACTATTCTCAAGACGTGGCACCGGCTCATCATGGAAAACCGCGACGATCTCGGCATGATCCTGACGCTGGAACAGGGAAAGCCGCTTACTGAGGCCAAAGGCGAAATCGCCTACGGCGCAAGCTTCATCGAATGGTTTGCCGAAGAGGCACGCCGCATCAATGGCGAGACGGTGCCTGGCCATCAGCCAGACAAGCGCATTCTGGTCCTGCGCCAGCCGGTCGGCGTGGTTGCGGCCATCACGCCGTGGAATTTTCCCAATGCCATGATTACCCGTAAAGTCGGCCCGGCGCTGGCCGCCGGCTGCGCGGTGGTGTTGAAACCTGCGCCGCAGACGCCGTTTTCGGCCATAGCACTTGCCATTCTCGCCGAGCGCGCCGGCCTGCCGCTTGAACTTTTCAGCATCGTGACCGGTCCCGCTGCTGAAATAGGCGGGGTGCTGACGGCAAGCCCGGATATCCGTCTTCTGACCTTCACAGGCTCTACCCGCACGGGAGAACACCTTTACAGACAATGCGCGCCGACCATCAAGAAACTGGGGCTGGAGCTTGGCGGCAATGCGCCCTTCATCGTGTTTGATGATGCAGATCTCGATGCTGCCGTGGAAGGCGCTATCCTTGCGAAGTTCCGCAACAATGGCCAGACCTGCGTCTGCGCCAACCGTCTTTATGTGCAGGGCGGTGTGTATGAGGCCTTCGCTGAAAAATTCGCACGCGCCGTCTCGCAGTTGAAAGTCGGCAACGGGCTGGAGGAGGCAAGCATTCTCGGTCCACTTATCGATGGCAACGCCGTTGCCAAGGTGGAAGCACATATTGCCGACGCGCTTTCGAAGGGCGCCGAGATCGCCACAGGCGGCAAAAGACACGCGCTGGGCGGCAATTTTTTCGAGCCGACGATCCTGCGCAATGTCGATGCCGGCATGCAGGTAGCGCGTGAGGAAACTTTCGGGCCGCTTGCCCCGCTCTTCCGTTTCGAGGATGAAGCGGATGTGATCGCGCAGGCCAACAATACCGATTTCGGCCTCGCCTCCTATTTTTATGCGCGTGATCTCTCGCGCGTCTTCCGGGTTGCCGAGGCGCTGGAATACGGCATGGTCGGCGTCAATACGGGGGCAATTTCCACTGCCGAAGCGCCGTTCGGCGGGGTCAAGATGTCGGGGCTCGGACGGGAAGGGTCTCGCCACGGTATCGAGGAATATACCGAACTCAAATATGTCTGTATTGGCGGCATCAGCTGAAAGCAGGCTGCCGGGGGTTATGCCAGCAGTCCGCGCATGAGCAGGTCGAGATGAACTTTCAGAACCGCCTGCCTGTCCAGACTGCGCCGATCATCGAAAATCAGCCGGAACACCAATGTTCCGACCATGGGTGACATGACGACCTTGGCGAGTTCGGGCGGATTGGCCCTGAACCTTTTTTTCGCCACGCCCTCATCGAGGATCATATTGATGCGTTCCAGCACCGGCGCCATCAGAACATCATGGTGGTGGTCGATGAGATCAGGAAACTTCGCGCCCTCCGCAACGACGAAGCGGAACAGCTCCCGCATTCGCCTGTCATCGACAAGGGTTTCGAACAGGAATTCGAGCAGCATGCGAAGCTCGTCGACGGGGTCGTCGGAGGTACGGGCATAGGCTTTGAAAGCCTCCTGAAAAGGCCGGCCGACATGCTCGATCATCGCGGCAAACAGGGCTTCCTTGGTTTCGAAATAGACATAGACCGTCCCCTTCGTCACCCCCACCCGGTCGGCAATGTCTTCGACCCGTGTTGCCGTAAATCCTCTCTTGGTGAATTCCTCAAATGCGGCATCGAGAATTTGCAACGGACGTTGTATCTTCTGTTCTGCACGTGTCAGTTTTGTTTTCGTCATGACCCCGGCTCCTTACGTATTTTCGGCGCGTGCCCTTCTATCCGTCGTGAGCGGCGGACGTCATTGGTGGCCTGCCTATCGCACCGGCGCAAAAACCGGAATCGATTTTTGCAGGTGGTGCGTGGTTCATTCTTTCAGCCTTATTCCCGGTGTCTCCCAAGAACGCCCGGGTAAATCTTCGATAATCATCCGGGAGCCCGGCGTTGAGCCTGAACGGTTCCCGGATTGGCGGCATAAGAATTTCATTGACTATTCAGTCAGTCAAATATTATAGGATTGGGCGAAGATCAAGAGGTCACCATGAAAACCATTCTTATCGCGCTTGCGGTTGGCGGTGTTTTTGCCCTGTCGTCCTGCAGCAATGAAGAGCCGCCGGCCGAAAAGCCGCTGCGGACCGTCGACGTGGTCACGGCAGTGAAAAAGCCGGTCGATCGCGGCAGCGTCATTACCGGCGAAGTGAGGGCAAGGGTTCAGACGGACCTGTCCTTCCGGGTCAGCGGCAAGATCACCGAGCGGCTTGTGGATGTGGGTGCGCGGGTAACGACGGGGCAACTGCTCGCCCGCATCGATCCCGAAGAGCAGAAGGCCGACATCGATGTCGCGCTCGCCAACCTGCAATCGGCCGAAGCGCAGCAGACGCAGGCGCAACTGACGTTCGACCGCCAGCAGAGCCTGTTCAAGACACAGGTGACTTCGCGTTCGGCGGTCGACAAGGCCCAGGAAACCCTGCTCACCACGCAGGGCGCGGTGAGATCGGCGCAGGCGCAGCTCGATACGGCCCGCGATGCGCTTTCCTACACCGAACTCAGGGCCGATGCTGACGGAGTGATCACGGCGCGTAATGTCGAGGTCGGCCAGGTGGCGCAGGCTGCGCAGCTTGTTTTCACGCTGGCGCATGACGGGCCACGCGATGCGGTTTTCGATGTCTACGAATCGCTGTTCCTTGAGCGCGATATCGACAATCTCGTCAATGTCAGCCTCCTGTCGGATCCGTCCCGCACGGTTGCGGCACCGGTGCGGGAGATTTCCCCGACGATCGATCCGGACAATGGGACGATCAGGGTCAAGGTTGGCCTCAACGGCGATCTGACCATGCCGCTCGGCGCGCCCGTATCCGGCCATTTCCGCTTCAAACAGGTCGATGCCATCGAGCTTCCATGGTCGGCGATGACATCGCAGAACGGCTTTCCCGCCGTCTGGGTTGTCGATCCGCAATCATCGGAAATCGCCATGCGCCGGATCGCCATCGCCGACTACGAGACCGGCCAATTCGTCGTCGCGGACGGGCTCAACCCCGGCGATGTCGTCGTCACCGTCGGGACCAAATTTTTGCGGGCCGGTGAAAAGGTCGCCTATGAAAAGGGGCAGGCACAATAATGTTCAGGATAAACAGAAGCTTGTTTTTGCTCACTGCGGCAATCGCCGTCTCGTCCTGCCAGGAAAAGCAGGAAGCCGCCGCCGAGGCACCGCGCCCGGTACTCTCCGTTGTGGTGGAGGAGAAGTCGCCCGATGCGCTGCGGCTCACCGGCACGGTGGAATCGCGCATCCAGACCGATCTCGGTTTTCGCGTTCTCGGCCGGATCATCGCCCGCAATGTTGATGTGGCGGATCTGGTCAAGAAAGGTGATGTGGTCGCTTCGATTGATCCGCTGGCACTCGAACTGTCGGTGAAAAGCGCGCAATCCGATCTTTCCAATGCCGAAGCGCAGCTCGCCAATGCGGTGACGACCGAACAGCGCCAGCGTGTGCTCGCCGAAGCCCGCAGCGGCACCGAAGCCGCGCTGGAAGAGGCCGAACAGGCCACGCGCACCGCCAATGCCGCTGTTGCCAAGGCGCGGGCAAATCTGGACAAGGCCGAAGAGCAGCTGGGTTATGCGCAGCTGCGTGCGGAATTTGACGGCGTGGTCACCGCCACATCGGGCGAAATCGGCCAGGTCGTTTCGGCCGGTCAGACGGTCGTGACGATCGCCCGCCCGGAAGTGCGTGATGTTGTGGTGGATGTTCCGCAATTTGCGGCGCAGCGGCTGGAGATCGGCTCGACCTTCGATATCGCCCTGCAGCTCGATCCGAAAATCCGCACCACCGGTGTGGTGCGCGAAATCGCTCCCGAGGCCGAAACGGCGACGCGCACGCGCCGCACGAAGATCAGCCTGCAGGATGCGCCCGCAGCCTTCCGGCTGGGTTCCGTCGTCACGGCCTCGGCGCTTGCCGCATCCGAACCGCAGATTGCGCTTCCCGCATCAGCCCTGCTGAAAACAGATAATGGATGGGGCGTCTGGATCGTCAATGCCGATACGGCAACGGTGACGCTGCGCCCGGTTACGATAGCAGGCGAGCCGGTTGACGGCGGCAGCGTGCGCATTACCGGCGGCGTCAAACCCGGCGAGCGTGTTGCCAGCGCTGGCGTTCACAAGCTTAAGGATGGACAAGCCATCAGGATCGATCAGGAGGTCCGTCAGTGAAGAAATTCAATCTTTCCGACTGGGCGCTCGAACACCGTTCGCTCGTCTGGTACTTCATGCTGGTGTTCGTTCTTGCCGGCATTTTCTCCTATCTCAATCTCGGCCGTGAGGAAGATCCGAACTTCACCATCAAGACGATGGTGATCAGTGCGCAATGGCCCGGTGCCTCGGCAGAAGACGTGGCCCGGCAGGTGACCGACAGGATCGAGAAGAAACTCGAGGAACTCGACAATCTCGACCATCTGCGCAGCCAGACGGTGGCCGGCCGCACCACGATCTTCGTGGAGCTGGTGCCGGAAACCAAGGCCAGGAACGTTGAACCGACATGGGTGCGGGTGCGCAACATGATCGGCGATATCAAGGGCGAGTTCCCCTCGGGCGTCGTCGGTCCTTTCTTCAACGACCGTTTCGGCGATGTCTATGGTAATATCTACGCTTTCACCAGCGATGGCCTCAGCCAGCGGCAATTGCGCGATCTGGTGGAAGATGCCCGCGCAAAAGTTCTGACCGTCGACAATATCGGCAAGGTCGATGTCATCGGCGCGCAGGACGAGGCAATCTATCTGGAATTTTCCACCCGGCAGATCGCGGTGCTCGGCATCGATCAGCAGTCGATCATCAAGACGCTGCAGTCCCAGAATGCCGTTACCCAGTCTGGTTTCGTTAATGCCGGACCTGAGCGTGTGGCGTTGCGGGTCAGCGGCCAGTTCACCTCGGAAGACAGCCTGCGGTCCATCAACCTGCGCGTCAACAACCGGTTCTTCCCGCTGACGGAAGTGGCGACGATCCGGCGCGGTTATGTCGATCCGCCATCTTCGCTGTTCCGCTTTAACGGCCAGCCGGCCATCGGTCTTGCCATAGGCATGAAAACCGGTGCGAACCTCGTGCATTTCGGCGAGGCGCTGGATGCGCAGATGAAGCGCATCGTCGCGGACCTGCCAATCGGCGTCGATCTGCACCGGGTATCCGATCAGCCGGCCGTGGTTGACGAGGCGGTATCGGGCTTTACTTCGGCGCTCTTCGAAGCGATCGCCATCGTTCTCGTCATCAGCTTCATCAGCCTTGGCCTCAGGGCGGGCATGGTGGTTGCCGTCTCCATCCCGCTCGTGCTGGCGATCACCTTCGTTTACATGGAATATACCGGCATTTCGCTGCAACGCATCTCGCTTGGCGCCCTCATCATTGCGCTTGGGCTGCTTGTCGATGACGCGATGATTGCCGTCGAGATGATGGTCGCGCGTCTGGAGGTCGGCGATGATCTCAGAAAGGCGGCGACCTATGTTTACACCTCGACTGCCTTCCCCATGCTGACGGGCACGCTGGTCACCGTCGCCGGCTTCATTCCCGTCGGTCTCAACAACAGCGCGGCGGGTGAGTTCACCTTTACGCTCTTCGTGGTGATTGCGGTTTCGCTGATCGTGTCGTGGATCGTCGCGGTCCTGTTCACGCCGCTGCTCGGCGTGACGATCCTGCCGAAGACGATGAAATCGCATCATGAAAAGAAGGGCCGTTTTGCCTCCGGCTTTTCTTGGCTTCTCGGCCGGGCGCTGCGCTGGCGCTGGGTGACGATCATCTTGACCATTGCTCTGTTCGGTCTTTCCGTCGGAGGCATGAGCCTCGTTCAGCAGCAGTTCTTCCCGTCATCCGACCGCGTGGAACTGATTGTCGACTGGAACCTGCCGCAGAACAGTTCGATTGCCGAAACCAACAGGCAGATGGCGCAGTTCGAACAGGAGATGCTGGCCAAGAATACGGATATCGATCACTGGACGACCTATGTTGGCGAAGGCGCGCCGCGTTTCATCCTGTCCTTCGACGTGCAGACGCCTGATGTGACTTTCGGCCAGACGGTCATCGTCACCAAGGGGCTGGATGTGCGTGACAAGGTGCGTGCCGAGTTGCAGGATTACCTGAACCGGACCTTCACCGGCACCGATGCCTTCGTGAAATTGCTTGATATCGGCCCGCCGGTTGGGAAACCGGTGCAATATCGCCTGAGCGGTCCCGATATCCAGAAGGTTCGTGAGCTTGGACAACAATTGTCGGGTATCGTCGGCGAACATCAGCTGCTGTCCAACATGGTCATGGACTGGAACGAGCCGACGCGTGTGGTCAAGGTTGACGTTCTGCAGGACAAGGCCCGCCAGCTTGGCGTCTCGTCGGAAGACATCGCCAATGCCATGAACAGTATTGTCGAAGGGTCTACGGTCACGCAGGTCAGGGACGATATCTATCTCGTCAATGTGGTGGCGCGGGCGCAGATGTCGGAGCGCGGCTCCATCGAGACATTGCAGAACCTGCAATTGCCGGCGACCAACGGCAAGGCCGTGCCGCTGTCGGCCATCGCCAATTTCCGCTACGAGCTGGAACAGCCGACCATCTGGCGCCGCGACAGGATCCCGACGATCACGGTCAAGGCCGCCATTATAGGCCCGACGCAGCCCGCAACGATCGTCGAGCAGCTGAAGCCGAAGATCGAGGCGTTCCAGAAAACGCTTCCCGTCGGCTACAAGCTGGAAACGGGTGGTTCGGTGGAATCGAGTGCGGATTCGCAAGCGCCGATCATTGCCGTGGTACCGCTGATGCTGTTTGCGATGGCGACCATCCTCATGCTGCAGCTGCAAAGCTTCAGCCGGCTGTTCCTCGTCTTCGCCGTGGCGCCGACTGCATTGATCGGCGTGGTGGTGGCGCTGCTTCTCTCCAATGCGCCGATGGGCTTCGTCGCCATTCTCGGTGTGCTGGCGCTGATCGGCATCCTGATCCGCAACTCCGTCATCCTCGTCGTCCAGATAGAGCATCTGAGAAGCGAGGGCGTCTCGGCTTGGCGCGCAGTGGTCGAGGCGACGGAGCACCGCATGCGGCCGATCATGCTGACGGCGGCGGCGGCCACTCTTGCCCTCATTCCCATATCGCGGGAGATTTTCTGGGGGCCGATGGCCTATGCGATGATGGGCGGCATCGTGGTCGGCACAGCGCTGACGCTGCTTTTCCTGCCGGCGCTTTATGTCGCCTGGTTTCGCATTCCGCGTGAGGATGACGAGCCGGAGGGACAGGAAGTGAAGGCGTGATACTGGAGGGAAGCGGCCGCCGCTTCCTTCCTCCGATAAAAATATCCGCCGTCGTTGTTCCATCCGGCCGGATAGTGTTAGGAAGGTCGGCTTAGCCGCGTGTGCGGCAGCCGTCCTTTCATGCTGGATGGCAGGCATATTGAGGGTGCGGAGGGTTTAAAGATGGGCGGGTTGTCGGATTGGCTTGCGGATGCACAGCCGATCAATCGCAAGAATGCCGCGGAAGCGGTGTTTGAAGATATCCGCTCAGCGATTACTTCGGGGCAGATTGCGGTCGGCACACGGCTGCCGTCCGAGGCGCATCTGGCACAAAGATACGGCGTCAGCCGGCCGATCATTCGCGAGGCGTTGCGGTCTCTCCAGACTTTGGGGCTGACGCAGACCCGCACTGGAAGCGGCACCTATGTAATGACGCCGACGCCGCCTTCCGAACTGAATTACGGCGCTTATTCCGCCCGCGATCTGATCGAGGCCCGCCCTTTCATTGAAGTGCCGGCGGCCGGCTGGGCGGCGCTCAGGCGCACGGATGCCCAGTTGCAGGTTTTGCTGCACCTCTGCGACCGGATGGACGCCGAAGAAAGGCCGCACCCCTGGGTGTTGCTGGACGGGCAGTTCCACTGTGCGATTGCGGAAGCTTCCGCCAATGCTCTCTTTGCCAAGGTGGTCGCTGATGCCCGCGAGGCTGTGTCCCAGCAATCCGAGATGGTCAATCTGATGGCGGGCCGTCGCGTTGCGTCGAATTACGAGCACCGCCGGATCGTTGAGGCGATCCGGCGGGGTTCAGCACCCGAGGCGCGCGAGGCGATGGAGCTTCACCTTGGGCAGGTGAAGCAGGTGGTGACGACGATCATTGGAGAAGATCGGGCTCGTCAACCGTAAGTGCCGGCAGGTTGGCAAGGTGCCGCGGGCTCAGCGCCTGCTGCAATTGCGCTTCCGTCAGATATCCACGTTCCAGAACCACCTGCGGCACGGTGCGGCCACTGGCGAGCGCCTCCTTGGCCACTTCCGTTGCCGCGTAGTAGCCGATCAGCGGATTGAGTGCGGTGGCAAGGCCGATCGATTCTTCCACACGCTGCGCCATGATGGTGGGGTTGGCGACGATACCGTCAACGCAGCGTTCTGCCAGTGTCCGGCAGGCGGCGCTGAGCTGGCTGATGCTCTGGGAAAGGGCACGCACGATGATTGGTTCGAAGGCGTTCAGCTGCAGCTGCCCGGCTTCGGCGGCCATGGTGATGGTGATATCGTTGCCGATGACCGCATAGGCGACCTGATTGACGACTTCGGGAATGACCGGATTGATCTTGCCCGGCATGATGCTGGAACCCGCCTGAACCGACGGCAGGGTGATTTCGCCGATGCCGGCGCGCGGACCGGAGGAGAGCAGGCGAAGGTCGTTGCAGGTTTTCGACAGCTTGACGGCCACGCGTTTCAACACGCCGGACAGATGCACGAATGCGCCGGGATCCTGTGTCGCTTCAATAAGGTCTACCGCGGTCACCAGCGGCCGTCCGGTCAGCGCTGCCAGATGCTGGCAGGCAAGCGCCGCATAACCGCGCGGCGCATTAAGGCCGGTGCCGATGGCGGTGGCGCCAAGATTGATCTCGTGCAGCAGGGCCGCGGATTCGATCAGGCGGGCCTGATCTTCACCCAGCATCACCACGAAAGTGCGGAATTCCTGGCCGAGCGTCATCGGCACGGCGTCCTGCAATTGCGTGCGCCCGATCTTGATGAAGCCGGCAAATTCCTGCGCCTTGCGGTCAAAAGCGTCCTTCAGCACGCCCATGGAGACCGCCAGATCGTCGATTGATTCAATCAGGCCGACATTGACCGCCGTCGGATAGGCGTCGTTGGTGGACTGGCTGAGATTGACATGATCATTGGGGTGAAGGCGGGCATAATCGCCTTTTTGGTGGCCGAGCAGTTCAAGCGCCCGGTTGGCGATGACCTCATTGGCATTCATGTTGGTGGAAGTGCCGGCTCCGCCCTGGATTTCATCCACCACGAATTGCTCGTGCAGCGCGCCGGCGCGGATTTCGCGGCAGGCCGCAGCGATCGCTTCCATTCGCTCGGTATCGAGCAGACCGAGTTCGTGATTTGCGCGCGCCGCCGCCTCCTTCACATAGGCTAATCCCCGGACGAGATAGAGGTTGTGGCCGATGGTCACCCCGGTGATCTGAAAGTTTTCTACCGCGCGTGCGGTGTGCACACCCCAATAGACATCAGCCGGAATTTCCTTCGTTCCGAGCAAATCATGCTCCCTGCGCGTCACACTCACTTTTTCCTCCACTGGCTTTTAAGTGTTGCTATATCTGTAAAGCTGTCTTACAGATTTTTCGACCTTAATCTGGGCTGAGGAGAAGGTCAATCATATCGAATACCCTTGACGAACGGCATTATCTGCCATTATGAGGGGCGAAAATCTGTCATGCAGCTTTACAGCATGCATGCGCATGCTGGCCATATTTCCAGCACGGACTGTGCCAGTTTCATTTTGATTTCCGGCTTATCGCCGACTAAAGCAGTTTATCGGGAGGATAAATCCATGCATTCTGGGAAAACGGCGCCTGCCGAACGTGAGGTCTTTGTCGAAGAGGACCTCGGTTACCACAAGGCCCTCAAGCCGCGTCAGATCCAGATGATCGCCATTGGCGGCGCGATCGGCACCGGCCTGTTTCTTGGCGCCGGCGGCCGGCTGGCGCAGGCAGGTCCGGCGCTGGTGTTTGTTTATGCGCTCTGCGGCTTCTTCGCATTCCTGGTGCTGCGCGCGCTTGGCGAACTGATCATGCACCGCCCGAGCTCCGGTTCCTTCGTATCCTATGCCCGTGAGTTCTACGGCGAGAAAATGGCCTTTGCCGCCGGCTGGATGTATTGGCTGAACTGGGCGATGACTTCGGTGGCGGATGTGACCGCCGTTGCCCTCTACATGAATTTCTTCAAGCAATATGTTCCGTGGCTGGCGGGCATCGACCAATGGGTCTTCGCGATGACGGCGCTTCTGGTCGTGCTGGCGATGAACATGCTGTCGGTGAAGGTCTTTGGCGAGCTTGAATTCTGGTTCAGCCTGATCAAGGTTCTGGCGCTTGCCATTTTTCTCGTCGTCGGCGTTTATTTCGTCATCTTCGGCACGCCCATCGAGGGCCATGTCACCGGTTTCAGCCTCATTACCGATAATGGCGGCTTTTTCCCGAACGGCATTCTGCCGGCCTTCGTCATCATTCAGGGTGTCGTTTTCGCTTATGCCTCGATCGAGCTGATCGGCACGGCGGCGGGTGAAACCGAAGACCCGCGCAAGGTCATGCCCCGCGCCATCCGCGCCGTCGTTCTGCGCCTTGTGGTGTTTTACGTCGGTTCGGTGCTGCTGTTCACGCTGCTTCTGCCCTATACCGCCTACAAGGCCGGTGAGAGCCCCTTCGTCACCTTCTTCGGATCCATCGGCGTAGAGGGTGCTGACGTCATCATGAACCTCGTGGTTCTGACCGCCGTGCTCTCCTCGCTCAACGCCGGTCTTTATTCCACCGGCCGCATTCTGCACTCCATGGCCGTTTCCGGCTCGGCTCCGGCAGCGCTGGCAAAGATGAACAAGGCCGGCGTGCCCTATGGCGGCATTGCGGTCACCGCCGTCATCACCGTTCTCGGCGTGGCCTTGAACGCCGTCGTTCCCGCTTCGGCCTTCGAAATTGCCCTTAACCTCTCGGCACTTGGCATCATCTGCGCATGGGCCGTCATCGTGCTCTGCCAGCTGAAGCTCTGGCAGCTTTCGCAGCGTGGCGAACTGGCGCGCCCGGATTTCCGCATGTTCGGCGCGCCCTATACCGGCATTCTCACGCTCATCTTCCTGTTCGGCGTACTTGTGCTGATGGCGTTTGATTATCCCGTCGGCTCCTGGACCATCGCGTCTTTGCTGGTCATCATCCCGGCGCTGATTATTGGCTGGTATCTGCTGCGCGACCGTATCCACCGTCTGGCGGCTGAACGTGCGGCCGGCGCGGGGCCGTCGCATTGAGCGGGCAGGGTGAAACTTCACTGGTGGCGGTCATCGCCACCGGTGGCACCATCGCCAGCCGGCGTGGTGCCGATGGCGCCAGTACGCCCAGCCTTTCCGGCGAGGACCTACTGTCGCTGGTGCCGCAGATCAGGGCCCGGCTGAAGCCGGTCGATCTGATGGCCAAGGATTCCTCCAGCCTGACATTGGCAGACATGCAGCGCATCAGCGATGCGGTAGGCTTGGAACTTAACGACCCCGCGGTGGCGGGCGTCGTTGTTCTGCATGGCACCGACGCCATGGAAGAATCCTCGCTACTCGTCAATCTGCAGCATAGCCTCACCAAGCCGGTGGTCTTCACCGGTGCACAGTTTACGGCAGACCACCCGGATGCGGACGGACCGGCCAATCTGGCGCAGGCCATAGAAACGGCGCTCGATCCGCAGAATACCGCAAAGGGCGTGCTTCTATCTTTCGGCGGTCGCTGTCTGCCGGCCTGGGGGCTTTACAAGCTGAGTGCGGATGCGGCGGACGCCTTTCGCTCGGCGCGACCGGTGCTTCAGGCCTCAGCGCCAAACCTTGCTGCACCCGTCGCCGATATCAGGGTTGATATCGTCGCCATCCATCCCGGCTGTGACGCCACCCATATCGACGCTAGCCTGCAGGCGGGGGCTAAAGGCATCGTACTTGCGGCGCTCGGTTCCGGTAACGCCAATCCAGATATTGCCGAGGCGGTGAAACGCTGCGCGGAACGTGGCGTCCCTGTCGTCGTTTCCAGCCGTGTGCCGGAAGGCCGTCTCGTCGCAAGTTATGGCGGCGGCGGTGGCGGACATGACCTTGTCGCGGCCGGTGCCGTGCATTCTTCCACGCTTCGCCCGGGCCAGGCCCGCATTCTGCTGGCGGCGCTGCTGGCCGGTAAAAGCACCGCGGAAACCATTGTTTCCGCTTTCGGCGAGCCGCTTTCTCTCTAAGAAACGGCAGCGGTGCCCGCGTCTGCGGGCATCGAAATTCCTATAGGATTCCTATTTTATTCCCATTTTGGCCGTCTCGAACCTTTATGCGGTTCGGGTGCATTCTTCTGTTCGGGAAGGGATGGTGTTCCCTTCCTGAGCCAGAAAGAATGAAAAGCGACGTCCCACATGGCGGCGCTTTTCTTCCTGTCAGGCTCCTCGTGGAAAAAAGGAGTCCCATCATGATGGACCTTGTTCTGATCGGCGCAGCGACGGTGTTTTTCGCTCTTTGCTTTGCCTATACGCGCGCCTGCGACCGGCTTTAGACGGAGGCTGCGATGATATTCGACTATGTCCTCAGCGGTGCCGTCACCGTCTTTATCGCCGCCTATCTCACCTATGCTCTCATTCGCCCCGAACGCTTCTGATCGGGAAGCGGCGGCTATTGAAAGTCCAATACAATGACCCTCAATGGATGGTTTCAGATTCTGCTGTTTTGCGGGATCATTTTTGCGCTGGTGAAGCCGCTCGGCTTCTATATGGCGCGTGTCTTTAGTGGTGAACGCACCCTGCTTTCGCCGGTTCTTGTCCCCGTCGAGCGCGGCCTTTATGCCCTTGCCGGAACAAGCGAGCGCGAGGAACAGCACTGGACGACCTATGCGTTCTCCATGCTGCTCTTCAACCTCCTCGGTTTTGCCCTGCTTTACGCACTGATGCGTTTTCAGGCCGTGCTGCCTTATAATCCGCAGGCAATGCCGGCCGTCGGGCCGGAACTGTCGTTCAACACGGCGGTCAGCTTTGTCACCAATACCAACTGGCAGAATTATGGCGGCGAAAGCACCATGTCTTATCTGACCCAGATGGCTGGTTTGACCGTGCAGAATTTTGTTTCCGGCGCCACGGGCATGGCAATTGCCATCGGCCTCATCCGCGCCTTTTCGCGTGCTTCGGGCAAGGCCATCGGCAATTTCTGGGTGGATATGATCCGTGCGACGCTCTACGTGCTTTTGCCCCTCTGCATCGTACTGACCCTTGTCTATGTGTGGCTCGGCGTGCCGCAGACGCTCGGTGCCTATGTCACGGCACAAACGCTCGAAGGTGCGCAGCAGACGATTGCGGTCGGCCCGGTGGCATCGCAGCTGGCGATCAAGATGCTCGGCACCAATGGCGGCGGTTTCTTCAACGCCAATTCCGCGCATCCGTTTGAAAACCCTGATGCCTTTTCCAACATGATCCAGATGGTTTCGATCTTTGCGATCGGTGCGGCCTTCACCAATGTCTTCGGGCGCATGGTGGGCAACCAGCGCCAGGGCTGGGCGATCCTTTCGGCCATGGGCGTTCTGTTCATCGCCGGCGTCGCCGTCACCTATTGGGCGGAAGCGGCCGGAAATCCGCTGATGCACGGCTTTGGTCTTGCGGGCGGCAATATGGAAGGCAAGGAGGTCCGCTTCGGCGTGGCGCTTTCGTCGCTGTTTGCGGTCATCACCACAGCCGCGTCCTGCGGCGCGGTCAACGCCATGCATGGCAGTTTCACGGCGCTTGGCGGTCTCGTCCCGCTCATCAACATGCAGTTGGGTGAAGTGATCGTCGGAGGTGTCGGCGCGGGTTTCTACGGTATTCTGCTGTTCATCATCATCGCCATCTTCGTGGCGGGTCTGATGGTTGGCCGCACACCGGAATATCTCGGCAAGAAGATCGAGGCCAAGGAAATGAAGATGGCGATTCTGGCCATTCTCTGCCTGCCGCTCGCCATGCTGGCTTTCACCGCCACGGCGACGGTCCTGCCATCGGCGGTGGCGTCGATCGGCACGGCTGGACCGCACGGTTTCTCCGAGATCCTCTATGCCTATACTTCGGCAGCCGCCAATAACGGCTCGGCTTTCGGCGGTCTCACCGGCAATACCACCTGGTACAACATTACCCTTGGTTTCGGCATGCTGATGGGGCGTTTTCTGGTGATTATTCCGGCACTGGCCATCGCCGGCTCGTTGGTCACCAAGAAGACCGTTCCGGCATCGGCCGGCACCTTCCCGACGGATGGTCCGCTGTTTGTCGGCCTGCTTGTCGGCACGATCCTGATTGTCGGTGGCCTCACCTTCCTGCCGGCGCTGGCGCTTGGTCCGGTGGCGGAACATCTGGTGATGGCAGCGGGCCAGGTCTTTTGAGGTGGCACGATGACCAATGAAAACCCTCGATACCGACGCAACCTTCCCGTCCGCACTGGTGCTCCCGTCAAAAGGAGCGCCGGTCCCGGCGGCTGGTGCGCGTCTAATCTCATTCTTGCGATGATGGCGGCCCTGTTCGCCGCCGTCGTCGCTCTCGAAGTTCTCACGGGCTGATCGACCCTTATCGGTCGCCCTGTTTCAAACGCTGGAGCCTCTTCATGAGCCAGTCCAAACAAGCGAGCATCCTCGATTCTCGCATTCTCGTACCGGCCATTGCCGCCGCATTCAAAAAGCTCAATCCGCGCACGCTTGCCCGCAACCCGGTCATGTTCGTCGTGGCGACGGTCTCGGTGCTGACGACCGTGCTCTTCATCCGCGATCTGATCATCGGCAGCGGCAATCTCGGCTTTTCCTTCCAGATCAATCTCTGGCTCTGGTTCACCGTGCTGTTTGCCAATTTTGCCGAAGCCGTTGCCGAAGGGCGCGGCAAGGCGCAGGCGGATTCACTGCGCCGGACCCGCACCGAAACCCAGGCGAAACTGCTGACCGGCGATGACCGCAGCCAGTACAAGATGGTGGCGGGCACAAGCCTGAAGGTCAACGATGTCGTACTGGTGGAAGCCGGCGATATCATCCCCTCGGATGGCGAAGTCGTCGAAGGTGTCGCCTCCGTCAACGAGGCAGCGATAACAGGTGAATCCGCCCCGGTTATCCGCGAATCCGGCGGCGACCGCTCGGCTGTCACAGGCGGCACGCAGGTTTTGTCGGACTGGATAAGGGTGCGCATCACCGCTGCCGCCGGCTCCACCTTCCTCGACCGGATGATTTCGCTGGTCGAAGGTGCCGAGCGCCAGAAGACACCGAACGAGATCGCGCTCAACATCCTGCTCGCGGGCATGACACTGATCTTCGTTCTGGCCACCGCGACGATTCCAAGTTTCGCGACCTATGCCGGTGGCTCCATCCCGATCATCGTTCTGGTAGCGCTGTTCGTGACGCTCATCCCGACAACCATCGGCGCTCTTCTGTCCGCCATCGGTATTGCCGGCATGGACAGGCTGGTGCGCTTCAACGTGCTTGCCATGTCCGGCCGCGCCGTCGAAGCGGCAGGTGACGTTGATACGTTGCTGCTCGACAAGACCGGCACGATCACGCTTGGCAACCGGCAGGCGACCGAGTTTCGGCCCATCGCCGGCGTTTCCGAGCAGGAGCTTGCCGATGCCGCACAGCTCGCCTCGCTTGCCGATGAGACGCCGGAAGGCCGCTCCATCGTCGTTCTCGCCAAGGAAAAATACGGTATCCGCGCCCGCGACATGCAGAAGCTGCATGCCACCTTCGTGCCATTCACCGCCCAGACCCGCATGAGCGGCGTCGATTTTGAGGGCGCCTCCATTCGCAAGGGTGCGGTCGATGCCGTGCTGTACTATGTCGATGGCGGCGTTGCACAACAGGGCAATGCGGCGTTGGCCGTCAAAACCGAAACCGATGCCACGCGTGGGATCCGTGCCATCGCGGAAGAGATCGCCAAGGCTGGCGGTACGCCGCTTGCCGTGGTGCGGGACGGAAAACTGCTCGGCGTCGTGCAGCTGAAGGATATCGTCAAGGGCGGCATTCGCGAACGTTTCGCCGAGCTTCGCCGCATGGGCATCCGCACCGTCATGATCACCGGCGACAATCCGATGACGGCTGCTGCCATTGCGGCGGAAGCAGGCGTCGATGATTTCCTCGCCCAGGCGACACCGGAAAACAAGCTGGAACTGATCCGCGAGGAGCAGGCGAAGGGCAAACTCGTCGCCATGTGCGGCGACGGCACCAACGACGCCCCGGCGCTGGCGCAGGCCGATGTCGGCGTCGCCATGAACACCGGCACGGTGGCGGCGCGCGAGGCGGGCAATATGGTCGATCTCGACAGCGACCCGACCAAGCTCATCGAGATCGTCGAGATCGGCAAGCAGTTGCTGATGACGCGCGGCGCGCTGACGACATTCTCCATTGCCAACGATATCGCCAAATATTTCGCCATCATTCCGGCAATGTTCCTGGTGCTCTATCCGCAGCTTGGCGTCCTGAACGTCATGGGGCTTTCGACGCCGCAAAGCGCGATCCTTTCCGCCATCATCTTCAACGCGCTGATCATCATCGCGCTCATCCCGCTGTCGCTGAAGGGTGTCAAATACCGCCCGATCGGTGCTGGCGCGCTGCTGTCCCGCAATCTGGTCATTTATGGCCTCGGCGGCATCATCGTTCCCTTTATCGGCATAAAGGCCATCGACCTCGCCATTACGGCGCTCGGTCTTGCCTGAGGAGTAAAGACAATGTTTAGACAGTTTCGTCCCGCACTGGTGCTGATCCTTGCCACCACCGCCATCACCGGCCTTGCCTATCCGCTGGGCATGACGGGCCTTGCGCAGGCGCTCTTTCCCTTTCAGGCCAATGGCAGCCTGATCGAGAAAAACGGCAGCGTGGTGGGTTCGCAATTGATCGGACAGGCCTTCACCGGTGAGAAATATTTCCACGGCAGGCCGTCGGCCGCTGGTGACGGATATAATGCCACCGCCTCTTCCGGCTCCAATCTTGGCCCGACCAGCGCCAAGCTGATAGACCGGGTGAAGCAGGATTATGAGACCGCGAAAGCCGAAAACCCGGCAGGCGAAGTGCCGGCCGATCTGGTGACGGCATCGGGCAGCGGTCTTGACCCGCATGTTTCGCCTGATGCCGCCTATTTTCAGGTTGCGCGCGTCGCAAAGGCAAGGGGCATGGATGAAACCGCGTTGCGTGCCATCGTCCAGCGCCATGTCGAGGGACCGGAACTGGGCTTCATGGGGGAACCCGTCGTAAATGTACTGGCGCTCAACATGGCTCTTGACGCAGCCGGCTCATGAACTGAAATGGCTATGGCTTCTTCGGAAGCCATAGCTTCGACCACTGGTGGGTTATATGCCTGACGATATCAGCAATATGCCGAGCCGACCGTCGCCCGATGCGCTGCTGGAAAATGCCCGGCGCGAGGCACGGGGCCGGCTGAAGATTTTTCTGGGTGCAGCCCCCGGCGTCGGCAAGACCTATGAAATGCTGATGTCCGGCCGTGCGAAGCTTGCGGATGGCGTCGACACCATTATCGGCGTCGTGGAAACCCATGGCCGTCGAGAAACCGAGGCGCTGGTTGAAGGGCTGGAGGTGATCGCCCGCAAGCGCATCGATTATCGCGGTCAGATACTGGAGGAGATGGATCTCGATGCGATACTCGCCCGCCGCCCCGCGCTGGTGCTGGTCGATGAACTGGCCCATACCAATGCCGCCGGCAGCCGCCACCCCAAGCGCTATATGGATGTTCAGGAAATCCTCGCACAGGGAATAGACGTCTATACGACGTTGAACATCCAGCATGTCGAAAGCCTGAATGATGTGGTGGCGCAGATCACCCGCATCCGTGTGCGAGAAACCGTGCCTGACAGCATCATCGACAGGGCCGACGATGTCGAAATCATCGACATCACCCCCGACGATCTGCTGAAACGCCTGCAGGATGGTAAGGTCTACATGCCCCGCACCGCGCGGCGCGCCATCGAGAATTATTTTTCGCGCGGCAACCTGACGGCGTTGCGTGAACTGGCGCTTCGACGCACGGCGCAGCGGGTGGATGAGCAATTGCTCAACCACATGCAGTCGCACGCCATTTCCGGACCATGGGCCGCGGGAGACCGGGTTCTGGTCTGTCTGGACCACGGCGGCAATGGCCCGGGTCTGGTGCGTTATGCCCGAAGGCAGGCAGACCGGCTGCGCGCGCCATGGACGGCGCTGCATCTCGATACGCCGCGTTCGCAGCAATTATCGGAGGCGGAGAAGGACCGGCTGGCGGGCACCATGCGGCTCGCCGAGAAGCTGGGCGGCGAGACGATAACCCTGCCGGCACTTGATCTGACACGCGAGATCATCGCCTATGCAAACGCCAATAATTTCACTCACATCATCATCGGTCGTCCGAAAAAGAACTGGTGGCAGCGCCTGTTCCAGCGCTCGCTCACCCATGAACTGATCGACCATGCGGGTGATATCAGCGTCCACGTCATTTCCGGCGACAAGACGGCGGAAAAGCCGGCGCCGACGGTAAAGCAGGCATCTCCGCGCCTTGGCAATCGGATCAAGGCCTATCTCAGCAGTACGCTGCTGGTGGCGGTGGCTATCGTTGTCGGCATCGGGCTGGACCAGATGCTCGACGTCCGGAACCTGGCGCTGGTCTTCCTGATGGCGGTTCTGGCTGCGGCCGTGCGCGGCGGGCTGGGGCCGGCACTTTATGCCTCGCTGCTTGGCGCCTTCGCCTTCAACTTCTTCTTTCTGGAGCCGCGTTACACGCTGACGGTGAGCGCGCCGGACAGTGTCGTGGCGCTGCTGTTTTATTTCGGGGTGGCCCTGGTTGCCTCCAATCTGGCCGTCGCGGTGCAGCGGCAGGCGGCGTCGGCGCGGGCGAGGGCACGCACGACCGAGGACCTCTATCTGTTCTCGAAAAAACTGGCGGGCACGGGCACACTGGATGATGTGTTGTGGGCTACCGCCTACCAGATGGCTTCGATGCTGAAGGTCCGGGTCGTTCTGCTGCTGCCGGAAAACAATACGATTACCGTCAAGGCGGGTTATCCGCCGGATGATACGCTGGCGGATGCCGATATTGCCGCTGCGCAATGGGCATGGGAGCATAACAGAGCCACCGGTCGCGGCGCGGATACGCTGCCGGGTGCCAAGCGCCTTTATCTGCCGTTGCGCACCGGCAGCGGCGCCATCGGCGTGGTGGGGCTGGATGACGACCGGGTGGGCCCGCTTTTGACACCCGAACAGCAGCGGCTGTTCGATGCACTGGCCGATCAGGCGGGGCTTGCCGTTGAACGTATCCAGCTTGTCTCGGATGTTGACCGGGCAAGGCTCGCGGCGGAAACCGACCGGCTGCGCACCGCTCTCCTCACCTCCATTTCCCACGACCTGAAGACGCCACTTGCCGCCATTCTGGGGTCTGCCGGAACACTCAAGGATTTTGCCGACGACATCCCGCCCGATGCACGCACTGAGTTACTTTCGACGATCATTGAGGAGTCCGAGCGGCTGAACCGTTTCATCTCCAATCTGCTGGATATGACACGAATTGGCTCAGGCGCGATGGAACCGAATTACGGGCTGTATTTTGTCGGCGATATGGTCGGTACGGCGCTTTCACGCGCGGCGAAAATCGTCGTCCGGCATGAGATCATTCTCGATATTCCCTCCGATCTGCCGATGTTGAAGGTCGATCCGGTGCTTTTCGAGCAGGTGTTGTTTAATCTGATCGACAACGCAGCCAAATACGCACCTGAACAGACGGCAATCGAGATCAGAGGGTGGAGACAGGGCAGGCATGTCCTCCTGTCCGTTGCGGATGAGGGACCGGGCATCCCCCCTGATGATACGGAGCGGGTGTTCGACAGTTTTTACCGGGTGCGCAAGGTGGACCATGTGCAGGCCGGCACGGGTCTCGGGCTATCCATCTGCAAGGGTTTCATCGAGGCCATGGGCGGGTCGATCCGGGCGGAGAACAGGTCAGGTCGCTCAGGCGCGCAATTTATCATAAGCCTGCCCGCTTCCCCTGACGCTCCCGTGCTAGATCATGATTAGGGCGCGATTTCAGAAGAGAATCATTCACATGCTTTGTCGTGCCGCTAAGGGAGATCGGGAATGACCAATTCCGCCGTCCGCATTCTGATCGTTGACGATGAACCGCCGATCCGCAAGCTTTTGCGGGTGGGGCTGTCGATGCAAGGATATGCGGTGAGCGAGGCCATGAATGCCAAAGTGGCGATGGAGCTCGTCGAGCAGGACAAGCCCGATCTCGTCGTTCTCGATCTGGGCCTGCCTGACATGTCGGGGCATGATCTTCTGGCCAAATGGCGTGGCGAAGGACTGGCGTTGCCGGTCATCATTCTCTCCAGCCGCACGGATGAGGCGGGTATCGTCAAGGCGCTGGAACTGGGGGCGGATGATTACATCAGCAAGCCCTTCGGCATGAACGAGCTTGTCGCCCGCATCCGCGTCGCCCTGCGCCACCGCCTGCAGAGCCAGGGGGAAAGACCGGTATTCCAAACCGGCGATCTTTCGGTCGATCTTGTCCGGCGCATCGTCAAGGTGGAGGACCGTGAGGTGAAACTTTCGCCCAAGGAGTATGATATTTTGCGGGTTCTGGTGCAGCATGCGGGCAAGGTGCTGACGCACCGATTTCTGCTTGAGCATGCGTGGGATGAGTTGACCGACGTGCAATATTTGCGGGTCTATGTGCGTCAACTCCGCCAGAAGATCGAAAAAATCCCGGACCAGCCACGTTATATCCTGACGGAAACCGGTGTCGGTTACCGGCTTCAGGAGGTTTGAGGGCGCCGTTATGGGACGCCCTCAAATGTTGTGTCAGACAGAGGCGCAGATCGACAGGAATTCGTCCACGTCGGCCTCGGTCGTCGCAAAGCTGGTGACCATGCGGATCAGCACTTCGTCTTTGCCGACCTTTTCCGGCATATCGCGCGGCTCCAGCCAGTCATAGAACTTCGCACCTTTGGCCGTTGCGGCTTCGGCGGCTGCTTTCGGCAGAATGGCGAACACTTCGTTGGCCTGTGTCGGCCAGGCGAGGCGGGCGCTGTTGAGCGAGCCGAAGCCGGCGCGCAGCCGGTTGGCCATGGCATTGGCGTGGCCAGCGAGACCGAGCCACAGATCGTCCTGCAGATAGGCTTCGAACTGCGCGGCGATGAACCGCGATTTCGAAAAAAGCTGGGCGGTGCGCTTGCGCAGGAAGGAGAAGTCCCGGGCGAGTGAGGGATCGAAGAAGACGATCGCTTCCGCGCACCAGCAGCCGTTTTTCGTGCCGCCGAAAGACAGGACGTCGACGCCGCGTTTCCAGGTCATTTCGGCCGGCGTGGTGCCGAGTGCGGCAAGCGCATTGGCAAAACGCGCGCCATCCATATGCAGTGGCAGGCCGTTGTCCTTGGCGATCCTGGCGATGGCGTCGATTTCATCGAGCGTATAGACCGTGCCGGCCTCGGTTGCCTGCGTCATGGTGATGGCGGCGGCGCGGCCATGGTGAACGGCGTCCTGCGGATAACGCGCGATACGTTCGATCAGGTTTTCCGGCAGCATCTTGCCATCCGGCCCTTCGACGGCGACCATGCGCATGCCGCTGAAGAAATCAGGCGCGCCGCATTCATCTTCGATCACATGGGCTTCCGAATGACAGAAGGTCAGGCCGCCGGGGCGGGCGATGCTGGCCAGCGAAAGCGAGTTGGCCGCCGTGCCAGTGGCGACGAAAAACACAGCGACCTCGCGCTCGAATATCTCGTTGAAGCGCTTTTCGATGGAGAGATCGAGTTCGCTGGTGCCGTAAGCGGCGGCAAAGCGGGTGGATTCCCGCGAAAGCCGTTCGTTGACGGCCGGATGGGCGCCAGCCCAATTGTCTGAAGCAAAAAACATCTCTGAAGGCTTTCCGATAGCTGAGGGTCTGTTTTGGGGCTGCGTGAAGCGATGACGGGGAAAGTTCTAGGACCTAACCTTGCGATTGGCAAATCCGGTAATGAAAGCAATAGCTCGGCCGGTTTTGTGACAAGAAAGTTTCGCGCAATAGGTCAGTATCGAAACTTCGCTGCAAAAGGACGGTCCGACTAATTGGATTCGCACCCTTGCCAATTTCGCCGGTTTCTGCCAAAATCCTTGTGAATTGAGACAGCTTTGCTGTCCTAAATTTGATCGAGCCGGGTTGAGTGCGATTTTTGCTGGAAGCGAGAATTCGTGGTCGAGCCGGATCTTCGCATGAAACCATGCAAGTAATTTTGCAGGAGGGACAAACATGACGCACAAGCCGCAGGCAGAGATCGCCGCCGCAACCCTGACCACAGACTGTCCCACCGCGGCTGTGGCCGCACCCGTTTCTGCGAAAGCGCGTTTCGCGGGCGGCCTGCCGGAAAAGCAGGGTCTTTACGATCCCGCCAATGAACATGACGCTTGCGGCGTCGGCTTTGTTGCCCATATGAAGGGCCAGAAGTCGCACCAGATCGTCAAGGACGGCCTGTTCATTCTGGAAAACCTGACGCATCGCGGCGCTGTCGGTGCCGATCCGCTGATGGGTGATGGTGCCGGCATTCTCGTGCAGATCCCCGACCGTTTCTTCCGCGAGGAAATGGCGGGCCAGGGCGTGACGCTGCCGAAGGCTGGTGAATATGCCGTTGGCCACATTTTCATGCCGCGCGATCCGTCCCGCATCGAGCACTACAAGAAAGTCATCGTCGATGTCATCGGCGAGGAGGGACAGCAGTTTCTCGGCTTCCGTGATGTGCCGGTTGACAATTCTTCGCTGTCCAAGGCCCCGGATATTGCCGGGACAGAACCGCACCATGTTCAGGTCTTCATCGGTGCGGGGCGCGAAGCAGCGACCAATGCCGATTTTGAGCGCAAGCTGTTCCTGATCCGCAAGGTGCTGTCCAACCGCATCTATGACGAGGGCGGCGGCAAGGAGACACAGGATTTCTATCCCGTGTCGCTTTCCTCCTCCACCATCGTTTATAAGGGCATGTTCCTCGCCTATCAGGTTGGGGCCTACTACAAGGATCTGGCCGATCCGCGTTTTGAATCCGCCGTCGCCCTCGTGCACCAGCGTTTCTCGACCAATACCTTCCCGTCGTGGAAGCTCGCGCACCCCTACCGCATGGTCGCCCATAACGGCGAAATCAACACGCTGCGCGGCAACGTCAACTGGATGGCGGCGCGTCAGGCGTCGGTTTCCTCTGCACTGTTCGGCGACGATATTTCCAAGCTCTGGCCGATTTCCTATGAAGGCCAGTCGGACACCGCCTGTTTCGACAACGCGCTCGAATTCCTCGTGCGCGGCGGTTATTCCATGGCCCATGCCGTGATGATGCTGATCCCGGAAGCCTGGGCCGGCAACCAGTCCATGTCGGCCGAGCGCAAGGCATTCTACGAATATCACGCGGCACTTATGGAGCCGTGGGACGGCCCGGCCGCCGTCGCCTTCACCGATGGCAAGCAGATCGGCGCGACGCTTGATCGCAACGGCCTGCGCCCGGCGCGTTATCTCGTCACCGACGACGACCGCATCATCATGGCGTCGGAAGCCGGCACACTGCCGGTGCCGGAAGAGCGCATCGTCAAGAAGTGGCGTCTGCAGCCCGGCAAGATGCTGCTGATCGACATGGAAAAGGGCTCCATCGTTTCCGACGAGGAAGTGAAGCACGAGCTTGCCGCCAAGCACCCTTACCGCACCTGGCTCGACCGCACGCAGCTCATCCTTGAAGAGCTGAAGCCGGTGGAACCGCGCGCGCTGCGCCGCGACGTGTCGTTGCTCGACCGCCAGCAGGCCTTCGGCTACACCAGCGAAGATACGAAGCTGCTGATGTCGCCGATGGCGACGACCGGCCAGGAAGCCATCGGTTCGATGGGTACCGATACGCCGATCTCGGCCATGTCGGATAAGTCGAAGCTGCTCTACACCTATTTCAAGCAGAACTTCGCGCAGGTGACGAACCCGCCGATCGACCCGATCCGCGAAGAGCTTGTGATGAGCCTCGTGTCCTTCATCGGTCCGCGCCCCAACATTCTCGATCACGAGGGGGCTGCCCGCGCCAAGCGTCTGGAAGTGCGCCAGCCGATCCTGACCAATGGCGATCTGGAAAAAATCCGCTCCATCGGCCACACGGAAGACCGTTTCGATACCAAGACGCTCGACTTCACCTATGATGTGGAGCGTGGCGCGGAAGGCATGCCCGATATGCTCGACCGCCTGTGCGAGCGGGCTGAATCGGCCGTACGCGGCGGATACAACATCATCGTTCTCTCCGACCGCCAGCTCGGCCCTGATCGTATCGCGATCCCGGCACTTCTGGCGACGGCTGCCGTGCATCACCACCTGATCCGCAAGGGTCTTCGCACCTCGGTCGGTCTCGTGGTGGAAACCGGCGAGCCGCGCGAAATCCACCATTTCTGTCTGCTCGCCGGTTATGGTGCCGAGGCGATCAACCCCTATCTCGCTTTCGATACGCTGCTCGACATGCACAAGCACGGCGCCTTCCCGAAGGAAGTGTCCGACGACGAAGTCGTTTATCGCTACATCAAGGCGGTTGGTAAGGGCATTCTCAAGGTCATGTCCAAGATGGGCATTTCCACCTACCAGTCCTATTGCGGCGCGCAGATCTTCGACGCCATCGGCCTGTCTTCGGAATTCGTCGAGAAATATTTCTTCGGTACCGCTACCTCCATCGAGGGCGTCGGCCTGACAGAAATTTCGGAAGAGACCGTAACGCGCCACACGGCGGCCTTCGGCAAGGACCCGATCCTTGCCAACACGCTCGATATCGGCGGCGAATATGCCTACCGCATGCGTGGTGAAAGCCACGCCTGGACGCCGGATGCCGTCGCTTCGCTGCAACATGCCGTGCGCGGCAACAGCCAGGATCGCTACCGCGAATTCGCCGGCATGGTGAATGACACGGCGCTGCGCATGAACACCATTCGTGGCCTGTTCAACGTCAAGTCAGCGGAAGCACTCGGCCGCAAGCCGGTCTCCATCGATGATGTCGAACCGGCAGCTGATATCGTCAAGCGTTTCTCGACGGGCGCCATGTCCTTCGGTTCCATCAGCCGCGAGGCGCATACGACGCTTGCCGTCGCCATGAACCGCATCGGCGGCAAGTCGAACACCGGCGAAGGCGGCGAAGAATCCGACCGCTACCTGCCGTTGCTCAACGGCAAGCCGAACCCGGAACGCTCGGCCATCAAGCAGATTGCCTCGGGCCGCTTTGGTGTGACGACGGAATATCTCGTCAATGCCGACATGCTGCAGATCAAGGTGGCGCAGGGCGCAAAGCCCGGTGAAGGCGGTCAGCTGCCCGGCCACAAGGTGGATGCAACGGTTGCCAAGACCCGGCATTCGACGCCGGGCGTTGGCCTCATCTCGCCGCCGCCGCACCACGATATCTATTCGATCGAAGATCTGGCCCAGCTGATCTACGATCTGAAGAACGTCAACCCGGAAGCCGATGTTTCGGTGAAACTGGTGTCTGAAGTGGGCGTCGGCACGGTTGCGGCCGGCGTTGCCAAGGCGCGCGCCGACCATATCACCGTTTCCGGCTTCGATGGCGGCACCGGCGCTTCGCCGCTCACCTCGCTCAAGCATGCGGGCAGCCCCTGGGAAATCGGCCTTGCAGAAACCCAGCAGACGCTGGTGCTGAACGGCCTTCGCTCACGCGTGGCACTGCAGGTGGATGGTGGTCTGAAGACCGGCCGCGACGTCATCATCGGCGCTCTGCTCGGTGCGGATGAATTTGGCTTTGCCACTGCGCCGCTGATTGCGGCGGGCTGCATCATGATGCGCAAGTGCCACCTCAACACCTGTCCCGTTGGCGTTGCGACGCAGGACCCGGTTCTGCGCAAGCGCTTCAAGGGCACGCCGGAACACGTCATCAACTATTTCTTCTTCGTTGCCGAAGAAGTGCGCGAAATCCTGGCCTCGCTTGGCGTTACCCGGCTGGACGAGATCATCGGCGCTTCCGAACTGCTCGAAAAAGATGAGATGCTGGCGCACTGGAAGGCCAAGGGGCTGGATTTCAGCCGCATCTTCCACAAGGTCGAGGCTCCCAAGGAAGCAACCTTCTGGACCGAGCGCCAGAAGCACCCGATCGACGATATTCTCGACCGCAAGCTGATCGAGAAGTCGCTGCCCTCGCTCGAAAACCGCGAGCCTGTCGTGTTCGAAGTGCCGATCAAGAACGTCGACCGTTCCGCTGGCGCGATGCTGTCAGGTGCGCTTGCCAAGCGCTGGGGCCATAAGGGCCTGAAGGACGATACGATCCACGTCACCCTCAAGGGAACAGCCGGTCAGTCCTTCGGTGCGTTCCTGGCACGTGGCATCACCTTTGATCTGGTGGGCGACGGCAATGACTATGTCGGCAAGGGCCTTTCGGGTGGCCGCATCATCGTACGCCCGCCGGAAAACGCCCGGATTGTCGCGGAAAACTCGATCATTGTCGGCAATACCGTGCTTTACGGTGCGATCACCGGCGAGTGCTATTTCCGCGGAGTGGCGGGCGAGCGTTTCGCGGTGCGCAACTCCGGTGCTGTCGCGGTTGTCGAGGGTGTCGGCGACCATGGCTGCGAATATATGACCGGCGGCATCGTCGTCGTTCTCGGTGAAACCGGCCGTAACTTCGCGGCCGGCATGTCCGGCGGCGTGGCATATGTTCTTGACGAAAAGGGCGATTTCGCCACCCGTTGCAACATGGCCATGGTCGAACTGGAGCCGGTTCCGGAAGAAGACGACATGCTGGAAAAGCTGCACCATCACGGCGGCGACCTCATGCACAAGGGACGTGTGGACGTTTCCGAGGACATGACGCGCCACGACGAGGAGCGCCTCTATCAGCTGATCTCCAACCACTTCCACTATACGAACTCAGCGCGCGCCAAGGATATACTCGACCGCTGGAGCGAGTTCCGCCCGAAGTTCCGCAAGGTCATGCCGGTCGAGTACCGTCGTGCGCTTGAGGACATGGAGCGGATGAAGATGGGCGTGGCAGCGGAGTAACCCGCCGCGTGAAGATACTACACCAACTGGTCTCGCTGTTGATCGCGGTCGCCGTTCCCACGGCGATCTACTGGACGAGCGGCGAGATCGGATTTGAGTTCATCGTATTGGGGGCGGCTTTCGGTTTCGCTTACTGGTACTGGGGCCCGACAGGCGCTCCGCTTTGATGTGAGGACATAAACGTGGGCAAGGTAACAGGTTTTCTGGAAATCGACCGGCAGGTGGGCAAGTATCAGCCCGCATCGGATCGTATCCGCCATTTCCGCGAATTCACCATTCCGATGTCGGATGCCGAAGTGCAGAAGCAGTCGGCACGCTGCATGGATTGTGGCATTCCCTATTGTCACGGCCCGACGGGCTGTCCCGTGCACAACCAGATCCCCGACTGGAACGATCTGGTCTATAACAACAATTGGGAAGAGGCGATCCGCAACCTGCACTCGACCAATAACTTCCCGGAATTTACCGGCCGCGTCTGTCCCGCGCCGTGCGAGGAAGCCTGCACGCTGAACCTCGAAGATGCGCCGGTCGCCATCAAGACCGTCGAACAGGCGATCGCCGACAAGGCCTATGAGCTGGGTTTCATCGTGCCGAAGCCGGCGACGATCCACACCGGCAAGAAGGTCGCCATCATCGGTTCCGGCCCTTCCGGCATGGCGGCCGCTCAGCAGCTTGGCCGCGCCGGTCACGAGGTGCACGTTTATGAGCGTGAATCGAAGGCTGGTGGCCTGCTGCGTTACGGCATTCCGGATTTCAAGATGGAGAAAAACTTCATCGACCGCCGCGTCGAGCAGATCAAGGGCGAAGGCGTTACCTTCCATTACGGCGTTAATGTCGGCGTTGATGTGACCGTCGAGGCGCTCCTGGCTGATCATGATGCGGTGCTTTATTGCGGTGGTTCGGAAACTCCTCGTCCTGCCGGCATCGGCGGCGCAGATCTGCATGGTGTCTACGACGCCATGCCGTATCTCGTGCAGCAGAACCGTCGCGTCGGCCGTGAGAACATCGACAGCGTCGGCTGGCCGGCCGATCCGATCCTCGCTGGTGGCAAGCATGTTGTCGTTGTCGGCGGCGGTGATACGGCGTCCGACTGCGTCGGCACCGCCTTCCGTCAGGGCGCGGTGAAGGTCACCCAGCTCGACATTCGTCCCATGCCGCCGGAAAAGGAAGACAAGCTGGCGGTCTGGCCTTTCTGGGCAACCAAGATGCGCACCTCGTCCTCGCAGGCCGAAGGCGCCATTCGCGAATTTCAGGTGGCGACGCTTGAGTTCGTCGGTGAAGACGGCGTGTTGACCGGCGTGAAGTGCTGTCAGGTGGATGACCGCCGCAAGCCGATTGCCGGCACGGAATTCATCATCAAGGCTGATCTCGCTTTCATCGCCATTGGCTTCTCCGGTCCCTTCACCGATAGCGTGCTGAAGGAAATGAACGGCAAGCTGGCGCTCAACACCGACCGTCGCGGCTCCACCAATGTGATCGCCAACGAGACCGACTACAAAACCTCCGTCGATAAGCTGTGGGCGGCGGGCGACGTTCGCCGCGGCCAGTCGCTGGTGGTCTGGGCGATCCGCGAAGGCCGTCAGGCGGCGCGTGCGATCGATGAAGCCCTGATGGGTGCAAGCCTATTGCCACGCTGAGCGGATTAATGTCGGCGTAAGCCGCACGAAGAAAAACAAAAGGCCTGTTGTGCGAAACACAACAGGCCTTTCGCTTGACCGGACGACCAAAAATGCGATTGGGGTGTCGCATCGTTGGGGACAGGCAAAATATCGCGCCTGTGAATTACACCGGCATTACGGGTTTTTTCGAAAAGCAGTTTTTTGCGAAAAACGGTGTGTCAGCAATAGGGGAGGCTGATACGGAAACAGGCACCCCCGGTGGATGAATCACTGATGGTGATTTCTCCACCATGGTAACGGATGATTTCCTGAACGAGATTGAGGCCGAGCCCGGTGCCGCGATCTTTCGGCCTCAAACGGTGGAATGCATCAAACACCAGCTCCCGGTCCTCTTCTGGAATCCCACTGCCCTCGTCGCATATGTCGATAACGCGATTGGCGGCGACCTTTATGGTGATCGTTCCGCGATTGCCGCCATGTTCGATGGCATTCTGCACGATATTCATAAGGGCGCGTTGCAATGAGGTGTCATCGGCCAGAGCAAGGATTGGTTCTTCTTCCGGCTCGAAAGAAAGCTCATAGCCTTGGGAGATGGCAAGCGGCGCCATGTCAGCAACGACCGACCTGCACAGGCTGACAAGATCAAGCGGAATAAGCGGCGCTTTCTGTCCGCCGAGACGCTGCAGATCAAGCAATTGTTCGGCCAGCACGGCAATGCGGCTGGCATCAGCCAATATCCTGCTCCGGGACGGGCCGTCCAGCAACGTTTCAACGCGGGTCTGGAGAATGGCGACGGGGGTTCGCAATTCATGGGCAGCGTCGAGAATGAAGCGCTTGTGCCGTTCGTAGCCATCGTCCAGCCGTTTCAGCGCGCCGTTGACGGCATGCACAAGCGGCTGCACCTCTCTTGGAATATCGCCATCCGGCAATCGATATCCGCGCTTGTCGATATCGATGGTCTCTGCCGTGCGTGCAATGGCGGAGAGGGCGAGAAATTCCCTGCGAATGATCCAGGGAATGGTCATGATTGTGACAATCGACATGAGAATGAGGATCGGCATGATCAATATGTTGGAAAACAGCAGGACGGGGAATGTCATGCTGAACGGTCCGCCTTTACCGATCATGGCGAATTCACCGGCCGGCCCGGAAACGCGGCGAACGATGGCAATACGCACGACGGCGAGATAGGAATAGGACAACGCCGCCTCGCGTATATCCGAGAGCCTGATATCGCTAAGCTGCTGACCCATGTTGCTGAATGCTTCGGGGACTTGCCCACCCTGTATGACCTCTCCCGTTTCGCTGACGGCGGCGAACCAGAAGTCGGGTGTGCTACTGCGCAATTGCGTGAATTCACTCGTTTCCTTCAGAACCAGCCGGCCATCCTTGTCCCGCACCAGCGTATTGGCGGTAATCTGGGCTGCCTGTGGACTGAGCAGTGCGCTGCTTCCGCCGCCGGTGGACAGATAGGCGACGAAGCCGGCGCTGACGATGAAAAGGCTGCCGATCTGGAACAGCAGTAATTGAATGGTCAGGCGGCGCTTGAGCGATTTTCTCTTGGCCGGTTTCATGATGTCGCTCTCAAAAGATAGCCGACGCCGCGAATGCCATGGACCTCCACCCCCGCATCGGCGGACAGCAATTTGCGGCGCAAACGGGAAATGTGGGAATCAAGGGCATTGGACTGGATTTCATCATCGAAATTATAAACGGCTTCCTCCAGCAGCGAACGTAGAACCGTTCTGCCCTGCCGCCGCAACAGCGCTTCAAGAATGAGTAGTTCCCGCCTGGTCAGGGCAAGAAACTCGCCCGCTATGTGGACTTCACGGGTTTCGAAGCAAAATTCCAGCTTGCCCAGCTTCGCCGTCATCGTCACCGCGCTGGCGGGTCGTCGCATCAGGGCGCGGATACGGGCGAGAAGTTCTTCGACGGCAAAGGGCTTGGCCAGATAATCATCCGCACCGAGGTTCAGGCCCTTCACGCGGTCAGCAAGTGCGCCCTGCGCCGTCAATACGATGATCGGCGGAGTGACCGGTAAAACGCGCAGATCCTCTATAAGCTGGATACCGTCTCCATCGGGCAATTGCCGGTCGAGCACGACAAGATCGTGGACACCGTCCATGATGGCATGACGGGCAAGGTCGAGCGTGCCGACATTGTCCACGATGATATCGAACCGGTGAAGCGCGGCGGACAGGGCTGCTGCCATTTCGCGTTCGTCTTCAACTAGCAGCAGGCGCATGAATTGGTCTCGGCAAAATCTTGACGCGGCTCCCGTGGGCCGTGCATAAAGTAAAAATGGCAGCTCTGTGGTGGTAACGAAGAAATATCGCCATACAGAATGCGGCTACAGGCCGCATCTCTGCAGAACTTCCGTCACCTTGCCATTTTCGCATTGCCTAAACATTACGCCCGGCCGCGTTTGTGATGCCGGTGGAGAAGCGCCTATTGTCGGGCTTGCACATTCTCCGGGACGACCCGATAGTCGTCGATGCGGCCCGCCGGCGCATCGGCCATTTCGCCACGCTTGGTCAGCCGTTCACGCGGCGATTCCACCACCGAGACCCGTGTCGGGCCGGCTGTCAAAGGTGCATCGCCCAGCAGCTTGTCGCCGCCATCGAGATTGGGATCGGTGAGGCTGATCGGCTGCGTGCGCACCTGCCCCGCATCGATGCCAAGCGCCGGCAGCGAGGTGAGCGCCGGAAGATTGCTGCCGTCCAGCTTCACGAGATCCGGGCCGGCGCTATCGAGGTGTCTGCGCACGAATTTCTCGACGTAGAAGGCGAGCTTGCGCTTGCCGGCCTGTGTCATGCCGATGCCATCAGCCTCGCGCAGACGGGCCTGCTGGCCGTTCATGTCGTAACCTGTGATGACGAATTTTCCGCCTTCATCGACGAATCCGTCCCATACATCCACGAACTCACCGCCATATTTTTCGACATGGCTGCGATAGAGCCGGTTGAAGCCGACAAGATCGGCTGTAAGCGAGGGGGACTGGAAGGCGGGAAGGCCAACCCAGAGCAGTGGCACTTTCGGCCGGCCGGCAAGGGTCAGGAGTTCATCGATCCGCCGTTCATATTCCTTGAACCAGACATCGGTACCGAATTTCTCCCGGATATCGCCGATCTGCATTTGCTGGCGATCGTTCGAGCCCATCATGATGACGATGGTGGCCGGATTGGTCTCGCTTATGAATTGCGGCAGATTGGAAAACCAGTCGTAATAATCCGTGCGGACGAGACCGGAAGAACCATTCGCCCGCACATCGACGGCAATTGCCGGCGAACTGGCAAAGGCATTGACGAGCTCTTCCCCCATGCCGCCGGCCAGGAAGTCACCGATAACGAGAACGCGTCGTGCATTTTCAAGCTTGGCGGCCGGCTCCGGCTTTGCGGTTCGCATCTGAACCACCGAAGGTGCCTTTCGGGCGGGTTGCGGACGTGTGACCGATCTTTCGCGCGGGGCAGAGGGGAAATCCCGCCGGCTGCGGGGCTGGTATTCACGTCCGGATCCGCCATCGCGGCCAACCGGTCTGCCGAACAGCATTTCGAACAGGGTGCGTCGCTGTTCCTGGGCAAAGGACTGGGATGGAACGAGCGGCACGCAAAGGGCAGCAGAAAGAATGATGGCGCAGATGCGCCATCCGGTCTTTTTGCTATTCACCGTTGGTTTCCAATTCATAACATCGACCTTTCCGGATGCTTCGGCGGTGGTGAACCCCCGCCGAAATCGCCGGCATATTATCAATTGCGCAGGGCTCTCAGCAATCTCTGCGACGGCTGGCCGTCATTTTCCATGCCCATGCGCGACTGAATGGCGCTAATGGCGGCTTTCGAACCGGAGCCGAAATTACCGTCAATCTCGCCGTCGTAATAACCGAGTTCCTTCATGCGGGTCTGGAGCTCGAATTTTTCGCGAATGTCGAGCGTGCCATCCGGGCGCGGCCATTTCTGCTGCATGCCGCCATAACCGGCAATTTCATCCGCGAGCAGGCCGACGGCCAGCGCATAGCTGTCCGATGCGTTGTATTTCTTGATGGTGAAGAAGTTTTTCATCATCAGGAAGCCCGGACCGTTTGCTCCACCCTGCAATTTCAGCATGGCGCGATCGGAGCCGCGGGTAAAATTCTTGCCGTTCGGGCGGGCAAAGCCGAGCTTTGCCCATTCCGAAATCGTCTTCGTCTGGCCTTCGTAACGCGCGCCGCCGCGCGGCACGGCGGTTTCATAACCCCAGGTCCGGCCGGGTTCCCAGCCGTTCTTGGAAAGAAGATTTGCGGCTGTCGCCAGCGCATCGGGAACCGAGTGCCAGATGTCACGCTTGCCATTGCCGTCGGCATCTACCGCGTAAAGCAGATAGCTGGTCGGAATAAACTGGGTGTGCCCCATCGCGCCCGCCCAGGAGCCGGTCAGCTGTTTCGGTGTGACATCGCCCGCCTGAAGGATTTTGAGGGCGGCGATCAATTGCGTGCGCGCGAACTTGGCGCGCTTGGGATCGGAATAGGCAAGCGTCGCAAGAGCCTGCGGGATGTTGTGCAGCCGCTCCGGCTTTTCGAGAACCGCGCCGTAATTGGATTCCATCGACCAGATGGCGAGAATGATATGCTTGTCGACATTGAAGTTGCGCTCGATCCAGTTCAGGGTCGTGGCATGCTTCATCTTCATCTCGCGGCCAATCCGCACCGTATAGGGGTTGACGCGGGAATCGAGATAATCCCAGACCTGGGTGGTGAATTCCGGCTGAAAGGTTGCCTTGCGCAGCGCATCCGGGTCCGGTTCGCTAACGCCGGCGAAGGCCTTCTGATAGGTCGCCTTGCTGATGCCTTCTTTTGCCGCTGTTGCGTAGAACTGGTTGATCCACTGTCTGAATCCGGCGTCGGCATGGGCCGAAACAGGGGTCAGGGAGATCACCAGGCCTGCAACCATCATGCAGCCGAATTTGCGGACATCTGAAAGGATCATCTTTGTCATCGTCAGTCTTTCGTTCTCTCGAATGTCATTTCGATTGCGAAAACGCATCGGGCATCAGCATGGATAACAAAAGAACGTCAACAAATTCTTTACCATTAATAGATGGTAGCGTCACCCTTTACAAAACGTTGTTATTTTTGAAATAACAACAGCGTGCGGGGATTGTGATCAAGTTTTATCTCTCAGGAGGGATATGTGGTAGAACAGAAAAAAATTCGGAAGGCCGTATTTCCGGTCGCAGGTCTCGGTACCCGTTTCCTGCCCGCAACCAAGGCGGTTCCGAAAGAAATGCTCACTGTCGTCGACAAGCCGGTCATTCAATATGTCGTCGATGAGGCGGCGGAAGCGGGCATCGAGCATTTTGTATTTGTCACCGGCCGCGGCAAGGCGGTGATCGAAGATTATTTTGATATTCAATTTGAACTCGAACAGATGCTGCGTGAGCGCAACAAGAATGCCGAGCTGACATTGCTGGCCGGTCTTTTGCCCAAAGCCGGCACGGCAAGCTTCACGCGCCAGCAGGTGCCGCTCGGTCTTGGCCATGCGGTCTGGTGTGCCCGCGATATCGTCGGCGACGAGCCTTTCGCCGTGCTGTTGCCGGACATGATCATGCATTCGCAGAAAAGCTGCCTGAAAGGCATGGTCGAACTTTACGACCAGACTGCAGGCAACGTGATCGCGGTGCAGGAATGCGCTCCCGACCAGACCCACAAATACGGTATCGTTGGTGTGGGCGATGCCGTGGGCGAAGGTTTCAAGATCACAGAAATGGTCGAAAAGCCTGCCAAGGGTACGGCGCCGTCGAATTTCTACATCAACGGTCGTTACATCCTGCAGCCGGAGATTTTCGACATTCTCGAAAATCAGGAGCGTGGTGCAGGCAATGAAATCCAGCTGACGGACGGCATGCTGACGCTTGCCCAGTCGCAGGAGTTTGCCGGCTATCACTTCCGCGGCCAGACTTTCGATTGCGGCGCCAAGGACGGCTTCATCCTCGCCAACGTCGCCTTCGCTCTTGAACGTGGTGATATTCGTCCGGCGATCGAAGAGCCGATCAAGGCGCTGATCGAGGGACTGAAGTAACCGACCAGAACACGACAAAATCCCGGCCTTCGCGCCGGGATTTTTGTTTGGTGATTACCGCTTCAGGACAAGTCCTGCACCGACACGGAATTCGTCGCTGTCATAAACCGGTGTCCACTGGTAGCTGACGTCGGCGGTCAGGTCGAGATAGCGGTTCAGCCCCCATGTCAGGCCGGCACCTGCCGTATATTCCACGGCATTCTCGATGTCAGAGGAGGGGAATGTGCGGTGCACGATCTGTCCCGTCAAACGTGCGACCAGATTGTTGCGTAATTCGTGGGTAAGCCCGGCATCCAGCCGATAGGAAATCCAGCCGCCCTGCGGACCGCCGGCAAAATCCTCAATCGTCGTGCGCAGGCCGAGATTGACATTCGTTCCGCGCTGCGGCGACCAGTTGAGTTCGCCATCCAGCGTCAAGGCGCCGATGGAGGCAAGACGGTCGTCATCATATTGTTTGCGCAGATAACCGATGGCGGCCTCGCCACGGGTCTTTTCGCCGAGATCGACCTCGGTTCCGATCTTCGCACCATAGGAATTGGAGGAGCGGGCGTAGCCGGAATTATCCAGCCGACTGTCATATTTGGTCTTTCCCGCATTCAGTTCCAGGAACGGGATCAGCGCCGGCGATAATTCGTAACCAATGCGCCCGCGCAGGTTCGCACCGTTCTGGTCGCGGTCGCTGAGGCTGATCGGCCGGCCATCAAGGCCTTTCGCATCCGTATAGACCGTGCGGGAGAGATCGAGCGCCGCAAGCCCACGCAGCTTGCCGAAGTCCCGCTCTATCGATGCGCCAGTCGTGAAACGATGCTCACCGCCCTGCACGGCAGCGCCGGTCAAAGCATTGGGGTCCGTCGTGTCTTCGCGGCTGAACTCGTAACCGGCTTTGAGATTGGCCTTCGTCTCTTCGCCGAGATCGAGGCGCAGATCGGCCTCTATCCGCGCCCGGGGCTCTTCGCCATCCTTGTCGCCACCGAAGTTTCTCTCCCAGGCGCCGTCGCCCGTCACGGTCAGCGCGTGGCGGGACCAGTCGCTGGTAAGCGTGCCGCGGATGCCTGTTGTCAGATAGTTGCGTCTGGAGGGACCGCCGGTATTTGTCTGTTTTTCCGTGTTGATGGTCTGGCTGATTGCGGGACGCAGCAGGAATGTGCCGAGCCGGATGCCGGGGGTCTGGCCAGGCTCAGTCGCTATCCGCGGATTTTCACCGCCATCCACCGTCGGTTCATAGGGGTTTTCAGCCTCGGCATAGGGCTGGCCCGCATCGTCCTGCTGTTCGTAAATCGGGTCGCCGGGATTGTTCGAGGGGCGCCAGAGCTGCTGTGGCGCAGGCGCAGCGGCCGCAGGTGCAGCCTGTTCTGCATCCGCCGCTGCTCCAACGCCCGTTGCCGGGGTGGCCGAAGTTGTTCCGTCGCCGGCGGGAGCGGTGCCGGGCAATAAGGGGGTGGCTGTAACGGTGGTTTGGGCGAAAAGACTTGTCGTGGTGGAGCAAAGAAGCGTGCAGGCAAGCAACAGGGTTGCTGCTTTCCGCGACGTCTGCAGACGTGTGGCGGCGCCCTTCACATTCATTCCTCTTCACCCGGCGAATTTGGCCGATGCCGGATCGACAATTCGCCAAAACACTTCCCCGGGCCAAATGAATGAGAGGCCGATGAAATGACGTGGACAAACCAGGGACCCGACAGGCGACGCAAGTTTTAACATCGCTTTAACAATAGGTTTTTTATGGTTAACAGTTGATAAAGATCGCCGGAATTTCAGCGTTTTGGCTACCGCGTGAAAATCGGTGAGGCTCGCGCTCACGGTTTGCAATCAGAATTCTGCCAGCCAGAGGAATGGAAAACCGTACCGCAGTGCAAAATATTTCTAATATGATAAGATTTAAACGTTTCAATTTGGCACGGAATCGCCCTATGATTTAAGGGTAATGGGCTTTCTATTGCTTGTTAAATTCTTTGATTTTTATTTTATGTGACAGCGTCGTTTCATGAATTCCGTTTCGAACATCAAGCAGGTCGGTTTTTATTGCTGGGATATTACCAACGACCGATTCTATCTGGATGAGGTCTGTGCGGAACTCTTCGGAATTCCGTTAAGACAGGCGATGCAGGGTATCAGCATTTTTCAAATGCTTGAAAAAGTGCATCTGGATCATCGAAATCGTGTGATCGAGACCGCCTTGATCACCCTGAAGGCGGCAAGCTTTTACAATCAGGAATATGCCGTGCGCCGGGACGATGGTTCGGTGTCATGGGTAAGGACAGTCGGGCGATATCTGGTCGATGAAGAAAACATTCCTTTCAAGCGGCTGGGAACGATCGAGGAAATCTCTCCGCCGGACCTGCGGCACTAAAAAGCAGCACTGGCCGGCTGAAGAGTGGACTTATTCCGGGTGAAAGAGTAACAGTCGGCCATGATTACGCGCGCCGTCAAACTGGTCGAAGACAATGCCATCTCATCCGCCGTGCGGACGATTTCGATGGAGCGGGCTGGTCTTGCCGCCCTTGAGGCCGCTCTCACCAACGGTCTTTCCGAGCCTTTCTGCAAGGCGATTGAGACAATCGGCCAGTCGAATGGCCGTCTCATCATCACCGGGGTCGGTAAAAGCGGCCATATCGGCGCAAAGCTCGCCGCCACTTTCGCCTCCACCGGCACACCGGCGTTTTTTGTACATGCGGCCGAGGCCAATCATGGCGATCTGGGCATGATCGGTGGCGACGATGTGGTTCTGGCGATCTCCAAAGGTGGTGAAAGTGCGGAACTGCGCAGCATCATCAACTATTCGCGCCGCTTCTCCATTCCGCTGATCGCACTCACCTGTTCCGAGACTTCATCGCTGGCGAAGGCCTCCGATATCGTGCTGCTGGTCCCCAATGAACAGGAAGCCTGTCCGCTTGGTCTGGCACCCACCACTTCCACCTTGATGCAGCTGGCGCTGGGTGATGCCCTTGCCGTGGCACTTCTGGAGGCCCGCAATTTCACTGCCGGTGATTTCCGGGTGTTTCATCCCGGCGGCAAACTGGGCGCCAGCCTGACACTGGTCAGCGATATCATGCATACCGGCGACCGTTTGCCGCTGGTGACCAGGGGAACAGCCATGCCGGAAGCGGTCGGCGTTCTCTCCCGTAAACATTTCGGCTGTGTCGGCATTCTGGATGAGGATGGCCGTCTGTGCGGCATCGTCACCGAGGGTGATCTGGCCCGCAACCTGTCGCGTAACCTCGCCGAATTGACGGTGGACGATATCATGACCCGTACTCCGAAGACGGTCAAAAAATCGGTGCTGGCGACCAGCGCGCTGGCGACACTGGAAAAATTCCACATCGGCGCGCTGATCGTGGTGGATGATGACAACAGGCCGATCGGCCTTGTGCATTTCCACGATCTGTTGAGAATCGGCGTGGCCTAAGGCCACAGGGCTTTCTATCGGTCTATGGGCTCGATCGTCAGCGTGCGGCCGCGTGCTGACGCAATCCTCACGCGGGTTCCGGCCGGAAGGTCTTCGCCATTTACCGGCCACCACGTGTCGTCCAGCCTTATCCGGCCACGTCCTTCGACAATTGGCTCCTGCAGCGTCGCGGTGCGGCCAACAAGGCTTGCCTCGCGCTGATTGAGGAACGGTTCATCGGTGGCGGCCCGGTTCCTGCCGAAATATTTCCGGCCGAGCAGGGCAAAGACGACGGAGAGCGCGGCAAACAACACCAGCTGCAATTGCCAGGCCCAATATGCCGCATCCCATAAAAGCAGCGACACCGCGCCGATGACCAGCGCGGCAAGGCCGATCCAGATCAGGAAAACGCCCGGAGCAATGAGCTCGGCGGCCAGCAGCACAAAGCCGACGATCCACCAGCTCCATGGTCCCAGCTCAGTGGCAAGCCGTTGCAGCATCGTTATCTCTCCGATGAGGAACCGAAGGGGGAAGGCCGGGTTGGCGGCACGGAGCGGGTCGGGGCTGGGGCCGGGGCGGATGGCGCATCGCCCTTATCACCAAAAACCTCTCTCGCAATGGTGCCGATGCCGCCGAGTGAACCAATCAGCGCCGAGGCTTCCATCGGCATCAGTACGATCTTGGAATTCTTGGCCGTGCCGATTTCAGCCAGCGCCTCGGTGTATTTCTGGGCAACGAAATAGTTGATGGCGTGAACATTGCCGGCGGCGATGGCTTCCGACACCATTCGTGTGGCATTGGCTTCGGCTTCCGCCAGACGCTCACGGGCTTCGGCGTCCCGGAATGCTGCCTCGCGCTGGCCTTCGGCTTCCAGAATGGCGGATTGTTTTGCGCCTTCGGCGCGCAGAATCTGGGCGTTGCGGGCACCTTCGGCTTCCAGCACCTGCGCGCGTTTTTCGCGCTCGGCCTTCATCTGCCGAGCCATGGAATCCACGAGATCCTTCGGCGGCGCGATGTCCTTGATTTCGATACGGGTGACCTTGATGCCCCATGGTCCCACTGCCTCATCGACAACGCGCAGCAGGCGGTCATTGATAGCATCGCGGTTCGACAGCAACTCGTCGAGGTCCATCGATCCCATCACCGAGCGGATGTTGGTCATGGTAAGGTTTTCGATCGCCATCTGCAGATTTGAAATCTGGTAGGCAGCCTGTGCGGCATTGAGCACCTGATAGAAGGTGACGGCGTCGGCCGAGACGCTGGCATTGTCGCGGGTGATGACTTCCTGCGTTGGAATATGAAGCACCTGCTCCATGACATTCATTTTCGAACCGATGCTTTCGAAGAATGGCACGATGAGGTTCAGGCCGGGCTCGAGCGTGCGGGTGTAACGCCCGAACCGTTCAACCGTGTAACGATGCCCCTGCGGCACGGTCTTGATGCCGGCAAACAGCACCAGAATAACCAGAACAACCGCCGCTATGACGACGATGTCGAAACCGCCCAATGCAATCATCACTTTCCCTCCAAGGATCAGAACCATCTGGGTTTTACCCCAGTAGCGTTATGGCAAGATTACACCCAGCCTTGCAACTCCTGTCTTACAACCTTTTCGAGAACGTTCATGCCCTCGGCGCTGTCGTTAAGACAAGGAATATGGGTGAATTTCTCGCCGCCATTGTGCAGGAAGATTTCTCCGGCTTCACCGGCAATTTCCTCCAGCGTCTCAAGACAATCCGATACGAAGCCGGGGTTCATGACGGCGATGCGCTTGATGCCCTCGGATGCCAGCTTTTCCACGGTCTTGTCGGTATAGGGCTGCAACCACTCTTCCGGCCCGAAACGCGACTGGAAGGTGATCATGAAATTCTTGTCGGTCCGGCCAAGAGCCTCCCGCAGCAGGCGGGCGGTTTTCTGGCAATGACAATAATAGGGATCGCCCTTTTTGAAATAGGATTGCGGAATGCCGTGGAAGGAGGTGATCAGCATCTCCGGCTCCCAGTCCAGCGTCGCCAGATGGTTTTTGACGGAGGTTGCGAGCGCCTCGATATAGGCCGGATCGTCGTGATAGGGCGGCACGGTGCGAATGGCGGGCTGCCAGCGCAGCTTCATCAGATGTTCGAATGCCTTGTCGTTCACCGTTGCCGTGGTCGATGCGGCATATTGCGGGTAAAGCGGGAAAAGCAGGATTTTTTCGCAACCCTGCTCCTTCAACGCATCGATTTTCGAGGCAATGGAAGGCTGGCCGTAGCGCATCGCCCAGTCGACGACGACGTTGGGCAGATCCTTCAACGCCTGTGCCATCAGTTCGCCCTGGCTGCGGGTGAAGGTGCGCAGGTAACTTTCGTTACGCTCGTGGTTCCAGATTTCCTCATAGGCCTTGCCAACTTTCTGCGGGCGCTTGTTGAGAACAATGCCGTAAAGGATCGGATACCAATAGAGGCGCGACCACTCGATGACGCGCTTGTCGCTCAGAAATTCCGCCAGATAACGGCGCATCGGCCAGTAGTCCGTACCGTCAGGCGTGCCGAGATTGACAAGCAGGACGCCAACCTTGCCGAACGTTATGCGGGGATGGTCTACGGGGAGTGCGGATAGTTCTGTCGCCATGAATGACACCCTGAAACTCGGACTGTTTGCGTGAGAGCTTTTCCGTCTGAAATGGGGGCGGAAAGGCTCAATCTTCTGTCTATGCATACCGGATGCGAACCGTGATGGCTTTTGCCGGAAATGCCCGAGCTATACGCCCGTGCCGTCGATTTGTTCACGTGTTCTAGACGAATTTTTTCAGGATTGAACCACCAACGGGTGTGATTTGCTCATTCAATGAGCGGTCACGCTGCTTTTTGATAATTCGCAGCGCGCAACATGCTGTTTTTTATGGAAAAATAAGAAGCCGACCCCTTGGCTGAGGGCCGGCTTCCAGTCTGCGGCAAATTGCCCTGTCTTGCGGCTTCCGGCTTATTGAGCCGGAAGTTCGAGTTCCTCGCCGATCTCGATATGGTTCGGCCGTTGCAGAGTGTTCGCCTTGGCAATTCTGGTCCAAAGCGCGCCGTCGCCATATTTTTCCGCTGCGATCTTCCAGAGAGAATCGCCCTTTTCGACAACATATTTGCTGGCTGCTGCGGCTGCGGCCGCAGGCGTCGGGGCAGCGGGTGCAGCAGGCGCCGGAGTTGCCGTGGTGGCGGGTGCCGTGGCAGCAGGTGCTGTTGCAGTGGGTGCGGGAGCTGCCGGTGCCGGCTGTTTTACAGGCGCAACGTAATCCGCCGGCGTTACATCGGTGATGCGTCCGTCGGTTTGTGGCTTATAGGGGCTGTTGGCGCTGATATAGGCCGCAACCGCATCTTCAAGGCTCGGGCCGAAGTCATAGGGATTAACGGCTTTGGTCGCGAAAACCTTATAACCGTCGCCGCCCGAGCGCATGTAGTTGTTGGAGACGACGCCGTAGGTCTTGTCCGGGTCGAGCGGCACGAAGCCGTTGCCTTCCTTCACCTCGACGGAAACGACGCGACTGCCGGCGGGCTTGGAACGGTCGAACGAATATTTGAGGCCGGCGACCTGGGCGAAGCGCCCGGCCCCTTCCTCGATCTGGCCGGCGCCATTTTCAAGGGCGGCCACAACGTCGGAGCCTTTCAACTGGAATGTGGCGATGGAGTTCTGGAACGGCAGAACCGTCAGGACTTCGCCCATCGTTACTGTGCCGGCATCGATGGAGGCACGCAGACCGCCGCCATTCTGGATGGCGATGGTGATGCCCTGGTCCTTGACGCGGTCCAGCAACGCGTCGGAAACGAGGTTGCCCATCGTGCATTCCTTGGCGCGGCAAACTTCCCGTGAACCGTCGATTGGGGCTTCAGAAGAACCGATTTCCTTCTTCTTCATCTCCTCGAGCGGACCAGCAAGTTCCGTCACGCGCTTGGTGAAGCCCTCGTCGGGCGTGACGGAAGCGTCGAGAAGCTTCGGTGCGCCTTCGGCGGATTTAACCACGCCATTGTCATCGAAGGTCACCGTCAGGTCACCGAGATATTTCGAATAGGCATAGGCAGTGACGATCGGGACATCGATCCCGGAGGGGTTCTTGACGAGAGTGGGATAAGCACCGGCAGCCTTCGGGTCAGTGCTGGAAAGCAGGGTGTGGCTATGGCCGCCGACGATGACGTCGATGCCGTCCACAGCGCGGGCGATTTCCTGATCCTTGACATACCCGACATGCGAAAGCAGCACGATCTTGTTGACGCCCTGATCCTGAATTTCCTTTACGGCGCCCTTCAGATAGGTGACCTCGTCTTCGAAGCTGATCTTGTCGCCAGGGGACGACGTCTCATTGGTGTCGGTCGCAAGCACGGAAACCACGGCAACCTTCTGGCCGCCCAGATCCTTGATAACATAACCCTTGTATTTGTCGGCAAGGATGGAATCGGTTGCTGCCTTGGTGTTTCCGGAAATGATCGGGAACTTCAGCGCATTGATGAATTTCAACAGCTCTTCCGGGCCGTCATCGAATTCATGGTTGCCGATTGCCATCGCGTCGAAACCGATGCCGTTCATGAATTCCGCGACCGGTCCGCTCTTGTACCGCGTATAGAACAGCGAGCCCTGGAACTGGTCGCCGGCGTCGAGAACCAGAAGATTGGCGTCGCTGCCCAGTTCACCCCGGCGTGCGTCGATCGCGCTCTTCACGCGGGCGATGCCGCCGAAGCATTCGTTCTTTTCCGTTTCGGCAGCAGAGCAGGTCGAGTCGAATTTGTTGATCGCTTCGATGCGTGAGTGCAGGTCGTTGATGTGAAGAATGTTAAGTTTGTAGTCGGCCAGAGCGACCCCGGCTGAAAGCGTTATTGCGGAAACGCTCAGCATGCCCAGTCCCAAAATTCTTTTCATCGTCCCTCTCTCCTGTCTGAAACATAATACGGGCTTGCCGATCATTATCCGCCCGTGCTCCGATCATTCTTTAATCTGAAAGTATGTCAGGCTTTCAAAGCCGGATGTTTCCATTTAGCGGCCATTGCCGCAAGCGAAATTATGACAGGTACGCAACAAAGAAAAACGCACGCCGGAAGCGTGCGTTTAAGAAAGCCATCTCGTTGAAAAGGCAGCTATATCAGCCTTGGCGCGTCAGCGAGAACTGGCTGTTGCTGTCTGTCGTGCAATTCAATTGTGAAGGCGAGACGAGGGCGCAGTTGACGCGCGACTGCGTGTTGCGCACCAGCGATGTCATGTTGATTTCGTAGAGCGTCGGCGAAATCGTCACATAGGTGCCGGAGGCCAGAAGCGTGTTGGTGTCTGTCGAACGGGTGGAGAAGGCGCCATTCTGGAAGGTCGACACGATGCCGTTGCGATCGATCCAGCGGCCATCGACGGCCGGGCCGCGGGAAAGCGAAGGCGCCATCGAGGTCTGCTGCGAGGGACCCGGCGCGACGCATGAAGACACCGCGATGGCGGCACAAAGCAAAGCAGCGCTTGTCTTGAAGTTCATGAGCCTGTTCTCCTGCGATTCGATGAAACTTTCTGTGTTTCGACCATGCCGTGAAGCGTTCCTTATTTCAAGGCAACGTTGCTTGCTCTTGCTGGTTCCTCATATGCCGCATGAAAGCATCCATGTGACAAATATGAGACGCCGCTTCCTCACCGCACCAGAATGTTGCGGAACTGCCAGGGGTCGGACGTGTCGATATTGTCGGGAAACAGGCCGGGGCGGCCGTCGAGCGGCGTCCAGTCCGTGTAGTGCCCTTCGACCGGGCCCAGATAGGGGCGCTGCACCTCCAGGCATCGGCGATAATCCATTTCATCCGCCTCAACGATGCCGACCTGCGGATTTTCGATGGCCCAGACCATTCCGGCCAGCACCGCTGAACTGACCTGCAGTCCGGTCGCATTCTGGTTGGGGGCGAGCGAACGCGCCTCCTGCAGGCTCAGCCGCGAGCCGTACCAATAGGCATTTTTGTCGTGGCCATAAAGCAGAACGCCCAGCTCGTCGGCGCCATCCACCAGCTCATCTTCGCCCAGCACATGTTGCACCGGCTGTGGAATGCCGCCATTGCCGAAGAGTTCGTGCAGGGAAAGAATGGCGTCGTTGCAGGGGTGATAGGCATAATGACAGGTCGGCCGGTAGGTCACGTCGCCATCATCATTGCGGACGGTGAAGTAATCGGAAATCGAGATCGCCTCATTATGGGTGACCAGAAAGCCATATTGCGGTCCCTGTCCCGGACACCATGTCCGCACCCGCGTATTGGCGCCGGGCTGATCGAGATAGATCGCCGCCTTGCTGCCTTTCTTCTGTTTTTTCGCGTTTTTCGGCATCCAGTTTTCATGGGTGCCCCAGCCGAGTTCGGCGGGCTGAAAACCCTCGGCGATAAAACCCTCCACAGACCAGGTGTTCCAGAAAGCGCCGAAAGGTTTTGGGTCCTTTGCCCGCTGCGTATCGCGCTCGGCCACATGCACGCCCTTGACGCCGAGCTGCTTCATCAGCTTTGCCCAGGCTTCCCGATCATGCGGTTGTGGCTCTTCGATATCAAGGCCGGTATCCTTGGCGAGATTGACCAGCGCCTGCTTCACGAACCATGACACCATGCCGGGGTTCGCCCCGCAGGTGGAAACGGCCGTCGTGCCGCCCGGCTTGCGCGCCTTTTCCTTCAGCATGGTCTCGCGCAGCGAATAATTGGTTCTGGAGGCATTGTCGGCATCGGCGTCGAAATAAAAGCCGGGCCATGGCTCAACCACGGTGTCGATGTAAAGCATGCCGTGTTTGCGGCAGAGCCGCATCAGATCGACGGAGGCGGCATCGACCGAAAGATTGACGCAGAAGCCCTGGCCCTGAACGCCCTTGAGCAGCGGCTTCAGAACTTCCTTGTAATTCTCCTTGGTCAGATGCGTGCGGATGTGGTGAATATTCCTCTCGGCCAGAAACGCGGCGATATCTTCGCGCGGATCGATGACGACGAGCCGGGTCTTGTCGAAATTGAAATGACGTTCGATCAACGGAAGAGTACCGCGCCCGATGGAGCCGAAGCCGATCATGATGATGGGGCCGTCAATATCGCCGTAAATCGGATGGTTTGCGTCCGTCATTCGTCAATTTTCCTTTTTCAGCCAATAAGTAAGCTAGATCATAAAAGCGTGCCACAATAAAGGGCAGGTGGATGACGGACATATGACGGTCGGGGTGAAAGCAGCCATGCACGCGCATTCTGCCCCTTCGCATTTTAGAGACTGCGTTTATAATCAAGTTCTTCTTTTCGTCTTGAGACCAGCTGCTGGGGGCTTTGGCCGATGACGACAGGGAGTTTTTGCCATCACAGGAGAATTGCCTGTTGAACAGTTTCATCGAGCGTGTCGCAGCGCTTCAAAGTGCCACCCCCGTTCTGATTGCGCTCTACGATTCCGAAGACCGGCTGCGGCATGCCAACCCGTCGTTTCGGGAAAGCTTTCAAATTACCCCGGAAGAATTTCCGACCTGGGCGGATATCATGCGGCTGAACCACCGCCTGCAAACCGGTGTCGTCGTTCGACACAGGGATTTCGAAGGCTGGCTCCTGTCGGCGCAGTCCCGGCGCGGCAAGCTGCCTTATCGCGCCTTCGAGATGGATATGTATGACGGCCGCTGGTTCTGGATGACGGAAACGGTGCAGCAGGATGGCTGGATGCTGTGCATTGCCAGTGACGTGACCGAATTGCGTCAGGGTTATCGGGCGCTGCGGCAGGACCGGGATCTGGCCGTGCGCGCCTCGCAGACGGATGAGTTGACGGGAACGGCGAACCGCCGTTTCGTTTTCGCCAAGCTGGCACTGCAGGTGGAACGGGTTGGCAAGGGGCTTGAAACACCCTTTTGCCTCTGCACGCTCGATATCGATTTTTTCAAGCAGATCAATGATCGTTTCGGCCATAAATGTGGTGATGCAGTGTTGCGCGATTTTGTCGGCATCGCCCATTCCGTCATCCGGCGGGTGGATTGTTTCGGCCGGATCGGCGGTGAGGAATTCATGCTTGTCCTGCCGCGCAGTTCGGTCGCCGAAGGCCGCGAGATCGTCGAGCGACTGCTGCAAAAGGTGCGTCTTTCAAGACCTCTGGCCGAATTTCCCGATTTCTCTTACAGCTGCTCGGCCGGCATGACGACGTATCGGATGGCGGAAAGCGCCGATGATGTTTTTATGCGCGCCGATCAGGCTCTTTATGCGGCCAAGGAAAAAGGCCGCGACCGGCTTCTGGCGGTGACTGTTTAAACCAGTTCCGCCGCAATCAGCCCTTGCAGCGAATTACCGACGAAGAACTTCCGGCCGGTAATATCCTGCGGTTTCAGCGCCTGTCCGCGCGCCTTGCGTTCGCGGATCAGGTCGGCACGCAGCACGCCCGGCAGGATGCCGCTGTCGAGCGGCGGCGTCAGCAACTGCCCGCCCGGTATTTCGACGAAAATGCTGGTCGATGATCCCTCGCACAATTCGCCGCGTTCATTGAGCAGGAGAACTTCATCCGCCTCTTCGGCTGAAAACTCGGCGCGGGCGGCATCATAGGGCTCGCGACGCGATGATTTGTGGCGATAGAAGGTATCCGTGGAATCAAGCGTGGTTTTTGTCGCGATACGAACGCGCCAGACCGCATTTGTTTGTACGGGGTTAAAATCGGCCGTCTCGATATCGAGTTCGCCCTTGTAGTTCATAACCAGCCTGACGCAGAGCGGTTTTTCGCCGCCCACCGTCTTTTCCAGCGCCTGAATTGCATTGGCCGGGGCGCGAAAACCGAGCGCATCGGCCGACCGCAGCAGCCGGCGCATATGCTGGTCGATGCGCTGAAAGCCGGTTTGCGGCTCCCAGCGCAGGGTTTCCCTCAAGGTCAGATCGGCAGGTTTGCGTTTCATTGCCTGTGCTCGTCGCCTGTCATCATGGTCGGTTTCTGCGCCGGCACTATCAACCGGCAAAGCTTGTCCGAAATAGGATAGCCTTGCCAACTGGCGGGGTTAAGCCTGTTTATTGTCCAGCGCTTCCAGTTCGTCGATCAGTCCTTCGATCATCGAAAGTCCCTTGTCCCAGAAGGAGGGATCGGTGGCATCGAGGCCGAAGGGCTTCAGAAGCTCGGAATGGTGTTTGGTCCCGCCCGCTTTCAGGAGTTCGAAATATTTGTCCTGAAAGCCCGTCTCCGCCTTCTGGTAAACCGCGTAAAGCGAGTTCACCAGGCAATCGCCGAAAGCGTAGGCATACACGTAGAAGGGCGAATGGATGAAATGGGGGATGTATGTCCACCATGTCTCGTAGCCTTCGGAAATGCGGATTGCCGGGCCCAGGCTTTCGGCCTGCACGGAGAGCCACAATTCGCCGATCTGTTCGGAAGTCAGCTCCCCTTGCTTGCGGGCAGTGTGTAGCTTGCGCTCGAATTCATAAAAGGCAATCTGGCGCACGACGGTGTTGATCATGTCCTCGACCTTGCGAGCGAGCATGGCCTTGCGCTCCCTAGCGTCCTTCGTGTCGTCGAGCAATTTGCGGAAGGTCAGCATTTCACCGAAGACGGAGGCGGTTTCGGCAAGCGTCAGCGGCGTTGCGCACATCAAGGCGCCCTGCTGGCCGGCCAGCACCTGATGCACGCCGTGACCAAGCTCATGGGCAAGCGTCATCACGTCACGCGGTTTGCCGAGATAGTTGACGAGCACGTAGGGATGGGCCGAAGGCACGGTCGGATGCGCGAATGCGCCCGGCGCCTTGCCGGGACGGGCGGGGGCGTCGATCCATTCCTCGTCAAAGAAACGGCGGGCGATATCGGCCATCTCAGGCGCGAAATTGCCGTAGGCCGAAAGCACGGTGTCCTTGGCCTCATCCCACGGAATAATCGTGTTCGATGTATCGGGAAGCGGCGCGTTGCGGTCCCAGTAATTCATCTGCTCCATGCCGAGCCACCTGGCCTTCATGGCGTAATAACGGTGCGAAAGACGCGGATAGGCTTTCTTCACGGCGGCGGCCAATGCATCGACCACTTCGCGCTCGACACGGTTGGCCAGATGGCGGCTATCGGCAATGTCCTCGAACTTGCGCCAGCGGTCGGAAATATCCTTGTCCTTGGCAAGCGTGTTGGTGATGAGGGTGAAGACCCGCAGATTATCCTTGAAGGTGGCGCTCAGCGCTTCCGCTGCTTTTTTTCGGGTCTCTGGCTCCGGCTCCTGCAACATGTTGAGCGTCACTTCCAGCGGAAGGCTCGCGCCGTCGATGTCGAAACGCAGATCGGCCATCGTTTCGTCGAACAGGCGGTTGAAGGCAGCAGCACTGGTCATCGATTTTTCGAGGAACAGCTGCTCCAGCTGGTCGTCCAGCTGATGTGGCTTGTCCTTGCGCAAATCCACCAGCCACGGCCGGTAGTGTCCTGCAGCGGCGTCGTTCACCATGCAGGCGTCCATCGTCGCGTCGTCGATGCGGTTGAGTTCAAGCGTGAAAAACAGAAGATGTGCGGAAATATCCGTCAGCTTCGCCTGGGCATCTCCATAAAGCTTGCCGTTTGCCGGGTTCGATGTATCGGAAAAATAAGTCAGACCGGCAAAGGAGCCGATGCGACCGATAAGATCGTCCAGCGCCTCATATTCCTTCAGCGCAGTACCGATGCCTTTTTCGCCCGTGGCCTTTGCAGCCGCCTCAAGCTTGCCCTTCCACTTATCCTCGAAAGCGGTCGCCATGGCCGCCGCCTTTTCGATGTCGCCCTTATATTCCGGTGAATCGCCCGACGGGTAAAGATCCGAGAGCTTCCAGCCGGGCAGGTCTCCGAGTACGGGACCGGAGGTTTCGGCAAGGGAGAATGCGGGTTGCGGGGTGAGGCGATTGAGGGTCATCGAACACGTCCTTCTGATTATGCTTGCGAAGCATATGGGGCCTTTGTTTCCCGCAGCAATGGATAAAATGCAAGCAAATCTCAAAACTGGATGTTCAAGTCTCCCGTGCCAGAGTGCGGCACAAGGGACCGCATGACGCAGGTCCATAAACCGGAAACCGGAGCCAAAAATGACCGCGCATGTTCTCGTGATAGACGATGATCCCGTCCAGCGCCGCCTGCTCAAAAATGCGGTGGAACGTTATGGGCATATGGCCTTGCTTGCCGAAAACGGCAGGGCGGGGCTGGAGCTGCTCAAGCAATATAGCGGTGAGATCAATGTCATCGTCCTCGACCTCATGATGCCGGAAATGGACGGTCTTTCCTTTCTGAAAGCCGTTGGCGAACTCGGCACCGATGTTCCCGTCATCGTTCAGACCGGGCAGGGCGGCATCGATACCGTCGTGCAGGCCATGCGTGCCGGCGCTTTTGATTTCGTCGTCAAGCCAGTCTCGCCGGAAAGGATCGGCGCGGCCATTTCCAATGCCCTCAAGCTGGACAGGAGAGAGGCAAAGGCCCGCACGGGCAGGCGTGGACGGAGCAATGCAGTGAATTTTACCGATATCGTTTCCGCCAGCCCGGCAATGCTGAGGGTGATAGAACTGGCGCAGCGCGCCGCCCAGTCCAGTATTCCCGTGGTGCTGGAAGGCGAATCCGGTGTCGGCAAGGAAATGGTCGCCCGTGCCATCCAGTCGGCAGGCGACAGGGCGAACAAGCCGTTCATCACCGTCAATTGTGGCGCCATCCCGCATAATCTGGTGGAGAGCATTCTCTTCGGCCACGAGAAGGGCGCTTTTACGGGTGCTACGGAAAAACACATCGGCAAATTCATGGAAGCGGATGGCGGCACGCTGTTCCTCGATGAAATCGGCGATCTGCCGCTGGACGTGCAGGTGAAGCTGCTGCGCGCGGTTCAGCAGGGCGAAATCGAAACCGTCGGCTCGGCGCGGGTGCAGAAGGTCAATGTCCGGCTGATCTCCGCCACCAACAAGAACCTGATCGAAGAGGTGAAGGAAGGCCGTTTCCGCGAAGACCTTTATTATCGCCTCAACGTTTTCCCGATCACCATTCCGGCGCTGCGTCGCCGAAAGGAAGATATCCCGCATCTGGCGCGGGTTTTTGCCGAGCGTTTTTCCGCCGAACAGAAATTGCCCAATCCCGTCGGCCTTGATGCCAGCGCGCTGGCGCTTCTGACGGCCTATGATTGGCCCGGTAATATTCGCCAGCTTGAAAACGCGGTCTTCCGCGCCGTTGTCCTGTCGCAGGGCGAGGAACTGGCGGATACCGATTTTCCGCAGATCGCGTTGCAGCTGCCGGAATTCGCGGCGATGGACGATGCGGGTGACGCCATCCGGTCCCCATCCGGGTCATCGCTGAAGCTGGCCGCCTATTCGCCGCCGCCTCCGCTTGCCGAAAGCCACGCTGTTGTGGAAGAAGCAACGGATGTTTCCACCACCATATATCGGGGCGGAAACCTGATCTCGAGCATGGACGAGGCGGGCAATATTCGAAAGCTGGCCGAGATCGAAGAGGAGCTTATCCGCTTCGCGCTGCGTTTCTATCGCGGACAGATGAGCCAGGTCGCCAGAAAACTCGGCATCGGCCGCTCGACGCTTTATCGAAAACTGAAGGATTACGGCATCGATCCCGACGATCCCCTTCGAGATGCCGCATGACGCCGCAAATGGCGCATTGCCCGGCAGATCGTGAAATTTGTTAACTTCTGAGCAAGGATATCCGCTTACCGTCTATAAACCTCTTGTTAGTGGCTGATTCACTATATAGAGGAAGGTTGCATGTGTGTGGCAATTTTGCCATCGTGTCACCGTATTTGACGTTCATTTGAGGCAATGTGACATAAATTGTCTTCCAGGCGGGGATCGAATTGCCATATCTGCATCGCAATAACGCGCTTTCGACAAAGATAGCGCGCGGCTTGATCAAGGATATATGCACGAAGCTGTCGGCGCGCGCTGTCACCTTTGCCTGCCTGATGCTCGCCGCCATGCCTTTCGTAGGTGTTTCGGCGACGGAAGCCGCCGCCGAAACGCGCAGCCTCAAACTGTATTATATCCACACACGCGAGAAGGCGGTCATCACCTTCAAGCGCAATGGAAAATATGATCAGAAGGGCCTGCAGGAGCTGAACCGCTTCCTGCGCGACTGGCGTCGCAACCAGCCGACGCGTATGGATCCGCGCCTTTTCGATCTCGTCTGGGAAGTTTATCGCCGGAGCGGCGCGACCGATTATATCAATGTCGTCTCGGCCTTCCGTTCGCCGGAGACCAACGGTCTTTTGCGCTCGCGCACCAAGGGTGTCGCAGAAAAAAGCCAGCATATGCTCGGCAAGGCCATGGATTTTTACATTCCCGGCGTGAAGCTTTCGACCCTGCGTGAAATAGGCATGCAGATGCAGATCGGCGGCGTCGGCTTTTATCCGAGCTCAGGCTCCCCCTTCGTGCACATGGATGTCGGCGGCGTTCGCGCCTGGCCGCGCATGAGCCGCCAGGAACTCGTACGTATCTTCCCGAAAGGCAACACGCTGCACGTTCCATCCGACGGCAAGCCGCTTCCCGGTTATGAGCAGGCGCTGGCGGATTACAAGAAGCGCGTCAACTCCTCCTCCGTTCAGGTTGCATCCAGCGCCGGTGCCGGCCCCGCTTCCTCTGGTGGTGGTGGCAAGCGCAAGACGCTGTTGCAGGCGCTGTTTGGCGGTGGTGGTGATGAGGATGAAGATCCCGATAGCATCGCAGCGCCGGCGCCGGCGGAACGCCCGGCCGTCGCTCGCCCGGCAACGCCGCAGCAGGCAGCACCTGAGCCAGAACCGACGATTGCGGTTGCTTCTGCCCAAGCTCTTCCGGGCGTGAACGATGCACCGCTGCCGACGGCTCGTCCCGCCTTTGGCAACCAGCCGCCGGCCAATACCGGTCTTGCCACTGCACTTTACTCCCCGGCCCGCAATGCCGCGCAGGATGCCCTGCAGGCCGCGACGACGCCAACGCCGGCTTCCGCTCCGGCCGAACGCCAGCAATTTGCCGATCTGGCTGAAGTCTCCGTGCCCGTGCCCACACTTCTTGGGCCCCGTGGCATGAGAGGTGATGCGGAAGGATCGATCCTGACGGCGTCTGCCGATGGTGCGACCCCTGCCGCAACCGGTGAGCTTGCCTCTGTTCCGGTTCCCGCCAATCGCCCGGCCGTGGCTGAAGCCCTTCTTGCTGCCGCCAATGCCGATCCGGAAGGCGAAGACGATCTCGCCGAGGCGCGGCAGGATACGCTTTCTCCGACGGTGGTTGCAGCGCTTGAACAGAGCGGTCAGGCCGCGCGTTCGCAGGTCCAGTCCGCTGCCATGCCGACCGCCGCGCCCTTCCCGGCTGCCGTCAACCACAAGGTCACCGTTGCACCGGCTGAAACCGCCAAGGCGGAGCCGCAGGAAGGTTTCGGCGATGCCTTCGATCTGAAGCCTGCCATCAATGGCGGCCTCACTGCCGGCTTGCCGACCAAGGGCTCTCGCCCGAGCAAGCAGGATGCCGCCGTTTCCCACCAGGCGATGGTCGGCGGTGGTCGCCTGACGCAGGATTCGATCTCTGACTGGGCGCTCAACCAGAACAAGGGCACGACCGGACGCTCGGTAAAGGCGCCGCGCGTTATCGCCAACCGCATGCTCAGCCACGACATGTCGGCTTCGGCCACGTCGGCAAGCTTCAAGCCGGGTGCGGCGGCAATCGAGTCCAGCCGCTTCAGCACACCGGTGAAGATGCACTGAAGCCTGCTTTTTCTGATATGGCCGAAAGGCTAACAAAAAACCCGCCGTTGCCGGCGGGTTTTTTAATTCCTGGATATTCCTTTATCAGACGCCGCTCTGGCCGTCCGAGCCGATATAGGCGATGCGCACCATATTGGTGGCGCCGGGGGTGCCGAGCGGCACGCCGGCAGAGATGATGATGCGGTCGCCCGGCTTGCCGAAACCTTCGGAAACAACAATGCGACAAGCGCGGTTCACCATGTCGTCGAGGTCGCTCGCATCACCGGTGACGACGCAGTGCAGGCCCCAGACGACCGACAGGCGGCGTGCGGTCTGGATGATCGGCGAAAGGGCAATGATGGGCACCTGCGGCCGTTCGCGTGCTGCACGCAGACCCGTCGTGCCGGACGAGGTATAGGTAACGATCGCCGACAGTTTCAGCGTTTCGGCGATCTGGCGGGCGGCGAGCGAAATGGCGTCGGCGCCTGTCGGCTCCGGCTGGGCGCGCTGCGCATAGATGATGTTGGAATAATGCGGATCCTGTTCCACGGTGCTGGCGATGGAAGCCATGGTGGACACGGCTTCGACCGGATAGTCGCCGGAGGCGGATTCAGCCGAAAGCATGATGGCATCAGCGCCTTCGAAGACGGCGGTGGCGACGTCGGATACTTCCGCGCGGGTCGGAACGGGCGCGGTGATCATCGATTCCAGCATCTGCGTGGCGACGACGACCGGCTTGCCGGCGCGGCGGCAGGCGCGCGTCAGCTGCTTCTGGATGCCCGGAACGGCCTCGAGCGGCATTTCGACACCAAGATCGCCGCGTGCGACCATCAAGGCGTCGGAAAGCTCGATGATTTCCTCGATGCGCTCGACGGCCTGCGGCTTTTCGATCTTCGACATCAGGCCAACGCGGCCGCGCGCGATCTTGCGTACTTCGGCAAGGTCTTCAGGACGCTGGACGAAGGAAAGTGCAACCCAGTCCACCTCGTTGGTGGCGAGAACGGCATCGAGATCGACGCGGTCCTTATCGGTGAGGACGCCAACGCCGAGCAGGGTGTCGGGAAGGCTGATGCCTTTGCGGTCTGAAATCTTGGTGCCGGAAACAACGGTCGTGACGATGCTCTTGCCGTCGCATTTTTCAGCGCGCAGATGCAGCTTGCCATCATCGATCAGCAGGCGGTGGCCTGGCTTGACCGCTTCGAGAATTTCAGGGTGCGGCAAGAAAACGCGGGTGTTGTCGCCGGGCGTGTCGTTATTATCAAGCGTGAAGGTCTGGCCTGCCACGAGATCGACCTTGCCTTCGGCGAATTTTCCGACGCGCAGCTTGGGACCCTGCAGGTCGGCAAGAATACCGATGGGACGGCCGTTACGGCTTTCGACCGAGCGGATACGCTGAATGAGCGTCCGCATCACGTCATGGCTCGCATGGCTCATGTTGATCCGGAAGAGATCGGCGCCGGCGAGATGCAGCTTCTCGATCATCGCCTCTTCCGAAGAGGCGGGGCCGAGAGTTGCAAGAATTTTGACTTTGCGGTTACGCTTCATCAGTTTTGATTTCCCTGTGTGCCTGGCGTATCGGAAAGCTGGACCATCCAGCTGCCCTGTCTGCCCGTGTCATATTCCTTGAAACCCATTCTCTGGAAGCTGCGGGCATAACAATCATCTACGCCGCCGATCTTGAACTCGTTTTCCGCCACGCACATGTTGACGTCACCGGTCCAGCGGCCGCCATGGGCGGCATCTTCGGCATAAAGATAATAATAACGCGATTGCAACTCACCCTCGATCAGCGTCGCGCAGGTCGAGGAGGGGACCTGCCACCAGCCTTCACTGACCCAGCCCTCCTGTGCCCGATAGCCGATTGCGACCCCCACGAGATTTTGCGTGCTGTTGCAGACGCGAAAATCCGCATGTGCGGTTTCCACGAACACAAACGGGGTCATAAACAATGCCGCTGCGGAAAAAAGACGGGCAAGGTGCCTGATGTGGCGAGGACGAGCGAGAGATGACTGAGTCACGGCTTCCATCCGGATTCCATGGTTATAATGAACACACTTCTTGGCGTGGCTGCCAAAGAAAGTCAACGCGAGTTTAATCGATTATATTGTTCGTGGGATCGTGAGTGCTGTAAGGTAGATGGCTGTTCTTCCGCCGAAACTTGCGCCCGGCCTCAAGCCATGCCATCAAGCTTTTCTCCTCAATCCTGCCCCAGAAAATCATCGATGAACGACTTCATACCTTATGAAATCATAGAAGGCGAATATGACAAAGGCATGGTTCTTCTGGCGGACCATGCGATGAACCTTCTGCCGGCACACTACGGCAAACTTGGCCTTCCGCAAACCGCTTTTCATCGCCATATCGCATTTGATATCGGCATAGAAGGGCTGACGCGGTCGCTCGCGGCCCGTCTTGGTGTGCCGGCGGTGCTCGGACGGTTTTCGCGGCTGCTGATCGACCCGAATCGCGGCGAGGATGATCCCACTCTCATCATGAAAATTTCCGACGGGGCAATCATTCCCGGCAATCACCCGATTTCGGATGAGGAATGGCAAAGACGCATCGAGATTTTTCACCGCCCGTATCACAATGCCGTTGACCGCGTGCTGACCGGCGTTGCCGAAGCCTCGGGTGAAGCGCCGCTTGTTCTGTCGCTGCATTCCTACACGCCCTTCTGGAAGGAAACGCCGCGCCCCTGGCATGCGGCGGTTCTGTGGGACACGGATAACCGCGTGGTTGACCCGCTCCTGGCGCATCTGCGTGCGACCGGCGACATTCTCGTCGGCGACAACGAGCCCTATGACGGGGCGTTGAAGGGCGATACCATGTATCGTCACTGCATGATGAAGGGCATACCGCATGCGCTTCTGGAGGTTCGGCAGGATCTGATCGCGGATGAGGAGGGGATTGCGGCTTGGTCTAACCGTCTTGCTCCCATTTTCGCCGCAATGAACGACGATCCGGTTTTGCATGAATATCAGCTGTTCGCCTCCCGCACCGGCCCCTATTGAGCCTGGAGTTGCCCCATGACGAAAGAGAACGACACACAGCAGATCGAGTTCGAGGCGGCTGCCTTCCGCCGTCTGGTGCAGCATCTTCGTGAGCGCCACGATGTGCAGAATATCGATCTGATGAATCTTGCGGGCTTCTGCCGCAATTGCCTTTCCAACTGGTATCGGGAAGCGGCTGAGGCGGCTGGCGTTCCGCTCAGCAAGGATCAATCCCGTGAAATCGTCTATGGCATGCCCTACGATGACTGGAAGGAAAAATATCAGGCGGAGGCGAGCGACGCCCAGAAAGCCGCCTTTGAGCAGAACAGACCGAAGGAATAACCCCCGATCGACGGAAACGACTTGACGTGAAGCCCGGCAATGGGCAGTTCACAGGCCTGAATTTTTGCCGCCCGGCTGGCGGCGACCGGCGAAAGTTTTAGCCCGGATACAATGAACAGGGCTCACGCGAAAGAGCCGCCACTACGAAGGATGATATGATGGACGAAACGAGCACCACCGAAACCGTCGCCGCCGCCGAACTGCGCCAGTTCATCGAACGCGTCGAGCGTCTCGAGGAAGAAAAGGCTGCCATTCAGGGCGACATCAAGGATGTCATGGGCGAGGCGAAGGGTCGTGGTTACGATACTAAGGCGATCCGCACCATCATCCGCCTGCGCAAGAAGGATGCCAACGAACGCATCGAGGAAGAAACCATCCTGCAGACCTATATGGCGGCACTTGGCATGGAATGATCGGCTGACGGTCACTCAATAAAAAATCGCCGCTTTTGCGGCGATTTTTGTTTGGCCCCTTGGAACTCAGCCGCGTGTGCCGGCAAGCTTCTCGGAAAGATCGATTGCCTGTTTGCGGGCGTCCTTGTCAGCTGGATAAAGTGCCAGATAACGCTCCCACGCCTTCAGCGCCAGCTCCTCGCGGCCGGAGGCTTCGAGGATATTGGCAAGGCTCGCCAGCGCTGGAAAATAGCGCGGCTCCTTTTCCAGCGTCAGGTTGATATCCGCCATCGCCTTGCGGGTGTCGCCATCGGCAAAATGCACCATGGCGCGGCGATAGGGCGCCTGTACATAACCCGGATCGAGCAGAATGATCTGATCGAGAAAATCGTAAGCCGCGGCGTTGCGCTTTTCGTCGGAGGCTTCGCCTGCCCATTGCATCAGGAGATTGATCGTCGCGCTGCCGGAATCGTTCCATTCGGACGCAATCTGGTTGGCAATGCTGCGCGCCTTGACCGCATTTCGCTCTTTTTTCAACGATGCAAAAAGCGTGTCGATGGTTCCGGCCGGTGAAGGCGCGACTTCCGTGGCCGCAGGCGTTTGTCCATCCGCGGCATGAGCGATGGAGGTCAGTCCTGATAACAGGAGACCCTGGGCGACGATAATAGCCATGCAAAAACGATTTGGGCGCATGGGTTAAAGATTAACCCGCCTGCGCCCAATATCAAATGCAAAGTTTTGCTCTGTCAACAAAGTGATCCGCGACATTGATCGCGAACCGCAGTCGCGATCAATCAGCCCTGACGAGCCTTGAAGCGCGGGTTCTGCTTGTTGATGATGTAGACGCGGCCCTTGCGGCGAACCAGGCGGTTATCGCGGTGACGGGCCTTAAGCGCTTTAAGCGAATTCTTGATTTTCATTTTACTGGTCCGCAGTTTTGCACGGCTTTTACCGTGCTTATTCAAACAATCAAAAGCGCGCAACGGGGCGCGCTCTTTTCGGTTGGCAGGCAAATACCCGTTTGACCCCTGCCTGTCAACACTTGCAGGTGTTTTTGCCTTAAAAGACTGAGGCTTTTCCTGTGTGCAAAAGCTCGGTCACGTGGCCCATCTTGCGGCCGGGACGTGCTTCCGTCTTGCCGTAGAGGTGCACGAGACAGTCTTTTTTCGACAGCCATGACGGAACATCATCAATGTCGTCACCGATGAGGTTGGTCATGACGCAATCCGAATGACGGGCCGCGCTGCCGGGCGCAAGACCGGACACTGCCCGTATATGTTGCTCGAATTGCGAGATCACACAGGCGGCTTCCGTCCAGTGGCCGGTATTGTGCACGCGCGGCGCCATCTCATTGGCAACCAGAGAGCCATCGGGCAGCACGAAGAATTCGATGCCGATGACGCCGACATAATCCAGCGCCGCCAGAAGCTTCTCCGCAGACTGGACGGAAACTGCCGCAGCCGCTTTCGAGAGCGCAGCCGGCACGGTCGATGTGTGCAGAATGCCGTTCAGATGGACGTTTTCAGCCGGATCGTAGCAGACGACGGTGCCGTCCCTGAAGCGAGCGGCGATGATCGATATTTCCCGCTCGAAGGCGACGAAGCTCTCAAGGATGAGCGGCACGCCACCGAGCGCGTCGAAAGCACCTGCGCTGTCCTCGCCACCGCGGAACAGGCGCTGTCCTTTGCCGTCATAGCCCATGCGGCGGGTTTTCAGCACGCCCTTGCCACCAAAAGCTGCCAGGGCGGCCTCCAGTTCTTCCTGGCTGTCGATGGCGCGAAAATCGGCCGTCGGAATGCCGCAACCGTTGAGGAAGCGCTTCTCCGTCAGCCGGTCCTGCGAGGCGTTGAGCGCCTGCGGCGGCGGATAGACGGGAACGGAGGCGGCGAGCGTTTCGGCTGCCGCCACAGGCACGTTCTCGAATTCATAGGTCACGACATCGCAGCGACGAGCGAGTTCCGCAAGGGCGCTTTCATCGTCATAATTCGCGACGATCTGGTCGTTGCAAACCTGGGCGGCCGGGCAATCAGCCTGCGGCTCCAGCACGATGGTACGGTGGTTGAGGCGCGCCGCCGCCATCGCCAGCATGCGGCCAAGCTGCCCGCCGCCAATGATGCCGATGGTCAGATCATTCATCTTCGCCATCACTGGGCGCTGTCCATCGGATATTCGGCGACGGCTGCCGACTGGCGCGCGCGCCATGCATCCAGCCGGTCGGCCAGATCCTCGTCACCAAGCGCGAGAACCGCAGCCGCCAGAAGTGCGGCATTGATGGCGCCTGCCTTGCCGATGGCAAGCGTGCCGACGGGAATGCCGGCCGGCATCTGCACGATGGAGTAGAGGCTGTCCTGTCCGGACATGGTCTTGGACTGTACCGGAACGCCGAAGACGGGCAGCGGCGTCATGGCGGCCGTCATGCCCGGCAGGTGGGCGGCCCCGCCAGCACCTGCGATGATGACCTTGAAGCCTTCGTCTTTGGCGCCATTGGCGAAATCATAAAGCCGGTCCGGCGTGCGGTGGGCGGAAATGATGCGCGCTTCATATTCGACATCAAGCGCATCAAGCGTATCGGCGGCGTTCTTCATGGTCTCCCAGTCCGACTGGCTGCCCATGATGATGGCGACGGGGGGTGTTTCTGCTGTCACGTGATTTCTCCGGATCAGGCGATGATATCGGGAATGACCTGATCTTCGATCTGGGTCATCTTGTCCTTGACGGCCAGCTTCTTCTTTTTCATGCGCTGTATCCGCAGCGCATCGCAGCTGGTCTGGATCATCGCGTTGATCGCCGCGTCATAGTCCTCATGCTCCTGGCGCAGCCGCGCCAGCGTGAGCCTGATGTCCGCCTGGTCCTGATCGGGCATCTTGTCATCCCCATTTTATGCCAGCCGGATAGCCTCCGGCGCGTATGTCATCGTTCACGAGCCTCTATCATCAAATCGCGGTAACGGGAAGTTATCCCTTGCGACCAAATTGCCCACTTATTGCCTTCATTTCGCCTTCGACAATATCGTTAATCCATGTCACATTGTCGTCGCAAACCTGAAACTCCAGCGATGGAGAGCTGGAGGTAGGTTTAAAAAAGGAAGGACGTGCCGCATGACCATTCAGGCTCATATTGCATCGCTCGAAAAGAAACACGGCGCTCTGGAGGAGCAGCTCGAAAGTATTCTTGCTTCCCCGTCTTCGGACGATACGGAGATTGCCGACCTCAAACGTCGTAAACTGCGCCTGAAGGATGAATTGCAGAGGCTTAGAGCCTCCACTAGGCATTGAATGGAATAAGCTACACCGCAGCCTTTGATGAAATGAAGGACTGACGGTTTGTTCTCTTTCGGCCCCGGCAGCACCTGTGGTGCAGTCGGGGCTTTTTATTGGCTGGCAGGCTAAAGCGGCAACCCGTCCCATAGCAGCTTCGATGCGGCGATAAGCGCCATCGTATACATGAGCGGATAAAACACGGATGGTTTCATGTATTTCACCACTTTGGCGCCAGCGAGTGTCGCCAGCATCGCCACGGGCAACAGGCTTGCTGATGTCTTGAGGTTGGTGGCGTCAAGCGCGCCCAGCGCAAAATAGGGGATGAGCTTGATCGCATTCATGATGGCGAAGAAACGCACGCTCATGCCGGTATAGGTTTTGGGATCCAGTTTTAGCGGCAGGACGTAGATCTGGAAGGGCGGCCCGCCCGCATGGGCCACGAAACTCGCATAACCCGACAGGCTGGACCAGAGCGTCGCGGCCGCCGGTCGTTGCGGTTTGGCCGGGATTGCCTGCCCCCTTCGGCTTTTGAAGCTCTCGTAAAAATAGCGCATGACGAAGAGGATGGTTACCGAGGCGACGACAAGGCGCATGGCGTCTGCCGATATGAGGCTGGAGGTGGCCCAACCGAGTGTGATGCCGGCGATTGCGCCCGGTAACATGATGAGGAGTGTTTGACGATGGTTATGGTGCCGCCACGCCCAAAGCGCCACGAGATCCATGACGATCAGGATCGGCAGGAAGATAGCCGACGCCTGCACGGGCGGGATCGCCAGTGCCATAAGCGGCACGCCCATCAGTGCCAGCGCGCCGCCCAGCCCACCCTTGGAAAGGCCGACAAGCACGACTGCGGGAATGGCGACGAGAAAAAAATGAAAATCGGTCAGCATGGATGGATGGTTGATCCTTTCGCCGGTCCGGTTTATCGGATTTATCATATCAAAACGAGTGCAGATCGCTACGGAAGTGTCTTCTGCCTGAAATGGACGAACCGATGACCATAGTTGAAGACCGTTGCCGCCTTGTCCTGATCGTCCCGCAATCGGGCGATGCGCAAAAACAGGCGGCAGATTTGGAAGACGCATTGCGGGGAGGCGATGTGGCCTCCGTCATCATTCCGCAATACGATCTGGATGACGCGTCTTTCCAGAAGTGGGCCGAACTCATTGTGCCGATCGTTCAAAAAGCGGGTGCTGCCGCTCTCATCGCCGGCGACAGCCGCGTCGCCAGCCGCGTGAAGGCGGATGGCCTGCATGTGGCTGGTAATGCCGAGGCGCTTGCCGAGGCCGTGGAAAACTTTACGCCGAAACTGATTGTCGGCGGCGGCAATGCGGACGACCGCCACAAGGCTCTGGAGATGGGTGAGGCCAACCCGGACTACGTCTTTTTTGGCAAGCTGGAGGGTGACATAAAGCCGGAGGCCCATCCCAAAAACCTGGCGCTTGGCGAGTGGTGGGCGTCGATGATCGAAATCCCGGCCATCGTCATGGGCGGCACGGATCCGTCCTCGGTGGTTGCCGTGGCTGAAACCGGCGTGGAATTTGTGGCGATGCGCAGCGGCGTTTTCGACAATGACGCCGGTGCCGCCCAGGCGGTTTCTGAAATCAACGCTTTGCTTGACGAAAAAGCGCCACGGTTTGGCGGTTGATACAGGCGATGTTCATGCGCTCGGTTCCTTTCTGCTTTTCCGTTTCGCTGCTGGCGCTTGCTTTTGGTGCACCGGCGGGCGTTGCCTTTGCTCAATCCGGGCCGCAAAGCGAGAGCAATGCGCTCTCCCGCCAGATGGAAGATGAGGCGCAGCCTTCCCGTCAGGGCAGGGTGCAATCCGAGGAGCAGAAGGATCTGCAGCCGTCGCAGGGCGTCAATGTCTATCAGCGCATGGGCGCAGACCTGCCGGCACTGCCGCCTGAGAAGGAATTCAAGGGCAGGATAGATGAGGCCTACGGGCATTTCCAGCGCGGCGAATATGTGCAGGCGCTCGACAAAGCGCTGAGCCGCGCGCAAAACGGCGATGCGTCCGCGCAGACGCTGGTGGCCGAAATGATGTCGCGCGGCCTCGGTATCGCCCGCGATGAGAAGACCTCGGCCTTCTGGTATCAGCAGGCGGCGCAGGGTGGCGATCCCGTCGCCATGTTCAAATTCGCCCTTATCCTGATGGAAGGCAAATTCGTTACCCGCGACAAGGTCAAGGCCGACGATTTCATGCGCCGGGCGGCGGAAGCCGGCAATGCGTCCGCCCAGTTCAACTGGGGGCAGATACTGGTTTCGGAAAATCCCGGCGCCAAGGGCCTTCTGATGGCCATGCCATTCTATGAAAAATCCGCCGAGCAGGGCATTGCCGACGCGCAATATGCGGTGTCGCAGATTTACTGGTCGGTCAAGGATGTGCCGGCAGACAAGAAGGCCAAGGCGCGGGATTGGCTGATGCGGGCCGCAAAGGCAGGATACGATACCGCGCAGGTCGATCTCGGCATCTGGCTGGTCAACGGTTTCGGTGGCGAAAGAAATCTGGAAGAGGGCTTCCGCTGGCTTTATGGCGCAGCGCAGCGTGGCAATGTCATTGCGCAGAACAAGGTGGCGCATCTTTACATTCAGGCGCTCGGCACCCGGCCAGATCCGGTGGAGGCGGCCAAATGGTATGTGCTCTCCCGCCGTGCCGGGTTGAAGGATCCGGCTCTAGAGGATTTTTATCTCGGCATCACCGACGAGCAGCAGAAAAAGGGGATAGAGGCCGCAAATCGTTTCCGCCCGACGTGATGCAGGCCCGATCTTCCGGTGCCGGCTGGCCGGTGCGGGCTTTTTGCCTTGAATTTCCGCGCGTTTTGTGGTCTTGAACCGCAAACTTTCAATTCAAGAAAATAATGACGTGCCTGCCCGATGCGCTTTCGGGCGGTTCGCAAGCTTTCCAGGAAACAAATTCGATGGCCCGTTCAGCCCTTCTCAATGTCATGGTTCAGGCCGCCATCAAGGCGGGTAAGTCTTTGTCGCGTGACTTCGGTGAAGTGCAGAACCTTCAGGTTTCGGTCAAGGGACCGAGCGATTTCGTCTCGCAGGCGGACCTTAAAGCCGAAAAGATCGTACGCGACGAGCTGATGAAAGCCCGCCCGACCTACGATTTTCTGGGCGAAGAAGGCGGCGAGGAAAAGGGCACGGATGGCGCGCATCGCTGGATCGTCGATCCGCTTGATGGCACCACCAACTTCCTGCACGGCATTCCGCATTTCGCCGTTTCCATCGCACTCGAGCGCAATGGTGAAGTTGTCGCCGGCGTGATCTTCAATCCGGCCACCGACGAACTCTACACCGCCGAGCGTGGCGGCGGTGCGTTCCTCAATGATCGCCGCATTCGCGTTGCTGCGCGTAAAGCGCTGACCGATTGCGTCATCGGCTGCGGCGTTCCGCATCTTGGCCGCGGCAATCATGGCAAATTCCTCGTCGAGCTTCGCCACGTCATGGGCGAGGCCGCCGGCATCCGCCGTATGGGCGCTGCAGCACTCGATCTCGCCTATGTGGCAGCGGGCCGGCTCGATGGCTTCTGGGAAGCCGAGCTTTCTCCGTGGGACATGGCAGCCGGTCTGGTGCTGATTCGTGAGGCCGGCGGTTTCGCTTCCGACATCAAGGGCGGCACGGATATCTTCGGCAGCGGCACGGTTGCAGCCGGAAATGAATATATCCACAAGTCGCTTGTGGAAGTCGCCAACCGCCCGATACCGGGCCGCTGATCGATTTCGGCAGAAAACCTGCCGTTTAATGCAAGTTTCAGGCGCCCGGCGAACCCTTGCCGGGCGTTTTTGTTTTTCTGCGCACGGTCCGCTTCCGGTTTTGTAAAATGCCTGTGACGAAAGACCGGCTTTTCGCTTCAAATCGTCGCAATTTTCAAATAGCTTCCGCTAGATACGTGACCGAAGGGAATGCGAACGTTATGGCGGATTCGGAGTTACTTGATCTCGGAGTCGAGAAACCGGTGACCACGCGGCAATACAGCCACAAGCTGTCCAGCCCCACACCGTTTCTGTGGACGATGGTTCTGTTTCTGATCCTCGTCGGCTTCCTGGCGGCGATTCTTTACCGGCAGGCGCACACCGCCTTCATGACCAATCCCGGTCTCAACGGCTTCATTCTCGGCGTTTTGGCCATCGGCATCATTCTGGTGTTTACCCAGACCATGAGCCTGCGCTCTGAAGTACGCTGGTTTAATGCCTTCCGCGCTGCCGGCAGCGTCGAAAAGGTCGGCCGTGCGCCCAAACTGCTTGCCCCCATGAGCACGCTGATCGGCAAGCGCGGCGAGGTTAGGCTTTCCACCGTCACGCAGCGGACCATCCTCGATTCCATAGGGACGCGTCTTGATGAATCGCGTGACACATCGCGTTATCTCGTCGGCCTTCTGGTGTTTCTCGGTCTGCTCGGTACCTTCTGGGGCCTGATCGGCACCATCGGCGCCATCAGCAATGTCATCCAGTCGCTTGATCCGAGCGCCGGCGACAGCAATGATATTCTAAGCTCGCTCAAAGCGGGTCTCACAGCACCGCTTGCCGGCATGGGAACGGCGTTTTCTTCATCGCTTCTGGGTCTTTCGGGTTCGCTGATCCTCGGTTTTCTCGATCTTCAGGCTGGCCGCGCCCAGAACCGCTTTTATACACAGCTTGAAAACTGGCTGTCTTCTGTCACCGATACGACGGTGGAGGGCCCAAGGGAATTCAAGGCTGAAGCCGGCGCCATGGTCAGCACCGAGCGTTCGCTTGCGGCCATGACCAGCCTTGCCGAAGGTATTCAGGGCCTCGTCAAGAATATGCGCAGCGAACAGCAGATGCTGCGCGACTGGATCGAGGCGCAACAGGAAGAATCGAAATCGCTTCGCCGCACGCTCGACCGGCTGTCGACGCGCATTGACAGCGAAACAAAATCCTCCGGACGCACCCGGCACGATAACGGGAGCGAGTAGCCATGGCGCTTGCGCGCAACCGCCGCCGCGACAGGGGTGTGGATTATTGGCCGGGTTTCGTCGATGCGCTGTCGACGCTGCTCATGGCCATCATGTTTCTGCTGACCGTCTTCGTGCTGGCGCAGTTTGTCCTGTCGCGGGAAATTACCGGCAAGGACGAGGTGCTGACGCGCCTCAACAGCCAGATTGCCGAATTGACCGAACTTCTGGCCATGGAAAAAGGCAACAAGCAGGATATCGAGGACGCGCTGGCAAGCCTGCAATCGACGCTCGCCTCATCGGAAAATGAGCGTTCGCGCCTGCAGGCGCTTCTCGATGCGGGATCGGGCAGCAATGCCAACGCCAATGCCCGGATCGGCAGCCTGACCGGCGAGCTGGATGACCAGAAGCAGGCCAACTCCCGTGCGTCTGCGCAGATCGAATTGCTCAACCAGCAGATTGCGGCGCTGAGGGCGCAGATCGCTTCTGTGGAAGCCGCCCTGCAGGCATCGGAAGCCAAGGATACCTCGTCTCAGGTCAAGATTGCCGATCTCGGCCGCCGCCTCAATGTCGCGCTGGCACAGCGGGTGCAGGAACTGAACCGCTATCGTTCGGATTTCTTCGGCCGACTGCGCGAAATCCTCTCGGATCGCGAAAATATCCGCATCGTCGGCGACCGCTTCGTTTTCCAGTCCGAAGTGCTGTTTCCTTCCGGCGGCAATGACCTCAATCCTGCCGGGCAGGCGGAAATGGAGAAACTGGCGGCCGCGCTGATCGATCTCGCCAAGGAAATCCCGGCCGAGATCAACTGGGTCCTGCGTGTGGATGGTCATACGGACAATGTTCAGCTTTCCGGCTCCGGCCGTTTCCGCGACAATTGGGAACTTTCCTCGGCCCGCGCCACCTCGGTGGTGAAATTCCTGATCTCCAGGGGCGTGCCGGCAAACCGGCTGGTTGCCGCTGGCTTTGGCGAGTTTCAGCCGATTGCCGAAGGCGATACGCCGGAAGCCCGCCAGCAGAACCGTCGTATCGAACTCAAGCTCACCGAACGCTGACATCGCCGCCACATCATGGTGGTTGCCTTCCGGCGGAAGTAAATTTACGTTCGCGTAAAGGTAATTCCGTCATGTCTGGGAGGGGTTGATGGAGCGATATGATGTGATCATCGTCGGTGCGGGGCTTGCCGGGCTGGTGGCGGCGACCGAGGCGGTCGAGCGAGGACTGAGCGTCTGTGTCGTGGATCAGGAGGGCGAGCAGAACCTTGGCGGACAGGCCTTCTGGTCGCTGGGTGGTTTGTTTTTTGTCGATAGCCCCGAGCAGCGTCGGATGCGGGTGCGTGACAATCTCGATCTCGCAAGGCAGGACTGGTTCGGTTCGGCCGGTTTCGACCGTCCCGAGGATCACTGGCCGCGCCGCTGGGCGGAAGCCTATCTGGATTTTGCGGCTGGCGAGAAGCGCGAATGGTTGCACCGGATGGGCATGCGCTGGTTTCCCGTGGTCGGCTGGGCTGAACGCGGCGGAGCGCTTGCCGATGGTCACGGCAATTCCGTTCCGCGGTTTCATGTCACCTGGGGAACCGGCCCTGGCGTGCTGGCACCTTTCGTCGAAAAGGCGAAGGCCATGGCGGCAAATGGCCGGCTCACCTTTCGTTTCCGCCACCGCGTTGACCATCTGGATATGACCAATGGCCGGGTGACTGGCGTTTCCGGGGCGGTCCTTGCAACGGATCCGGTGTTGCGCGGGCAACGGAGCAGCCGCGAAGTTGAGGGTGATTTCACCCTTTCGGCCTCGGCCGTTATTGTCAGTTCCGGTGGCATTGGCGGTAATCAGGAGCTGGTAAGGCGCAACTGGCCGGTGGAGCGGCTGGGCAAGCCTCCGGCAGATATGGTCTGCGGCGTGCCGGCACATGTGGATGGCCGCATGATCGCGATCACCGAGGCGGCGGGCGGCGCCGTCATCAACCCAGATCGCATGTGGCATTACACGGAAGGCGTGAAGAACCACGATCCGATCTGGCCGGGTCACGGTATCCGCATCCTGCCCGGCCCCTCATCCTTCTGGTGTGATGCGGATGGAAACCGTCTTGCCGCCCCCGCCATGCCGGGCTTCGATACGCTCGGCACGCTAAAAATGCTGGGCGAGCGCGGCAGCGGTCATAGCTGGTTCATTCTGACCAAGGCGATCATCAAGAAGGAATTCGCGCTTTCCGGCTCCGAGCAAAATCCGGATCTGACGGGCAAGGATGTGCGGCTGCTGCTCAAGCGGTTGGGCAAGGAGCCGCCGGGACCGGTGCGGGCTTTCATGGAGCGCGGTGAGGATTTCGCTGTCCGCGATACGTTGGAAGAGCTTGTGACAGCGATGAACGCCATCAGCGGCGACGCGCGGCTGGATATCGATCACATCCGCCGGCAGATTGAAGCGCGTGACCGGGAAATCGTGAATGGTTTCAGCAAGGATGCGCAGGTAATCGCGATCCATGGCGCACGCCGTTATCTCGGCGACAAGCTGATGCGGACGGCAAAACCACACCGCTTGCTCGACCCGGCGATGGGGCCGTTGATCGCGGTGCGCCTGCATGTGCTGACGCGCAAAACGCTTGGTGGCCTGCATACCGACCTTGAGGCGCGGGTGCTGGATGCTGCCGGTGAGCCGGTGCCGGGCCTTTATGCCGCCGGTGAAGTGGCCGGTTTTGGCGGCGGCGGCATGCATGGCTATAATGCGCTCGAAGGCACATTTCTTGGCGGATGTTTGTTTTCAGGCCGCGTTGCGGGGCGCAGCGTACTGGCTTAAACGGCTCAGGCCTGGGCGCGCAGCTCATCCGGGCTGGTTTGGAATTGCAGCCGGGCCAGTCGTGCATAAAGGCCATTCTGGCGAATGAGGTTCTGATGCGTGCCTTCCTCGATGATGCGGCCGTCATCCATCACCAGAATGCGGTCGGCTTTCAGCACGGTGGCCAGGCGGTGGGCGATGACGATGGTGGTGCGGGTGTTCATCAACTCATCGAGCGCCTTTTGCACCAGCGTTTCGCTTTCCGCATCGAGCGCCGAGGTCGCTTCGTCGAGAAGCAGGATCGGCGCGTCGCGTAAAATGGCGCGCGCAATGGCGATGCGCTGGCGCTGGCCGCCGGAAAGCGTCACACCGCGCTCGCCCACCTGCGTGTCATAACCATCCGTGAGGCGTTCGATGAAACTGTCCGCCTGCGCGGCGATGGCGGCGGCGCGGACCTCTTCGCGGGTCGCCTGCGGCCGGCCGAAAGCGATATTATCGTGAATGGAAGATGCAAAGATCGCCACATCCTGCGGAACAATGGACAGGCGCGCGCGCAGATCGGTCAGGCTGACATCGCGAATATCAGCGCCATCAACCGTGATGCGGCCCTGTTGTGGATCGTAAAACCGCATCAGCAGCGAAAACACCGTGCTCTTGCCAGCACCGGATGGGCCGACAATGGCCACCGTCTCGCCGGTGCCGACCTTGAACGAAAGGCCGGAAAGGGTTGGGCGTCCCGCCGCCAGCGGATAGACAAAATCGACATTTTCAAATTCGGCCTCGCCGCGCGGTGGCTCAACCATGGCAACAGGTGCCGTGGGTTCGATCACGGGCGAGCGCTCATTCAGCAGCTCGGAAAGCCGTTCGGCAGCGCCACCCGCCTGTGCCAGCTCACCCCAGACTTCCGAGAGCTGGCCAAGGCCGCTGGCGGCAATCACCGAATAAAGCACGAACTGGCCGAGTGTTCCTGCCGTCATGCCGCCGGAAAGGACGCTCTGCGCGCCATACCAGAGAATGCCGACAACGCTGCCGAAGACCAGCGCAATGGCGACGGCGGTGAGGATGGAGCGGGCGCCGATCGCCGCGCGTGCACCCTGATAGGCCGCTTCCACGGAGGCGCCGTAACGGGCATTCGCCAGCGCTTCGGCATTGAAGGACTGCACGGTGCGGCTTGCGGCAATCGTCTCGGACGCATAGGCGGCGGAATTGGCCAGCGTATCCTGCGTCGTGCGGGAGCGGGCACGAACAGACCGTCCGAAAGCGATCAGCGGAAAAACGATGAAGGGAATGGCGAGCAGCGCGAGGCCGGAAAGGCCGGGGCTGGTATAGATCATCATCACCACTGCGCCACAACACATGATGATGTTGCGCAATGCCACCGAGGCCGATGAACCGAAAGCCGAGCGGATCTGCACCGTATCTGCGGTCAGCCGCGAGGTCAGTTCGCCGGAGCGGTTACTATCGAAAAACTGTTGCGACAACGTGGTGAGGTGGGCAAAGACATCGCGACGCAGATCAGCGACAACCCGCTCACCGATGGTCATGACATAATAATAACGCATGGCGCTGGCGAGCGCGAGCAGGACGGCAATTGCCAGAAGCACCGCGAAATAGCTGTTGATCATGCCGCCATCCGGCGTCTGAAAACCGTGGTCGATGATGCGGCGAACGGCAAGCGGCAGGGCCAGTGTGGTGGCGGAAGAAAGAACAAGCGCAAAAAGGGCCGCCGCCATCAGGCCGCGATAACGCCTGAGATAGGGGAACAGGCTGAGAAGTGGCTTCAGGCTTCTCTGTTTTGCCGCTTTCTGCTCGTCTATGTCTGCCACGTGCCTGATGCTCCTCGTTCCATGCCATTTTCGGCCATTTAGGGAGAAGATTTCCGGCGTGCGGTAAAATTCCTGCCCTGGCGGCCATCTCCTTTCACAAGGGTATGGCAGGCTCTTGTTATCTCGGCGACCTTCATGTATAGGCTCCGCATCGAATTGGGAAGCCATAGCCCATCTGGTCTATGGCTTCATTTATTGAAATGGCTCAATTGACGCAATTGCGGCAATGGACCGCACGTCACTTAACCAGGAAGATTGTCATGAAGGCTGATATCCATCCCGCTTACCACACGATCAAGGTGGTCATGACTGATGGCACCGAATACGAAACCCGCTCCACCTGGGGTTCGGAAGGCGCTGTCATGAACCTTGAAATCGACCCCAAGTCCCATCCGGCATGGACGGGCGGCAACCAGCAGCTTATGGACCGCGGTGGTCGCGTTTCCAAGTTCAACAAGCGTTTCGGCGGCCTCGGCCTCTGATCCACTTGCGGACGGATCGTTTAAAAAAAGCCCGGTTTTGCCGGGCTTTTTTATTGCCCTGTTTTGGTGGCGGCGTTCACTCGACATAATACCAAAACAAAAAAGCAGGCCGATGAGCCTGCTTTTCAAATTGTCCGGATAAGGTCGTCTTTTCTCAGTTGATTGAGAAAGCCGTGCGCAGAAGATTGAGCTGCGCCTGCACGCTGTTTTCGTTGTCCGGCACCTTGGTGGCTTCGGACGGACGGTATATTTCGCGGTCGAGAAGGGCGATGCGGTTCTGGAGGCGCAGCGACCGTTCGATGAGGTCGCGGAAAGATTCCGGCAGGTCGTTCCAGCCCGGCGCATTGCGGTCGACATTGAAGCTGTCGAGACGCACCTTGCTCTTTTCGCTCAGAACCTGGTCCCGCGTCATTTCGCCATTGTTGACGGCGCGCTGCAAAAGCAGCCAGGAGGCCATCTGCATGAGGCGGGTGGTGAGGCGCATCGATTCTGCTGCGTAGAGGACCGAAGCCATGCGTGGCAAAACTTTCGAGGCAACGCGGCCGGCGCCATCGAGATAGCTTGCCGTTTCCTCAACCAAAGTCATGCCCTCAGTATAAAGGGTTTTGAACTGGTTGGAAGCAGCAGCGCGCCCCGCAAAGCTTATGGTATTTAAAACCTGTTCCGACATTTCTTTAAATCCCTGCTCACGCACCACACTGTCAGGCAACGAAGACTCGGATGTTTTGTTCCGGCCTTTTAGTGTTTTCAGGATGGTATCTTTACCCGAAATGCGCAAGGCAATTATTAAAGAAGGGTTAATACCCACAGTTTTACCGAAACCGGTGCGCGGTAAAAAAAGAGCCGCGAAAGCGGCTCTCAAGGTAAAACAGGGAGAAAAATCAGACCAATTCGCCGTATGGAGAAGATGCCTGAGGTCCAGAAGAACTGGACATGTATAGTAATCTCTCAGAAAGCTTAATTTTTGGTTAATGGTAAACGAAAGACTGCGCCAGAATATTCATTCCCGTTTACCATCAACGCTGCAGCTTGCCGCCGAAGGGCATTGACTGCGGGTTTTTCTTTAATTTCTGTCAGGATCGGAAGAGGTTCTCCGCCGCCAGTCGGCCGGCGGATTTTCGGGTCCTCTCCTCCTTCAGCCGGGTGATTTCGGCCTCCAGAAGGTCGATACGGCTACTCAGCTCATCGACTGAAAGAAGGCTGAGATCGCTGCCGATCTCATGCACCACGGGTTTTTGCGGGCGGTCATCGTCAAAGAGGCTCATATGCCTGCTCCTTTTTCCACATAGTCGCCATCGTCTTCGGAATATTGCGGCGCGCGCGGGTCAAGCGCAATACTTTCCGGCGTAACAAGCGGTGAAGGTGTGGTTGGCATCATCGTCGAGAAATTGTCTTTCTCGTCGGTTGAAAGGGCGGCGCGCTGACGGCTTCTGATGATGGCATATGCTGTGATCAGCACGTGGGCCACGGCCGTGACCAGAAACAGCGCATAGGGACCGGAATAGGTCATGACCGCGCCGCCGAGTGTCGGGCCGATAATGGTGCCGATGCCGTAAAGAAGCAGCAACCCGCCGGAGACCTTCACGAAGTCTTCCGAGGCGGCATAGTCGTTGGCGTGGGCCACGGCAATGGGATAGAGCGCGTTGGCAGCGGCACCATAAACGGCGATCATGGCAATCAGTACATAGACATCATGTGGTTGCACCGCCGCGACGGCAAGGCCCGCGACCGCGCCGAGCCCGGCCAACCCGGCAAGGACGTAACGGCGGTCTATCCGGTCCGAGAGGCGACCCGCCGGAAACTGCGCCAGCGCGCCAACGAAAATGGTGACGGAGACCATGATGGCGATCATGGTCGGGTCAAGGCCGGCCCGTGCGCCGAAAACAGCGCCAAGCGTACCATAAGCGCCGTTGGCGATGCCGATCATCAGAATGCCGACGAAAGAGACCGGTGAATTGCGGTAGAGCGCCGGTAAATCCAGACTGACCTTCTGCAAGGGTTGGGGGCTTGCCGCCTTGGAAAGCGTGGCTGGCAGAATGGCGATGCAATAGATGATGCCGCAGATCATGAACAGCGAGGTATTGCTGATATCGCCCATCGGCACGATCATCTGCCCTGCCACGACGCCGAGCAGCGTAATGGCGATATAGAGCGAAAAGATCATGCCGCGGCTCTCATTGGTGGCGCGCTCGTTAAGCCAGCTTTCGATGATCATCGAGGTGCCGGCGGTGCAGAAGCCGGTAAGTGCGCGCAGGGCAATCCACCAGACATCATCGACGATCAGGCCGGTCATCAGCACCGTCAGGCAGATCAGCGCGACGAAGGAGCCGAAGGCCCTCACATGGCCTGCACGGCGAACGATGGCGGGCGCCACGAAACAGCCGATGACGAAGCCGGCCGCCCAGGAGGTGCCGAGAAAGCCCAGGATTTCATTGGAGTAACCTTCCGCCGAACCGCGAACCGGCAGCACGAGGCCCTGAAGGCCGTTCCCGAGAAAAAGAAACAGAGTGCTGGATAAAAGAGCGAATACGGGTAGAAGATTTCTGCTCATGAAGACACTCTCATGCGTTCGGACGGACGGTCGGACAGGCCATAGAACGGGATTACCCGAATGAGTTGCACTCTTCTGGTGAACGGTAAAAATGTCCAGCCTGTGACGATGCAGAAATAAAGAAAAGGCTCAATAAATGACAAAGGCGATCGGGCTTTTTTTACTGCTGGCGATGGTGGTCCAGATCATCCGGCCTTTGGGTCTGCCGGGCCTTAAGAAAAGAGGCGATTGCTGGAAGATAGCGGTGGCCGCCTTTGTCATCTGGTCGGCGACGCTTCTGCTGCGCCCGTAAAGAAAAAGCCGCCCATCGGGGGCGGCTTTGATTGTTTTGACTGCCTGTCGAAGCGCCTTATGCGGCCTTTTCGAGTTCCAGCTTCCAGTTGCCCTTGGCGGCAAGGCTGTTCATGGCGGCGCGGTGCGTGAAGGCGCGCTGGCCGGCAGCGACATTCTCCTGCTTGCCGCCCCATGTCTTGAGTGCGGTGTCCTGGAGCGCGCGGCCATACGAATAGGTCAGCGACCAGGGCAGGTCGTAACCGGAATTCATGGCGGAGAGATGCGCGGTCGCTTCTTCGGAGGACTGGCCGCCGGAAAGGAAGGCGATGCCCGGAACGGCGGAGGGCACGGTGGCCTTCAGAACCTTTACGGTCTTTTCCGCTACTTCCTCGACCGAAGCCTTGCGGGCCTTCTTGCCGTCGATGATCATGTTCGGCTTGAGGATCATGCCTTCAAGGTTGACGCGGGCGTCGAACAGATCCGCGAACACGGTCTGGAGGACCCATTGCGTGACTTCCGCACAGCGATCGATGTCGTGCGTGCCGGGTTCGCCGTCCATCAGCACTTCAGGCTCCACGATCGGCACGATATCCGCCTGCTGGCAGAGAGCGGCGTAACGGGCGAGCGACTGGGAGTTAGCCTTGATCGAACCCCAGCTCGGACGCTGCTCACCGATGGTGATGACGCCACGCCACTTGGCGAAACGGGCGCCGGCCTCGTGGTACTTGCGCAGACGCTCGTAAAGACCGTCGAGGCCTTCGGTGATGAATTCATGCGGGTGGTAAGCCATCGGCTTTGCACCGATATCCACCTTGATGCCCGGCAGGCTGCCGGCGGCCTTGATGATGTCAACAAAAGGCGTGCCATCGGCAGCCTTCTGGAACAGGGTTTCTTCGTAAAGGATGACGCCGGAGATGTATTTCTTCATGGCGTCGTCGGAGCGGAACAGCATCTCGCGATAGTCGCGGCGGGCGGTCTCGGTGGACTCCAGATTAATGCTGTCGAAACGCTTTTTGATCGTTCCTGTGGATTCGTCGGCGGCGAGCAGGCCCTTGCCGTCGGCGACCATTTTGATTGCAATGTCTTCGAGACGTTCGGTCATTTGCTATTCTCCCAAGGCACAATAAATTCCCGATAACAGAAGTTCCAGGGCAGGGAAATGGCACGCTAACTCATTGAAACGATTGAAATGATTTCAATCGTTTGAAACTTTTCCTCCCATGTGCACTTACCAAAAAACAAGGCCGGGCAAGCAGGGCTTGTCCGGCCTCGTGTCAGGCAAGTGAAATGAGTTTACTTGGCAGCGGTCAGGATGGCAACGCCGGGCAATTCCTTGCCTTCCATCCATTCAAGGAAGGCGCCGCCTGCCGTCGAGATATAGGTGAAATCGTCGGAAACACCGGCATGGTTGAGCGCCGCGACCGTATCGCCGCCGCCGGCGACGGAAACGAGTTTGCCCGATTTCGTGCATTCGGCGGCGTGTTTCGCCGCTGCAACGGTCGCCGCATCGAAAGGCTCGATTTCAAAGGCGCCGAGCGGGCCATTCCAGACGAGTGTTTCCGCGCGGGAAATCCAGGCCTTGATGCTTTCAACCGATTTTGGCCCGACATCGAGAACCATGGCGTCAGCGGGGATGGCGTTGATATCGACGATTTCGTTTGCAGCACCGGCCTTGAATTCGCGGGCCACCACGCCATCTTCCGGCAGGACGATCGCACAGCCGGATGTCGCGGCCTCGATCATGATCTGTTTTGCGGTTTCCGCCAGATCGTGTTCGCACAGCGATTTGCCAACCTGCGCACCGCGGGCGGCAAGGAAGGTGTTGGCCATGCCACCGCCGATGACGAGCGCATCGACTTTCTTGACGAGGTTCATCAGGAGATCGATCTTGCTCGACACCTTGGCGCCGCCGACGATGGCGACCACCGGACGGACCGGCTGGCCAAGGCCCTTTTCCAGCGCCTCAAGCTCGGCCTGCATGGTGCGGCCGGCATAGGCGGGCAGGTGGCGCGCCAGGCCCTCGGTCGAGGCATGGGCGCGGTGAGCGGCGGAGAAGGCGTCATTCACATAGATATCGCCATTGGCAGCCAGTGCCTCGACGAATGCCGGATCGTTCTTTTCTTCGCCCTTGTGGAAGCGGGTATTTTCCAGAAGCAGGATATCGCCATCGTTCATCTTCGCGACCGCGTCCGCTGCCGGCGCGCCAATGCAATCGGTCGCGAAGGAAACGGCGTGATCCAGCACTTCCTCGACGGTCGGGACGATCTGCGACAGCGACATGTCGGCCACCGGTTCGCCCTTCGGCCGGCCGAAATGGGCAAGCAGGATGACTTTCGCGCCCTTGCCGGACAGTTCCAGAATGGTCGGTGCAACCCGCTCGATACGGGTGGCGTCCGTTACTTTGCCATCCGCAACCGGCACGTTGAGATCAACGCGGACGAGAACGCGCTTTCCGGCAATGTCGTTAAGGTCGTCGATGGTCTTGAAAGCGGGCATGGGTCGATCCTGATTTGTTGCGAGTTCGGCACGGACCATACTATGCCTGATTGCCGACGCAAGCCGGTTAGCCCTCATTTTCTCTCACGGCGTTCGAAGGTGCGGCAGTGTCTTCGATGGCGTTGCCGGCGCGCGATTGACGCCGTTGCGCCAGGTGGTCGCGCACCCGGCGGATGATCTCGCCGAAGCTGATGAAAATCGGCAGGCTGGTGGCCGGCTCGACTGGTTCCAGTGAGATACCGATGCCGGTGATGGCCTCATGTTCGTCCAGCGTCCGGACGATGAGGACAATCGAGCCGAGGCGGACGCGGTCGGCATAATCAGCTTTTCCGGAAAGGCGCGCCTCGATCAATTCGGCAATGCTCATCGCCTGTTCGGCCTGAGAAATAAGGCCAGGACCATAGGCCGCGTCCAGCTCCTTGGCCGGTCGGGCGGGGGAGATAAGGAAGGTGCCGAAGAAATCGGCATCGTCATCGGCAACCGGCAGGGCGCTGGCGAACAGCCGATCGATCAGCCGCGAATAACCGGGTGCAATGAAAAGATAGACGAGGTCGTTTTCCCGCAGCCGGCCGGCATATTGGTAACGGATAGACTTGCCGTCGCGCACCACCAGCGAAGGCATCGCCCAGCGTGGAATGCGCTCGCCCTGCATGATGGCGCTGCCCTTGGCGACACGGTAGGAGATCAGTTCGTGATTGGCGGTGCCGGGAAGGTCGACTTCCAGCTTGTCGACGTCGCCCATGCGCGGCGGCACGATCAGCCCGAGCCTTGTTGCCACCGGCTTGATTGTCCAGCCCTGCACCAGGAGCGATACCAGAACGATGATAAAGGCGGCGTTGAAATAGATCTGCGCATCATCCAGACCGCCAAGAATGGGCATGATGGCAAGGAGGATGGAAACCGCGCCGCGCAGGCCGACCCATGCCACGAAGGATGTTTCCTGCTGGGTATAGCTGAAGGGCATGAGGCTGAGCCACACTGCGAGCGGGCGGGCGACGAAGATCAGGAAAAGTGCCAGCAGCACGGCCGGGATGGCGATTGCCGGAAATTGCGACGGCGTGGCGAGAAGGCCGAGCATCAGGAACATGATGATCTGCGCAAGCCAGGTCAGCCCTTCATGGAAACGTCGTATGGTCTCCTTGGCGAAAATCCTGCGGTTGCCGGCAACGATGCCCGCCACATAGACGGCGAGAAATCCGCTGCCGCCGATTGCGCCGGTGAAGGAAAAGACCAGCAGCGCCAGCGCCAGCACGAAGATTGGTGCCAACCCGCGGTCGGCTGCGAAGCGATTGACCACGGTAGCTATCATGAGGCCGCCGAGCAGGCCGAAAATCACCCCAAGGCCCATTTCTTCGATGAACAGCAGCAGGAAACCGCTGTCTATGCCTGCCAGCCCCTGACCCTTGGCAATGATTTCGACCAGAGCGACGGTCAGAAATATGGCCATGGGATCGTTGGTGCCGGACTCCACTTCCAGCGTTGAGCGCACCTGATCGCGGATGTGAATGCCACCGATGCGCAGCAGGAAGAATACGGCCGCCGCATCCGTGGAGGCGACGATGGCGCCGAGCAACAGTCCCTCCAGCCAGGAAAGCCCGAGCAGCAGGGCGGCCGCTCCGGCGAAAAACACGGAAGTAAGGATGACGCCGACTGTGGCGAGTGCGACGGCGGGTGCTGCCGAAAGCCGGAAGGATTGTATCGACGTGCCAAAACCGGAATCGAAAAGGATGACGGCAAGCACAAGCGAGCCGAGCATATAGGCGAGCGGATTGTTGGTGAATTCGATGCCGAGGCCATCCACGCCCGCGGCAAGGCCGATCATCAGAAAGAGCAGCAGCAGCGGCGCACCGAACCGGAAGGCGATGAGGCTGGAAAAGGCTGCGACGAGAACCAGAACAGTTGCCACCAGCAACAGAAGATAAAATGATTCCACGTCCACCGCCTCATTCAAACCGCGTTGGCCGCCGCAATGAATGCTCTGCGCGTCTGCAGCCAATGCGCCACGGGTTGCGGTCTGTCAGCGCTTGAGTTGTTGGCGTTGAAAGGCGACGCAAGGCGGGGTGTATCGAATGATACGGCAGGGCCGAAGTGCATTGCGCACGACCGTTGTCCCTGTGTTTCTTGTCGGTCTCAAAATGGACCAGACAAAGGCAGGAAATGGGAATTTTTTCGGCGAGCGGGCGAAGGTGCGCTGCTTGAAGCAACGTCTGTTCTGCGTCTGGAGCTTTTGCTTGGGATGAACAGGCAGATTGCCGAAATAGATTCGTCAGCCGTGTTTTCACGTAATATAGCGATAATCCAGCCGCGCTAGTTGTCACCTCCGAATTGCTTTTCATCATTACCGGAGCGATCGGATGAAACGAATATCCATCATTATATTACTGGCAGCAGGCTCGATTGTTTCGGGTTGCTCCAGCACCGAGCAGACAGCTGAAAACATGGCCGCGCAACGCGAACGCTGTCGGGTATTTGGTTACCCTGAAGGTTCGCGTGATTTCGCAGACTGCATGATGAAGCTTTCCATGCAGCAAAGCGAACTGCGGCAGCAGACTTTCGATACGATCTGGAGCAATGCCGGCGACCGTGGCCCGGTCATCATCAACAATAAAAGATGACGGATGCGATTGTCTCATCCGTCGTATTGGGGAACGGCCAGTTTTTCGGCCGGCGACCGTTTTCGATCCGAAGCGTCCCCGCCTTGCTTCAGGATCGGCGCCGGCGGGATCCCTCAATCCCGCCGGCTTTTTTTCGGCAAACAAAAACCGGCAGGATTGCTCCTGCCCGTCTTTTGATGGAGCGATTTATGCTCAGATGGTCTTCGCGAAGGCGACGGCCGTGTCCGACATGCGGTTGGAGAAGCCCCACTCATTGTCGTACCAGGACAGAACGCGCACGAACCGGCCTTCCATGACCTTGGTCTGGTCGATCGCGAAGATCGACGAATGGCTGTCATGGTTGAAGTCGCGGGAAACCAGCGGCTCTTCGGTATAGCCGAGAATGCCCTTCAGCTTGCCGTTGGAAGCGGACTTGATCGCTTCATTGACTTCTTCAACCGTCGTGTCGCGCTTGGCGATGAACTTGAAGTCGACAACCGAAACGTTCGGGGTCGGAACGCGGATGGACGTGCCGTCCAGCTTGCCCTTGAGGTGCGGCAGAACGAGGCCAACGGCCTTGGCTGCACCGGTCGATGTCGGGATCATGGACAGGGCTGCGGCGCGGGCGCGGTACAGATCCTTGTGCATGGTGTCCAGCGTCGGCTGGTCGCCCGTGTAGGAGTGGATCGTGGTCATGAAGCCATGGTCGATGCCAACGACGTCATCGAGAACCTTCACAACCGGCACGAGGCAGTTGGTGGTGCAGGATGCGTTGGAAATGACCAGATGGTCCTTGGTCAGCTGGTCGTCATTGACGCCGAAAACGACGGTGAGATCAGCGCCATCAGCCGGAGCAGACACGATGACGCGCTTTGCGCCGGCGGTCAGGTGGGCAGCCGCCTTGTCGCGGGCGGTGAAGATGCCCGTGCATTCGAGCGCGATATCGACGCCCAGTTCCTTGTGCGGCAGCGTTGCCGGATCGCGAACAGCCGTTACCTTGATCGGCTTGCCGCCACCAACGATGATGGTGTCGCCTTCGACCTTCACGTCAGCCGGGAACTTGCCGTGGATCGAATCGTAGCGCAGCAGGTGCGCGTTGGTTTCAACCGGGCCGAGGTCGTTGATGGCAACGACTTCGATATCGGTGCGGCCGGATTCGACGATGGCGCGCAGAACATTGCGGCCGATGCGGCCGAAGCCGTTAATGGCAACTTTTACAGTCATTTACAGTCTCCCGATCAAGATATGGGCTTGGTCTTTGCTTGAATGGTGAGGGCTTGGGGCCCTCACGCGAGTTTTGCCTCGACTGCGGCGACAACGGCTTCCGCCGTGATGCCGAAGTGCTTGAAGAGATCCTTCGCCGGTGCGGACGCACCGAAGGAATGCATGCCAACGAAAGCACCGTCGGAGCCGATGAAATAATCCCAGCCCTGGCGGATGGCGGCTTCCACCGCGATTTTCACCGGGGCCTTGCCGATGATGGCATTGCGATAGGTTTCCGGCTGTTCCTTGAAGAGTTCGAAGCAGGGAACGGAGACGACGCGGGCCGAAATGCCGTTGTCCTTCAGCGTTGCAGCGGCTTTCAGCGCCACTTCGACTTCCGAACCGGAGGCGAAGATCGAAACCTTCGCGTCGCTTGCCGATACGAGCTCGTAAGCGCCATAAGCGGAGAGGTTCTTTTCTTCATATTCCTTGCGCGAAGGCGCAAGATTCTGGCGGGTAAGCGCCAGAGCAGACGGACGATGCTTCTGCTCGAGAGCCAGCTGCCAGCATTCCGCCGTCTCGGTTTCATCTGCGGGACGGAAGACGAGAAGGTTCGGAATGGCGCGAAGGGCGGCGATCTGCTCGACCGGCTGGTGGGTCGGGCCGTCTTCGCCGACGCCGATGGAATCATGCGTCAGAACGTGGACGACGCGGATGCCCATGAGCGCAGCAAGACGGATCGACGGACGGCAATAGTCGGAGAAGATGAGGAAGCCGCCGGCATAGGGAATGAGACCGCCATGCAGCGCAATACCGTTCATCGCTGCCGCCATGCCGTGCTCGCGGATGCCGTAATGCAGGTAACGGCCGGAGAAGTCGCTCGGCGTGATGGACTTCATCTGGCTGGTCTTGGTGTTGTTGGACGGCGTCAGGTCAGCCGAACCGCCCACCATTTCCGGCAGGATGCCGTTGATGACTTCGAGCGCGTCTTCCGAGGCCTTGCGGGTGGCAACCGTCGGGTTGTTTTCGATGATCTTCTTCTTGAAGGCATCGATGGAGCTGTCGAAATTGCCGGGCAGGTCGCCGGCGAAACGACGCTTGAATTCGGCCTTCTTGCCAGCTTCAGCGGCTTCGAGGCGGGCTTCCCAGTCCTGGCGGGTCTTGGTGGAGCGCAGGCCCGCGAGGCGCCATGCATCGAGCACGTCTTCCGGAATGACGAAAGCTTCGGCTTCCCAGTTGAGGCTCTTGCGCGCAGCGGCAATTTCTTCGGCGCCGAGCGGGTTGCCGTGCACCTTGTGGGTGCCCTGCTTGTTGGGCGCGCCGAAACCGATGACGGTCTTGCAGGCGATGAAGGTCGGGCGGTCGGATTTCTGCGCCGCTTCGATGGCGGCGGCAATCGCGTCCGGATCATGGCCATCAACGCGGATGGTGTTCCAGTGAACGGCCTGGAAGCGGGCAATCTGGTCGGTGCTGTCGGAAAGGCCAACTTCACCGTCGATGGTGATGTTGTTGTCATCCCAGAACAGAACGAGCTTGTTGAGCTTCAGGTGGCCGGCAAGCGCGATGGCTTCGTGGCTGATGCCTTCCATGAGGCAGCCGTCGCCGCACAGCACATAGGTGAAGTGGCTCTGCAGGTCGGAACCGAATTCCTCTTCCAGCTTGCGCTCAGCGATCGCCATGCCGACGGCGTTGGCGATGCCCTGGCCGAGCGGGCCGGTGGTGGTTTCGATGCCGGTCGCATGGCCATATTCGGGGTGGCCGGCGGTCTTGGAACCGAACTGACGGAAGCGCTTGATCTCGTCGATCGTCATGTCCTCGTAGCCCGTCAAATAGAGCAGCGAATAAAGAAGCATCGAACCATGGCCCGCCGACAGCACGAAGCGGTCACGATCCGCCCAAAGCGGTGCCTTGGGATCGAATTTCAGGTAACGGGTGAAGAGAACGGTGGCGACATCAGCTGCGCCCATCGGCAGACCGGGATGGCCTGAATTGGCCTTCTCCACTGCATCCATGGCAAGAAAGCGGATCGCATTTGCCATCCGGTTGTGTTTGTCGCGAGAAATCATGGCTTTTCCGTCTGTTTCCGGGTGAAAGGAGATAGTTTTACGCAACTATCCAAAAAGCGGGTTGATCCATAGCAGGTGAGGCCGGCAAGTCAATAAATCCACGGGCGTTTGCGGTTCGCTGCGGGAGAAAAAATCGTTTAGAAAACCGGGTGTCCTGACAAAATTCGTGCGATATGGGCCGACATCTCTTCGTTCATCCACAGAGCAAAACGCCTCAATGCACTGGTTTGATTGACGGGATGATAAATCGGGTAATAACCTCATGATTGTTGAAAAGGCCTGAAACCGGACGATTCGCCCGGTGGCGTGCGAGTTGGAAAAAACGATGTCGGCTGAGAAGACCGTACAATCTGCGCTGACGGAGCTGAATGCTGCCATCACAAATCTCGAAAATGTCATCGATATGCGTATCGAGCGGCAAAGGGAGACGGGCGAGATCGATAATGAGGTCAAACGGGTCCATGTCGACCGCGCCAGACTGGCGCAGGAGTTGGATCAGGCCGAGTTTCGCGCCAACCGTCTTGAAGAAGTCAACCGCGAGGTTTCCCGCCGTCTGGTGACGGCGATGGAAACGATCCGCGCGGTGCTGGATCGATAGGAGCGGTTTCATGGCGCAAGTCACTGTTATGATCGACGGCAAGGCCTATCGCATGGCATGCGAGGCGGGGCAGGAAGATCACCTCACCGACCTTGCCACGCGTTTTGACCGTTATGTCGGGCACCTCAAGAGCCAGTTCGGTGAAATCGGCGATCTCAGGCTCACCGTCATGGCCGGCATCATGGTGATGGACGAGCTTTCCGAAATCAACCGCAAGCTCGAGAAGCTGGAAGGCGAAGTCACCTCCCTTTCCCGCAACCGCGACGGCATGGCCGAGCACAAGGCGAAATCGGACGAGATGGTGGCGCTTGCCATCGGCGATCTGGCCGATCGCCTCAACGGAATAACCGACAAACTGCTGGCCCGGCCGAAGCCCGCGGCGCATTGATTGGCTGAAGAGTTCTGAGGCGGCAAAATTTCGCACCGCCCCTCTGGCGGTTTTCCCCGATCCGTCCTATATCTTGGATGCGTTCTGCGCTTCCCGACAGGAACCACAATCCCTGGGGCCATACTCGATCCAAAGGGAGCTGTCCCTGGCCAGTCCCGTGGGGCTGGACACACGGTGCCCACCTACTTTTGTAGGCACCCAGGATCGTAAATCTCCATCGGTCGCCGTGGATCGCGCTTGAAGTTTCGGGTCAACCCCGGTTCTTCACCTGATTATTTTATCGTCGACAGTTATTTTTAACTACTGCCGGGAACGGCTTTTTTATAGTGCCGTCATTGCAATGGCGGAACAATTCCCTATTATCCGGATTGGTATGTCTGTCATGCCCTTTTATAAAAAGGGCGCTGCGGCCAAAACCGCGACGTGCCGTTCAACAGCCCAAAGAGCTAAACTTGTTTACTGAAATTATGATCGTGGTCCTGCTCACCGTATTGAACGGTGTGCTTGCCATGTCCGAGCTTGCCGTTGTCTCCTCCAGACCGGCGAGGCTCAAGGTGCTTGCCGCGCAGGGCAGCAGAGGCGCCACCATGGCGCTCGGCCTTTCCGAAAATCCCGGACGCTTCCTTTCCACGGTGCAGATCGGCATCACGCTGGTCGGCGTTCTGTCCGGTGCGTTTTCCGGCGCCACACTCGGCGCCCGGTTCACCGCATGGCTTCTGGAACAGGGTGTTCCCGATCGTGCCGCCGATGCGATCGGTGTCGGTTCAGTGGTTGTCGCCATTACCTATCTGTCGCTGATCGTCGGCGAGCTGGTGCCCAAGCAGATCGCGCTGCGCGATCCCGAAAAGGTTGCCGCCCGCGTCGCGCCAACCATGGTGATGCTGTCGCGGGTTGGCGCGCCGCTGGTATGGCTGCTCGACAAGTCGGGCAAGGCCGTCCTCGCCCTTCTCGGTCATAGTGGCGAGTCCAACGCCTCGGTGACCGACGACGAAATCCGCACGGTTCTGGCCGAGGCCCATAGCGCGGGCGTGATCGAAACCGAGGAATCGGCGATGATCACCAGCGTCATGCGTCTTGCCGACCGCAATGCGCGTGGCCTGATGACGCCGCGCCGTGACGTGGAAGTGGTCGATATCGAAGACAGCGCGGAAGAAATCCGCGAGCAGCTTCGCGGCACCCAGCGTTCGCGCCTGCCGGTGCGCAACGGCGCTTCCGATGAAATTCTCGGCGTGCTTTTCGCCAAGGACGCCTTTGATGCGCTGGCCTCCGGCAAGGAGCTGGATGTGCGGGAGCTCCTGCGCGAAGTTCCTGTCGTCTCGGACCTGACGAGCGCGGTGGATGTCATCCAGTCATTGCGCCGTTCGACCGTGCATATGGTGCTGGTCTATGACGAATACGGCCATTTCGAAGGTATCGTCAGCTCCGGCGATGTTCTGGAGGCCATCACCGGCGCGTTCCAGGAAGATAACGACGAGGAGCCGGCAATGGTCGAGCGCGAGGACGGTTCGTTCCTCGTCGCCGGCTGGATGCCGGCCGATGAATTCGCTTACCGCATGGGGTTCCAGATCGACGAGGACGCCGAGTTCGAGACCGTTGCCGGTCTGGTGCTGGATGAGTTCCGTCGTCTGCCGGAACTGGGCGAGCACATCACCCGCAACGGCTGGCGTTTCGAAGTCATCGACCTCGACGGCCATCGTATCGATAAGGTGCTCGTGAGCCGGGCCGCCTGATGTCTGGCGACATTGCCGAGAAAGCAAGACTGCGTGGCGAAAGGCTTGCCGCGCGTGATGCGCTGACGCAGGCCGAGCGGCAGGAAAAGAGCCAAGCGCTGACCGCCCATGGCGCATCCGCCATCTCGTTTGTGCCGGGCGCGATCATTTCCGGCTTCATGCCGATCCGTTCCGAGGCCGATATCCGGCGGCTGATGGAGGCGCTGCGGACAAGGGGCGCGCGTCTTTTGCTTCCCGTCGTGCTGGACCGCGAAACCATCGTTTTCCGTGCCTTCGACGCGGATACCGCACTGGTGAAGACCGGCTTCGGCACGACCGGGCCGGGGGTCGATGCGGATGTTCTCGATCCGGATATTCTGCTCGTGCCGCTGTCCGTTTTCGACGGGCAGGGTCAGCGTATCGGTTATGGCGCGGGCCACTATGACCGCGCCATTGCACGATTGCATGGCAAGGGTCGGAGCCCCGTTCTCATCGGTGTCGCCTTTGATTGTCAGGAAGTACCGTCGGTGCCGGCGGAGCCGCATGACGTGCCGCTTAATGCAATTCTGACGGAGAGCGGCCTGCGCTGGTTTTCCGAACGGCGGTCGATGCCCGATCAGGGGCAAAAGGCGTTTTAGCACTTTTTAAAACACGGATTACCCGCTAGAGGGACGCAATCCAAAGAACATACGCAAAACGGGGCGGTGAATGAGACTTCTTTTTCTCGGAGATATGGTGGGCAAGACCGGACGCACGGCGGTCTGGGACAGGTTGCCGGGACTGATTTCCGATCTGAAGCTCGATTTCGTCATCGTCAATGGTGAAAACGCCGCCGGCGGTTTCGGCATCACCGAGGATATCTATCTCGAGACCATCAATGCCGGCGCTGATGTGGTAACGACAGGCAACCATGTCTGGGACCAGAAGGAGGCGGTTTCCTTCTGCGAGCGCCACGACCAGTTCCTGCGGCCCGCCAATTATCCCGATGGTACGCCTGGCAAGGGCTCAGGCATTTTTTACGCCCGTAACGGCGCACGTATCCTCGTCGCCAACATTATGGGCCGGGTGTTCATGCATCCGGAACTTGATGACCCCTTCAAGTCGGCCGAGGCTATTCTTGCCGCCTGCCCGCTGAAAGAGCAGGCCGACGCCATCATTTTCGATTTTCATGCCGAGGCGACCAGCGAAAAACAGTGCTTTGGCCATTTCGTTGACGGCCGTGCAAGCTTCGTTGTCGGCACCCATACGCATGTTCCGACGGCGGATGCGCAAATCCTCAATGGCGGCACCGCCTATATGTCGGATGCCGGCATGTGTGGTGATTATGACAGCTCGCTCGGCATGGAGAAGGAAGAGCCGATCAACCGCTTCATCTCCAAGATGCCGAAGGGGCGCTTCGAGGCGGCAAGCGGGCCTGCGACCATCTGCGGCGTCGGTGTCGAGATTTCCGATCGCACCGGACTGGCTGAAAAGATTGCGCCGCTGCGCATCGGACCGCGGCTTGCCGAAACCCTACCGTCTTTCTGGGCCTAACCTTCCTTCGGCGGCAATGCTCACAATGACGAGATTGTGAGCATTCTAGCCGCTCTTGCAACTGGACGGCTTGCAAAACCTGTCTCATCCTCTGCCCTTCGCAAGTTCAGGGGAGTAGCATGATGCTGCGTGTGCTAATGCTTGCAATAACGGGATTGCTCACCGGCGCGGGAGCGACCTTCGCCCAGACGGAAAGTCGCCCGCCCGTCAGCCAGTGCCAGGCGATTGCCCGCAATATTCCCGGTGTGATGTTCGCCAGTTTCAATCCACCCGGCGTTCAGCTTGCCCAGGCCGCTTCCCGGGAAGAGGTGAAGATCAGTTTCATCGGCCATTCCACCTATCTCATCGAAAGCCCCGGTGGGGTAACGATCGCCACCGACTATAATGGCGTCTATCGCCCGCCCGTCACCCCGACGGTGGTGACGATGAATAGGGCGCATTCGACCCATTTCACCCTGAACCCGGATCCGGCCATTCAACACGTGCTGCATGGATGGAGTGATACGCCGGGAGAAAAGGTCGAACACAGGGTTCTGGTGGGAGATGTCTATATCCGGAATGTCGCGACCGATATCCGCAACCGCTGGGGTGACTACGAATCCTTCCAGGAGAACGGCAATTCCATCTTCATTTTCGAAATTGCAGGACTGTGTATAGGCCATCTCGGCCACCTACATCACGAATTGACGGACACGCATTATGCCGAAATAGGCCGTCTGGATGTGTTGATGGTGCCGGTGGATGGCGGCCTGACCATGGGGGCCGACAGCATGAGCCGGGTGGTGAAACGCCTGCGCTCCGCGCTTATCCTGCCGATGCACCGCACCGGGCCGCCGCTCGAACAGTTTCTGACGATGTTCGGAGAAAGTTTCCAGATTGCTTATGCCGCCGATCCGGTGATCCGCGTTTCAATGAGAAACCTTCCCCGCCAACCGCAGATACTGGTGCCGAAAGGCATGTAGCAGGCGGTGGGCGAGGAAGGCCGGGGGAGCCCGGAAAATCAGGAGCTAGAACCAGGTAAAGGTATCAGGCGAATGTGAGGTGCTGGCGGACGCCGACGTCAGGTGTCTTGTCATCCGACATGTTGGCCTTGGCGATTTCCCAGCCGAATTTCAGCGTACTGTCGGTTGACGCCCAGATATCGGCATCATCGACGTGAAGCGCCAGCATCGTCAGCAGCGGGTCGGCCTTGCCATGTTCGAACCAGGCGGCGGTGACGGAATTCCAGTATTCGTCGATCTTCGCCCTGTCGTCACGCGCTTCCAGAATGCCGGAGAGGCAGGCGTGATAATCATGGTCCTTGCCGACGAGGCAGAAATGCGCACGCGAGCCTGACTTCAGCGATTTTACGAGATCGGTGTCTTTTTTGGAGAAAAACCAGATGGTGTTGGTTTTCGGGTCAGCATGAGGCGCCATGGGCTGCATGTGGTTGTGCAGTCCTTCCAGACCGAGCATGCCGGCATGGACGGAATTGATCTCGTCCCAGAGCTGGCGGGCCGGGGCTTCTCTTGCTTCAGTCAGGCTGACCATATGTTTTCTCCTTCCGGTCTGTTTTGCTGCGACGGAGAGAAATCCATGCCCTCATCTGCCGCGTTCATGATCAAAACGAGAAGCGGATAAATCAGTTCCTTCTATTGTTCACGGAAGAGAAAGCGCGTGCGGGGTTGAACGGCGGGCGTATCGCACTTATAAGGCCCGCAATCTCCAAATTAAGACAATCAGGTTTTCCATGGCTGGTCATTCACAGTTCAAGAACATCATGCACCGCAAGGGCAAGCAGGACTCCGTACGGTCCAAAATGTTTTCCAAGCTTGCGCGTGAAATCACCGTTGCGGCAAAGGCGGGCATGCCCGACCCGAACATGAACGCGCGCCTGCGTCTGGCAATCCAGAATGCCAAGGCCCAGTCCATGCCGAAGGACAATATCGAGCGCGCGATCAAGAAAGCTTCCGGTGCTGACAGTGAAAACTACGACGAAGTCCGTTACGAGGGTTACGGCCCGGGTGGCGTCGCCGTCGTCGTCGAGGCCCTGACCGACAACCGCAACCGCACCGCCTCCAACGTACGCTCCATCTTCACCAAGGCTGGTGGCGCACTCGGTGAAACCGGCTCGGTCTCCTTCTCCTTCGACCGCGTTGGCGAAATCACCTATAAGGCGGAAGTGGGCGATGCCGACAAGGTCATGGAAGCGGCCATCGAAGCGGGCGCTGACGATGTCGAATCCTCCGAAGACGGCCACACCATCATCTGCGGTTTCGAAGCGATGAACGAGGTTTCCAAGGCGCTGGAAGGCGTGCTTGGCGAGGCCGAAAGCGTCAAAGCCATCTGGAAGCCGCAGAACACGGTGCCGGTGGATGAAGAAAAGGCGCAGTCGCTGATGAAGCTCATCGACAATCTCGAAGACGATGACGACGTGCAGAGCGTCTATTCCAACTTCGAGGTTTCCGAAGAAATTCTCGCCAAGCTTTCCGCCTGACGTTTCATGTTCTTAAAGAAAAGCCCCGGCAGCGATATCGCTCCGGGGCTTTTTTATTCAGGCGGCCTTCCTGATGGAACTCCGCACATCGGCGAAAATTTCCACGGAACGCAGCCGTTTTTCGATGTCATGGATCGGCATCGATACGATCAGTTCGTCTGCCTGCGTTTCGGCAAGGAAACCACCGAGATGGCGCTCGATCGTTTCCGGCGAGCCGACTGCGGCGAAACGCAAAGTGTGTTCCACCGAGAAGCGTTCCATCTCGTTCCAGTAATCGTCCATGCTTTGCACCGGCTTCGGGAACGGGGTGCGGACATTGCGGCGCAGATTGACGAATTGCTGCTGTGACGAGGTGAAGAGATGCTGTGCCTCCTCATCCGTCTCGGCGCCGACACCCATCACACCCACCATCACATATGGCTTGTCCAGCACCTCCGAGGGCTGGAAGCGCTCGCGATAGATATGGATCGCCTCCATCAGCATGTCGGGGGCAAAATGCGATGCGAAGGAATAGGGCAGGCCAAGTGCCGCGGCGAGATGCGCGCTATAGGTGCTGGAGCCGAGCAGCCAGAGCGGCACGTTGGAATTCATGCCCGGCACGGCAAGGATCGCCTGATCCTGCTGCGGCGGGCCGAGGTAACGCTGCAACTCGATTATGTCCTGCGGGAAGTTTTCCGCACCGGCATCGAGATTGCGGCGCAGCGCCCGTGCCGTGCGCATGTCGGTTCCGGGCGCGCGGCCAAGACCGAGATCGACCCGGCCGGGCAGCAGCGCCGCTAGCGTGCCGAACTGTTCGGCAATGACGAGCGGGGAATGGTTGGGCAGCATGATGCCGCCGGAGCCGACACGGATATGTTTCGTGGCCGCCCCCACATGGGCGATGACGAGGGATGTCGCAGCACTGGCAATGCCCGGCATGCCATGGTGTTCCGCCAGCCAGATGCGGTTATAGCCGTGGTCTTCGGCCTTGATTGCCATGCGGCGGGAATTTTCAAGCGCCGCGCTGACGCTCTCGCCTTCGCCGATGGGCGAAAGGTCGAGAATGGAAAAGGGGATCATCCGACGCTCCTGCGTAAATTCAAATCTTTGCTGCGGATGTAAGGCGCGTGTCCCGATTTACCATAGAAGTCGCATAGAATTGATGGATGGTTCAAAAAAATTGGGGCCTCCGAAGAGGCCCCCATATTCAGCCAGCCCGCCGGAATTGAGGGGTTTTGCCGTGTGCCGCTGCTTGCCTGTCAGTGGCCAGCACAAATTGTCCGAGCCTGCCGTCCATCTCGCCCGCTTCGGAGGCGAGGTTATGAATGGCGGCCGTTGTTTCCTCCACCATGGCGGCATTTTGCTGTGTCATTGTGTCGAGGCTGGTGACGGTGCCATTGATTTCCGCAAGCGTTTGCGCTTCCTCGCGGGTCGATTCCATGATCTCCTCGATGCGGGAACTGATGGTCTGCACATGTTTGCCGATGCCGGTGAGTGATGCGCCCGCCTTTTCGACTAAGACAACACCTGCGGAAACCTCGTCGGTGGAGCGTTTCAGCAGGCTGGAGATTTCCTTGGCGGCGGCGGCCGAACGTTGGGCCAGTTCACGCACTTCCTGCGCCACAACCGCAAACCCCCTGCCAGCGTCGCCAGCGCGGGCGGCTTCCACACCCGCATTCAAAGCAAGAAGGTTGGTCTGGAAAGCGATTTCATCGATGACGCCAATGATCTGGTTGATCTGGCGCGATGAGGTCTGGATCGCCTCCATGGCGGCGATGGTCTGCTCCATCACGCGGCTGGATGCCGTCGCCTCCGTGCTCGCGTCATGGGCGATCCGCGTTGCCTGTTCGGCACGTTCGATCTGATCGCGGACGGCCTCGGTGATGGCCTTGATGGCGCTTGCAGTTTCGGTAATGGAGGCTGCCTGTCGCTCGGTGCGCTCCGCCAGCTGGTCGGCACCCACCCGCATTTCTTCGGAACCGCCCCGAACGGCGGTGGAATTGCCGCCGATGGCCTGCATGGTCTCGCTGAGCCGGGCAAGCGCCGTATTGAAGTTGTGGCGCAGGCTTTCGAGATCCTCGGGGAATACGGTGTCGATACGATAGGCAAGATTGCCATTCGCCAGCCGGTCCAAACCTTCGTCCAGAGACTGCACGACCATCTGCAGGGTTCCGGCCTCGGCTTCGCGCTCGGCGAGATGCGCGCGGCGGGCGGTTTCGGCTTCCTCCCGGGTGCGCGATGCGGTCTCTTCCATCTCCCGCTGCAGAATAAGCTTTTCACGGAAACTGCCGAGCGCCCGCGCCATGCGGCCGATCTCGTCCTTCCGGTCCTGATTGCCGATCTCCGTATCGAGACGACCTGCCGCCACTTCGCCAGTCAGCCCGGCGAGCTTTTCCAGCGGGGCGAACAGGCGCCGTGCGAAAAAGGCCGTTGCCGCACACATGGCGGCCAGAACGCAAAGGCCGATCACGGCAAGTGTGCCGGCAATCGAGATGGAACCTGCATTCAGTTCGCTGCGCAACATGCTTTCGACGGCGAGATATTTTTCACCTGCAAAGGAGAAGGGGCGGGCATAGGCATTGGCCTCGCCATCCGGGCGGTCGATCTTGGCAATCGTCATGCCGGCGGCGTTCAGCGCCTGTCCATGGAAACCGTAGATTGCCGGGTCGAGACCGATGAGCTTTTCGCCCTGTACGCCCAGAACTTTGCCGTCCGTCGAAATGATTGCCGATTGTTCAGAACTGCCGGCCGCGATGCCCTTTGCGAGTATCTGGCCGAACACGTCTTCCTTGACACGGAAGAGGACGATGCCCTTGAAGGCACCGAATTTGACGACCGGGACGCCGAAATAAATACCGGCCTCTTTTGTTGCCGTGTCTATGCGCAGGCCGGAAAAACTGGTCTGCGCAATGTCGTTGACGGCTTTCTCGGCATTCGCGGCACCGCGCGCAAATGCCGCGCCAAGACCACTTTCCGTCCAGACGCCGCCGGTCACGGTTTCCGCAAAGGCCGTTCCCTTCAGATAAGAGTAATAGACCGTGCCGGCCGGATCGATGAAAAGGACGTCGCTGAACGGCGTTCCCTGCAGATATCCGCCGATATCCGTCTGGGTCTTTTCATGGGTCGAATAATAAAAGCCGCTCGGGCTTTCCGGCTTGATCAGCTTTTCCTTTTCGCCGAATGGATTTTCCTTGACGAAAACGCGCTGCAGTTCCGCCTTTGCGTCACCGGAATTCTTCTGTACGGTCGCCCAGCCGCTGCGCATGGAAACAACAGCCATTTGCAGCGCTTCTATCTTGGCGATGGAGTCCGCCTGCGTCTGCAGCTGTTCAAGGCGTTCCTGGAGCATGTCGCCGCGGAAGACGAGAATGCTCTCCATCGATTTCGACGCCTGTTCTTCGAGAACGCCACTGCTGCTTTGATAACCGAGAAGTGTCAGAGCCCCGGTGGATATCGCCATCAGCGCCAGAAAAATCACCAGCACTTTGGTGGATATGGAATGAAAACGGTTCAGCATGGCCGAAGCAGCCCCCAATGCCGGATCAGTTCCCGCGCCATGCATGAATGGCGCCATCGGACGGCTGATATGGCGAAAATATTGTGCTGCGGATCATCATGTCCGCAGCTCCCCTTTTTTTGGTTTTGTGGGGGAACAATGCGGTACGCGGTTTAAGCAGAGGTAAATGCTGTGTTGCAAATTTGATCAATGTTGTCGTTTTGTTCACTTATCGCTGGCAGGGTCGCAGCCGGAAAGATAAGGTAACTCATGCAAAAGACGATTCGAATCATCGGCATCGACCCCGGACTGCGGCGCACCGGCTGGGGTGTGATCGACACCCTCGGCAACAGCCTGCGGTTTGTCGCTTCCGGCACGGTAACGTCGGATGGCGACATGGACCTTGCCTCCCGGCTCTGCCAGTTGCATGACGGGCTGGCGGACATCGTGCACAGCCATCAGCCCGATGAGGCGGCGGTGGAGCAGACCTTCGTGAACAAGGATGCGGTGGCCACGCTGAAACTCGGTCAGGCGCGCGGCATTGCCATGCTGGTTCCGGCACGGGCAGGATTGCCGGTCTTCGAATATGCGCCGAATGCGGTCAAGAAAGCGGTTATCGGCGTCGGGCACGGCGAAAAGCAGCAAATTCACATGATGCTGAAAATCCTGATGCCGAAGGCCGAATTCAAGGGTAACGATGCGGCGGACGCGCTCGCCATCGCCATCTGCCACGCCCATAATCGCGGCGGTGACAGGATGCGGCGGCTCCTGGCGGCCGGTTGAATATAGGTCTCATTGAGCGGGCGGCATCATGATCGGAAAATTGAAGGGCAGCATCGAGGAAATCGGCGCGGATTACGTGCTGGTGGATGTGCATGGCGTTTGTTACGTCGCCTATTGTTCGGCGCGGACACTGTCGAAAATCGGCTCCGTCGGAGAGGCGGTGGTGCTGTTCATCGAGACATATGTGCGCGAGGACCAGCTTAAGCTGTTCGGATTCCTCTCCGCACTGGAGCGGGAATGGTTCAACCTGCTGCAGAGTGTGCAGGGAGTGGGCTCAAAAGTGGCGCTGGCCGTCTTGTCCACCCTGTCGCCTTCCGAGCTCGCCAATGCCATAGCACTTCAGGACAAGGTAATGATTTCGCGTGCGCCCGGCGTGGGGCCGAAAGTGGCGGTTCGCCTCGTGACGGAACTTCGCAACAAGGCGCCCGCTTTCGCTGGGGATGCTTCGGCGTCCATCGGGCTCAAGCAGGAACTTGGGGAAGGCGTTGCCTCCGCGCCGGTTGCCGATGCGGTCTCTGCGCTCACCAATCTCGGCTATTCGCGTGATCAGGCCGCCAATGCGGTTGCCGCCGCACTGAAGAATGGCGGTGAGGGTGGCGATAGCGCCAAGCTGATCCGGCTGGGGCTGAAGGAACTTTCGCGGTAAGACTGGCTTGGCAAGCGGGCGTGGAGCCCGGGCCTATCCTGAATTTCGTGAAGCGCCTTGTTGCGATACTCATGATATAGCGGCGACGGTTACCTGATGAATTCGGCTATAACAATGGAATGCCCTGAATGAGCGATGCGGAGAGACTGATTACCCCGGAAAAGCGCGGTGAGGATATCGACACCACGCTACGCCCGCAGTCGCTGGACGATTTTACCGGCCAGGCAGAGGCCCGCGCCAATCTCAAGGTGTTTATCGAGGCCGCCAAGAACCGGGGCGAGGCGCTGGATCACGTGCTGTTCGTCGGCCCTCCCGGTCTCGGCAAGACGACGCTGGCGCAGATCATGGCCAAGGAGCTTGGCGTCAACTTCAAATCCACGTCAGGGCCGGTCATTGCCAAGGCGGGTGATCTTGCCGCACTTCTCACCAATCTCGAGGAGCGCGATGTCCTCTTCATCGACGAAATTCACCGCCTCAACCCAGCGGTGGAAGAAATCCTCTACCCCGCCATGGAGGATTTCCAGCTCGATCTCATCATCGGCGAGGGGCCGGCGGCGCGCTCGGTGAAGATCGACCTCTCCAAATTCACCCTCGTTGCCGCCACGACCCGCCTCGGCCTGCTGACGACACCGCTTCGCGACCGTTTCGGCATTCCCGTCCGGCTGGCCTTCTACACGGTCGATGAGCTGGAACTGATCGTCCGGCGCGGGGCGCGGCTGATGGGGCTCAATATGACCGATGGCGGTGCACGGGAAATCGCAAGGCGCGCGCGGGGCACGCCGCGCATTGCCGGTCGGCTTTTGCGCCGCGTGCGCGATTTCGCTGAAGTGGCGCGGGCCGAAGCCGTTACCCGCGAGATTGCCGACGAGGCTTTGACGCGGCTCCTAGTCGACAATATGGGCCTCGACCAGCTGGATATGCGTTATCTCACCATGATTGCCGTCAATTTCGGCGGCGGCCCGGTCGGCATCGAAACCATCGCCGCGGGCCTCTCGGAGCCACGCGATGCCATTGAGGACATTATCGAACCCTACATGATCCAGCAGGGTTTCATCCAGCGCACGCCACGCGGGCGCATTTTAACCGCAACCGCCTGGAAACATCTCGGCATGCAGCCACCAAAGGATCTCGAGGCCGCGCAGTTCCGGCTGACGCTGGAAGACGATTGAGGGAACAAGCCCCGGCACGCTGGCATTTGACCATCTTTGGTAAGGAGATGATCATGTCGGCATTTCGCAAGGGAACGAAAGTTCGCTGGAACTGGGGTAACGGAACCGGTGAAGGTAAGATTGTCGAGACCTTCACGGATGATGTTGAGCGCACAATCGCCGGCTCCAGGATCAAGCGGACGGCGAGCAAGGACGAGCCCGCTTTTCTGATCGAACAGGAAGACGGCGCAAAGGTTCTGAAAAGCCGATCGGAGCTTGAGCGGGCCGATTGAACAACGCCGCCATCCGGCGGTCACGGAGGGACGCTAATGCCTTACGATCCGCTGCGGATTTTCCGCAAACTCGCTCGCAACAACCGGCTGGCCAATTTTCGACTGCACGAGGCCTGTCTGCGGCTTTCGCAGGAAGCTTTCATCGCTCCGCGCGTCAGTTTTTTCCCCACTTTCAGGGCGACGCTGAACCACATCTACACCGTCGACCGCTTCTATATCGATGCCCTGCAGGGTGGAACGCTCGGTCTGACCGCCTTTGCCGAAGAGGAGCCCTTCTCAACCATGGCGGAACTGCACACCGCCCAGACGGAACTTGACGAGGTACTGATCGCCTTTGTCGACGGTTTGGATGAAGACGGCCTCGCGGCCACGGTCAATATCCATCGTGGCGCGCGTATCCAGCAGGATCGTTGCGACGATGTCCTCTCCCATCTCTTCCAGCACCAGACACATCATCGCGGGCAGGCGCATGCCATGCTGTCCGGCACGGCGATAAAGCCGCCGCAACTGGATGAATTCATTGTGGGGGATGATGCAAAGGCGAGAAAAGAAGAGATGGATGCGTTAGGGTGGGCGGAAGATGATTTGATGTTTCCAGCCCACAGGCCAGCATGATGACGCATGATAACAAAAGCCAGGACACTCGCATCCGCATGAAATTCAAGCCGAAGCGCATCTTCCAGATGCGCGTTGCGGGTCTGGCGTTTCGTGATGGGCATGTGCTGGTGCACCGGGCGTCGCATGAAAAATTCTGGACCTTTCCGGGCGGTCGCGCCGAAATGGGCGAACGCTCCGAGGAAACGCTGGCGCGTGAAATGGTGGAGGAGCTTGGTGTCGAGGCCAAGGTGGGGCGGCTTCTCTGGGCGGTCGAAAACTTCTTCCATTATGAAGGCAAGGACTGGCACGAACTCGGTTTTTATTACCTGATGGACCTGCCGGAGACGCTGGCCTTTCATCCGACCGATATCATCCACCGGGTTCAGGATGGTGACAACGAACTGGAGTTCCGCTGGGTCGCGGCAACGCGTGAGGCGTTGACGGAACTGGATATTCCGCCCTATTTCATCGCCGACGAAATAGAACACCTGCCGCAGACCACAAGACACCTCGTCTGGCATGACGGCGATCTGGACGATAAATGACTTTTGCCCCCGAACGCCATATGATCCGGCTGGACCGCAAGCCGCAGCTTTTCAGCATGCGCGTGGCGGCGTTGATCTTCCAGAACGGCCATGTTCTCGTTCAGCGCGGCACAATGGACAGTTACTGGGCCCTGCCGGGCGGACGGGCGGAAATCGGCGAAAGCTCCGAAGAAACCATAATCCGCGAAATCGGCGAGGAACTTGAGCGAGACTGTTCGGTCGAACGCCTTTTATGGTCCGCCGAGAATTTTTTTGCTTACGGCGATTATGCCGCGCATGAGCTGGCGTTTTATTATCTGGTGTCGCTTCGCAATGCGTTTCCCTTTCATGAAAGCGATATCGTTCACCGGGTGCTGGACGGTGTCGAAGTAGAGCTCCGCTGGTTGCGCGCGCAATCCTCCACTTTGCTGGAGCACGATCTCAGGCCTCGTTTTATTGCAGACCGCATTGAGGTGCTGCCGCCGCGCCATGAGCATCTCATCGTCCGCGAAGGTGGCATCGATGCGGACGCACTTACCAAGGAGACATTATGAGCGAGCTTGTGGTTTCGCTTTCCGGCGAACTCATCGAACATGGGCACCGCCTGACACAACGCGTCTATTATGAGGATACGGATTTTTCCGGCCTCGTGTATCACGCGCGCTACCTGCATTTTCTCGAGCGCGGCCGCACCGATTACCTGCGTTGCCTCGGCTGCGAGCAGAGCGCGCTTTTGACCGCTGACGAGGAGGGCCTTGTCTTCGTCGTTCATCGCATGGAGATCGATTTCAAGACCCCGGCGCGGATGGATGATGTGCTGACAATCACCACTGTGACCGAAAAGGCTGGTGGCGCAAAAATGGTGCTCAATCAGGAAATACGGCGTGGTGAAACCCTGCTGGTCGCCGCCAAGGTCATCATCGCCGTCATCAATGCCAACGGCCGGCCAAGGCGTCTTCCGGAGACGGTGGCGGAAAAATTCCTGAAGTAATTGGCGGCCCGGTTCAGTAAATCCACCCGGCGTGCCTCGGTTGTAACACTCCTTTAACCATAATGGTGTCTTACTTTAGCAACTGGCATTTGTGCGGCGCACGCCTTCCTTTCACCAAATTTATTGGCAAGTAAGGCTTACTGGCAAGTATCGGGGTATGGCAAAGGGGTTAACGGCTGCGGCCGCATGACTTCGAGCGTTAACACGCGTTTGAATCGCCCGGTCCCGTACCGGGCGTTTGGATTCGGGGATTGGATATTTATGGAACAGGCAGGTTTGGCAGCGGCGACACACGATGTAAGTCTCTGGGCACTGTTTATGCAGGCGGGCCTCATCGTGAAGCTCGTGATGATCGGACTTATCGCCGCCTCGGTCTGGACGTGGGCGATCGTCTTTGACAAATATGTGAGCTTCGGCAAGGCAAAGCGCCAGTTCGACCAGTTCGAACAGGTGTTCTGGTCGGGCCAGTCGCTTGAGGAGCTTTATCGCACGCTGGCGGAACGCCAGAATGGCGGTCTTGCGGCTATTTTCGTTTCTGCCATGCGGGAATGGAAAAAATCATTCGAGCGCGGCGCGCGTTCTCCCATCGGTCTGCAGATGCGCATCGACCGGGCAATGGACGTGACGATTGCGCGTGAAGGCGAACAATATGAGGCCCGCCTCGGTTCGCTGGCCACCATCGGTTCGGCCGGTCCCTTTATCGGCCTCTTCGGTACGGTTGTGGGTATCATGACCTCGTTCCAGGCGATTGCCGGTTCGAAGTCGACCAACCTTGCGGTTGTGGCGCCCGGTATCGCCGAAGCGCTTCTGGCAACGGCCATCGGCCTTGTCGCGGCTATTCCCGCGGTTATCGCCTATAACAAGTTCACGGCTGATGCGCACAAGCTTTCCGCTCGCATGGAAGGTTTCGCAGACGAGTTCTCCGCGATCCTGTCGCGCCAGATCGATGAAAAACTTCAGACACGGCAGGCCGCCCAATAAGCGGCCCCGCAACTTGCATGCTGTGCAGTGATTTGCCGCAAGGCAAAATGGAGTAAAAACTATGGGTATGTCAGCAGGCGGCGGCGGCGGTTCCGGTGGACGCCGGGGTGGGCGCGGCGGACGCCGCAAAGGCGGCGCGATCAGCGAGATCAACGTGACGCCGCTGGTCGACGTCATGCTTGTGCTGCTTATCATCTTCATGGTGGCGGCACCGATGATGACGGTCGGCGTGCCTATCGATCTGCCGCAGACATCCGCCAATGCGCTGAATTCGGACACGCAGCCGATCACGATTTCCGTCAATGCCAATGGCCAGATCCATTTGCAGGAAACCGAAATCCAGGCGGCCGAGGTGGCCGACAAGCTGCAGGCAATCGCCACGACAGGTTATAACGAACGTATCTTCGTCCGCGCGGATTCCGTTGCCGCATACGGCGTCGTCGCCGATGTGATGGCGCGTATCCAGGCGGCGGGCTTCAAGAATATCGGCCTTGTGACCCAGCAGAAACAGGACAATTGACGTAAAACGATGAAGGGCAGCATAACCACATCCGCGATCGTGCATGCGTCGCTTCTGGCTTTCGCCCTGGTTTCCCTGGGCTCGCCGGAACCGCTCGACGTGTCGCAGGCCGAGGCCTTGCCGGTGGAACTGGTGCCTATCGAGGAATTGACCCAGATCCAGCAGGGCGACAAGAACGCTCCGAAGGCCGAAAAATCGGCTCCTGTTCCAACCACACGCCCTGACATCATCGAAAACGCCCAGAATATCGGTAATAACACCGCCGATATAGAGGCGCCGCCGACGCCGACGACAAAACCCAATGACAATATCAGCGCCGCTGCCCCGCCAAAGCAGGAAAAGCCGCAGCCGGTCGTCGATACCAAGGCGAATGAAGTAAAGGAAATCGTCAAGGAAGAAACCTCGGCTCCCAAGCCGCAGGAAATGGCCGCCTTGCCGCAGACCAAACCGGAAATAGCGCCGCAGCCGAAGACGGAACCGCCGCCGCAGGAAACCAAGGCGGAAGAACCGCCGCCGGCCACGCAGGAGCCGGCCGAAATCCCCGTGCCGCAGAACGTGCCGCGCCCGAACTCCCGCCCCGAACCGCCGAAGCCGGAAGAGCCGAAGCAGGCAGAAACCAAGCCTGCAGAGCAGAAGCCTGCTGAAAAGCCGGCCGAGACCAAGCCCGATCAGGCAAAATCCACCGACAAACCTTCTGACAAGAAGCCGGGCGAGAAGAAGCAGGAGACGGCGAAATCCGCTTCGTCCAAGGAAAGCGATTTCAACGCCGACGATATCGCCGCGCTTTTGAACAAGCAGGCGCCCTCCGGTGGCGGGGCGAAGCGATCGACACAAACCGCTTCGCTTGGCGGCAAGAAAACAACGGGCGGCTCTACGCTCAGCCAGACGGAAATGGATGCGCTGCGTGGCGCGATCCAGAAGAACTGGCAGATCATTCCCGGCATGGCGGATGCCTCGGACGTTCGCGTTCGGGTCACCATGAAGCTCGACCGTGATGGAACCATCATCGGTCGGCCCGAGATCGAGGCGACGGGCGGTTCCGAAGGAACGCGCCGTGCTCTTTCCGGCGGAGCCTATCGCGCCATCATGCGTTCTGCTCCGTTCACGAACCTTCCTGCCGACAAATATGACGCATGGAACGAAGTCGTTGTGAACTTCGATCCCAGTGAATTGCTATGAATGCTGAAAGGCCTGGCAACATGAAGATATTTTCGCCGATCCGGCTGGTGCTCGCTGTCGCGGCCCTCATGTCGGTTTTCTCCGCACCGGCTTTTGCGCGGGTGGAAATCAACATCAACAAGGGTAACGTCGAGCCGCTGCCCATCGCCATCACCGACTTCATGTCGAGCGACGGTATCGGCGCACAGGTCTCGGCGGTCATCGCCGCCGATCTGCAGCGTTCCGGCCTTTTCGCGCCGGTCAACAAGAGCGCCTTCATCGAAAAGATTACCAGTCCGGATCAGCAGCCCCGTTTCGAAGACTGGAAGGTCATCAACGCACAGGCGCTCGTGACTGGCCGTGTGACGCGCGAAAGCGATGGTCGCCTGCGCGCCGAGTTCCGCCTGTGGGATACTTTTGCAGGCCAGCAGATGACCGGCCAGCAATTCTTCACCCAGCCGGAAAACTGGCGTCGCGTCGCCCACATCATCGCGGATGCGATCTATGAGCGCATCACCGGCGAAAAGGGTTATTTCGACACCCGCGTTGTCTTTGTCTCTGAAAGCGGCCCGAAGACAGCTCGCAAGCGCCAGTTGTCGATCATGGACCAGGATGGTTTCAACGTCCGCAACCTTACCAATTCGAACGACATCGTTCTGACGCCGCGTTTCTCGCCGAACCGTCAGGAAGTGACCTACATGTCCTTCGAAGGCCAGCAGCCGCGCGTTTACCTGCTGCAGCTGGAAACCGGACAGCGCGAAGTGGTCGGCAATTTCCCCGGCATGACGTTCTCGCCGCGCTTCTCGCCTGACGGACAGAAGGTCATCATGAGCCTTCAGCAGGATGGCAACGCTAATATCTACACCATGGATCTGCGTTCGCGCACCACGACCCGCCTGACGAACACGTCGGCGATCGATACGGCGCCGTCATTTTCGCCGGATGGCCAGCGCGTCGCCTTTGAAAGCGACCGTGGCGGCCGCCAGCAGATTTACGTGATGAATGCCGATGGTTCCGGCCAGCAGCGTCTTTCTTTCGGCGACGGCTCTTATTCCACCCCGGTTTGGTCGCCGCGCGGCGATCTGATCGCCTTCACCAAGCAGTCGGGCGGCAAGTTCTCGATCGGCGTGATGAAGACCGACGGTTCGGGTGAGCGCATTCTGACCAGCGGCTTCCACAATGAAGGTCCCACCTGGGCACCGAATGGCCGCGTGCTGATGTTCTTCCGCCAGAACGCCGGTGCCGGCGGCCCGCAGCTCTACTCGATCGACCTGACGGGCTACAATGAACAGCTCATCAAGACGCCAACCTTTGCTTCGGACCCGGCATGGTCGCCGCTTCTGGACTGATATTAACTGCCATGACGGCGCCGGTAACTCCGGCGCCGTCATGTTTTACGCATGCCACACGGGAAAATGCCTCTTTCTTGCCGCAAAGTGTTGTGAGGGAGCAAAAAAGTGGGACATTTCCTTTCTGTTAACCATAAGCGTTTGCCGGCTATTAACCGCGATCAGTTAGTGTCTGGCAACGTTATTGAAATTTCCAAGGAGAGACCGGCGATGAGCCGTACACACATTTCGGCACTCAGCCCGATGCAGAAACTGGCCCGTAACCCGGCTGTTATCGCCATGACGCTCGCACTTGCCCTTGCAGGCTGCGCGAAGAAGAACATGCCGAACAATGCCGGTGAACTCGGTCTTGGTGGCGCAGGTTCCGCAACGCCGGGCTCCCAGCAGGACTTCACGGTCAATGTCGGCGACCGCATCTTCTTCGATACGGACTCGACCTCGATCCGCGCCGATGCGCAGCAGACCCTGCAGCGCCAGGCCCAGTGGCTTGCCCGTTACCCGAACTACGCCATCACCGTCGAAGGCCATGCCGACGAACGCGGTACGCGTGAATACAACCTGGCGCTCGGCGCCCGTCGTGCGGCTTCGACCCGTGACTTCCTGGCCTCCCAGGGCGTTCCGGCAAACCGCATGAAGACGATCTCCTACGGCAAGGAACGTCCGGTCGCCGTTTGTGACGACATCTCGTGCTGGTCGCAGAACCGCCGCGCCGTGACAGTTCTTGGTGGCGCGGGCATGTGATTGCCTGACGTTATTGTGATCTTGAATGGAAGGCGGTCTTCGGGCCGCCTTTCGTTTTTTTCATAGTTTGGCCGAAGTTAAGTTGCTTTTTTGGTTGATATGGAAAAAATCCGGCTTGCGCCATTCCGGTGCAAATCAGTTAAGGCAGGACGAATGAGATGAAGAAACTTGTCGTGGCGGGAATGCTGGGGCTTGCAGCCTGCACCGGCCTGAGCGGCATCGCCGTTTCGGGTCCGCTGTTCGGTGCGGGGGGTAGCTTCGGCACGATCAACTCTCAGCAGGCCCCGGTCATCCGGGTTCAGGCCAACGAAGCCTATCGGGTTCAGCAGCTTGAAGAGCAGATCCGGCAGCTCAACGGCCGTATCGAGGAAATGAGCTTCCAGCTTCTGCAGATGCAGGAAACGATCCGCAAGGCGCAGGAAGACAATGAATTCCGCTTCCAGGAACTGGAAAGTGGTAATGCCGGCGGCAAGGGCGCAAGTCCTACGGCGCCGAAAAAGAAGGCGGAAGCCAGTCCGGTCAGCCCGGGCACGCCGCCGACCGACGACGTTGCAACGATCATCGAAACGCCACCCGAGGGTGGCGCTTCCGTTTCGTCGTCTGCTCCACCCAATGCACCGACAGGTGCACCGGGAGAGACGACGCTCGGCTCGATCGAGCTTGATTCCAAGGGAATGCCGATCGGTGGGACGCTCAATCAGGGCGCCAACAATTCTTCCGGCAGTCTTCCCGGTGTGACCACCGGCAATACGCCGCGCAAGACGACCGATCCCGTCAACACGGCGGCGCTGACCAGCGAAAGCGATATTTATCAGGCCGCTTACGGCCATGTTCTTTCTGGCGATTACAGGCTGGCGGAGCAGGGGTTCCAGCAGTACCTGCAGGGCTATCCCAAAGGCACCAAGGCAGCGGATGCAAGCTTCTGGCTGGGCGAGGCGCAATATTCGCAGGGCAAGTTCAACGAGGCGGCAAAAACCTTCCTCAATGGTCATCAGGCCTATGGCAAATCTCCCAAGGCTCCGGAAATGTTGATGAAGCTTGGCATGTCGCTTGCAGCTCTCGACAATACCGAAACCGCCTGCGCTACGCTACGCGAGGTGCCGAAGCGTTACCCCAGTGCGTCGAAGACCGTACTGAACAAGGTTGCAAGCGAACAGAAGCGGCTGAGCTGCTGATCTTTTTCCTGCCATGGTGGCGGTCTTTCCATGCCGGTTGATGCCCGCATTCTAAGCGACAACACAGCTGCGCCGCTTGCGGCGGCGAGGTCTTTCATCGAAAGCCTCCGCAAACCCGCCCATATCCTCGTCGCAATCTCCGGCGGCAGTGATTCCACCGGCCTGTTGCTGGCATTACATCAGGTAATGACGGAGGCGGATCGCGACGGATTGCGGATTTCCGCCATTACGGTCGACCATGCGCTGAGAGCGGAATCCGCCGATGAGGCCCGCAAGGTTGCCGCGCTTTGTGCTGAACTGAATATCTTTCATGCCACGCGCCAATGGGGCGGCGTCAAGCCGGCGGCCGGCATCTCCGAAGCATCCCGTCTTGCCCGCTACCGCCTGATCGCCGGGGTTGCCCAGGAGGTCGGCGCTGATCTTGTCGTGACCGGGCATACGATCGGCGACCAACGGGAAACCGTGGCGATGCGTGCCGCCCGCAGCGCGGGGGCTGACAATCTCGGCCTCTCCGGCATGGCGGACGCGGTGTTATACGATGGGCGCTATTGGATCATGCGGCCGTTCCTGAAATGTGAGAGGCAGGCAATCCGCGACTACGTGTCATCCCGCTCGCGTGGCTGGTTTGATGATCCGAGCAACGAGAACACAAAATATGAGCGCGTGCGCGTGCGGCAGACGCTTCCCGATTTTCCGGTGCAGCCTGATGCGGAGGCCGCCGCCAAAAGGCAGGCGCTTTCTGAAAAAAGCGCCGATTTCCTGCGTAGGCACGCGCAGATATTTCAGGCCGCAATCGCCAGATTGCCGGTGGACAGCAAGGTGGTCGATCACCCCGAATTCCGGCACGGGCTGGCGGCGCTCATCGCCGCGCTTGGCGGAAGGGCCTATTTCCCGGCTGCGAGCAGCATGGCGCGGGTTCTGCAATTTCTCAAAACCGGTGAAAACGGTCGGATGACGGTCGGTCGCGTCCTGCTCGATCGTCGACGAAATGGGCTTTATATTTTCCGTGAGCAGCGAAACCTGCCGGAGCTTCGTCTCGAGGCTTCCGAAGAGGGACTGTGGGACGATCGTTTTTCAGTGAGGAACGGGTCCACATTTCCGATCCGCGTTGCGGCAGGCAGGGTGGGTGATGCTCTGGAAGCGGCCAGGCTTTTTCCGTCGGTGCCGCCCGGGGTGGCAAAATCGGCGATGGCGGGCCTGCCGCAAATCGCCGCAGCCGGATCGGCCTCCATTGCGGGAGGCGTCGAGATTACGACACGGCTTGCACCATTTGATCTTTTCCTGCCGCGTTTCGACCTTGAGTTGGCGAATGCAATCGCAATTTTATTCGGTCGCCCGGCATATCCACAGCCCCCGGTTTAAATCGGGCCTCTTTTTCGTGAATTGCCTTGGAATACTTTTTACACCAAAACGCATCAGATAACGCCGTTCGCCTTGGCAACGGCAGATGTCGTCCTTATGTTAGGGGCACATAATAGCGGGCAGCAGATATGTCCGTGTGAGTTCGGGGAGTTCGATGAACCCAAATTTCAGAAATTTCGCCTTGTGGGCCGTGATCGCCCTCTTGCTGATCGCGTTGTTCAGCATGTTCCAGACGTCGCCGACGCAAACGGGTTCGCGGGAAATTCCGTATTCCCAGTTTCTTCGCGACGTGGATTCCGGGCGAGTTCGCGACGTGACCGTCACCGGTAACCGGGTTCTCGGAACCTATACCGAAAATGGCACGGCCTTTCAGACCTATTCCCCCGTCATCGATGACAGCCTGATGGAGCGCTTGCAGAGCAAGAACGTCACCATCGTGGCGCGTCCCGAAAGCGACGGCTCTTCCGGTTTTCTGAGCTATCTCGGCACGCTTCTGCCGATGTTCCTCATTCTCGGCGTCTGGCTGTTTTTCATGCGGCAGATGCAGGGTGGCTCGCGCGGCGCGATGGGCTTTGGCAAGTCCAAGGCGAAGTTGCTGACGGAAGCTCATGGCCGCGTGACGTTTGACGATGTTGCCGGCGTGGACGAGGCCAAGCAGGACCTTGAGGAAATCGTTGAGTTTCTGCGTGATCCGCAGAAGTTTCAGCGCCTCGGCGGTAAAATCCCGCGCGGTGTGCTGCTGGTCGGCCCTCCGGGCACCGGTAAGACGCTTCTGGCGCGTTCTGTCGCTGGCGAAGCCAATGTGCCGTTCTTCACGATTTCCGGTTCGGACTTCGTGGAAATGTTCGTCGGCGTCGGCGCAAGCCGCGTGCGTGACATGTTTGAGCAGGCCAAGAAGAACGCACCCTGCATCATCTTCATCGACGAAATCGACGCCGTCGGTCGCCATCGTGGCGCCGGTCTCGGCGGCGGTAACGACGAACGCGAACAGACGCTGAACCAGCTGCTGGTCGAGATGGACGGTTTCGAGGCGAATGAGGGCATCATTCTCATCGCCGCCACCAACCGTCCCGACGTTCTTGACCCCGCACTTCTGCGTCCCGGCCGTTTCGACCGTCAGGTCGTTGTGCCGAACCCGGATATTGTTGGCCGCGAGCGCATCCTCAAGGTGCATATCCGCAACGTGCCTCTGGCGCCGAATGTTGATCTCAAGGTTCTGGCCCGTGGCACACCCGGCTTTTCCGGCGCAGATCTGATGAACCTCGTCAACGAAGCCGCCCTCATGGCCGCCCGCCGCAACAAGCGCGTGGTCACCATGCAGGAATTCGAGGACGCCAAGGACAAGATCATGATGGGTGCGGAACGCCGCTCCTCCGCCATGACCGAGGCCGAAAAGAAGCTGACCGCCTATCATGAGGCCGGTCACGCGATCACCGCGCTGAAGGTTGCCGTGGCCGATCCGTTGCACAAGGCGACGATCATTCCGCGCGGCCGGGCGCTCGGCATGGTGATGCAGCTGCCGGAAGGCGACCGCTATTCCATGAGTTACAAGTGGATGGTGTCGCGCCTCGTCATCATGATGGGTGGCCGCGTTGCCGAGGAGCTGACCTTCGGCAAGGAGAACATCACGTCAGGCGCTTCTTCGGATATCGAGCAGGCCACCAAGCTTGCCCGCGCCATGGTGACGCAATGGGGCTTCTCCGATGCTCTCGGCCAGGTGGCTTATGGTGAAAACCAGCAGGAAGTGTTCCTTGGCCATTCCGTCTCGCAGTCGAAGAACGTCTCCGAGGCAACGGCACAGACGATCGACACTGAAGTTCGCCGCCTGATCGACGAGGCCTACACCGAGGCACGGCGTATCCTGACCGACAACCACGATGGCTTTGTCGCGATTGCCGAGGGTCTTCTCGAATATGAGACCCTGACGGGTGACGAGATCAAGGCATTGCTGAGGGGCGAGAAGCCCGCGCGCGATCTGGGCGACGATTCTCCGGGCAGCCGTGGCTCGGCAGTGCCGAAAGCCGGCGCCAAGAAGGACGGCCCCAGTGAAGTGAAGGGTGACGGCGAAGCCAAGGGCGACGGCGAGGCTGAAGGCGGCATGGAGCCGCAGCCGCACTGATCGCCTGTATCAGCCAAGCTATTGTAAAAGGCCATCCGTTTATCCGGGTGGCCTTTTCAGTTTGGTAACAAGATATAAGCCATTTTCGCGGTAATTTACGTGCTGTTTATCGTGGTTTGTGGCATCTAGCCAAAAACGCTTCCGGCTGTTTTCACCTTTGCCGGAGTGCTCGAAAGATTTGGAGTTCAAATGGCACGCCGTTATTTCGGAACCGATGGTATCCGCGGACAATCGAACGTCTTCCCCATGACGCCGGATCTGGCGATGCGTGTGGGCATTGCGGTCGGCACGATCTTCCGGCGTGGCCATCATCGCCATCGCGTCGTCATCGGCAAGGATACCCGCCTTTCCGGTTACATGCTGGAAAACGCACTGGTTGCCGGTTTCACCGCAGCCGGTCTTGATGTCTTCCTGCTCGGACCTATTCCGACGCCTGCCGTCGCCATGCTCACCCGGTCGCTGCGCGCTGATATCGGGGTAATGATCTCGGCATCGCATAATCCCTTCTCTGACAATGGCATCAAGCTTTTCGGACCTGACGGATACAAGCTTTCCGACGAGCTGGAGCTGGAGATTGAAGATCTTCTCGACAAGGATATCTACGCACAGCTGGCGAAGCCGAGCGAAATCGGCCGCGCCAAGCGCGTGGATGGCGATATTTACCGCTATATCGAATTCGTCAAACGCACCCTACCGCGCGATGTGACGCTGAGTGGCCTGCGGATCGCCATCGACTGCGCCAATGGCGCAGCTTACAAGGTGGCTCCCGCCGCCCTCTGGGAACTCGGCGCTGAAGTGGTCACCATCGGCAACGAGCCGAATGGCATCAATATCAACCTCGAATGCGGCTCCACGCATCCGGAAGCCCTGCAGAAGAAGGTGCATGAGGTGCGGGCCGATATCGGCATCGCGCTCGATGGCGATGCGGACCGTGTCATCATCGTCGATGAACGCGGTGAGATCGTTGACGGCGACCAGCTGATGGCCGTCATCGCCGATAGCTGGGCCGACGATAACACGCTGCGCGGCGGCGGCATTGTCGCAACCGTCATGTCCAACCTTGGCCTGGAACGGTTCCTCGGCGACAAGGGCCTCACCCTTGCCCGCACCAAGGTCGGCGACCGTTATGTGGTCGAGCATATGCGCAACCACAATTTCAACGTTGGTGGTGAGCAGTCCGGCCATATCGTATTGTCGGATTACGGCACGACCGGTGATGGTCTTGTCGCGGCATTGCAGGTTCTCGCCAAGGTCAAGCGCTCCGGCCGCACGGTCAGTGAAGTATGCCGCAAGTTCGAGCCGGTGCCGCAGCTTTTGAAAAATGTGCGCATTTCTGGCGGCAAGCCGCTGGAAAATCCAGTCGTGCTGCAGGCGATCGCCGATGCGGAAAGTGCGCTGGCCAATAATGGCCGCCTCGTCATCCGTCCTTCCGGCACCGAGCCGCTGATCCGCGTCATGGCGGAGGGTGACGACAGTGCGAAGGTGGAAAAGATCGTCAACGATCTGGTCGGCGTCATCTCCAGCGCCCGCTCGGCCGCGTGAGTTATCGCGACAGTAACGAAAGACAAAAGCCGGCCTCCCAGCCGGCTTTTTTTTGAGTATTTGCTAATAAATATAGTGAATGATCGTGGTTAATCGGGACTTAACCATTTTACGCCACTCTCCAGAACTGAACAGTTCACTGGCAGCTGCCGCAACGCACGTGCCTCTTCTGGAGTGGAAGTCATGAAAAACGCCCTGGCCGGATTTCTGGCCGTTCTGCTGACCGGCACAAGCGCCGTCGGCGCGGACCTTTACCAAGCCGAACCAGCCCCCGCCTATGTCGAAGCGCCTGAAGTTCAGATCACCCAGTCTAGCGGCTGGTATCTGCGCGGCGACGTCGGTTATTCTTTCAACAAACTGCGCGGCGCCCATTATTATCAGGGCGGCCCCGGCGGTTATCTGCAGGATTTTGATACGGCTGATATCAAGGACAGCTATGTCGTTGGCGCCGGTGTCGGTTACCAGTTCAACAACTATTTCCGCAGCGACGTAACCTTCGACTATATGGGCAAATCGGATTTCCGCGGCTCCACAAGTGGTTTCTGCGGCTCCGTTTCCGGTCGCTGTGTTTCGGCTGATCTGAGCTCGCTGAGAGCCTATACGCTGATGGCCAATGCCTATGTCGATCTCGGCACTTATGGCCGTGTCACCCCTTATGTCGGTGGTGGTATCGGTGGCTCTTACGTCAAGTGGGACAAGCTGCGCAACACATCGTGCAGCGTTAATGGCCTCGGCTGCGACCCAACCACCGAGCACGGCGGCAAGGGCAAGTGGCGCTTCGCTTACGCTCTGATGGCAGGTGCGTCGATCGACGTCACCTGTAACCTGAAGGCCGATATTGGTTACCGTTTCCGCCATATCAACAAGGGCGACATGTTCGGTTATGAAAACGGCGGCGGTCCGGGCCGTGACAAGGGTCTCTATTCGCATGAAGTGCGTGTTGGCGGCCGTTATGTCTTCAACGGTTGCGATACGGCACAATACATGCCGCCTGCCGATATTCCGCTGCAGCCTGCCGTTTATAAATAAACGTCACGCCAGACTGCTAGTTTCAAACCGTCCGCATCCTTCGGGTGCGGGCGGTTTTGTTTTTGGCGGCATCTGACGCGCTGCGTGGCGCATATGGACTAAAATTTCCATGCGTAGCGACATATTCCGCTTGACTGAGGTCGATGACAGGAATAGCAACGACGGCAGGACACCTCTCCCTAACGAGAGGCGCCTATCTGAAAGGGTAGTCAAATGACAGATATAGTGAAGCCGGACCTCCGTCCGGGCAATACGCATTTCTCTTCTGGTCCCTGCTCGAAGCGTCCCGGTTGGTCGCTAGATGCTCTCTCCGATGCACCGCTCGGTCGCTCGCATCGCGCCAAGGTTGGCAAAGCCAAGCTGAAGCAGGCCATCGATCTCACCCGTGAAATTCTAAACGTTCCCGCCGACTATCGCATCGGCATCGTTCCTGCATCCGACACCGGCGCTGTTGAAATGGCGCTCTGGTCGCTGCTCGGCGAACGTGGCGTCGATATGCTCGCCTGGGAAAGCTTCGGCGCAGGCTGGGTCACCGACGTCGTCAAGCAGCTGAAGCTTAAGGATGTACGCAAGTTCGAGGCCGATTATGGCCTGCTGCCGAACCTTACCGAAGTCGATTTCGACCGTGACGTGGTTTTCACTTGGAACGGCACGACATCGGGCGTCCGCGTTCCCAATGCCGATTTCATTCCTGCTGACCGCAAGGGCCTGACGATTTGCGACGCCACCTCGGCGGCCTTCGCACAGGACATGGACTTTACGAAACTCGACGTCGTCACCTTCTCCTGGCAGAAGGTTCTGGGCGGTGAAGGCGGCCACGGCGTCATCATCCTTTCGCCCCGTGCTGTTGAGCGCCTGCTGAGCTATTCGCCGGCATGGCCACTGCCGAAAATCTTCCGCATGGTCTCCGGCGGCAAGCTGATCGAAGGCATCTTCACCGGCGAAACCATCAACACGCCGTCCATGCTCTGCGTTGAAGACTATATTGATGCGTTGCTGTGGGCGAAGAACCTCGGTGGCCTGAAGGCGCTGATCGGCCGTGCCGATGCCAATGCCAAGGTCATCTACGACTTCATCGAGAAGAATAACTGGATCGCCAACCTGGCCGTCAAGCCGGAAACCCGCTCCAACACCTCCGTCTGCCTGAAGATCGTCGATCCCGAAGTACAGGCGCTGGATACGGCCGCACAGGCGGATTTCGCCAAGGGCATCGTCGCCCTGCTCGAGAAGGAAAATGTCGCGCTCGATATCGGCGCTTACCGTGACGCACCGTCCGGTCTGCGCATCTGGGCCGGCGCCACCATCGAGACGGCGGATATGGAAGCCGTCATGCCCTGGCTCGCCTGGGCCTACCAGACGCAGAAGGCAGCACTTTCCAAGGCTGCCGCCTGATTTTTGATACCGGCCCTGCGCAGATGCAGGGCCGCGCATTCTCCATTCGCACATCTCAATCGTTTCCTCCAAGGAGCCCGTAAACCATGGCACCTCGCGTACTCGTATCCGACGAACTGTCGGAAACCGCCGTCCAGATTTTCCGTGATCGTGGCGTCGAAGTCGATTTCCAGCCGAAGCTCGGCAAGGACAAGGACAAGCTTGCCGAAATCATCGGCAATTACGATGGTCTCGCCATCCGTTCCGCCACCAAGGCGACCGAAAAGCTGATCGAGGCTGCGACCAACCTCAAGGTCATCGGCCGCGCCGGCATCGGCGTCGACAATGTTGATATTCCGGCAGCCTCGCGCCGCGGTATCATCGTCATGAACACGCCGTTCGGCAACTCCATCACCACTGCCGAACATGCGATTGCGCTGATGTTCGCAGTCGCGCGCCAGCTTCCGGCAGCCGATAGCTCCACGCAGGCCGGCAAGTGGGAAAAATCGAAATTCATGGGTGTCGAAATCACCGGCAAGACGCTCGGTGTTATCGGTGCCGGCAATATCGGTGGCATCGTCTGCTCACGGGCCCTGGGCTTGAAGATGCATGTTCTGGCCTACGACCCCTTCCTCTCGCCGGAGCGCGCGCAGGAAATGGGCGTCACCAAGGTCGAGCTGGACGAGCTGCTGGCGCAGGCCGACTTCATCACCCTGCATGTGCCGATGACCGACAAGACACGCGGCATCCTCAACGCTGAAAACCTTGCCAAGACCAAGAAGGGCGTTCGTATCGTCAACTGCGCCCGTGGCGGTCTGGTTGATGAGGCAGCGCTTGCCGAAGCCATCAAGTCCGGCCATGTCGCCGGTGCCGGTTTCGACGTGTTCGAAGTCGAACCAGCCACTGAAAGCCCGCTTTTCGGCCTGCCAAACGTCGTCTGCACGCCGCATCTCGGCGCTTCGACCACGGAAGCACAGGAAAATGTCGCCCTGCAGGTTGCCGAGCAGATGTCGGATTATCTCGTAAAGGGTGCCGTTTCCAACGCCATCAACATGCCGTCGATCACGGCTGATGAGGCGCCGCGCCTGAAGCCCTTCATCCGTCTGGCGGATGTTCTCGGCTCCTTTGTCGGTCAGGTGCAGGAAAGCGCCACCAAGGAAATCGAAATCCTCTATGATGGCGCAACCGCCAACATGAACACCAAGGCATTGACCAGTGCATTGCTGGCCGGCCTGATCCGCAGCCAGGTGGCGGATGTGAACATGGTTTCCGCCCCTGTCATGATCAAGGAAAAGGGCATCATCCTTTCCGAAGTCAAGCGCGACAAGACCGGCGTTTACGACGGTTATATCAAGCTGACGGTCAAGACGGAAAACCAGATCCGCTCGGTTGCCGGCACGGTGTTTTCGGATGGCAAGCCGCGCTTCATCCAGATCAAGAACATCAACATGGATGCCGATGTCGGATCGCACATGATCTACATCACCAACACCGACGTTCCCGGCATGATCGGCTTCATGGGCACCACGCTCGGCGAGGCTGGCGTCAACATCGCCAACTTCCAGCTCGGCCGTGAAAAGGAAGCCGGTGACGCCATCGCGCTGCTTTATGTCGATGGTCCGGTTTCCGAAACGGTGCTGGACAAGCTGCGCGCCAATCCGGCGATCCGCCAGGTCAAGCCGCTGACTTTCAACGTCGACTGATCTTATCGTTCCTCCCAAGGGGACAATAAGGCCCGGTTCAGGGGAGACCCTGTGCCGGGTTTTTCGTTTTTCCAGTGTCTGTTTCGTCGCAAAATACGGGCGACTATCGCATTGGTTGCATATCACAAAAAATTTAAGCCAAGTGCTCTAAAAATGATGATCATGAGTTGCTATATCGCCTGCTGAGATGCTGCTCATGGGAGGGCGGCCAACAGGAGATAGTGATGTTTGCTGCCTTTCGGCGCTTCAAGGGTTTGTTCGCAGTCGCCGCACTTGGTATCGCGGTGTCTTTCGTGGCGGTTGATATGGCCGAGGCACGCCGTGCCGGCGGTGGTTTCGGCAGCCGTGGTACGCGGACATACTCCGCACCACCTGCGACCACCACTGCGCCGGGCCAGACCGCGCCGATTAATCGCAGCATGACCCCCAATACCAACCAGGCGGCGCCCAATGCTGCCCAGCCGGCGCGCCCCGGTGCGCAGGCGGCCCCGCAGCAGAGCCGTGGCCTGTTTGGCGGCATGATGGGTGGTCTTATGGGCGGCCTGTTGATGGGCGGCCTGTTCGGCATGCTGATGGGCGGCGGTTTTGGCGGCATGGCCGGTTTCTTCGGCATGCTGATGCAGGTACTGCTTATCGGTGGTCTGGTGATGCTCGCCATGCGTTTCTTCGCATCGCGTCGTCAGGGCCAGCCCGCTTATGGTGCAGCCGGCGGCTCGCAGCGCACGGATCATTCCGGTTCGTCCTTTAATGGTGGCTCGCAGGCAGGTCCTTCCGCATCTTCGTTCAAAATCCCGAAGATCGGCGCTCTCGCCGGCGCTGCGGGTGGTGCGGCAGCGGCCACTACGGCAGCGGCCAAGCCGGTGGCGCACGAGAACGCCGTTTCCGAAGGTGACGAGATCGGCATCACCCAGGGCGACCTCGAAACCTTCCAGAAAATGCTGGAAGACGTCCAGTCCGCCTATGCTGCAGAGGATTACGGCACGTTGCGCAAGCTGACGACCCCGGAAGCCATGTCCTATCTCGCCGAAGAACTGAGCGACAATGCCACGAGCGGTGTGAAAAACGACGTCCGTGACGTGACGCTGCTGCAGGGCGATGTTGCCGAAGCCTGGCACGAAGAGGGCCAGGACTATGCGACGGTGGCCATGCGCTACTCCGCCATCGACATCATGCGCGATCGCACCTCGGGCAAGGTTATCGAGGGTGATGAGCACAAGCCTTCCGAAGCGGTGGAAATGTGGACCTTCGTGCGCCGTGGCGGCAACGACAACTGGCAGGTCGCCGCCATTCAGGCCGCGGCCTGAGGCGATAGCGAGTTTCATTTCTAGACTGAACAGCCCGGAGGTTACCAACCTCCGGGCTTTCGTTTGTCAGGATCAGCGATATCGCCGATTTCGGCGTTGATTCGGGTGGGGCCCGGGCGCAGATGGGGGCAGGGCAGGGGCACGAAAAAAACGGCTGATAAATCTAACGGGTGATATCTGCCGCACTCTCAAATCCAGACTTCGCCTCTCGCCCTGCCATGCAAGGGTTTGCGTGCTCACTGCCAAGGCATCTTGTCTGCGCATGGCTCGGTGCTTCCACGGAATCGCCTTTTTTCATTCATCCGGCATTCAGTCCGCGCGTCCTACCACGGGGCATACACGTCAATGTGACTTTTCGCGCCGGTTCTAAACCGCTTTGGAAAGGGAACCTCAGCCGCAAAACAGCGTTGACAATCCAATCCCCGGCCCGCCTCCCGCACGCCGGGGTGGGTGGCCGGGCAACGCAGGCCCTGTGAGAGAACGGAGAGCTATCGAGATGAAACGCTTTGACCTGATCGACGGGATGCGTGGTTACTTCCTCGTTTTCATGCTGATCAACCATCTGGTGTTTGCCGGCGGCTTCTGGCTGGTGGAAATCAATCACCGGCAGTTTGCCTTTGTCGAGGACGCGCAGGGCTTCGTGTTCCTGTCTGGTCTCCTGATCGGCATGGTCTATGCCCGCAAGATGATGAAATATGGTTATGACGCCGGCAAGCAGATGATCTGGAACCGGGCGATGGAGCTTTATCGCTACGCGATGGGCCTTGTCATTGCCGTGCTGTTCTTCCGCATGGTCATCCCGCATGCGCCTTACATCTGGTACAACTGGCTCGGCATGACGACCTTCGACGATCCGCTGCGTCTCGCTGCCATTGCGACATTCCTCTTCCAGCCGACCTTCATGGATATCTTGCCGCAGTACATCGTCTACATGCTGTTTGCGCCGATCCTTGTTAAGCTCTGCCTTGATGGCAAGTGGGCTTATGTCATGGCCGGCTCCCTGCTGGTCTGGATGGCTGGCCAGCTTGGCCTGCAGCAGATCGTCACGACGCCGCTCAACGAACTCGTCAAGGGTGCGGATGAGCAGGGCATCCGCGTCAGCTTCAACCTGCTGGGCTGGCAGCTGGTGTTCTATTCGGCACTGGTGATGGGCGCGATGACGGCGCAGAACCGTATTCCGTGGAAGGCGATCTTCTCGCCGCAGCATACGTGGCTGCCAAAGGCCGCGCTGCTGATCTGCCTGTTCTTCCTGCCGCTGCGCATCGCCACGGCATGGGGCCTGATGCCGGAATTCATGATGGGCAAGTTCTCCACCATGGAAATCCGCGCCGATTTCGGCCCCGTCTATCTCATCAACTTCCTCGCCGTCGGCGTCGGCCTGACCTGGCTGGTGATTGCCGGTCCGAAGCATCACAACCCGCTCGTGCGTTCCATTGCCGAAGGCGTGATCTGGGTGCTGTCGCTGAAGTTCCTGCAATTGCTCGGCCGCCATTCGCTGCAGGTCTATGTCTGGCACGTGGCGATCGTCTACGGCGTCTATTATCTTGATGGCCGCACGGCGGAACTGTCGCAGGTCAGCAAGACGCTGATTGCCTTCACGGCCATCGGACTGCTGGCGTTGCCGGCTCTGTGGCGGGAGCGCGACAAGTGGATCGGCAGCAGCGGCCAGAAAACGGCTGGCGCTTAACACCACCACTATTTCCGGTGTCTGAGGGCTTTACGGGGCGGTTTTCCGCCCCGTACTTGCGTGCGCGGCCATTCCTTTCTATATGCAGCCCTTAAATCCGCAGGATGGCGGGGCAGGACAGTCCGGTTTTTCCGGCTGATGCCCACGCGGCGGATGACCGACAGGCGGCGGGGCCTTTACCCCCGTTATGACTGACGATGGGAAAAAACGTGAATACGCTCGATTTTGACAAGAGGCCGGAAGATACCCGGATCGTTGTCGCCATGTCCGGTGGCGTCGATTCTTCGGTTGTGGCCGGTATCCTCAAGCGCGAGGGCTATGATGTCCTTGGCATTACGCTCCAGCTCTATGACCATGGTGCTGCCGTGCACCGCGCCGGTTCCTGTTGCGCGGGGCAGGATATTGATGATGCGCGCAGGGTCTGCGAAACGCTCGGTATTCCGCATTATGTGCTGGATTACGAAGCGCGGTTCCGTGAAACCGTCATCAATCCTTTTGCCGAAGCCTATGCGATGGGTGAAACGCCGATCCCCTGCGTTGCCTGCAACCAGACGGTAAAATTTGCCGATCTGCTCGCCACCGCGCAGGAACTGGGCGCCGATGCGCTGGCAACCGGCCATTATATCCGCTCACGCCCCAATCCCGTGTCTGGCCAGCCGGGCCGCCGAGCGCTTTATCGCCCGATCGATAGCGACCGCGACCAGAGCTGGTTCCTGTTCGCCACCACACAGGAGCAGATCGACTATCTGCGCTTTCCGCTGGGTGGCCTCTCCAAGGCCGAAACGAGGGCGCTGGCGGAAGATATGGGGCTCGTCGTCGCCAAGAAGGCCGACAGCCAGGACATCTGTTTCGTGCCGCAGGGCAAATATACCGATATCATCAACAAGCTGAAGCCGAATGCGGCTCTGGCGGGCGATATCGTGCATCTGGATGGCCGTGTGCTCGGCCGCCATGATGGCATCGTGCATTATACGATCGGCCAGCGTCGTGGCATCGGTGTTGCCACCGGGGAGCCCCTCTACGTCGTGCATCTCGATGCGCGTGGCCGCCGTGTCATTGTCGGCCCGCGTGAGGCGCTGGAAACCCGCCGCGTCTATCTGCGTGACATGAACTGGCTGGGTGACGGCGAACTGGCTGTCGACGCCGGGCAGGGTTTTGCTTGCTTCGCCAAAGTGCGCTCCACGCGCCCACCAACCGAAGCGGTGCTGCATGCCGACGAAAATGGCATCTATGTGGATCTGATGACCGGCGAAGCCGGCGTCGCCCCGGGCCAGGCCTGCGTGCTCTATTCAGCGCCGGGCGCGGATGCCCGCGTTTACGGTGGCGGTTTCATCGAACGTTCGGAACGCTCGGTGGAAGCCGAGGCTTCGCTGAAGGCACTTCTGGAAAAGCCGGTTGCGGCCTGAAACAGTTCGCTTTTTGCCGCGAGGTGGAAAGCGAATTTTTTGCGCATCTTGCGCTTGACACTTTGGGGAGCGGCACCTTATAAGCCGCTCATCCTGATGGAGCGGCCAGTCACATGACTGTCACGTTTCCCCTGTGGCGGGGTAGCTCAGGTGGTTAGAGCAGCGGAATCATAATCCGCGTGTCGGGGGTTCAAGTCCCTCTCCCGCTACCACTTTCATCCAAAGTACAAAATTAAATAAGCGCCTTGTGCGCCTGTTTTTTGCCGTCTGCCCAAGGCCGGAAAGTGCCTACAGCAGCGTATTGGCCCATAGCGGTCGCCAAAAAAAGGGAAACCCGCCTGCTGCCAAAATGCAGCCAGCGGGTCTCGACCTCTACCCCCTCCCACAAGGGCGGCTGCACAAAAGCACATCAAATGAATTATGGCAAGATCATGGCGACCATATTGTTGCCGTGGACGGCTCCGTTCGCCAATTTAGTGGCGGATGGCACAGTGTGACCAGCTCCGTGTGCCGCTGGTAAGGCGCCTGATAAGAGACGATGTTCTCGGAGCAGCGCATTTCGGTGCGATTCGAATAGGTGTTCTCAGCCCTGTGTGACTGATAGTGGTCCCTGTGCCGTGAAGGCTGATGCTGACCATAAACGACCATGTCTGCCGCGAATGAGGCGGCCGGCATCGTCACGGCAGCGAGTGCTGCAATCAAAAGAGTTTTCGAAATTGCGGACATGGGTGTTTCCCCCGGTGTTGATCAACACAGGGAAACGCCCTCCATACGGGCGATGTTCCGGACGGGAAGATTTATTTTTTGGCGACAGATGCCAAAAAAATGCCCGCTCATGGCGGGCAATTCAGAGGGGAACCGAGGTTAGGAGCCTCGCATCTGAAACGGCCATTTCCGGCGGAAGTTCCATTCGTCCGATAATTTCATTGCGGTTCTGAAAAGAGACGATGACGAACTCTTGAGCGCCCAACCGCATAACCCAGCACAATCCGGCTGGTCTGAAATTCGGTATTCAGTTGGGAGATTACGTCTCTGGGAAAATTTGGAGCGGGCGAAGGGATTTGAACCCTCGACCCCAACCTTGGCAAGGTTGTGCTCTACCCCTGAGCTACACCCGCTCAAATCCATCGGTCCGGGGTAGTCGCTGAACCGTGGGTCACCACGTTGCGGCGACGGGCGCTATATCGCTCAATCGTTTTTGGAATGCAACAGGGAAATGACAAAAACGCCAAAATTTCTTTGAAAAATGCGACAAGCGACGGAAATGATTGGCGGTTTTTCATCTCTGCGTTTTTTCCGGCGTTGCCAAGCGCCGGTTGCCCCCTTAATCAGGAATGCAATGATATTGGAATCGGCAGAGGCGGGCGGCGGAATATGGCGGAGAATTCTCCCAGGACGGCAACGGAGCTCTTCCAGTTTCTGGATGGGCTCGGCATTTCTCATACCACGAAACAGCACGAACCGGTGTTTACCGTTGCCGAATCCCAGTCGCTGCGCGATCTCATTCCCGGCGGCCATACGAAAAACCTTTTCGTGAAGGACAAGAAAGATCAATATTTTGTTCTGACTGTCGAAGAAAATGCCGTCGTCGATCTCAAAAGCGTTCACAAGACGATAGGTGCTGCAAGCCGCGTGTCCTTTGGCAGGCCGGAAAAAATGCTTGAATATCTGGGCGTCGTGCCGGGATCGGTGACGGTGTTCGGGGCGATCAACGACACTGGCAGGCAGGTCACCTTCGTGCTCGACAGTGATCTTCTGGAAAACGAACTGGTCAATGGCCATCCGCTTTCCAACGACCAGACGACGACGATCGCGTCGAAGGATCTTATCCGCTTTCTTGAGGCGACCGGACATGCGCCGCTTGTCTTGAAAGTCAGCGAGTGAGATACGATCTTTGCTTCAACTGAGACATGCGACAGAAATTGCGGGAGACCGGCATGAGCGACACCAATAATCCTTACGGCGGTTCCTATGGCGGGCAGATGTCTGCAAGCGCGCATCACAACGGCGAGCTGAATGGTGCGGCCTCCGGCCACATCAAGGACACAACGACGGCTGCTTTCTCCAAGGATGTTCTTGAGGAATCGCGCCGCCAGCCGGTTCTGGTGGATTTCTGGGCGCCATGGTGCGGCCCGTGCAAGCAGCTGACGCCGGTGCTCGAAAAGGTCATCAACGAGGCGAATGGCCGTGTGAAGCTTGTGAAGCTGAACATTGACGATCACCCGTCCATTCCGGGCCAGCTCGGCATCCAGTCCATCCCCGCCATCGTCGCTTTTGCCGATGGCCGGCCGGTGGATGGCTTCATGGGCGCGGTGCCGGAAAGCCAGATCAAGCAGTTCATCGACAAGATTGCCGGCCCGGATGTGGGTGATCCCAAAGCCGAAATCGAGGCGGCTCTGACCGAGGCGAAACAGCTTCTGACGGATGGCGATTTTAACGGCGCGGCACAGCTGTTCGGCGCCGTCATGCAGGCCGATCCGGAAAACCCCGCGGCGATTGCTGGTATCGCCGAATGCATGATTGCTGCCGGTCAGTATGAGCGGGCTAGCGAACTGCTCTCCTCCCTGCCTGCGGAGCTCAACGAAGATGCGGGCATTCAGCTCGTTCTGAAAAAGATCGCGCAATATGAGGAAGCCCGAAAGATCGGAGATCCGGTGGCGCTGGAAAGCGATCTGGCGCTCAATCCCGATCATCACGAGGCGCGGGTGAAGCTCGCCAAGGTGCTGAACGCTCAAGGGCGGCGCGATGAAGCGGCAGACCATCTGCTCTATGTCATGCGCAAGGACCGGACCTTTGATGATGACGGTGCGCGCCGCCAGCTTCTGGAGTTTTTCGAGGCCTGGGGCTTCAAGGACCCGGCAACCGTCGCCGGCCGCCGGAAGCTTTCGGCAATATTGTTTTCGTAATGCGGGTATATCCCGGCCGCGGCGGTTTATCCGCCGGCCGGGCAGCGGTGAACAGGGGGCTTGATCCCATGCATGTCGGAAATGCGAGATATGTGAAGAACGACGATCTGCCGGACACCGTGCCGGTATTTCCCTTGCCGGGTGCCCTGCTGCTACCGGAAGGCCATCTTCCACTCAATATTTTCGAGCCGAGATATCTCGCCATGATCGACATGGCACTGGCTGGCCACCGTGTCATCGGCATGGTGCAGCCGGCCCTGAACGTCATTGAGGCGGGGATTGAAGGTGGGCCTTTGAGCGCGGTCGGATGTCTCGGCCGCATTACCTCCTTTTCCGAAACCGGGGATGGCCGTTACGTCATCTCTCTCACCGGTGTCTGCCGTTTCCGCTTGCTGGAAGAGGTGGAGGCGGGCAAGCCCTATCGCAGCTTCCGTCACGCACCCTTCATTGCCGATCTTTCCGGCGAATATGACGAGGAAGCGGTGGATCGCGAAAATCTGCTCCGGGTATTCCGCGCATTTCTGGACGCAAACCAGCTGGAGGCTGATTGGGAAAGCGTGGAAAGGGCGGGCAATCGTGTCCTCGTCAATTCCCTGTCCATGATGTCTCCCTTTGGTCCTGCCGAAAAACAGGCGCTGCTTGAAGCTCCCGACCTGAAGACACGGGCCGAAACATTGATTGCCATCACCGAGATCGTTCTTGCCCAGGGGTCGGGCGAGGGCGGCACCGTGCTGCAATAGGATCGCTCCATGGACGACAGAATGAGCAATGTCGATCCGAAGCTCCTCGAGCTGCTGGTCTGCCCTTTGACCAAGGGACGTCTTTCTTATGACCGGACCCACAACGAGCTCATCTCCGAAAGCGCAAGGCTCGCTTACCCGATCCGCGACGGCGTGCCGATCATGCTGATTTCCGAAGCGCGTAAAATAGAAGACTAGCCTCCCCGTCTGCTGGCCTCCACGCATCCTCCTGTTGCGAATTGACGAAGATGCGTTGACAACCATGCGTGGATTTGACCAGAGTCCCGCCCGACATGTCTGTTGCGGGAGAATACTGATGTCGTTGCGCGCGCTCGTCCGGATTTCGTTGGTTGCGGTCTCTACCGCCCTGATTTTTCTCCCGGCCACGGCGGCCGAACCTTCGCGGAAAGTGGTAACCACGCAAAACGGCGATTATTTCGGCTTCGATCTTCGGACGGAGCAGAATGTCTCGCTGGAACAATGCGGCGAGATTTGCGTCGGCGACGCTGCCTGCAAGGCCTTTACCTACAATCCCAAGGTGAAATGGTGCTTCCTCAAATCGGATTTCAACCAGCTGAACGCTTTCCCCGGTGCAGTTGCCGGCAAGATCGTGGAAGTGGCGACGGAAGCCGATATCGGTGCGCCGCAACGCCTTTCCTTCGTGACGGACAGCCTGCAGCAGGAAGCCCGCCGACTGAAATCCGGCCTTGCTGCCAGTGACGGTGACGAACAGGGGTTGGAAGCCCTTGTGCAGACGGCGCGGCAACAGGCAGCCGCTGGCAATGTTGCCGATGCGGTCACGACCTATAAGCAGGCTCTAGCCATCACGCCTGATGATGGCGCACTCTGGGCGGAATTGTCGGAAAAGGCGGCGCAGGTCACGGATAATTATTCGATTGCCGGGCAGGCGGCGTCTGCCGCCATCAACGCCTATCAGCTGAGCCGCACGGTCAGCGCCCGCACCGAGGCCCTGAACCGGCTGGCGAAGGCTTTTGAGCGAACCCAGAATTATCGCGCGGCACTCAATTCCTATAAGGACAGCCTTGCGCTCACCGACAACGCACAGACAAAGGCGGCCTATGCCGATCTGCGCACGCGTCAGGGTTTCCGCGTCATCAACAACACCGTGGATACCGATAGCGTCAGCCCGCGCGCCTGCGTGCAGTTTTCCGAACCGCTGGTGAAGAACGGCGTCGATTATTCCTCCTTCATCACGCTGGATGGGGCAGCCCCCAAGGCCATCGAAGCGAAGGGCAGCGAGATCTGCGTGGAAGGCCTGACCCATGGCCAGCGCTACAAGATAGCGCTGCGCGCCGGCCTGCCGTCTTCGGTGGAAGAGCCTCTGGAAAAGCAGGTCAATCTCGATATTTACGTGCGTGACCGCGCCGCCAGCGTGCGCTTCACGGGTGAAAATTTCGTACTGCCGGGTACTGCGCGCCGCGGCATTCCGATCGTCTCCGTTAATGCCGACAAGGCCGATCTGAAGCTCTATCGCGTCGGTGATCGCAACATCACCTCGCTTCTTTCCAACTCGCAGTTTCTGACGCAGATGGACGGTTACAACGCCGACCGCATCGAAAACGAAATCGGCGAACTCGTCTGGCAGGGCGCGGTCGATATCCAGCCGGATCTCAACAAGGATGTGGTGACGAGCTTCCCGGTGGATGAAGCTTTGCCGGAGCGGAAACCCGGCATCTATGTGCTGACTGCCGTGCCGCCCGGCACCGCGCCGGAAACATGGGATTCCCGCGCCACGCAATGGTTCCTCGTATCCGATACCGGTATCACCACCTATGCCGGAACCGATGGGCTCAATGTCTTCGTCCGCGCCCTTGGCAGCGCCAAGCCGCTCGCCGACGTGGATTTGCAGCTGCTTGCCAAAAACAATGAGGTGCTTGGCACGGCTAAGACCGATGCGGACGGCCGCGCGGTGTTTTCCGCCGGCCTGATGCGCGGCACCGCTGCGCAGGCGCCCGCAATCCTCACCGCACGCAACGGCGACAAGGACTACGTGTTCCTCGACATGACCCGCGCCGGCTTCGACCTCTCGGATCGTGGCGTGACGGGACGTGCGGCACCCGGCGCGATCGATGTGTTCAGCTGGACCGAACGCGGCATTTACCGCGCCGGCGAGACCGTGCACGCCGCAGCGCTTGCCCGCGACGTCGACGGCAAGGCAATCGAGGATCTTCCGCTCACTTTCATCTTCTCGCGCCCTGACGGTGTCGAGGACCGGCGTTTCGTCAGCGACGGCATGGCGCTGGGCGGCCATGCGGTCGATCTGCCGTTGCAGGCAAATGCCATGCGCGGCACCTGGACGATGCGCATCCATACCGACCCGAAGACGGCTGCCATCAGCGAAAAGAGCTTCCTCGTCGATGATTTCGTGCCTGATCGCACCGAGTTCGATCTTTCCAGCAAGGCAAAACAGATCGACCCGGCTGCGGAAACGGCAATCGACGTCGATGGCCGTTATCTCTATGGCGCGCCCGCTGCCGGCCTGACGCTGGAAGGCGAGGTCGCGATCAAGCCGACGCGCACCAGCGCCGATTTCGAAGGTTATTTCTTTGGTCTGGCCGATGAGGAAAGCGAAGAGGAAAACCGCACCACGCTTGCCGATCTGCCGGTTCTGGACGAAGAGGGCAAGGCGAGCTTCAATGTCGATCTCACCGACCTGCCCTCCACCACGCAGCTGCTTTCCGCCAACATCACCGTGCGCATGCAGGAGGCGGGTGGACGTGCCGTGGAGCGCTCGCTGACGCTGCCTATCAAGGCGGAAGCCTCTGTCATCGGCATCAAGCCGCAATTTTCGGGCGACCTCGCCCAGAATTCCGTCGGCCGTTTCCACATCATCGGCGTTGATGCCGATGGCGTAAAACAGGCGATGAGCGGCCTCAACTGGAAGCTCATCAAGGTCGAGCGTAACTATCAATGGTATCGTCAGGGCAATTCCTGGCGTTACGAGCCGGTGGAATATACCAAGCAGCAGGAAGCCGGCAGCTTGTCCGTCGATGCCAATGGCGGCGAGATTTCCGTGCCGGTCACCTGGGGCCGCTACCGGCTGGAAGTGGAGGGTGCCGGCAATGGCGCACCTGTTTCCAGCGTTGAATTCGATGCCGGTTTCTATGTTGAGGCAAGCTCGACGGAAACGCCGGATGCGCTGGAAATCGCTCTCGACAAACAGAGCTACAAGATCGGCGATACGGCGAAGCTCAAGGTTTCCTCGCGTTTTGCCGGCGAGCTGATGATTACGTCCGGTTCAGAGAAGCTGATTTCCGTTCAGAATGCCGAGATCGGCGCGGATGGCGGCGAAATCGACATTCCGGTCACCGAGGAATGGGGTGCGGGGGCTTACGTCACGGCCACGCTGTTCCGGCCCGGCGATGCGCAGGAAAGCCGCATGCCGATGCGCGCCATCGGCATCAAATGGCTTGCCGTCGATCCGGCCGAGCGCAAGCTGGCCGTCACCCTCGGCGCGCCGCAGAAGACGCTGCCGCGCCAGCCGCTTGAAATTCCGATCACGGTTGCGGGCGCTGGTGTCGGCGAAAAGGCCTATGCCATCGTTGCGGCCGTGGATGTCGGCATCCTGAACCTCACCCGCTATGAGCCGCCGAAGCCGGATGAATGGTATTTCGGCCAGCGCCGGCTGGGGCTGGAAATCCGTGACCTCTATGGCCGCCTGATTGACGGTTCGCTTGGTACCACCGGCCGGTTGCGCACCGGTGGTGATGGCGCAGGCGCCGCCCTTCAGGGCAGCCCGCCCACCGAAAAGCTGGTGGCCTTCTTTGCCGGTCCGGTCGAACTCGACGGTGACGGCAAGGCGACGGTGAGCTTCGATATTCCGCAGTTCAACGGCACAGCGCGCATCATGGCGGTGGCCTGGACGAAAACGGGTGTTGGCCATGCGGTTTCCGATGCTGTCATCCGCGATCCCGTCGTGGTCACGGCCAGCGCGCCGAAATTCCTCGCGCCCGGCGATGTCTCGCAGTTGCGGCTCGATATCGCCAATACCGATGGCGAGGCCGGCGATTACCGGCTGGATGTCACAAGCAACACGGCCTTGACGGTTGATCAGGGCGAGATGTCGCAGACCTTGGCGCTGCAAAAGGGCGGCAAGTCGTCGCTGACCGTTCCGCTGACGGGCGAACAGCCCGGCAATGGCGCAATCACCATCAAGGTTTCCAATGCTGCGGGTGTCTCGCTGGAGCAGGTTCTGAATGTTCCGGTGCGCCCGGCCGTTCTGCCCGTCACAACGCGGCGCGAAATCAAGATCGCGCCGAACAGCAGCCTGACGATCAACGGCGATCTTCTGGCCGACAGCATGCTGCTCGGCTCCTCCGTCGCCGTCAACGTCACGCGCTCGCCCGCCTTTGATATTCCGGCGCTGGTGATGATGCTGGACAAATATCCTTACGGCTGCGCCGAGCAGACGACGAGCCGTGCTTTGCCGTTGCTCTACCTTTCGGAGCTGACGAAGGATAGCGGCATGGCCGAAGACCCCGATACCCGCAAGCGGGTGCAGGAGGCGATCTACCGGGTGCTGTCCTTCCAGTCCAGTTCCGGCAGTTTTGGCCTCTGGTCGCCGGGTTATGGCGATCTGTGGCTCGATGCCTATATCAGCGACTTCCTGACCCGCGCCCGCGAGCAGAGTTACGATGTTCCCGAAGCGGCCATGGTGCAGGCGCTGAACAATCTGCAGAACGGTCTTTCCTATGACAGCAACGTCAAGGATCGCGGTAACGAGATTGCCTATTCGCTTTATGTGCTGGCACGCAACCGCAAGGCGGCGATCAACGATCTGCGTTATTACGCCGATACGGCGCTTGCCGATTTCCCGACGCCGCTTGCCAAGGCGCAGGTTGCCGCCGCCCTTTCGCTTTATGGCGATCAGGCCCGTTCAAAGAGTGTGTTCGGCGCTTCGCTCGATATGGCAAGCCGTGCCACCAATGTCAGCTTGGCTCGGGCAGATTATGGCTCTGCGCTGCGTGACGGCGCTGCGACGCTGGCGCTTGCGGCCGAAAGCCGTCCGGTTCCGGCCGTCGTGCCGCAGCTTGCCGGTGCGGTGGCCAAGGAATGGGAAAAGAAGCCCTATACCAGCACGCAGGAACAGGCCTGGATGCTGCTGGCCGCCCGTGCCGTCAAAGGCGAGGACAAGGATATCCGCCTCGACGTGAACGGTGATCTGCAGACCGGCGGTTTCGGCAAGCGGATGAGCGGCGATGAATTGCTGGCCGCTCCCTTGAAGATCGCCAATGCCTCGGCCGATCCGGTCACGGCTGTTGTCACCACCGTGGCGCCGCCGGCCCAACCGCTTGCGGCGGGCGGCGAAGGCTTCACCATCACCCGCACCTATTATTCCATGGATGGCGAGGAGGTGAACCCGAGCGAGGTCACGCAAAACGAGCGTTATGTCGCGGTGCTGAACGTCGTGCCGCAAAATAACTGGCAGTCGCGCATTCTCGTGACGGATCTCTTGCCCTCCGGTTTCGAAATCGACAATCCGAGCCTCGTCAATTCGGCAGCGCTTTCGAATTTCGACTGGTTGCCGGAAACGGAAGCGGCCCATACCGAATTCCGCTACGACCGCTTCGTGGCGGCCTTCGACCGCTCGGCCGGCGACAGTTCGGAGATCACGCTTGCCTATGTCGTCCGCGCCGTTACTCCGGGCACCTATGACCATCCGGCAGCCTCGGTTGAAGATATGTACCGGCCGCAATTTGCCGCCCGCACGGCAACCGGCCGCATGGAGGTGCGCTCGGCAAACCCATGAGGCGACGGAAGGCGATCATCGTCGGCATCGTGTCAGCCGCGCTGCTTCTCGGCGGCGCGGCCTTCGGTCTTGATGCACTGGACAAGGCCTATCCGCCGCCGCTGGAGGCTGCGCAGCAACGATCCTTCGAGGTGCTGGACCGCGACGGCAAGCTGTTGCGCGCCTTTGCGACAGCGGATGGCCGCTGGCGGCTGAAAACGACTGCAGCCGAGGTCGATCCGCAGTTCCTGCGTATGCTGGTCGCTTATGAGGATCAGCGGTTCTACGATCATCACGGGGTCGACCCATGGGCCCTTATGCGCTCCGCCTGGCAACTGGCCAGCAACGGCCGGATCGTCTCAGGCGCCTCGACTCTTTCCATGCAGGTGGCGCGGTTGATCGAGCCGCGTGCCGACCGCTCATTCTCGGCAAAATTGCTGCAGGCCATGCGGGCGCTCCAGATCGAAAGACGGCTCGACAAGGCTGATATCCTCGATCTCTATCTGAATATCGCGCCCTATGGCGGCAATCTCGAAGGCGTCAGGGCCGCCAGCCTCGCGTGGTTCGGCAAGGAACCAGGCCGGCTCGATACGGCGGAGGCGGCCCTGCTGGTGGCGCTGCCGCAGCTGCCGGAGAAACGTCGTCCGGACCGTTTTCCGGAAGCGGCAAGGCAGGCGCGCGAGCGGGTGCTGCAACGGCTTGCCGTCGAACGCGTGGTGGGGGAAGGGGAAGCGGAGCGGGCGTCTCTTTCCGCCGTGCCCGCCAGCCGGCGCGACCTGCCGGCTTATGCGCCGCATATGGCCGTCGCCGCGCGGGCGAAATTTGCGAATATCACAGAGGCGCGCTCGACGCTGAAACTGCCGATCCAGCGGGAGCTCGAGGGGGTTGCCCGCCATGCGGCGGAAAAGCTGGGCGACAAGGTTTCCGTCGCGATCGTCATGGCCGACGCGCAGACCGGTGATATTCTCGCGGAGGTCGGCTCGGCGGATTATCTCGATACGGCGAGGCGTGGTTTCGTCGAGATGAGCCGGGCGGTGCGCTCGCCGGGTTCCACCCTCAAGCCGTTCATCTATGGCCTTGCCTTTGAAGACGGTCTTGTCGGGCAGGAAACCATCATCGAGGATCGCCCTGCCGATTTTTCCGGTTATCGACCGCGCAATTTCGATATGCATTATCAGGGCGATGTCAGCATCCGGCAGGCGTTGCAATTGTCGCTCAACGTACCCGCCGTCAAGCTGCTGGATGCGGTCAGCCCATCGGCGCTGATGGTGCGGTTCCGGCGGGCGGGCGTCCGGCTGGTGCTGCCGTCAAGCGAGGCGCCCGGACTTGCTATTGCGCTTGGCGGGGCGGGTATCTCGCTGGTTGATCTGGTGCAGCTTTATGCCGGGCTTGCCGGCAGCGGTGATCCCGTGCGGTTGGGCGACGGCGTCCGCTCAGTCCCTGAGCGCCTTGCCGGTGACCGGCTGTTTTCCGATGCTGCAATCTGGAATGTCTCTGACATACTTTCCGGCGTTCTGCCGCCGCTCGGTATGAAACAGCGCGGCATCGCCTACAAGACAGGCACGAGTTACGGTTATCGTGATGCCTGGTCTGTGGGTTATGACGGGCGGCACGTGATCGGCGTCTGGGCCGGTCGGGCTGATAATGGCGCGGTGCCGGGTATTGCCGGTTACGTGACAGCGGCCCCGATCCTGTTCGAGGCCTTCGCAAAATCCGGTGTGGCAATCACGCCGATGCCGGGCGCACCCTCCGGTGTCGCGCGTGTTGCCGTCACCGACCTTCCCGCCAACCAGCGGCGTTTCACCCTGACCGCAAGCGGCCTGCTTTCGGCCTCGAGACGCGAAAGCGCCCCGCGCATCGTTTATCCGCCGGAAGGAGCAAGGGTGGAGCTTTCCGGCCAGTCGGGCATTTCACCGCTGGTGCTGAAGCTGCAAGGCGGGCGCGCTCCCTTCCGTTGGCTCGCGAATGGCATGCCTCTGCCCGACGCTTCCCATCGCCGCAACAGCGAGTGGCGACCCGAGGGGCAAGGGTTTTCCACCCTCACGGTGATCGATGCCGATGGCCGCGCCTCGAGCGTGCGGATTTTCGTCGAGTGAGTTTTGCGGCCTGACGGTGCCGCTTTCAACTGCCGTTCCCCAAAAACGATATGGAGCATATCCAGGAAAAGTGGCTCCCGGGTTTCCCTCCGGAAATGCGGCAATGCTCCAGTCGTGCGGTGCGGTCGGCGAAGCCGCGGCATCCGGGCCCGGCGCTCTCCCCAATCATCTTCCGGGGTATGGTGGTCGGTGGCCCACGAGTGAGATTTTGGAAATTTTATTGCCGTATATAAATTCTGCAATTTTTGTTGCGAATCCCGTTCCATCCCGCTATGTTGAAACTGCGCCCGGAAAATACCCGGGCGCATGGGAGAGACGGGCGCAGCACTAAAGCTGCGCGCAAACAGTGCTGCCGTTTCGACTGATCGACAGGACATGACTTCGCTTGAGGCGGATTTTGCTGCTGCATCCGTCACCGGCGAAGCCATGCCTGGAGACGGCCGGGAGCCGCCGGTTTGGGTGATCGCACACATTCGTCACGTGCGGGGAAAAGAGGAGGAAAAAATCTCGTGATCAAAAAAATCGTAATCACAACCGCATTCTGCGCCCTGATGGCAAACGCTGCCCATGCCGAGAAGATCGGCGTGGCAATGTCGCTCTTTGACGACAATTATCTCACCGTATTGCGTCACAACATTCAGCGCCATGCCAAGGACCTCGGCGTCGAAGTCCAGATGGAGGATGCGCAGGGCGATATCGCCCGCCAGCAGTCGCAGATCGAAAACTTCGTGGCGGCCGGCGTTGATGGCATCATCACCATGCTGGTGGATGCGGATTCCGGCAGGGCGATGTCGAAGATCGCTGATCAGGCGGGTATTCCACTGGTCTTCGTGAACATGCTGCCGGCCAATATGGAAAAATTCCCGGAAAAGCAGGCATGGGTCGGTTCCAATGAGGAGCAGGCCGGCGAATTGCAGGCAACAGAGGTTTGCAAGCTTGCTAGCGGCAAGGGCGATGCGGTCATTCTCATGGGGCAACTCGGCACCACCGGCCAGCGCGGCCGCACCGCGGCGGCTGAACGTGTCCTCAAAAGCGATGCCTGCAAGGACATCAAGGTGCTGGATGCGCAGACCGCGAACTGGATGCGCACCCCCGCCATGGACCTGATGACGAACTGGATCACATCCGGAATGAAGCCGACCATCGTCCTTGGAAACAATGACGAGATGGCGCTCGGCGCGATCCAGGCGTTGAAATCATCCGGTGTCGGCATGAAGGATGTCATCGTCGCCGGTGTTGATGCAACGCAGGATGCGCTGGCGGCGATGGAAGCGGGCGACCTTGACGTCACCGTCTATCAGTCCGCCAAGGGGCAAGGCGAAGGGTCTCTCGATACCGTCCTTAAAATCGCACGCGGCGAAAAATTCGAGCACAAGGTTGATGTGCCCTTTGAACTCGTCACCCCCGCCAATGTTGCTCAATACAAGTCCAACAACTGATTTGTGACCGGCGACCGGGCATTGCCTCGGTCGCCGGCACAGCAAATCACGGCCCGGCCACCGGCCGGATAAAGGACGGGTGAGATATGATTTCCACAACCACCTTAGAGGCGATCGAACGCTTCAAGCAGGCCGCCGGCCCCTACCTTCTCGAAATCGAGGGGGTGCGCAAGGAATTTCCGGGTGTCGTTGCGCTGGATGATGTGCAGTTTCGGCTGCGCCCCGGTTCCGTGCACGCGCTGATGGGCGAAAATGGCGCTGGCAAGTCGACGCTCATGAAGATCATCGCCGGTATCTACAGCCCGGATGCCGGTACTGTCAGGCTGCGGGGAGAAGACGTCCGCCTCAAAAGTCCCCGCGATGCGCTGGAGCGCGGCATCGCCATGATCCATCAGGAACTGGCGCTGATGGACTGGATGAGCGTGGCGGAGAACATCTGGATCCGCCGCGAGCCGAAAAACCGCCTCGGCCTCATAGACCATGCGAAAATGCTGGCGGAGACGCAGGCGCTGTTTAACCAGCTGAAGATCAATATCGATCCGGCGGCGGAGGTCAGCACGCTGACGGTGGCGCAGCGGCAGATGGTCGAAATCGCCAAGGCCGTCAGTTACCAGTCCAGCGTGCTCATCATGGATGAGCCGACATCGGCCCTGACGGAGTCCGAGGTCGCGCATCTCTTCGATATCATCCGCGACCTGCGGTCACGCAATATCGGCATCGTCTACATCACCCACAAGATGAACGAGCTGTTCGAGATCGCCGACGAGTTTTCGGTGTTTCGGGACGGGCGATATGTCGGAACCCATGCGAGCACCGATGTCACGCGCGACGACATCATAAAAATGATGGTCGGACGCGAGATCACCAACATGTTTCCCAAGCAGGTGGCATCGATCGGCGACGTGGTTCTCGAGGTCCGTGATCTCGGCTTGTCCGGTGTTTTCCGCGGTATTTCCTTCGATCTGCATCGTGGTGAAATCCTCGGCGTGGCGGGGCTGGTGGGATCCGGCCGTTCCAACGTCGCCGAAGCGATTTTCGGGGTGGTGCCGGCGAGCGAAGGGACCATCCGCATCAACGGCGCCCCGGTCACGATCCATTCGCCGGCGGATGCGATGCGCAGGGGCATGGCGCTGCTGACGGAAGACCGCAAGGCAACCGGCTGTTTTCTGCCGCTTTCGATCCTCGAAAACATGCAGATCGCGGCCCTCCAGAATGGCCATGCGGCGATGGGTTGTGTCGATGAGCGCGGTTTGACGGTGCTGTGCAACGACATGAAGAAGGCACTGCGCATCAAGACGCCCGATCTCGACGAGCGGATCGAAAACCTGTCCGGCGGCAACCAGCAGAAGGTGCTGATCGCCCGCTGGCTTCTGACGAAACCGGCAATCCTCATTCTCGACGAGCCGACGCGCGGCATCGATGTCGGCGCCAAGGCGGAAATCCATCGCCTGATTTCCAGCCTGGCGAAGGAAGGTGTCGCCGTCATCATGATCTCGTCGGAACTGCCGGAGGTTCTCGGCATGTCCGACCGGATTGTCGTGATGCATGAGGGGCATATGACCGGGATTCTCGATCGCGCCGAAGCGGACCAAGTCAAAATCATGGAACTGGCGGCCCGCTGAGGCTGCGACGGCGGCAATGCCGGGGAGGAAAAATCATGGATAGCGTACAGACCGAACCGGTCGAACGGAAAAGGCGCAAGCTGCCGCAGGAACTGAATATTCTGACCGTGCTGATCGGCGTCGCACTTGTATTTGAGTTGCTCGGCTGGTTCGTGCAGGGGCAGAGCTTTCTCGGCAGCCCGCAGCGCCTGACGATCATGATCCTGCAGGTCTCCGTCGTCGGCATCATCGCCGTCGGGGTCACTCAGGTCATCATCACCGGCGGCATTGACCTCAGTTCGGGCTCGGTGGTGGCGATGACGGCCATGATCGCCATGAGTTTTGCGCAAAGCAGCGATTTCGCCCGGGCGATCTATCCGGCGCTCACCGATATGCCCGTGGTGGTGCCGCTGGCCGTCGGCCTCGGTCTTGGCCTGATCGCCGGCATCGTTAACGGCATGCTCATCGCGGTGACGGGAATACCGCCCTTCATCGCCACACTCGGCATGATGGTGACCGCACGCGGCATCGCCAAGTGGTATACGAAGGGGCAACCGATCTCCTTCCCGACCGAGAGCTTCGCGTCGATCGGCTCGGGCGCATGGCCTGTCGTCATCTTCCTGCTCGTCGCCGTTACCTTCCACATTGCCCTGCGTTATACGCGTTATGGCAAGTTCACCTATGCGATCGGCGCGAACATGCAGGCGGCCCGGGTGTCCGGTATTAATGTCCAACTGCATCTGGTCAAGGTCTATGCCATTGCCGGCCTGCTCGCGGGCCTCGCCGGCATCGTCACCGCTGCCCGTGCGGAAACGGCGCAGGCCGGCATGGGCATGATGTATGAACTCGACGCCATCGCTGCGGCGGTCATCGGCGGCACATCCCTTTCCGGCGGGCGGGGACGCATTTTCGGCACCGTTATCGGCACGGTGATCCTCGGTCTGATGATGTCGGGCTTCACATTTCTGCGTGTGGATGCTTACTATCAGGAGATCGTCAAGGGACTGATCATCGTCAGCGCGGTCGTTGCTGATGTCTACCGTCAAAAAGCCCGGCTCAGGAAGGGCTGATATCCATGCGCGCGGTGCCCCGGCAGGGGTGCCGGCGGCAATGCCGAGGAGATGCACTTGAACCTTTTCAACTCTCCTCTGGAACTGGGCGTCACCGTGCTTGCCGTCGTGCTGGTCGGGCTTTCCAAGGGCGGGCTCGGCGGCATGAGCCTGCTTGGCGTACCGCTGATGGCGCTGGTGATGTCACCGGTCACGGCAGCCGCGATCCTGCTGCCCATTCTGGTGGTCATGGACATGGTCGGCGTGGCCGCCTGGCGCAAATGGGTCGACTGGCGGATCATGCGCCAGCTTCTGCCGGCAGCCGTTCTCGGCATCGGGCTTGGATGGATGACCGCCGAGATCACCTCGGATGCCGTGGTGCGCCTGATCGTCGGCCTTGTCTCGGCCGTGTTCGTGCTGCGCGTCGTGCTTTCAAGGGGCGTCCTGGTGACGGTTGCGAAGGAGCGGCCGATGGCGGGGCGGTTCTGGAGCCTGCTTGCGGGTTACACCAGTTTCGTCGCCCATGCCGGCGCGCCGCCACTGCAGGTCTATTTGCTGCCGCTTCGTATGGACCCGAAGGTTTTCACCGGCACCAATGTGATGTTCTTTGCCATTACCAATGTGCTGAAGCTCGTGCCCTATGCGGCTCTTGGCGGTTTCGGCGCGCAAAATCTCGGCCGCGCCGCCCTGATGGTGCCGCTGGCTATCGTCTCCACATGGCTTGGCGCCTGGACGGTGCGCCACATGCGCGCCTCGATCTTTTATCCGCTGACCTATGTGTCCGTGGCGCTGGTGGCGGTGAAGCTGATCTGGGACGGCGTGACAGGGCTTTGAGTGTGGGTGTCTAGAGGCCGGTCACCGTCGGAATGCGCGGCGCGGTCTCGTTCTTCTGAACACGGGCGGCAACGGCGACGGCCAGAGCCTGCGCAAGGCACATCGGCGCGGCCAGAGACCGGGAAAAGCTGTAATCATGCTCGGGGACCGAAAACAGGACCTTTGCCGATTTTGCCAGCGGCGACAGGGTACTGTCGGAAATCGCCACGGTCGGCACACCGATCCTTTCCGCCTCCTCGACGATATTCACCACTTCCGTCGCGTAAAATCGGAACGACACCGCGATCAGCACGTCACCGGTCTTCATCGTTCGCGCCATATGGGTGGCGAGCCCGCCGCCGGGATCGAGAAGGATACATTGCTTGCCGAGCATGGTGAGAATGTAACGCAGCAGCTCCGCCACCGGTGCGGAGCGCAGCTGGCCGACGAGATAGACTGTACCGGCGGCCTCGATCAGATCGGCGGCGGTGCCGAGCTGCTCGGCGCTGATGCGTTCGAGCAGATCCTGTAGCGAGGCGATATCCCTGACGACAAGATCGTGAAGGAAACCGTATTCCGAACGATCCTCGCGGCTTTGCAATTCATCGTCGAGCGCGCGCACGCGTGCCTCGAAACCCGGAGCTGCCGTCGCCAGCCGTTTCTGGAACAGCGCCTGGAGTTCCTTGAAACCCTTGTAGCCGAGCGACTGCGCAAACCGCACGAAGCTGGAGGCGTGGATGTTGTGCCGTTCGGCAATGGTATTGACCGAATGCACGGCGACTTCATTGGGGTTCTGCGTCAGATAAACGGAAATCCGCTGATAGGTCTTGCTCATCTGATCATGACGATCATGGATGAGGCGGATCAGTTCTTCGTAATCTTTCGGAGGGTCGACGGGCTGCGGTTGTTGCTTCATGACATGATCTTGCAATATTTATTGCGGTTTTCCAAGAGGCATGAAGGTCCGCAGCCCGCTGCTCAATCCGGGATTTCAGGCAGCGACATCCAGCCATTGCCGGGTGGATGACGAGCGCTGGATCGTCTCGACCAGCCGCTGGATGCGCAGGCCGGCAGCGAAGCCGAAAGGCTCTGGTGCCTGTCCCGCGATCGCCCGGAGATAACCCTCGATTTCGATGGCTTTCAGGTCGTTGAAGCCGAGCTGATGGCCGGGCGCGACGCAGAAGCGGCCATACGGCGCGTGGTCAGGAGAGGCCTCTATTTTGCGGAAGCCACGGCGGCCGGCCGGGTCGGCGGCGGAATAGAAATGCAGTTCGTTGAACCGCTCCTGCGTGAAGTAAAGCGCACCCTTTTCGCCGTAGATCTCGAAATCATGCTGCATCTTGCGGCCGGTGGCGATCCAGTTGCCTTCGACCGAGCCCTGCGCACCATTGGCGAAACGCAGGAAGGCGCGCCCCACATCGTCCACTTCCACCTTGCGTGTGCCGCCCTTGCCATCCGGCCGCTCGGCAATCAGCGTCACGCAATCCCCCATCACTTCGGTTATCGGACCAAGCAGGAATTCGGCTGTGGCAAGCGCGTGCGAGCCGATATCGGCAAGCGCACCGCCGCCGGCCGGATCGTGGCGGAAGGTGAAGGTGCCTGCGGCGTCGGCCATATAGTCTTCGGCATGCAGACCACGATAACCGCGTATCTTGCCGAGTTCGCCTGCCGCCACCATTTCCCGCGCCAGCCGCAGCATGGGATTGCAGAGATAGTTGAAGCCCACTTGTGTTTTGACGCCACGCGCAGCCGCGGCTGCCGCCATCTCGCCGGCATCCGCAGCAAGCGGCGCCAGCGGTTTTTCACAATAGACGTGTTTGCCGGCGGCAATCGCGGCAAGCGCCATTTCCTTGTGCAGGGCGTTCGGCGCGGTGATGTCGACGAGGTCGATATCCGGATCGGTAATGATGCTGCGCCAGTCCGCCGTGGAATGGGCAAAGCCGAAATCCGCAGCTGCCCGTGCAGCCGCATCTTCGGTGATGTCGGCAACGGTGTGCAGTTCGATCCGGTAGGGGAGGTCGAAGACCTTATGGGCAGAGGCGAAACCGAAGACATGGGCTTTGCCCATGAAGCCGGTGCCGATGAGGCCGACGCGTAGAACGGGTTTTTCAGACATGGGCAAATTCCGGATTGACGATGAGGCCGGGATCGATCGTCCCTTTCAGATAATTGACGGCGTTCTGGATGGAAGCGATGGCCATCCTCTCCCCGCATTCCGTCGTAAGCCCGGCAATATGCGGCGACAGGACGGTGTTGAACTGCGACAGCAGCGGGGAGGAGCTTTCCGGCGGCTCGTCGTCGAAGACATCAAGCCCGGCCGCACCGACATGACCCGAGGCGAGCGCTTCGCTGAGTGCCTTTTCACAAACGACACCGCCACGGGCCGTGTTTGACAGGACGACACCGGGTTTCATCAGAGCGATTTCGGTGGCCCCGATTGCCGGGCTTGGCCCTTTGGGAATATGTACGGAAATATAGTCGGCCCAGGGCAGGCCCTCTTCCAGCGATACGGGTCTTGTCGGCCCTTCGGGCCATCCCGATTGCAGCAGGTAGGGGTCGTAGGCGCGGATATGCATGCCGAAACCCGAAGCCATTCTGGCGAGATGCCGCCCGATCCGGCCATAACCGAGGATGAGAAGGTTCTTGCCGGATATTTCCTGCTGCTCCAGCCTGTTGCGCCAGCTCCACTGCCCCGGTTCGCGAACCGCGCGGTCGGCGAGTATGGCTCGCTTTGCCGCCGCCAGCAGCAGCATCATCGCATGTTCGGCGACGGAGACGGAATTGACATCGCCGACGATGGTGAGCGCGATGTTGCGCCGGTTGAGTTCGGCTAGATCGACGCTATCGTAACCCACCCCATGGCGGGACACCACTTTCAGCCGTCCGGCCCTGGCAATGGTGGCTGCCGAAAGTGGCTGTGTGCGAATGACGATGGCATCCGCTTCTTCGATGAAGGGAGCGTAGGAGGCTTCGGAAACGTCTTCGATATAGCGGACGGAGAAGCCGAGGGCCGGCAGGTCACGGAGCATGGCCTCGCCGGAAGGATGAAGTTTCCCGGCCACGAGAAGGTTCGGCATTCAATACCCCCCTTTGCCATCGGTTTTTTTGGCGGTCTTTTCCACCAGCCTGCGCCAGGTCGCGGTCGATTCCGTCGCTGCAGCGGCCAGCAGGCGGGAATCGCCTGATACGGTGGTCATGTCGAAACCCCATTCCACCGCGCGTGCCGCGTAATCCGCTGTGCCGCAATGGAGGGCCGCCTTGATGCCGTTGCGGTGGCAGGCATCGAGGATGCGCTTGATGGCGTCGATGACCTCGGGCTCCTCGCGGTCAAAGGCAGGTGTCAGTTGCCCTTTAGAAAGCGAGAAACTGAGATCGGCGGGACCGACATAAATCCCGTCGAGGCCGGGGGTGGAGGCGATTTCTTCGAGATTGTCCATCGCCTCTGCCGTTTCGATCATCGCAAAGGCGAGGATTTCGTCATTGGCTTCTGCGGCATAATTGCCGCCGGCGGCGTAAACGGCGCGGGTGGGGCCGAAACTGCGCTCCCCGAGCGGCGGGTAGCGCATGTAACGAACGAATTGCTCGGCCTGCGCCCGGTTGTTGATCATCGGGCAGATGATGCCATAAGCCCCGGCATCCAGAACCTTGGATATCCACGCCGGGTCGAGCCAGGGCACCCGCGCCATCAGCACCTTGTCGGAAGCGCGCATGGCCTGGAACATGCCGAGCACGTCCTTGTAGTCGACCGCGCCGTGCTGGATGTCGATGGAGATGGCGTCGTAATCCTGCGCCGCCATGATTTCGGCGCTGAACGGGCTGGCAATGGACAGCCAGCCATGCAGCACCGGACGTCCCTCCGCCCAGATTTCCTTCAACTTGTTTTTCCGCATGGGATTCTCCTGCAAGGTTGTCTGTCGCTAGAGCACGTAAACGGAATCGTCGGATGTGCTCTAGCCCTTTGTTTTTCCGCATTTTCCGGACGTAAAACCGCTGCGCACTTTTACTGGAAATGCTCTAAAAGACGATCTGGGCGAGTTTGGTTTCGAGATAATCGCTTATCCCCTCGATACCACCCTCACGCCCCATGCCGGAATGGTTCGTGCCGCCGAAAGGCGCTTCGGATGCGGCGAGCGCGAAGCTGTTGATGCCGACCATGCCGGATTTCAGTGCCGCTACCGTTCGCCGTGCCCTGTCCGGAGAACGGGTGAAGGCATAGGCGGAAAGGCCCATGTCGGAGGCGTTGGCCCGCTCCAGAACCTCGTCCTCGGTGCTGAAGCGGGTGATTGCGGCAATCGGACCGAAATTTTCTTCGGCAAAAACCTTCATCGTGTCTGTCACGCCGGTCAGCACGGTGGGCTCGAAAAAGAAACCGTGGTTCAGGTGTGGGGGGCGTTTGCCGCCATGGGCGATTTTTGCACCGGCGCGCACGGCGTCGGCGACCACCGCCTCGATGTCCTCAAGGCGACCGGCATTGATGAGCGGACCCATTCCTGTATCGGTATCAAGCCCGTCGCCAAGCTTGATCTTCGCCGCGCGGGCCACGAAACCATCGACAAAGGCGTCGTGCAGGCTTTCGTGAACGAATATGCGATCCGGCGTGACGCAGACCTGGCCGCAATTGGCGAATTTGGTCGGCACGGTAAGGTCGAGGACATTGTCGAGATCCGCGTCGTCATAGACGATGAGAGGCGCGTTGCCGCCCAGTTCCATGGACACTTTCTTCACGGTCTCTGCCGCATCGCGGATCATTTGCTGGCCGACCCGGGTGGAGCCGGTCAGCGACACCTTGCGCACGCGCTTGTCCGCCATGATCGGGCCATAGGTATCGGCGGTCGAGCCGACAACAAGGTTAACGGCGCCATCGGGAAAGCCGGCGGCCCTCAGGCAGTCGACCATGACCATGGCGACACCGGGCGTCTGGGATGAGGGGCGCAGCACGACGGGGCATCCGGCGGCGAGCGCCGGGGCAAGCTTGCGGGCCGGAAGGGCGGCCGGAAAATTCCAGGCGGTGAAAGCGCCGATGATGCCGACTGCTTCGCGGGTCACCTCAAATCGTCCGCCGGGCACCCGGCTGTCGACGATGCGGCCATAAATGCGGCGTGCTTCTTCGGCGAACCAGCGGAACTGGTCGCAGGAAAGCGTCCATTCGCGACCCGCCTGGGCAATCGGTTTGCCGGTCTCCAGCGAGATCATCGTTGCGCCTTCGTCAGCACGGCGCAGCATTTCGTCGGCGGCCCGGTGTAGCGCCTCGGCGCGTGCGAAGCCGCCCATGGCGCGCAGTTTCGGAAGGGCGACAGCGGCCGCGTCGATCGCATCGCGGGTTTGATCGGCGTTGGCAAGCGTCACCTTGCCGAGCGCAGCGCCGGTGACTGGAGAGACAACCTCGCCGGTTGCGGCACCGGCAAGCCAGCGTCCTTCTATGAAAAGTCCAAAATTCGCGTACATGGTTTACCCGATCTCGCTTGTGTTGACGGTGCGCCCCTCGGCGACAGAGCGGATCGCCGCTTCGGCCAGAAGCAATGCCAGCCGGCCGTCTTCGAAGCCGACCTCCGGTGCCTTGCCCTGTTCCACCGCATCGACGAAGGCGCTGATTTCCGCTGCGAAAGCATCGGCATAACGGTCGATGAAGAAGTTCATCAGCGGTGCTGCCCGGTCGGTGCCGGTTTCGGTGTGGAGGCGCAGGTGATTGAGCGTCCGGTTTTCGGAAATCGCCATGCCGGCACTTCCGAAGGCTTCCACCCGCTGATCGTAGCCATAAACCGCGCGCCGCGAATTGCTGATCGTGCATTGTTTGCCCGAAGCGGTTTTCAGCACCACGGTCACGGTGTCGTAGTCGCTGCATTTTTCCATCAGCGCCGGGTCGACCAGCCGCGAACCGGTGGCGGAGACTTGGCTGATCTCTTCACTCAGAATGAAGCGGGCCATGTCGAAATCATGGATCGTCATGTCGCGGAAAATGCCGCCCGACATTTCGATATAGGCGGCGGGCGCCATGCCGGGGTCGCGCGAGGTGATGACGACCTGATGCAGATCGCCTATCGTTCCGTTTTCGACGGCCTCACGCACGGCGCGGTGTCCGCTGTCAAAACGCCGGACGAAGCCGAGCATGATCGGCACGCCGCTGCCGGCAATTTTTGTTGCACAGGCGTTGACGCGGTCGAGGGAGAGATCGATGGGCTTTTCGCAAAGCACCGGTTTTCCGGCGGCAACTGCCTTTTCCAGCAGATCCGCATGGGTGGGCGTTGAGGTCGCGATCAGCACGGCGTCGACCTCAGGCGAGGCAAAAACCGCCTCGGCCGATTCAAATCGTGTCACATCAAGCTTTTCGGCAATTTCTTTCGCCGAGGGCTCGTATACATCAAAGATACCAGCCAATGTCGCGCGTGGATGAGCGACGATGTTTTCCGCATGCATGCGGCCGATACGGCCCACGCCAAGCACTGCAATTCTCAGCATTGAAATTTTCCTCCCGAGGTATTTGGCAATAATCATTGCAAAGTACAGAATTTGTCAATATGTATTCCAAAAACATATCAACAACCATCCGCAGGAGGAGGCGAGATGACCGCGAAGACCTTACGCCTGACCATGGCCCAGGCGCTAGTACGTTACCTGTGCAACCAGTTTACCGAGATCGACGGAGAGCGCGTTCCCCTGTTCGCGGGCGTGTTCGCCATTTTCGGGCACGGCAATGTCACATGCCTTTCCGAAGCTCTGGAGACGGTGCAGGACCAGTTGCCGACCTGGCGCGGGCAGAATGAACAATCCATGGCGCTTGCCGCAATCGGCTTTGCCAAGGCAAAGAGGCGCAGGCAGATCATGGTCGCTGCGACTTCGATCGGGCCGGGGGCGCTGAACATGGTGACGGCCGCCGGCGTCGCCATGGCCAACCGGCTGCCCGTTCTCCTCATTGCGGGCGATACCTTCGCAAGCCGCCTGCCGGACCCGGTTCTGCAGCAGGTCGAGCATTTCGGCGATCCGACACTCACCGTTAATGACGCGTTCAAATCCGTGGTGCGTTACTGGGACAGGATCGTGCTGCCGGAACAATTGCTGCAATCGCTGCCGCAGGCGGTCGCCACCATGCTCGATCCGGCCGATTGCGGCCCGGTTTTCATCGGTCTTGCGCAGGATACGCAGGAAATCGCTTTTGATTATCCGGCGGTCTTTTTTGAACCGAAGGTCTGGAAAATTCCGCGACCGCGTCCTGACCGTGACGCTGTGGCGACTGCCGCCCGGCTGCTGGCGCAGGCGAAACGTCCGCTCATCATTTCCGGCGGTGGCGTGCGTTATTCGCTGGCGGAAGAGCGCCTTGCCGATTTCGCTGCAAAGCGCGGCATTCCCGTGGTCGAAACCATCGCCGGCAAGGGCGCGCTCACCCATCACCATCCGGTCCATGCCGGGCCGATCGGCATCGTCGGATCAACCTCGGCGAATGCGCTGGCCAAGGATGCGGATGTCGTGCTGGCGATCGGTACCCGGCTTCAGGATTTCACCACGGGTTCCTGGACGGCTTTCTCCCGCGATGCGCAGTTCATTTCCGTCAACGCCGCCCGCTTTGATGCGGTGAAACACCGGGCGCTTTCCGTGGTCGGCGATGCGCTCGAGACAATCGACGATCTAGACCACGCGCTCGGAGCCTACAAGGCCGATGCCACCCACATGCAGCGGGCCAAAACGCTGTTTGCCGAATGGGATAATCTGCTCGACGAACACCAGCGCATCACCAATGCGCCGGTTCCGTCCTATGCGCAGGTGGTTGGCGTGCTGAGCCGGGTTGCGCGGCCCGAAGATACGCTGATTGCGGCGGCGGGTGGAACGCCGGGTGAAGTGACCAAGGGCTGGCGGGTCAAGAACCCGAATACGTTCGATTGCGAATTCGGATTTTCCTGCATGGGTTATGAAATCGCTGCCGGCTGGGGCTGCTCCATGGCGCAGGAAGGGCCGGGCGGTACCGGCGGCGTTCCAATCGTCATGCTGGGGGACGGCACCTACATGATGATGAACTCGGATATCTATTCAGCCGCGCTTACCGGGCACCGGATGATCGTGGTGGTCTGCGATAATGGCGGCTATGCCGTCATCAACCGTTTGCAGCAGGCCAAGGGCGTTCCCGGCTTCAACAATCTGCTGGCAGATTGCCGCGTCAGGGACAGGGAAAATCCGCTGCATGTCGATTTCGTCAAACATGCGGAAGCCATGGGCGCTCATGCACGCAGGGCCGAAAGCCTTGCCGATCTTGAAGACGCGATGATCTGGGCGCAGGGCAATGATGGCGTGACTGTCATCTCCATCGTTTCCGATGCCTGGAAATGGGTGCCGGGCGATGCCGACTGGGATGTCGGTGTTCCCTCCGTCTCCAGTTTCGAGACCGTGCGTGCCGCCCGCGCCGCGCAGGAAAACATCCGCAAGGCGCAGCGAGTGGGGGTCTGAGATGAAAGCAAGACTTGGTATCGCGCCGATCGCCTGGTGGAATGACGATCTTGCCGAGCTTTCCGATGATGTGAGCCTTCAGGAATGCCTGAGGCAGGCAAGCGAAGCCGGCTTTACCGGAATGGAGACCGGGCGCCGGTTTCCGATGGATATGGCGGAGCTCGGGCCGATCCTCGACCGTTACGGCATATCGGTGTGCGGCGGCTGGTTTTCCGGCCTGCTGCTGGATGGTGACATCGAGGCCGAGAAAGACCGCATCGCGCAGCAGATGGAATTCTTCATCGCCGCCGGTGCGCCCTGCATTGTTTATGGTGAAACGGCGCGCTCCATTCAGGGCGTGCGCTCCGCTCCGCTTGCCACGAAGCCCCGGCTCGACGAGGCCGGCATGGCGGCCTATGGCCGCAAGATGTCCGACTTTGCCGACTGGTGCGCGGCGAAGGGCATGCCGATTTCTTACCATCACCATATGGCGGCCGTGGTGGAGACCGAGCCGGAACTTGATCTCTTCATGAAGCACTCCTCCGTTCCCCTGCTGTTTGATGCCGGGCACATGGCCTTTGCGGGCGGCGATGTCATGCGTGTCATCGAAAACCACCATGCACGCGTTACCCATGTCCACACCAAGGATATCCGGCGTGAGGTTGTCGATGGGCTGGACAGGAGCCGGGAGAGTTTCCTCGATGCCGTCATCAAGGGCGCCTTTACCGTGCCGGGCGATGGCAGCCTGGATTTCGGGGCGATCGTCAAGGCATTGGCGTCGAGAGGTTACGAGGGCTGGTTCGTGGTTGAGGCGGAGCAGGACCCGATCAGGAACCCGCCGCTGGACATGGCCCGCAAGGGGCACAGGGAATTGCTGCGCGTGATGGACGCCGCTGGATATGAGGTCGTGAAATGAACCGTATTGAAGGAAAGATCGCCGTTATTACCGGCGGAACCCAGGGTCTGGGTGCAGCGGTTGCGCAGGTGTTTGCGCAGGCGGGCGTGGCGGGAATCGTCATTGTCGGACGCGGCATCGAAAAGGGACAGGCGGTCGCGGATGCCATCACGCAGAAATCAGGCGTGCCGGTTGAGATGGTGGCGGCCGATCTCGGCGATATCGATGATGTCCGCAGCATCATTCCGGCGACGGACAAACGCTTCGGTCGGGTCGATATCCTCGTTAACGCGGCGGGCCTGACGGATCGCGGCAACATGCTCAACACGACGCCCGAGCTTTTCGACCGGATGTTCGCGGTCAATACGCGTGCGCCATTCTTTCTCATTCAGGATGCGGCAAAGGTGATGATCCGCGAGGGGATCGAGGGTCGTGTCGTTAATGTCGGGTCGATGTCGGGTCTGACAGGCCAGCCTTTCCTTGCGCCCTATGCGGCGTCCAAGGGCGCGCTTGCCACCGTCACCCGCCATGCCGGCTTTTCGCTGATGCGCCACCGTATCCATGTGAACCAGCTCGATATCGGCTGGATGAATTCCGATCACGAGCGCAAGCTTGTCCTTTCCGAGACCGGTGATCCCGATTTCATCGACCGTGCGGCGGCGGCCAAGCCGTTCGGGCGCATCCTCGATCCGCTCGAAGTGGCCCGCGCCATCCTTTGGATGTCCTCCGACGACAGCGGCATGATGACGGGCGCGGTGATCCCCTTCGATCAGTCGGTCTATGGCGGTTACGACGACGCGCCTGTGCCGGCGAAAAAGCTGGAGGAATAAGATGATGCGGACCATCAAGGGGCCGGGTGTCTTTCTGGCGCAGTTCGCGGCCGATGAGGCGCCCTATAATTCGCTTGCCTCGTTGGCGGCGTGGGCCGCGGCCAAGGGCTTCAAGGGCGTGCAGATTCCCACCTGGGATACGCGTCTGATCGACATGAAACAGGCTGCGGAAAGCGATGCCTATTGTGATGATCTGAAGGGCATGCTCGGCGAGCATGGGCTGGAGATCACCGAACTTGCCTCCCACATCACCGGGCAGCTTGTGGCGGTGCACCCCGCCCATGATGCGATCATGGACAGTTTTGCGCCGGAACATGTGCGCGGCAATCCCGCAAAGCGTCGGGCATGGGCCGAGGAACAACTGCGCTTTGCCGCCCGCGCCTCAAAGCGCCTCGGCATCGACCGCCATGTGACCTTCCCCGGGGCGCTTTTATGGCCGTATCTTTATCCCTATCCGCAATGGCCGGAAGGGCTGGTGGAGGAAGGCTTTGACGAGCTTGCCCGCCGCTGGACGCCGATTCTTGATGATTTCGACGCCCATGGCGTGGATGTCTGCTATGAAATCCATCCGAGCGAAGACCTGCATGACGGCCACAGCTGGGAGATGTTTCTCGACAAGGTCAAGGAACATCCCCGGGCGAACCTGATGTATGATCCCTCGCATCTCGTTCTGCAGGGAATGGATTATCTCGCCTTCATCGACCATTACCATGAGCGGATAAAAACCTTCCACGTCAAGGATGCCGAGTTTCGTCCAGACGGAAAATCGGGCGCCTATGGCGGTTATCAGCCATGGTCAAAAAGGGCCGGGCGCTTCCGCAGCCCCGGCGACGGGCAGGTTGATTTCGGGGCGATCTTCACCAAGCTGACGACCTACGGCTTTGATGGCTGGGCGGTGCTGGAGTGGGAATGTTTCGTCAAGAACCCGGAAGACGGCGCGTCGGAAGGTGCGCGTTTCATCGCCGATCACATCATCCGTGTTTCGGACCGCGCCTTTGACGATTTCGTCAAATCCGGCGCGAACCGCAATGCCAACCGCACCATGCTGGGGCTGGAGGAACAATGACTATCGAAAGACCACTTCGTCTGGGCATGATCGGTGGCGGTCAGGGAGCCTATATCGGCAATATCCACCGTCTTGCAGCACGCCTTGACGGCAAATGGGTGCTTGTGGCCGGGGCCTTTGATGTCGATCCCGAAAGGGGCCGCGCCTTTGCGATCAATGAAGGGCTTGACCCGGCCCGCAGTTATGGCAGCTATCAGGAGCTGATTACCGGCGAGGCTGCCCGCGAGGATCGTGTCGATGCGGTTGCAATCTGCACACCGAATTTCACCCACTATCCGATCGCGAAGGCGCTGATCGAGGCAGGTTTCGACGTGATCTGCGAAAAACCGCTGACCGCGACGCTGGAAGACGCCATTGCGCTGGAAAAACTGTCGCGGGAAAGCGGCCGCTTCGTTGGGGTGACCTACACCTATTCCGGCTATCCGATGGTGCATGAAGCGCGTGCGCGCGTCGCGGCGGGTGAGATCGGCGAGGTTCGCACCGTGCAGGTGGAATATCCGCTGGAATGGATGGCAACGGCCATCGAACAGCAGGGCAATGCCCAGGCGGCATGGCGCACCGACCCGAAGAAGAATGGCCGCGGCGGCTCCATCGGCGATATCGGCACCCATGCCTATCATCTGGCTGGCTTCGTGACCGGGCTGAAACTGCAGTCGCTCACCGCCGATCTCGCCACTTTCGTGGCGGGGCGGGCGCTGGATGACAATGCCCATGTGATGATGCGTTATGAGGGCGGCGCGCGGGGGCTCCTCTGGTCTTCGCAGGTGGCGCTCGGCAATTCCAACGGCGTGCGTTTGCGGGTTTTCGGCGCGACCGGTTCGTTGCAATGGTTTCAGGAACAGCCGAACGAACTCGTCTATACGCCGCTTAACGGGCGTGTGCAGACCATCAAGCGGGGCGCGGACGATCTTTCCGAAGATGCGAAGGTTCGAACCCGCACTCCGCCCGGCCACCCGGAGGGATATTTGGAGGCCTTCGCCAACCTCTATGCCGGTTTCGCGGAAGCCATCCGTGCCCGCAAAGCGGGCCGTGAGACGGGTGCGATTGGCCGCAACATTCCGCTTGCCTATGACGGGCTGAAGGGTGTGGCCTTTGTGGAAGCGGTTGTGGACAGTGCCGAAAGCGCCGATCCGCGCTGGATCACGCCGGTGGCGGTGTAAAACGCGCGGCAGGCCGTGCCGGAAATCGACCTTTCGGACAGGCCATGTCGGTCCGAGAGGTTTTGACCGTTCTGATTGCAGAGCAGGGTCTGTATCTTAACGGCGGACAAAACAGGAAAAAATGGTGTCCACGAGAGGATTCGAACCTCCGACCCCAGGATTCATACCACTTCGACTTTCGCCGCCGTCCCGCCGAAAATAGGCAGGGCGTTCGTGGTCTGGACTGTCCCTTCACCATGGACCTTGCGGCCTTTAGGCGCTGCCCTACCAGTCTCTACACCTTCAACAGGCTTTCGCCTGAAGCTTGGCTCGGGATTGGCATGCTGGAAGTCCAGCTAAGCGTTCCCCGAATTTGAGCAGATCGACTACAGCCTTTCGGACCGCAGCCCCCAATTATCAACTAGGAATCCTGTGCTCTATCCTGCTGAGCTACGTGGACACTGAATTGCTCTTTAACCTGACGATGCCTGCGGATCAACCGCGTTCTTCATCGCGGTTGATCTGTTCCTCGGCTTTCTTTGCGCTCGCCGGCAATCAGCTCGTGAGACGCTGTTCAGCCAGCTTCACCCAGTAGGAAATGCCGTAGGCGATGGCGTCGTCGTTAAAATCGTAGCCGGGATTATGAAGCCCGGCCGAATCGCCATTGCCGAGGAAGATGAAGGCGCCCGGCCTTTCCTTCAGCATGAAGGAAAAATCTTCGCCGGCCATGGAGGGATCGACATCGGGATCGACATTGTGGTCGCCCGCCACATCGCGGGCGACGCGGATGGCGTGGTCGGTCTCGGCGGCGTGGTTGAAGGTCACCGGGCAATAACGCTCATAGACGACTTCGGCTTCGGCACCATTGGCAAGGGCTATGCCTTCTGCCATCTGCTTGATGCGGTCCTGCGCGAGATCGCGCACCGTTTCGTCGAGGCTGCGCACCGTGCCGGCAATCAGCGCCTCGTTGGGGATGATGTTGTGGCTGGAGCCGGCGTGGAAACGGGTGACGGACACGACGACCGAACGGATCGGATCGGCATTGCGCGAGGCGATCATCTGCAGGTTGCCGACGATCTGTGCACCGATGGTGATCGGATCGATGGTGCGGTGCGGCTGTGCCGCATGGCCGCCCCGGCCCTTGACGGTGATGGAGAACTTGTCCGGTGCCGCCATGATGCCGCCCTTGCGGATGGCGAAGGCACCGAGAGGAATGCCCGGCATGTTGTGCATGCCATAGACCTCGTTAATGCCGAAACGCTCCATCAAGCCGTCCTCGACCATGGCGAGTGCGCCAGCGCCACCTTCTTCGGCGGGCTGGAAGATGACGGCGATGGAGCCGGCGAAGTTGCGGGTCTCGGTGAGATATTTCGATGCGCCGAGCAGCATGGCGGTATGGCCGTCATGGCCGCATGCATGCATCGCGCCTGCTGTTTTCGATGCCCAAGGCTTGCCGGTTTCCTCGAGAATGGGCAAGGCGTCCATATCCGCGCGAAAGCCGATGGTGCGTTCACCGGCAAGATTGCCCCTGATGATGCCGACCACACCCGTGCGGCCAAGACCGGTCACGATTTCGTCAACGCCAAAAGATTTCAGCTTGTCCGCAACGAAGGCCGCGGTGTTGTCGACATCATACAAAATCTCGGGATTTTCGTGCAGGTGACGCCGCCATTCGCTGACTTCCTGTTGAAGTTCGGCGGCTCTGTTCAAAATCGGCATTCGTTCATTCCTGGGTTCATCGGTGCGGCGTGTGGTAAAAGCCATCCTCCATGGTGGATAGTGCGCCGCATAATTGACGTAATCAATGTACTTTGCCATTGCTAGGACATATATGGTGAATATTGCCATTCCCCGACCGAAGACGGGAATTCGAGGACAAGCCTTGCCACAGACAGTTAAATCGCCAAACGCCGCCCGGCGGCTCTCCGCAGCCGTTGCCATCATGACCGCAGGCCTCGTCGCCGCAGCACCCGTGGCCAATGCCAATCCGAAAATGGTGGTGGATGTCAAAACCGGCAAGGTGATTTCCCATCAGGAAGCCTTCCGCAAGTGGTATCCGGCGTCGCTGACCAAGCTGATGACCGCCTATATCGCTTTTTCGCAGATGAAGGCCGGCAAGCTCAGCCCGCAGACGGAAGTGGTGATGAGCAAGAAGGCCGCCGACCAGCCGGCCTCGAAAATGTATTTCAAGCCCGGCCAGAAGCTGACGATGGACAGCGCGCTGAAGCTGCTGCTGATCAAATCCGCCAATGATATTGCCGTGGCGATTGCCGAGACGATCGGTGGCACCTCCGATAATTTTGTGGCGCAGATGAATGCGCAGGCGCAGCGGCTGGGCATGAGCTCCACCCATTACGTGAATGCCAACGGCCTGCCCGGCAAGGGGCAATATACGACCGCGCGCGATCTGGCGCTGCTGGCGCTGATCATCAAGCGTGAATTCCCGGAATACGCCCACTATTTCTCGCTGGAAGGCGTCACCACCGGCAAGAAGAATTATGCCAACTTCAATATGCTGGTGGGCCGCTTTGATGGCGCTGACGGCATGAAGACCGGCTTCATCTGTGCCTCCGGTTTTAACCAGGTGTCGTCTGCCGTGCGCAATGGCCGCTCCGTCATCACCGTGGTGCTGGGCGCGGACAGCCTTGCCGGACGAACCGACCAGTCTGCGGACCTGCTGCAGATGGGGCTGACGGCGCCTTCCGGGCAGGGCGTTTCGCTTGCTTCGCTGGCGCCCTATGGCGATACAGGCGATGTAAACGATGTCAGCGCCGAAATCTGCAATCCGAAGGCTGCAAAGGTGCGTAGCGAGGGCCGCGATGAAGCCGGCCGCATGGTCATCCATTCGCCCTATGTGACGGAGATGACCCGCCCGCCGGAATATTCCTTCGCCGGTCTTATCCCGGGCAGCGAGACCGTGGCTGTCAACACGACCAAGGGAGCTGCGGCCAAGGGCGAACTGGCCAACGTGCCGATCCCGATCCCACGCCCGACATTCTGATTGGCTTGATCGCTCTTCAGTGATGAAGGGCGACTGTGCCAGCGGATTGGCTATTCGCAGCTCTGATCTGTTATGATATTACAGTCTCGCCCATGGCTTCAGGCCTTGGGCGATTTCTGTTTTATCGCGCGGTTCCGGCTCGAACATCGTTCAACGATCTGCCGGAGCGGCCCTCAACATACAGGCAAGGCATGTCTCGCGAGCGTATACCGGTCTCCATCATCACCGGATTTCTCGGCGCCGGAAAATCGACGCTGCTCAACCGGCTCCTCAAGGACCCCGAGATGAGTGACGCGGCGATCATCATCAATGAATTTGGTGATGTCAGCATTGATCATATGCTGGTTGAAAGCGCCGGCGAAGGCATCATCGAACTGGCGGAAGGTTGCCTCTGCTGCACGGTGCGCGGGGAACTGGTGGATACGCTGGCGGAGCTGATGGATGGTATCCAGACCGGCAAACTGAAGCCGGTGAAGCGGGTGGTGATCGAGACCACCGGCCTTGCCGATCCTGCCCCGGTCATGCAATCGATCATGGGTAATCCGGTGATCGCGCAGAATTTCGTGCTCAACGGCATGATTACGGTGGTGGATGCCGTGAACGGCCTCTCCACGCTCGACAATCACGAAGAAGCCGTGAAGCAGGCGGCCGTTGCCGACCGGTTGGTGATGACCAAGCGAGCGCTCGCCGACGTTTCCACAATTGCTGCACTGACGGCGCGCCTGCAGACGCTCAACCCGCGCGCAACGATCGAGGATGGCGACAAGCCCGACTGGAGTGCCTCGGCGCTTCTCGACAATGGTCTTTATGATGCCGGCAGCAAAAATGCCGATGTTGGCCGCTGGCTGGGCGAAGAGGCGGCCCATGATCATCACGACCACGACCACGACCATGGGCACCACCACCACCGTGGCGACCATGGCCATCACCATCACGATGTGAACCGGCACGATGCGTCGATCCGTTCCTTCTCGATCATTCATGACAAGCCGATCGAGCCGATGGCGATCGATATGTTTGTGGATCTGCTGCGCTCGGCGCATGGTGAAAAGCTGTTGCGCATGAAGGCCGTCGTCAAGCTCTCGGACAATCCGGACCGGCCGCTGGTGCTGCATGGGGTGCAGAACATTTTCCACAGGCCCGAGCGCCTTGCGGCCTGGCCTGACCCGTCTGATCAGCGTACGCGCATGGTGCTGATCACGAAGGACTTGCCGGAGGCTTTCGTGCAGGACCTCTTTGCCGCATTTACCGGCGCCCCAGGCATCGACCGTCCGGACAGGCAGGCGATGACGGATAATCCGCTGGCGATTTCGGGGATGCGGTTTTGAGGTGAGTGGCGAAAGTCTGCGGCAGCCGGCACCCCCCTCTGTCCTGCCGGAGATCAGGTGAGGCAGTCGTTCATTCCTTCGCAACGTTGGTCATTGCGGTCTTAGCCACAGGTAAAAATATTGGGAGCAAGCCGCTCGTCGATCTCCACCCTTGAGGGGGAGATGTCCGGCAGGACAGAGGGGGGTAACCTCCGCAGTGAGCACTCTACGCCCCCTTCACAATCCGAAACCGATGCCCGTTACCAACTGCCACGGTCTCAACCAGACTATGCCCATCCTCATTGCACATATGCGCAATATCGATGACAGCCAGCGGATCGGTCGTCTCAACCGTCAAAACATCGCCCGCTTTCAGCGCAGCAAGCTTCTTGCGGCTTCTTAAAACCGGAAGGGGGCATTTAAGCCCCCTCAAATCGTAAATCACTTCGGCCGTGGCGCTCATTCCTTGGCCCAGAACTTCCAGAAGGGCTTCTTCTCCGGCGCTTCCGGTGCCGGTGCAGAATAGGCAAGCGGGTTGAGGGCCGGAACCGGGATGCCCTGTGCGGCCGCACCGCTCTGGCCGTTGGCCGAAGGCGCGGGGGTGGCTGTGGCAACCATGGTCGGGGCGGCAGGCGCCGGGTTCGACTGTGGGGCGGTTGGCTGAGGCGTCGAGGTGCGTGGGCCACGCAGGGATGAGGCGGTGGCTGCGGTTGCCGGGGAGGACGACGTCACCTGCTGCGCCTTCTTCTCCATCAGCGCGGCAAATTCCGTTTCCTTCATCAGCTTGCCGGCCTTCAGTGCCGAGCCGGTCGGGGCATAGGCGGGTTCGCGTCCCTTGCGCTTTTCGGCGACCAGCGCCTTGCGCTCCGCCTCGCTCGGGTCATACCAGGCCATGCCGTCATATTTCTTCATCGCCTTTTCATAGGCGAGATCATAGGTCTTTTCGTAACTTGAAAGCGCGCTGACCAGTGCGGGCGGCGTGCTCATGCCCGGGCACTGCGCGGAGGCGTTGAAGCTGCCGCCTGCCGTCTGCTGGTTGAAGACATATTTCTTCTCGCAGACATTCACCTCCGGCGGGCGCTTGGTGACTTCGAAATTGTCGTAACCGACCTTCAGCATCTTCCAGAATTCGAGATGTTCGCTCTGGCGGTGGCGGGCCATGTTTTCCGCTGTCATGCGGAAGGGAAAGGCCTGCAGCTGCACGGTCTTCTGGCCGCCCTTGAAGGCGTCGCGCGCGAAACCGTAGATTTCAAGAATCTGCGCATCCGTCATCGAATAACAGCCTGACGATGAACAGGCGCCATGGATCATCAGGTTGGTGCCGTTGCGGCCATTGGCGGCATCGTAACGGTTCGGGAAGCCGGTATTGATGGCGAGATAATATTTCGAGTTCGGATTGAGATGCGCGGGTGTCAGGTTGTAGAAACCTTCCGGCGCTTGCCGGTCACCTTCCTTCACCTTCGGGCCGAGTTTGCCGGACCATGCGCAAATCTCGTAGCCGGCGATCTTCTCGAAACGGTTGTCGCGCCTGGCCTTCCAGATTTCCAGCGCACCTTCTTCCTTGAAGATGCGGATCATGATCGGCGAAGTGCGATCCATGCCCCTTTTGTCGATCTCGGCCAGAATGGACGGAGACAACGGGTAATCGACCTTGTTCTTGACGTGGGAAACGTCGCGTTCGACGGTTTCGAGCGTATCGTTGCAACCGGTAAGAACGAGCGCGGTGCAGGCGAGCAGGGCAAAATGTGTCAAACGCATGATCTGATCCGAAAGACGATGGCACGGGCGGCGAAGTTCTACACCGTCCCGCGTGTATTTTAAATACGGTATTAACCGTTTACATCTTCTTAACTCAAATCGGATCCGCCCCCGCGGCCGCCGATACATCTGTTGATGTGACCGGACTATGGCCGAGTTGGGGCGAAATTCAAGGAAAATGAGGCCGGGAGTTTGATCATTTTGGCGTTTCTTCGAACCGCCAAAAAATCTAACTCTCTCTTTGTACGCATTTTCCGGACGTAAAACCGCTACGCACTTTTACTGGAAATGCTTTAAAGGTTTCGGCCGATATCCAGGAACTTCTGGCGGCGCTCGGCACGCAGCTGCGTACCCGAACGCTGTGAAAGATCGGCCAGAGCCTTGGCGATCACGTCACCTGTCGCGTTGATCACGGTCTCCGGAGCGCGATGCGCCCCGCCGATCGGTTCGGGGATGATGCCGTCGATAACGCCGAGCGACTTTAAGTCTTCGGACGTGATCTTCATGTTGGTTGCGGCTTCCTTGGCGCGGGTCGAATCACGCCAGAGAATGGAGGCAGCACCTTCCGGTGAAATCACCGAATAGATCGAATGTTCGAGCATGTAGACGCGGTTGCCGGTGGCGATGGCGATCGCGCCGCCCGAACCGCCTTCGCCGATGACGACGGAAACGATCGGCACCTTGACGTTAAGGCACATTTCCGTCGAGCGGGCGATGGCCTCTGCCTGGCCGCGTTCTTCGGCGCCAACGCCGGGATAGGCGCCTGCGGTATCGATGAGGGTGACGACCGGCAGCGAGAAACGGTCAGCCAGTTCGAGCACGCGGATCGCCTTGCGGTAACCTTCCGGACGCGCACTGCCGAAATTATGCTTCAGGCGGCTTTTGGTGTCGTTACCCTTTTCCTGGCCGATGACGGCGACGGGCTGGCCGTTGAAGCGGGCAAGGCCCGCCTGAATGGCGGCGTCTTCGGAAAATTTGCGGTCGCCGGCAAGCGGTGTGAAATCGGTGAACAGCGCCTTGGCGTAATCGACGAAATGCGGACGCTGCGGGTGACGCGCGACCTGCGTTTTCTGCCAGGCGTTCAGCTTGGAATAGATGTCCTGCATCGCGTCGTTGACGCGCGATTCCAGACGGTTGATCTCCTCCGAGGTGTCTATGCTCTCGTCTTCATCGGCAAGCTTCTTCAGCTCGATGATCTTGCCTTCAAGGTCCGAGATAGGTTTTTCGAAGTCGAGATAATTGTGCATGAGATCCGTTTCCGATCGTTTTGCGCAAGGTTTGACCGGATTATCCGGCGGTTCCGGTCGCTCTAATCAAGGTTTTTGCCCTGTTTGGCAAGGGGGTGATGTGTTTGTACCAGTTCTTGCAAGCGTTCTTCCAGCACATGCGTATAGATTTGTGTCGTGGAAATGTCGGAATGGCCGAGAAGCTCCTGCACGGCGCGCAGGTCTGCACCGTTCTGCAGGAGGTGGCTGGCAAAGGCATGACGCAGGACATGCGGTGATACCGCCGAAGGGGTAAGGCCGGCGCGAATGGCAATATCTTTGAGGTCGCGGGCGAAGACCTGCCTTGGCAGATGACCTTCCTTGCTGCTCGAAGGAAACAGCCATGGGCTTTCCGGTGCTTCGGCTTTTTTTTGCGCCTTGACCTTCTCCGGCGCGAGCGCCTTTCTGGCGGCGTCGTATTTTTCCATGGCTTCGATCGCGGCGCGGGACAGAAGCACCATGCGGTCCTTGTTGCCCTTGCCCCGGATCATCAGGAAGCGGCCCTCCTGGCGCAGCACCTTGACGGGCAGGGAGACGAGCTCGCTGACGCGCATGCCGGTGGCATAAAGCAGTTCAAGCAGCAGATGCATGCGAATGCGGGCAAGCTGGCCGGGACCGGCGGTGGCTGCTTCCTCAGCCGCGATGCGGAGAAGTTTCGTCACATCGGCAACGCTCATCGTCTTCGGCAGGCTGAGACCCTTTTTAGGGGCGTCGATTATGCCGGTCGGATCGTCGCTGCGCAGTCCTTCCGAATAGAGGAAACGATAGAACTGCCGCATCGATGACAAGCGTCGCGCCTGCGAGGTGGCGGCAAAGCCCTGGGTGGAAAGATGGGTAAGATAAGCGGACAGGTCTGGCGTGGCCGCCTCGGCCAAGGACTGACCTCGGCCGGCCAGAAATTCACGCAGATCCGAAAGGTCATGTTCGTAAGAGGAAAGCGTGTTGGCGGCAGCGCCGCGCTCGGCGCTCATCATTTCCAGAAAACTTTCAAGCCGTGCGCCGTCGCGCCCTCCCGTTAGTGCGTTCATGGAGTGCGCCTTGCCGGTTCTGCCGCCGGTGGGTTCAGGCGTTCGGAAGGAATGCGCACGGTCACCTCGCGGTCGCGTGGTTTCACGACCATGACAAGCAGCACCATGCCGCCATAGATCAGCCCCGCGATGGTCGCCAATATCATCGTGAAGCGGAAGAGGGTGGGCATGGCGGCTCCGTGAAGGTGGCGGTCGAACTTATATGCGGTGCGGCGAAAGCGGCGGCAAGATCAAAAAGCCGGCTTTCGCCCCGTGCCGCATGCGGCGATGATTGTGATTCAACGCCATTCAGTCAGCAATTTGGCTTGACGCTTCGTAAACATTTGCAGATATCCATGCCAAACGGGCTTTCAAATTTATGAATGAAACGAATTTATCCGTCCCGGCAACACTCGGGGAGCAAGCACGGGCAAAGCTCGGGAGGCGCAACATCGTCTTTGTCGGGCTGATGGGGGCTGGAAAGTCTGCGATAGGTCGCATGGTTGCCCAGCAGCTCAAGGTCCAGTTCATCGATACGGATGTGGAAATCGAGCGCGTTTCGCGCATGACGATATCGGAACTTTTCGCCACCTATGGCGAGGAAGAGTTCCGGGCGCTGGAAACACGGGTCATCAAGCGGCTTTTGCGCGGCGGTCCCAAGGTCATCTCCACCGGCGGTGGCGCTTTCATCAACGACAATACCCGGCGTCACATCACGCGCGGCAGCATTTCGCTGTGGTTGAAGGCCGATCTTGAGGTTTTGTGGGAAAGGGTCAACAAGCGCGATCATCGTCCGCTTCTCAAGACCGAAAACCCCAAGGCCACGCTGGCGGCGCTGATGGAGAAACGTTACCCGATCTATGCCGGAGCGGATCTCACCATCGAATCCCGTGACGTCCGCAAGGAAATCATCGTGACTGAAGTGCTGGCCGCCATCGCCGGCATCGAACAGAAAGACTGACCACCATGACGCCTTCCGAAATCCACGCCGACGAACGCCTTGTCCATGTGCCGCTCGGTGAGCGCGCCTATGATATTCTGATCGGGCCGGGGCTGATCGGCAGGGCGGGCGGTGAGATTTCGGCGCGTCTGAAGGGCCGGCGTGCGGCGATCATCACCGATGAACATGTTGCGCCGCTTTATCTCGAAGGCTTGATGGACGGCCTGCAGACTGACGGTATCGAGGCGGTGTCGCTGACCCTGCCGGCGGGCGAAAAGACCAAGAGCTTCGAACATCTGGTCACTGTCTGCGATGCGGTTCTCTCCGCGCGCGTGGAACGCAACGATGCGGTCATCGCACTCGGTGGCGGCGTGATCGGTGATCTCGCGGGTTTTGCAGCCGGCATCGTGCGCCGTGGTGTGCGCTTTGTGCAGATACCGACCTCGCTTCTGGCGCAGGTTGATTCCTCGGTTGGCGGCAAGACCGGCATCAACAGCCGCCACGGCAAGAACCTCATCGGCGTTTTTCACCAGCCTGATCTGGTGCTGGCGGATACGGCGGTGCTGGATACGCTGAGCCCGCGCGAATTCCGCGCCGGTTATGCTGAAGTGGTTAAATATGGCCTGATCGATAAGCCGGATTTCTTCTTCTGGCTCGAAAAGAACTGGGATGAAATTCGCACCGGCGGTCCCGCCCGCATAGAGGCGATTGCCACCAGCTGCCAGGCCAAAGCCGATGTTGTTGTGGCCGACGAGAAGGAAAACGGCGTGCGCGCCCTTTTGAACCTCGGCCACACATTCGGCCACGCGCTGGAGGCGGCGACCAATTACGACAGCAAGCGGCTGGTGCACGGTGAGGGTGTGGCGATCGGCATGGTGCTGGCGCACCAGTTCTCCGCCCGTCTCAACCTCGCAAGCCCTGACGATGCGGCCCGTGTCGAGGCGCACCTGAAGGCGGTTGGACTGCCCACAGCGATGAAGGACATTCCCGGTGAACTGCCGCCGGTCGAGACGCTGATGACGGCAATCGCGCAGGACAAGAAGGTCAAGGGCGGCAAGCTCACCTTCATCCTCACCCACGGCATCGGCCAGTCTTTCGTGGCTGATGATGTGGCGTCGTCGGAGGTGCAGTCGTTCCTGTCGGAGAAGCACCCGGGGTGAGGGGCAGCTCAAACCCGAAGCTAACCCTCTCCATTTGTAAAACCACAGCGTGGAAAGCTCATCCTTTGTTGAGCATGAAACTCAGAAGGTTTGCATAACCGCGTGCATCGTCGATTGCACGATGGGTGTGCTCAATGGTGCCCAGCCATTCTGCAGGATAGTGCTGAACCTCGCAGCTCCAGTAATCGCGACCGGTTTTTCCCGCGACCATGGACATGATGCAAAGGGGAGCATATTTGAAAAGGCGGTTGGAAACCCATGGGCCTTCAAAAAGCGGCTGACCTGTAAACCGCTTCAGGTAATAATCTAACCACAGACCGTCGAGAGACACTGGATGGGCTGCGAATATCGGCTCAGCATCAAAGGATTTTATCCACGCCACGAAACTTTGAATAGCGACTGCGGCAGGCTGAGCGTTTTCCGTCGCTGCTTTCCAGGCCATTGGATGTTTGCGCCAGAACTCCATTGTTCCGGGGTCGCTCTCCGCATTTTCCAGCCGTTCCAGAACGGCCTCGAAATCGCCGAGAATTTCACCGGTTTCTGAGACTGCGACAGAACCGAATGACAACATTGAGTGCTTTCCAGGAATAGGGCCGTCGAATTCGCAATCAGTTACAACGTAGAAATGGGGCATCACTCTCTCGTACGGGACCGTATCCCTGTGGTTAAGTGTCAGTCGGAAAAGATCTTTAGATCAATCAAGTTCTTATGTCGGAAACACGAACGTAATGCTGCGCAGTTGAGGCTAAAACCGCACGGCTTCCCCCGGCGCCGCCACCTCGATCGCGAGCGCATGCAGGCCCGCGTCGAGCTCGGGCTTCAAAACGGCATTGATCGCCCGGTGGCGTTCGACGCGAGACTTGCCGGAGAAGCTTTCCGACACTATCTGAACACGCATATGTGTCTCGCCCGTGCCGGTTATATCCGGCTGGTGGCCCGCATGCATCTGGCTTTCATCGACGACTTTCAGGCGCTCTGGTGAAAAGCTCTCACGGAGCTTCGTTTCTATACGTTCTCGCAGGGACATGCGAAGGGCTCCATTCCTGTTGGCTGGTCTTGAAGGGGGTTACCTAAAAGCCAGCAACATTCCGCTTTGTCAATTCTTGTTGTGCGGCTTTTCGCACTCCATAATCAGGGCATCATGAAACTGGATTCGAAATATTTCGACCGCATCCGCACGCGCCGGAAAAGGGAGCGGGAACCTGAAGTTCAGGCTCCTACCTGCCAGTGGGACGGATGCGATAAACCGGGCGTTCACCGCGCACCTGTCGGCCGCAATGCCGAGGGGCAATTCTTCCTGTTCTGTTTTGAGCATGTGAAGGAATACAACAAGGGCTATAATTACTTCTCCGGCCTCTCAGACGGCGAGATCGCCCGTTACCAGAAGGAGGCGATCACCGGTCACCGTCCGACCTGGACGGTGGGTGTCAACAAGACGGCGCGCGACAGCCCTTTGCATTCCACACTTCGATCCGGCACCGCGAGCGGCAATGCCCGCATTCGCGATCCCTTCGGCTTCGCCGGCGGTTTTGCGGGTGGCGCAAAGGCCGGTGGACAGCGCATGCAGCAGGACCGCAAGCTGAAGACGCTGGAGGCGAAAGCCTTCGATACGCTCGGTCTTTCTGCCAGTGCGAAGCAGGAAGAGATAAAAAGGCGCTATAAGGAGCTTGTCAAAAAGCACCATCCTGATGCTAATGGTGGCGATCGTGGTTCGGAAGAACGTTTTCGGGCTGTTGTTCAAGCATATCAATTGTTAAAGCAGTCAGGTTTCTGCTAAGCCAACTTACGTGTTTACCGCCTGATTGATGATGTGGCCGGGTGGCTGCCGCCCGCCTTGGAGACGTGATGAGCAAAATCGACCTTGATATTTCCAACCTGCCCGACACGACTGTGTCCGTGCGGGAGGTTTTCGGCATTGATACGGATCTGCGGGTTCCCGCCTATTCCCAGGGCGACGCCTATGTGCCGGACCTCGATCCCGACTATCTTTTCGACCGCGATACGACCCTCGCGATCCTAGCCGGTTTTGCTCACAACCGACGTGTCATGGTTTCCGGTTTCCACGGCACCGGCAAGTCCACCCATATCGAGCAGGTGGCTGCCCGCCTCAACTGGCCCTGCGTGCGCGTCAACCTCGACAGCCATGTCAGCCGTATCGACCTCGTCGGCAAGGACGCCATCGTCCTGAAGGACGGCAAGCAGGTTACCGAATTCAAGGACGGCATTCTGCCCTGGGCCTACCAGCACAATGTCGCGCTGGTCTTCGATGAATATGATGCCGGCCGCCCGGACGTGATGTTCGTCATCCAGCGCGTACTGGAATCCTCCGGCCGCCTGACTCTGCTCGACCAGAGCCGCGTCATCCGTCCTCACCCCGCCTTCCGCATTTTCGCGACCGCCAACACGGTCGGCCTTGGTGATACGACTGGCCTCTACCACGGCACGCAGCAGATCAACCAGGCGCAGATGGACCGCTGGTCCATCGTCACCACGCTGAACTACCTGCCGCATGAGCAGGAAGTGAACATCATTGCCGCCAAGGTGAAGAGCCTCGACAATCCGAAGGGTCGCGAAACCGTGTCCAAGATGGTGCGCGTGGCGGATCTCACCCGTTCGGCCTTCGTTAATGGCGACCTTTCCACGGTGATGAGCCCGCGTACCGTCATCACCTGGGCGGAAAATGCGGAAATCTTCGGCGATCTCGCCTTTGCCTTCCGTGTGACCTTCCTCAACAAGTGTGATGAGCTTGAGCGTACCCTGGTAGCCGAGCAGTATCAGCGTGCCTTTGGCGTTGAGCTCAAAGAAAGCGCCGCGAACATCGTTCTCAGCGCCTGATCATCCCCGGTTTTCCGGAGAAGATCACCGATGACTTGAAGACGCCGGCGGCCGCGCATCCTCTGATGGGTGGGCCGCAGGCGTCGGCAACTGACAGGAAAGACAATGGCAGGGCGCGGCGACAATTCCAGAGCGAAACCGGGTACGGCGGTCGATACGGAGCCGTTGCGTCAGGCGATTGCCGGATGCGTGCGATCCGTTGCCGGTGATGCCGAGGTCGAGGTCGTCTTCGCCAATGAGCGGCCGGGCCTTGCCGGTGAGCGCATGCGCCTGCCGGAAATTTCCAAGAAACCCACGGCGCAGGAGATCGCCATCACGCGTGGTCTCGGCGATTCCATGGCGCTGCGTCTCGCCTGCCACGATGCGGACACGCATGCGATGATGTCGCCGCATGGCGCCGAAGCGCAGCTGGTTTTCGATGCCGTCGAACAGGCGCGGGTGGAATCCATCGGCGCGCTGCGCATGCCGGGCATGGCCTCCAATATCAAGGCCATGAATACGGAAAAATACGCCAAGGCCAATTTCTCCGGCATCAACAATAAGGATGACGCACCGCTCGCCGAGGCTGTAGCGCTTCTGGTGCGTGAGAAACTGACCGGCGAAAAGCCGCCAGCGAGTGCCGGCAAGGTTCTCGATCTCTGGCGCGACTTCATCGAAGACAAGGCCGCAGGCGACCTCAACGACCTTTCCCGCGTCATTACCGACCAGAAGGCGTTCTCGCGGCTGGTGCGCAAGATGTTGACCTCCATGCAGATGGCGGAAGATTTCGGCGACGAGGATAACGAGCCGGAAAGCCAGGAAGCGGAATCCAACGAGGACCAGCCGCGCACCAACGAGACCGAGGAAGAGCAGGTCGAGGAAGAGGCCGGCTCCGATGCGACGCCCGCCGATGAAAACGAGGCCTCGCAGGAGGAAATGGAAGAAGGCGAGATGGACGGCGCCGAGATGTCGGACGAAGAAATGTCCGACGATCTCGACGAGGACTCCGAAACGCCCGGCGAGACCCGCCGCCCCAACAGCCCCTTCGACGATTTCAACGAGAAAGTCGATTACCGCATCTTCACCGAGGAATTCGACGAGGAAATCCGGGCCGAGGAACTGTGTGACGAGGCCGAGCTTGACCGGCTGCGCGCCTTTCTCGACAAGCAGCTCGCGCATCTTCAGGGTGCGGTCGGACGCCTGGCGAACCGTCTGCAGCGCCGCCTGATGGCGCAGCAGAACCGCTCCTGGGATTTCGATCTGGAAGAGGGTTATCTCGATCCGGCCCGCCTCGTCAGGCTCATCATCGATCCCATGCAGCCGCTCTCCTTCAAGAAGGAACGCGACACCAAGTTCCGCGATACCGTGGTTTCGCTGGTCATCGACAATTCCGGCTCGATGCGCGGCCGTCCGATCACGGTTGCTGCCACCTGCGCCGACATTCTGGCGCGCACGCTGGAACGTTCGGGTGTGAAGGTGGAAATTCTCGGCTTCACCACCAAGGCGTGGAAGGGTGGACAATCGCGCGAACAGTGGCTCGCCAATGGCAAGCCCGCTTCGCCGGGTCGCCTCAATGATCTGCGCCACATCATCTACAAGTCGGCGGATGCCCCGTGGCGGCGCGCCCGGCGCAATCTCGGCCTGATGATGCGCGAAGGACTTCTGAAGGAAAATATCGACGGTGAAGCGCTGATGTGGGCGCATAACCGCCTGATCGGCCGCCCCGAGCAGCGCAAGATCATGATGATGATCTCCGACGGCGCGCCGGTGGATGATTCGACCCTGTCGGTTAATCCGGGCAACTATCTGGAACGGCACCTGCGCGCGGTCATTGAGCAGATCGAGACCCGCTCGCCGGTGGAACTGCTGGCAATCGGTATCGGCCATGACGTGACCCGTTATTACCGCCGCGCCGTGACCATCGTTGATGCGGATGAGCTTGCCGGCGCGATGACCGAGCAGCTTGCTGCTCTCTTCGAAGATACGAGCAGCGCCTCCGGTTCGTCCCGCAGGGTCCGCCGTGCCGGATAAGCGGGCCCGGGTAGCCTTTTCCTGCAAGTCTCTGGCGGTCGCTGCTGTGCTTGCGGCGGCTTCGCTGTTTCCCATTCCCATCGGCGCATCGACCATCGATGTACCGGTGAGCGTTCGCCTGCTGTCGGGTTTCGAGGTCGGCACCAGCGCAAAACGGTTCGGCAAGCTGGAATTTATCGGCGGCATGGTGATGAGCGCCCCGGAAAAGCTGTTCGGGGCGATATCCTCCATCCGCTTCCGCCCCGATGGTGAGGAATTTATCGCGGTGCTGGATACCGGCCACTGGCTGACGGGCAGGATTACGCGTGGTGCTGCCGGCGCGCTATCGGGGCTTGCCGATGTCCGCATCACCCCCATGCTGGACATGAGTGGCCGCGAACCGCCGCGCAAGATGGAAATGGATGCGGAAGGGCTGGCGCTGCGCGACGGCCAGGTGTTCGTCAGCTACGAGCAGCGGCACAGGATCGATATCTATCCGGATCCGGGTTTTGCAACAGCAAAGCCACTCAGCCGCCTGCCACATCTCATCCCCAATAATGAACTGCGCCATAATGGCGGCATGGAGGCCCTGGCGGTTTCGCCGGCCAGTTCGCCGCTCGCCGGCGCTCTGGTCGTGGTGGCCGAAAAGAGTATCGATGCGGACGGCAATCTGCTTGCAGCCATATTGGAAGGCCCGCTGAAGGGTACATTCGCTGTCACCCATCATCCGTCATTCGATGTGACTGATGGCGCTTTCCTGCCGAACGGCGATCTGCTGCTTCTTGAACGGCGCTTCAATTTCGCCGAAGGCGTCGGCATGCGCATCCGCCGCATCCGCGGGGCGGATATCCGGCCGGGTGCCGTCGTGGATGGCGAAATCCTCATGGAAGCGGGCATGGCCTACCAGATCGACAATATGGAAGGCATGGATGTGGTGAAGGGGCCGGATGGCTCGACACGCCTCATCATCGTGTCTGACGACAACCACTCGTTCCTCCAGCGCAACCTGATGCTGGAATTCAAGCTGGTGGAGTGAATATCAGGCCTTTTCCTGTACCGCCTTGTAGGCAGCGAGGAGATCCTCGACCGGAATGCCGTCGATCTTCATGCCGGTCATTCGGCATGCCGTTATCTGCGCGCCGGACAGGTTCGTGTTGCTCAGCTTCAGTCCGGTAAAATTGACGTCATCGATCGACCAGCCGGACATGTTGCTGTCCGTAAACGAGGCACCGGAAAAATTGATGTCGTTGAAGCGTGTGCCGGCCAGATTGACATTGTTGAAGGCCGTTCCCGACAGATTGACATCGTCAAAGCTTGAGCCTGAAAGCGTGGCGCTGGTCGCATCCACAATGTCGATAACATCCTTGATCTGCATGCCGATCCGCCTCCGAGCCTTGCCACGGACGGCAGATTGCAACGTCGCCCGTGGGTTTGCAAGCGTGATTTGATCCACGCCTTGCACAGCTTCAAACGCGGCTGTCGGATAATGTCAGCTCGGTTTGACCGCGCCCGGCATCGGCTTCAGCGTATTCATCAGCGCGCCGTAAGGCAGCAGCATGACGAGGCCGACGAGAATTTTCACCGAAAGATCGCCCAGCGCCCAGGAGACCCAGCGTGGCGCCTCAAGGGTAAGTACGCCAAGTATGGGCGCGTTTTCGATGGCGAAGGCATCGTTGGGGCCGATGAAGGCGAAGCTTGCAGCAAAAGCGATGGAGAAGAACAGCGCCGTATCCAGCACGGAACCCAGCATCGAGCCGGCAAGTGGCGCATGCCACCAGCGCTGGCGGCGCAGGCGGTTGAAGACCGAAATATCGAGCAGCTGGCCGATGAGATAGGCGGTGCCGGAGGCGACAGCGATACGCGGGATGGATGTCCAGAACGACAGCGTAACGCCGACGACAAAGCCGGCAAGCACGACGCGGCGTGCGATGGAGGGCCCAAACTGGCGGTTTGTCAGATCGGTGACGAGGAAGGCGACCGGATAGGTAAAGGCACCCCAGGTCAACAGATCGCCGAGATTGACGCCGAACAGCGATCCGGAAAGCGGATACTGAACCAGAATATTGGAGGCGACGACCACCAGTGTCATCAGGAGAATGTAGATCAGCGTATAGCGCAGGGTCAGCATTTTTTTATCCTGGGTGATGCCACCAGTTGGAGCTGAACTGAAATAAAACAAAAGGCTTGAGCGGCAAAAGCCATTCAAGCCCTCTGAATATCGATGATGTCGAAACCGCTATTAAGCAGCTTCGGCCGTCTTCTTGGCGATCTGGCGGCGCAGGAGACGAGCGCGCATGCTCAGTTCGTTTTCGCCGGACTTCAGAAGGAAAGCATCGAGGCCGCCACGGTGTTCAACGGAGCGCAGAGCTGCTGCGGAAACACGCAGGCGGAAGCGCTGGCCGAGAGCATCGGAGATCAACGTGACCTGGCAGAGGTTCGGAAGGAACCGGCGCTTGGTCTTGTTGTTGGCGTGGCTGACGTTGTTGCCCGTCTGGACGCCCTTGCCGGTCAATTCGCATACACGGGACATGGGTACACCTATTTCGTTTCGTCTGTTTCACCACTGGCTCGCCACCGGCAAAACCGGGGTGGCAATCCAACTGGCCATGATTGGAAAGTTGCGGTTCTATAGTCAGACGAGACTTAACAGTCAAGCCGCTCGCGATCAAATGAAAGGAAATTCCGGCGTTTTCAACCGTCGTCCGCTTTTTTATTGCCACAAGTCAGCGTATATCATCGCCCGATAAGGCCGCTTCCGCGCCTCTTTTAAGGTGATATCGAAATGATTGCCAGAGGAAAAAGCATTTTCATGGCCGTGACGATGGCGTTTGCGGGCGTCTCCCCCTCGCTCGCCGCCGAAGCACGCCACACTAGCGAATACAGCATCAATCTGGGCATTTTGCCGATTGCACGGGCAAGTTTTTCGACTCGCATGGATGGACCGAATTATTCGATCTCCGGTTCCTTCAGTGCCGCCGGCCTTGCCAGCATCCTCAAGGACATTTCCGGCAAGACAACGGTTTCCGGCGCCAAGCGTGGCCACCGGCTGCAGGCGAACGAATATTCGCTGGTCTACAAGGACGGCAAGCGGGTACGCACCTATGACGTTGTCTACCGCAACGGCAATGTCACCTCGACGACGGTGAAACCTGAGCCGAAAGCCCGGCCGGACAACTGGGTTGACGTGAAGGACCGCGACCTGCGCTCGGTTCTCGATCCGATTTCCGGTCTGATCATTCCCTCAGGCGGCCGCATCTGCCCGACGCGCCTGCCGATCTATGACGGCGAATCGCGACTCGACCTCGTTTTGAGCTCCAGCGGCACCAAGCCGTTCAAGACCAACGGTTTTAACGGTGATGCCATCGTCTGCAAGGCGCGTTACGTGCCGAAGTCGGGCTACCGGCAGGGGCGCAAGGATATCGAATATCTGAAATCCATCTCGATGGAGATCTGGTTCGCCAAGTCGAACAATATGGATGTTTATGCGCCTGTCTATGCGATCATTCCGACGCGGGTGGGTCAGGTCTATATTACGGCTACGAAATACGGCGGCTGACCGGGATTTATAGCAGGGCAGGTGATGCTCGGCGGCACCCCATGTTTCTTCTCCCCGCCGGGGAGAAGGTGGCCCGAAGGGTCGGATGAGGGGGCAACGCCAGCAATATGCGGAGAGCCAGCCCCCTCATCCCGCTGCCGCGGACTTCTCCCCCACGGGGAGAAGCAACAAGTGGAATCCGCTCATTACACAGGCATTGCCCTGAAAATTACGGCCCATCCCCAGGCGACCAGCCGGGTTCGGCCATGACGAAGCTCGTAAAAGCGAAACCCGGTGAGACGGTGCAGCCGACAAGGGTGAAATCGCCGAGACTTTCCGCCGATTGCCAGCAATTGGCCGGCACGATCACCTGCGGGCGCTCGCCTTCGAGAATGGCCGGGCCGAGCGTGAAGGTCTGCACCTCCCGGCCGTCCTGCGAAAGATGCAGGGTTATCGGCGCGCCGGCATAATAGTGCCAGACCTCCACCGCGTCGGTGACCCGATGCCAGTGCGAGCGCACGCCCTTTTCCAGCAGATAATAAATTGCCGTCGAATGGCCACGCTCGCCACCCGCCCTGTCGCGAAAAGTCTGGTGGTAAAAACCACCTTCCGGATGCGGTTCCAGCCCCAATTCGCGAATGATCGCTTCCGCAGACAGATCGGCGGCCATCAGAAATTATCCTTGCGTGTGCGGATTTCCGCAAAGACGTCGGCATCGGTGGCCCCTTCAAGACCGAGATGTCTACGAATGCCGGCATCCGCCACGCGCATATAGGGATTGGTCTGCTTTTCGAGCCCGATGGTGGTGGGAATGGTGAACTCATTGGCTTTCCGCGCCGTCTCGACACGTGCTGCGCGTTCGCTCAACACGGCATTGTCAGGGTCGACGGTCAGCGCAAAACGGGCATTTGAAAGCGTATATTCGTGGCCGAAATAGACGCGCGTCTCATCCGGCAGGGCCATCAGCTTCTGGAAGGAGTGCCACATATCCGCCGCCGGGCGTTCGAACAGGCGGCCGCAACCCATGGCAAACAGCGTATCGGCGGCAAACAGCAGGCCGTCATCCGGCAGATAATAACAGATATGTCCCGCCGTGTGGCCGGGTGTGGCGATGACCTGAACGCGGCGTCCGGCAAATTCGAACTCATCACCATCGGCCTGAGAGCGATCGAGACCCGGTATCGCAATCGCCTCGTCATAGGGGCCGTATACCTCGCAGCGGAACTTGTCCTTCAGCGCCAGATTGGCTTCCACATGGTCCTGATGGTGGTGGGTGGTGAAGATATGGGTCAGTTTCCAGCCGTGGCCGTCGAGAGCGCGAAGAATCGGCCCTTCTTCCGGCGCGTCGATGGCCGCCGTCGCCCCGCTTTCGGGATCGTGCAGGAGCACTCCGAAATTATCGCTGCGGCAAAGAAAGACGTCTATTTCCAAAGGTTTCATCGTATCCTCTCCATTTGCCGGCCAAAACCGGCGCATTCGCCCGCCTGACTTTCCCAACTGACTTCCAATGTAGGGGCAGACGCCTTGAAGTCCAACCGCCTGATGCTACATTCTCGCCCATGAATACCGATATCGTCGATCTGCGCGAATTCTATCATTCTCCGCTTGGCCGCTCGGCCGAGCAGGCGATCACCATGGCGCTTTCGACGCTGTGGCCACCCTTGCCGGAGGAACGGCTGGTTGGCCTCGGTTATGCCGTGCCGTTTCTGGAGCGGTTCCGCCATGATACGGAGCGCACCTTCGCCTTCATGCCGGCGGGGCAGGGGGCGGTGAACTGGCCGGCGGGCGAGCTTTCCTCCACCGCGCTGGTGTTTGACGAGGAATTGCCGCTGCCCGATTCGTCGATAGACCGGGTCCTGATGGTGCATGCGCTTGAATTTGCTGAAAATCCGCGTGAGAGTTTAAAGGAAATGTGGCGAGTACTGGCGCCGGGCGGCCGTCTGGTGATTGTGGTGCCGAACCGACGTGGCGTCTGGGCGCGCATGGAACATACGCCTTTTGGTTCCGGCCGACCCTATTCGCGCGGGCAGCTGACGGCGCTTTTGCGTGAAACCAATTTCACCCCGGGCGCCACCGCCGAGGCGCTGTTCTTTCCGCCCACCACGAGCCGCCCGGTGCTGAAATTCCGTCGTTACCTCGAACATACCGGTCGCAGGCTTTGGCCGCTGTTTTCCGGTGTCATCGTGGTGGAAGCGCAAAAGCGTCTCTATCAGGGGCTGCCGGTCACCCAGCGCGCCTCGCGCCGGGTTTTCGTGCCGGTTCTCGCGCCGCAGGGGGTGCCCACCACCCGCACTGCCGCAAGCCAAGGAAAGCCGCGCTGACCCTCGACAAAGCGGCCATTCCGGTCTAATGCCTCCGGCATTGCTTTTGCCGGGTTCTCCGGCGTTTTTCCAAAGGTCGATCAAATGAGTGCAGAGCTTAACCAACCTGTTCCGCGTCCGGGTATTCTGGATATCGCCGCTTATGTTCCCGGCAAGGAACATGTGGACGGCGTCGCGAAGGTTTATAAGCTTTCCTCCAATGAAACACCGCTTGGGCCGAGCCCGAAGGCGATCGAAGCTTTCGGCACCGCCGCCAGCCATCTGGAAATCTATCCGGACGGCCAGGCGATCGCGCTGCGCCAGGCGATTGCCGATGTGCATGGTCTCAACATTGCAAACATCCTGTGCGGCAATGGTTCGGACGAGCTTCTCGGCCTGCTTTGCCACGTTTATCTCGGTGCAGGCGATGAGGCGATCATCACCGAACACGGTTTCCTCGTCTACAAGATCCAGATCATGGGCGCGGGTGCGACCCCGGTGACGGTGAAGGAAAAGGATTGCGCAGTCGACGTGGACGCGATCCTCGCCGCCGTGACGCCGAAGACGAAGATGGTTTTCGTCGCCAATCCGGGTAACCCTACCGGCACCTATGTCCCGGTTGCGGAAATCCGCCGGCTGCAGGCCGGCCTGCCGAAGCATGTCGTTCTGGTGCTGGATGCGGCTTACGCCGAATATGTGCGCAAGAATGATTACGAAGCCGGGCTGGAGCTGGTCTCCGGCAACCGCAACGTCGTCATGACGCGCACCTTCTCCAAGGTTTACGGTCTGGCCGCCCTGCGCGTTGGCTGGATGTATGGTCCGGCCGCCGTCATCGATGCACTGAACCGCGTTCGCGGCCCGTTCAACATGAGCGCGCCGGCGATTGCTGCCGGTGCCGCTGCAATCCGTGATCAGGCCTTTGTTGAAAAGGCTGTGGCGCATAATGCGCTGTGGATGGAAAAGCTGGTCACGACCTTTACCGGGCTCGGCCTCACCGTCACGCCTTCAGTCACTAATTTCATCCTCATCCATTTCCCGGATCAGGACGGCAAGCGTGCAACCGATGCGGACGAATTCCTCAGCCGCCGTGGTTATATTCTGCGTGCAGTGCGTGGTTACGGCTTCCCGAATGCGCTGAGAATGACTGTCGGCTCGGAAGAGGCCAATCTCGGCGTTATCGCCACACTTACCGAGTTCATGGGGCAGGCGTGATGGGCGAGATCATGTTTGAACGCATCGCGCTGATCGGCATCGGCCTGATCGGCTCGTCGATTGCCCGTGATATCAAAGAGCTGGGGCTTGCCCGCCACGTGACGATTTCCACCCGCAGCGAAGACACGCTGAAACGGGCGGAAGAACTGGCGCTCGGCACGGATTACACCGTTTCGGCGGCAGACGCGGTGAAGGATGCCGATCTCGTCATCGTTTCGGTGCCGGTTGGTGCGTCGGAAAGCGTGGCGCAGCAGATCGCGCCGCATCTGAAGCTAGGCGCCATCGTCACCGATGTCGGCTCCACCAAGGCCTCTGTTATCGCGCAGATGGCACCGCATATGCCTGAAAATGTGCATTTCATTCCCGGCCATCCGCTGGCGGGCACGGAAAAATCCGGTCCGGATGCCGGTTTTGCCGGCCTCTTCCGCGAGCGCTGGTGCATTTTCACGCCGCTGCCGGGCACGGATGCCGGGGCGCTGGAAAGGCTGAAGGATTTCTGGCGGGCGCTCGGCTCGCGCGTCGATGAAATGGATGCCGAACATCACGACAAGGTTCTGGCGATCGTCTCGCATCTGCCGCATATCATCGCCTACAATATCGTTGGCACGGCGGACGATCTGGAGACAGTGACCGAATCGGAAGTCATCAAATATTCCGCTTCCGGTTTCCGCGACTTCACCCGTCTCGCCGCCTCCGATCCGACCATGTGGCGCGATGTCTGCCTGCACAACAAGGATGCCATCCTTGAAATGCTGGCACGGTTCTCGGAAGACCTTGCGTCGCTGCAAAGGGCGATCCGCTGGGGGGAGGGCGACAAGCTGTTCGAACTGTTTTCCCGCACACGCTCCATCCGCCGCTCCATCATCGAGGCCGGTCAGGACGTCGATACGCCTGACTTCGGGCGTCACGCACTGGATCAGAAGAAGTAGGACGCTGGCATGATATTGATATCGGCTGCGACGGATGACGATATCGAATGGCTGCTGCGGGAAGACCAATGGATCGATGAGGATTGGTTGCGGCGCTGCGTCGGACACCGCGAATATCTCGTCGCGAAAGAAGATACGATTCTGGTCGGTTTTCTGCGGTTCTCGATGTTCTGGGGTAAGATTCCCTACATGGACATGATCCGCGTCGTTCCCGAGTTTCGCGGGCATGGCGTTGGCGCATCGCTTACAGCTTTTTGGGAGACCCTGATGCGTGAGCAGGGTGCCTCACTGGTGATGACGTCCAGCCAGCAGGACGAGCAGGAACCTCAGACGTGGCATCGTCGTAATGGATACAAAGAAGCCGGCATCCTGAATCTTTCAAAATTTCAGGATGCCGCTGAGGTATTTTTTACAAAATCTCTCTCTTAGATCGGCGGAATCTTCCCCAGCGGAATGAAGCCGCTGACAGTGGCGCGGCCGCGATCCACCACGAGATCGACGGATGCCCTGTCTCCGCCGCCGGCAAGCGCGCCGAGCAGCTTGCGGGCCGTATCGATGGTGGATTGCAGCTGCGGAAACGCCTGTTTGGCATTGTCCGACCAGGCGCCGAGCTTTTCGATTTCCAGCTTGAACTGACCGGAGAGATAGCCCTCATTGTCAAAGGAGAAGGGACCGCTGATGCGCATGGTGCGGCCGTCGCCAATATCGGCCGCCAGCCGGCGAAGCTCGCCGCTCGTGCCGTAGAGGCCTGACGTATCGCTGCCGTCCACCATGCCCGCCTTGCCGGTGAGCGTCACATCGACGATGGCATCGAGGCGGGGAAGAACCTGCGGCCAGTCCTTGATGACGGTGGCCGAGTCGGTGAGGGTGATCGCGCCGTCAAGATCGGCGCCGTTCTGGCGCACGTGCACCTCCGTCTTGACGGCATCGAAGTCGATCGTCTGGCCGGTGACGGAGGAAACCGCCTGCGCCTTCAGCCCGTCGATGACGAGCGAGCTGCGGTCGATGCCCTTCAGTTTGGTAACGATGCTCGACTGCATGTTCTGCCAGGAGGCTGAAACGCTCAGGCCATGGGCGGAGCGGATTTCCGCTGGCGAATCGAGTTCCCAGACGATGTGGCCGGGATTATAGACCTGCGCCGCCGAACGAAGTTCGCCGAAAGACGCTGAAACGCCGTTCCCGCTGTCGTCCACGGTCACCTTTGAGCAGAAGAGGCCGATGCGGAAAGGATAACCGCGGAAGGCGATATCGCCGCATTCGCCGCTGACATTCCTCGCCTGTGATGGAGCAATGACGTTCAGTACCGTCTGCTTCAGCCTGTCGGCGGCATAAAACCACCCGGCTGTATAAAGTCCGATGACCACCGCGACGGCGATGGCGAGCCAGAGGAATTTTTTGGCCGTGCCGGATTGGCTTGACGCTGCCATATTGATCTCCGATGAACAGACTTCAGGGAATTTTGATTTGGCTTGGGATATGGACGATTTTTGGGTCTTTGGCTACGGTTCGTTGATGTGGAACCCGGGCTTTGCCTTTGAGGAGAAGCAGCAGGCGCGGCTGCATGGTTATCGGCGCTCGCTCTGCATCAGTTCCAATTTTTATAGAGGTACCACGGAAAAGCCCGGTCTCGTGCTGGGTCTGGAACGCGGCGGCTCCTGCCTCGGTGTCGCATTTCGCGTGCGAGGCAGGGATCATGATCCCGTCATGGCTTATCTGCGCGAGCGAGAACTGGTGACGAATGTCTACAAGGAGCGGGTGGTTGCCATCGCATTTGCCGATGGCAGGCGCGGCAGTGCCGTGACCTATGTGGCCGACCCCGCGCATGAGCAGTACATCGGCGGTCTTGCTGTGGCCGAAGCGGCCACCATTGTCGCGACTGCCTCGGGTCGGTCCGGCCCGAACACGGATTACGTTTTTAATACCGTGCAGCATCTACAGGATATGGGCATTCGCGACTCTCTGCTGGAGAGTATCGCCGCCAATGTCGGCGCGCTTGCGGCTCAGCCGGCGGGGGTTGTTTCCGTGCCCTGAAGCTCGGCGATGCGCTTGATGGCGGTTGGCGGCAGCGGCAAATGCGGGTTGTTGCGCACGGTTTCCAGCAACAACTCGTCGCTCGCCTTTTCCGTGACGTCGATCAGCCGCTTGAAAAACACGTCGGGGTCCAACCCCGGCTCGATGGCCGGCAGGATACGCACCTTGAAATGGCCGGGATAACGCATGGTCGAACGGCGCGGCCAGAAGAGGCCGGGATGCATGGCGACGGGAATGACCGGCACCTGCAGATCCCGATACAGCCGGGCGATACCGTAACGGTATTCGGGCTCGGCACCGGGCGGGCGGCGCGTGCCTTCGGGGTAGATGATGAGCTCGCGGCCCGCCGCCATTTCTTCTCTCGCCCGCTCCATCACCTTCAGCATGACCTTGCCACGCGCGGCGCGGTTGACCGGGATCATGCGCTGTTTCATCACATACCAGCCGAACAGCGGAATCCACATCAATTCCCGTTTCAGAATGTAGACGGGGTCCGGCAGATTGGGCAGCAGTGCGTAGGTATCCCAGAAGGATTGATGCTTGGGCGCAAAGATGCAGCCGGTTTCCGGAATGTTCTCCAGCCCCTCGATCTCGAAGGTGGTGCCGACGATGGTTTTCATCAGCCAATGGTTGGATCGTGCCCAGTTCTTGGGAATTTCGAAGGCGATCTTGCGCGGCAGAATGAAATAGATCGGTGTCAGCACAATCATGCGGACGATCAGGTTGAGATAAAACAGCGTATTAAAAAGAAAAGAGCGCAGCTTGAGCATCAACAGCCTTCCCGGGGCGCAGCCGTTCCGAAGCGTTGATACGCCTCGATGCCGGATGCCGATGCCAGACGCCTACACGAAAACAAGGCCCCGCAGCAAGCGCGTTTCTCGCCGCTCATGGAGAAGCAGCCGCCACCTTCGGGGTGGAATGGTCAGCGGCGGCCTTGCGCAGGCCATCGCCCTTGCCGAAGCCGGTGAGATCACGTCCTGCCGCCGCCACGAACTTTAGATACTCATAGAGCATGGTTCTGACCACATCCGGCTCCACAAACCAGTTTGTGCGGGCAAGATCAGCGCTGATGACGGGATAGGCAATGAATTGCGTCTGCGGACTGGCGCTGCGTAATTCATGCAGGCTGCGGTGCATATGATAATTGTTGGTGACGACGACGATCGAGGAATAGTTGTGATCGCGTATCCAGCTTGCGGCTTCATTGGCATTGCCGATCGTGTCTATGGCTTTGTAACCCATGTCCACGCAGCAGGAAAACATGTCGGATGAGCCTTGCGTCATCTTGCGGATCTGCGAGCGGGTAGTGGCCGGGTTGACGCCGGAAATCAGCAAACGTTTGCCCACGCCATCACGCAGCAGGCCGACCGCCTGTTCGATGCGTTGATAGCCGCCGGTCAGAACAATGATGGCATCGCCCTTCGTGCCCTCCGGCGGGCGCATGGAGGCGACGGAATCGGCGAACCACAGGAAACCGCCTAAAAAAACGCCGAGAAGAACAACGCAAAGAAGGATAAAGCCGCGAATAAAACGGCGCAGCGGACCACGCCGCGACAACAGGCCCTTTTTGGCCGGTCGCGTGGTCGTCTGATCCTGGTCCATCCGACTCACAAACATTCCTCCTGAATACTCGCCGATTAAGGCAAGGAACAGGCATTTTTGTCCACCGTCCGCAGGTTACATCCGGCTTGTGACGGTTTCAGTTTGCCATGGGATTTCGGGGGCAAGGTCACGATGTGAGGCCATCACTCTTCGACGGATCGGAGCGGACGCGGTCGATATCGTCGATGGTGCGGATGACGGTCACGCGCGCCGTGATGGTGGTGAGAAGTGCTATGACGATCATCGTTGTGGCGATGCCGATATAGCCGCCGAGACCAACGGAAAACGAACCAAAAAGCGCGCTTGCCTGATCGCTCTGCGGCGTGGCGACCGTGCTGGATTGCCAGAAACCGGCAACAAGGAAGACCGCGGCCGCGAGCGCGCCGCCCGCCGCCGCCCCTTTGAGGCTGATCTTCAGGAAGTGTTTCTGGAATTCCCGTGCCACAAAGCTGCTTTCCGCCCCGACGAAATGCAGCACCTCGACGATATGCCGGTTACCGGAAAGCGCTCCGCGTGTCGCAAACACCACCGTCAATACCATGGCGGTGAAAACAAGGATCAGAACGCCGAGGCCGATCATGACCGTGGTTCTGGCCATGGAGACAAGCCTGTCCACCCATGTGCGGTGGTCGTCCAGAAATGCCTGCGGAAGCTCGGCCTTCAGCATGTCCCGCATCGCCTGAAAATCAGGCGGATTGTTTTCATCGATGGTGATGACGACGAGGCGCGGTATGGGCAGTTCGGAAAGGTCAAGACCGCTCCCGAGCCATGGCTCCAGCAGGCGTGATGTCGCCGCATCGTCAAGGATCGTGCCATCCCGCGTGCCGACGAAGGTGAGCGCCAGATTGCGCGCCTTGTTGAGCGCCGCATTCATGTCCAGCCCGTCCTCGGGCTTGATCTGGATGGTAATCTCACGGGAAATCTGGCTCTGCCAGGTGGCGGCGGTGGCGCGCACCATGGAGACGGCGCCAAGCGTCAGGCAGGCGAGAAAGGCCATGATGGCGATCACCACCATCAGCGCATTGCCCTGAATGTTCGACGGTGGCAGAATGGGCGCCATCGGGCGGATGCGCATGGGCGGGCGCTTCGGCTGGGCCGCTTCCGGGGTCAGTTGTTTGCGGGTGATCTCATTCATAGATGTCGAGCCGCCCTTCAGTCAGGATCATCCGGCGTGCGTCGATCTGGTCCATCAGCGCAAAATCATGGGTGGCGATGACAACAGCCGTGCCCAGCCGGTTGAGCTCCAGGAAGAGGTTGAGAAGGCGCTTGGCCATCGGCGGATCGACGTTACCGGTCGGTTCGTCGGCCAGCAATATTTCCGGCTGGTCCATCAGGGCGCGGGCAATGGCGGCGCGCTGCTTTTCGCCGCCGGACAGAATGGCCGGCAGCACGTTGATGCGCTCGCCAAGCCCAACCCATTTCAGAAGCTCGATCACATCGTTGCGATAGGCACTTTCTTCCTTGCCGCGCACGCGCAGCGGCAGGGCGACATTCTCATATGTCGTCAGATGATCCAGCAGCCGGAAATCCTGAAAGACGATGCCGACACGGCGGCGCAGCATCGGCAGCTCGCTCCGCGGAATGCGTGATACATCACGGTTGAACATGCGAATATTGCCGCGGGTGGGCTGCAGCGACATCAAAAGCATGCGCAGCAGTGAGGTCTTGCCCGCACCCGAGGGGCCGGTCAGAAACTGGAACGAACCCTTGGGGATATCGAAGGTCATGTCCCTCAGGATCTCGGGTCCCATGCCGTAACGCAACCCGACATTTTCGAAATGGATCAACGGACTTCCAGTCTCTTCGTTTCGTGGTGGTTCGCAAACCGCTGGCGCTTGGGGGCCGGATGTCGCGGTGTAACCCGGTTCCGGTGGCCTGCGCGAGCCGTTTTTGCGAAGCATTAACCAATTAAATTTAAAACTTGGCAGGATTCGTTGCAATGCCCAGTTTTGCGGGCCGGAAAACCTCATCCAAGGAATTCTATGGCTATGTTCCGTTCATCTCGCCGGCAAGCGGCATTCGATTTCGACCTCCTGATGCCGGAAACGCCGGTGCGCCGCACGGCGCGGACGGCAAATCCGGTACACGACGTGGTAGACGCGGAATTTGTCACCATCAAGGAAAACCGTGCGCGTCAGCCCGGAAACGACAATCGCGGCGCGGCACGCCGGCAGATGGCAAAACCACCCGTCACCATCGGTACGCTTGGCCTTGCCTTCATCGGCTGGCTGGATCGCAGATTGTCGCGCCTCTCGGCGGATGCCTATTCAGCGCTGGTTGCGGGGCTCGCCATTTTCGTTTTCGTCTGCTCCGGTGGCCTTTCGGTGGTCGTGCCGGAAAAGCAGGCCGTCGCCGCGGCAAACCCGCTCGCGATTTCTCACGTGACGGTTACGCCGCAGGAGGCGGGCGGCATGGATATCCTGCTCATCAGTGGCATCGTGGAGAATAATGGCGGCAATCTGGAAGAGGTGCCAGCCATTCGCGCCGATCTCTTTGCCGCCAAGGGGCAATTGGTGGCGAGCATGGTCATTGAACCGCCTGTCCGAGAGATGCAGCCAGGTTTCAGCCACGGTTTTTCGGCAAAGTTGCGCCATCCCGGTGGAAAAACGCCAGAGATCAAGCTTTCCTTCGTCGAGGCGGGTGCGTCCGAACGTTGACTGTGCTAACGCGTGATCTTCGTATTTTTACTGAAAGGTAAAATCGGCAAGGCGCAGCACAGGAGAAAGAATGCCCGTCGTCCGTGGAAAAAACATCGAGCCGCTTTACACCGCCGAGCAGATCGCCGAGCGCAATCGCGATATGGCCAAGCACATTGCCGGTGGCCCGACCAAGGATTTGCTGGTCATTGCCGTGCTCAAGGGATCGTTTATTTTCGCAGCCGATCTTATCCGCGCGCTGCATGACAGTGGTCTTGCTCCCGAAGTCGAATTCATCACGCTGTCGAGCTATGGTGCTGGCACGGTCTCGCAAGGTGTGAGGATCGTCAAGGACATCGACAGCGACGTGAAGGACCGCGATGTCCTTCTCATCGATGATATTCTCGAATCCGGCCGCACGCTGCGTTTCGCCAAGGAACTGCTTTATGAGCGCGGCGCGCGCAACGTCACCATTGCCGTGCTGCTCGACAAGAAGGTCAAGCGCAAGGAAGATCTGGAGGCCGACTATGTCGGTTTCGAATGTCCGGACTATTTCGTCGTGGGTTACGGTATGGATGTTGCCTATGCTTTCCGAGAACTGCCTTTCGTCGGCGTAGTCACAGGCGACGCCTGAGCATATTTGTCGTGCCGGAACGGCACAGGGCGGAGACGCCTCATTAACCATTCACCCAGCCAAGGCCTGGGTGTTTACCTCTTGAAAAGAGGAGCCTGCGATGTTGCTCATGGCTGGAAATGATGCCCAGGAGCAATGATTAATGGCGAAAATTCTGATTACCGAAGACGAGGATGCATTGCGGGCTTTCGTTGCCCGCGCGCTGCGTCTCGACGGTCACGAGACCCATGAGGCGGCTGACGGCGAGCAGGGGCTGGAGAAGCTTCAGGAGACCAGTTTCGATCTTCTTCTTTCGGATATCCGCATGCCGGTCATGGATGGCATCGAGCTGGCGCACCGCGCCGCCGAGAGCTTCCCGGCCATGCGCATTTTGCTGATGACGGGTTATGCCGAGCAGCGTGAACGGGCCGATGATCTGGCGACGAAGATCGTGGATGTGGTGTCCAAACCCTTTGCGCTTCCGGATATTCGCAAAGCCGTGGCGCGGGCGCTGGCGGCCTGAGCGACAGGATTGCAGGGATTGGAAGGGCGGCCTATGGGCCGCCTTTTTTGTTGGTCAGCTCCTGGCTCAGCGTAGCTCCCTACCTCCGTCATTCCGGCCTTGAGCCGGAATCCTGTGTATTGGATTTGTGCTATGTAGAGTGCGGGCGGAAGGCCGTCGGAATCCTGGTCGTTAGAGACCGCCTGCTGGCTTTTGGACCTCCGCCCGCTCTGATAATCCCAACCTGAACAGTTGATGGAGGCCGTGAGCGCGGACCTCGTAGCACAGGATGAGGCTTGCCATGGTACACCCTGTTTACATCGGATGCGACGTCTCAAAGGCACATCTGGATCTTTTCGATGCCGCAACACAAAAAGCCGTCCGCATCGCCAATACCGGCACCGCCATCGATGAATGGCTTGCCACCCTTGATGGACGCGAGGCGCAGGTCGTTCTGGAGGCGACCGGACGTTATGACCGGCTGTTGTGCTCGGCGCTCGAAAGGTGGCGGCGGCCCTATTGTCGGGTCAATCCGGCCAGGGCCCGCGACTTTGCAAGAGCCACCGGCCAGCTTGCCAAAACCGATACCATCGATGCGCGACTTTTGGCGCGCATGGGCGAAACACTTTCACCACCCGTTACGACACCACCCGACCCGGTCCGTCAGCAGCTGGAAAGCCTGCATACAAGGCGTGATCAGCTTGTTGCCATGCGCCAGCAGGAACGTGCGCGCCTTCATACGGCCGATCCGTCGGAGCGCGACAGCATCGCGCGCCACCTCGGCTGGCTCGATACGGAAATCGCCGCGATCGAACAACAGTGCCAGTTGCTTGTACGGACAAATGTGACGCTGAACGAGCAAAGCACCAGACTTCGCTCGATCCCCGGCATCGGCCAGATCACGGCGTTCACCCTGATGGCCCACATGCCGGAACTGGGCGATAGTTCGCCAGGCAGCATGGCGGCGCTTGCAGGCCTTGCCCCCTTCAATGCCGATAGCGGCATTCATCGCGGCCAGCGCCATATCCGCGCCGGACGAAAGCGCGTGCGCGATGCCCTCTATATGGCGGCGCTGGTGGCCTACCGGCTAAAGTCGCCCTTCGCCCGCATGGTTCAAGCCATGCAGGCCAAAGGCAAACCGTTCAAGGTCATGATCATCGCCATCGCCCGCAAACTGCTCGTCATTGCAAATGCCATTCTCAGGGATAAAACCACATTCGAAGCAGCTTAAAACAACATGCATTAATACAGTTGCCAGCCAGCCCAAGTCCTTGGGCTGATAGAACTCTTTCCGCCGCGCAGACGCGCGCCAACTGGATGCCGGATCAAGTCCGGCATGACGGAAACTTTAGCTTCTGAAACAGGATGTAACGAGGCGCACCATTACCTGTGCGCAACCCTCACCGAATATCCAGCAACCGCTCCAGATAACGCCGCTCGATCTCACCCGGCGGGTTGTTGCCGAGTTTTTCGCGGATGGCCTCGAGAATTTCGCGGGCGCGCTGCACGTCGATCTCGTCAGGCACCTTCACCTGGTCGCCGAAATCCGGGCCGGTTGTGCTGCGTGGGCGGCCGAGCGGGTCGCGGCCGTTCTGGCCGCCCTGACCGGCCATGCCTTCCTGCCCTTGGCCCGGTTGTTGGCCCTGCTGGCGCATGGCCTGCATGATCTGGCCCATCATGTCCTGTGCGCCCTGACGCAGCGCGTTTAGCGCATTGCCCTGTCCTTCGACGGCTTGTTCGCCCTGGCCCTTGCCGAGCGCTTCACCGGCGCCCTGCATTTCCTGCTGCGCCTTGCCGAAGTTTTCGCCCGGTTCCATGCCGAGATCGCGAAGACCCTGCTGCAGCTCGCCGAGCTGCTTGCCGAGCGCATCCTGCTGCGCCCGCAGGTTTTTCAGCGCCTCGCGTAGCTGTTCAGCGGTCATCTGGTCGCTCGGCTGTTGTCCACCCTGCTGACCATTTTGACCCTGTTCGCCTTGCTGGCCTTGCTGGCCTTGCTGGCCCTGCTGCGGCGGCTGGCCGTTTTCGCCCATCTGCTGGTCATCTTCGCCTTCGCCGCCCTGCTGGGGGTCGCCGCGCTGCATGCGGTCTCGAAGAGCCTGGTCGAGCTTGAAGGTCTCGTCCATCAGCTTCTGCTGCTGTTGGAGAATTTCGCCCAGCTTGTCGATCTGCTGGCGCATCTTGCTGCTCTGCTGCTGCCCCTGCTGGCCCTGACGTTGGGGGCGGCCAGCCTGCAGATTGTTCATCATGCGCTGCAGCTGCGAAAGCATTTCCTGTGCCGCATCGCGATTGCCGGAGCGCGCAAGGTTCTCGATCTGGTTCATCATGTTTTCCAGATCGCGCTGGCGCAATACGTTCTGCGCCTGTTGATTCATGTTGGTCTGCGGCGCGTTCTGCATGCGCTGCGCAAGCTCGCTCATGAATTGCTGCATGGCCTCGCGCAGCTCCTGCATCAGCTTGGCAACTTCCTCATCCGAGGCATTGCGCTGCAGCGCCTCGGAAAGCGCGGTCTGCGCATCGCGCAGACGCTTTTCCGCCTGCGAAAGATCGCCATCCTCAATGCCGAGCGCGATTTCCCAGAGGTAATCGGCGGTGTTCTTCAGCATTTCGTCATTATAGGCAAGCCGCATGCGGGTCTGCGCCGATTGCAGCAGCAGATAGTGCGTCGTGTTGGGAATGGTCTCTTCCGGCCGCAGGCCCACCGCCTCGTTATAGGCGATTGCCTTCGGCATCTGGCGTGTATCAAGCGAGAAAATCTGCCGCTGTTCGGCAATGGAAGCTGCCAGCGGTTCGGAGAAATTGCGGCCCGGCAGCACCATTTCATGCGCAGGGCTGCGGCCCGTTTGGCCCGCACCGTCGGTTGCCACCAGCGTGATGCGTACACGTTTGCCGGCCATCGGATGTTCGGTCAGGTTGCGGCTGGTCAGGCCCTTGATCTCGCGATTATTCTGTCGCGGCAGGTCCAGCTTGAATTCCGGCGGTGGGTAAAGTGCCGTCGCGCCTTCCGCTACACCGAGTGGCTCGATGATGGCATGGGCTTCCTTCAGCCCATAATCGTCCTTGGCGGTGAAGCCGATTTCCAGCGCACCGTTGACGGCGCGGCGCGGCATGTTGTCGAAGGCGATGCTGGGCGGCTGGTCAGGAATGACGTTGAACACCCATTGTTCGCCATTGGCACTGATCATGCCGCTTTCGGTGACATCCATGGCAAAAGTGCGCGGCGCAATGGGTTGATCCGTCGGGCGTGCCGGCGTCTGAACCGCGACATCGCCGCTGGCGCTGTCGGCGCGTGCAGCTTCGGGTGCAAGCTTCTGCAATGCGCCGGCCATTTCCGGCTCGAAGGTCACTTCCTCACCGCCATCGCCGCCGGTCATGCGGATCGTCAGCCTGGAGGATTGCGGCACTGAAACCGCGTCGCGGCCGCTCGCATCACGTCCGGTCAGGAAAATCGGCGCGCGGCCGGTATAGGCGGGCGGTGTGACCCAGGCATCGAGACGGATATCGGGATTGAGCGGACCAACGGCCGGCCGGCTGCGGAATGCATCTGCAACCGTGCCCGCGCCGTTCGAATAGGAAAAACCGAAGGCGGTGACCAGTAGCAGCGCCGGAACGGCGCGCAGCGCCAGGCGGTCATAACGGGCGATATCGGGTTTCGGCAGGCCGGCATTCAGCGCGGCAATGCGCTCGGCCATGCGGATCTGGTGTTCTTTCCAGAGCGTGCGGGAAAAGGGCGTATCGAAGGCCGGTTCGTCTTCCTGCACGCCAACCGGCTGGTGCGCCATGCCGTTGCGGTCTTCAAGCAGGCGGGAGGCGTCATTGTCGGTTGGCCATTTCAGCCGCAGGATTGGCAGGAGTGTGGCGATGAAACCGAAAACAAGGACAAAAACAATGCCGAGGCGCAGAAAATCCGGCATGTGCCGGTAAAGGCCGAACCAGGCGAGCGCCAGAAACACGGCGGCGATGGACAGCGGCCACAACGTCTTCGGCGCCATTTTTTCGGAAAACAGCACAATTTTCGCGAAGAAGCGCTTGGCTGCAACCCGGCGCGCAAGGTCCGGCCGCTGCGCGAATGCGCCGGTCGGGCGCTTTCTGCCTGTCCTGTCCTCTCCGGCTGTGGTCATCAATCCGTTCTCCCGGTTCTGGCCACGTCGAACGCCATTCCCGGAACGGCGAGCTGTTTATATCACTGGGGCAAGGATAACATTCTTTGTGGCGAAGACGAGGGCGCCTCAGCCCTCACCCCCATTTTTTAGGCAGCTTCGCTCAATTGTGATCAACCAGCCGCATGAAAGACGGTCAGTCGAGCCAGTCAGGTACGGAATCGAGCGCGATCAGTTCCTCATAGGTGCCACGCGGACGAATGACGTGGAACTTGTCACCCTTGACAAGCACTTCCGGCACCAGCAGGCGCGAATTATAGGTGCCGGCCTGTACGGCACCATAGGCGCCGGCGGAACTGACGGCGATCAGATCGCCCGGTTGAGGTGCCGCCATCTCGCGATCCAGCGCCAGATAATCGCCGGTCTCACAGACCGGGCCGACAATATCGGCCTTGATGCGTGGCGTGTCCTCGGCCGGCTGCACCACCGGGCGGATGCCGTGATAGGCCTCGTAAAGCGTGGGGCGGATGAGATCGTTCATGGCGCCATCGACGATGACGAAGGTCTTGTCACCGCCATCCTTTACATAGATGACTTCCGTCACCAGAATGCCGGCATTGCCGACGATCAGGCGTCCGGGCTCGGTGACGATCTTGCAGTTGAGGCTTTTCAACTCGTTTTTGACGATATGCGCATAGGCATCCGGCAGCGGTGGCGGATTGTTATCCTCGCGATAGGGAATGCCAAGACCACCGCCAATATCGACGTGGCTGATAGCATGGCCATCCCCGCGCAGCACTTCCACGAGTTCGCGCAGCAAGCGGAAGGCATCCTCGAAGGGCTGCAATTCGGTGATCTGGCTGCCGATATGCATGTCGATGCCGGTGACTTCGATGCCGGGCAAAGTGGCGGCATGGGCGTAGACCGCCCGTGCCCGCTCATAGGAAATGCCGAACTTGTTTTCCTTCTTGCCGGTGGAAATCTTCGCGTGGGTGCGCGCATCCACATCCGGGTTGATGCGGAAGGAGACATGCGCCCGCTTGCCCACTTTCACCGCGCGCAGGTTGAGGACTTCCAGTTCCGGCTCGGATTCGATGTTGAAACAGTAGATGCCCGCTTCCAGCGCGTAATCCATTTCCGCCACCGTCTTGCCGACGCCGGAGAACATGATGCGGCTTGCCGGCACGCCGGCTGCGAGCGCGCGGCGCAATTCGCCGCCGGAAACGACGTCGATACCAGCGCCGAGCTTTGCCAGCGTTTTCAGCACCGCCTGGTTGGAATTGGCCTTCATGGCATAACAGACCATGGCGTCCACATCGGCAAACGCGCCTGAGAACACCTTGTAGTGGCGCTCCAGCGTCGCGGTCGAATAGACATAGAACGGCGTGCCGACCGCCTTGGCGATCTCGGGCACGGGCACGTTTTCGGCGTGCAGTACGCCGTCGATATAGCCAAAATGGTTCACGGCTTTTTACCCGTCAGAGAAGCTTGTCGAGGATGAACGGGCGTTCCGCCGTTGCCGGCTTCGTCTCCGTTCCGTCGGCATTGCGCTTGTTGCGCATTTCGACCGGCGTGCTCGGCGGATCGATGTCGCCCTTACGCCCGCAGGCGCTGAGAACAAGGCTGACAGCGAGTGTCATGCCGATGGGAACGATGAGTTTACGCGCGGTTTTTGAAAGCATGAGCCTGTCCAAAGGAAATATGTGCCTCTCTGATAACGAAAAACAGGGCGCTTGTGCACCCTTAGACTGGGGCAAAGCGAGAAAATCTCTCCTCCGTCGTGCCGGACTTGATCCGGCATCCAGCCACGGCGCGTCTGCGACGTGAAAAGACTCTTCTGCGATCAAAGACTTGATCGCACTGGACCCCGGATCAAGTCCGGGGTGACGACGTCAAATCGGTTTATCAGTTGCGTCCACGCCACCAGGCGATCTGCTTCTTCACTTCGGAAGGCGCCGTGCCGCCGAAGCTGGTGCGGCTGGCGACCGATGCTTCCACCGAAAGAACGTCGAAAACACCCTTGGTGATATCAGGGTGGATGGCCTGCAACTCTTTCAGCGACAGATCGGCAAGATCGCAGCCCTTCTTTTCCGCCAGCGCCACGGCATTGCCGGTCACATGGTGGGCATCGCGGAAGGGCAGGCCCGCTTCGCGCACCAGCCAGTCAGCAAGATCGGTGGCGGTGGAGTAACCCGAACCGGCGGCAGCGCGCATGCGGTCCTTGCGCACTTCTAGGTCGCGGATCATGCCGGTCATGGCGGCAATCGCCAGTTCCAGGCTCTCGGCGGCATCGAAAACCTGTTCCTTGTCTTCCTGCATGTCCTTGGAATAGGCAAGCGGCAGGCCCTTCATGACCGTCAGAAGCGCTACCAGCGAACCGTTGATGCGGCCGGTCTTGGCGCGCACCAATTCGGCGGCGTCGGGGTTCTTCTTCTGCGGCATGATCGACGAGCCAGTCGAGAAGGCATCCGACAGCCGGATGAAGCCGAATTGCGGCGTCGACCAGATGACGATTTCTTCGGCGAGACGCGACAGATGCGTGGCGCAGATGGAAGCGATCGACAGGAATTCCAGCGCGAAATCGCGGTCGGATACGGTATCGATGGAGTTGCGGGTCGGCTCGCGGAAACCAAGCGCCTTCGCCGTCATATGACGGTCGATCGGGTAGCCGGTGCCGGCAAGCGCTGCGGCGCCGATCGGGCTTTCGTCCAGATGTTCGATGGCATGGCGCACGCGGGCGCGGTCACGGCCGAACATTTCCACATAAGCCATGCAATGATGGCCGAAGGTCACCGGCTGCGCCGTCTGCAAATGGGTGAAGCCCGGCATGACCGTATCGGCATTTTCTTCGGCGCGATCGAGGAAGGCGGCGATGAGCGCGGTCAACATGCCTTCCGTCTTCTGCAGTTCTTCCTTCACCCACAGGCGGAAATCGAGCGCCACTTGGTCGTTGCGCGAACGTGCGGTGTGCAGGCGGCCGGCTGCCGTGCCGATGAGGGTCGCCAGGCGCGCTTCGATGTTCATGTGAATATCTTCGAGCTTGCGCGAAAATTCGAAGGTGCCGGCTTCGATTTCTGACAGGATCGTGTTCAGACCCTCGATGATCTTGTCTTTATCATCAGGCGAAATAATGCCTTTAGATGCCAGCATGGTGGCATGCGCCATAGAGCCGCGGATGTCCTGGGCATAAAGCTTCTTGTCGAAGCCGATGGAGGCATTTATTTCTTCCATGATGGCTGATGGACCGGAGGCAAAACGCCCGCCCCACATCTGGTTGGAGGATTTCTGATCTGTGCCGTCAGCCATGTTCGCAGTGCCCTGGAGTATTCGATGACAGAAAAAAGGCCGTTCAGGCTTCCTTCCGCCAGATTGGTTGCAATTGCTGCCGTTGCCGGTGTCGTGTTTGGCGCGGGCGCGGTCTGGTTCAGGCATATTGGGTCTGAGAGCCCGGTTCAAGGGGCAGCGGTCGCTGACGCCGGTTTATGTGAGGGTGCCGCAAACCGCATCGCCTCGCTGAAACCCTTTCTGAAGGGCCAGGTGGCCGCCATGTCGGCCGCGGATAGACCGCGTGTCGTCCCGCTGTCCTTCAAGGGGCCGGAAGCGCAGGATATGACGCTCACCGATCTCAAGGGCAAGGCTGTCCTTCTCAACCTCTGGGCCACATGGTGTGTACCATGCCGGGAGGAAATGCCGGCGCTGAATGCGCTGGAGAAGGAAAAGGGCGGCAATTATTTCGAGGTGGTCACCGTCAATATCGACATCGGCGCGGACGAGAAGCCGAAAGCCTTCATGGACGAATACAAGATCGATGCGCTGAAGCTTTACCGCGACAGTTCCATGGGCGTTTTCAACACGCTGAAAAAGGAAGGCCTCGCCTTCGGCCTGCCAGCCACCATGCTGCTCGACGAAAACGGCTGTCTGCTCGCGGCGATGAATGGTCCGGCGGCGTGGGATAGCGAAGATGCCAAGGCGCTGGTATCTGCGGTGAAGGCCAGATAATTTTTCCGGTCGCGCGGGAGGGTGCTTCCTCCCGCAGCTGATCCTTACGCCTCAGCGCGTCGGAACCGGCGTCTCGCCGCGATAGTCGTAAAAACCACGGCCGGATTTGCGGCCGAGCCAGCCGGCCTCGACATATTTTACCAGCAGCGGGCAGGGGCGGTATTTGCTGTCGGCCAGCCCGTCATGCAGCACCTGCATGATCGACAAACAGGTGTCGAGACCGATGAAGTCGGCAAGTTGCAGCGGTCCCATCGGGTGGTTGGCGCCAAGCCGCATGGCGGTGTCGATGGCTTCCACCGAACCGACGCCTTCATAAAGCGTATAGATCGCCTCGTTGATCATCGGCAGCAGGATGCGGTTGACGATGAAGGCCGGGAAATCCTCGGCGACGGTGATCGCCTTTTCCAGTGTGCGGACATAATCCTTGGCCGCGTCGAAGGTCTTTTCGTTGGTGGCGATGCCGCGCACCAGTTCTACGAGCTTCATGACGGGCACCGGGTTCATGAAGTGAATGCCCATGAACTGTTCGGGCCGGTCGGTCGCAGATGCAAGACGGGTGATGGAAAGCGACGAGGTATTCGTGGCGAGCAGCGCTTCCGGCTTCAGGACCGGGCAGACCTGCGCATAAATCTTGCGCTTGATCTCCTCGTTCTCGGTCGCGGCCTCAATGACGATATCCATCGGTGCGAGATCGTTTATATCCGTCGATCCACTGATCAGGGCCAGCGCCTGCTTGCGGGCGTCGTCGGAAAGCTTGCCGTTGGTGACCTGGCGGGCAAGGTTGCCATTGATCGTGGCAAGGCCGGCTTCGATGCCATCCTTGGAGAGATCGTAGATATGAACCTTGTAGCCTGCCAAGGCGGAAACATGCGCGATGCCGCACCCCATCTGACCGGCTCCGATGACACCGATATTCTTAAAGGGGGCGGTCATATGCTGTTCTCCTGTGGCTGGTCTGCGTCATTGTCGGCGATGTTACGCATATCGCCGGAAAAGAGAAGGCGGCGCGTTCAAAAAACGCGCCGCCTTGCTTGGCTGGTTAAAATCAAAGCGCCTTTTGCAATTCTGGAAGCGCCTCGAACAGATCGGCGACGAGGCCGTAATCGGCAACCTGGAAAATCGGTGCCTCTTCGTCCTTGTTGATGGCGACGATGACCTTCGAGTCCTTCATGCCGGCCAGATGCTGGATGGCGCCCGAAATGCCGGCGGCGATGTAAAGCTGCGGCGCAACCACCTTGCCGGTCTGGCCGACCTGCCAGTCGTTGGGTGCATAACCGGCATCCACTGCGGCGCGGCTTGCGCCGACGGCGGCCCCCAGCTTGTCGGCAACGGGAAGAATGACTTCCTTGAACTTTTCCGAGGAGCCAAGTGCGCGGCCACCCGAGATGATGATCTTCGCAGATGTCAGTTCCGGACGGTCGGACGACGCCAGGGCGTCGGAAACGAAGCTGGAGAGGCCGGGGTTTTCGGCAGCACCGATGGTTTCAACCGCTGCCGAACCGCCTTCCGCTGCTGCCGCAAAAGCGGTCGGGCGCACGGTGATGACCTTCTTGGCGTCGGTTGCCTGCACGGTCTGGATGGCGTTGCCGGCATAGATCGGACGCTTGAAGGTATCCGGGCTGACGACCTCGATGATTTCCGAAACCTGCGCGACGTCGAGAAGCGCTGCCACACGCGGCAATACGTTCTTGGCAGATGCGGTGGCTGGTGCGAGGATCACATCATAGGACGGTGCGAGCGAGATGATCAGCGCCGCCAGCGGCTCTGCCAGCGAATTGGCATAGGAGGCGTCGTCGGCAAGGAGCACCTTGGAAACGCCGGACAGTTTCGCAGCCGCATCGGCAGCGCCCTTCGCGCCGGAGCCGGCGACCAGCACGTGGACATCGCCACCGATCTGGGTTGCTGCCGTCAGCGTCTTTGCCGTCAGGTCGGAAAGGGTTGCGTTGTCGTGTTCTGCCAGAAGAAGAATGGCCATGAGAATATCTCCCTTTTCCTAAACCTTAGAGGACGCCGTCGGCTTTGAGCTTTTCGACCAGCTCGGCAACCGAACCGACCTTGATGCCGGCCTTGCGGCCTGCCGGCTCCTCGGTCTTCAGCACCTTGAGGCGCGGCGAAACATCGACGCCGAAATCGGCCGGAGCCTTTTTATCGAGCGGCTTCTTCTTAGCCTTCATGATGTTTGGCAGCGAGGCATAACGCGGCTCGTTCAGGCGAAGATCGGTGGTGACAACGGCGGGAAGCTTCAGTTCAACGGTCTGCAGGCCGCCATCAACTTCGCGGGTGACCGCAACCTTGCCGTCGGAAGGCTCGACCTTCGAGGCAAACGTGCCCTGGCCCCAGCCGAGAAGCGCTGCGAGCATCTGGCCGGTCTGGTTCGAATCGTCGTCGATCGCCTGCTTGCCGACGATGACGAGACCGGGCTGTTCAGCCTCTGCCACGCCCTTCAGAAGCTTGGCAACGGCAAGCGGCTCTACCGTTTCGTCGGTCTCAATCAGGACGGCGCGGTCTGCACCCATGGCAAGCGCCGTGCGCAGCGTTTCTTCCGCCTTGGCCGGGCCGATGGAAACGACCACAACCTCTTCGGCCTTGCCGGCTTCCTTCAGACGAAGCGCCTCTTCCACCGAGATTTCGTCGAACGGGTTCATCGACATCTTCACATTGGCAAGCTCAACGCCAGAACCATCCGATTTCACGCGGATCTTCACGTTGTAATCGACGACTCGTTTAACGGGGACAAGGATTTTCATCGGCGGCTTTCCTCAAACTCCTGTCCGCTTGGTGAATAGACCGCGCGGACCTCCAAAAACAGGTTGGCGACATGGATAAGCATTTTTCCCGCAAATACAACGGAGCAATGTTCATTATCACATGCACGTAAGGCATATCTTACGTTGACGTTAACGTAAATACTTTATCTCTTCCGAACGGGCTTATCCGCCCCCGTCATAGCCCCGTTCGATTTGCGACAACCCTGCCGTTTGCGACGGATTCTTGAACTGCGCCGCCCTCGGCGGAACAATGGTGCGGTCGAACAGCGGAACATCCGGCCTGCGCATGAAAAGCACCAGGACGGCGCCTGCCAATATGCCGCCCACATGGGCGCCCCAGGAGACATTTTCTTCCAGCCCGAGCGCCAGCATCAGGAACTGCTGGCCAATCCACAGCGCCAGCGGAATGAAGGCGGGCAGGGGCAGCGGAATACGCATGAAGACTAGCACCCAGACGCGCACTTTCGGATGCAGCAGGAAATACGCCGCGACGACACCGGAAACCGCACCCGACGCGCCGATCAGCGGTCCTTCCGACATGGGGCCGACAAAACCGTGCAGCAGCGCACCGGCGATGGCGCAGGCGAGATAGAAGATCAGGAACCGGAAATGGCCAAGCGCGTCCTCGACATTGTCGCCGAAGACCCAGAGAAACAGCATGTTGCCGGCCAGATGCCAGAAATCGAGGTGCAGGAACGCATAGGTGACGACAGTCAGGTCATCAGGCACCACCTGCAGGGCCGGCTCCAGATAGGCATAATCGAACACCACTGCCGGAATGAAGCCGAGGCCAAGTGCGGCGGCATTGGCCTCCGTGTCACTGGCAAGCACGCCGGTAAACAGCCAGACCAGCACATTGACGACGATCAGGCCGATCGTGACATATTGCAGCCGGATGTGTTTCAGGGAATTCGCGTCGTGCAGCGGTATGAACATCGAATGCCCTTTGGTTGCGCGATTGTCTCAGGTTTTCAGCGGTTCTTGCCGGGAACCCATAAAATGTCGGCCTTGCCCGTATCATTGGCGAAACGCGCTGCGACGAACAGGAAGTCGGACAGGCGGTTGGCGTATTTGATGGCCGCCGGGCTGACGATCTCGTTCTCCGTGACTGAAAGGGCCACCATCAGCCTTTCCGCACGGCGGCAGATCGTGCGCGCCATATGCAGATTGGCCGCTGCGGCACTGCCACCCGGCAGCACGAAAGATGTCAGCGGTTCGAGCGTCGCGTTGAGTTCGTCGATTTCGTTTTCGAGCCGGGTAACCTGGCTTTCGACGATGCGCAGCGGTTCGTAGGACAGCGGCTCGCCGCTGTCAGGCGTGGCGAGGTCGGCGCCGAGATCGAAGAGGTCGTTCTGGATGCGAAACAGCATGGCATCAAGCTTTTCCAGCCCGCTCGTATGCAGCCGCACCATGCCTATGGCCGAATTGGTCTCGTCCACCGTGCCATAGGCCTCGACGCGCAGATCGTGCTTCAGGCGGCGCGGGCCGGAAACCAGCGCCGTCGTGCCCTTGTCGCCAGTGCGCGTGTAGATCTTGTTCAATTTCACCATGTCAGCGGCCGCCGCCGGTGAGCCAGAGTGTCAGCATGATCAGTGCAATGGCGATGGCCTGTAACAGCAGACGAAGCTGCATCAGCTTGTTGGAACGGTTGGCGTCCTGTCCCTTCAGCATGTTGAAAAGGCCACGTATCAGCACGATGACGACAAGGCCCATGACGATAAGGGCCAGAACACTGGTGAAGCCGGACATTTAGGGGTTACTCCTCCTCAATCGAATCTGCGCAGCAGACGATAGAACAGTCCGGCAGGCAAGAGCCGTTTCAGCAACAGACCCTGTTTGGCTGGAACGGTGACGGGATAATGCGGTTTTGGTTTCGCGGCGGTAAGCGCATGTTTCAGCACGGCATAAACGGCCTCGGGGCCAAGCTTGTGGCGGTTGACGGGGCCTGAGCCATCCATGCGCGCCAGCTGACGTTTATATTCCACCGCATGGGCTGAATTTTCGAGATCGATCTTGTCCCTGACATGGGCAAGCGCCGTCGTGGTGAATTTCGAGGTGATTGGACCGGGTTCGATCAGGCTCACATGGATGCCACTGCCCTGAAGTTCCATGCGCAGGGTGACGCCCAGCCCTTCGATCGCGAATTTCGAGGCGGTGTAGGCGCCACGATACCGATAGGGTACGAGGCCGAGAATGGAGGAGCAATACACGATACGGCCTGAACCACGCTTGCGCATGAAGGGAATGACCCGTCGTGTGAGATCGTGCCAGCCGAAGACATTGGTTTCGAACTGTGCCCGCAGCGCCTCCACCGGCAGATCTTCCACCGCACCGGGCTGGCCATAGGCACCGTTGTTGAACAGGGCGTCGATGCGGCCGCCGGTCCGGGCTGCGACGGTATCCACCAGCGCGGCAATGGTCTCGGGTTTGGTGTAGTCCATGATCAGGGTTTCGATACCCTGGTTTTCAAGCGCCGCCATGTCGACGATGCGGCGCACGGTGGCAAAGACCCGCCAGCCGTCCCGCTGGAGTGCGCCGGCGCAATAAGCGCCGATGCCCGAGGAACATCCGGTGATGATGATGACGGGTTTTTCAGACATCTGCCGCTCCGGAAAGCCGAATGGTGTTCTGGCCCGATGGTCCGGCCCGTGAAAATTGAATTGCGCAAAATTCGTGCCCCGGCGGGAACCGAAAGACGGGTTTGCGCGCTGTACAAAGCAAAGCTGATTTCCCATATTCGGCTCGAAGTTACAAATGAAATGCCGATGAATGGAGGTGACATGGTTGCCGCAGTGCGCCTGGCAGGCAAGGTTGCCTTCGATGCCTATTCCCATTTCGCCGAGGACGACGGCTGGGCGATGGCGAGCCATATGGCGCTGTCCATTCTTCTGGCGCTTTTCCCGTTCCTGATCTTCGGCACGGCTCTGGCCGGTTTTCTGGGCGCTGACCAGTTTTCCGAAACGGCGGTGCATCTGATTTTCGACACCTGGCCGGAAGCGATTGCCGGGCCGCTTGCGGCGCAGGTGCAACAGGTGCTGACGATTCCACGCGGCGGACTGCTGACGATCTCGGTGCTGGCAGCCGCCTATTTTGCCTCCAATGGCGTCGAGGCGCTGAGAATTTCGCTGAACCGCGCCTATCGCGTCACCGAAACACGCTGGTGGTACATTACCCGCCTGCTCAGCCTGCTTTATGTGCTGATTGCGGTGGTGGTCTTTACCGGCATCAGCATCGTGCTCGTCGCCGTGCCGGTCGCAACCTCCTTCGCCGAAGAGCGGTTTCCATGGCTGACGGATGTACTGAACACCATTTCCAACCTCGGTCTTTACGGCACCATCGTCGTGCTGACGGCGGGGCTGGTGGCCGCGCATCTGTGGCTTCCTGCCGGCAAGCGACGCATCTGGGACGTCTGGCCCGGCATTTTGCTGACGATGATCTTCTGGGTCATCGGTGCGGCAATCTTTGCCTACTACCTCTCCACCTTCGCCAATTATGCCGCGACCTATGCGGGTCTCGCCTCTGTCATGGTGGTGCTGGTTTTTCTTTATATGGTCGGCGTCATCTTCATGCTGGGTGCGGAGGTCAATGCCGCACTCATGAAATACAAGGTGCGGCAGATCATCCGCCGTAATATCGGCGGCAACGGTGCTCGCCGCGAGCGGGCGCTAGAGGAGGCCGACAAACCGGCGGATATCTGAGGGCGTCGCCCCTTCGGCGCGAAGGGCGGAAAGCCCGGTGCTGCCTTCGCTTTTCGAAAGCTTGCGCCCGTCCGCGCCCAAAATCAGCCGGTGATGGTGATAGATGGGCTGCGGCAGGTCCAGCAGGTGTTGCAGCAGCCGGTGAATGGCAGTTGCATGGAACAGATCCATGCCGCGCACCACATGGGTTATGCCCTGCAGCGCATCATCCACCACAACGGAAAGATGATAGCTCGAAGGCGCGTCGGAACGCGACAGCACCACATCACCCCAGAGTGTCGGCTGGGCCTCGATTTTCCCCGTCTCGCCATCGCCGCTCTCCTGCCAGAACAGGGGGCTGCCGGCGGCGCGGATCGCTTTTTCCATATCAAGCCGCCAGGCATGTTGCTGACCGGAGGCGAGGAGTTTTGTCCGTTCCGCCTCGGGCCTTTCGCGGTCCATCGATGGATAGAGCGGCGCGCCATCCGGATCGCGCGGCCAGAGCCCGCCATCGGCCTCGAAGGCTTTGACGATCGCCTTGGTTTCTCCACGGCTCAGAAAGGCAGGATAGGCAAGGCCCGCGTCGATCAGCCTGTCCAGCGCCACGCGATACGCATCGAAATGATCCGATTGACGCCGGACAGGGTTTTCCCAGGCTAGCTCCAGCCAGCCGAGATCGTCATAGATCGCCTGCTCCAATTCCGGTGTGCAGCGCTTCTGGTCGATATCTTCGATGCGCAGCAGAAAGCGGCCGCCATTGCCCCGCGCCATATCATGGTTCAGGAAGGCGGAAAGCGCATGGCCGAGATGCAGCAGGCCGTTGGGGCTGGGCGCAAATCGGTAAACCGGTTTTTGACGGAGAGGCGAAGGCATGGTTTCTTCTGCCATGTTTTAAAGCACCCCGCCAGCCGGCTGCGTGTGGGACGGATACGGAATGCGAAGATGAAAATCATTACCAGAATGGATGATATCAACGAAGGGCTGGAGCATCTTGCCCGCCTCGATCCCGCGCTCAGCCTCGTCATCGAAAAAGCCGGCCCGCTGGAGCTGCGCATTCATGAGCCCGGCTTTGCCGGCCTTGCCCACATCATCGTCTCGCAGATGGTGTCGCGCGCCAGCGCCAATGCCATCTGGGCGCGAATCCTTGCCGGCACCGATGGCGTGGTTACGGCGGAAAATTATCTCGCCGCACCGGAGGAGTTGCGCGCCACCTTTGGCCTTTCCCGTGCCAAGGCAACGACGCTGGAAGGGCTGGCGCGTGCCGTTACGGAAGGGCAGGTCGATCTGGACGGCGTAGTGCGCAAGGAGCCGGGAACTGCCCTTTCCGAGCTGGTCGCGCTCCGTGGTATCGGCCCATGGACGGCGGAGGTCTATCTGATGTTCTGCGGCGGACATCCGGATATCTTTCCGGTGGGGGATGTGGCGCTGAGATCGGCAGTGGCGCATGCGCTTGATCTGGAAGTGAGGCCGGAAGCGAAATGGCTGGCGGAGCGGGCGACACTCTGGTCGCCGTGGCGCTCCGTGGCCGCCCGGCTTTTCTGGGGTTATTATGCCAATATCATGCGTCGCGCGATGGTGCCGCTGCCATAAGCGAGCTGCGTGAGGCTAAAAATCTGCGATGCTGTAGGGCAATGCTCCACGCGATAGGTGGTCGAATTGCAGTTTGCGTTTCAGCGGCGGTACGGCGCGCTGCACGCAATCCACCCTTTCGCAGACCCGACAGGAAATGCCGATCGGTTTGAAGGAGGCTGAATTGCCGAGATCGAGCGTATCGGCATAAACGAAATTCTGCGCATGGGAAATTTCGCAGCCGAGCGCGATGGCGTAACGCGGCCTCTCGGTATTGAAACCGGCACCGGCCTTTTCGATCTGGGTGGCAATGGAAAGATAGCGCACGCCGTCGGGCGTTTCCGCCAGCTGCCGTACGATCCTGTCGGAGCTTTCGAAAGCCTGATGGATGTTCCACAGCGGACAGGCCGCGCCGAAACGGGCAAACTGCAGTCGTGTGGCGCTGTGGCGTTTGGCGATGTTGCCGGCCCGGTCGATCTTGGCAAAGAAGATCGGCACGCCCTTCAAGCCCGGCCGCTGCAGCGTGCTGAGCCTATGCGCCACCTGTTCTAGGCTTGCGCCGAAACGCACGGCCAGAAGCTCGAGATCATGCCGCAGCTCCTGCGCCGCCCGGTGAAAGCGGCCATAGGGCAGGATGAGGGCTGCGGCGAAATAATTGTGCAGCCCGATACGACAGATTTCCGCGGCTTCGGCATTGCGGAAACCGGCGCCGGCCAGCAGCCTGTCTATCGAAGCGCCGGCGTGAAGCTGGGCGATCTGCAATGCCAGCTGAAAGCTGCGGGTCGGCGCTGCCATGTAGGAGCTGAGGGCGAGCGTTTTGCCGGCGGGATCGAAATGCCGTATCAGGCCGCCTGCCTCGGTTCTTGTGATGTGGATGCCGTAACGGCTGCGCAGATGCGCCGCCAGAATGCCGTAGGTCTCGCCGCCTTCTATCTCCAGTTCCTGCGCCAGCTCCTCGGCCAGAAGGTCGATTTCGGCGACGTAATTGTCGACGAAGTGGAAGAAGTCGCGCACCTCCTCATAGGGGGTTCTTTCCACCTGCGCGGTGCCGCGGCCCAGCCGGTCGTCCAGCTGCACCAGCTGTTCGCTGTTCTGCCGGTAAGCCTGATGGGCGCGCAGCAGTGCATGGGCAAAACCGGGAGCGTTCTGGGCAATCAGCTTCAATTCCTGAAGCCCCGGTTCGTAATTCATGAACAGCGGATCTTTCAGCGCCTCGCGCACGGCGGAAACCAGCCGGTCGTTTTCGCCGGTCGCCAGTTCTGCCATGTCCAGCTGAAATTTCTCCACCAGCGTCACCAGAACACTGGCCGAAACCGGACGCTGGTTATTCTCGATCTGGTTCAGGTAACTTGCGGAGATGCCCAGCCGTTCGGCAAACTGCGCCTGCGTGGCGCGGGCATTTTCGCGAAGGCCGCGAACCTTGCGGCCGATGAAGAGTTTTTCCGTCGCCATGTTGCAACTTTGCAAAATTTAATATTGCAAATATTTATGGCACGCATACGCGCACGATCAAGGCTTCTGGACGACTATTTTCTGGGCTATGGATCGTAATGACAACGCATGGAGGAAACATGCCCGGCATTCTGGAGCAGTTGGAAACGCGGCGGGAAGAGGCCAGGCTCGGCGGTGGCGTCAAGCGCATCGAGGCGCAGCATGCCAAGGGCAAGCTGACCGCGCGCGAGCGTATCGACGTGCTTTTGGATGAAGGTTCCTTCGAAGAATACGACATGTATGTCACCCACCGGGCGGTGGATTTCGGCATGGCGGGGCAGAAGATCGCCGGCGATGGCGTCGTTACCGGCTGGGGCACCATCAATGGCCGGCAGGTCTATGTGTTTTCCCAGGATTTCACCGTGCTTGGCGGTTCGCTCTCGGAAACCCACGCCCAGAAAATCTGCAAGATCATGGATATGGCGGTCAGGAACGGCGCGCCGGTGATTGGGCTCAACGACAGCGGCGGCGCGCGCATTCAGGAGGGTGTCGCCTCGCTTGGCGGTTATGCCGACGTCTTCAAGCGCAATGTCGTCGCCTCCGGCGTCGTTCCGCAAATCTCCGTCATCATGGGGCCATGTGCCGGTGGTGCCGTTTATTCGCCCGCCATGACAGATTTCATCTTCATGGTGCGCGACACCTCCTACATGTTCGTCACCGGGCCGGATGTGGTGAAGACGGTAACGAACGAAATCGTCACGGCCGAAGAACTTGGCGGGGCCTCCACCCATACGAAAAAATCCTCTGTCGCCGATGGCGCTTACGAAAACGACATCGAAACGCTGGAACATGTGCGGCTGCTGTTCGATTTCCTGCCGCTCAACAATCGCGAAAAGCCGCCGGTGCGTCCGTTCCATGACGATCCGGCGCGGCTAGAGGCACGGCTGGATACGCTGATCCCCGATAGTTCCAACAAGCCCTATGACATGAAGGAACTGATCCACGCGCTGGCCGACGAGGGCGATTTCTTTGAGTTGCAGGAGGCCTTTGCTCGCAACATCATCACCGGCTTCATTCGTCTCGAAGGCCAGACGGTGGGGGTTGTGGCCAACCAGCCGATGGTGCTGGCCGGCTGCCTCGACATCGACAGTTCGCGCAAGGCCGCCCGTTTCGTACGCTTCTGCGATGCCTTCAACATTCCGCTGCTGACGCTGGTGGATGTGCCGGGCTTCCTGCCGGGTACGGCGCAGGAATATGGCGGTGTCATCAAGCACGGCGCGAAACTTCTCTTCGCCTATTCGGAGGCCACGGTGCCGATGGTGACGCTGATTACGCGCAAGGCCTATGGCGGCGCTTATGACGTGATGGCCTCAAAGCACATTGGCGCAGATGTGAACTACGCCTGGCCGACGGCGGAAATCGCGGTCATGGGCGCCAAGGGTGCGGCGGAAATCCTCTATCGCTCCGAGCTTGCCGATCCCGAGAAGATTGCCGCGCGCACTAGGGAATATGAGGAGCGTTTCGCCAATCCGTTCGTGGCGGCGGAACGCGGTTTCATCGATGAGGTGATCATGCCGCATTCCTCGCGCCGCCGCATCGCCCGTGCGTTTGCCTCGCTGCGCAACAAGAGTGTCGAAACCCGCTGGAAGAAACACGATACCATTCCGCTCTGAGCCGCTGCGGGGCTGGAAAAATGCTTCGGCCACCTTACTATAATGATGTTCAGGCGCCCGGACCTTCGGATGCCCTCCCGAAACGCACAAGGACAGAGTTTTATGGCCGAAAATTCCTCTGCAGATAATTTCCCCGCCGGATATGAAGTGCCCAAGGTCTGGACCTGGGACAAGGGCAATGGCGGTCAGTTCGCCAATATCAATCGCCCGATTGCCGGTCCCACCCATGAAAAGGAACTGCCGGTCGGCAAACATCCGCTGCAGCTTTATTCGCTGGCGACGCCGAATGGTCAGAAGGTTTCCATCATGCTGGAAGAATTGCTGGCCGCTGGCCACAAGGGTGCCGAATATGATGCGTGGCTGATCAAGATCGGCGAAGGCGACCAGTTCGGTTCCGGTTTTGTTGGCGTCAATCCGAATTCCAAGATCCCGGCGCTGATGGATCATTCGACATCAGAGCCGACGCGGGTTTTCGAAAGCGGTTCGATCCTCGTTTATCTCGCGGAAAAATTCGGCGCTTTCCTGCCCAAAGAGGGCAATGCCCGCACGCAGGCGCTGAACTGGCTGTTCTGGCAGATGGGCTCCGCTCCCTTCCTCGGCGGCGGTTTCGGGCATTTCTACGCTTATGCGCCGGTGAAGATCAAATACGCCATCGATCGCTACGCCATGGAAGTGAAACGCCAGCTGGACGTGCTGGACCGGCATCTCGCCGAAAATCGTTATCTGGCCGGTGACGAATACACGATTGCCGACATGGCTGTCTGGCCATGGTATGGCAAGATCGCGATCGGTCAGGCCTATGGTGATGCCGGTGCTTTCCTTGAAGGCGATGGCTACAAGAACCTCATGCGCTGGACGCTTGAAATCGGCGAACGCCCGGCGGTAAAACGCGGCGTGATCGTCAACAAGACCTCGGGCGATCCGTCCGAACAACTGCATGAACGCCACGATGCCTCCGACTTCGAGACGAAGACGCAGGACAAGATCGGCAAGTAACGAGAGACTGGAGCGCTTCTGGTTTATTGGACCGTGGAAGCGCTCCCATTATTTGAATTTGCGCATCGTCAGGACATAAAGCAAACCCGCTTTTACTGAAAATGCTTCTGGAAGGAAAAGACATGGCGAACCTGCCCGAAATGACCAAACACAAGGGGTTTCCCTCCGGCATGCCAAGCACGGGCGTCCAGTTCACCATCCGCCGCGCCAACCCCAAAGGGGTGACGCCCATCAAGATGATACCCCGCAGGGCGCGCGACGATTCCAAGGAACATCGCATCGACGCCGCTTTCCTGCATTCGCTCTGGCACCATTTCGGTCCGGAACCGTTCGAGCGGGGTAATCTCGACGCTGCCCGTCTCAACCTGCTGTTCGGTCGCGAAGTTCTTCCGGCGGAAAAAAATTTCGATCCGCTGTCCTACCAGGCGATGCTTGTCATCGACGAGCGCGTCGCCCGCCAGAACTTCCCGGAATCCTTCGAGAATTTTTTCGAAATTTGAATGTGCTGTCATCCACCAGCGGGGAATGAAATTCGATGTCGGCAGCAACCAGCAAGTTCCTGAGTTATGTTCTGCGCCATGCGCCTGAAAGTATTGGCCTCACTCTGGATCATCAGGGTTGGGCGGATGTCGCAGACCTGCTGGCAAAAGCCAATGCGAGTGGCACGCCGCTCGATGAGGCAGGCTTGCTTGCGGTTGTCGCCGAAAGCGACAAGAAGCGCTTCACGCTGTCAGAAGATGGTCACCGCATCCGGGCGGCGCAGGGGCATTCCGTGAAGGTCGATCTTGGCCAGCCGCCGGCCGAGCCGCCACCGCAATTGTTTCACGGTACGGCGACGCGTTTTCTCGATTCCATCCTGCAGCAAGGATTGCGCCCGGGGGAAAGGCAACAGGTTCATCTTTCCGCTGACCGGACGACGGCGCTTGCCGTCGGACAACGGCATGGAAAGCCTGTGGTCCTGATTGTCGATGCCACCAAGATGTTTGCGGATGGTTGCCGTTTCTACCTGGCCGATAACGGCGTTTGGCTGACGGATGCCGTGCCCTTTTCCTATCTGACCGTGTCTGCGGATTCCTCAGCGGAAAGCGACAGGTGACGGGGTGAAGTTTGATAATGGAGGAGGGAGGCGAAATGGGTGTCGGTATATTTCAGATCGATATGGATTGGCTGCATCGCTGGCTGCGGCAGCGGCGTCACCCTGGCTCCGGTAAGACATCCGGCAATCGTAACCTGAAACCCAGGCTGACACCGGAGGCCGCGCAGCAAGATCATCGGCAGATGCTGCGCTTCATGGCGCTCAATGCGGCGGTTGGTGTTTTGATCGGTATCTGCGTCGGTGCGGCACTGTTCCTTCTCGATATTGGCGGTTTGGGCGCGCGGATCGGCCGGGCCGCAAATCCTGTCGTGCCGGTGCTGCTGGTCGTCGTGCCCATCGCGTCCCTGTTCGGCGCGGCGGCCGCTGCCTCGGCGATTTTGCTGATGCCCTATGAAAAGAAATTCCGCGACGATGATGACGATGCGAGGGGAGAATAACCGCATGATCAAGAAAATCCTCATCGCCAATCGTGGCGAAATCGCCTGCCGGGTGATCAAGACGGCTAAGAAAATGGGCATCGCCACCGTCGCGGTCTATTCTGATGCAGATGCCAATGCGCTGCATGTAAAGATGGCTGATGAGGCCATTCATATCGGCCCGGCCCCTTCGTCGCAGTCCTATATCGTCATCGACAAAATCCTTGAGACAATCGCCAAGACCGGGGCGGATGCGGTGCATCCGGGTTACGGGTTCCTGTCGGAAAATGCCGCCTTTGCCGAGGCGCTGGAGAAGGCGGGCGTCATTTTTATCGGCCCGCCCGTTGGCGCCATCAAGGCGATGGGTGACAAGATCACCTCGAAAAAACTCGCGGCGGAAGCGGGTGTTTCCACCGTTCCCGGCCATATGGGGCTGATCGGCGATGCCGAAGAGGCGGTCAAGATCGCGTCACAGATCGGTTATCCCGTGATGATCAAGGCCTCTGCTGGCGGTGGTGGCAAGGGCATGCGCATCGCCTTTAACGACGCCGAGGCGCGTGAGGGCTTCCAGTCCTCGAAAAACGAGGCGAAATCCTCTTTTGGCGACGACCGCATCTTCATCGAGAAATTCGTCACCCAGCCACGCCATATCGAGATACAGGTGCTGGGCGACCGGCACGGCAACATTCTTTATCTCGGTGAGCGCGAATGCTCGATCCAGCGCCGCAACCAGAAGGTCATCGAGGAAGCGCCGTCGCCGTTTCTGGATGACGCGACACGAAAAGCCATGGGCGAAGAGGCCGTGGCGCTGGCAAGGGCCGTCGGCTACCATTCGGCCGGAACGGTGGAATTCATCGTTGATGGCAACCGCAATTTCTATTTTCTGGAAATGAACACCCGCCTGCAGGTGGAGCATCCGGTGACGGAACTCGTCACCGGCATTGATCTGGTCGAGCAGATGATCCGTGTTGCGTCCGGGGAAAAGCTGTCCTTCGGGCAGGCGGATGTGAAGCTGAACGGCTGGGCGATTGAAAGCCGGCTTTATGCCGAAGACCCCTATCGCAACTTCCTGCCCTCCATCGGTCGGCTGACGCGTTATCGCCCGCCGCAGGAAGGCGAGCTGGAAAACGGCACCGTCATCCGCAACGATACCGGCGTTTTCGAAGGCGGCGAGATATCGATGTACTACGATCCGATGATCGCCAAGCTGTGCAGCTGGGGTAAGGACCGCGAAACGGCAATCGACGCCATGGGAGAGGCGTTGGACCGTTTCGAGGTGGAGGGTATCGGCCACAACCTTCCGTTCCTGTCGGCGGTCATGCAGCATGAGCGTTTTCGCGCCGGGCGCCTGACGACGGGCTTTATCGCAGAAGAATTTCCGGAAGGCTTTTCCGGCGTCGAGCCTGATGAGGCTTCGGCGCGTCAGCTTTCTGCCATTGCGGCCATTATTCAGCAGCGGTTGCAGAACCGCGCGGTGGAAATTTCCGGCACCATCGGCAATCATCGCCGCATTGTCGGTCAGGATTGGGTCGTGTCGTTTGGCGCTTCCCGTCACCGGGTTGGCGTTGAAACTGGCGCAGATGGCACGGCGATCCGTTTTGAGGACGGTGCGGCGTTGACGGTCGATACCGGCTGGCTTCCCGGCCAGAGGCTCGGGCTGTTCACGGTAGCGGGCGAGGTAGTCGCTGCCAAGATCGATCTTACCGGGGCCGCGATCCGCCTTCGCTGGCGGGGCATGGATGTTGTCGCCCGCGTGCGCAGCCCACGCGTGGCGGAACTGGCGTTGCTGATGCCGGAAAAACTGCCGCCGGATACCTCGAAACTGCTGCTGTGCCCCATGCCCGGCGTCATCACCGGCATCACGGTAAGCGAGGGCGACGAGGTGGAGGCTGGTCAGGCGCTGGCGACGGTTGAGGCCATGAAGATGGAAAACATCCTGCGTGCGGAAAAACGCGGCCGCGTCTCGAAAGTTTCGGCAAAGCCGGGCGACAGCCTTGCTGTGGATGAGGTGATCCTCGAATTCGAGTGATGGCCGCTGCCGTTTTTCCGGAACGCATGTGGGCCGGAGTGGTTTACGGGGTCGGACCTGCGGGCAGATCGTTCGATTTTCGTCACGATCACCCGCCACAGTGCTAAGATGAAATGCAGAAGGGGAGAGATGCATGTCGGGTGAAAAAACGGTGCGGGATTGGCTGCAGCTTGCCGAAAAGGAGCTGAAGCGGTCACCGGAAACACTCGTCTGGCACACGCCTGAAGGCATTGACGTCAAGCCGCTTTATACGGCCGACGACCTGCAAAACACGTCCCATCTCGAAAGCCTGCCGGGCTTTGCGCCCTTCACCCGCGGCCCGCGCGCCACCATGTATGCCGGGCGGCCATGGACGATCCGCCAATATGCCGGTTTCTCCACGGCGGAGGCCTCAAATGCCTTTTACCGCAAGGCGCTTGCTGCCGGCCAGCAGGGCGTTTCCGTGGCTTTCGATCTTGCCACCCATCGTGGTTACGATAGCGACCATCCGCGGGTGGAAGGCGATGTCGGCAAGGCCGGCGTGGCGATTGACAGCGTCGAGGATATGAAAATCCTGTTCGACGGCATTCCGCTCGAAAAAGTCTCGGTATCGATGACCATGAATGGCGCGGTTATTCCGGTGCTTGCCAATTTCATCGTCGCTGGTGAAGAACAGGGCGTTTCCCGCGAAAAACTTTCCGGCACCATCCAGAACGATATCCTCAAGGAGTTCATGGTCCGCAATACCTATATATATCCGCCCGAACCTTCGATGCGCATCATCGCCGATATCATCGAATATACCGCGAAAGAGATGCCTAAATTCAACTCCATCTCGATCTCCGGCTATCACATGCAGGAGGCGGGCGCGACGCTGGTGCAGGAGCTCGCCTTCACGCTGGCGGATGGGCGGGAATATGTGCGGGCCGCGCTTGCGAAAGGGCTGAATGTCGATGATTTCGCCGGTCGCCTGTCGTTCTTTTTCGCCATCGGCATGAATTTCTTCATGGAAGCAGCCAAGCTGCGCGCCGCGCGTTTCCTGTGGTCGCGCATCATGGAAGAGTTCAAGCCGCAAAAGGCGTCGTCGCTGATGCTGCGCACCCATTGCCAGACGTCAGGCGTGTCCCTGCAGGAGCAGGATCCCTATAACAACATTGTCCGCACTGCCTTCGAGGCCATGTCCGCCGTGCTTGGTGGTACGCAGTCGCTGCACACCAATTCCTTCGATGAAGCCATTGCCCTGCCGACGGAATTTTCCGCCCGTATCGCCCGTAATACCCAGCTTATCCTCCAGCATGAAACCGGCGTCACCAAGGTCGTCGATCCGCTGGCCGGTTCTTATTATGTCGAAAGCCTGACGGACGAACTGGCGCAAAAGGCCTGGGCGCTGATCGAGGAAGTCGAGGCGCTTGGCGGCATGACCAAGGCCGTGACGGAGGGTCTGCCGAAACGGCTGATCGAGGAGGCCGCGACACGCCGACAGGCCGCGGTCGACAAAGGGGAAGAGGTCATCGTCGGGGTCAACCGCTACCGGCTGGAGACCGAAGAGGATATTGATGTCCTTGATATCGACAACGCCGCCGTGCGTGCGGCACAAATCCGCCGGCTTGAGGACACCAAACGTCGCCGGGATGGTGGAGATGTTTCCAAGGCGCTGGCCACGCTTTCCGAAGTTGCCCGCAGCGGCAAGGGCAATATTCTCGAAGCGGCAGTCGCCGCCGCCCGTGCCCGCGCCACGGTCGGCGAGATTTCCGATGCTCTGCGCCTAGCCTTCGGCGATCACGCCGCCGTGCCGGAGGTGGTGAGCGATATTTACGGTGAGGCCTATAAGGACGAGCCGGAGTTGGCCACGCTCGCCGCCCGGCTTTCCGGCGTTGCGGCAAGGATCGGCACCAAACCGCGCGTCATGGTCGCGAAGCTCGGGCAGGACGGGCATGATCGTGGCGCGAAGGTCATCGCCTCCGCCTTCGGCGATATCGGTTTTGATGTCCTGGCCGGCCCGCTATTCCAGACGCCCAATGAGGCGGCCGATCTTGCCGTTCAGAACAAGGTGCATGTGGTTGGCATGTCGTCGCTCGCAGCCGGCCACAAGACTCTGGCGCCACAGCTGGTCGAGGCACTGAAACACAAGGGTGCGGAAGACATCATCGTCGTCGTCGGCGGCGTCATTCCGCGTCAGGATTATCAGTTCCTGCTCGACCACGGGGTCTCGGCAATCTTCGGACCCGGCACCAATGTCATGGACGCCGCCAACAAGGTTCTCGACCTGCTGGAAGGCGTCAGGCGCAACGCGTGAGGGAAAACACTCATGTTTGGAAGATTGAACCACGTCGCCATCGCGGTGCCCGATCTCGATGCCGCCATTGCCCGTTACAGGGCGCTTGGCGCAGATGTATCGGAACCACAATCCCTGCCCGAACATGGTGTGACGGTGGTGTTCATTCAGGCTGACAACACCAAGATCGAACTTCTTCATCCGCTCGGAGAAAGCTCGCCGATTGCCGCTTTTCTCGACAGGAACCCGGGCGGCGGCACCCATCATCTCTGCTTCGAAGTGCCTGATATTGTCGTGGCCCGCGACGATCTCGTCAAAAAAGGCGTCCGGATTCTGGGCGATGGCGAGCCGAAGATCGGCGCGCATGGCAATCCCGTGCTTTTCCTGCACCCGAAGGACATGGGCGGCGTGCTCTATGAGCTTGAGCAGGTTGGGGCAGTTCCCGTGACCAACGGTTCACGAGAACTGTCCTAACCTTTTGTTTTGACACATTGTCCAGAGGTAAAAGTGATTCCGCTTTTACTGGAAATGTTCTAGCCGACACATGGCTGAAACACAGACGCCCTAAGACGCTGGCCATGTGGTGGACGGCGGGCAGTCGCCGCCTGCCTTTGCCGTAACGTGTTTCGTTTGTTTTCTTTTGACATTCGTTTTGTTTTCGTTTTTATGGCAATTGTCTTTCAACGATGGGGATACGATCCCCTGCGCTGTCGTGGAGGCTCTATGTCCGGCGAGAATATTTTCGATCTTTTTGTCATCGGTGGCGGCATCAATGGCTGCGGCATTGCCCGCGATGCGGTGGGCAGGGGTTACTCCGTGGCGCTTGCGGAAAAGGGCGATTTTGCCTCCGGCACCTCTTCTGCCGCCACCAAGCTTATTCATGGCGGCCTGCGTTATCTCGAACATTACGAATTCCGTCTGGTGCGCGAAGCCCTGATGGAGCGGGAAATCCTTTGGGCCATGGCGCCGCATGTCATCTGGCCGATGCGCTTCGTTCTGCCCATCCAGAAGGGCGGCGTACGCCCGGCCTGGATGGTCCGGCTCGGCCTGTTTCTTTATGACAATCTCGGCGGCCGCAAACTTCTGCCGGCGACCCGCACGCTCGATCTGAGACGAGACCCGGCGGGCAAACCGCTGAAGCCGGCTTTCGCCAAGGCTTTCGAATATTCCGATGGCTGGGTGGATGATGCCCGTTTCGTGGTGCTTAATGCGCGCGATGCGGCAAATCGCGGCGCGACGATCATGAACCGCACACGGGTCGTCTCCGCGCGGCGTGAAGGCGGCCTCTGGCTCATCGAAACGCTGGACGAAAAAACCGGACGAGCGGCCACGCACAAGGCGTGCATGCTGGTGAATGCCGCCGGCCCCTGGGTGGACAAGGTGCTTTCAGGCGTCTTCGGCCGCCAGGATGTTCATAATGTCCGGCTCGTGCAGGGCAGCCACATCATCGTGCGCAGAAAGTTTTCCGATCCGCGCGCCTATTTCTTCCAGAACCCTGATAACCGCATCATCTTCGCCATTCCCTATGAGCGGGATTTCACGCTGATCGGCACAACGGACCGCGATTATCAGGGTGATCCGGCGAAGGTGCGCATCTCGGAGGAAGAGATTTCCTACCTCTGCAATGCCGCAAGCGACTATTTCAGCGACGCGGTAAAGCCGGAAGACATTGTCTGGACCTATTCCGGCGTGCGGCCGCTTTTTGATGACGGTGCTTCGAAAGCACAGGAGGCCACCCGCGATTACGTGCTGAAGTTGGAAGAGGGGGACGGCGAAGCCCCGCTCCTCAACATTTTCGGCGGCAAGCTGACCACCTATCGGCGGCTCGCCGAACATGCGCTGGAAAAGATCGGCGCGGTCATCGGCGAGAAGGGCAAGCCATGGACGGCGGGCTCCCACCTGCCGGGTGGCGATTTCGGCGCGGAGAGATATGAAAATCAAGTGAGGGGACTGATTGACCTTTATCCCTTTCTTGAGCGCCGCCATGCGGAACGCCTCGTCAGGAATTACGGCACCAAAGCGGTAGATCTGCTCGGCCCGGCCACCGATATATCCGGCCTCGGCTGCCATTTCGGTGGCACGCTTTACGAATGCGAGGTTCGCTTTCTGGTGCAGCATGAATGGGCCTGCGCGGCAGAAGATATTCTCTGGCGGCGTACTAAGCAGGGCCTGTTGCTCAGCAAGGATCAGGCGGCCGGTCTGGATGAGTTCGTCCGGCTTTTGACGGGCGCCGGGGAAGAAACTGCAGCCGTGGCGGAGCGGGCCTGAGCCTCTGGCAATTCCCAATCAGCTTCACGCATTTCGCGCCAATTTCTCATGACCATCGGCGCTCAATATATAGTCGTCGGCAGCGGAAAGCGCGTGTTCCATATGTCCTTCGAATACCAGCTCCGGTTCGTCTGGCGCGATGCTGATTTTGGGCATGCCGCCGAAACGCACCGCCTGGGATTGCGCAAGACCATCATGCAGGCCGCTTTCCAGAAGATCGAAATAACGGGTGCCCGGGCCGGTCACGAAAACCGGCATATGGCCATGCAGGCTGAACAGGCGTGAAAGACCGTTACCGAGTGCCAGACCGGCGGTGCGGAAGGCAAAACGTGCCATGCGGGCACCGGCGCGGGCTGAAGCGGCGATCTTGTCTACTTCGGCAATCGGCACGAATTTGGCCGGTTCGGCCTGCGGCGGGGCTTCGAAAGCCGAGCGCAGGATGGCGTAGAACCCGGAATAGGCTTCGATGCAGCCTTTGGTGCCGCAGCGGCACAGGGCGCCATCGGCCAGATGCAGCATATGGCCGAAGTTGGGGGCGCTGACCTCGATTGTATCGCCTGCGGAGCGGGCGATGCCAAGACCGATGCTGTGGCCCAGCGACAGGGTGACGAGTGCTTCCGGCGCCGGGTCGTCTTTCGTCTGCTCGCGCATCCGGATGGCCTTTGCGGCAAGCAGGGTTTCGTTGTTCAGTGTGACGCGATTGCGGCCGTCAGCGGAAAGCAATTGCCGGAAATCGATCCTTTCATTGCCGAGCACCGGCGACCAGACGAGCGTTGCCGCTGCCGCATCCACCAGCCCCTTGCTGCTGATCGATACCTGAAGAATATCGTGGCGGTCGATGCGCGAGCGGTCTGCAAGCCGTGCGAGGCCGGCGAGTATTGCCGCGCCGAATGTGCCTTTTTCGGCAGTTAACCTCTGTTCGGTGAAACGATCCACCAGCTTGCCGGCATAATCGACCAGCGAATATTGCACGCTGTCGGAGGAGATGATGACGATGGCGGCGTGGCAGAATGCGCCGCGCGGCGCAAAGAGAATGCGCGGCCGCCCGCGACCGGTGGCGGCGAGCTGTTCCTTGCGTAGAATGAGGCCGGCGCGCTCAAGCTCCATGGTGATGGCGGAGACGGTGGCCGAGGCGAGCCCGGTGAAGGAGGACATGTCCGTGTGGGAAAGGCTGCCGTGCAGGCGCAGGGCCGCCATAACCGACAGGCTGTTTTTCTGGCGCACCAGTTCCGTACTTGCAATGGCGGACATGGGCTGGGGCCTGCTCCCTGAACGGCTTTTTCCTGTCGTGCTCATCCTGTCTGATGGCGCATGCCACGGAGAAGATCAAGGCACCCGGTTGCTGCCCGCAGCCGTTGTTGACAGCATTGGGAATCTCTGACATTAATTTTCTCGACTGTCGAGAAAATTGTGAAATCACAGAGACCGTCAGCTTTTTTCCGGGCGTTATCCCTGCATGGAGGTGCAGGCTTCGCCCTTACCGGGAGGACATCATGAATTCGTTTGCCAAGCTTTTGGCGGGTACTGCCGTACTCGTTTCCCTGCATACTGCCGCCATCGCGGCTGATCTCGTTGTTGGCGTTTCCTGGTCGAATTTCCAGGAAGAACGCTGGAAGACGGATGAGGCGGCCATCAAGGCAGCACTCGACAAGGCCGGCGCGAAATACATATCCGCCGATGCGCAGTCTTCCGCCGCAAAGCAGCTGACCGATGTGGAATCGCTGATTTCGCAGGGCGCCAATGCGCTGATCATTCTGGCGCAGGATAGCGACGCGATTGGCCCGGCGGTGGAGAAGGCCGTTGCCGAAGGTATTCCGGTCGTTGGTTATGACCGCCTGATCGAAAATCAGAACGCCTTCTACATCACCTTCGACAACAAGGAAGTCGGCCGCCTTCAGGCTGCTGAGGTGTTCAAGGTGAAGCCGGAAGGTAACTACGTCTTCATCAAGGGTTCGTCTTCCGATCCGAATGCGGACTTCCTTTTTGCCGGCCAGCAGGAAGTGCTTAAAGCAGCCATCGATGGCGGCAAGATCAAGAATGTCGGCGAAGCCTATACCGATGGCTGGAAGCCGGAAAATGCCCAGAAGAACATGGAACAGTTCCTGACCAAGAACAACAACAAGGTCGATGCGGTCGTCGCCTCGAATGACGGCACGGCCGGTGGCGCCATTGCCGCTCTCGCTGCGCAGGGCATGGCCGGTTCGGTTCCCGTTTCCGGTCAGGATGCCGACTTCGCTGCGCTCAACCGCGTAGCACTCGGCACGCAGACGGTATCGGTCTGGAAAGACAGCCGCGAACTCGGCAAGGAAGCAGCCGGCATCGCACTGGAACTGGCCGGCGGCAAAAAGATGACGGAAATCAAGGGCGTCACCAGTTTTGATGGTGGTCCGAAAAAGGTAGCGATGCAGTCGGTCTTCCTCAAGCCGATCGCGATTACCAAGGACAATCTGAACGTCGTCATCGATGCCGGCTGGATCAAGAAGGAAACGGCCTGCCAGGGTGTGAAGGCCGGAACCGTCAAGGCCTGCGACTAAGACCCAAGGGTCCAGCTTTGGGCGCTGCGCCACATCGGTGGCGTGGCGCCTTTCAGATGTAAGGAGGACCGGCAGTTCATGGCCGATATGACCCAATCCAATTCCACAGCGTCGCAAAAGACGGAAAAGACAGGCTCGATAACGCGCTTCATCAGTGCCACGGAGCTGGATACCAGGCTGCTCGGCATGGTCGGCGCGCTTCTTCTGATCTGGATCGGATTTCATATCCTGTCCGGCGGGCTATTCCTGACACCGCGAAACCTCTGGAACCTTTCAGTGCAGACCGCGTCCGTGGCTGTCATGGCAACCGGCATGGTGCTTGTCATCGTCACCCGCAATATCGATCTGTCGGTCGGGTCGATCCTCGGTTTTTCCGGCATGATCATGGGTGTCATGCAGGCGGAGATCCTGCCGCAGATACTCGGTTTCGAACATTGGGCGACATGGATCGTCACGCTTCTTACCGGCATTCTCGTCGGCGGCGCCATCGGCATGTTGCAGGGCTCGATCATTGCTTTCCTGAACGTGCCATCCTTCATCGTCACGCTCGGCGGGTTGCTTGTCTGGCGCGGTGGCACCTGGTTCATCACCAGTGGCCGTACCGTTGCGCCGATGGATTCCACCTTCCGTCTGATGGGCGGCGGCACCAATGGCTCGATTGGTGCGACATGGAGCTGGATCGCCGCTGTCGTTGCCTGCGTTGCCATCGTCGCGGCCATTCTCAATTCCCGCCATCAGCGCCGCCGTTTCGGTTTTCCGCTGCGGCCGGTCTGGGCGGAATATTTTCTGGTGGCGCTCGGCTGCCTCATCGTCGTCGGTTTCGTTGCCGTGGTGAACAGCTACCCCTGGCCGATCAACATTGCCCGCAACTATGCCGACGCCAATGGCATCGCCTGGCCGGAAGGCGGGTTGTTCATTGCGCATGGCATTGCGGTTCCGGTGCTGATGGCGCTTGCGGTCGGTGCGGTGATGACCTTCATCGCCACGCGGCTGCGCTTTGGACGTTATGTCTTCGCCATTGGCGGTAACCCGGAAGCAGCCGAACTCGCCGGCATCAAGACCCGCTGGGTGACGGTAAAAATCTTCACGCTGATGGGCGTTCTGTGCGCCATCGCTGCGGCGATTTCGACCGCCCGCCTCAACGCCGCCACCAATGCGCAGGGCGAACTGGATGAGCTTTATACCATCGCGGCGGCCGTCATCGGCGGCACCTCGCTTGCCGGCGGTGTCGGCACCATAGCGGGCGCGATGCTTGGCGCGCTCGTCATGCAATCGCTGCAATCCGGCATGGTGCTGGTGGGCATCGATACGCCCTTCCAGCGCATCGTCGTTGGTGTGGTTCTGGTCGTCGCCGTCTGGCTCGACACCATTTACCGCGCCCGCGCCAAGTAAGAATCGAGGAGAACTCCTATGACGGACCAAGTCACGCCCCTCGTGGAAATGCGCAATATTTCCATTTCCTTCGGCGGCATCCATGCGGTGGAAAACGCCTCTGTCGATCTTTTCCCCGGTGAGGTGGTCGCCCTTCTCGGCCATAATGGCGCGGGCAAATCGACGCTTATCAAAATCCTGTCGGGTGCATATCGGCGTGATGGCGGCGATATCCTCATCAATGGCGAGGATGCGGATATCCGTAATCCCCGCGACGCCAAGAAATACGGCATCGAGACCATCTACCAGACGCTTGCCGTGGCCGATAATGTCGATGCGGCGGCCAATCTTTATCTCGGCCGCGAGCTGAAGACGAAATGGGGCACGCTTGATGATGTCGCCATGGAAGCCTCGGCCCGCGAGGTGATGGGGCGTCTCAACCCCAATTTCCGGCGGTTCAAGGAGCCGGTGAAGGCGCTGTCAGGCGGCCAGCGGCAGTCCGTTGCCATTGCCCGCGCCATTCTGTTCGATGCCCGTATTCTCATCATGGACGAACCAACGGCCGCACTCGGGCCGCAGGAAACGGCGCAGGTGGGCGATCTCGTCAAGGAACTGAAACGGCAGGGCATCGGTATCTTCCTCATCAGCCACGATATTCACGATGTCTTCGATCTCGCTGATCGGGTTTTCGTGATGAAGAACGGCAAAGTTGTCGGCCATGCCCGGACCGAGGATGTCACTAAAGACGAGGTTCTGGGCATGATCATTCTGGGCAAGGTGCCGCCGGGTGCGGTGCCGGGGCCGGGCGCTGTGGCGTCGTGAGGCCATTCGCCGCGCGTGTCGGCCATGGGCGAAATGGTGGGTCTTCTGCCGCTGGAGCGACAGCGGCTTGACGATCGGCAAGTCTGGATCAGCCCGGATTGCGGCCTGAAACCCACAAATGGGAAGAGGTGAGGCCAGCGCTTGTCAACATGGTCGCCGGAACTGTCGAACTTCGGCGCGGGCTGTCCTGATAATAGGCGAGGCCCGGCGAAAACCGGGCCTCGATCATCATTTGCGATGAAATCCCTTGGGAGGGGTTATGTGAGTGCAGGCAGATGCAAGATGCGCTTAGGCCGTTCCCGGCTGGAGGAGGGTGCGGGAACGTTCCGTCTTACGCATCTATGCGGCTGCGGATCGGAAATTGCTCAATGCAGATCGGCCGATGCGAAACCGCTGGAGTTCAACTCCGCGGCTACAGGCGGCAGGCCGTGCTGATTGATATCCTGGGCCAGCGACAACAATGCCATTTCCAGGAAATAGGTCGACATGCCCAGTTCCATGGATTTCGAGCGCTGGCAAAGGTATGAAACCATCCTTCCAAGCGCCAGAATCTCGTCTGCATTATCCTGTTCAAGTATTGCTGTGGTAGACGCCGCCATGCTTCCCTCTCGACAATCGACAGTATGAAAACGCGTTGATCCCGCGTTATACATTTTCGACCATATCGAGCGTCACGCGAGCGTCACACCTGCGTTACTCGTCGTTTTTCTTCTCCGGCGCCGTCGTATTTTCCGCCGTTTCGGTCGCTGCGAGCGATGTCACGAGGGCGACAATGCTCCGGCGGATGCTGGCGCTCTTGATTCGCGAAAAGGCCTGATTGAGCGAAAATCCTTCATTCGAAGCGACGAAGGACTGCATGGCATTTATCGAGCCGATGGCCGGATTATCGTTTCCGACATCGGGCGTGGCATTGGCGAAAAGCGAGCTGACATCAACGCCAAGAACGGATGCGATGGCCTGTAAACGCGATGCACCAACGCGATTTGCGCCTTTTTCGTACTTCTGGACCTGCTGAAAGGTGATGCCGAGCCGGCCGGCCAGAGCGCTCTGGCTCATGCCGAGCGACTTGCGCCGCATTCTGATCTGTGTGCCGACATGCACGTCGATCGGGCTGGGGAGTTTGGGCTGCATAATAAATTCCTCCATGTTGAGGGTCTTAAATCGGATAATTATCAATTAATATTGTTGAAGGTATACATTCAACACAATTTCCACGGGTAATATGAACTCTTCTTGACAAAATAACGCGGTTTTACGGTTACGGAACACGTCACGAAGCCCGGCTTATAACCTTTGTAGCGCAACGCAACGCCCCGTTGCGGCTTGCAAGATGGCTCCACCCGGCGACGCCGATGGGATGGAAACCGAGCCCCTCCCATATTTGCCTGTTGTCTTCGTCAAACTCCTCAAGCGCCTCCCCATCGCCAAAATGCGGCAGCCAGACGAATGGCTGTTTTTGGCCTGATCGCGCAACATTTTCAAGAATGACATTGTTGTAAAGTCGCGGAATACATTTGTTGCTGTCGATGGTGGGTGCAACGGGAATGGGATTTCGCCTTACCGCGAAGCCCTGCCGGAGCAGCGAAAGCACCGAGGCGTCGAGTTTTCGTTTCAGATCCGTGGCCGCACGGATACTGCATCCCGCATGCGCCACCGGATCGGCGACCAGGAGCAGTGGGCGGTTATCCTGCGTCAGACCGGTCACCGAAACGAACTGGTCAACGTGGAAACCGCATTGGTGCATTTTCCGGGAGGCCACCGCTATGGGGGCTTGTCTTGCCGGAGAAAGATCGAGCGTGGCCTCCGTAACAGCAAGGTCTTCCGGCCGGTATCCAAAACTGTAGACTTTTCTGTCGTCCAGAGCCTCAACCTTCTGCCACTGCTGCGAACATTCTACGGCGTTGGTGTCGATTCCTGTTCCGCTGCCGTCCTTAAGGCTCGAATGGCCCACCAGCCGAAAGTCCGGGCCAACCAGCTGGTTGCCACCATCCAAGAGCACGTCCGAAACGGCGGTGACGAGCCCGAAACGCTTGGCAAGCGCGCTGGCGCTGGCGTTTCCCGGTGCCGAAACCAGTTCGGTCGCAGTGCCTTTGCCATCGGTCCGAACATGGACCATATCCTGTATCCACGGATGCGAAATGCTGCTGTTTTCATCGAGCGGCAGCAACTCGGCGGCGCAGCGGAGGGGCAGCTTTTCGAGCCAGTCGTGCGCCGATGGAAGGCAGTCCCGGTCAATGACTATGGTCGCCATCATTTCGTGGGGCAGAGCCGAAAGCAGGTTTCCGATGGCGAGGAGTGGCGAGACCCGATGCCTGTCGTGATCATCGGTAAAAAACGATGCCGGAAGCGCGAATGCGATCGTATCAATCAGTCCACCACAATCGGCTATGAAAGATGGCGACGCGGAAATTGTCACGACGTCTTTTCTCCCGTCATCCGCCGCGCCGCCAATTGCTGAAAAAACACCGTGTTCTGGAATTTCCATGATGGTGCTGGCGGGGACGGCAGATCCCCGGCATTGAGCACCTCCAGAAGCTCGATCGCGTCGTTTCTTTTTACGGAAACGGCCTCCTTGGCCAGAAGATTTGCCACTTCCGAACCAAGCCCAGCTTCGGCGGCAATGGTACGCCATGTTCTGCGGGTAAAATGCAGGTGTCTGGCAACGCGCAGCAGCGTATCGTGGTCTTCCGGTGTGATTTTATCGCGGCACGCTTCCAGTGTTGCCTCGGCGTCGACCAGCGCGATTGTCAGCGGGCGATAGCCAAGTTCACCCGGCGCGTGGCTGACCGCGACATCGGCGTCCGAAACCCGTCGTCCGTCACGATAGGCTGCGAAGATCTCCCCGATGCCGATCATGCCGAAGGCGGCGCATTCCGTTGCCCTGAGCGCTCCCATGCTGGCGGCCCCGAGAATGGTCACGCCGGATGACAGGGCATGCAGGATTTCCTTGTGCCAGACGGCGGCGCAGTCCCCATAAAGGCCATCGATGAGACCGATTGTCCGGACGCCCTGCTGCGCGGCATCGAAAATATCACCGCAGGCGGCCGGTCCGCGAAGATCGAGACCTGACATTTTTTCGCCAGTGACGCCATGGATGGAGGGGCCGGCAAAAACCACGGTTTTCATCGAAGACCTCCGGCGCTCAGGAAATGATCGAGCGTCCGCGGCGATATGTTCTGCAGGCCTCCGCTGGTCGGGGTAAGGCCGCTTGCCAGAACCCGCACGACATTGAGGCCCGGGACACCCGATTCCAGTGCGAAGACATAAATGTCCTCAATCCCAGCTGTAAAAAGGCGCTCGGCAAGCTGGCGCCAGGGCGGCGAAGATCTGCCATCCGTTACAAGATCAAGCTGCACCGGCGTCCGTTCCACCGGTTGCCGCGCTGATGCAGGCGTACTCAACATGTCCCGCTGGTAACGCAGCGGGGAGAGATCATCCCGTGCGCCGCTGATATCCGTCAGTCGCGACTGGATCGCTTCGAGCAGCGCCGCAACGGCGGCGTCATAGGTTGCTGGACGGCAGGCGGCGCCCGCCGCATTGCGGGTTGCGGGGCCGTCCAGCGCGTTAACGGAGCGGGGAAGGCTTGCCATCACCACCGGCACGCCGAGTGTATTCGTCATGTCGAAGAAGGATGGTGTCAGGTCAATCTCTGAAAGGCGGTCAACAAGGCTGTCGAACGCCGTATCGACGCCGGCCGGAAACGTGACCGGCTCCGGCGCGATCGTGCGGGTTTCGAAAGTATCGACGAGAAAGCAGGCATCGTTTTCGACGAGCTCGAGCAAGGCGTGGAGAACCGCATGGTCATGGTGAAACCCCGCCGCGAGACCCTGCGAACTCATGAGGAAAGCCTGCCGATCCCAAGGGAAATCCGCGCGAAAATCCATGCCGATGAGTTCGTAGGGAGCAAATACCTCCTGCTGCTGGCGAACGGATATTCCCTTCACCCAGCCGCGTTCGCGCCGCGGATCCAGCCTGTCCGGATCAACGCGGCCGACGGTTTCGACAGGAATGAGAGGAACGCCCTTCACCCGCATCTGCTCGAGAGAGCCGAAGGCGGAGACATGTTTGCGGGTATCTTCAGCGACGGCACCTTCGACCGCTTCCATGATCGCCGAGAGCCGCGCCTGTTCCGCAACAAGTCCCTTGCCTTGCGAAACCGAGAGCCCGCGCGAATTGGGGCGCACCGCAAACCAGACGGGTATGCCGATAATATCGAGATCGGTCACGTCACCGACACGGGTAATCCCGAACTGCTGGAGCAGTTCGGGATCGAAGAACGATGCGTCCGCATGCCTTGAAGCCGCTGTCGCTGATATGGGAGCACCGGCACCGGTCAAGGCTGCGGAACCGCGATCAGGGTGCAGAGTTGGCGTCGTCGGCAAGAATGGCGTCGAACAGCTCGCCGGTGACCGAACCCGCCGGACCGACAGCCTTCAGCGCCGCGCCGATCGGCGCCTGCACCATGCGGTTGAAATCCCAGCCGGCGTCGGTGACTTCACCGATAAAGGCGAAATCGGCTTCGGAAACCACGGCGCCACCGGCGACGAGGGCTTCGATGCCCTGGATCTGGACCTGGTCCAGCTCAGCCTCGGGCTGGCCGTCCTGGCGGACGAGCATGGCCTTTGCCGCTGCTGCGACGCGTGCATAGCCGTCCACGCCGGAGTGGCTGGCTTCATAAGCCGCAATCGTCTCATGAGATACCGACGCAACCCTGAGCGGCGTCGTGCGAATGAAAAGAACGCCGAAGCCCTTTTTTCCAACAATGAAGAAATGCGAGGACATAAAATCTCCTATTTGATCCCAGCTAATCGAAGTGCGTGATAGAATTTTTCATTCGCTATCGGGTCACGGTCTGGAGAAAGGCTGCTGATCTCCCTCGCCGACATACCCGGATAGTTTTCCTGAAGCCTGCCGCCGGTTTCCCGGGCAGCGGCCAAATCGCCATGCAACGCGTGGCTTGCGGTCAGCACCCGCAGGGCCGGCTCGTCATTTTTCATTCGCGCGCATAATTCCACCGCCGCGCCGTAATCCTCGCGCTTGAAGGCGATGCTGGCGCCTGCCCACCAGTAGATATCGGGTGCGAGCGGGTTGAGATCGATCGCCTGCTGGAACTTCTCCCAGGCGGTCTCGGCATCGCCAAAGTGGGCAAGTGCATCCGCATGCTGGAGCAGAAGATCGGCGGAGTTGGGCGCAAGCGCCTCCGCCTCGAAGAATTTTTCGGCGGATATGTCGAAATCCCGCTGGTAGAGCGCCACCACGGCGCACATCCAGTGGCCGACGCCGAGGGCGGGGTCGATCTCAACGGAAGCGTCAGCCTCCGCCTTGGCGCGGTGCAGCAAGTGAGGGTCGTTGCCGCCCAGCATCAGCCATTCCAGCTGCAGGCTCTGCGCCACCCGGGCGCGGGCGACGGCCATGCTGTGATCGAGATCGACGGCTCTTCGGAACATCGAACGGGCTCGGCGCAGAAGCGGCAGGTCGCATTTGCCGCGCAGGAGCTGCTGGCCCTCCAGCAATTGCCGGTAGGCCTCGCCGCTGTGGTTCCGGTCGGGTTCCACCTGCAGCCGCTCGATCTCCCGGGCAAGCGCCGCAGCCACCTGTTTGGAGAGCAGACGAAAGGCGGTGTGGATGTGCCGCTCGGAGAGGACTACTTCCAGCGACCAAACGATTTCGCCGGTCGCTTCCTCGATCAGCGCCACTGACATGCCGGTATCGTCGAAAACCGACGACATGATCCGGTAATCCGCCCGCAACATGGCATAACCATCATCGGCCCGGTCCCGTGAGAGCGCAAAGGTGCTGTGCGGCGAAAGGACGGTGAAGGTCCGGTAGCGCACCAGGCTGTTGGCCACATCCTCGATAAAGGCATGCATGACCGGCGATGCCGGCAGCCCGTCCACCCGGGCGGGCAGGCCGAAGGCGACGCGTGGTTTCGCGGTGGCTTTTCGTCGGCTGGCTTCGTCCGGCTCGGCGGGGGTGGTTATCGTTGAGGCGAGGCTCTGTATCCGGCGTCTCAGCGCCACGGTCTCGGCTTCCGGCGAGCGTGCCTCCTGACGCAGCTGCTCCAGCAACAGCCCGAACATGCCCTCGCAGGCGCTGATATTTCCGACCCGTGCATAGGCGGCCATGGCGGCGCGGTAGGTTTCCTCGCGCTCCGGTTCGATCTTGCGCGCGCATTCGGCAAGTCTCGCGATATCGTTGGAGCTGGCGCGGCCAAAGCGGGTCAGCTCCTCCAGCAGCTGCGTGTAGCTCGAAAAGAACAGGTCCTTGAGACGGCGGCGTTCCGACAACAGCCAGAGGTAGAGATGATCCTGCCCGGCATCCAGCCCATCCAGCAGATCGCCGCCGAATTCAAGCAGGGCCTGCAACCGCCGCATCGGGTCTTCGGTTCTCGCGCCGGCAAGGAAGATCGCAAGGTCGGTCCGCTGTGCCAGCTTTCCGGCCTTCAGGTCGTTCCCTTCGGTCAGAAGGATGGCCTCGTCTTCATTGGGCAGCTTCTGAAGGCGCAGAATGAGCTGTCGTAAATTGCCGAGTGCGCGTTTCTGCTCGACATTTTCCCACAGGAGCGATGCGGCGGACTGGCGGGAAAGCGACTGGTTGGGCGCAAGAATGAGGGCGGCTATCAGGGCAAAACCCTTGGACGGGAAAAACGCTTCCCTCACCGCGTCACAGCGCGGGGTGCCAAAAAGCCTGATCGGTATCAGTTCAGCGTTCCCAGCCACTTTCGTCCCCTCATGAATCATCATCTAACAACGTGTCCGGGAAATTGAAAGTCATCATAGCGTTCCATTTGACGCTGGTGTGACGCGGCCTGCCTATTGTCGCAAACAGAAGCATGAAAGACGGGCGGAAAACAGCGGACATGCAGCGGGCAGGCATCGGGAAATTTCGAAATTGATAGCGTTCAACGGAAGCTACATGGCGTTCGAGCCGCGTATTGAACCTTACCAGCGTGCCGACGATGTCGGTTATGCGGTCAGCGAATTCATGTGGTTCAAGGGCCGTCCGTTCTATCCGGTCTCCGCGCTCGTTCATGCGAAAGTTGCCCATGCCCGGCTGTCGGCGGAAAAATGCGAGGACGAGGACGAAGACAATCTCGATATCCTCTTTCGCATGCCGGTGGTGGCAGGCGGGCATTTTTTCGAGATCGTGCTGCGTTCGAACGAGGGTACCTCTTACGGTGGCTGGCTGTGGGGAGAAGAGCTGGAAATCCTCAACGAATTCGTCAACGGCTATCGCGTGCTGGCGGGAAAGTTCGAAGGCAGGCTGATCCGGTTCGAATATTCAAGGCGGTTTCAGCGGTATCGGACGGCCGAGCCGCTGCCGGTCGAAAAATCCGTCTTCCTGATCCAGCGGGAGGCCAAGCCTTACGCGGTCAGGCGTGATTTGCCGGCAGGCCCGGCACGGTGATTACCGGGGCGCTTTTGCGTTCAGGGGGAGGCAAAGGCATGGGGGAATACCTGGTCGGTCGATGCGCGTGAACTGCGCATATCGCTGACACATCAGGCAGAGCCACGGCTTTGTCCGGTATTACAGGTGAATATTTTTATTTTTATTATGTGGAAAATTGTGATGCCCAATCGAAGTAACATGCGTAACAGGCGGGTGTCATCGCAACTTCTGGCGGTGAATTACGCTTCCGGCGACGGCGCGCTTTCCAATGGGGAGAGCGTCGACGATGAGCCGTCTGTATCAATGCGCAACGACAGGCTTTATGTCGTCAGCGAGCCGGACATCAAGACGTCATCTCCAGCGCGGGGCGGACGGGGCGAAGAGGCCCATGGCGTGGCCGAAATCAGCAACACCGTCGTCGATTCCGATATCAGGGCCGCAAAATGGGCCTGGGCGGTTTTGGCGATTGCACATTGCTGGCTGATTTATTTCATGGTGTACAATCTCGGCTGAGCCGCCAACCGCGGTGAAGCTATCAGCCAAGTTCACCGATGCCGTGCAGAATCATCGCCGCCGCGCCAAAGGCCACGGGGTTCGTCGCGACGACTTCCGACAGCAAGACCTGCGGCTGTATGATCGTCACGCTGGTGCGAGATCGCGGCATCCTGCGCGACAGGTTCTTCTTCTCCTTTCCCGAAGATATGCGCCGGGGCCTGGCCGCCGCCGCGCCTGAGTTTCGCAAGATGATGGCGCTTGATATCGCCAAGTCGCCTTCGCTGGCGGCGGCGGTGCAGCATGCCCCGATCATCGAGAACACGCCGGCGCAGATGCGCAAACCCGGACTTGTCGCGGCACGCCGCAAGGCCGGTCTCGAAGTCATGGTTTATTACGGCGGAGACGACGTTAACCTTCATAATGAGATCGCATTAGCCGGAGTAGACTACGTCAATATCGATCGCCCGGATTTGTTCGATACGGCGCGGCGTGCCGCGCGGCTGCCTGAACTAACATAACCTTATCTACTCCCTGGAGATGACGACATGACAAATCTGATTGGTACCGGCTTTAACGCCGGCTCCGACAACGGCGAACTGGCCACGCTTGAAAGCGATCTGCGCGCACTGGCCGAGATTGGCTGCGACACGGTGGAAATTGCGGCGACCAGCCTCGATATGATCGCCGGTGGCCGCATCATCGAAGAGCGTGCCGACCGTTTCGTGGCGCTCGCGAAAGAGTTCGACTTCCGCTACACCGTGCATGGTCTGGTTTCGTCCAATTTCATGGACCCTGTGACTTGCCGTTACCAGATCGATGCCGCCAAGGCGCTCGCTGTCCTCTGCGACCGTATCGGCGCGGGCATCCTCGTCCAGCATAGTGGCGCGCTGCGTGCCGACCAGATTGCCGAGCGTGCCGATGCCGATGCCCGTGAGCGCGAAGCGCTGTTCGAACTTGCGGAATTCTGCAAACCCTATGGCGTGCGTATCGCGCTTGAGAATATCTTCTCCACCGAACCCGGCCAGTATCGTCAGACGCCGGCCGAGGTGGCGGCGACCGTGAAGGCTGTTGATCACGACAATGTCGTTGCGTTGATCGATTTCAGCCATGCCTATCTCGAATCCACCTATCGTGGTCTCGATTTCCGCGAGCAGCTTCGTGCCATGGCGCCCGTTGCCGGCCATCTGCATGTGCACGATTCCTTCGGCCGGCCGCAGGGCTTCTACGAGGCCTATTTCACACAGGAAAATACCGCGCTGGGTATCGGCGATCTGCATATGCCGCTCGGCTGGGGCGATATCGAGTGGGAGAGCATCTTTTCGGAACTGACCTTCCTGCCGGAGACGGTGCTGATGATGGAAATCGGCCGTCGTTACCGCGCCGAGCAGCCGGCAAGCCTGGAAACGGCGCGGCACCTCATGTCGCTTTATGCTGCCCGGACACAGCTTGCGGCTGAGTAAGGCGTTCGAACACGGCACAGCCTGCAAAGGCTGATGTCTGCAACGCCGGCAGTTCTGGACGCGACTGCCGGCGTTTTATCAAGCGGCCCAGTCGGACAGCGAATAGGCCCTGATGTAGTCGATCATCATCTGCGAGCCATCGCTGAAATCATCGGCGGAGGGCGTTCCCGCCATGCCGCCGACGGCGAGATTGACGACCATATACATGGGGTCGTGCATATCGTCAGGCGTATCCGTCTGCGCCACCGCGACATCGTCGAAATACCAGGTAATATGTTCGGCATCCCACAACACACCATAGGTGTGAAACCCCTCCGTACTCGGCACGCTGACATTGTTGATGACCGATGTCTGTTCACCGGTGGCGTTGGAATGGGTGGACATGATGAGCGTGTTGGGATTTTGCCCGCGCATTTCGATGACATCGAGTTCCGGCGGCCATGATCCGTCCTCCGGCAGAAGCCAGAAGGCCGGCCATGCGCCGCGGTCGGTCGGCATATCGGCGCGGATTTCGAAATATCCATAGGTCTGGCTGAAGGAGGAATAGGTGTTCAGCATGCCGGAGGTATAATCGTAACCCTCGACCTCATCGGCGACCGATTGTGCCGTTTCCGTAGCGGTGATGGTCAGTACGCCGTTTTCGATGCTGAACGGGTTGACCTCCGACGTGCCGGCATAAGCAGGGTTGATATACCATTGAGCCTCGCCATTCGTCGTCAGCGAACTTCCCTTTTCCGGAGCCCACCAATATTTGGCATCCCAGGTTCCCTGATCGCCGCTGCGCAGTGAAAGCGCATCGAATTCATCGGCAAAGGTCTGGGTCAGGGATGAGCGGTCGAGACTGAGCTCGAACTGGTCGGCCTGAAGGTCGTCGATGGTCGTACCGGCAAGAACCACGGCTTCGCCGTTCGAAAAATTCAGCCACAGATCGCTGCCCTGTTGCGTGGCATTACTGACGAGTTGATCGAAGGATGTGATGCCGTAACCGTTGAGCCGGATCGTATCATTGGCGCTGAAATCCATGATGAGATCGGTGCCGTTGCCACTGGTGAAGACGAAGGTGTCGGCACCGCCGCCGCCGATCAGCACATCATTGCCGGCGCCGCCATCGATCGTCTGGCTGCCTGATCCACCGGTGATGATGTTATCGAGCGAGTTCCCGAAAGCGTAACGGCCATCACCCGTCACCCTGAGATTCTCAAAATTGTCGGGCAGGGTGTAGCTCATCCAGGTATCGATCGTGTCGATGCCTTCCCCGGCATTTTCTACGGCGCGGTTGATGCTGGAATAGAGATAATAGATATCATCGCCCGTGCCGCCCGCCATCGTCACATTGACGGAACTGTCACCCCACATGGAATCATTACCACTGGTGCCGTTGAGCAGTGGGCCGGAACCCGTGGCTGAGAAAAATCCGGTGGAACTGTCGCTATAATAGAGCGTATCCCCAAGCGCATTCACTACTGTCCGGGCCATTGCCGTCTCCTGTTCGTTAGCGTTGGTGTCCTCACTCCTCCTGCAAGACAACCTAGCAGGGCAAAAAGCCTCCTGTTAGAGCCAGAAATGAGGGGTATGTTCCCTCTATGCGGGTTTCTGAATGTTGCGCTCTTGCTCCGTCACGGGGAGCAATGGCAAAACTGGACTGGAGAGAGAGGCCCATGCGGCATCTCAACGATATTGGAGTGCCAAGAATTGAGCGTAGCCTTTACCAAGGAAGACAGTGCCGAAACAGCAGCCGAAACGGTTCTGCCCGATCGGGTGATTTCGCCGCATCCCAATCTGGTGACCGAAGCCGGACTGAAAGCTCTGGAACTGCAGCTGCATGCGGCGCGCGAAGCCTGCGAAGTGGCCAACGCTATTGATGACATCAATGAAAGACGGCGGCTTTCCGCCAGCCCCCTGCGCGACATCAGGTATTTCGCCGAGCGTGTCCGCACCGCTCAACTCATGCCGCACCCGCCTGCGGATGGCATTGTCGCCTTTGGCAGCCTGGTAACCTTCAGCCGCGATGACGGACGGACGCAACAATTCCGGATTGTCGGTGAAGACGAGGCCGATCCTGCTGCGGGATCAATGTCTTATGTTTCCCCTGTCGCGCGGGTTTTGATGGGGAAGACGGCCGGTGATCTGGTCAGTTTGGGTGGGAAGGAAATTGAGATCGTCGCGGTTGCGTGAAGCTTCGCGCGGCGGCCTCAGGTGGACTGTGTTGTCACCCGGGTTTCTTCATTGGCTATTCCTGTGATGCGCAGCATCGTATTTTTCAGAAAAAGCCTGAAGTCCAGATCGATGAAAGCATATGCGAGAGCAAGGCCGACATGGGCCATGAAGACAGGATTGAAATTCAGTTCTTCAAATTGATAGCCGATAATGACTCCGATTGCCGAATAGGCAAAAAAGCCGATTTTCCGTTTCCTGAAAATCGCATAAACAAGCGCAAACGCGCCAAGAAAACAAAAGCCGATGCCAGATGCATAGGCGGTGGCCAGAAAGCCGTTATGCGGTGTGCCGCTATGCGATATTCCCGATAATTCCTGGCTCCGTGCGGTGAAACCGACGCCTAAAGGATGATTGAGCATCACCTGAAAGCCGCCGATGAGCGTCCCCAGCCTTTCCTGCACATTGTTGCTGCTGTTGCTGTCTTCCAAAAAACGTTTTGAAAATGCCTGTTCTGCGAAATCGAATACGCCCAATGGCAATACCGAGGCGAGGACAAGGGCGGAAAGAGCGAAACCGAAATATGTGCTGAGCAACATCCTGATCGAGAAATTTCTGATATAGAAATAGAGCCCGATGGCGAGAACGGCAAACACGCCCGACCGGTTGAGCGTGAGCGTGAAACTTGCCAGATAGACAAGCAGAAACACGGCGAACAGAACCGGACGCCGGTAGCGCTCCGCAAGATATGCGGCTGCCGCGCCGGCAAGGGCAAAGGCCGGGCCGGCTGTGTTGCCAACCGGCCAAATTCCGCCAGCCTTCTCGACACGCAAGAGCAGCGGATCCATTTCACCTTTTGCAGCGGCTTCCAGGACGGCGGCTTCATCGAATTTGAACGACAGGCCGATGGAGGCCAGCTGGTCATGTATGAAGATGTCCAGAAATAGCAGGATCGTCACTGCAACGAAGCCCGCAAACATGCCCCAGCAGAAGAGTTCGAGAAGGTTCTCCTTGAACAGAAGATAGGCGAAAAACAGAAAATAGACGGCGTAAAAATAGGTCATCGCCGTCGTGTAAAATTCCCCTTCGCCGCGATCATCGGCAAAGCCAGCTGAGAGCACGAAAAGCAAAGTGAGCGGGACAAGGTAAAACAGAAAGATGGAAGGCGTCAGGCAACGAATGTAGAGGAGGGCAATGACGGGCAAGGTCATCAGCACCAGCATATCGGTAATGTTGAGAAAGCGCAGGCCGAGATTGCTGGTCAGGACATTGCATTGAATGAAGAAGCCGATGAAGAATACAAAGATCGACAGGAAGTGACCGGGAACCCTTACTGTCCTTGAAGGATAAAGGGGCATCGCCAGGATAAAAGCCGGTAATGGCGATGGATGCGATGACACCATATTTGCACGTCTGGTCATTCGCGGCCTGTATCTTTCACTGGCGGACCTGAGACGGCCCTGTTGTTAGGGCACCATCATTGCGAGGCAGGGCGATGATGGCAACGGATAGTGGTCTTGACGACATCGTCGTGCAAGACGGAATTTTCTCTGTCTTTCAGCCGCTCAGATTGCCTTTGGGCATGGCACCTTCGACGGCGATTACTCTCTGAATGTAAAGTGGTTCGTTGGAGCTGGGTGGGCTGGTGCCAAAGGCTGGCATCATCCGCAGATAAAATGAGTAACCATCCGGGCTGATATCGGGGTCGATGGAGATTCCGTTCGCCGTTGCCCACATCCAGCCGCTGTTCACAGAAGTGCTTACATTCGAAAATTGCAGGGCTGAACAATTGATGGTCCTTGTCGCTCCGCCGCTTTTCGTAACCAGCGTGATATAAGGCGGACGTTGCTCCGCGCTGTTTTTGTAGAGAATCGCAAAGGATATGGTTTTGCCGATTATCGCTACAGCCTCTGCATTCCGCACATAATGAAACAGTGCGGCCGACTGGCTGCCATTGGCGCGCAAGGCGAGACTGTAAGCAAAGGATGGGGAAAAAGTGGTGTCGGTGCTTTTGACGACGGTGCCGGGCGCGCTCAGGTTCCAGCCTGCCGGGGCAGAGCCTGACCACTCGGTGAAATCTCCGTTGGCGATGAGATTTGCAGCAGGGAGCTTCGGCCAGCACGGTGTCTGAAAGCCGCTATCTGGTGCCGAAGCCAGATAGGAACCGAACAGAGTGCGGGCAATGAGCTGTGAGCCGGCCTCGTTCGGATGGATGTTATCCCGGTAAAGGGTCGCGCCCTTACCCTTTGCCACAAATGCTGCATGTGTATCCACCAGCGTCAGCTGCGGGTGGGATCGAGCCACATCAAGTATCGCCTGATAGACCTTGTCGTAATCCGTACTGTCGCGCCAGGGGTTCTGGGTGGTGATGAGTTGCGGTGTGCCGGGCCATTGCCATTCGGTCATGCCGAGTGGCCCCAGCAGTGCAGATCGTCCGGAACTTAATATGCCCCTTGGCATCTCGAAGCTCTGCATATTGTGACCATGATGCAGAATGCACAGATCGGGGCGTGGAATCCTCAGCGCCGCCGCGCGCTGGTCTGCAAGCATGTAGCCTGCCATACCGCCAGGCAGCGCCGCGAGATAGACCGTGAGCGTTGGACCCTCACCGGTGGTGCGCAGCGTGATCGGATCGGCGTAAGCTTTTGGTCCGGTCGCGGCATTTGTCTGCCATTCGGCCCAGCGGTACAATACGACCTTTGCATTGTGAAGATCGCCAAGCATTGAGGCGAACTGCTGGAATGGTCCACCGTCGGCATAGGCGGTGCTGTCCCCGTTCACGAAGATCGTGGCGTTCTGGCCGGCGGTCAGGCGTGCGCGCAAAGGCGAAAGCGCGTTTAGGGAGGGGACGATGGCTGCCCTGTTTCCTGGAATAATGCCGAGCGTCACGCCGATCATGCCGACACCTCTTCCGTTGCCGGCATATATATGCATATCTTGCGTTTGAGCGGTGTCATCGTTCGTTCTCCTGGTCTGGCGCTAGGATAACCCCACCTCAAGATCCGGGGAAAAGGTGCCAGGAGTGGAACGCTGAACAGCGATAAAATTAAACGTCATGAAATTTTCTTCGATTTCTTCTAAAATATTTAAATTGACTATTATTTTTTATTTCGCGCGGGCTAAAATATAAATCCGCATAAAGGTTTGAATGTCTTTTCTTTTAATCGCAAGTAAACGTAGCCATTCTTATACCAGATCGACGCGGGAAGATATCCCTGCCATTGTCGCCTGCGCCGAACTTTTTTACCGGGTGCCTGGTCATGCCCGTCATTGCGGGCCAAGGCTCCTTCAGGGTATGTGCGTGTCGCAGGTTAGTGCATGACATCCGCGCTTTTTGTCAGCCATACCGGAGAGAAGGGTGGCGCCGAGCTTTTCCTCACCGATCTCGTCAAGGCTGGGCCAGATTCCTGGCGTGCCTGTTTCCTCAGTGGCGGTGGTGCTGCCGAGGATCTGGCGGCGGCCGGCAGACCTCCGGTTCTGTTGTCGGCCGGGGAAAAAATGTTGTCGATCCGCCGCGATTCATCATTCGGTGCTATGTTGCGCGGCGCGGCCGACGTGGCGGCGGTTGCCTGGCAGTTGAGCCGGCAGGCAAGGCATTACGATGTCATCTGCGCCAATTCGCAAAAGGCGCTTTTTGTCTGCGCGCTTGCGGCGAAACTCAGCCGCCGTCCGCTCGTCTGGATTTTGCACGATATCGTCACAGATCCCGCCTTCAGTTCCGCCAATCGCCGTGCTTCGTTGGCCTTTGCCCGATATTTTGCAAGGCTGGTGGCCGTTAATTCCGAGGAAACCGGCCGGGCCTTCGTTGAAGCCGGCGGCGAGGCGGAGAAGGTCCGTATCGTTTATAACGGCTTTGATCCTGCAATGGCGGTGGCATATGACCCGGAAAGAGCCGCATGGCTGCGCGGGGAACTCGGCCTTGGTCCACAGCCGATCGTCGGGTTGTTTGGCAGGCTGAGCGAATGGAAAGGCCAGCATGTCTTTCTGGAGGCGATTGCGGCGATGGATGGTATCCAGGCCATCATCGTTGGCGGAGCGCTTTTTGGACAGGAAGCCTATGAGACGCGCATCCGCGAGCAGGCATCCCGCCTTGGCCTTGATGGCCGGATCCGTTTTCTCGGCTTCCGTTCAGATGTGCCGGAATTGATGGCGGCTATGGATGCTGTTGCCCATACTTCGATTGTCGCTGAACCTTTTGGCCGGGTGGTGGTCGAAGCCATGATGTGTGGCCGGCCGGTTGTCGCCACACGCGGCGGCGGGGTGACTGAAATCATCAGGGATGGCGAAACGGGAATTCTCGTGCCGCCGGGTGACGCGCCGGCGCTTGCCGCCGCACTCGGCTGCATCCTCTCGCACCCGGCTCTGGCGGAAAGGTTTGCGCAAAAGGGGCGGGAGGATGTGAGCCGGCGATTTTCGCTGGAGGAGACCTGCCGTTCGGTGTCCGCGCTGCTATCGGAAGTGGTGTGAGGCGGAGCTGGTGATCGATCCGGATAGACAGTGTAGGCAAGCGGAAAGGCCAGGATGCGCATTCTCGTAAACATGCCGAGCCAATATGGCGGCAAGCCGTCCGGCGTTGCCCGTGTGACCTTCAGCCTCTTGGAACGGCTATTGGATCAAACGCAGGATGACTACATTTTGCGATCTCCCTGGACGCGGGCGCAACTGCCTGAAAACCTGCGCGACAGCCGTTTGCAACTGCTGGAGACACCGCGGCCGCGTATCATGGTTCTCGATGTGCTACGCCAGGCAGCTACGCTGCCCGCACTTTGCCGTCGGCACGATATCGACGTGCTGTTCAATGCCGATCCATTTGGAAGTCCTCTCGGCGGCAAACGGCGGGTTACCCTTGTTCACGATCTTTATTTCAAGACCATTCCCGAACAGATCGGTTGGCGGGCGACCTTGACGACCGATTTCATCTTTCGCTTGATGATGGCTCGTTCAGACCGGATCACCTGTGTATCCGAGGCAACACGAAGAGACCTCGCCCACTTTTATCCTGCCGCTGCCGGCAAAAGCCTGACGATCCATTCCGACAGCACGTTGAAAGTCGATCCCGAGATTGCTGGCAGCGCGCGGCCAGTGCTAGGGCCTTATATACTGGCGGTCGGAAACGCGACGTCCAACAAGAATTTCATCCTTCTGGGCAAGGCGTTTGCGCGGCTGGGCAAGACAATGCCGACGCTGCATGTCGTTCATGTCGGCCGTGACGATGCAGAGGAAATCGGCAGCGTGCTGGGCGACCCGGAATTGAAGGCACGGCTGATCCGGCTTTCCGGCATAGATGACCGGCAATTGGCCGAACTTTACCGCCACGCTGCCTGTCTTTGTGTGCCCTCGACCTATGAAGGTTTTTGCCTGCCGGTGCTGGAGGCACAGCAACTGGGATGCCCGGTCATTTGCTCCAACCGCTCTGCCACGCCTGAAATCGCTGGCAAGGGGGCCCTCACTTTTGATCCTGCCGATGTTGACAGCCTTGTCGCAGCACTGGAGCGACTTTTTCGGGAGCCGGATCTGGCGGGCAATCTTCGCGAGGCGGGTTATGAAAACCGCGCGCTATATTCATGGCCGAACGCTGCGGAGAGCTATGCGCAACTTTTTCATGAAACGGCATGAGAAGGTCTCGTTCGGGTGTCGAGGTAAATAAGAAATCTGGCTGTTTGGGTCGAGAGTGCCCCATCACGGTAGAGCACAGTGTTGCCACGATGAATCCGAACATGTGTTAGCCTGTTGAGGGACTTGGTTTAGCTAGAAAACGCGTGAAGAATCCACGCAGGAATTTGTTGATGGGGGCTTCCAGATACCGAAACATGATAAGACCTGCGGCAATTGATAGGACAAGTGCACCGATAGTCGTTACCAACGCAAAGGTTAACGGATCGGATGAAAGTATCTTGGCCACCTTGGATGCGCCGTGCAGCATCAACCCATGGATAAGATAGATCGAATAGCTTGCATTGCCGATTTCGACCAAGCCAAAACGTCTCCATACATGTTTCGAACGTTCCAGAGTTACGGCTGCCAAGACGGCGAAGAAGCCAGCCACGCCCCAAGTGAATGGGCGGATAAACGTGGAGGAATGGAATGTAGCTCCTGCTCCGAACAGACCGAAGGCCGGGGCGAAAAAGAATAGCAACGACATGATAAGAAAGGCAGCGGCGGCAAAAGGGGTTATTCGATTTGGCACGAATGTCTTTTCCACCCATGTGAGGCAATGATAGCAGACAATGCCAAAACAGAATTCGAGCATGATCGGATTGCCATAATAAATCGCGTAAAAGTTATTCGATCCGAAGATACTCGGTAAAAGAGCGATCATGATGAGCGTTATCACCGCCGGATGTCGTGCTCTCATGCTTGGAATCAGAAGGCATAGCGAAAAAACGAGATAAAAGAAAATTTCGTAATTGAGTGTCCAGCCGACGGTTACGATTGGCTCAGCCGCGCCGCCGCGCAAAAAGGGGATGAAGAGCAAAGATTTTATGAGATATTCTGGTGTTAACTCCGTCACGCCCACAGGCTTGAAGCCCGAAAAAAACAGGAATGTGAAAACCAGTGTGATGATCCAGTAGAGCGGAGCGATACGAAAAATACGGTGGCTGAGAAATGACGTGGCTGTAGTATCTCGCGAAGTCGTTGTAGCGGCCATGATGAATCCGCTCAAAACAAAAAATATATCGACACCCGCTAGGCCGAGGCTGAAAAGCCAAGTGGAAGGAAGAGCGTCTTTCCAGTAAATTTCACTATGATAAAAAAATACAAGTATCGCTGCGATCGCACGTAGAACTTGAAGATTGTAAATCATATCTAACTCGAATAAAAATAAATTTTATTAATATGATATTATTAACGCGTGTTTGCTTTAGCAGCCGGAATAGTTCGTAAACAAATGGATAAAATCGCTGTCAATAATTACACGGCGCGAGAAATTCATGGGCTATCGTAACACCGCAGTACCCATATGAATATACAAAACAATCAGGTGTGCCTGAAACATGCTGTTTATGCTCTGATGTTGCCGCGAAGATCCGAATAGAGCGTTTCATATGCCGCAACCACCCGCTCAGGCGCTACTCCTTGCGAAATTCTCGCTCTGGTTTCGGGAGACTCTGCGGGGACGTTGTGGTCGCGCATGGCTTGCGCCATACGTGCGGCGAGTTCACTGGCGTTGCCCGGAGCAAACAGGCGTTCCGGCCTGTCCTGACCGATCTGTTCGGCGACGCCTGCGAGGTTGGCACCGATGACGGGTACCCCACGCAGAATGGCTTCGGCAACGGTGCGCCCGAAAGCCTCCGGCCACAAGGGCGGTACGATCAGGCAATCGATCTCAGCGAAAAAACTGTCCGCCTCGACATAGCCGGGAAACTCAACGGGAAGACCGATGGTTTTTTGCTGATAAGACTCGACGCCGCCGGGCGCGCGACCGGCCATGACCAGCCGCCAACCCTGTGGCGGCAGCCGCCGCAGAGCATCTATCAGCAAGTCCGCACCTTTAGGGGCTTCGATGCGGCCGAGATAACCGAAAACAAGCGGTTGTCCAGGCGCGCGTGGATTGTGCTTTTTTTGTTGGGTCGGCGGTGCGATGGCATTCCAGATCACGGTGCGGCGGTCTTCCGGGACATGGGTGAAGAAGCCCGCCTGTACATGGCGCTCGACAATGTCGCGGCCGACGCCCGCGACGGCATCGACGGCGCATTGGCAACGCCGGTGCAGATAGGAAAAAATACGGCATTTCCTGCTGCTGCCGTCGCAAATATGCCCCTCGTGAAACAGGGAGCCATTGGTGCACATGCTGGTGAAATCATGCAGGGAATGGACGAGCGGAATGCCTCGCCTGCGGATCATCGGCCAGATCAGTGGGGTCAATTCCGACAGCGAATGGGTGTTGACGACATCTGGACGAAAATCATCGATGACATGTGCAAGCCGACGCACGAGGCGCGGATCGAGCTGTACGGCGATCTTGTAATATTTTCGCTTCCATCCCGGTTGCCGTTCCCAGTCTCCAATAAAAAACGGCGTGGTGTGCCCGAGGCGATGAATGGAAAAACCATCACGTTGCTCGACGGCCTGTTGTTCCCGGGAAATGGCGGCTACGGCAACCGTATGGCCCTTTTCCGAAAGTCCGCGCGCCAGGTCTTCCACGAAAATTTCCGCGCCCCCCACCCGGTCTGGAGAAAATAGCGACGTTATCTGCAATATCCGCATGCTGAAATTCTCGTCTCTGTCTTCAGTTCTACAATCGTTACAGTGACTTGGCATCCAGTATGTGAACGCGCAGGTCAGTTGCTATGGCTTTAAAATACCAATTGTGCCGTATGGTCATGTCCCCCGGGCCCGGGCGTTGAAAGATCGGCTGGGTCCTGCCGCTGCCGCCGCCGTCCATTCCGGTCAGTTCCCGGCGAATTGAGGCAAAGTGTGACGATAGGGGCGAGGAAGATGGCATAAGCCATGGCGAAGCCGGGGATCTGTAATGAAAAATCAAGCGTCGAATGCAGTCCGACCAGCAGCAGACCTGCAATACCGAGATGTGAAGCGTAACGATAGCTTTTGCGTTTGCGCATCCCGACGATAAAAATGAACAATTGGGCAAGCACGAAAAAGGCCGCGTAAAACGGGAATGCAGCGCCAAGCGTCAGAAGGCCTTCGGCATAGACATTATGGGCATGGGTGACGACGGCGTTCACCCCGCATTGGGCCAGATGATAAGGCGCATAGGTTTCCGCAAAGCTCGCAAGCCCGGATCCCCAGGGCCAGCTGTCTGCTATGGCGCGGGTGATGCCCGGCATGTAGCAGAAGCGCATGTCATCTTCCAGACGCGTCTCCATGCGAAGCGCCACCCGATTGGCAAAAAGCGAAAACAGGCCGGCAACGATGGCGAGCATGATCGCTGCCCGGCGCTTGAACCCGCGCCGCCGGCGCCTTGGAGTTGCGCTGCTGTTGGGCCTTGAAGGGGAGTTGAAGACAGTCAGAAGGATAAGGAAAAGCAGCGCCACGAAGCTGGACATGATCCCGGCGCGCGATCCGGTCAGCATCAATGCGATGAAGCAGAGGGCGGCGAGAACGCCGGCGAAGGCCGCCTTGCGGATAAGGCGTTTCTGGTCGACCGGCACCGTCAGGCGATTTGCGACAAGTGCCCTTACCATGTGCCAGTCTGGAGCCAGCAGCCGTTTGTGAAACAATGAAAAAAGCGCAAGCAGGATGAGGCCGAACAGGGTCGCGGCGGTATTACGGTTAACAAAAAGGCCGGTCAGGCTGCCAAGATAGAAGCGTTTTTGAATGAAGCCGAGCATATCCGGAAAAAGCAGGAACTGCACGATCGACCATAACGCAAGCCAGCCGCCGCCTATTGCGAACCACCGCAACGTTTTTGCCGCGCGCTCGTCAGTATCGAAAATCACGAGGCCGGCCATAAAAGCGCCAAAGGGCAGGGCGGCGCTGAGCAGGCCGAGCCGATCATCTGCGGGAGTGAGCGAGATCGTGGCGGCAGGTGCGATCTGCGTGAACATGGTGGCGGCGGACCATGCAGGATTGGGGGAGGCGAGGCCTGGCAGGGATGATGCCTGCAGCATTATCTGAACGATCAGCGCCCCAAGCAAAAAGCAGGTCGCCACGAGCGCCTTGCCGGCACCGCCCTGTGGCGGCCCGAATGTGAGGATGGCCGGCACCAGCAGGAGATAAATCGCAAGCGTGACAACGATGCGGCTCTCTATTTCCGTTGCGCCACGATTGAGAAGCGCAAGCAGGAAAATTGCCCAGAATGCGACAGTGGCAGCCACCCGGACATAATCGCGAAATGCGACCGGTCGTGGCGGCGAGGAGGACAGCGCTTCCGATGGGGCGAGGGTGGGTGTCATGGGTTTTCGTCTTTGCAAGAATTCTTCGTGGTGGCGATGTGCAGAATGTCAAAGCGCGATCCCGTTTTCACGTCACCGCAGCGGCATGGAGCGTTTCACATTATCCGCAGGCTGCTGTGGACAGACATCGCGCAGCGTCCAGCGCAGGATTTCCCCTTCCTTGCCGCAGACGACAGCGGTATCCGCCTCTCGCGCCGCCTCGGCCTGCGGCAGGGTCTCGCTTGGAAATTGTCGCCACATGGCGAAGCGTCCGCGTATCAGATTGGCGTCAGCCGGCCCGTAAAGCTGGGAAAAATTCATCAGCACGGCTGTCTCCAGGGGCGAGGCGTTGCGCAGTGAACGAACCATGGCAAGGCGCAGCCACACATCGCCATTGGCGGGAAGGCAAGAGAGCGCATGACGAATATAGGTTTCGGCAAAGCCAAGACGCGCCGCCGTGGCCTCTGGCGCTAACTTTCCGATACTTGCATCAAGATCAGCCAAAACCAGTCGCAATCCGGCCTTGACGATATCCGAACGGCAAATTTTTTCTGCTATGACGGGGTGAAGCTGGCTGACCGTATTTGCAAGCAGATCGGGTGCCAGGCCATTCTTGTCGTCGGCAATTCTCGCCATTGCGACGATGTCGGAGAAACGCCGGCTTTCGGAAAATGCCTGGGCTGTGACAGCCAGAACGAATATGGAAATGACAAGGACCGGCACGACCGCAAAGATTGTACGCAGGCGCGTCATCCCATCCTTGTCAGTCATGGTAATAGCGCGTGTAACGTGAATAATAATATTCGCTGGAACCGTAGGCCCGATAGAGCTTCAGCTTTTCCGTATCCACCTTGTTGAGAATGACACCAAGGCATTTTTTGCGGATATGGACTTCATTTTCGATGGTATTGCGGACTGCCCTGCGGGCAGTTTTACCCCATTCGGTGACGAAAACGAAACCGTCAATCCGGCTGGCCATCGCCCGTGCATCGACCACCGGACCGAGCGGTGGCAGATCGACGATTATATAATCGAACACGCCGCTCGCCTCGGCTAGCAATTTGTGCATCTGCGCCGAGGTCAGGAGTTCGGAAGAATGTGGCACCCGTTGTTTGACGACCGTGGGCAGGAAAGCGAGCCCTGTCTTTTCGTCGCGCAGCAGCACATCACGTACATCGCGACCTTCCAGCAGGACTTCGAGCAGGCCTTCACTGGCATGGCGACCCAAAGCGCGTGTGGCGCCAGGATTGCGGATATCGGCATCCAGCAGCAAAACCCGCGCGCCCTGCCCGGCCAGAAGCTGTGCCAGATTGATGGAGATGGTAGATTTTCCCTCGCTCGGCAGGGCAGATACGATGCCCACTACCCGCGCGCCGCTTTTTGCGGGAATGCCGAGATCGAGCGCAAGCCGTGTGCTGCGCAGGGTTTCGGCAAAGGAGGATAGCGGGTGATCGACGGCGTAGCGGGCAACACTGGATGGACGGGTGGCGGCGGGGTTGTGCTCCTGCCCCTTGGAGAGGGCTTCCTCGACCGGCTTGTTCGGGATGAGCGGCGTATTGCCCAGAAACTCCAGCCCGAGAACATCGCGAACCTGTTCTCCGGTACGGAAGAAGCGGTCGCGAAACTCGCGGAACATGGCGATGCCACCGCCAGCGGCTGCTCCCATGATCATGAAAAGCGCCAGAAGCAGCGGCTTGTTCGGCTTGCTCGGAATTTTAGGCGGCATTGCCTTGGAGATCACGCGTGCTTCCGTCACGGGGAAGGATTGCTGCTGCATGGCTTCCTGATAACGCTGCAGGAAGGTTTGATACATGTTCTTGTAGGTTTCCGCCTCGCGCTGCAATTCGCGAAGCTGAACCTGGGTCTGGCTGGCCGAATTGCTGACGTTGGTGGCTTTGGCAATGCTTGCCTCAAGGGTTTTTTCCCGTGCTTCAGAGACCTCGAGATCGCTTTTGTAACTTTGCGCGATACGGCTGACTTCCTGGAACATCAGCCGGCGGTATTCCTGCATTTCATTGCGCAAACGCACGGCCTGAACATGGTTCCTGCCAAGCCGACCGGCGATTTCGGCCTCTATTTTTGAGGATTCGAGGTATTTCTTGCGCAGATCATTTGCGACCGAACTGTCGAGAATATCGGTGACGACGGCATCGACATCGTCGGTGGCGAGAATGTGTTCGATACGCTGGAATCGTGCACGCGCCTTGGCGGTTTCGGACTGCGCCAGAATTTGCGCGCTGTTCAGTTCCGCCAGCTGCTGGTCGGAAAGCAGGCCATTATTACCCGTCTCGATGAGATTGTGTTCGGCGCGAAATTTCTGCACGGCCAGATCGGTATCGAGAGCCCTTTGACGCAATTCGGCTATTCGATCGGACAGCCAGTCGCTGGCCCGCTTCGTCGCCTCGTATTTGGAGTTGAGCTTATCGACCAGATAGGCCGCCGCCACGGCGTTGACGATCTGTGCGGCGAGAGCCGGTGATGTTGAATTATAGCTCAGCTCCAGCGCGTAGGTGCGACCGATGCGCTTGACGGACAGGCTCTGCAACAGTCGGTCCGACAGCGCTCTCTTCAGCGTTTCGTCATCGATGACCGCTTCCTTTGTCGGCGAGAACCACTGCGAAACGTTGACCAGCGAACGGATCGTGCCCACGATCGAGCTGAGAAGTGATGCGCGGGTCGCCCTGAATTCCTGGTTTTCCGTCAGATTGAGACTGTCGACGACGGCGAGCCCGATGGTTTCCGATTGCAGAACCTCGACCTGGCTGAGGATCGACGCCTCGTCCTCTATGACGCCGCCGATTGTTGAAAGCTGTTCGACGACCTGGCTGTTGTTACGGTCGATCAACAGGGTCGCGCTCGCCGAATAGATCGGAACAGCCGTTGCGGCATAAGCGAGCCCGATTGTCCCGGCGATGGCGATGGTCGCAAGGACGATACGCCACTGCCGGCGGATCGCCGCCAGAACCGCTTCGATATCGATAAAATCGGCCGTAAAGGCGTTTTTATCGTAATCGCTCATCGTCACGGGATCGTGCCTTTGCAACAACTGTCAGCCTCGCTCTTTTCGGCGAGCATAATGCCCGCCAAGTCTCGGTTGCATCATGGGACAGGCGAAGGCCATCCCCGTGACGGGGATGGCAAAGCCGATTTCAAACGGGACTTGTACTGATTGGCGTCGTGGTGCTTCCGGTCGAAACCGTGATGTTAAAGATGGTCGACGTTCCACCGCCGCCGCCGGTACCGCCGCCACCAACGGGTGCGCTTCCGCCGCCGGCCTGTGCAATGCCTGCCTCGGCGCCCGTGGCTGCCGAGCCACCGATGCTGTTGCCGCTGGCTGGCGTGGAGCCGGCGCCGCCAATTGGCGAAGCGGCTGCAGCGGCGGCCGCAGGTGCAGCCGGGCCGGCCGCCGTTCCTTCGATGTTTTCGCTAAAGGCGATCAGAAGATCGGAGGGCACGCCTGTGCCCTTGGTCTGCAGCTGGATGGCGGCTGCGAGTATCGTGTTGCCTCTCTGCATCGCCGTGGAATAGGCAAGCGCCAAGCCTTCGCCGACAACTTCGGAGAAATCCTTGTTCGCGACTTTTTGAGCAAGTGCGACGATGGCGGGCAGCTGGCCGGAATCACTCAGAACCAGTGCGGAAAGCTGTTCGGAAAATTGCGCCGCGCTGGTGGAAACCGCGATGACGGGAAAACCGCTCATCACCTTTCCGGTCAGATCCGCAGCGGCGGCATCAGTGCTGGAGGCGACGGCAATCAGATCACCAATCGTTCCAGGCGTTGGAGACTGCTTGAACAGTTCCGCGGCGGAAAGCGTAACCATATCTGGATTGGCGCCATGGACGCGACCGAGAAATGCGGCGGTGGTTTCGTCTGCGGTCTTGACGGGCGCAGCAGCAGGTGCACTTTCTGTCGTCGGCGTCTGGGCAACGACCGGTGCTGTTTCAACATTCTGGGCATTTTGAGCATTGGCCGATACGGAAAAAGCAACCATGCTGGCCATCAATACTGCACCAGTGAGCGTCGAGCCATTACGAGGGCGGGACATCACAACTCTCCAAATTTTTAAAATACGTCTTTAAGTAATTTGATGTCGAACATGGTCATCCAACATCCTAAAATTTCCTTTTAAATCGCACAGCCCAAGCAAACGATCAAGTGTTAAAATGCGCTTCTAGCGGGAGCATCTCCTATACTTAACGGCCTGTCTGCGGATATCGCCACGGTGTCAGGATGCGGCGACTTTTCGTCGGGGTGTTATCACGCGGTTACGAAGCCATGTGTTTGCGGGTGTTTCGACAAATATGTGAAACGCATGGGCTATGGCGATGGTGCTGATGACGATGACGAGATAGGCAATGTTGTTCCAGCCCGGGGGAAGCGTGAAAGGACTCAGAACAACCTTGAAGCCGAGAAAAATAAAAGGGTGCAACAGGTAGAGCGCATAAGAGGAATCCCCCAGCGCAGCGAGCGGCTGCGCGAAGCGGGGCAGGGCGATGCCCCGCGTCATTGTTGCTGCCGTCATCAGAAGAATGGCGCCGCCGCCAAAAACGAGTAGTCGGGGAAAAGAATAGCAGCCGGGACCGCAAGCAGGCCCGAACATCTGGACTTCCAGGAACTTCCAGACTGCAAGGCCACCAAGAGCCATCGCGGCGCCGACTATTGGGGGGATGCGTACTCCGCGTAGAAACAGTGTCGCGAGCACCATTCCTGCGACAAACTCCAGAATGATCGGCTGGAACCAGAAGCTGAACGGTAAGGGAAGGTTCAGGGCTGGGCCGATCAGAACAGCGCCGAACATGATGCTCGATGTCACGAGGACGGCGCGCTCTAGAGACAGGAAGATGAAAGCTGCAAAGACGATATAAAAAAACATCTCGTAGTTCAGCGTCCAGCCGAGATCGAGAATGGGAAACGGATAGGCGTCACCATATCCAATAGTGTCATAAGGGATAAAAAAATAGGAAGTCAGAATTGCCTGGAGTGACGGAAATGTCTTTGCGCCAAGAAAAGCACCTCCCGCCAGCAAGATAAGCCGTAGCGTCAGCGCGAACCAATACAGAGGAATAATACGCAGAAGTCGGCGCAAAAGGAACGCCGCACTTCCACCCGTGGCTGCAAAATACGGTCTGGAGGCATAAACGATGACGAAGCCGGAAATGACAAAAAACAGGTCGACACCTGCGCCAAGTCTCCAGGTATGGATGGGGAGAAGCGAAAACTCCCAATTCACGCCCGCATGCAGCGCGACAATCATGATTGCCGCCACGGCACGCATTAACTGAACGACATCGAGACGTTGCGTCCCTGCAGCAGGCGCATTCTTAAATTTTTGCGTCATCATCATCATCTGTAAAAAAAGAAAAAATATATTTTGTATTATTTGCGTCCGCTCGCGCGGACATAAAGTCATTTATCAAAGCAGGCTATCACGCATAAGGTTGGCACGATATATAAAATTTCGCGACTGCGAAATTTCGCCGGCCGACCCTCAGAAAACCTCCAGAACGGTGAGCTGGTCGCTGACGGAAAGCTGGTATTGCCCGCCTTGCTGCGTGATCACCCGCTGGGTCACGGATCCGTCGTCGTTGAAGCGGTGGGCGATGACCTGATTATGAGGCCCGGTTACCGAAAAGGTTGCCAACCGTTCGGCGGGCGGATTTTCGATCCGGGCCGGCCATTGCCATCCCCGGATGCCGAGCCACACGGGTGCAAGCAGCGCGCCGTCGGCTCTTGCCAGCCGCAGCGTCACCCTTTCGGCATCGCTTTGGATAAAATCGAGGCGCCTTTCCACCGGGACGGTTTGCCGCGCCGTCTTGCAGAGCAACAGAAGAGCGCGCACAGCCTCATAAGCGGACGTGCGGCTGAGATCATGGCGTAGCAGGCCGAATGATGATTCCGGGTTTGTCTCGTCCTGCGCGAAGCTCGAAACCATTTCATAGATATAGGTCCGGCGGATGCCGTTGAGGAAACACCACAAAAGCGCGCGGGGCATGTAACGCGCCTTGATCCCCTCGGTAACGGGGAAATGGAAGGTCTTCGGCTGCAATGACGTATGGTAGCCGATTTCCGTGGCGAGCACCGGGCGGTCGGGCGCGATATGCGCCGAGGCGGCAAGCGACTTGGAAAGCGCTCCCGGCCCGGTCGTTTCGGGATGCTCCATCCCGGCATAGGGGTGAATGTTGCCGTAATCGCAGACCGCCTGCAGATCCAGCGCCAGCTCCCTGTTCGTCAGGACATAGCTTGGCGCGGCAAGCGGAACGCCGCTGAGATCGGGTGTCGAGTGGATGATCTTGTGCAGCGCCGTCTGATGCCGTGCCGAAATGCCTGGCGCGTTCGCGGGATCCTTCGTCAGCACCGGTTCATTGCTGCCCTCAAAGAGGGCGATGCCGCCGTCACACCAGTCGTAGAAGTCAGCGATCCTGTCGAGCGGCGTGGAAACATAGGGATTGAGATCATCATAACAGATGATGGTAAGGCGAAGGCCGGCCGCCACGATCTGGCGCAGGCGTTGAAAGGCGGGGCTGTTACGGCTGTCTCTTGCGGTGATCAGTCCCTCATCGCGCAGATGGCGCACGCCCAGCGTCTCTAGTTCAGGCAGGATGCGCTCGAAGGCTTCCGGATAGATGCCCGTCGTGCGAGCGAAATGGCCGCACACGCCCACACTGTCGAGAAACGCTTCCGTATCGGCGGAAAAAACGGACGGGGTCTGTGCGAAGGCGAGATAGCGGCCGGTGGCGGCGGCCAATGCGAAAGGTGTTGCCGAGAGCAGGCTGCGCCGTGTTAGGCGGCCCATGGTGATCGGCTGTTTTCCGTTCATCTGCGTCTCCTGATAATCATGGCGACAGTGCAAAGCGAGGCATGGCCGGGAGGGCGCCGATTAAATGCAGGCGTTTCTCACTATGCTGCGGCCAGCATGTCCTGAAAGCTTCGCGGCGTTTTCAGACGCCATCAAATCCATGTTTCCAAAAATAATAAAACATAAGGCAGTCACCCTTCCACCCGGTGTAAAGTACCGCGTTGGTCGGGGTATTTCGTATGCAGATAACGTAGCACGGGGCCGGTTCTTTTCGCAACACGGGATGACTTTTGTCGCGCCGCGAAAAAAATCACTTGAAATGCCGTCAATTCCCGTGCTTTTTGAAAGTGAATTTTTGGTTATTCATATTTTCAAATGTTAGTTCCACTCCGGCTTTTGTAGTTTTTTACAAATGTCTCATTGGCTCCGGGCAATTCGGGAGCGTGGCAAGGCCAGAGCGGAAGTCATAAATTTTCGATTAAGGAAAATAGAGCGTATCCGCATGCGAATTCTCCATTTGAGCAGTCTTTACCCGCCGCATATTGTCGGCGGATGCGAACGGTCGGTCGAGCACCTTGCCGAGGAACTCGTCTCCATGGGGCATACCGTCGGCGCCGCCTGCATTGAACGGCAGGCGGAGCCCAAAACGGTGCGCAACGGCGTCAGCGTTTACCGCATGTTCCACAATAACGATTTCTGGCTTGAGGACTGGCCTCAACATACGCCGCAGCAACGGCGTATGCAGAAGATCAGGCAGCAGTGGAATTTCAACGTCGAGAAGCAGTTTGAAGCCGTTCTTGATGATTTCAGGCCAGATGTTCTCAACACCCATTCGCTGCTGGATGTGACGACGCTGGTCTGGCGGGCGGCGCATAAGCGCGGCATTCCGATCGTCCATACGATTTGCGAATATGATCTGCTGTGCGGCAATGCCGCCATGTTCAAGGGCGGCAAGCCCTGCGCGCATATCCATCTGGGCTGTCAGGTGGTGAATTTCACCAAGAAATTCACGCAGCGTTATATTGGTGCGGTCGCAAGCGTTGGTACGGAAATCCTCAAGACGCATGTCAATCACGGACTTTTCCACCATATTCCGGAAAGCCTGCGCCGTGTCATCTTCTATTCCTGCACGGTTCCGGAGGGCGATCCGGTCGCCCGCCGGCAGATCGAGCGGAGCGGCAAGCCGCTGACCTTCGGTTATATCGGCCGCATCAATACGGAAAAAGGCGTTGGCAACATGGTCGACGCTTTCAGGGAAATCGGCCATGGCAACTGGCGCTGTCTGGTCGCTGGCCAGGCAATGGACGATTCCATCGAGCGCTTCACGAAGCAGGCGGGCGATCTGCCGATCGAATTCATTGGCTGGGCGAAGCCGAAGGAATTTTTCGAAGAGATCGATGTTCTGATCGTTCCCTCTTTCTGGGCCGAACCCTCGCCGCGCACGATTTATGAGGCCTATGCGATGGGCGTTCCGGTCATCGGCGCGGCTTCGGGCGGTATCCCGGAACTCATCGGCGAGACCAATCACGATTGGCTGTTCGAGCCGGGCAATGCCGCTGACCTTGCCGCGCGCATTCGCCGGGTGCTGACGCTTTCGCGCGAGCAATTGCCGACGGAGGCCGATTTCGGAAACATCGTCGAGGAATCCACCTCACGGCGGGTCGGCGAAAATTATGTGAAACTCTATGAAGACGTGCTGGCGAAAAGCAAGGCTGCAGCCGCATGACGGGCCTGCGGATGCCACGCGCTGATCTTTCAGCCGCGGGCAGGGCGCTATCCCGTGTTGCCGGGTTTTGCAGATGTTGAAGTTGGACGAAAACGCTCCCCGTCTTGAAAGGCGCTCGGTCACGAGCGCCCTGTGGAGTGCGGTCGGCGGTTATGGCAACGTCTTTCTGTCTTTCGTCGTCTTCCTCATTCTGGCGCGCCTGCTGACGCCGGACGAGTTTGGGCTTGTCGCCATCGCAACGGTTTTCGTGGATATCATCCTCGTCATCGCCCGCGGTGGATTGCCGGAGGCGGTGCTGCAGCGACCGGAGCTGGACGAAGACTATGCCGACACGGCCTTCTGGTTTTCACTCCTGTGGGGAGCCGTGCTGTGCGCTTTGCTTTCACTGGCGGCGCCTTTCCTCGCGGACCTGTTTGGAATTGCAGAACTCAGCCCGGTCTTGATGGCGCTCTCCACCGTACTTTTCATCATGGGCGCCGGCACCATTCATGAAGCCCGCCTGCAGCGTGAGTTCGCGTTTCGCAAGCTTGCCATGCGTGCGCTCCTGTCCAATTTTCTTGCCGGAGTGATCGCAATCGCTCTGGCCCTGAATGGTTGGGGCGTATGGGCAATGGTCGTGCAAAGGCTGATCGCCAGTGTTGTGACGACTGTTATGAACTGGATTGCCTGCGGCTGGATCCCGCGCCCGCGTTTCGTCAGAGCCTATGTGGCGGATCAGTGGAGTTTCGGGTCGCGCATCTTTGCGGCAAATTTCCTGATGGGTCTCAATGTCCGGCTGCAGGAGCTGATCGCCGCGACTTTTCTCTCGACCGCGGCCGTGGGGTACATCCGGTTGTCATGGCGGTGCATCGATCTCGTCAGTCAGCTGGCCGTCATTCCCCTGACATCGGTGGCGTTGACGAGTTATGCACGCATCAATGCCGAGAACAAATCCCTCGAAAATGCCTATTTCGGCTTCATCCGGCTGTCGGGCATCATTGCTTTCCCATGTTTCCTCGGTCTTGCGGCCACGGCGCCTGTTCTGGTTCCCGTTGCTTTCGGCGAAAACTGGGCTGCCGCCGCACCGGTCACGCAATTATTGTGTCTGACAGCTTTGCCGTTTGTCGCCAATTCATTCGTGTGGCCGTTGCTGACCGCCATCCGGCAGGGCGGAAAAACCCTGTACCTGTCGTTTTTGCAGGTTGTTATCGGCTGTGGGCTTGGTCTTGCCGCTGCGCCTTTCGGCTTGGTGGCGGTTACTCTCGCCCATGTCGTGCGGGCTTATCTGACGTGGCCGGTCGCTTTGGTCAGCGTCCGAAACAGCGCCGGCATTTCGATAGGCGGCACGCTTCGCACCTGCATGCCGCCGCTCATCGCGGCCTTCAGCATGGCTGTTCTGGTTAGCGGTCTTTACTGGATGATGGGGGAACGTTTCTCCAAACCGGTAACACTATGCCTGCTGGTCTCGGCAGGGGCGGTGATCTATCCGGCTCTGCTTTTTATCGCCATGCCCGGGGACATACGGGGGGTGCTCAAAGAGGCCAGGGCGCTTTTTTCACGAAAATGAAATTGCAGAACGACTTAATTTCAGGACGAGGTTCCAATGAAGACGATTACCATTCTCGATACAACCGTAGCCTCGGACAATCTCGGCGATCAGATCATTCTCGATGCCGTCAAGGAGGTGCTGCTTGAGGTTGTTCCCCAAGCTTATCCCTATCATGTGGCGACCCATGAATATATGACGAACGTCTCGAAATCGCTGCTGCGCAAGAGCGAGGCTGCCTTTGTTGCCGGCACCAATATTCTCGCATCGAACATGGAAGCCCGCGTCTTGTGGAAGTTGCTGCCGTGGGATGCATTCGCCTTCCGGGAGACTGTTCTGCTTGGCTGCGGCTGGATGAATTACATGAAACAGCCGAACGCTTATTCGCGCTGGATTCTGAAAAAAATTCTGTCGGATGAATTCACGCATGCGGTGCGCGACAATTATACCGCCGAAAAACTCAGGTCCCTGGGCAAGAAGGTTCTGAACACCTCTTGCCCGACGATGTGGGGCCTTGATCCGGACCACTGCAGGTCCATCCCCACTTCCAAGGCCTCTTCCGTCGTCACAACGCTGACCTTCTACCTTAACCGCCAGGAGGAGGACAAAAAGATGATTGAAATTCTGAAGGATCGCTACGACACCGTCTATTTCTGGCCGCAGCAGCGCGAAGATGCGGCCTATCTGGCTTCCATGAATATTTCCGGGCTGAAGTTCATCGATCCGACCCTCGCAGCCTATAACCATTTTCTTGACAATGAGGACGTGGATTTTATCGGGACGCGCCTGCATGGCGGTATTCGCGCGATGCAGAAATTCCGCCGCGCCCTGATCGTCAAAGTCGATAATCGCGCTACGGAAATTTCCAAGGATACCGGTCTGCCGACCATGGACCGCAAGGATTTCGACAGCATGTCGAACTGGATTTCCGGCAGTGAGCCGCCGCCGATAAAGTTGCCGGTGGAGGCAATCGAAACCTGGAAACGGCAATTCAAGAGAGCCTGAAACCTCCACACTGGGGTTCTTGCGAATTCCCGGGAAAAGGGATTGCCGGCGGGCTGTGGATTGTCCGCCGCCAGATCGATCCTCTTCGTGGAAGCCGGATATCGGAAGACAGTACCTGTAAGTCCGTCTTCTCATATGGAGCTCTGATCGTTTCTGATCGTGACAAAGGTCGTTTGGTCGCGGCCGGCTTTGAAACTGGTGGTCAACTGATGTCGGAATCAAGTTCCATAGGCAGCGCCGCTATCAGAGGCATTTTTTGGTCCATCGTCCAAAACTGGGGTGGAAAGCTCTTTACCTCGGTTCTTTTCATTGTTCTTGCCCGTTTTCTCAGTCCCACCGACTACGGCATGGTTGCAGCGGCAGGGCTGGTTCTGATGCTGATCCAGCTGGTCTCCGAATTTGGATTTGCCGACGCCATCGTACAGAAACGCAATCTTGAGCCGAGTGACATCAACCTGCCATTTTACGTATCGGTGGCCGTCGCCACGATGTTTGTGGTTGCGGTCTGGCTGCTGTCTCCGAGGCTGGAAAGCTGGTTCGAGGTTGAAGGGCTCGCACCGATCATCGTTGCGGTTTGCCTGTTGCTGCCATTAAACACGGCTTCCCTGTTTCAGGAATTGAATTATCGGCGGGTGCTTGCCTTCAAGCCGCTGGCGATCAGGACCTTCATCTCCAACATTCTCGGCGGTGGCGCAGCGATCATGTTTGCGATCGCGGGGCTGGGTGTCTGGAGCCTCGTCGTTCAGGGTTATGTTGCAACCATCGTCACGTTGATCTGGCTCTGGCGAAAACCCTATTGGCTTCCCGGGACGACGCTGAAGCCCGACACTTTTATCCAGCTGCTTCGGTTCGGTTCATCCGCTCTGGGTCTGCGCATCGTCGATTTCGGCTCCACCCGTCTGATCGATGTCATGATCCTCGGACATTATGGCGTGGCTCTCTTCGGACTCTACACTGTCGGCAGCCGCCTCTATCAGCTTCTGATGCAATTGCTTCAGGCCGCACTTTATGATGTCTCGTTGACGGTCCTTTCGCGCATATCGCATGAGCGAGAGCGCATGGCGGAATTATATAAGCAGTCGATCACGATATCGGCGATTTTTTCGACACCCATTTTCGTGCTTTCGGCAGCATTGGCGCCGGAAATATGCAGCGTATTGTTCGGCGCCCGCTGGCAGGGGGCGGACGAGGTTGCGCAGCCGCTTCTTCTTCTCGGTGCATTGCAATGCGTCCAGTTTCAGAACGGACCTTTTCTCTCCGCACGGGGAAGACCGGACAGGGTGTTGATTGCCGGAAGCGTGAAGGCGATTTCGACCATTCTCCTCATCCTGCTGGTCCCTGCGGACAGTATCGGGGCAATGGTCATTCTTTATGTTTTCGGACAGCTGACCTCCACGCCGTTCACGTTTTTTTATGTCGCACGCGAACTTGGGGTTCAGCTTCGGAAGATATTTCTTCTGCTTCTGCCCAGCTTTGCCTCCTGCGCCTTCTGCTTTCTGCTGGTGCAGTGGATGCGCCCTGAAGTCAAAGTCCTGGGGGCTGGGGAGTTCATATCGGGAACGCTCCTCGGGTTCATATTCGCCCTTGCATATCTTCTGCTCATGGCCCTGACCGCAAGACATCAGGCACGGCCAGTCGTCATGCTTGTCATGAGCAAAATCGTCTCTCGAAAGGAAGGCAAATGCGCAAGCTGATAAAAAGACTGTTGCCGACCCCGCTGCGTCACAGACTGGTGGCGTATAATGAGCGGCGCAACAGGGATATTGCGCTTCGGCAGTTCTTTAACGATCTGCAGGAACAAAAGCGTAAGGCCAGGCCCGTTGGGGGCGGCGGTCGGTTGAAACGACTTTTGATCGTGGCCTGTGATCCCCTGACAGTGCTGGGCTCTGTCGGCGATGATGCAATGATCACCGCTACACTGCAACAGGCGCGTTCCAGCAATCCGCACGTCGAAGTGGACATCCTTGTCGAGGGATCAGAGTGTATTGGTCCCGTTCTTGAGCGCGGTTTTTCCCCTGTCGATATCTTCGGCAGGGCCGACTTCATACGGGCTTTGACGCAGCAATTTTCGGCACGCAATTATGATTGCGTCGTGGTCGTCGGGGCCGACGTCATGGACGGATATTATCAACCGCTGATGAGTGCAAAACTTCTTGCCAGCGCAGACCTTGCTGCCGCCGCCGGGATCAGGAGCGTGATCCTTGGTTTCAGTTTCAATGACAAGCCGCATCCGGCGCTGGCCATGTTCTATCGCTCTCTTCACCCGGCAGTTTCGCTCAATGTGCGTGATGCCGTTTCTCTTGGTCGGCTGAAATCCTTTGCAAAGACCAATGCAGCACTCGTTGCCGATTCCGCGTTCAGCCTCGTCCCATCCGAGCCTGATGAGAACACAAGTTCATGGATCGCGCGAAAACGTGCCGAAGGATACCGGGTGATGGGTTTCAACCTGCATCCCATGCTGTTCAAAAATGCCGATCACTTACAGATTGAGACAATGGTCAGGCGCGGGGCGGAAGCACTGCAATCCGTTGCCGATGACAGGCTGGTATGCTGGCTGCTTATCCCGCATGATTACCGCGAGGGCTTCGGCGATCAGGCTTGTCTGAGGACCATTGCCGGCCTTATGCCGGCAGCGCTTGGCGACAGGGTTCGGTATCTGGATGGGGAATGGCCTGCGCCATTTCTGAAGGGGGTTGCGGGACAACTCGACGGCCTGGTCAGTGGCCGCATGCATCTTGCAATTGCCGCACTCGGCAAAGGTGTCCCGGTCATATGTATCGCTTATCAGGGAAAGTTCGAGGGGCTGTATCAGCATTTTGATCTGCCGGTGGAAGATCTCCTTTCACCGGCTGCCTTTTACACCGAAGACGGCATCAAGCGGGCCTTGATCGATTTTGTCGACCGGGTGGATGACGTCCGTGAAAAGGTGAAGAGGAGGCTGCCTGACGTTCTTGCGCTTTCGCAAAAGAACTTCCAGCTGTTTGACGTATTCTCCGGCAAGCCCTGAGACATCGACATGAGGGTCGCTTTCGTCTCAGCCATTCCCGCCGTACCTGCCAATGCCGGCAATCGCAGCAGGATATTGCAACTCACCCGCGCCGTGCGGTCGCTCGGCCACGATGTGCATTTCGTTTATATCGATACTCCGATAATAGCCGATTTTGATCCCGCCGCTCATGAAGTTGAATTCGGGTCCGGCCATTTGCATTTTGTGTCCCGAAAGCGGGACAGTTTGAAAGAGCGGCTTGCCGAAGACCCGGCTTTTGAAGTTGGATTGACCCTGTTTCGGGCGGTTCGGAAGATTTACCGACTACTGGGCCGCGACAGAGGGTTCTACAATTACCTCGATGAATTTTATTATCCGGAAATAGGTCGGCAGATACGGGATGTTCAGCGTCGGCTGGGGATCGATGCGGTCATCGTGGAATATGCATTTCACTCCCGGGCGTTCAGGGGGCTGCCGGCGGATGTGCTTCGCATTCTCGATACGCACGACTCCTTTGCCGATCGTCACAGAGCGTTCGTTAAAACCCCCAACAAATATGGATACTGGTTCTCGGTTCCACCTAAGGCGGAACGCAAGGCCTTTCGTCGCGCCGATGTCGTCCTTTCCATACAGGAAGAAGAAGAGCGGATATTCAGGCAGCTGCTCGGAAATGAAACGCCGACCGTTACGACCGTCAGCCATATTCTGGATCTCAATCAACGAGTGGAAGACTTTACGTCTGACGACTTTCTGTTTCTCGGTTCCGGCAATGATGCCAATGCCATTTCCCTTAACGGCTTCCTTCAGAATGTCCTGCCTTTGGTGAGGGCCGCTCGACCGGGTATCCGGCTGGTTTTGGCAGGCAGCATATGCGACAGGATCAAAGACACGGAAGGTGTTCTCAAGCTGGGTCGTGTCGATAGTTTGAAGGATGCTTTTTCGCGCGCGCCAGTGTCGATCAATCCGATTACGCTTGGCACCGGCATCAACATAAAACTGCTCGACGCTTTGGCTGCCGGTGTTCCAACGGTGAGCACCCAGACGGGCGCGAGAGGCCTTTCGGAGCATTATCGCAACGGCGTGATCGTCGTGGATGATGGGGACCATCAGGCTTTCGCCAATGCGGTCCTGTGGCTTGCCTCCAGCCAGCAGCAGCGACGGGAACTGGGAGACAGGGCGTTTACTGATGCAGTTGAATGGAAACGCCGGCAAATGGCAGCACTTGGCAATGTTCTGGACGTCAAACGGGACTGATTGCTCGAAAGTCCGAAAAACGAGATTTTGAGGCCCGCTGACGCATGGTTTGCCGATGACCCGCCGTCAGACAACCAATTGCGGGCCAACATCTGAAAGCTTCAGGATCGTTAGCCTGCCCGTCGTAAAGGCGCCGGTGTCGATACCGATCCGCTGCGGGCCCGTCTGTGGTTCCGGGACCGGCGTGTGACCATGAATGACAAGCAGGTCCAGCCCGGCTCCCTGCGACAGGAACGGTTCCCTGATCCACAACATGTCCTCATCGGTCTGCGCATCCAGTTGTAGTCCCGGCCGGAAGCCGGCATGCACAAAAATATAGGGTCCGATGCGCGCATAGACCGGCAGACTGGATAAAAGCTGGCGATGGGTGTGCGGGATCGCACCGATCAATGCGTCCCTGAAAGGCTGAAGCCGCAAACGGCCCTTGTGCATGAAATAATCGATATCGACGCCATAGGATAAAAGCGTCTGGCGGCCGCCAAAATCCAGCCAGTGCATGTTGTCCTGCGGATTTTCCAGAAAGTCGCTGAACAGCTGCTCGTGATTGCCGCAGAGCGCGATACGGCGCAGTGGCGCCGGCGGCGGCTGGAGAAGATGGTCGATGACACCGCAGGAATCCTGTCCGCGATCAACATAGTCGCCAACCAGAACGACCAGGGCGGGGGCGGGGTCCGGACCCAGATCCGCGAGGATTTTCCGTTCCGCCTGCAAAAGCAGGTCGAGGCAACCGTGCACGTCACCAATGGCATAGATTGGAAAGGAGGCGGGCTTGTCGCCAAGGTCTAACCGGCGGCGCCTCCGGTCGTCGCGGGGGGCTGGCTGTTTACGACCGCGAATCCAGTTGAGCACCTTGGGCATAGCTGCCGATACTGTCTCTCCGGTACAAGGTCAAGAGCGTTGACCGTGGCGGTGGCACAGCCTCCTCGGGCCGGGCCGTCTGGATGCCATGATCTCCGCAAAGGCTGTGTTGAAGGGCCGCGTTGGCGGCGTTTTTCCCGTCGTTGACGCTTCGATATGAGGAGACAGGATACCCTCTTTCACATTTGAAAGATATGACAGCTTAAATCATCGGTCGAGCACGCGTCCGGTCTCGCGAAAAGACGGGACGCGCGGATATTGTCGGAGACGTTCTAGAGCTTCAGCCAGACGCGCGGGTTTTCGTGTGACTGAATCTTGATCCATTTCAGATCCACCGCTTTCCACGGCTTGACGACGTTGGTGCGGTTGTCCAGCACCAGATCACCCTGGGTCGTGCTGACGACGAGAACCGCATGGCCGACACCGCCCGGGGTGCGGGCTGTGGCGATGCGAAGCGCACCCGATGGCCAGCCGGCCCGCAGCAGGCGTTGCCGCTTGGTCACGGCGTAGTCATCGCAGTCACCGCTTGCCGGATTGAGCTTCCACTCATCTTGCCCCTCCAGTTCGCCGACATAGACGATCGCCGTGTTGATCTCGGAATTGATGCGCTGCAGTTCCGTACGCTTCTGTTTCGTCAGCTCGATCGTGTCACGATCGCCAATCCGGACGCACTGGTCGGCGGCATTGTCGCAGAATTTTGCGAAGGCGATGGGGGCGATGGTCGGACGGCTCGTTGACATGAACTGGCCGGGCCGCGTTGTGACCGGGTTTTTGGCGAGACCACCAAGCTGAACGGCCGAAGCCGTCGTCGCGATGCTTGCCGCCATGCCGACGGCAACTGCCAAAGTCTTTACCAGACGGCCTGTTTTCTTCGCCATGTCTCTGCCCCTGCACAGTTGTTTTATCTGTGCCTGAACATACCGGCCCTTTCTTGCAGGCCTTTTAAGTCGATAGATTGCTTTTTAGTGAAATCGAATTTTGTTGCCGGCGGATGAAATCGACCGGAAAATCGGCGCAGCGGCGTTCAGTTGCAGCGGGTTCTGCCCTTGGTGTCTATGAGGCATGTTTGTTGCGGCACGGAGCTTCCATAGTCGCGCCGCATGTCTGATGAAGAGCGGTGGTTTGCCGGCGGTCGGTCATAGTTGCGTTCGATTTCAAAATTGCGCCCGCCGATCGTACCATGCGCACCACCGCGACCATTCGGCGTGACTTCGAAATTCTGATATTGCTGCGCTTGGGCCAATGCGGCCAGACTTATCGTAAGGACAAACAGGCCTGTTGCCAGTCCCGCCCGCAACGCTGCCGATGGATGATGCCTGCGCGAGACCATGCGCTCTCCTCCTGCTGATGGGGCGACAGATAGGTGTCCGATCGGGATGTGTGCGCCACTTTCTCGGTCGCGATGATCATATCACCAATGGCGTAAGAAGCGTGAGGCCGATTTTGTGATCGAGAGCGGCGAATCACTAGCTCAGTGGCTGTCAGGCGGCGACCCGTCGGGCTGCTGCCGTCCGGTCGTCAGGAACATAAAAGAGCCTTTTTCCCGCTGAAAAATTAAGCTCTTCTCCGCTGCATTTATAGGCTTCACAATCCTGTAACAACGGACCTAATATACAAGTGCAGATGCCGAATCGCTCAGGAGAAGCCCTTGACGATTGCAGTTTCACCACAGGCCCTGCCGGCGCTCGTTCTGAACGCAGACTATAGGCCATTGAGTTATTATCCCTTGTCGTTGTGGTCCTGGCAGGACGCGATCAAGGCTGTCTTTCTAGACCGTGTGAACATCATCGCAGAATATGATCACGCGGTGTCATCCCCCAGCTTTTCCATGCGGCTGCCGAGCGTCGTCAGCCTCAAGACCTATGTGCAGCCCACCCGCAATCCCGCCTTTACACGCTTCAACGTTTTCCTTCGGGACAAGTTCGAATGCCAGTATTGCGGCACGCGGGACGAATTGACCTTCGACCATGTTATTCCCCGCGCGCATGGCGGTGAAACCACGTGGCACAATGTCGTGGCGGCGTGCTCTCCCTGCAATCTTAAAAAAGGCAGCAAGCTTCCCAAACAGGCGGGCATGTTCCCGGCGCAGAAGCCATTCCAGCCGACGGTTCAGGATTTGCACAATAATGGGCGATTGTTCCCGCCCAACTATCTGCACGAAAGCTGGATGGACTATCTTTACTGGGATACCGAGCTGCAGCCCTGATCCTCAGGACTGCTACGCGGCTTTCCCGTTTACCGGCTTTTCCGGCTCGCGCCAAAAAAGGCGATGGCCGCAAGTGCAATGCTTGCGATGACGTTCCAGCCCGCGAAAGAAAGGCCAAGCACCCGAAGTGCCGCATCATTGCAGGAAGGCGCCTTGATGGCGTTCAGATCACCCAGCAGGTCGCCGGCATTGGTGGTGATGGACGGCGCGCCGGTGGCGCAGGTGATCGGGCCTTCCCAGAAACCCCATTCCACACCGGAATGATAAACACCAAGCCCGGCGCCGATCAGCATCGCCACGCCGATGAGGGCGAGAAGCAGCCGCGTGATCTGAACCGGCAGTTTGAAGACGCTGGTCGCAACGGCCAATATGCCCAGCGGAATGGCGTAATAATAGGGATCGCGCTGCAACAGGCACAGGGCGCAGGGCGTGTAACCGCCAATATGCTGGAAACCGAGGGCGGAGCCGACGGTGAAGATCATTCCCGCCGTGACGCCGAGAGCGGCGAGCGTACGGCTGTTGTCGGCGGTGGTCGCATTGGCCATGATGTTTTCCTCAAACTTCGCGAAGAAGCAGATATTCCCGGACGGGCTTTCAAAAAGGCGGGCGTGATGGCGAAATTAAGTCGCCGATCAACGGTGTGTCACGGGATTCGTCTAATCCAGTCCGTTACTTCTGGCAAATGAAAGCCCGGTAATAAACGGGGGGTGGATGAGCAAAGTTTCGTGAGTGGGCTGATGGCCGTGAGGCAATCGAAAGGACTTTTTGGAAGATTTGGATAAAGCGAAGAAAATCAATGCAATTTTGGGAATGCTGCCTCAAGCCGCGCTGCTGATTTCGAGCGAAATTAAGGCTTAAGCCGCGGTTGGACTGTTGGCTCTGCATGCAATCATTTTCGTTATAGAAAATGTGTCCAACTACGCGATGTGGCAAACAAAATGGTAGCGAAACAATGCTTAGTTGTGCATAAGGATAGCACACGGAAATCAAGAAACCTTAGGGGGAATTCGCGATCACCGCGAATTGATAGTAAAATTAATGCCGGGCCATTTTCTTTATTCCGCGAACCCTTACTTTTCTGTTGAGGTGGCGCGAACGTATCGCAACAATAAGACGTACGCTTGGTGCAGCGAATATTTCTCATCGAGCGATCAAGCGATTGGTGCGCCCGCTGCCTTAATAGCTGCATCTTCGGACCCTAAAACCATATACGAGCAACTGAGTAGAGCGTGCGAGACAGATGATAGTCATGATGCGCGGATTAAGGGATATCGAAAAACGTTCAAGCGTTTGGCAACCCAATGGAACTCAGATGGTTCTCTTACCGATGCTCATCACGCTGAAATTCACGCGGTGTGCAAGTCACCAAGTTTTAAAATTTGGCGTCCAGTATTGTTTATAATTCCGAGGCCCGTGGTTTCGACACGTTTGAAGGAAGTGCCTCGCAATAAGCGCGCAAGTCATGGCATGGAATATACAATAACCGATCTTGATCTTTCTGAAGTTGACATCATCGAACTTCCTAAGTTGGGACGAGGATAATGGTTTTAGCAGAATTGGCTGGAATGGATGAGCGGCAGGCAGCTGGCTTTTTGGCTAGGGCGTCTCTGGCACTTATGTCGTCTGACAACCCTGCAGCAACACCTTCTTTTTATGGCGAAGAAGAGAAGCGCGCGCAGCTAATTGCGCGTCTTAAGATAAAAGCTCGTGAAATTATTGCGAGTGATGATGAAGAGACGATAAACGAGCTAGTCGCGGATTGGATCGATGAAGAAATAGAGCTTCCCAGTGACGATCAAGGTAGGGCGTTTGCTCGGTTGTCGGAGCGGGGAGTTCTACCCGGCGACGCCTACAAGGTCGTCTTGAATCTCGATTTTCAGCGCAGAATGGGTAAGTGGGGGATTGATGATGCGGGTAGGGTTGTAAGTACAGTTAAACATCCCACCTTGGAGACGCATTTTAATGCTGATTCAGTTCCACCTTTTGGTGGTAACGCATCTATATTTGGTAAATGGTTTGGAGCCGAAAACGGTATCGATCCCTATTTCCTCATAGTGTGCGGCCATCGCGACGCAGATGTACTTCGCGCTGACCATTGGTGGCGTCTGTATCCGCAGGACGTAGTCTTTATGCATCTAACAGACATGGGAGATGCGCTTGAAAGGTTCGCACAAGTCTACGGCCGGGTATTTAGGTTGGGCGACTGGGAAGGGAAATTCCTCCGCTCGAAATCGGTAGTAGCCGAGGGTGGGCTAAGTGTTCAAGTACCCCAATTACCGGGGCAAGCTATGTTTACTGCGGCTATTGCGGTGAATGGAAAGCGAGCGGAGATTGCGTTCGGCGTTGGTGTGGACATAGGATCCTACGCGAAAGCGGTTCTAAAGCATCTCAAACGAGATGAGATAAGACGCAAATCGAAAACTCCTACCCATTCTAAAGTGGCGTCTCACGCGTAGGAGCAAATATTAATTGACACGGGGTTTCGGCCGCTGGTTTCGAGCAAAATTGGCGGCTGATAACTTAGTTGGCAGCATCGGTTTCTAGCTATGAAAACGTCTTTCGAGATGAAAACACCGAACGGCACCTTCTGGAAAGCATGCTCTCCTGCTGTACGACTTGTTGATCGAACATTTGACCAGTGCCAAACCTTTCGGGATCTGATTCGGATTCTTAACTAATTCGCTTTCGGATTTAGAAGATTAAGTTTCAAGAGATGAAATCGGTTGGGAAATTCGTTAGGGGCGCACCAAGCCCACAAAATATAAGCAAATCAATGTTGTTTTTAGATAGTGGTACCCCAAGCCGGGATCGAACCAGCACTCCTTGCGGAACCGCATTTTGAGTGCGGCGCGTCTACCAATTCCGCCATTGGGGCAACGGTGGTAATGCCACGGCGTCTATCACGGGCAAGGCCATGCGTGCAACCCCAAAGCTGATTTATCCTTTTTATTTGCGCGTGTTTGTGGCGGCTATTGCCTGTCTGTTCTGGCCCGGTAATGAAGGGAAGGGAAGGTTCGTGGGTCCCGTATCGATACACTTGCGGTTGCAGCATTAACGTAATATTAGATACCTCTAACAAATTAGAATATACGCAATTACTAATTGAATTATGATGCCAGCGTGGAGTTTCCACGCGGGGCGGGAATAGCCAGAACTCATAGGGAGGAAATTATGAGGGCGCTTTCTCGCAATTTATTACTGTCTGCCTGCCTTATCTTGCCGGTCAACGCACATGCGCTGGATATCGGGATCGGCGGCGAAAACGGGGTGAATGCCAGTGTCGGTGACAATGGCAGCGGTGGGCTCGGTGTCGATGCCTCGGTTGGCGGCAGCAATGGCGTCAATGCCAGTGCCGACGTTGGCGGTAGAAGCGGCGGCGGTTTGGGCGCGGATGTCAATGCGTCTGTCGGCGGTAGCAACGGGGTCAATGCGGATGTCAACGCATCCGTCGGTGGGTCCAGCGGCGTCAGCGCCGGTGTGGACGCTTCGGTTGGCGGCTCCAACGGTATCAATGCCAATGTCGGGGCCAATGTCGGCGGATCGAGCGGACTTGGACTTGGGGTCGGCGTCGGTATTGGCGGTTCGGGTTCCACCGGCACTCCGGGGAATCCCGGAAACCCTGGAAGCCCGGGCAACCCGTCCAATCCCGGCAACCCGGGCAAGATGTCACCTGGCGCGATGCGCAATGCCATTCAGGCCTATAACGACATGTCGCGAACCGATCAGATCAGGCTCGCCCGCCGTTGTGCCGATATTCTGGGCGGCGGATATGATGTGGCGCTGACGCAATTGTGCAAGATGATCAGGACGGCGTCACGCTGACGCAGGTTTTGCCACGACAATAGTCCGAAGGACGCCCCGGCGTCCTTCGCGATTAATTGCCCTTGCGTCCGAAGGACAGGATTTTCTGGCGCAGGCTGCGGGCGAGATTGCGGGTGTTGCGGTACATATCCACCTGCGTGGAAACCTGCCGCACATCCCGGTCGCTGTTATGCGTCAACCCGACAACCAATGTGCCCATTTCCTGCCGTTCCTGCCAGAAACGGCTCATGATCGGATGATCAGGCACCGCACAGCTGTCGCTGCGCAGAATATTGGCATCGTCCAGATGCCAGTCAGTCAGTTTCTGCACCAGCAATTTGCCGGGCGAAAACTGCGCATAATTCTCGTCAAAGGCTGTCTTCCACGTATAGGCCTCGCCGGCCGTCATGAAGACGATCATCGATGCGATCGCCGCGCCGTTGAGATCGATGGTGTGGATACGCACGGCATCGGCTTCGGCCAGATTGGTGATCGCTTCGCGGGCGAAGGCGGCGCGGTAACGGTCATTCACCAGCGCGGTGCGTTTGCGGCCTTTCCAGCCGCTTGCCTCCAGCGCCAGGAATTCCTCCATCCGATAACGTATGTCCTTCGGCTGGCGGGTCACGGTGTAGGAGATGGCTCCAAGTTTTTCGAGCTGACGCCATTGGCGGCGCATTTCCCGCAGATGATGCGGCGCAAGCGAACTGCGCAGATAGGCCTCGCCATCCAGAAGGCTTTCCAGCATCGGCCGCTGGTAATTGCCCGTCGTCGTCACCGGCAGGTTGCGGCTGAGAGCGATTGCCCTGAACATGCGGGCGAATGGGCCTTCAAGCCGCACATCCGGCAGCACGAGCACATTCGGCAGCCGCATTTCCCGGTCGGAAAGCGCGTCGAAAAGATTGTCGAGCGTTTCCGCAGCCCCCTCGGTGTCGACCAGCGGCGTGCCGAGCGGACCGAACGGATTGGCCCAGACGCGCAGAATGGAAGGTCCGATGGAAAAGCCCGGCTTTTCAACGGTAAAGGGCATCAGAAAGCGCATACGGCTTCGGGCGCCGTTCTCGTCGCGAATGAGGGCGAAGCGCACGGACTTGTCTTCGATACGCGGCATGGCCGGTGCCAGAAGGCGGCCGGTGAAGAAGACATTCGCCTCCATGACCCGGTTGGACAGGAAATCGAGTTCTTCCTGCATGTCGTAACCGAGCTGGCCCGGATAGATGCAGAATTCACGGCCGTCGCGTCCCACGCGCCGGCTGCTGTCTGCCACGGGACGGTCACGCTCCGCCGACGCCATCAACGCCGCGATGCGCGGATCCTGAAAATCCGGATTTTTTGGATCGCTGGACATGCTTATCGTTACACCGCCTTCCCAGTGTCTTGACCCGCCCGGGGATCGTTGAAGGCAAAAAGGACGATCCCGAGTGTGCGGCGAATGGCAATATGCAATAGCACAGCTTCTATACACATGGCTATTGCGACCGCTGCCGCAGCCCCTGCCAGACCATAGACCGGAATGAGCGCCATGTTGAGTGCAATGTTGCAACCAAAGATAATAATATAAAGAGCAACGCACAATTTTTGTTTGCCGGCCATATTCAGCAGGGTCTCGCCCGGGCCGATCAGCGCTTTTGCGAGGAAGCCCGCAAAAAGGAAGAACATCAGCTGATAACCCTGGACGAATCCGGGGCCGAACAATGACAGCAGGAATGGGCCGGCCAGAAGCACGACGCTGCCGACGGCAAGCGACGGCCAGAAGGCCCAGCGTGCCGCCTGGCTGGCGAAACCTGCAAGCGCCTGCCGGTCATTGGCGGAAATCAGGGCGGCCAGACGCGGCGCTGCCGCCGCCTGCACGGAGAAAAACACGAATTGCATCAACACGATGGTTTTCGCCGCCGCGAAATAAATGCCGACCTGATCCGGCGGCAGATAGAGACCGACGATTACCACGTCGGAATTGGTCATCAGGAAGCCGATGCCGTCGATCAGGAACACGGGAAAGGCAAACCGCATCCAGTGGCTGAAATGGATACGGCGGGCGACGCTGCGGAAATTCCGGTTGAGCCGTCGGTTGAGGAAAGCGAAATGGAACAGCGTGGTGACATAGGTGGCGAGAAGCGCGGTGATCATCGCCGTTGTCGCGGTTTTTTCCGCGCCAAGCCCGATCGCCACCAGCATGAACAGCAATATCAGCACCGGGCGAACGATATAGGTGGGGCTGAGGGCTGATATTGCCCAGCCATTGGCGCGCGCAGTGCCGTTCAGCACATCACCAAGCGCCACCATCGGCAGGGTGAAAAGTGCCAGTGCAACGGGAATGAGATAATAGCCGGCGATACGCTCACCGAAGAAATACAGGAAAACAAAGCCGCAAAGCGCCAGCGTGCTGGCCGACAGCATGGCGAAAATGCGTGCTGTCGAGGTCAGCCCCATGATCTTGTCATGAGCGTCTTCCAGACGGTAGCCGGGTAAGAAGCGGATGACGGTGGTGTGGAAACCGAGACAGGACAGGTTGCCGAACAGGATCACCAGAACCCAGACGAAGGCGAAGAGGCCATATTCGAACTCGCCCATCAGGCGGGCGAGGATTATCTGGGAAATGAAGGCGATGCCGGCGCTGACGATGCGCACCGCAAAGGCAACCAGCGCCATGCGCTGGGCGCGCGCGACATCATCCCTTGCGGAAACGAGGACGGCGATTTTTGCTCCCAGCGGCGAGAGCTTCGCGCGCAGGCCTGCGGGTAAGGCTTTTTCCGCCGTGTTGAGGATAGCCATGATCCACACGCCATCATTTCCAGTTAAATAGGCAGCCGGATTGTAACCGCCTTATCCTTAACGAAGGGTTTGGGAGGCGGCGGCGCCTGTCCCGATGTCGTTTGGCACCCGTGGTTTGCGGGTGCCGTTGAGAAGAAAAAGTGCCAGCGGACTGCGGCGTATCACCTGGTGCAGCAGATAGGCCGTAAAGGTCGTCGCCGCGACGATGATGGTAAATTCGAGGATGGGCGGCAGCGAGATCAGGATGAAAAGCGTGCCGAAAGCGTAAATCAGCGGGTGGTGAAACAGGTAGATGGTGAAAGAGGCATCCGTCATCCGTCCGGCAATCCGGCTTGGCCTGTCGAAATAACGGCAGGCGAGGTCGATCAGCAGGCGGCTTGCCGCCACCGCCGCAATCGTCGAAACCAGCACGAGCATGGCTGAACTGGAAAAGGGGTTTTGCAGCCGCAGCGTCACCGCGTTTGCGATGGTGACGAAGGCGATGATACCGGTGAGGGGTCCCGTCTGGCGGAAGCGGTGAAAGAGAACTCGGTCTCGGTTCAACAGCGCCCCGATGAGAAAAAACGGCAGATAACGCGCATAGGGATCGGAGGCCCGTTCATAGAGGATAAACAGGCCATTTCCGGTTTTCCCCGCAAGCAGGCCGGAAAGGTAAACCGCCAGCTCCCACAAAACGGGAAAGGCGCAAAGCGCTAAAAAAAACAGCGCCGGATAACGTGTTCGCGCCCTGGCGAACCAGTCTCCGGCATATGCCAGTGGCGGGCGTTCCGCGAGGAACAACAGGCCGGCAAGCAGGACGGAATAGGCAATGAGGGCAGGCAGGAACCACAGATGCATGATCCATTGTTCGCTCGGGCGCAGCAGACCCGGCAGGCTCTGCATCAGCTGGTCGGCGGAGATAGTACCCTTGGCGATACCAGCCAGTTGCAGCAGGAAAAGTTGCAGCGGCCCCAGTATCAGCACGGCCACGATGAAGGGCAGCCCAAGGCGCAGGAAACGCTGCCTGAGCCACGGCGCTTTGCCCTTCTTGCCGATGACCATGGCGGAAAAATAACCGGCCACCAGAAAAAACGCCGGCATGCGGAAGGTGACGAGCGCCGCGCCAAGTGCCGTCAGCACCGGGCTGGTTTCAAAATCCTTGATATCCCAGGGCAGGGCATGGCTGTAGAGCAGGGAGGCATGGTAGGGAATGCCGAGCAGCATGAGGAGAGCCCGCAAGGGATCCCAATAATGCTCATAATCTGACTTGCCCGGTTGCATTTTCCCCTCGCGTCGCAAACGCGATCACGCGTGATCAGCGGTAGCCACCACGACTATTAGTGGAAAACGCTAATAAACCCTTCATGCGCCGGATGGCGTGGGCGGCGCTTTTTTCTTGGGCAAAAGGTCAAGCACGAGCGCGCAGCCCAAAATGATGATGCCTGCGCCCAAAAGCTGGGGAAGTGACAGGGGTTCGTCCAGCACCAGAGCGCCGATAAGAACCGCCACGACGGTTACGGCAAATTCAACGCTGATGGTCTTCGTCGCGCCGATGGTGGAGACCAGCCGGAAATAGGTGATGTAGGTAAGGCCGCTCATGACCACCGCCTGTATCAGAAGATAGACGTAGTCGATGAGAGCCGGCGTTCCGGGCAATGGCACGGCCAGCAGAAGCGGCAGGGTCATCAGGCCACCCGCCAGAAAGGAGCCGATGGTGATTTCCCAGGAGCCGACGCCTTTCAGGTAGCGGCTGGCATAATTGCTGCCATAGGCGGCGCAAATGCAGGCCGCGACAGCGGCGGCGCAGCCGATGATGAAACCGGTTGTGACGGGAACGGCGGGAAAACCAACGAGCAGGATGATGCCGGCAAAGCCGATGACAAGGCCGGCAATACCCTGTCGCGTCAGCCGCTCAAGCCCCCATATCTGTGAGATGAGCATGGAAAAGAGCGGAATTGTCGCCACCAGAATGGCGGCCATGGCAGTGCCCACCAGCGGTGTCGCATAAGAAAGGCCGATCAGCTGCCCGGCAACCGTTGTGGCGCCAACCACGGTGAAGGCACGCCAGCTGGCCGAAAATGCGAGCCTGCGGCGCGCGGCCCGCGCGATGAGAAAGAGGGTGACGGCAGTGACAAGCGAGCGAAGCGTGACGGCACCGATCCAGCCGAACGCCGCAACGACATGCAGAAGCAGCAGGAAAGACATTCCCCATGCGAGCGCGAGAAAAATATAGGCGGCGAGATCGCGAGGGGCCATGGGGCATTTCCGTCAAAAGTGCTTAGCGGTTGTACGTCCGGAAAATGCGCAAAAACAAAGATCGTGAGCCCGTCCGACGCTTCCATCTGGGCCAGATGCGCTCATGAAAGCGTTTTCTGGAAGATGGTCAGGCTCCCATATTGGAAATCGCTGATATCCGTCAACAGCAATGAACGGGCGCAAAGAAAATCGCCCGTAACACGGGGTTACGGGCGATAATCATCGTGAGCGGGCCTGAATTACGCCTGTTCGTAGACGCCGTGGCAATGCTTGAATTTTTTGCCCGAGCCGCAGGGGCACATTTCATTGCGCCCGATGCGGCCCCAGGTGGCGGGATTGTTCGGATCGCGTTCCTCGGCCGGTACGAAAGCGACGGGTGCGCCACGCGCCATCTCGTCTTCGCCGGTAACGGGGTCGAGATGATGTGCGGTCATCTCAGGCAGTTCCGGCTGCTGCGGTTCCTGCTGCACAAGTTCCACGCGCATCAGCTGGGCGGTGACGCCTTCGCGCAGATTGGCAAGCAGTGCCTGGAACAGCTCGAAGGCTTCCGCCTTGTATTCCTGCAACGGATCACGCTGGGCGTAACCGCGGAAACCGACGACGGAGCGCAGGTGGTCGAGGTTGACGATATGTTCGCGCCACAGATGGTCGATCGTCTGGAGAATGACCGAACGTTCCACATAGGTCATGATCTCAGGGCCGAAACGTTCCGCACGCTCGGTGGCGTATTTGTCGGCCGCCTCGGTAACGCGCTGAAGAATGTCGTCCTCGGCGATGCCTTCTTCCTTGGCCCACTCCTCCACCGGCAGGTCGAGGTTCAGGAACTGGGCGATACCAGCCTTCAGACCGGCAATATCCCACTGTTCGGCATAGGCATTTTCCGGAACATGCTTGGTGACGAGCGTTTCGATGACTTCGTTGCGCATGTCGGCTGCGGTTTCGCCGATATTGTCGGCTTCCATCAGCTCGAGGCGCTGCTCGAAGATCACCTTGCGCTGGTCGTTCAGCACGTCGTCATATTTCAGAAGGTTCTTGCGGGTCTCGAAGTTGCGGGCTTCGACCTTCTTCTGGGCGCGTTCCAGCGCCTTGTTGATCCACGGATGGACGATTGCCTCGCCTTCCTTCAGGCCGAGCTTCTGCAGCATCGAGTCCATGCGCTCGGAGCCGAAGATGCGCATCAGGTCATCCTGCAGCGACAGATAGAATTTCGAGCGGCCCGGGTCACCCTGACGGCCGGAACGACCGCGCAGCTGATTGTCGATACGGCGGCTTTCGTGGCGCTCGGTGGCGATGACGTAAAGACCGCCGGCGGCCAGCGCCTTTTCCTTCAGCACCTTGATTTCGGCGCGGATAGCCTCTTCCTTCGCGTCACGCTCAGGGCCGGGCTCCATGCCTTCCAGCTCGCGCTCAAGGCGCATGTCGACGTTGCCGCCGAGCTGGATGTCGGTACCACGGCCGGCCATGTTGGTGGCGATGGTGACGGCGCCGGGAACGCCGGCCTGCGAAACGATATAGGCTTCCTGCTCGTGGTAACGGGCGTTCAGAACCTGGAAATCGGTAAAGCCGGACTGACGCAGCATATGGGCCAGAAGCTCGGATTTCTCGATCGACGTCGTGCCCACCAGAACCGGCTGGCCGCGCTCATGCGCCGCCTTGATCTCGGTGATGATCGCGAGGAATTTCTCCTCGCCGGTGCGGTAAACCTCGTCGTCCTCGTCGATACGCTGGATCGGCAGGTTGGTCGGCACTTCGATGACATCGAGACCGTAGATATTGCCGAATTCCTCCGCTTCCGTCGAAGCCGTACCGGTCATGCCGGCGAGCTTTGCATACATGCGGAAATAATTCTGGAAGGTGACGGAGGAAAGCGTCTGGTTTTCCGGCTGGATCTGCACTTTTTCCTTGGCTTCCAGAGCCTGGTGCTGACCTTCGGAATAACGGCGGCCCGGCATCATGCGGCCGGTGAATTCGTCGATGATGACGATTTCATCGTTACGGACGATGTAGTCCTTGTCGCGGGTGAAGAGCTTGTGGGCCTTCAGCGCATTGTTGATGTGGTGAACGATGGCGACGTTCTCGACGTCATAAAGCGATTCGCCCTTCAGCAGGCCAGCCTGCCGCAGCAGGTTTTCGAGCTTCTCGGTGCCGTCTTCGGAGAAGTTGGCCGAACGCTGCTTCTCGTCGATTTCGTAATCTTCAGGTGTCAGCAGCGGAATGAAGGCGTCGATGGTGTTGTAGAGATCGGAGCGGTCGTCCAGCGGGCCGGAGATGATGAGCGGTGTGCGCGCCTCATCGACGAGGATCGAGTCGACTTCGTCGACGATCGCGTAATTATGGCTGCGCTGCACCATCTGGGCGCGGTCGTATTTCATGTTATCGCGCAGATAATCGAAGCCGAGCTCGTTATTCGTCGCGTAGGTGATGTCGCAGGCATAGGCCTCGCGGCGCTGGTCGTCGTCCAGACCGTGCACGATGACGCCGGTCGTCAGCCCGAGGAAGCCGTAGAGCCTGCTCATCGTGGCGGCGTCGCGCTTGGCGAGATAGTCGTTGACGGTAACGACATGCACGCCCTTGCCGGCGAGCGCGTTGAGGTAGACCGCAAGGGTCGCCACCAGCGTTTTGCCTTCACCGGTCTTCATTTCGGCGATGGCGCCGCCATGAAGAATCATGCCGCCGGTCAGCTGCACGTCGAAGGGGCGCATGTGCAGAACGCGGCGCGACGCCTCTCGGGCGACGGCGAAAGCCGGGATCAGCAGGTCATCCAGCGTCTTGCCATCGGCAAGCTGCTGGCGGAATTCCGCCGTCTTTGCCGCCAGCGCTTCGTCGGACAAGGCCTTGGTGGCCTCTTCCAGCGCATTGATGGCTGCGATCTTGCTTTTATAGGAGCGGACGCGGCGTTCATTTGCCGAACCGAACAACTTGCGGGCTATTCCGCCGAGACTGACCATCTTACTGGCCCTTTCTGAAATTCCGTTTTCGCGGGCGCTTTTCTCCGTCACGCTGATTTCAGCAACAAATGACGGACTTCGCCCTTCAACGTATCTGGACGCGAGGTTGCGTGACAGATAAGAGGGGGGGCAAATGATGTCAACGGTTCTGCCCGTTACAGAATGGCCACAATCCGGTGTTTGGAAGTTTTTTCAGAGCCGGAAACCATGTCTGGAGCCGGCATTGTCCCCGAAAGGTTCAAAATGTTGCGCTATAATAAAATTGCGGCTGCGGTGATTGTGGCCACGCTCGGCCTCCAGCTTCCGGCTTTTGCACAGGAAGACAAGGTTGTCGCCAAGGTCGGCGATCTGGAAATCCACCAGTCCGAACTCGACCTCGCCATGGGCAACCTCGATCCGCAGCTCGCGCAGCTTCCCGACGAGCAGAAGAAGGTCGCAGCCCTTTCCGGCGCGATCGACGTCAAGCTTCTCGTGAAGAACGCCAGCGCAGAAGGTCTGGAAAAGACCGAGGATTTCAAGAAGCGCATGGAATTCATCCAGGACCGTGAGCTGCACAATGCCTATTTCCGCAAGCATGTGGTCGATGCCGTTACCGCTGACGAAGTGAAGGCACGCTACGACAAGGAAGTGGCAGCTCTGCCGCAGGAAGAAGAAATCAAGGCTGCCCATATCCTGGTCGCCAGCGAAGATGAAGCCAAGGACATCATCAAGCAGCTTGATTCGGGCAAGGATTTCGCAGCCCTCGCCAAGGAGAAGTCGACCGATTCCAACAAGGATGACGGTGGCGATCTCGGCTGGTTCGGCAAGGGCCGCATGGTGCCGGAATTCGAAGAAGCCGCTTTCGGCCTCGAAAAGGGTGCTTACACCAAGACCCCCGTCAAGACGCAGTTCGGCTTCCACGTCATCAAGCTTGAAGACAAGCGCATCGCCCCGCCGCCGGCTTTCGATCAGGTCGAGCCGCAGGTTCGTCAGCTTGTCATGCGTGACAAGTACGTTGCCCTCATCGAGAAGGCAAAGGCTGACCAGAAGATCGAAATCATGGATGAGACGCTGAAGAAGGGCTACGACGAAGCCACGAAGGAACAGCAGGCTCAGCAGCCGCAGCAGTAATAAAGACCCATGTTACGGGGCGGCTTTGAGGCCGCCCTGTTTCATCTCCGGCACTTCCATACCTCCCATTTCCAGAATTTCAGGCGCTTCCCATGTCCGTTGCCGTTTCCCCGCTTGCTCCGAAATCCTATCCCGACATGCCTGCGCTGCGTGGTGTTCGCATGGCGACGGCCGCCGCCGGCATCAAGTACAAGAACCGCACCGACGTTCTCCTGATGGTGTTCGACAAGCCGGCAAGCGTGGCGGGCGTCTTCACCAAATCGAAATGCCCCTCGGCTCCGGTTGATTTCTGCCGCGCCAATCTCGGCGGCGGCGCAGCGCGTGCCGTGGTGGTCAATTCCGGCAATGCCAATGCCTTTACCGGCGTCAAGGGCAAGGCCGCGACCGAGCTGACGGCGAAATCCGCCGCCGCTGCCGTCGGCTGCTCTGAGGGTGAAGTGTTCCTGGCATCGACGGGCGTGATCGGCGAGCCGCTGGATGCCTCGAAATTTGCCGGTGTTCTCGGCGACATGAATGTCAGGGCGGAAGCCGATTTCTGGCAGGAAGCTGCCAAGGCGATCATGACCACCGACACCTACCCCAAGGTCGCGACCCGCACCGCCGAAATCGGCGGCGTGATCGTGACGATCAATGGTATTTCCAAGGGGGCGGGCATGATTGCCCCCGATATGGCGACGATGCTCTCTTTTGTGGTGACGGATGCCGATATTGAGCCTGCCGTCCTGCAATCCCTGCTTTCCGCCGGTGTCGGCCCAACCTTCAATTCCGTGACTGTTGATAGCGACACATCCACGTCAGACACGCTGATGCTGTTTGCCACGGGTGCGGCGGCCGAAGACGGCCAGGTGAAGGTAACGAGCGCCGATGACGAGCGCCTGTCCTCCTTCCGCGCCGCACTGAACGATCTCCTGAAGGATCTGGCGTTGCAGGTTGTTCGCGATGGCGAAGGCGCGCGCAAGATGGTGGAAGTCACCGTCACGGGTGCGGAAAACGATGCCGCTGCCAAGAAGATAGCCCTTTCCATCGCTAATTCGCCGCTGGTGAAGACCGCCGTTGCCGGCGAAGACGCCAATTGGGGCCGTGTCGTCATGGCCGTCGGCAAGTCCGGCGAAATGGCTGATCGTGACCGCCTCGCCATCTGGTTCGGCGGCGTGCGCGTGGCCGTGAATGGTGAGCGCGACCCGGATTATTCGGAAGCGGAGACCACCGCCGTGATGCGGCTGGAAGACATTCCGGTGAAGGTGGATATCGGTCTCGGTGAGGGTACGGCCACGGTCTGGACCTGCGATCTGACCAAGGAATATGTTGCGATCAACGGCGACTACCGGAGCTGACCGTTGGAGCCGAAGAAAATGCAGGACAACAAGGCCGTCAATCTGCCGCTGGTTCGCCGTCTGGAAGCCGTCAGCTTCCGGGCATGGCCTGCCTCGTCGGTGATTTATGACGGCAGCTGGCAAATCCGCCTGACGGGTTCACATCCATCCAAGCGTATCAACTGCGTGGTGCCGCTCGATCCGTCGGATTATGGCAACAGCGCGGTGCGGCTGGAGAAGGCGCGCAAGCGTTTTGAGGATTTCGGCCGCCCGCTGGTGGTGCGCGAAACGACGCTGATGCCGCCGCAACTGAAGGACTTTCTGGTCAAGGACGGCTGGTCCGTGTTCGAGGAAGTCAAGGTGATGACGGCCGATCTTTCCGGAATGGAGCTTCCGGAGACGCTAGTCAGCCTGCCGAGCCACGATATCGGCCGTTTTGTGGAAGCCAGCCTCAAGGTCAGCGATGGCGATGCGTCCCTGCGTCCGGCGATTGCCGAGATCGTCAGTTCCATCAAGCCGACACTCGGCCTGTTCATCAACGAAGAAGTTGAGGGCAGCCCGCTTGCCACTGTTATCTGCGTTCAGGATAACGATCTTGCCGGCATCATCTCCCTCGATGTTGACAAGTCGCAACGACAAAAGGGTCTCGGCACGCAGATTTTAGCCTCGGCGTTGCGCTGGGCGAGAATCAGCGGCGCAAAAAGTGCATGGTTGCAGGTGGTTTCCACCAACGCGGCCGCGATTGCGCTCTATGAAAAATTCGGTTTCACCGAGGCTTATCGTTACCGCTATTGGCACAAGGGTGCTGAGGACAAGGGTGCTGAAGAATGAGTGAGGCGGGCAAAAAAATCCTGCTGGTCGCTGCTTGCGCGCTTCTCGATCAGGACGGTCGCATCCTTCTGGCGCAGCGGCCGGAAGGTAAGTCTCTTGCCGGCCTGTGGGAATTTCCAGGCGGCAAGGTGGAGCACGGCGAGACGCCGGAAGAGACACTTGTCCGCGAATTGGACGAAGAGTTGGGTATCAAGACCAAGGTCGCCTGCCTTGCACCGCTGACCTTCGCCAGCCATACTTATGAGACCTTTCACCTGCTGATGCCGCTCTATGTGTGCCGTCGTTATGAAGGCATCCCGCACGGGCGGGAAGGGCAGTCGCTCAAATGGGTGAAGCCGCAGGCCCTGCGCGATTACCCCATGCCGCCGGCCGATGAGCCGCTGATCCCTTTCCTGCAGGATCTGCTTTAAGGCGGCGCCTGCCCCCTATGCCGTCACAGCTTCGTGAAAATGCCCTTGCAAGCCCGCTTTGCCGTGCCAAAACGGGGCTGCGTTAAGAGATCGTTCAGCACCCTCTGGCAGATTGTTAATCTAAAGAAGCGGTAAACTGCGCGAGACGAGGTTGGTCATGAACGAGGATTTCTGGAAGACGGTGGAAGGTCGTCACTCTTATTCCGATAAATCCCGTCGCACCGGCGTTCTAAATGTAGCGCTGCTTTTCGGCACGGCCGTTATCGCGCTTTCCCTGATCATCACCCCCATGCTTGCCGGAAAATCATCCACCCGCGTGGCACAGTTTCCCGACAATTATGACATGATCAGCACCGGCTCGATCAAGAAGACGGATACGGGCAAGACCTATTCCATCCGCCGCAGCATAACCCAGCCGATGCCGGAAATGCCCTGCGTCGTGACCGGTTATAACAACGATAGCGGTTGCTGATCGTTTACCATCATCGGTAACCGATTCCTCACACTGGTCGTCTTAAGATATATTCGATTTCAATAAAGCATAGTGCCGGCCGGGGGGATAAACCGGATGGCGGATGGGGAATATCCTGTGCTGCGTTCTTTTATCGATTTCTGCAAAAACGAAGACGGGGCTACCGCAGTCGAATACGGTCTGATCGTCGGGGTGATTTCCGCGGCACTCATCGCTGGCGCCGGCACCATCGGCAGCAACATCAACACGGTTTTCAAGTTTATCGCCGATACTTTCGCCAACAGTTGAAAGTGCTGGGGCAAGCGCTCAGGACAGTTTCACCTCGGTTGTCTTCAGCGCATCGGCCAGACGCACCTTGGCGGAGCCGGGCTTCAGCGGTTTCTGCTGGCTCTCATGCGGCGCCCAGCCCGAAACATAGATAATGGAAAAAGTCGCCCTTATCCGTCCGTCCGGATCGGAATAACGTTCGGCGTAAAGCTCCGCTGCCCGCAGGAAAAACGCGCGGTTGAGCGGTTTCCGGCTGCGGCTTGCCAGGGGATTGGCCATGCCCATGGCGCGCAGGTCGCGCATCAGCGGGAAAATCGAATCGTACCGCACCGTATAGGTTTCCGAGTCGGTGACCGGAAGCGCAAAACCGGCGCGTTGCAATAGCGCCCCGACATCACGGACATCGGCGAAGGGAATGACGCGCGGGCTGGCACCACCGGTCAGTTCCGCCTCCGCCGTCAACAGCACGTCGCGCAGTTCATGCAAGGTGCCGCTGCCGGGAATGGCGCCGAGAAAAAGGCCATCCGGCTTCAATGCTCGCCGGATCTGGATCAGCGCGCCGGGCGTATCGTTGGTCAGATGCAGGGCAAGCGGTGAAACGACGAGGTTGGCGGAAGCTTCCTCAAGCGGCAGATGCTCCATTGAGGCTGCCTGCGGAATATTCCCATCCGTCGCAAAACAGCTCTCGGTCTCGATACGGCGGATTGCCTCCACCTTGCCCGTTTCAGCCAGGCGCTGCGCGGTGATGCCGGTTCCCCCATGCAGTTCGATCGCGGTCTCGAATTGGCGCTCGACGATGGCCAGCCTGTCGGCGAGTTCTTCAGCTGCCATATCGAGAAGAAACAGGGCCTTGTCGTCACGCCGGTTCCATGCCCGGCGGCGGTTTTGTTCGATCAGGGCCTGGTCAAAGAGAATATCCATCGTCTTGCCTGCTCGGCCAATAGCGCCTTCGGGATCGGCGGGCCGTATCTTTGCTGTCATGCCCCTTGGGGCATCGTTTTCCGGTATCTGGCCGGACCATATCGCTCTCGCAAAGGCACCCGTTCGGCGCTAAAGTCAACCTCATGGGTGCTGGTGACGATCTGTTTTCGGGATTGCTGTCGAAGTCCGCCACCGTGCCGGCCGCTGCCCGTGGTCTGTTGCGCGCGGCCTTCCGCATGGTTTATCCGCCCACCTGCGCTGGCTGCAATCGCATGACGGGCGGCGAGGGGGCGTTGTGTCCCGATTGCTGGCGGGAGGTTGCCTTCATCGAACGGCCTTTCTGCCAGGTTTTGGGTATCCCCTTTTCGCGTGATCACGGCGAAGGCGTTGTCAGTGCGCAGGCCATTGCCGATCCGCCACCCTTTGATCGCCTGCGCGCCGTCGCCAGCCATGAAGGCACTGCCCGAAAGCTGGTGCATCGCCTGAAATATCAGGACCGCACCGATCTCGCCCGGTTGATGGCGCTGTGGATGCTGCGGGCAAGCGACGGAACGGTGGATGCCTGCGATTGTGTTGTGCCCGTGCCCTTGCATCGTCACCGTTTCCTGCGCCGTCGTTTTAATCAATCCGCCGAGCTGGCGCGGCATCTGGCGGGGGTCGCCGGCAAACCTCTGCTCGCCGGCACGCTGTTGCGCGTGAAGCCGACAGAGCGCCAGGTAGGGCTCTCCGCTCTTGCCCGGCGGGATAATGTGCGCGGCGCTTTCTCGTTTGCGCCCGGTCGGGAAAACGATGTTCATGGCAAGCGCGTGGTGCTGGTGGACGACGTCTATACGACCGGAGCGACGGTGGGTGCGGCAAGCCGCGCCCTGCGCAAGGCAGGTGCCGCGGATGTGACAGTTTTGACCTTTGCAATGGCCATTTCCGGGCCTATATGAAGCCTTGATAACGTGAGGAAACCGTGCGTTTGATCGCACGTTTGCGAGGCTTTGAAAGACATGGCACCGGTAACGATCTATACGCGGGATTTTTGTGGTTATTGCGCGCGCGCCAAGGCGCTGCTTGACAGCAAGGGCGTTGACTATGCGGAATATAACGCGACCACAACCCCGGAATACCGGCAGGAAATGATCGAGAAATCCGGCGGAACGACCTTTCCGCAAATCTTCATCAATGGCGAGCTTGTGGGCGGTTGCGATGATCTGCACGCCCTGGAGCGTGCTGGCAAACTGGACGCGATGCTGGCCGCCTGATCGGCCCGATCGACGGAGGATGTGATGAGTTTCAAGGCTGCCGCCATCCAGATGCGCTCGGGCGTTGATCCGGCGAAAAACGCCGCCGATATGGAACGGCTGCTGCGTGCCGCTGCGGCGGAAGGCGCTGTTTATGTCCAGACCCCGGAAATGACCGGCGCGATCCAGAAAGACAGGCAGGCGCTCCGCGCCCAGCTGCGCGATGACGATGGCGATATCATCGTTGCGACTGCCGCACGGCTGGCACGCGAACTCGGTATCCATGTCCATATTGGCTCGACGGCGATTGCCAGGCCAGATGGCAAGATTGCCAATCGCGGGTTTCTCTTCGCGCCGGATGGCTCGCGCGTCTGCAGCTATGACAAGATCCACATGTTCGATGTCGATCTCGACAATGGCGAAAGCTGGCGCGAAAGCGCTGCCTACGAGCCCGGCGAAGTGGCGCGTGTCGCCGAACTCCCCTTGGCAAAATTCGGCTTCGCCATCTGCTATGACGTCCGTTTCCCGCAGCTTTTCCGGGCGGAAGCGCTGGCCGGTGCCGAAGTTCTGACGGTGCCCGCCGCCTTCACCCGCCAGACGGGGGAAGCCCACTGGGAAGTTCTGCTGCGCGCCCGCGCCATTGAAAACGGCGCTTTCGTCATCGCCGCCGCACAGGCCGGGGTGCATGAGGATGGACGTGAGACTTTCGGCCATTCCATCATCATCGACCCCTGGGGCAAGGTTCTGGCCATTGCCGGCGGCGGCGGGGAGGAGATCATCTTCGCCGAGATCGATACGGCGCTGGTGGCGGCCGCACGCGGAAAAATTCCCAATCTGCGCAATGCCCGCGAGTTCGGGCTGGATACGGTTATTCCCCTGAAACCTGCCGGAGGTGAGGCGGCGTGATCCGTTATGCGCTGGCCTGCGAGAAAGGCCATGAGTTTGAAGGCTGGTTTGCCGGTAGCGACGATTTCGATAATCAGTTGCAGCGCGGCTTGCTGACCTGTCCGGTCTGTAATTCCGTGCAGGTCTCCAAACTTCTGATGGCGCCGTCGGTCTCCACCGCTCGCAAGAAGGATGAACGCCAGACACTCGCCATGGACACGGCGAAAAAGGAAGCGATTGCGAAAATCCGCGAGGCCGTAGCCAATATTCGCGCCAATGCGGAGGATGTCGGCGATAAATTCCCTGAAGAGGCCCGCAAAATCCATTATGGTGAGGCGGATGAGCGCGGCATCATCGGCAATGCCTCCGTGCAGGAAGCCAAGGCCCTGCTGGACGAGGGCATCGAAATCGCGCCGCTGCCGTCGTTACCTGACGACATAAACTGAGTTTTTCTATGCGGGTCGCAATCTATAATTTCGGAATACAGATTGCCGCCTATGATGATCCTGCTGTTGCCGGATTTGCCCGGCGCGAACCTTTGAATTTCGTGGCCGCCGAACGCGCGGAAGGTTTCATCGATCGGTCCGGCTACGAAGGCGAACCCGGACCCGCGAGCTGGGGCGTGCAGGTCTTCCCGCGTTTCCTGCAGGAAAACGGCGCGACAAGCGGTGTTTCGTCCTTTTCGCTCTGGCGCGATCTTGAATCGCTGATGGCGTATTCCTACTCCGGCGTGCATGCGGAGGCCCTGAAGCATGGACGCAACTGGAATACTCCGCAGAAATGGCCGCCGCTTGTTCTATGGTGGGTGGATGCGGCAGATAATCCCCTCTGGACAGATGCCGTCAGAAGGTTCGAACATCTGCACGACCATGGCCCGTCGCTACAGGCGTTCAATTTCAAGCGGCCTTTCGCGGCGAACGGAACTCCGATTGAAATCGACCGGGCCGAGGTCCGGAAGATCGCTGCAAGAAATGCTGCCGGGCAAAAGGAACTGCTGTCTGCGGTGCAGGCTATCCCAGTGTGAATGCCGATTTATGCCGGCCGTTTCGCCAGCATCATGTAGTTGACGTCCATATCCGGCGAGAGATTCCAGCGATCCTGCAGCACGTTGTAGAAGACGCCGGTGCGGTGGATGATATCCATGCCACTTGCAACCATCGGCCGCTCAAGCTCTTCCGGGCGAACCAGCTTCTCATATTGGTGGGTGCCGCGCGGCAGCCAGCGCAGCACGTTTTCGGCGGCGAAGATGGCGAGTGCCCGGGCCTTCAGCGTGCGGTTGATGGTGGCGGCAAACATCAGCCCGCCGGGGCGCACCATTTTGGCGCAGGTGGTGACGAAGAAATCGACATTGGCCACATGCTCCACAACCTCCATGTTGAGGATGACGTCGAAGGTTTCGCCCGCTTCCTGCAATTGTTCGGCGGTTACGGCGCGGTAATCGACGGTGACGCCGCTTTCACGCGCATGGGTGGAGGCGATTCCGATATTCTTCTCCGAGGGATCTGCGCCCACCACGGTGGCGCCCATGCGCGCTACGGGTTCGGAAAGCAGGCCGCCGCCGCAGCCGATATCCAGCACGCGCAGCCCCTCCAGCGGGCGATGCGCCTTCGGGTCGCGGCCGAAATTCTCGCAGACGCGGTTGCGGATATATTCCAGCCGCACGGGATTGAACTTGTGCAGCGGGCGGAACTTGCCCGTCGGGCTCCACCATTCGGCAGCCATCGCGGAGAAACGATCCACTTCGCTCTGGTCGACGGTCGTCTGTGCGGTTTCGCTCATGGTTCTGCTCCATATTGCTGTTGCACTGAAGTCGGATGATTGCCCCCCGAAGTCAAGACCGACGGGCAATTCCGCTGGCAATTTGTCGGGGGCGCAATGCCGCAGGTGGAACTGATACGGCGCCTCATTTGTTTCATGCTGCGTTCATGGAGAGACGCGTATTTTCCGATCGTGGCAGTATGCGGAACGCATACTCGTCCATCGAAAAAGATGGATGCCGACAAGGGCAAAGCGGGCCTTTGCTTGAGGAGAAAGAAGTGAAGAGAAAATTGTTTGGCGCAATTGCGCTGGTGGCCATGCTCGCTGCGCCGGCACTTGCCGAAGCCGCGACGCGCGGCTTTGCCACAGCGAACGTGAATATGCGCTCCGGCCCGAGCACGGCTTACCCGGCCGTCGTCGTGATCCCGAACGGCGCACCGCTCACGGTGCATGGCTGCCTGTCCGATACGCCCTGGTGCGATGTTTCCTTTGTAGCCGGTCGCGGCTGGGTTGCCGGGCGTTATATTCAAACCACCTACCGGCAGAACCGGGTCTATGTCGAGCCGCGCTACTACCGCGATCTCGGCGTGCCGATCATCACCTTCGAAGCCGGCCGGTACTGGGACCGCTATTATCGCGACCGCGATTTTTACCGCGAGCGTGATCGCTGGCGTCGTCCTTCCGGCGGTTACTGGAATGTCGCACCTCCGCCGCGCGCAGACTGGGATCGTCCGCGTCCGCGCGACGAGTGGCGTGATGGCCGCCGGGACGACTGGCGTGACGGTCGCCGGGATGACTGGCGCGACGGTCGCCGCGATGAATCACGTGATCCGCGCCAGGGTGGCGGACCGAATGATGGCCGCTGGGAGCGCCGTTATGGCGACTGGAACCAGGGCGATCGTAATCAGGGTGACAGAAATCAGGGCGACAGACCGCGCCGCGAGGACAATCGCCCCCGCGCCGAAGACGATAACCGGGACCGCAACCGCGACCGTCAGGCAAATCAGGATGAGGGCCAGCGCCGCCCCGAACGCCGCCAATGGGACGAGCAGCGCCGCGCGCCTGGCTCGGAAAACTTCCAGGGCGGTTGCCGGATTGGCGATCCGGGCTGCGACGCACGCTAAACAGACAAAGCCCGGCGAGATTTCGTCGGGCTTTTTCATTTGCTGCTTCAGATGACTATGTGGGAGGTCTTTATTTCGCGGCGGCGGCCTTGCGAGCGCGGGCTTTGGGTTTCGCCGGGGCTTCTGCATCCGGTGCTGCGGCCTCAGCGGAGACGGCTTTGGGAGCTGCCTTCTTGCGCTGCGCCGGTTTTGTTGCTTCCGATGTCTTCAGAAGTGAAAATTCATGTTTTGCCTGTTCCCAATGTGCCGCATCGCGGCCGTGGGGGTGGCCTTCCTTTTCCCAGAGTGTATAGGCACGTTTGCTGATCCACTCGTTTTCCGAAACCTGCATGCTCGTCTCCCGTTGCTGTTTACAGCGCCTTTGAGAAGGCGACATTCCGCTTGGTCCGGCACACGCTCGACAGGAACCAATGCCGGCATTTCCAGGACCCATTACATGCCATGATCTTCCGGGCGTCAAGCAAACATGCTGCATTGCGAAAGCGGATTTCAGGCATTTTACGCTTGGGAAAGCGGTTTAAGCGAAAGACGTTCCCATACGAGAAGATCAACGTTGCGTGATTGCGCGAGGGCCGCCAAGATGGGTGGATAACTGGCAGCGGAGGAGGCGAGATTGGAACTGGGAACCGAAGCGGAGGTGCAGGTCATCGTCGAGAAACGGCACGGGGCCGGCATCATCAGCCTTAACCGTCCGAAAGCCATCAATAGCCTGACATTGCCGATGGTGCGTGCCCTGTTTCAGGCGCTGCAGCGTTTCGAGGACGACCCCGGCATATCCTGCGTCGTGCTGAGGGGGGAGGGCGAAAAAGGGCTCTGTGCCGGGGGTGATGTCCGCATCATTCACGATCTCGGCAAGGCGGGTGACCCGCAGGTGCTTGATTTCTGGCGCGAAGAATTCCCGCTCAACTATCGGATCGCCCGTTTTGGCAAACCCTATGTGGCGTTGATGGATGGCATCGTCATGGGAGGTGGTGTCGGTATTTCCGCTCATGGCAGCCACCGCATCGTCACCGAGCGGACAAGGCTTGCCATGCCGGAAACGGGTATCGGTTATTTCCCGGATGTTGGCGGCTCCTGGCTTTTGCCGAAGGCGCGAGGCGAATGCGGCACGTGGCTCGGGCTAACCGGCAACGCCGTTAACGCTGCCGACGCGATCTATGCCGGGTTTGCCGATTATTTCCTCCCTTCGGACCGTCTCGAAGCTCTGATGCAGGATCTGTCGCAAACGACGGATGTCGAAGGCGTGGAGGCGGCGATAGCGGCCTATGCCATCGAAGCGGGTGAAAGCGTGCTGGCTAAAAACCGGGAGGTCATCGATGCGACATTCCGTTTCGATACCGTCGAGGAGATTTTCGCAGCGCTTTCGATGCGCGATGATGCCTTTTCGCGAGAAACGCTTGAAGTTCTGCAAAAACGTTCTCCCACCAGCCTAAAATTGACACTGAAGCTTCTGCGCCTTGGCCGCGAAAGTGCGAGCCTGATCGAGTGTCTGGAACGGGAGTTTGCCGCCGGCACCGAGATATTGCGCCAGCATGATTTTTACGAAGGCGTGCGTGCCGCCTTGGTCGACAAGAACCGCAATCCGCGCTGGCGACCGGCGCGGCTGGAGGAGGTGCGCGAGGAGGATATTTCACGCTACCTTGTTGATCATTCAGGCAACCTGTTTCCCGAGCACCGTCTTTAGTTCGACGCAAAAGAAATCCGCCTTGTCGCCATATATGAAATTATCGCCTATGGAAATTTTGTTCTTTGGGTGAAATTTCCAGTTCATGATCCGGTAAAGCACGACTGTTTCTCGCCGCAGTTGCCTCCGCCCTCTATGTTGAGCACCATTCGATTTTCCGGGGGTATTCATGAAACGTCTTCTCATTATCGGCACTGCCATTGCCGCCCTTTTTGCAGGTGCGGCGCAGGCGCAGTCTCCGACCACCATTCTCAATGCATCTTACGATGTCGCTCGCGAGGTTTTTGCAGCCGAGAACGAGGCTTTCATCAAGCAGCATCCGGGCGTCACTGTCGATCAGTCGCATGCCGGCACCTCCAAGCAGGCGCGTGCCATCGTTGAGGGTCTGGAAGCTGATGTCGTCACTTTCAACCAGGTGACCGATGTCGACTTTCTGGTGAAGCAGGGTTTTGTCTCCGCCGACTGGCAGAAGGATTTCCCGAACGACGCTTCGCCGTTCTATTCCTTCCCGTCCTTCCTCGTGCGGGCCGGCAATCCCAAGGGCATCAAGGATTGGGACGACCTTGCCCGCGACGACGTGAAGGTCGTTTTCCCCAATCCGAAAACCTCGGGTAACGCCCGTTATACCTATCTCGCCGCCACGGCTTACGCCAAGGAGAAGTTCAACGGCGACGAGAAGAAGGTTCAGGAATTCGTCAAGAAAATCTTCGACAACACGCCGGTTTTCGACACCGGGGGCCGTGCTGCGACCACCACTTTCGTGGAGCGTGAAATCGGCGACGTACTGATCACCTTCGAAGCCGAGACCCGTGGCATTGCCAAGCAATATGGCAAGGACAAGGTTGAAGGCGTCGTGCCTTCCGTCAGCCTGCTGGCCGAATTCCCGGTGGCGGTTGTGGACAAGGTGGTCGACAAGCGCGGTTCGCGTGAACTGGCCAAGAGCTACCTTGATTTCCTCTATACGGAAGAAGGCCAGCGCATTGCGGCGCAGTTCGGCCACCGCGTGCATGATGAAAAAGTCATCGGCGAATTCAAGGGTGACTTTCCGGCCATTCGCCTCGTCAACGTCAATGACGTGTTCGGCGGCTGGGATAAAATCCAGAAAGAGCATTTTGCATCCGGCGCGACGCTTGATACGCTTTACGGCAGCCGCTAATCACAACGAAACGGAACTTGAAAACGACCCGGCGGGAAACTGCCGGGTCGCTTCATGATGAAATGGGGGCGGGGGTTTGAAGCGGAATGTTCTGCCGGGGCTGAGATTGTCCCTTGGCGTTACCCTGACTTACGTCGCGATCATCGTGCTCCTGCCGCTCTCGGCACTGGTGTTCAAGGCGGCAAGCCTTGGGCCGGCCGAATATTGGGCAATCATTTCTTCGCCGCGTGCCGTTGCCAGTTATCGCGTCACCGTGCTCTGCGCGCTGGCCGCCACGCTGTTCAATGTCATTTTCGGGCTGGCGCTCGCCTGGGTGCTGACGCGTTACCGCTTTCCGGGCTGGCGTTTCGTTGATGCCATCGTCGATCTGCCCTTTGCACTGCCCACCGCCGTCGCCGGCATTGCGCTGACGACGCTGTTTGCAGGCAATGGCTGGTTCGGTTCGCTGCTGGCACCGCTCGGCATCAAGGTGGCCTATACGCCTGTTGGCATCATGGTGGCGATGGCCTTTACCAGCCTGCCCTTCATCGTCCGCACCGTGCAGCCGGTGCTGGAAGACCTCGATCCGGCGCTGGAAGAAGCGGCGCAGTCGCTCGGTGGTTCGGATCTCGAAATCTTCCGCAAGGTCATCCTGCCGCTTTTGACGCCCGCTCTTCTGGCCGGTCTGTCGCTTTCCTTCGCCCGCAGCCTCGGCGAATTCGGAGCGATCATCTTCATTGCCGGCAACCAGCCATTTTCGACTGAAATCACCGCTCTGCTGATCTTCATCCGGTTGGAAGAATATGATTATCAGGCCGCAGCCGCCATCGCTTCCGTACTGCTCATCACCGCTTTCGTCATGCTGGCCGTGACCAATTACCTGCAGACGCGCGCATTGCGTTACACGGTAAGGAGCTAGGACATGAGCGCCTTTTCCCAACACCGCAAGCCGCCACGCGTCGGAGATGCAAACTGGGTTCGCCGCAGCCTGATCGCCTTCGTGCTGGTCATCGGCGCTCTGCTGGTTGTCGCCCCGCTGATCATCATCGGCGTCGAGGCGTTTTCGCAGGGCTGGAAGGTCTATTCCGCCACCATCACTCATCCCGACACCCGCCACGCCATTATGCTGACGGTGCTGACGGCGTTGATCGCCGTGCCCATCAACACGGCCTTTGGCGTTGCGGCGGCCTGGGCGATCACCAAGTTCGATTTTCCCGGCCGGCGTTTCCTGCTGGTGCTGATCGAAATACCCTTCTCCATCTCGCCGATCGTCGCCGGTGTCGCCTATCTGTTCGTTTACGGGTTGCAGGGGCTGTTCGGGCCGTTCCTCGATGCGCACGACGTCAAGATACTGTTCGCGCTGCCCGGCATCGTCATCGCCTCGATGTTCGTCACGGCACCTTTCGTAGCGCGCGAGCTGATCCCGCTGATGCAGGCGCAGGGCCGTGATCTGGAAGAGGCGGCAACTTCGCTTGGCGCATCCGGCTGGCGCACCTTCTTTTCGGTGACGCTGCCGAATATCAAATGGGCGCTACTTTATGGTGTTGTTCTGTGCAACGCCCGCGTGATGGGTGAGTTTGGCGCGGTATCGGTCGTGTCAGGCAATATTCGCGGCCAGACCAACACGCTGCCGCTGCATATCGAGCTGCTCTACCACGATTACCAGACGGCCGGCGCCTTTGCCTCGGCGTCGATCCTTGCTTTGCTTGCCGTCGTCACCATCATTGCCAAAGTGGCGCTGGAGCGGCGCGGTGCCGGGCGTGGGCGCAAAAAGACCAACGGCGATGCCGCCATCGCCACGGAGACCTGATTCCCATGAAAATCCGCCTCGAAAATGTGGTGAAGACCTTCGATACTTTCCGCGCCGTGCGTGATGTCTCACTCGATATCGAAAGCGGCGAGCTTCTGGCGCTGCTCGGGCCTTCCGGCTCCGGCAAGACGACGATTTTGCGCATGGTTGCCGGTCTCGAATATAGCGATGGCGGCCGCATCCTGTTTGGGGACGAGGACGCCACCAATATTCCGGTGCGCGATCGCGGCGTCGGTTTCGTGTTCCAGCATTATGCGCTTTTCCCGCATATGACGCTGCATGAGAACATCGCCTTCGGTATGAAGGTATCAAAGGTCAAGCGTGACAAGGCGGCGATTGACGCCCGTGTCGCGGAACTTTTGAACCTCGTCAAACTCTACGGTCTGGGTGACCGTTTTCCGGCGCAGATATCCGGCGGGCAGCGGCAACGCGTGGCATTGGCGCGCGCCCTTTCGGTTGATCCGAAAGTTCTTCTGCTGGATGAGCCATTCGGCGCGCTCGACGCCAATGTGCGCCGTGATCTGCGCCGCTGGCTGCGCGAAATCCATGATGCGCTCGGTATCACCACGATTTTCGTGACGCATGATCAGGAAGAGGCACTCGATCTGGCTGACCGTGTCGTCATTCTCAACCAGGGAGAGATCGTGCAGCAGGGAACGCCGAAAGAAGTGTGCCGCCAGCCAAATAGTTCGTTCGTCATGCGTTTTCTCGGTGATGCCAACCGGGTTTCCGGCGTGGCGCGTGGCGGCAAGGTCTATGTCGGCGACAATGAACTGCCCTTCTCCTATGGACAGGGAGATGGTGCCGTCGATATCTATGCCCGTCCCGGCGATCTCGAATGGGAGGACCTGCATGAGGGCATTCCGGCTTCGGTGGCGCGCGTTCTCGACCGGGCGGGAGAGCGCCGGGTGATCGCCAGCACCGATGGCGGTGATCTCCTGGAATTCGACGTGCCGCCGGAAAATGATGTCGCCGCCGGTGATCGTGGCTCCATCATCATCCGCCGGGCAAAGATTTTCCCGGCGGCGTGAGTGACCCTCGGCAGCCTTAGATCAGAAGCTCGAAAGAGGCCTCGGCTGCCAGCCTGCCATTGACCATGAGATCGACCTTGTGGACACCGGCATAGTGCTTGCGGGTGGTAAAGTCGCGCATGGCGCGGCTGATTGACAGTGCGCATGTCTCGCCCGGCTGAAGTTCGATCTCCTTCCACTTGAAGACCTTCGCCGAGGCGTCGCCGCTCTTCTTGACGTAATGCACGGCGTAATCGATCACCAGTTTCTGCGGGCTCTTTGCCGTGGAGGTGAAGGAGGCCGAAATCCGCACGTGATTGCCGAGGACGATCTTTTCCGGTGAGACCTGAAACGCTGCAAGCGCGATCTTCGCTTCCTCATGCGCGCCGAGATGGGAGAGTGCGGCGGCATCGCCCTTCTTGATCAGCGTACGCAAGGCTTGCCGGGTGATCCAGCGCGTATGCGGATTGTCTTTCGGCCATGTGTCGATCAGCGCCAGCACGAAGGCGGGATTGTCCTTGGTGATGTCGTTCAGGTGATTGGCAACGGATTTGCGTACGTAAAGCGCTTCATCGGCTTTCATTGTATCCAGGATTGCGGTTACCGGCGACGGGTCGTCGATCAGCGGCTTGAGCTGGAACGACCAGGGCAGGCGCGGCCTGCAGCCTTCGCTTGCCAGACGCCGTACATGCTCGTTCTCGTGCCGCGACCATGTTTCCATCACGGCAAGGGTACGGGCGATATCCTTTTGCAAAAAATGGCGGATGGCGAATTCCGAGGAGCCGAAGCGGGTGAAATATTGCAGCGCCTGCATGGAAAGATCGAAATCGCCGAGACCATAAAGCGCCACATATTCCGGCAGCGAAATGGATGCAAAGCCATTGCCGATGCCGGGGGCAGCAGCGGTCAGGATTTCGATGTTGCGGGCATAGTCGCCCGGCAGCGTGGCATGCAGGCTGGTCGCCACCTGCCGCATGCGCTGCATGATGCCGAGCGCGTCGAGATTTGTCGTTGCGAGTGCCATGAAGGCGGAAACATCAAACGGCGGATGCACGGCCTTGGTCTGATCGGCAATATGCCGCAATTTTTCGCGGTTGAAGATTTCCTTCAACGCTGGTGCCGCCGTGTCGCTCATATCGCCCTCAAAGTTCACTTTTTGTTCTTTTAGGGCAGGATGAGGCTGGAGGCAAGCTATGGCAACTCTCGGAGGTGAGAATCTATCGAGCGACCGCGACTTTCGCCTTCTCCCCGGGGGGAGAAGGTCGCGGCAGCGGGATGAGGGGACAACGGCAAAGATATGCGGAGAGCTTGCCCCCTCATCTGACCCTTCAGGCCATCTTCTCCCCGGCGGGGAGAAGAGATTTTTGCGCAAATCAGCTCATCTGGCTGATGAAGCGGGTTTCCAGATAGGCCTGAACGGCTTCCGAGCCGCCTTCGGTACCGTAACCGGAATCCTTGATGCCGCCGAAGGGGACTTCGGGAAGCGCCAAGCCATTATGGTTGATGGTCAGCATGCCGGCTTCAACTTGGTGGCCGAGCGCATGTGCGGTCTTGACCGAACCGGTGAAGGCATAAGATGCAAGACCAAAGGGCAGACGGTTGGCTTCGGCAACTGCATCGTCGAAGCTCGAGAAGCGGTTGATGATTGCGACCGGGCCGAAGGGCTCGTCATTCATGATCTTGGCGCTGGTCGGCACGTTGGCGAGAACCGTCGGTTCGAAGAAATTGCCCTTGTTACCGATGCGGCGGCCGCCGGTCTTCAATTCGCCGCCATGGGAAACCGCGTCGCTGATGAGGCCTTCCAGCGCCGGAATACGCCGCTCATTGGCGAGCGGACCCATGATGACGCCGTCTTCCAGACCATTGCCGACCTTGACCGCCTTGGCGGCTTCCACGAAACCTTCAAGGAAACGGTCCGCAACGCCGTCCTGCACGAGGAAGCGGGTGGGGGCCACGCAGACCTGTCCGGCATTGCGGAACTTCGAAAGCGAAGTCACCTCAATCGCTTTTTCGATATCGGCGTCGTTGAAGATCATCACCGGCGCATGGCCGCCGAGTTCCATCGTGGCGCGCTTCATGTGCTTGCCGGCCAGCGCCGCGAGGTGCTTGCCGATCGGAGTGGAGCCGGTGAAGGAAATCTTGCGGATGATCGGATGCGGGATCAGATATTCCGAAATCTCTGATGGGACGCCGTAAACGAGACCGATAACGCCCGCCGGTACGCCGGCATCCACGAAAGCGCGGATGAGTTCCGCCGGCGATGCCGGGGTTTCCTCCGGCGCCTTGACGATGATGGAGCAGCCGGTGGCGAGCGCTGCGGAAAGCTTGCGGACGATCTGGTTGATCGGGAAGTTCCACGGCGTAAACGCTGCAACGGGACCGACCGGCAGCTTGATGGCAAGCTGCGAAACGCCGGCCGCACGCGCGGGAATGACCTGGCCATAGGTGCGGCGTGCTTCTTCGGCGAACCAGTCGATGGTATCGGCGGCGCCCATGATTTCGGTACCGGATTGCGCCAGCGGCTTGCCCTGCTCGCGCGTCATCATATAGGCGATCTTGTCCTTGCGCTCGCGCAGGATATCCGCGGCCTTGCGCATGATTTTCGAACGCTCGAAGGGCGAGGTGTCGCGCCACACCTTGAATCCGCGGTCAGCGGCGGCAAGTGCCAGATCGAGGTCTTCCTTCTCTGCATGGGCGATCGCGCCGATGATCTCGTCGGTTGCCGGATCGGACACGGCGATCGTCTTGCCGGAAACGGCGTCTCGCCATTCGCCATCAATGAGAAGTTTGATGTCGGGATAGGTGTGCATAGGGGCTACCTTCATGATGCGGCCAATACGGCGGATGCCGTCCGGCCCGGAGACGTGAACAGAATTTTCCTGGCCGGACGATATCCGGCATCGCGGCTTTCGCTGCGCGGAACGTGTGTCTGGACATTTCCGGCGGGGATTCTGGAGTTGCCGGAAACGGAAACGACAGCCTTTATATTAAGTTCCGCGCGGTATGTTTCAACCGTCGGCTCTGGCAAAGACGATGATTTTTCTGTGACGTGGAACTTGTCTTTTGTCATTTATGTTTAGCATGCAAGTCGATGCCGGGTTTCCGGTCGCAACCTCCGGTTCGCGCGAATCACATGTTTCGGTATGTGGCCAGGAAAGCCCCCGTCACGATTTGGCCTTCGTTCCGCCGGAGGAATTTGGTGTGGCGGCATGAGTGGGGGTTCGCCTGCGTCATAACAGTGCGCGGAACGTAAAAAAGTACAAATAAGACGGAAAAATTATCCAAAGGGTTTACTCAAAACCTAGAGAAAATACGGATAAAATCTCAGTGAGGATATAACATACTTTCCTGATATATATTGCGGACGTCGGTTCCCTTGACCATCAGCGGTTGGCGAAAACCTTCGACCTGAACGTTATCGATGGAGAAAAAGTATGAGTTTCGCCCGGGTACTTCTCAGCGCGTTCTTGTCGCTTGTGTGGCTTTCCTGTGCCCAAGCGGGGACAATTGCCAAACCGCAAGGAAAGCCGATATTAACCATATCCGGCAAGATCACCAATACGAATGCTGATGGTGCTGCGCAGTTCGATCGCGACATGCTGGAGGCGCTTGGCATGGTGACGGTGGAGACGACGACGCCATGGCACGATGGTCGCGTCCGTTTCGATGGTGTTTCGCTGGAAAAATTGATGGAGGTCGTCGGTGCGACGGGCACCAGCATCACGGCGGTCGCTCTCAATGATTATGTCAGCACGATACCGGTTGAGGATTTTAAGAAATTTAACGTTATTCTGGCGATCAAACTGGATGGCAACTACATGACAGTTCGAGAAAAGGGTCCGTTGTTCGTCATTTACCCCTATGACAGCGACCCGGAATTACAGAAGCAGACCTATTATTCGCGGTCCGCGTGGCAAGTCGCCAAATTGATAGTGGAATAAAGGTGCCGTTTGCGAAAACTTGTGGCGGTGATCATCTGTTGCTTCGTCCTGGCAACGGGCTATATCGCTTTCGTCATTGCCGAGCGGCAAACCGCTTTGCAGAAGTTCGCCCGCTATAATGATTCGTGGGCCGTCAGCCAGACCGTGGCGGAATATCTTCGCCTTCAGAACAAGCTTGCCGTATTCGCGCTAAGCCCCGGCAAGCTTGACCGGGACGAATTGCAGTTGCGTCTGGACATCATGCTCAGCCGCCTGGAGCTTTTGAAACAGGGCAATCTGGGGGCCTTCATCCATGAAAAGCAGCAGTGGCGAGATCTGGTAACCCAGCTTGATGCCGTTCTGGCGCGCCTGGAACAGCAGATTAACAGTCTGGAACCGGCGGATGTTCCGGATCTACTTTCGGCGATGAGCGCGCTTGATGCGCCGATGACGACACTGGCCTCGTCATCAGTGGCCTATGACGTCAATCTCATCGATACGGCCCATGAGGATGTGCGCAAGCTGCACATCGTCTATACCGCGTTGGCGGGTGGCCTCATCCTCTGCGGTATCGCGCTCGTCATATTGCTGCTTCGTCAGAACGACCTTCTGAATCGTGCACAGAAAAGCATGCGCGGCCTGACGGACGATCTGCGCGCCGCAACGCTGGAGCTGCAGGCGAAAAACGTGCGGCTGGAACATGACGCCTATCACGACGCGCTGACCGGACTGCCCAACCGGTCCCTGTTCCGCCAGGAATTGATCGAGAGATTGCGCCGATCCTTCGGCGGTACCGGAACGACGGCGATCCTTCTGCTTGATCTCGACGGGTTCAAGGACGTCAACGATACGCTCGGCCACGATGCGGGTGATGCGCTGCTTCAGGCCGTGGCGCAGCGGCTTTCGGCCATCAGCGGCGATTACGACATGGTATGCCGGCTGGGCGGCGACGAATTTGCCGTGGTCTCCGATGACCTTAACGAGGACACGGCCCGCCGCCTTGCCTCCAAGCTCATCGACCAGATCAGCCGCACTTACCAGCTTGGCGTGCAGGAGGTCAAAATCGGCACCTGCATCGGCATCGCCATATCGCATGGTACAGTCGATGCGGATGAATTGTTCAAGCGCGCCGATCTGGCGCTTTATGAGGCGAAAGCCATCGGTCCGGGCCGGGCGAGTGTTTTCAAGGTCCGTATGCAGAAGCAGCTGACCGAAAAGAAATCCTTCGAGGCCGATCTGCAGACGGCGCTGCAGAACGATGAGATGGAAGTCTATTACCAGCCGCAGGTGGCGACGCAGACACGCAAGCTCTGCGGCTTCGAGGCACTTCTGCGCTGGAAGCATCCCGTGCGGGGGGATGTGCCGCCCAGCGTGTTCATTCCCGTTGCGGAACGAACCGGCCTTATCCATTCGCTCGGAAAATGGGTGATGGAGACCGCCTGCCGCGAGGCGATGGGCTGGGACGAGGACATGAAAGTGGCGGTAAACCTGTCACCGGTTCAGTTTCACAGCACCAACCTCATCCAGAACGTCATGGGTGCCCTTGAAAAAAGCGGGCTGGAGCCGAGCCGGCTTGAGCTTGAGATCACCGAATCGATTCTACTGAACAAGAGCGACCAGACGATCAATACGCTGACCCGGCTGAAGGATGTCGGCATCAAGATCGCCATGGATGATTTTGGCACAGGCTATTCCTCGCTTGCGAATTTGCGTGGCGTACCCTTCGACAAGATCAAGATCGACCGGTCCTTCCTGCGCGATATCACCAGCGACCGTGATGCGCTGGCGATCGTCGAATTTGTGGTCGGGGTGGGCCGTAGTCTGCGGATGACGACGATTGCCGAAGGCATCGAGACGGAAGAGCAATATGAGTGCGTCAGACGTCTGGGTTGCGATCAGGTACAGGGTTATCTGATCAGCAGGCCGTTGCCAGCCAAGGAACTGGTGTTCTGGAGTTCCGTCTGAAATCCCCTTTTCGCATCACCGCAAGCGTATCGAAATTTTAACCGGATGTATCGGTTCCTGCTAAAACCGATACCGGTTGCTGCACCGATGCTGTAGAGCATTCCGGTCGATACGAGATCGTTCTGGTGAAACGACCGGATTTTGCGAAAAGGCTTGAGACATGGAAATACTGGACGTGCATGGAGTTGCCCTGCCTCTTTCTTCCGATGAGGTATCGCCCGTCATCTGGCAGGCGCTGACCGACGGCAGCTATGAGGCGAAAGAGGCCCGCAGCGTCCTGAAAGCCATCAAGCCCGGCGACCGCGTGCTGGAACTGGGGTCCGGCATCGGCATCATCACCTCCATCATTGCCGGCATTGACGATGTTTCGGTGTGGGCTTTCGAGGCCAATCCTTCGACGGCGGCGCTGGCAGAGCGGGTGCTCAAGGCCAATTGCCGCGGCAATGTCGTGTTTTCGCAGGGGCTTCTCACCGCCGATGCGCCGAGCACCTATCCTTTCTACGTCCGCAAGGATCTCTGGATGTCATCCATGGACGAAAATCAGGGGCCTTATGAACAGCGCATCGAAATCTCTTCCGAAAATATCGATGAATTTATTGCCGGCCACGGCATTACCGCCCTCGTGATGGATATTGAAGGCGCTGAACGTGACCTGCTTGGCAGGGCCGATCTTGCCGGCGTGGAGAGGATATTCGTCGAGCTGCATGACCATCTTTATGGCCTCGCCGGGGTTCGCGATATCATGCAGGCGCTGACGGCCAAGGGCTATGCCTATGATCCGCGCGGTTCCCGCGGGCCTTGTGTGTTGTTTTCCAGGGATGACAGCCCGAGGGAATACGATCCCGAGGTGGATTGAAGACGAGGGTCGCCCCAGTAGGTGATTGAATTCACGGAACCGTCTGCCTATCCTCTCGTTCTCACTGCAGAGTGAGGGCGCGGAGCGGTTCGATGCGTGTGCAGCCAGGCGGATCGAAAAGATAATTTCATAAATAGCAATTCATTGCCAATTATTGGTGCAATTGTCGCAACCGTTGTCCTGCGTCATCATCCCTCCATCAAACCGGCGCACAACTGACACCGCACCGGAAGATGCCAACGCAACCGAAGGAGAATGATCATGGGCTTTGTAAAGACGACAGACGGAACCGAAATCTTCTACAAGGACTGGGGCCCGAAGGATGCCCAGCCCATCATGTTTCATCACGGCTGGCCGCTCTCTTCCGATGACTGGGATGCGCAGATGCTGTTCTTCCTTTCCAAGGGTTTTCGCGTCGTCGCCCATGATCGCCGTGGCCATGGCCGGTCTGCCCAGGTTGCCGAAGGTCACGACATGGATCATTACGCCGCCGACGCCTTTGCCGTCGCCGAGGCGCTCGATCTGAAGAATGCCGTCCATATCGGCCACTCCACCGGCGGCGGCGAAGTTGCCCGTTATGTTGCCAAACATGGCGAACCCGCCGGCCGCGTTGCCAAGGCCGTGCTCGTTTCCGCCGTGCCACCTCTGATGCTCAAGACCGCGGAAAACCCCGAAGGCCTGCCGATGGAGGTTTTTGACGGCTTCCGCTCGGCGCTTGCCGCAAATCGCGCGCAGTTCTTCCGCGATGTGCCGTCCGGCCCGTTCTACGGTTTTAACCGTGATGGTGCAACCGCACAGGAAGGCGTGATCCAGAACTGGTGGCGGCAGGGCATGATGGGTGGCGCAAAGGCCCATTACGATGGCATCAAAGCTTTTTCGGAAACCGACCAGACGGAAGACCTGAAGGCGATCAGCGTACCGACACTGGTGCTGCACGGCGAAGACGACCAGATCGTCCCGATTGCCGACTCCGCGCTGAAATCGGTAAAGCTCTTGAAAAACGGTACGTTGAAGACCTATCCCGGCTTCTCGCACGGCATGCTGACCATCAACGCCGATGTGCTCAACGCCGATCTTCTGGCCTTCATCAAGGGCTGATCTTAAGACGAAACGAAATGCAGCTTCATTCGAGGCCGCATTTCGTATTTTGCGTCAATCCAGACGCGCGAGCCAGTCGCTACGATATGGACCAAGCCCGGCAATGCTATCAGGAGCGAAATGACGCTCCCGGCCGGCAAGCGGCCTGATGCCGGTGAGGAGCGCGGCGCCCGCGCTGGTGCCCGTGGAGCCGCCGACGGCGATCACCTCCGTATTGGCAAAACCCGCCAGCGCCTTGAGATAAAGCGCATTGCTGGCAAATGGGCCTTCAACCAGCACCGGGCCTTTTCGCCCGATCAGCGAAAGACTGAACTCCGTCATAAGCGCAAGATAAAGGGATGCCGCCGCGTGCCGCTCCGCGACCGTGGCATTGTCGTCATTGATCCAGCGCGCCGTTTTGCCGGGGAAGGGGCCGGAACCACCGACGACGCTGGGCAACAGCATCATGCCCTTGGCCAGCACACCACCAAGCATGGCCTCGATCTCGCCGTCCGGCGCAGGCCCGAATTGCTGCGTCAACATTTCATATTCCCTGCCGCCCATAAAACGGGAGGACGGAACGGGGCGTCCGAGAGCATCGACATTCAACAGCGTGTCACGGGCGGGGTCCAGCGCATCCACTGTGCCGCCGATGGCGAAGTTCACCACCCATGTGCCGGTCGAGACGACCGAAAAATCGCCCTGCCGGCGCAACAGATGCGGCAGGAGCGATGCGTTGGAATCGTGGATACCGCAATAGACGGGCACATCTGCAGACAGACCGTTTTCCTGTGCCAGTGACTTGCGAACCGGCCCTAGCACATCGAAAGCGGAACGCACCGGCGCCATTAATTGCCCGATGCCGAGACGATCGACCAGCGAGGAGAAGGTTTTCCGCCGAGGGTTCCAGAGGTCAGTGTGGCAACCGAGGGACGTCGTTTCGGTTGCGTGAACGCCGGTCAGCCGCCCCGCCCAATATTGCGCATAGGTGACGATGCTGCGTACCCTGGCGAACTCCTGCGGAAACGCGGTTTTCTGAAAATGGATTTGTGCGCCAAGGTTCAGCCCGACGGGAAGCTGCGGCGAGCCGGTTTCTGAAAAATCGGGCCTCAGGCCAAGATAGGCTTCCTGAACAGCGGCGGGATAGCTGTGCTCATAATCCAGCACCGGCATGGCAAGATCGCCGTTCTCATCGAGAAGGGCCGCTGCCGCACCATGGGTGGTGATGGAAATCGCGTCGAAACCCGGCTCATGGCCAAATCGGCGAAGCGAGGCAAGAATGAAGCTCCAGAGCATTTCCACATCGTAATGTGGATAAATGCCATCGCGAAGGACAGGGTTTGTCCGTCGGTCGCTGGCAATCTCTTCGCCGCTGCTGGTGTCGATAATGACGACCTTGGCATTGGTCTTGCCGATATCGATGACCGCGATGCGGCCGGGTATGATTGGATCGCTCATGGCAGATGGAATACTGTCAGCAGGTCTTTCGCCACAGGCGAATTATCGGGATTGCTCTCCATGATATCGGCCATATGCGCCCACCATTTCTTCATCACGGCATGCTCGGGCAATGCCGCCATGCCGTGGTTTTTGGGACGCGTGAGAACGCCGAACAGGATGTTCGTTTCCGGGTCGAGATGGATGGAGTAATCGCTCACGCCGGCTTCATGCAGCAGCGTCACCAGTTCCGGCCATATTTCGTCATGGCGTTTTTTGTATTCGGCCTGCTTGCCAGCATGGAGCTTCATCTTGAAGGCGTGTTTTTCGAATTCCGGCATGGCTCAGCCTCTCATGGCTCTAAGGCGACGAACGACGATGGGGATGGCGATGGTGACGATCAGCAACAGGCCGACGAAGATCGACATGACGATACCAGGCACATTCAGCAGGCCAAGACCAAAGGTGACAAGGCCCATGACGAAGGCGGCGATGACGACGCCGGCAATGGTGCCCGAGCCGCCGAGAATGGAAACGCCGCCCAGCACCACCATGGTCACCACTTCAAGCTCCCAGCCCTGAGCGATCGACGGGCGGGTGGAGCCGAGACGGGAGGTGAGGCAGACGGCGGCGATGCCGCTCATCAGGCCGGTGAGCAGGAAGAGGATGAACTTCACCCGCTCGACGGGAATGCCGGAGAAGCGGGCCGCGAAGGGATTGGTGCCGATGACATAGACCTGCCGGCCGAAATTGGTGGCGTGCAGCAGAATGGCGAAGAGGACGGCCATGACGATGAACAGCACGAATTCGAAGGATATGACGGAGATCACGTAACCCTGGCCGAAATAGGCGAAATCTTCAGGATATTTGCCATAGGCCTGATCGCCCAGCACCATATAGGAGATGCCGCGAAACAGGCTCATCGTGCCGATGGTGACGACGATGGACGGCAGCTTCAGCCCGGCGACCAGAAAGCCGTTGAAAGCCCCGCACAAAAGCCCGGTGCCGATGCCGATGGCGACGAGGCCGGGCGTGCCGACGCCCATCTGCACCGCCGCGCCCATGGCGGTGGAGGCAAGCGCAATGATGGCGGCGACGGATAGATCGATTTCACCGGCAATGATCAGCAGCGCCATGGCAAAGGCGATGATCGCCTTTTCGGTGAAGTTGAAGGTTGCGTCGGAGAGGTTCCAGGCATTGAGGAAATAGGGTGAGGCGAGCGAATTGGCGATGAAGATCAGGATCGCAACGCCAAGCAGCAGCACTTCCCAGCTGGCCATGACACGGCGCAGCGGCGTACCGAGCTTGTCGGGGATGATGCGCGGTGTCTGTGTCGGTTGCGAGGTCATGCTGCGGCCTCCTTGGCCTGATCGGCTGCCGCCCGGTCGCGCAGGATGATGCGGCCTTTTCGAGCTTCGGCGCGGGCGTTGAAGACGACGGCAAGCACGATCACCACGCCTGATATCGCCATCTGCGCGAAGGGCGAGATGCCAATGACCGGGAGCGCGTTCTTGATGACGCCGAGGAACAGCGCGCCAAGCACGGCGCCCGCCACTGAGCCTATGCCACCGGCAATCGAGATGCCGCCAATCACATTGGCCGCTACACTGTCCAGTTCGAAACCGGCGGCGATATCGACATAGGCAACGGCATAACGCGAGACCCAGAGATAGCTGGCGAGACCGGCCAGAGCGCCTGACAGCACGAAGGCGAAGAAGCGCGTGCGGCCGACATCGATGCCCGCATACACGGCTGCACTCGGATTACCGCCCGATGCATAGGCCGAACGGCCGAAGGAGGTGCGGCTGAGCACCAGCCAGGCCCCGGCGATGATGAGGATCGCCACCCATGAAAGAACCGGCATGCCGAGGATTACGGTGCGCGGTACATTGAGGAAGGTCGGCGAAAGCTGGTGCGCATTCACCCAGCCGCCGCCCGACAGCACGAAGGCCATGCCGCGATAGATGGTGAGCGTACCGAGCGTGACGACGATGGGCGGAATGCCGAGCCACCAGACCAGTACGCCGTTGAGCGAGCCGAGAAACGCACCGATGCCGACCGCCATGGCGATGAGAAGCGGCAGGGGAATACCCGGAAAGGCGGCATTGGTCATCGCCACGGCCATGCCGGTAAAGGCGAGGTTTGCGGCGACCGAAAGATCGATGGATTTGGTGAGAATGACCGCCATCTGGCCAAGCGCCAGAATGATGAGGATGGACGTGTCGTTGAAGATATTGACGAGATTGCCGGGCCGGCTGAAACCGGGCGCGCGCAGCGCAAAACCGGCGATCATGACGATGATGATGCCCGCCAGCAGCCATTCGCGATTTTTGAGTAGACGTTGCATGTGGTTGCCCCTCTCAGGCATTGCCGGTGGCGGCGCGCACCAGCTTTTCCGGAGAAAAATCGGCGCGTTCGAACTGGCCCGCCATCAGGCCTTCGCGCATGACGATGGCACGGTCGGACATGCCGAGGATTTCGGGAAGTTCGGATGAAATCATGATGATGGAAAGCCCTTCCGCCGCAAGCTCGCTGATGAAGCCATGCACGGCGGCCTTGGAGCCGATATCGATGCCCTTGGTCGGCTCGTCGAGAATGATGACCTTGGGCTGGGTGGCGAGCCACTTGCCGATCACCACCTTCTGCTGGTTGCCGCCCGAAAGCGTGCCAACAGGCACGGAGAGTGCGGCGGCGCGAAGGTCCAGCCGCGCGGCATATTTGCGCGCCAGCGCGAATTCATTGGCGGCGGCGAGAAACCCTTTGCGCGATGTGCGCGTGAGAGAGGGCAGCGACATGTTCTGGTAGATTGGCATGTCCAGCGCCAGCCCATGGCGGCCGCGCTCTTCCGGTACATAAACGATGCCGGCGCGGATCGCGTCTTCCGGCGAACGAATGGTGAGCGGCTGGCCGTTCAGCTTTATCTCTCCCGAAGCCGGCCGGGTGATGCCGAACAGCGACTGGCAGAGTTCGGAGCGCCCCGCGCCGATCAGCCCGTAAAGGCCGAGAATTTCGCCTTTGCGCAGCTCGAGCGAAATATCGCGGAATTCTGTCTGGTGCGAGTAATCGCGAACCGACAACACCGTTGGTCCCAGCGTGACGGCCTGCTTGGGGAAGGCGTTCGTCACGTCGCGACCGACCATCAGGCGCACGATCTCATCCTGCGGCGTGGTGGCGAGTGTGCCGGCTCCGACCATTTTCCCGTCGCGGAACACAGCGTAATTCTCGGCGATTTCATAGACTTCATCGAACTTGTGGCTGATGAAGAGGATCGCCTTGCCCTGCCGCTTGAGGTTCTCGACGATGCGGAAGAGATCATCGATCTCCTTGCGGGAAAGCGCAGCCGTCGGTTCGTCCATGATCACGATGCGCGCCTCGACCGACAACGCACGGGCGATGGCCACCAGATGGCGCTGGGCGATCGAAAGATCTTTCAACCGGATGGTAGGATCGATGGTGCTTTCCAGTTGCTCCAGCAGAACCCTGGCTCGCTCATTGATGGTCTTCCAGTCGATCAGGCCGAAACGGCCTTTGGGCGCATGACCGAGGAAGATATTTTCGCCGACCGAGAGCTCGTCGAAGAGCACGGTTTCCTGATGAATGGCGGTGACGCCGGCATCAATGGCATCTTGCGCACCGTGAAAGGTCACAGCCTTGCCATCCAGCAGGATTTCGCCTTCGTTCGGGCGGTAGATGCCGGTGAGGATTTTGACGAGCGTGGATTTGCCCGCGCCATTCTCGCCGATCAGCGCGGTGACCTTGCCGGGATAAAGCGCAATATCGACGCCATCCAGCGCTTTCACGCCGGGGAATATCTGGCTGATGCCGCGCATTTCCAGAATGGGCGTGGCGCTCGAAGCCTCTGTCATGTTGATGGTTTGGGTTTCAGCACGCATTATCAGGTCTTACCGGTCGGTTTTGAGTGAAGTGATCGGGGCCACCCCCCTCTGCCCTGCCGGGCATCTCCCCCACAAGGAGGGAGATCGGCCAGAAGAAAACGCTCGCTCACTCGCAACGTTGGAGATGGCCGAGAGGCCGCCGCATATCGATCTCCCCCCTTGAGGGGGAGATGTCCGGCAGGGCAGAGGGGGGTGCCCTCCACGCACTGCCGTCACTTCTCAGATCAGAAAATCTTCGAGAACTGATCGATATTCTTCGCGTCATAGATGAACGGATCAGCCATCGCCGCTTCGCTGTTTTCGCCAACCTTGATCTTGCCCATGCGGCCGGCTTCGATTTCCGAGCCCGGCTTGCCATCGGCTTCGCCCTTCACAAGGCGATAGGCGATCTGGGTGGCGGAGTAACCGAGGTCGATCGGGTTCCAGATGGCGAATTCCTTGGTGGCGCCCGATTTGATCGCGCCGGCCATTTCCGACGGCAGGCCAAGGCCGGTCACGAAGACCTGACCGATCTTGCCGGCATCCTTCACGGCCTGAGAGGCAGCGAGAACGCCAACGGTCGTCGGCGCTACGATGACCTTCACATTCGGCTGCGAGGAGAGCAGGCCCTGCGCTTCGCGGTAGCTCTTGTCGGCAAGGTCGTCACCGTAAACCGTCGTGACGAGGTTGAGGCCGGGGAAATCCTTCAGCTGTTTCTTCATCTCATCGATCCAGATATTCTGGTTCGTGGAGGTGGTGGTGGCCGAAAGAATGGCGAAGTCGCCCTTGCCACCTTCCAGATGCGATGCGGCGAGCTGCAGGCACATCTTGCCGATCAGCGCGTTGGAAGAAGGATTAAGCTGAAGAATGCGGCCCTCGGGCGCCACGCCGGAATCCCAGGAAATGACCTTGATGCCGCGCTGTGCCGCCTTTTTCAGCGCCGGAACAACGGCGTCGGGGTCGTTGGCGGAAATGGCGATGGCATCGACGCCCTGCGCGATCAGCGAATTGATGACTTCGATCTGGCCTTCCGCCGTGGTGCTGGTCGGACCGGTATAGATGATCTCGACGCCGCCGAGATCCTTTGCGGCTTCCTGCGCGCCCTTGTTGGCGGCTTCGAAAAAGCCGTTGCCGAGTGACTTGACCACCAGTGCGATCTTGACGTCTGCTGCTTGGGCAACGCTGCCAAGCCCCGCGACGGAGAGCGCCGCGCTGAGTGCCAGAACGCTGGTCAATGTTCTGCGTGTAAGTTTCATGTCCCTTTTCCTCCCGTTTTGAACCTTGTTTTTCCTCCAGCGCTCCTCAAGCGACTGAAGAAGAATTCTCCTCATCCGGCGGACCGGCGGTTTTTCCCGCTGCCACCGCACCGGCGATCAGCAATTCGACGCCGGCATCTTCCACCATCCTTGCCGCTTCGTCCGAAATCCCGTCATCGGTGATGATGGTCGTGACATTTTCGAGCGGGCATAAAATCAGGCTGGATCGTTTTCTGAATTTCGAGGAATCGACCATCACGATCAGTTCTTCCGCCTGCCGCATCAGTTTCTGTTCGCTCTGGATGACCAGCGCGTCGGACTCCATGATGCCGAGCGCGCCCACGCCCTGCGCGCCGAGAAAAATCCGTCGCGCATAAAAATTGCGGATCGCGTCGTTCTCGAAAGGCGACAGGATAAGGCTCTGGTCGCGATAGATCGCGCCGCCCGGCACGCTGACACTGCATTTGGAATGCTTGACCAGATGCTCGGCAATCGCGAAGGAATTGGTCATCACCTGCAGGCGGCGTGCCGCCATGTAATGCACCATCTGGAATGTCGTCGTGCCGCCATTCAGGATGATCGCGTCGCCATCATTGCAGAGGTCGACCGCCTTGCGCGCAATTGCGCGTTTCTTGTCAATATTGACCGATTCGGAAACACGGAAAGGGCGTGCGGCAAGATTGCCGAGCTGCGGCGGATGCACCGCTTCCGCTCCGCCGCGCACGCGCCGCAACTTGCCCTGAACGTGCAAAGATGCGATATCCCGGCGGATCGTCGCTTCCGATGCATCCGTGAGTTCAGCAATATCCTGCACCGTCACGACAGCTTTTTCCTGTGTGGCGCTCAAGATGATGCGATGGCGTTCGCGTTCGTGCATGGGGTCCTCCTGACCGTGATTATTCGCAATCTCTTTACGTTGTCAATCAAAAACGATCAAATTAATCAATATCGCGCTGCAACATGAAAATTTATGATCGTTTTTGATTGACATTGTGCTTTTGGATGCGCGATACCTGCCATCAAAGGAGGCGGGCCGATATCGGCTCCGCGAATGCAGACAGATATTGGGAGGAAGACATGACGGGAACATCCCGCCTTCTCGAAAGCCGTTGGGACGATGCTTACGCCAGGACGCTCGATGAGCCCGGCAAGCTGCTTTATCGCTCCAATCTGCTGGGTGCGGACAAGCGCATCACCAATTACGGCGGCGGCAATACCTCCGCGAAGGTGTTGGAAATCGATCCGCTGACCGGTGAAAAGGTCCGCGTCATGTGGGTCAAAGGTTCCGGCGGTGATGTCGGCACCATCAAGCTCGATGGTTTTGCGACGCTTTATCTCGACAAGCTGGAAGCGCTGAAGGGCATTTATAAGGGTGTTACAGACGAGGACCGCATGGTCGGATTCCTGCCGCATTGCACCTTCAACCTCAACCCGCGCGCCGCCTCCATCGATACGCCGCTGCACGGTTTTGTGCCTTACGATCATGTCGATCACATGCATCCAGATGCGATCATCGCGATTGCCGCTTCGAAGAATTCGAAGGAGCTGACGCAGCAGATCTTCGGCGATGACATCGGATGGCTGCCCTGGCGTCGTCCGGGTTTCCAGCTCGGGCTTGATCTCGAAGCTTTCGTCAAGGCAAATCCCAAGGCCAAGGGCGTGGTGCTGGAAAGCCACGGTCTGTTCACCTGGGATAATGACGCCAAGGCTTGCTATAAGCTGACGCTCGCCATCATCAACAAGGCGATCGAGTGGTTTGCGGGAAAGACCGAAGGCAAGGTGATCTTCGGCGGTGCCGTGGCCAAGAGCCTGCCGGTTGCCGAACGCCGCGCCATCGCCGCGCGGCTGATGCCGGAAATCCGTGGCCGCATTGGCCGCGAGGAGCGCAAGCTTGGCCATTTTGACGATCAGGATGCAGTTCTCGAATTCGTCAACTCCAGGGAATTGAAGCCACTCGGAAATCTCGGCACATCCTGCCCTGATCACTTCCTGCGCACCAAAATCCGCCCGCTGATCCTTGAGCTCGATACCGCGAACCCAGATGTAGATGCGCTGACGGCGGCTCTGGACAAAGCGCTTGAGGCTTACCGCGCCGATTACAGCCGTTATTACGAGGCTTGCCGCCACGACAATTCGCCCAAGATGCGCGATCCGAACCCGGTGATCTTCCTCATTCCTGGCGTCGGCATGTTGTCCTTCGCCAAGGACAAGGCCACGGCCCGCATCGCCGGCGAATTTTATGTCAACGCCATCAATGTCATGCGCGGCGCGTCCACCGTGTCAGAATATCAGGGTCTTCCCGAGCAGGAAGCCTTTGATATCGAATATTGGCTGCTGGAAGAAGCAAAGCTGCAGCGCATGCCGAAGCCGAAAAGCCTTGCCGGACGCGTGGCCTTCGTCACCGGCGGCGCCGGCGGCATTGGCCGGGCAACGGCGGAACGGCTGGCGGGCGAGGGTGCCTGCGTGGTTCTGGCCGATATTGACGAGACGGCGCTGGAAGCCGCCAAAGGCGATTTCGTCAAGCGTTACAGCGCCGACGCGGTGCGTACCGTCAAGCTAGATGTGACGCAGGAAGACGCGGTCATTTCGGCCTTTGCGCAAGCGAGCGTGGAATTCGGCGGCGTGGATATTCTCGTTTCCAATGCCGGCATTGCCTCTTCCGCACCCGTGGAAGATACGACGCTAGCCATGTGGAACAAGAATATCGACATTCTCGCCACGGGTTATTTCCTCGTCTCGCGAGAAGCATTCCGGCTGCTGCGGCGTCAGAATCTCGGCGGCAACGTCGTGTTCGTCGCCTCCAAGAATGGCCTTGCCTCTTCACCTAACGCATCGGCCTATTGCACGGCGAAGGCCGCGGAAATTCATCTCGCCCGTTGCCTTGCGCTCGAAGGCGCGGAAGCGGGCATTCGTGTCAACACCGTTAATCCCGATGCCGTGTTGCGTGGTTCGAAAATCTGGAATGGTGAATGGCGTGAGCAGCGTGCGGCTTCATCCAAGATCGAGGTGACCGATCTGGAGGAACATTACCGCAAACGCTCGATGCTGAAGCTCAACGTCTTCCCGGAAGACATCGCTGAGGCGATCTATTTCCTGGCGTCCGACGCTTCCGCCAAGTCCACCGGCAACATCATCAATGTTGATGCCGGCAATGCGCAGAGTTTTACGCGATAAGGCGTTTGGCGCGTTCTTATTTCCGTCATTCCGGCCTTGAGCCGGAATCCAGCCAGCCCAAGTCCTTGGGCTGAAGGAACTTATCCCGCCGCGCAGACGCGCGTTGACTGGAGACCGGCTCAAGGCCGGTATGACGGCGATGAGGTCGATAAGCTAAGCATGCACTGGACCGATTCCCGGGAGGAAAAGATGACCGAGACGAAAATCGCCGCCGATGTGATCGCGGTTGAAAACGAAAAGCGCGCCGGCGCACAGAAAGACGACTATCAGGCGCTGGGCAACCAGCTTGCGCGCCGTAACATCGATATCGATGCCGTTACGGCCAAGGTGGCAGAGTTTTTCGTCGCCGTGCCCTCCTGGGGCGTTGGCACGGGCGGCACGCGCTTTGCCCGTTTTCCCGGCACGGGCGAGCCGCGCGGCATTTTCGACAAGCTGGATGATTGCGCCGTCATCAACCAGCTGACGCGGGCTACACCAAACGTCTCCCTGCATATTCCGTGGGACAAGGAAGACCCGAAGCGGCTGAAGGCCCATGCCGATGCGCTGGGTCTCGGCTTCGACGCCATGAATTCCAACACGTTTTCGGATGCGCCCGGTCAGAGCCATTCCTACAAATACGGCTCCCTCAGCCACACGGACGCCGCCACTCGCCGGCAGGCCGTCGAGCACAACATAGAGTGCATTGAGATCGGCAACGCCATCGGCTCCAAGGCGCTGACGGTGTGGGTGGGCGACGGCTCCAATTTCCCCGGCCAGAGCAATTTCACCAGAAGTTTCGAGCGGTATCTTGCCGGCATGGCCGATATCTACAAGGCGCTGCCGGAAGACTGGCGCATTTTTTCCGAACACAAGATGTATGAGCCGGCCTTCTATTCCACCGTCGTGCAGGACTGGGGTACCAATTACCTCATCGCCAATACGCTCGGCGAAAAGGCCTTCTGCCTCGTCGACCTCGGCCACCATGCGCCGAACACCAATATCGAAATGATCGTCGCCCGGCTCATCCAGTTCGGCAAGCTCGGCGGTTTCCATTTCAACGACAGCAAATATGGCGATGACGATCTGGATGCCGGTTCAATAGAACCTTATCGCCTGTTCCTCGTGTTCAACGAGCTGGTGGACGCGGAATATCGCGGCGTGAAAGGTTTCCATCCGGCCCACATGATCGATCAGTCGCATAATGTGACGGACCCGATTGAAAGCCTGATCTCCAGCGCCAATGAAATCCGCCGCGCCTATGCTCAGGCATTGCTGGTGGATCGTGTGGCTCTCGACGGCTATCAGCAGGAAAATGATGCCCTGCTGGCTTCTGATACGCTGAAACGGGCTTATCGCACCGATGTAGAGCCCATTCTCGCGCAGGCCCGGCAATTGGCTGGGGGTGCAATCGACCCCATCGCGACCTATCGGGCGAGCGGTTATCGCAAGCGGGTGGCGGCGGAACGGCCGGCTTCGGTTGGTGGCAGCGGTGGTATTGTGTAGTCGTTCGATTTGCTGGATGCGCAAAGACTGCGATCAGGCTGAGCAGGCGGTTAACAGCAAACAGCATTGCCTCACCTCTCCGCTGTCATCCTCGGGCTTGACCCGAGGATCCATGGTGCGTCAGGTTATGGATCCTCGGGTCAAGCCCGAGGATGACGTTGAGTTTTAGGGCAAGGCTTGCCATCAGCATACTGGCTAAGCTTCTTACTCCCCCTTAACGGGTTGCTTGCGCACCTGAAACGTATGCTCCGGCCCCGGAAATGCCCCCGAGCGAACTTCGTCGGCATAAGCAGCGGTTGCTTCCGAAACCGCCGCACCAAGATCAGCAAAACGTTTGACGAATTTCGGTTTGAAATCGGAAAACAGGCCAAGCATGTCGTCGGAGACGAGCACCTGTCCGTCGCAGGCCGGTGATGCGCCGATGCCGATGGTAGGGACTGAAAGTTTCTCGGTCAGCTCGCGGGCAAGCGGCTCGACTGTGCCTTCCACGACGATGGCGAAGGCGCCCGCCTGATCGACCGCAATCGCATCACGCCAGATCTTTTGCGTTTCCGCATCCGAATGGCCGAGCGAGCGGAAGCCACCGGCGGTGTGGACAAGCTGCGGCATCAGGCCGACATGGCCAAAGACAGGAATGCCGCGGGCCACCAGAAAGGCGATTGTCTCGGCCATTTCTTCGCCGCCTTCCAGCTTCACGCCGTCGCAGCCGGTTTCCTGCATCAGCCGCACGGCGTTGCGGAAGGCCTGTTCCTTCGATTCCTGATAGGTGCCGAAGGGAAGATCGACGATGACGCAGGCTCGGTTGACGCCGCGCATGACGGCGCGGCCGTGTGCGATCATCATATCCAGCGTCACGCCAACCGTCGTGTCCATGCCGTAAAGCACCATGCCGAGTGAATCGCCGACCAGCAGCAGGTCGCAATGCGGATCGAGCAGGCGGGCAATCGGCGTCGTATAGGCGGTGAGGCAGACGATGCGCGCCTCGCCTTTCATCTGCCGGATGGAGGCTGTCGTCAGCCGCTTCAGTTTTCCATGGGTGCTCATTGGGCAGCCTCTCTTTTTTCAGTTCTGTCGCGGCCGATGACGCGGTTGTCGAGGAGGCGCGTGCTGCCGAAGCGCACGAACAGCGCCACCAGCACGGGTCCCGCCTGCACGGAGGTAACTGGCGCCAGCGTATCGGGATCGCGCACCGCAACAACCTCCGGCAAAGCCAGTGGCTCAGAGGCGATAAATTTTTCTATCGCCGCTTCCAGGGCGGCCGGATCGTCTAGGCCTTGGTCATAAAGCCGGTTAGCTTCTTCAAGCGCACGCGGCACGATCACGGCGGCAGCGCGTTGCTCGGGGGTCAGATAGACATTGCGTGAGGAGCAGGCGAGACCATCCGCTTCACGTACAGTCGCGACCGGCACGACCCGCACCGGTTGGGCGAGGTCTTCCACCATGCGGCGGATCAGCGTTACCTGCTGATAGTCCTTTTCGCCGAAATAGGCGGCATCCGGCTGGACGAGGTTAAAGAGCTTGGTCACGACGGTGGTGACGCCGGCAAAATGCCCCGGCCGCACCGCGCCTTCCAGCTGGCTGCCCAGTTCCGGCACATCCACGACGGTCGACATCGGGCGCGGATACATCTCCGTTACATCGGGTGCGAAAAGAATATCGATGCCCGCCTCTTCCAGCAGCGCGCTGTCGCGGGCGAGGTCACGCGGGTAACGCGCCAGATCCTCATTCGCACCAAATTGCAGCGGGTTGACGAAGATGGAAACCACCGTCACGTCGTTTTCTGCCTTGGCTTGCGCAACGAGGGTGAGGTGGCCGATATGGAGAAAACCCATGGTCGGCACAAAGCCGACAGTCTTGCCCTCGCGGCGAAAGGCGGCAATCGCATCCCGCAATTCTGCGACGGTTTTTACAAGGCGCATGGGGTCTCCTCCGGCTGCCCGATCACCATCCGGCGAAAGGTGCTGGATAGAACGCGATTTGCTGAACGGGGTCAACGCGGCTGCGGGCATTATATCGATTAACGCCTCAAGAGGTGACGACTACAGTGAAAGTGCTGCGGTTCAGGATGTTCCCGCCCATATAGGCGGCCGCTTTTCCGCAAAAGCCTGCCGCCCATCGCGCGCCTCATCGCTGCCGCTGAGGGTGGCGATGGTACTTTCGGCAAAGGCCAGCCGCTGATCGGACGGCATGTCGCGCATCGCCAGCAAGGCTGCCTTTCCGGCTGCGATGGCGCCTGGCGCATTCTGTCGCAGCTTTGCAAGAACATCCTCGATCAAGCGATCGAGTTCAGCCGCAGGCGCGGTGCGATTGACGAGGCCTAGGCGTGTTGCCTCCGCAGCGCTGACCGGCTGGCCGAGATAAGCCATTTCCTGAAGCCCGCCCAAAGGCATTTTCGCCAGAAGCTTTGCCGCCACCATGGCCGGGAAAAGTCCGATCCGCACTTCCGGCAGACCAAATTCCGCATGATCGGCGGCATAGGCAAGATCGCAGGCGGCAACGAGGCCTAGCCCGCCAGCCAGGACCCGGCCGTTGATGCGGGCAATGACGGGTTTTTCGCATCGCTCGATGGCGCGCATCACATCGGCAATGGGGTTTGTTCCATCGCGCGAAAGGAACATGCCACCGGCGCTTTCCTTGAGATCTGCTCCGGAACAGAAACTGCGATCTCCCGCTGCCGTTATCACCACGGCGCGCAGATTGCGGTCAGCGGATGCAGCGCGGATGGCATCCGTGAGCGCATCGGTCATGGCGGCATTGAGGGCGTTGTGCACCCCGGGCCGGTTGAGCGTCAGCCACAGAACATCCTTGCGTGTTTCGCGTAACAACTCATCCGCCATGCAGGTCACCCTCCTGTTTTGCGGCAAGCAGCGCTTTTCCGGCGCGGGCCGCGTTAGGCCTGCCGAGATGCCGGCTGATCCAGTCACCGGTCTTCGCCACCGCCATCAGGTCGATGCCGGTTTTGATGCCAAGTCCCTGCAGAAGATAAACGACATCTTCGGTGGCGACGTTGCCGCTCGCCCCCGGCGCAAAGGGGCAGCCACCCAGCCCGGCGACTGAACTGTCGAAAACGGCGATGCCTTCCTCAAGCGAGGCCAGCACATTGGCCACGCCCTGCCCATAGGTGTCATGGAAATGCATGGCGATTTTTTCACGCGGGATGCGGGCCGATACATGTTCGATGAGGTTGCGGATTTGGCCAGCTGTGCCGACGCCGATCGTATCGCCGAGCGAAATTTCGTAACACCCCATGGCGACAAGCGCATCGGCCATCGCCACCACCTCATCGGGCGCAACCGCGCCGTCATAGGGGCAGCCGGCAATGCAGGAAACGTAACCGCGCATGCGGATATTCTGGCTGGTCGCTACCTGCGCGACATCGTGTAGTCGCTCAAGGCTTTCCGAACGCGAACAGCCAATATTGTGCTGGCTGAAGCCTTCGGACGCGGAGACGAAAACGGCGATTTCCGTCACGCCGGCTTCAATGGCCGCCTCGAACCCTTTCATATTTGGAACGAGCGCCGGATAGGCTGTGCCGTGCCGCTGTCTTAGACCCTGAAACACCGCCGTCGAACCCGCCATCTGCGGAACTCTCTTGGGTGAAACGAAAGCGCCAGCCTCGACCGCCGGCAGGCCTGCTGCGGCGAGCCGCTCGATCAGTTCGATCTTGATGGCGACGGGAACTTCGGTGCTTTCGTTCTGCAGGCCGTCACGCGCGCCCACCTCGACGATTTTGACGGTTTCAGGCCAGCTCATGTCACGCGCCCTCCGGCTCGAAATCCACCAGCACCGCACCGGCTGCCACCATATCGCCTTCGGCGCAGTTGATGGCGGCGACGATACCTTTCGCCGGGGCACGGATCGTGTGCTCCATTTTCATCGCCTCCATCACAACCAGTGCCTCGCCGGCTTCGACGAGCGCACCTTTCTTGCTGAGCAAAGCACGGATAACGCCCGGCATGGGCGCCTCCAGACCACCGGTGTGGATGGTGGCGTCGGCTATATCGACGGGGTCCGGTTGGCTGATGCGATAATGCTCGCCGTCCAGAAAAAGCGTATGGCCGCGGTCTTCGGCGAAAAAATAGTCCTGCTTCTTCCTGCCATCGATGACCGCACGCAGCTTGCCATTCTCCGCGAGATTGCCGCCGATGCGGATCGTCCCGCCGTCAATCTCCATTGAAAACCCGTCCTCCTCATGGGTAACGGCAACTGTGCGCGGCTGATGGTCGAGAGTGAAATTCAGGGTTTCCCGCGTCGGTGCATTCAGGCGGAAAGCGCTGGTGCTGTTCCATGGGCTATGGGGGTCGGCCGATGACAGAGAACTCGTCTTGGCCATTTTCTGTCGTGAAAGAAGCAGGCCGAGCGCGGCGACGGCGATCTCGTTCCCGCCGATGGCTGCGGGGGTGAATAGTGCCGCCTCGTTGCGGGCGATGAAGCCGGTATCGAGATCGGCCGCCGCGAAACTCTCGAGCCTCGCAAGCCGCGCCAGAAAGGCGACATTGCTGGTGACGCCACAGATCGCCAGTTTTTCCAGCGCCAGCCGCAGCCGCCGCACGGCAGAAGGGCGATCATGATCCCAGACGATCAGCTTGGCGATCATCGGATCGTAATGCACGGTGATGGCGTCGCCGGTGCGGATGCCGCTGTCGATCCTGAGATGCGGGCCCTCATCGGGAAAAATGAGATGGCTGACCGTGCCAATCGACGGCAGAAAATCATGCGCCGGGTCTTCGGCATAAATCCGCGCCTCGATGGCATGGCCGTTGATGCCAAGGCCGGCCCACCTTTCCGGTAGGGGCTCGCCGTTGGCGACGCGGATTTGCCATTCGACCAGATCGAGGCCGGTAATATATTCCGTCACCGGATGCTCGACCTGAAGCCTGGTGTTCATTTCCATGAAATAGAAGTCGCCGGAGGGGTCGAGCAGAAACTCCACGGTTCCCGCACCGCGATAATCGATGGCGCGGGCGGCGGCGGTTGCCGCATCATACATGCGTTGCCGCAAGGCATCGGGTAGGCCGGGGGCGGGGGCTTCCTCTATGACCTTCTGGTGCCGGCGCTGGATCGAGCAGTCACGTTCGAACAGCGAAACACATTTGCCATGGCTATCGGCAAAGACCTGCACTTCAACATGCCGTGGCCGTTCCAGGTATTTTTCGATCAGCATGCGGTCATTGCCGAAAGCGGCAAGCGCTTCGCGTTTCGCGCCGGCAAGCTCCGCGGCGAAGTCGCGCTTTTGCCTGACAACGCGCATGCCCTTGCCGCCGCCACCGGCCGAGGCCTTGAGCAGCACCGGATAACCGATCTTCTCCGCCTCGCTTGCCAGCCGTTTTTCGGACTGTTCGTCACCGTGATAACCTGGAACGACGGGAACACCCGCCTCCGTCATCAGCGCCTTCGCCTCGCTTTTTCCGCCCATGGCGCGGATTGCCTGCGGCGGTGGGCCGATGAAAATGAGGTCGGCGGCGGCACAGGCTTCGGCGAACGCGGCATTTTCGGAGAGAAAGCCGTAACCCGGATGGATCGCCTCCGCGCCGGTTGTTTTTGCAGCCGCGATGATTTTTTCCGCATCGAGATAGGAGGCGCGCGCCGGTGCGGGGCCGATGCCGATGGCCTCATCGGCCAGCGCCACATGCATGGCGTTTCGGTCGGCATCCGAATAGACCGCCACGGTGCGGATGCCCATGCGGTTGGCGGTGCGGATGATGCGGCAGGCGATTTCGCCCCTGTTGGCGATCAGTATTTTCGAGAACATCGTCGCCTCACATCCTGAATATGCCAAAACGGGTGGGTTCTATCGGTGCGTTAAGCGCGGCCGACAGTCCGAGGCCAAGCACGAGGCGGGTATCCTTCGGGTCGATGATGCCGTCGTCCCACAGCCTTGCACTGGCATAATAGGGATGGCCTTCCCGTTCGTATTTTTCCCGGATTGGCTGCTTGAACGCCTCTTCGCCTTCCTTCGACCAGTGGCGGCCATCGGCCTCGATGCCGTCGCGGCGGATTTGCGCCAGAACGGACGCCGCCTGTTCACCGCCCATCACGGAAATGCGGGCATTCGGCCACATCCACAGGAAGCGTGGCGAATAGGCCCGGCCGCACATGCCGTAATTACCGGCCCCGAAGGAGCCGCCGATGATGACGGTGAATTTCGGCACTTTGGCTGAAGCGACCGCAGTCACGAGCTTTGCGCCATCCTTGGCGATACCACCAGCCTCATAGGCCTTGCCGACCATGAAGCCGGTGATGTTTTGCAGGAAAACCAGCGGGATGCCGCGCTGGCAGCAGAGTTCGATGAAATGCGCGCCCTTCAGCGCCGATTCCGAAAAAAGGATACCGTTATTGGCGATGATGCCAACGGGATAACCGTGGATATGGGCGAAACCACAAACCAGCGTCGTGCCATAAAGCGCCTTGAACTCGTCAAATTCGGAACCATCCACCAGTCGGGCAATGATCTCGCGCACCTCGAAGGGTTTTCGCGTGTCGGCGGGAACGATGCCGTAAAGCTCGTCGGGCGGGTAAAGTGGTTCTGCCGGTTCGCGGATATCCAGCTCCACCTGTTTGCGGCGGTTGAGGGTGGAGACGATCCGCCGGGTCAGCGCCAGCGCATGGCGGTCATCGTGGGCATAATGATCGGTGACGCCGGATTGGCGGGAATGCACATCCGCGCCGCCGAGGTCCTCCGCACTTACCACCTCGCCGGTCGCCGCTTTCACCAGCGGCGGGCCGCCGAGAAAGATCGTGCCCTGATTTTTGACGATCACGGACTGGTCGCTCATGGCAGGCACATAGGCCCCGCCCGCCGTGCAGCTGCCCATCACCACGGCGATCTGGGCGATACCCTGCGCCGACATAGTGGCCTGATTGTAGAAGATGCGGCCGAAATGATCGCGGTCGGGAAACACCTCGTCCTGATTGGGCAGGTTCGCGCCGCCGGAATCCACGAGGTAAATGCAGGGCAGGCGGTTCTCAGTGGCGATTTCCTGCGCGCGCAGATGTTTCTTCACCGTTAGCGGATAATAGGTGCCGCCCTTCACCGTCGCGTCATTGGCAACGATCACGCATTCCCGGCCCGAGACCCGGCCGATGCCGGTAACGATGCCGGCGGCGGGAACGGGTTCTTCATAGACCTCGTAAGCTGCAAATTGCGACAATTCCAGAAACGGGCTGCCGGGATCGAGAAGGGCCTCGATGCGATCGCGCGCCAGCAATTTTCCCCGGGAAAGATGCCGTTCGCGGGCCTTTTCGCCGCCGCCTCGGGAAATTTTTTCGACATGCTGCCGCAGATCATCGACCAGGCCCGACATGAAATCGACATTGGCGGCGAAGGTGGAGTCGCGGTTCAGGCTGGATGTAAGCTTCATCGCGTCCTCACCCGTTGCCCTTGACCAGTTCGCGGCCGATCAGCATCCGCCGGATTTCGCTGGTACCGGCACCGATCTCGTAAAGCTTGGCATCTCGCAGCAGCCGTCCGGCCGGGCTTTCATTGACATAGCCGGAACCGCCGAGAAGCTGGATGGCATCCAGCGCCACCTGTGTCGCCCGCTCGGCGGCAAAGAGGATTGCGCCGGCCGCGTCCTGCCTCGTGATGCGGCCATTGTCACAGGCCCGAGCCACGGCATAGACATAGGCGCGCGACGCATTCATGGACGAGTAGATATCGGCGAGCTTGCCCTGTACCAGCTGGAATTCGCCGATCGGTTTGCCGAACTGCTTGCGCTCGCGGGCATAGGGCAGCACCAGATCGATGGCCGCCTGCATGATGCCGACGGGGCCGGCGGAAAGCACGGCGCGCTCGTAATCCAGCCCACTCATCAGCACCGTCACGCCGTCATTGAGGCGGCCGAGGATGTTTTCCTCCGGTACCTCGCAATCCTCGAACACCAGTTCTGATGTGGGTGAGCCGCGCATGCCGAGCTTGTCGAGTTTCTGGGCCGGGCGAAACCCCTTGAAGCCCTTTTCGATCAGGAAAGCGGTGATGCCGCGTGCGCCGGCGGACATGTCCGTCTTGGCGTAAACCACCAGCGTATCGGCCTCGTGACCATTGGTGATCCACATTTTTGCGCCGTTCAGCACATAGCGGTCGCCTTTGCGTTCTGCCTTCAGCCGCATCGAAACGACATCCGATCCGGCTTCCGTCTCGCTCATGGCGAGGGAACCGACATGTTCACCGGAGACGAGTTTCGGCAGATATCTGTGCTTCTGCTCTTGCGTTCCCCATCGGTGGATCTGGTTGATACAGAGGTTGGAATGAGCGCCATAGGAAAGGCCGATGGAAGCCGAGGCCCGGCTTATCTCCTCCATCGCCACGCAATGGGCGAGATAACCCATGTCGGCACCACCGAACTCTTCCGAAACGGTGATGCCGTGCAGGCCGAGCTCACCCATCTCCGGCCAGAGCTTGCGTGGAAAACGGTCGTCCCTGTCGATCTCTGCCGCCAGCGGGGCGATTTTATCATCTGCGAATGCACTTGCGCTGTCGCGCAATGCTGCGATTTCCGGGCCGAGATCGGCATCGAAAATGGCGGCGAGGTTCAAACTCATCGCGTCTCCTCCTCCGGACGGCAGGCCGTCCCTCTTTCAGCAGCCGGCACCTCCTCCGCGCCGGCAGCCCTTATTTACGGCGTGTCACCCCCGGTGAAGGCGGCGGAACGGCGCACGAATGTCTTGATGGCGAAATTGGACTGGATGCGCGACACGCCGGGAACCGTGGTCAGGAAATCCAGCAGCTCCTGATAATGCGGCAAATCCCGCACCATGGCGTGGATCAGGTAGTCGGAACTGCCGCTGGTCTGATAACCGCCCACGACTTCGGGGATAGAAGCGACATGGTGTTCGAAGGTCGTCAGCGCTTCCTTGATCTGCCGTTCCAGCGTGACGGAGATGAAGACGCCCATATTGCCGAGCAGCCGGTTCTCATCGAACACGGCGGTATAGCCACGAATGATGCCTTCCTCTTCCAGCTTGCGTACACGGCGCAGCGTTGGTGTGAAGGAAAGGCCGATGCGGGCCGCCAGATCGCGCCAGCTCACCCGCCCGTCATCACCGAGCACATGCAAAATCTTGCGGTCGAAACTGTCGAGCTCAATCATGGATCATTTGCTCTATGATATGACTAATTGTTGGATCAAAGATATCGTCAATCAAAAAACTGTCAATCAAAATAGCTTTGAAATGAATTCGAGTTGGTGATAGCGTTCACCTAGAGCGATGGACCGCTCTAGGTTTTTGCCTGGCATCGGATTATCCGAAAACCGCGGCAAACTTTTCGGTCCGATGCTTTTGTCGAGGTCTGGAGGAGATCGCGATGACGGTCGTTTTCTCAAGCGAGAGAATGCCCAAGGGAGGTGAATTTGGCTGTGCATGACCCTGTCGTGATCGTCGGGGCCGCCCGTACTGCTATGGGTGGGTTCCAGGGCGAATTCAAATCGGTGGCTGCGCCCGATCTTGGGGCCGCGGCGATCCGTGCGGCCGTCGAACGGGCCGCTGTTCCGGTTTCTGATATTGATGATGTATTGATGGGCTGTGTGCTTACGGCCGGGCAGGGGCAGGCGCCCGCCAGACAGGCAGCCATTGCCGCCGGCATTCCCAATTCGATTGGCGCAACGACCATCAACAAGATGTGCGGCTCGGGCATGAAGGCGATCATGCTGGGCCATGACCAGATCGCGGCGGGAAGTTCTTCCATCGTGCTTGCGGGCGGCATGGAAAGCATGAGCAATGCGCCCTACCTGCTGGATCGCGCCCGAAATGGCTATCGTCTCGGCCACGGCAAGGTCATCGACCATATGTTTCTCGACGGTCTCGAGGATGCTTATGACAAGGGCCGGCTGATGGGCACTTTCGCGGAAGATTGCGCTGAAACCTATCAATTTACCCGCGCCATGCAGGATGACTATGCGCTCGCCTCGCTGGAGCGGGCGCGTCGCGCCATAGCGGAGGGAGCCTTTGAAGCGGAAATCACGCCTGTCGGCGATGTTACCGTGGATGAGCAGCCGGGCAAGGCAAGGCCGGAGAAAATCCCGCAGCTGAAGCCCGCTTTTCGCGATGGCGGAACGGTGACGGCGGCCAATTCCAGCTCGATTTCCGATGGTGCGGCCGCTCTCGTTCTCATGCGTCGCTCCGAAGCGGAAAGGCGGGGTCTTTCACCCCTGGCGACCATCATCGGTCAGGCCTCCTATGCGGATGCCCCTGCCGGATATCCAACGGCTCCCATCGGCGCGATGAAAAAGCTGTTTGCTAAAACCGGCTGGACGGCGAGGGATGTCGATCTCTTCGAAATCAACGAGGCCTTTGCCGTGGTGGCGATGGCGGCAATGCGCGATCTCGATCTGCCGCATGACAAGGTGAATGTGCATGGCGGGGCGTGTGCGCTCGGCCATCCGATCGGCGCTTCCGGCGCGAGGATCGTCGTCACCCTGCTGGCAGCCCTGCAGCGTCACGGGCTGAAGCGCGGCGTGGCCGCAGTCTGTATCGGCGGCGGTGAAGCAACCGCGCTCGGCATCGAGCGGCATTAAGGGGAGGCGGCGATGATCCTGAATGAAGCCCAGCAGCAGATCAGGGACATGGCCCGCGATTTCGCCCGCGAGCGGCTCGCCCCCGGGGCCGCTTCGCGTGACCGGGAAAGCCGGTTCCCGAAAGACGAGTTGAAGGAAATGGGAGACCTCGGTTTCCTCGGCATGCTGGTCTCCGAGGATTATGGCGGTTCGGAAACCGGTGCCGTCGCTTATGCTTTGGCGCTGGAGGAAATCGCCGCCGGTGATGGCGCCTGTTCCACCATCATGAGCGTCCATAATTCCGTTGGTTGCGTGCCGATCCTGAAATTCGGCACGGAAGACCAGAAACAGCGGTTCCTGCCGAAACTCGCTTCCGGCGAATGGATCGGCGGTTTTGCGCTGACCGAACCGCAGGCCGGTTCAGATGCTTCCAACCTGAAGACCCGCGCCCGGCGGGATGGCGACCGCTATATTCTTGATGGTGCAAAACAGTTCATAACGTCAGGCAAGAATGGTGATGTCGTCATCGTCTTCGCCGTCACCGATGCGGCGGCGGGCAAGAAGGGCATCACCGCCTTCATCGTGCCGACGGATACGCCGGGTTACGAGGTGATAAGGGTCGAAGAAAAGCTCGGCCTGCATTCGTCCGATACCTGTCAGATCGCCTTCACCGAGATGGCGGTCCCCGTCGAATTGCGGCTGGGCGAAGAGGGGCAGGGTTATCGCATCGCGCTTGCCAATCTGGAGGGTGGCCGCATCGGCATCGCTGCACAGGCGGTCGGCATGGCGCAGGCGGCCTTCGAGGCGGCGCGGGATTATGCCCGCGAGCGCAAGGCCTTCGGGCAGGCAATCGTGGAGCACCAGGCGGTCGCGTTCCGGCTGGCGGATATGGCAACGCGGATTACGGCGGCGCGGCAGCTGGTGCTGCATGCCGCAGCGCTGAAGGAGGCGGGAGAGTCCTGTCTTTCGGAGGCCTCGATGGCCAAGCTCTTCGCCTCCGAAATGGCCGAACGCGTCTGCTCGGACGCCATCCAGATCCACGGCGGTTACGGCTACATGGCGGATTATCCGGTGGAGCGGATTTATCGCGATGTGCGCATTTGCCAGATTTACGAGGGGACAAGCGATGTCCAGCGCATGGTGATCGCAAGAAACCTTTGAGGATTGTTTCGCGGTCTGGAGGAGACCGTGACGGGAGGAGTAGAATGGATATATCAGAAACGCCACATCTCAGTCTGCATGTTCCAGAGCCTGCGGTGCGGCCCGGCGGGGAGCCGGATTTCTCCAATGTGAAGATACCCAAGGCCGGCACCGTGCCGCGCCCGGATGTGGACGCCGCGCCGGAAAGCATGCGCGATCTCGCCTATTCGATCATCCGCGTCCTCAACCATCAGGGTGAAGCCGTTGGGCCGTGGGCCGGGCTGCTTTCGGACGAGGAATTGCTGGTCGGTCTCAAAAACATGATGCGGCTTCGGGCTTTCGATGCGCGCATGCTGATGGCGCAGCGACAGGGCAAGACTTCCTTTTACATGCAGCATCTGGGGGAGGAGGCGGTCAGTTGCGCCTTCCGCAAGGCGCTTTCCAAGGGCGACATGAATTTCCCGACCTACCGGCAGGCCGGGCTGCTGATCGCCGATGACTATCCGCTCGTCACCATGATGAACCAGATCTATTCCAACGAACTCGACCCGCTGCACGGGCGGCAATTGCCGGTGCTCTATTCCTCGAAGGAGCACGGTTTCTTCACCGTCTCCGGCAACCTCGCCACACAATATGTGCAGGCGGTTGGCTGGGCGATGGCCTCGGCCATCAAGGGCGATACGAAGATCGCGGCTGCGTGGATCGGTGACGGTTCGACGGCGGAGTCGGATTTCCATTCCGCGCTGGTCTTCGCCTCCACCTACAAGGCCCCGGTCATCCTTAACATCGTCAACAATCAATGGGCCATTTCCACCTTTCAGGGCATTGCGCGCGGCGGGTCCGGCACATTTGCGGCGCGCGGGCTGGGCTTCGGCATTCCAGCACTTCGGGTCGATGGCAATGACTATCTCGCGGTTTATGCCGTGGCGCGCTGGGCCGTGGAGCGGGCGCGCCGCAATCTCGGCCCGACGCTGATCGAATATGTCACCTATCGTGTCGGCGCCCATTCCACCTCGGATGATCCTAGTGCTTACCGGCCAAAGACCGAATCCGAAGCCTGGCCGCTCGGCGATCCGGTTCTGCGATTGAAGAAACATCTCACCCTGCGCGGCGTCTGGTCGGATGAACGGCACCGGCAGGCAGAGGCGGAAATCGCCGACGAAGTGCTTGAAGCGCAACGCGAGGCGGAAAGCCACGGCACGCTGCATGAAGGCAAAAAACCGCCGAAAAAGGATATTTTCGAAGGCGTTTACGAGGAGATGCCGCCGCATCTCGCCCGCCAACGCCAGAAGGCAGGATGGTAAGACATGGCAAGAATGACGATGATTGAAGCCGTCCGCAGCGCCATGGATGTGTCCATGGAGCGCAGCGACGATGTTGTGGTGTTCGGCGAAGACGTGGGTTATTTCGGCGGCGTTTTTCGCGCTACGCAGGGGCTGCAGGGAAAATACGGGAAAACCCGCTGTTTCGATGCGCCGATCAGCGAATCCGGCATTGTCGGCACTGCCATCGGCATGGCCGCTTACGGGTTGCGACCCTGTGTCGAAATCCAGTTCGCCGATTACATGTACCCCGCCTATGACCAGATCACCCAGGAAGCGGCGCGCATTCGTTATCGCTCCAATGGCGATTTCACCTGCCCGATCGTGCTCAGAATGCCGACTGGCGGCGGTATTTTCGGCGGGCAGACGCATAGCCAGAGCCCGGAGGCGCTTTTCACCCATGTCTGCGGGCTGAAGGTGGTGGTTCCTTCCAATCCTTATGATGCCAAGGGGCTGTTGATCGCCTCGATCGAAGACCCCGACCCCGTGATGTTTCTGGAGCCGAAGCGGCTCTATAACGGTCCCTTCGACGGGCACCACGACCGGCCGGTCACCCCGTGGTCCAAACACGATATGGGCGAGGTGCCGGAAGGGCACTACACCATCCCCATCGGCAAAGCCGAAATCCGCCGCCCCGGAAACGCTGTCACCGTCATCGCTTATGGCACCATGGTGCATGTGGCGCTGGCGGCAGCGGAAGAAACCGGTGTGGATGCCGAGATCATCGATCTGCGCAGCCTGCTGCCGCTTGATCTCGATAGTATCGTCAAATCCGTCTCCAAGACCGGCCGCTGTGTCATGGTGCATGAGGCGACGCTGACCTCCGGCTTCGGCGCAGAGGTGGTGTCGCTGGTGCAGGAACATTGTTTCTATCATCTGGAGGCTCCCGTCGTCCGCGTCGCGGGCTGGGATACGCCTTATCCCCATGCGCAGGAGTGGGACTATTTTCCGGGACCTGCCCGCGTCGGGCGCGCCCTTGTCGAAGTCATGGAGGCCTGATTATGGCGGAATATACCATTACAATGCCCGATGTCGGCGAAGGCGTCGCTGAAGCCGAACTGGTGGAATGGAACGTCAAGCCGGGCGATCCGGTGCATGAGGACATGGTGCTGGCCGCCGTGATGACTGACAAGGCAACGGTTGAAATTCCGTCGCCGGTGGCGGGCATCGTCACCTGGCTGGCCGTGACGGTCGGAAATACCGTGCCGGTGAAAGCACCGCTCGTCCGCATCGAAACCGACGTCTCTGCCGCCGCTCCCGAGGTCGATGTGCCGGAAGCCGAAGCGCCGGCGGATATGACGGAAACACCGCCACCCGTTGAAACCCAGCCGGCTGCGCGTCAGCCCGAGCCGCCGCCACCGCCTCCTCCAGCCGAACCACATCACAAACCGCTGGCATCTCCCGCTGTTCGTCAGCGTGCCGACGATCTCGATATTGATCTTACAAAGGTCAAGGGAACCGGGCCGGACGGGCATATCACCCATGCCGATCTCGATGGGTTCTTAACCGTGCGGGGACGACCGGAGCGGCCCGAGCCGGCAGCGGCCCACGACAGCGCCGTCGAGGAAGTGAAGGTGACGGGGCTACGGCGCAAGATTGCCGAGAAGATGGTGCTCTCCGCTTCGCGAATTCCGCACATTACCTATGTCGAGGAAATCGATGTGACGGAACTCGAAGATTTGCGTGCGACCATGAACGGTAATCGTCGTTCCGGACAGCCGAAACTGACGATCCTGCCGTTTCTGATGCGCGCTCTGGTGAAAGCCGTGGCTGACCATCCTGGCATGAATGCCACTTTCGACGATGAGAACGGTGTCGTCCGCCATTATGAAGCCGTCCATATCGGCATTGCCACGCAGACACCGTCCGGCCTCACCGTCCCGGTCGTGCGCCACACCGAAACGCTCGGCCTTTGGCAATGCGCAGACGAGGTGGCGCGCGTTGCCGAAGCGGCCCGCAACGGCACGGCGCATCGAGAGGAACTGATGGGCTCCACCATCACCATAAGTTCGCTCGGAGCCCTGGGTGGTGTGGTCTCGACGCCCATCATCAACCATCCGGAAGTGGCGATCATCGGCGTCAACAAGATCATGACGCGTCCGGTCTGGGACGGGACGCGCTTCGTGCCACGCAAGATGATGAACCTGTCGTCCAGCTTCGATCACCGGGTTGTCGACGGCTGGGATGCCGCCGTCTTCATCCAGGCCGTCAAGGCGCTCCTGGAGAAGCCGGCACTGATATTCATCGACGGTTGAGGTTTCATCCAAAAGCTTTTTTCCGTGAAGCCGGAGTGCTTCACGGAACTGTTTCGGTGTCGGTATAGGCTTGCGTTCGTGATCTTGGGGTATAGAAGAGAAGAACGAGAAGCATGTTTTCTCATCATGATCATAGTGGCGGACGAGGGCGCTCCGGTGCCCGGCGATCCGCTGTCCGCCGGCAACCGAATGAAGAAGAAGGTCCTCCCATGCGCACTCCCAAACCCGTTGTCCTGACTATTCTCGATGGCTGGGGGCTGAGTGAGGATAAATCCAGCAACGCGCCAGTGCTGGCGAACACGCCCACCATGGATCGACTTTTCGCCACCTGCCCGAATGCGACGCTGACCACTTTCGGCCCGAATGTCGGCCTGCCCACCGGCCAGATGGGTAATTCCGAAGTCGGCCACACCAATATCGGCGCCGGCCGCATCGTTGCGATGGATCTCGGCCAGATCGATCTGGCGATCGAGGATGGCAGCTTTTTCCGCAATGCGGCGATGCTTGATTTCGCCGCCACCGTAAAGGCAGCGGGCGGCGTGGCGCATCTGATGTGCGTCGTTTCCGATGGCGGCGTCCATGGCCATATTCTCCACGGCCAGGCGGCGGTGAAGCTCATGATCAGCCATGGTCTGAAAGTCGTCGTGCATGCCATCACCGATGGCCGCGATGTCGCGCCGCAATCGGCGGAAGATTTTGTTGCGGCGCTGGTGGCGAGCCTGCCGCAAGGTGCGAGCATCGGCACCGTGATTGGCCGTTATTATGCGATGGATCGCGACAATCGCTGGGAGCGCGTTGAAAAGGCCTATGACGCCATGGTTCTCGGCAAGGGCGAACATGCGCCTGATGCGGTAAGCGCGGTCGCGCAGAGCTACAGGAACGATGTGACGGATGAATTCATCCTGCCGACGGTGATCAATGGTTATGAGGGTTTCAAGGCCGGCGATGGGTTGTTCTGCCTGAACTTCCGCGCTGACCGTGCCCGTGAAATCCTGCTTGCCATCGGTGCGGATGACTTTGATGGTTTCGCGCGTGAAAAGCCCAGGCTTTCGGCATTGCTTGGCATGGTGGAATATTCCACCCGGCACGCTGCTTTCATGACGACGGCCTATCCGAAGCGCGATATCGCCAATACGCTGGGTGCATGGGTGGCAAAACAGGGGCTCACGCAGTTCCGTCTCGCCGAAACCGAAAAATATCCGCATGTCACCTTCTTCCTGAATGGCGGCAAGGAAGAGCCGGAAGTGGGCGAAGACCGCTTCATGCCGAAATCCCCCAAGGTTGCGACGTATGATCTGCAGCCGGAAATGAGCGCGCCGGAAGTGACGGAGAAATTCGTCGAGGCGATCGGCAAGGGCTATGATCTTATCGTCACAAATTACGCCAATCCGGACATGGTTGGTCATACCGGGGATCTGCAGGCTGCTATCAAGGCTTGCGAAGCCGTGGATCGCGGGCTTGCTGCTGTCGTTGCCGCTCTCGAGAAAGTCGGTGGCGCCATGCTGGTAATCGCTGACCACGGCAATTGTGAAACCATGGTCGACCCCGTGACCGGCGGCCCGCACACGGCGCATACCACCAATCCGGTGCCGGTGATCCTGTTTGGCGGCCCGCAGGGTGCAAAGCTGCATGACGGCATTCTCGCCGATGTTGCGCCCACCTTGCTGCAACTGATGAACGTGCAACTGCCCCCGGAAATGACGGGCAAGAGCCTGATCGACCTGTAACAAGGTCTTGGCGCGGGTGTTTTGTCACCCGCGCTGCCCATTCTTATCATGCCTGGGTATGAAGGTTGGCGGGTTGCTTTATGGCTCTTTTGCCAGAAGGCGATCATGCGCCAACATGCCTGCAATCATGGCGCAGACAAAAAGAATGACCGGCAGAAGCCCGAGAGCGAAAGCCGACAGTGCCGGGCCGGGGCAGAAACCGGCAAGCCCCCAACCAATGCCGAAAATGGCTGAACCAAGGATGAGGGACCGGTCGATGCGGGTTTTTGCCGGAAGGCTGAAGTCTTCGGCAAGAACCGGCCTGGCAATAAAATGGCTGAGCAGAGTACCCGGCACGGCGACCGAGACTGCACCGCCAAGAACAAACATCAGGCTCGGGTCCCAATGGCCGCTCGCCACATCGAGAAAACCTGAAACGCGGGCCGGATCGACCATGCCGGAGAGCGACAGGCCGAAACCGAACAGGGCTCCTGAGATCAATGCCAACGCAACACGCGCCATGGCTTGATTTTTCATGACAGGGCTCCCGTTATTGTTGCCGCGACAATGCCGGTCATCAGGAAGGTTACGGTTGCAGCGATGGAGCGCCGGGAAAACCGGGCCAGCCCCATGATGCCGTGGCCGGAGGTGCAGCCGGAGCCCATGCGCGTGCCGAAACCCACCAGCAGGCCGGCAATGATGATCAGCGGCCATGGGGCGATTATGGTTATCGTCGGAAGCCGTCCGAATGCGGCGGTGTAAAGATAGGGCCCGGCCAGCAGGCCAGCCACGAAGGCTAGATCGGCAAGCCGCCGCTCCCGGCCGAGCATCCTGCCCATGATACCGGTGATGCCGGCGATGCGGCCGTTGAACAGAAACAGGAGGATGCATGCAAAACCGAGAAGCATGCCGCCGAAAAGCGAGGGCCAATAGGGGCTCACGGGGCCGCCTCCGGTGCACAGAATATGGCGTAGAGAGCCTCGATAAGCTGGGCCGCTTTCGTCTCGCTCATCCGGTAGAAAATCTGCTTGGCTTCGCGCCGGGTTTCGACAACACCCGCTTCCCGCAGCACGCCGAGCTGCTGGGAAAGCGTGGGCTGGTGAATATCAAGCTTCGTCTCCAGTTCGCCGACTGAAAATTCTGCCTGCGCCAGCGTGCAGGCCAGCATCAGCCGGGCAGGATGGGCGAGTGTCTTTAAAAGCAGCGCAACTTCGACGGCGCGTTCTTCCATGGCGGGCAGGGGGATTTCGGCGATGCCCGGAACCTGTTGCCAATTATTGTCTTTCACCATGTGCTACCCTCCAGCCCATCGAGCGGGAATTTGAGGTAGCGTTTGCCGTTGGCCTCTGGCTCCGGCAGGCGGCCACCACGGATATTGACCTGCAGCGCGTGCAGAATGAGCTTGGGCATCGGCAAGGTGCGATCCCGAGCTTCGCGCAGACGGATGAAGCCTTCTTCCGTCACGCCGGCCAAGTGCGGATTGCTGCGTTTCTGTTCTGCGACCGTGCTTTCCCATTTCGGTGCGCGGCCGCCGGGCTGGTAGTCATGGCCGGTGAAAAGCCGCGTTTCCTCTGGAAGGGCAAGAATGTCCTGAATGGAAGCCCAAAGCTCGCTGGCGCTGCCACCTGGAAAATCGGCGCGCGCGGTGCCGGAATCCGGCATGAAAACCGTATCATGCACAAAGGCGGCGTCGCCCACGACATAGGTGACGGAAGCCAGCGTGTGGCCGGGCGAAAACAGTACGAGGGCATCCAGTGAACCGATGTTGAACCTGTCACCCGCTTCAAACAGCCGGTCCCATTGCGAGCCATCGGTCTCCAGATCGGGCCAGTTATATTTCGCCTGCCAGAGTTTTTGCACACCGGTAACTTTTGCGCCGATGGCGGTCTGGGCGCCGGTTTTCTGTTTCAGATAATGGGCAGCGGAAAAATGGTCGGCATGCGGATGGGTATCGAGTATCCATTCTACCGACAGGCCTTCGCTTTCGATATAGGCCAGAATGGCATCGGCATTCATCGTGCCTGTCGCACCGGATTTCTCGTCGAAATCAAAGACGGGGTCGATAATGGCGCAGCGTCCGGTCGCCGGGTCCGAAACGACATATTGCAGGCTGGATGTACGCGGATCGAAGAACGCCTTGACGTGCGGTGCCGCCAAAGCCCGCCGCTCCAGCCAGCGGACCGCGCCGGACAGGTCAAAACCGTGCGCCCTGCCGAAAGCCTCGATTTCGCTTTGCTGCATACGCGCGTCAAGCGCTTCGCCGAGCACGTAGAGTGTCAGCGCGCGGGTGCCGCCTTTGCAATGGGCAAAAACAGGGCCGTCGGCCGCGGCCATCGCCTGCTGGAAAGCGCGAATATCGGCCTCGGTCATGGTCGGTCCGGTCACCGGAATGAAGCTGTAAGTCAGACCTGCCGTGCCGGCAGCAGTTTTTTCCCGCATATTGCCCGGCTGGCCGGCGTCTTCGCCGTCCGGTCGAGCGTTGATGATGCTTTTATACCCTTGAGAGGAGAGTGAAGGGAAATCGGCGATCTCCGGCTGGCCGGCCACGGTCAGACGCTCGTTGATCTTGATGGCGCTCATCAGCATCTCCTGTTGTTCTAAATTAATATATGTTATTGTATAATGTATATCGTCTTCCCGCAAGAGTTGGAAATTTCTTTTCGAGCGACAGGATGGATGACCGCGAGGGTCAGCCAAGCCAATCGTCGAGACGCCCGGCCCTTGCAATGTTGCGGGTGTTTGCTAACATGCCAGACAGGTTAAAAACAGGTGGGCTGGAATGGACGTTGAGAGCAGCACGAAGCAGGGAGTATCGCTCGCGGCGAAAATCAGTTCGGCACTGAGACGGGATTTGTCGGAGGGCGTGTTCCGCCCGGGTGACCGTCTTCCGAGCGAGAGCGCGCTCACGCGTGAATATTCCGTAAGCCGTACCGTCGTGCGCGAAGCCATCGCCATTCTGCGCGCCGATGGTCTCGTTGAAGCCCGCAAGGGCGCGGGCGTTTTTGCCGTGGAGACGAAACCAGCCAAGGAACTGCCTTTCAACGATCTGGCTATCGGGCGGATTTCCTCGGTAATCGAGTTGCTGGAATTGCGAACGGTTTTTGAGGTTGAATCCGCCGGCCTTGCGGCATCGCGTCGTTCCGCCGTGCAGGTGGAGGCGATTGTCGATGCGCACCGGCGGATTGGTGATTGCCTGGCCGCCGGGCTGCCGACACGGGATGCCGATTTCGAATTCCATCTGGCGATTGCGCAGGCAACGCAGAACCGGCGTTTTCCGGAGTTCCTTCAACTCATTCGTTCCGGCATCATTCCGCGTGGCGAATTGCAGGGCGCGGCACCCGGCGCACGTCCGAAGGATTATAATCTCCATCTGCAGGAGGAACACGCCAGGATCGTCGACGCCATCATAGAAAGCGATGCGGATGCCGCGCGCCAATATATGGCGGCGCATCTGCGCGGCAGTCTGGAACGTTACAAGGTACTTCTGCGCTCCCGTACAGCGGCGGAGTAAGCCGGAAAGACAGCAGTCTCAATGGCTTAGGTGCTTGCCCGGCGATAGAGGGCCAGAGAGGCGGCAAGCGTCAGCAGCGCGCCGCCGCAAATCCGGTCAAGCCACAGGGCGCCGGATTTGCGTAACATTCTGACGGCCTGTGCGCCCAGCAGGGCGTATCCGAACATCACGATGAAATCGATGGCGGCGAAGACCAGCGCAAGCACCGCATATTGCGGGATTTGCGGCGCCAAAGGGTTGATGAACTGCGGCAGGAAAGCAGAAAAGAACAGATAGCCCTTGGGGTTGGTCACCGCGACAAGAAAGCTCTTGAGGAAGATCGAGCGTGCGGATCTCGCCCCGTTCGTATCTGCCGGTTGCAGCGCACCGTCGAGCGTACCTCTGGAGCGAAGCAGCATAAGACCGAGAAACGCGAGATAACAGACGCCCACCCATTTGACGACGCTGAACCAGAATTCCGAGGCAGCGAGCAGGGCTCCCAGCCCCAGCGCAACCGCACCGATCAGAACGAAATCGGAGAGAATTGCGCCGGCCATGCCGGTCAAAGCGCGCTGAATTCCGAATTTCGAGCTATTCGAAAGCGCCAGCAAAACAGTCGGACCGGGCGTCGCGATACCGATGAAAGCGACCAGGGCAAATGCCAGAAGCGTCATATCGGCCATTTCTTGCTCTCCCCCGAAGCCCTCGATGTTGTCGGCAATGCCTGGAACTGCATTCGCGCCGGCATATTTTCGAAACGAAAGAATACAGGCTTTTGCGGTTGCGACAACGTAAGGGGTTTATTTTCCGGCGAGGTGGAAACCCCGGTAACTGCAGGGTGAAATTTCCACCGGGATAAATTTTTCGGAGCTTTTCGCACTGTCGATTTTGCCGACCCGTGCTTGACAGCTTTCGACACCTGTGACAACTTGTGAATAGTTGTCAGACAGGATTGCGCATTCATCCTTGCGCCGATCGGTTTCTGGCAAGGGAGGAATCATGTCAAAAAGACGCCTTTCGCTTTATGGCCTGTCCGGCCAGATCGGAAGTATTGCCGTTACGCTGCTTGGACTGCTGCTGCTGACCTTTTTCATCGGTCGCCTGATGCCCGCCGATCCGGTGCGGGCGATCGTCGGTGAGGATGCAACCCGTGAAACCTATGAACAGGTCTATCATGCGCTCGGCTTCGACCGTCCGCTGTGGCAGCAGTTCACCTATTATCTCGGAGATGTCTTCACCGGCGATTTCGGTACCTCTATCCGCACCGGCCGACCGGTCATCGAAGACATCATCCGGGTCATGCCGGCGACGATGGAGCTTGCGACCTTCGCGATCCTGATTGGTGCCGGCCTCGGCATTCCCATGGGGGTTTATGCCGCCGTCAAGAAAGACCGCTGGCAGGACCATCTCGTGCGCGTGGTCAGCCTGTTCGGCCATTCCATGCCGATCTTCTGGACCGGCATGATCGCACTGATCGTTTTTTACGCCCATCTCGGCCTCGTTGGCAGCGGTGGTCGCATGGACCAGTTCTATATCGGTCTGGTGGAGGAGCGGACGGGCTTCCTGCTGATAGACAGCCTGCTTGCGGGTGACATGGAAGTGTTCTGGTCGGCGATCAACCACCTCATCCTTCCCGCCGCCCTGCTCGGTTATTCTTCCTCGGCCTATATCACCCGCATGACGCGCAGCTTCATGCTGGATCAACTGGGCCAGGAATATGTAACGACCGCGCGCGTCAAAGGCCTGTCGCAGCGACAGACGGTGTGGCTGCATGCTTTCGGCAATATTCGCGTGCAGCTGGTCACCATCATTGCCCTTGCTTACGGCTCGCTGCTGGAAGGCGCGGTGCTTATCGAGACCGTCTTCGCCTGGCCCGGTTTCGGGCAATATCTCACCAGCAATCTTATCATCGGCGACATGAATGCCGTGATGACCTGCGTGCTTATCGTCGGCGTCATCTTCATCGGACTTAATCTCCTGTCCGACATTCTCTACCGCTTTTTCGATCCGAGGACCCGCTGATGACGGCTCGTGCAGAAACCTCCTCTCGTCTTCCCGTGCCGTTAAACGCGCTGAAGAACATCATCCTCTTCCTGCTGAAAAGCCCGACATCGGCCTTCGGCCTGCTGATCTTGCTGCTGCTCGTCGTTTCGGCGATTTTCGCGCCGTGGCTCGCGACGCACGATCCTTACGTGCAGGATCTCGCCAACACGCTGCAGCCACCCGGCAATGGCCATGTCTTCGGCACGGATGAGTTGGGACGCGATATCTACAGCCGCCTGCTCTGGGGTGCGCGCATCACGCTCACCATCATCACGCTGGTGTCGGTCATCGTCGGCCCGGTCGGCCTTCTGGTCGGCACGGCGTCAGGTTATCTCGGCGGCAAGTTCGATACGGTGATGATGCGCATCACGGATATTTTCCTGTCGTTCCCCAGCCTCATCCTGTCGCTCGCCTTCGTGGCAGCACTCGGGCCGAGCCTCAACAATGCGATCATCGCCATTGCGCTCACCTCGTGGCCACCGATCGCGCGTCTCGCGCGCGCCGAAGCCATGACCTTCCGCAAGGCGGATTATATTGCTGCTGCACGGCTTCAGGGCGCCTCGCCGCTGCGCATCATCATCAAATCGATCATGCCTATGTGCCTGCCTTCGGTCCTCATCCGCCTGACGCTGAACATGGCGACCGTTATTCTGACTGCTGCCGGCCTCGGCTTTCTTGGTCTCGGCGCGCAGCCGCCGTTGCCGGAATGGGGGGCGATGATCGCCACCGGGCGGCGTTATATGCTGGACAGCTGGTGGCTGGTGACGTTCCCCGGTGTTGCGATCCTCTCCGTCAGCCTCGCCTTCAATCTTTTAGGCGACGGCCTGCGCGATGCGCTCGATCCGAAACAGATGAACCGGAGATAAGGCCATGGAAAAACCAATCCTTGACGTCGAAAATCTCCGCATTCGTTACGGCGGCTCGGCAGCCGAGGCGGTGCGTGGCATCTCCTTCACGCTTGGCCGGGAGCGGCTGGGCATCGTCGGTGAAAGCGGCTCGGGCAAATCCACCGTCGGCCGGGCTCTGTTGCGCCTTTTGCCATCGGCGACGATTACCGCCGACAAGCTCGATTTCGAAGGCCTCGATCTTCTCGCGCTCAGTGAAAAAGAAATGCTGAAGGTTCGTGGGCGACGCATGTCGATGATCCTTCAGGATCCGAAATTTTCCCTCAATCCCATTCGCCGCGTCGGCGAACAGGTAACGGAAACCTATCTTCGCCACTTCAAGGCGTCGAAATCCGAGGCTCGGGAAAAGGCGCTCGCCATGCTGGATGCGGTGAAGATCCGTGATGCTGCGCGCGTCTATGAGCAATATCCGCATGAAATCTCCGGCGGCATGGGCCAGCGCGTGATGATCGCCATGATGTTGCTCGCCGATCCCGACCTCGTCATTGCCGACGAACCGACCTCGGCGCTGGATGTGACAGTGCGGTTGCAGGTGTTGAACATTCTCGACGGTCTGGTTCGGGATCGCGGCATCGGCCTCATCATGATCAGTCACGACCTCAATCTCGTGCGCAATTTCTGCGACCGGGTTCTCATCATGTATGCCGGCCGTGTGGTGGAAACGCTGGCCGCCCGCGATCTCGATCAGGCGCAGCATCCCTATACGCGCGGCCTCCTGGCCGCGCAGCCGCGCATCGGCGGCTCGCGCGCACCGCTTGCGGTGCTGGATCGCCGTCCCGAATGGCTGGAGGAGAACGTATAATGGCCGTTTCCGTCGAAACCCGCGATCTTTCCATCACCTTCGGCAGCGGCCATACGGCGCTGAAAGTGCTGCCCTCCGTCTCCTTCAAGGTGGAGCCGGGCGAGTGCTTCGGGCTGGTCGGCGAAAGCGGCTCGGGCAAATCCACCGTGCTGCGCTGCGTGTCGATGCTCAACGACTTCTGGAGTGGCGAAATCCTCATCAACGGCAGATCGGTTCGCGATATGCCGCTGATCGAGCGGTGCCGCATGCTGCAAATGGTATTTCAGGACCCTTACGGCTCGCTGCACCCCCGCCAGTCGGTGCGCACCGTGCTTTCGGAATCGCTTGCGATCCACAAGCTCGGCGACCGTGAAGAGCGCATGCGCAAGGTCATCACCGATGTCGGCCTGCCCGTCTCCTTTCTCGACCGCTTTCCGCATCAACTTTCCGGTGGCCAGCGGCAGCGTGTGGCGATTGCCCGTGCGCTGATCCTCGAACCGTCGCTGCTTCTGCTTGATGAGCCGACATCGGCGCTCGATGTCTCGGTGCAGGCGGAAATCCTCAACCTGTTGCAGCGACTGCGGCAAGAGCGCGGTTTCACCTATATCATGGTGACCCACGATCTCGCCGTGGTCGATCACATGTGCGACCGTTTCGCCGTGATGCTGCGCGGTGAAATCACCGAAATCCTGCCGCGCGAGGCCATCGCCGGCAATGGCGCGACGCATCCCTATGCCCGCGAACTGATCGGTGCCTCACTGGAATATGAAGGCGCTTGACGCCTCCCAAAACGTGACTGTCCTCCTCCGGGGCGTCACGCATAATAACATCCTCCTTCCTTGCCCGGCCTCCCTGCCGGGCATTTTTTTGGAATGATGCCGAGCGTAGGTAGAAAAAGAAAAGGCGCGGGGTTAGCCGCGCCTCAGGGATTACAAATTCCGCTACCAGATTCGCTTCCTCCGCCGTCATCCTCGCCCTTGAGGCGAGGATCCATAAGCGGTTGAAGCCATGGATCCTCGGGTCAAGCCCGAGGATGACTGCGTACGGAATACATCACCGCTCCTTGCTCACCTCTTCAAAGCGCGAAAGCCAGGGGCTGACGATCATGCCCTTGACATCGCTGCGGAAGGCGGCGGTGTCGATGACTTCGGAGAAAGGCTGGATCGACATGACGATCTCGTCCATATAGCCCTGCAGGTCCTCATAAAGCTTCGTCTGTTTCGCCACGTCGCGCTCGACCAAGGCTGCCTCGATCATCTTGTTCAGCTTCTCATCGAAGAAGCTGGTGCGCCAGCTTTGGTAATTGGTGAGCTTGGCATCATCGGCGTTGTTGGGGTTATAGGCGATGGAGCGCAGGTTGTTGTCGGGATGTGGCTGTTGGCCGCCGCCGCCGCGGCCGAGCAGCAGTTCGAAATTCCGCTCGCGCATGGCGCCATAGATCTGGTCGCCGGAGCCGCTGATCAGCTCGGCCTGAATGCCCGCCTGCGCCAACGTGTTCTGGATCGCCGTTGCCGCCTTCATGAAAGGATCTTCCGAAAGTACGCGCAGCGTCGTCTTGAAACCGTTGGGATAACCGGCCTCAGCCAGAAGCGCCTTGGCTTTTTCAATGTCGAGCTTGTAGCCCTGATCCGGCAGCGCGCCCATCACACCGGTGCTGAGGGAGCGCTGATGTAGCTTGCCGTAATAGGGCATGACCGCCTTGTCGAGACCGTCGTAATCGATCAGGTAACGCAGGGCCTCGCGCACCTTCTTGTTGGCGAATTTCTCATCCTTCATCGAAACGCTGAGATAATAAAAGCCGGAGCCGGGTGTGGATTCGATGGTGACGGCCTTGTCGGCCTCAAGCGATTTCAGATCGGGGGCCTGCAGGGAATAGGCGACATCGATATCACCTTTTTCCAGCATCAGGCGCTGCGACTGCGATTCCGGCAGATGACGCATCAGGATGCGCTTCATCTTGGCCTTCTCACCCCAATAATCGTCGTTGCGGGTGAGGATGATATATTCGTTGGACTTCCATTGCGTCAGCTTGAAGGGGCCGGAACCGGCGGAATTCAGCGTCAGCCATGCGCCGCCCAGATCGCCGTCCTTTTCATTTTCAAGCGCGGTCTTGCTGTCGATGATCGAGCCGGGACCGTTTTGCGCAAGGATCATCAAGAGAAGGTTGGGGTCGTCAGGCTTCGGAATATTCAGCACGAAGGTCTGGTCGTTCTCGGCAACGAACAGCTTGTCGGCTTCCTCCAGTTTGAAACCACGGGTTTTCAGGAAGGAGGATTGCGCTAGGTTGCGGGCAAGCAGGCGTTTCAGGCTCCACGCCACGTCCTTTGCCGTCACGGCATTGCCGGAGGCGAATTTGGCATCGGCGCGCAGATGGAAGCGGATGGATTTCCGGTCTTCGGCAATTTCCCAACGTTCCGCGAGGCGGGGCTGCACGCTGCGATCTTCAGGCGAAAGCACGACGAGCGTGTCATAGACGTTGTTCAAAACCTGCACGGTCTCGCGGCCGGTGATGGCGGCGGGATCGAGGGTCAGGATATTGCTCATGGTTGTGGCGACGATGAGCTGGTCTTTCGGCGTTTCAGCGAAAACACTGAGCGGCATGGCGCCGATCAGCAATGCGCCAAGCGCTGCGGTTGCAAGAAAATGTTTCATTTTTCCTCCCAATACGGCCGGTTCATACGGCCTTTCCACGTTTTGATCCTCGCGCCCGGTTCCTCCTCGGGCGTCGCAGGATCAGCCAAGAATCTCTCTGACGGGTGCTGCGAGCGCCCGGCCGATTGCCGCCGTTGCCGGCGCGTCCAGATGCACGCCATCCACCGGTGAAGCGCTGGCAACCGATCCGGCATCAAAGAAGGCGTGCCCCAGTTCGCCGGCAAGTTTGTGGTAAAGCGACGCAAGCCTGAGCGATTGGCCGATGTCCCGCCCACCTGCGGGTTCTCCGCCGGGGCCTGCGACGCAGGGCGGCGGTGCGACGATCAGCAGTTTCGGCACCGCCTCGCGCGGCTTGTAGATAAAGGTTTCGACAATTTGGGCCAGCCGCCGCATGCCGGAAACTGCGGCTTCCGCCCGCCCGCCATGCACCGGCTTGATATCGTTCGTGCCCAGCATGATGATGACGAGATCAAGTGGCATGTGGCAGGAAAGCGCGACTTCAAGCGCCCGCGCGCCATTGCGGCAGGCGGGGCCTGCGTGGTCGTCGTAGCAGGTGGTGCGCCCGCCAAGTCCCTCGGGGTGAACCTTTGCCTTTCCGGCAAGCTCGGCCTCCAGAACCTCCGGCCAGCGGTGTTCGGCAGGGTGCCGCAGACCCGTTGCCGGGTCAGCACCCCAGGTGAGGCTGTCTCCGAAGGCGAGCACCGTTTTCATCGCCCGTTACCTCACCCGATTGTTGTCGATGAAGGTAAAATCGATGTCCTCGCCAAGGCCCGGCCGGTCAGGGACATGCACGAAGCCGTCGCGATCCATCGGGTCGGACAGCGATTTCAGATAATCGTGGCCGTCATCATATTCGAGGAAGGGGTGCAAAAGGCCGCGCTCATACCAGCGGCAATTCTTGGTGGCGGCGACAACGTGCAGGTTCATGGCTGTATTGCCATGCACTTCGCACTCCATGCCGAAGGCTTCGGCCAGATGCATGGTCTTCAGCGCCGGAGTGATGCCACCGACATCGTTGACGCCGGTGCGCAGAATATCGCAGGCGCCGGCCTTGATCCATTCGGCCCGGTGCCAATGCTTGCCGGCGGCGCTTTCCGGGCCGACGACGGGAATATCGAGATTGTCGGAAAGCCACTTGTAGGAAGACAGCGACTGTTCATCCATCGGCTCCTCGATCCAGTCGAAGCCGAGTTTTTCGAGGCCACGCCCAAGCGCCAGCGCATCGGTGCGGGAGTACCAGTGGAAAGCGTCGATCATCAGGCGAATATCGGGGCCGACCGCCTCACGAACGGCGGCGCAGGCCTTGAGGTCCATCTTCACATCCGGAGCCCAGCTGACGGGCGGCATCCAGGTGTGCAGCTTGATGCCCTTGTAACCGCGCTTCACCAGCGTTTCGGCAAAACGGCCGTAATCTTCCGGCGTCGCCAGCCCGCCTTCCAGCTCGTCACCGCACATGATCGAGCCATAGGCCAGCACCTTGTCGCGATAACCGCCGATCAACTTGTATACAGGTTGGTTGAGCGAGCGGCCGGCAAGGTCCCACAATGCGCAATCCACCACCGCCAATGTGCGGTCGGTCAGCTGTGCGGCCGAACCGCGCTGCCAGTGGGCAAGATCCTGCCACAGCCGTTCCCGGTCGCGATGGTCTTCACCGATCAGGACTTTCTTGACGAATTTTTCGATGACATGCGGGCGAACGATCTCCGGCGCGGTGAAGGAGTGACCTTCCTGACCGTCCTCGGTGCGGATGGTCAGCATGGCCTGTTCCACCTGATGCGCCGGACCCGGATGCGCGTGACCGGCACTGTCCGAGTGGCGACGGGTCGTCGTGCGGAAAACACGGACCTCGACGTCGGTGATGATCATAATTCCTCCCTCATGCAGGTATCGCAGCGTTCATGATTGCCGCAATGTCATACATGTCTGCGTTATTTGTCAACATGTATGATAATCTGTATTACATGTTTGAGGCGGAAATCAAGTTTTTTGTCGGGTAGCCCGTAACTGGCGTCGTAGGCCAGACCGGCTTTGTGGCTGTTACGAACTGCGAAGGGGACGGGGGAAGTGGAGAGCAGGGCGCGGCAAGATCGTCGCGAATAACCTATAATTTTAGTAGACTATTAAATCGCGCAACGATCTTTCAACAATGACCGGGACTATAAAAGACCATGCCGTGCAAGCCGCGCCCTTCATCGGGCATTCTGCTGGAGTATGCGCGGCACGGAAGAACGGCCGCAGCAGCATCGCCTGAGCCCGTCTTCCGTCAACAACCATTCCCGGACGTTCACTATGCCTCTTTCCCGTATTTCCCATTTCGCCTTTCTGGTTCCCGGCAATTATCACGATGATGACCCCGCAAAGGGGCTGGAAGAAACCCTGCAGCTTTTCGAAGCCGGGGAGGCGCTGGGTTATCACAGCGCCTGGGTGCGTCAGCGCCATCTGGAACGGGGCGTTTCCTCGGCAGCCACTTTTCTTGCCGCTGCATCGCAGCGCACGAAGCGGATCGGGCTAGGCACCGCCGTCATTCAGCTGGGTTATGAAAATCCCTTCAGGCTGGCCGAGGATCTCGCCACGGTTGATGTCCTGTCACACGGACGGCTGAATGTTGGCGTCTCGGTGGGCGCGCCGCCCTTTGCTCATCTCATTTCGGACTATGTCGATATTGCTGCCGATGCGGATTACAGCCACGGCCGTGCGGAAAAGCTGGCGAAGGCGTTGAGATCGGAACCTTTGTCCAGTGACACGGAGGCCGGCAATGCCGCTGGTGCTCAGGTGCCGCGCCTTCGGCCCTTCGCCAGGGGTTTGACCGACCGGCTGTGGTATGGCGGCGGATCGCAGAACTCCGCCCGGTGGGCCGGCAGGGCAGGGTTCAATCTTCTGACCGGTAATATCGTTAGCGGTGAAAACACCGATGATTTTCTGACCGCACAGGCGGCTCTTGTTGCCCGCTTCCGGCAGGAATGGGCGCATGAGCGCCAGCCGCGTGTCGCGCTGGGACGGGTGATCCTGCCAACCGATAGCGCAAGCCCCGCGACGCGCCGCCGTTATGCGGAATTCGCCGCTGAGCGTGACAAGCGCACGCATACGCCGCATGGCGCGCGCCGCACGCTTTTCCTGCCCGACATTGTTGGCACGACTGAGGAGATTCTGGAGACGCTGTCGCGTGATCCGGTGCTGCCGCATGTCTCGGAATTCCGTCTGGAATTGCCCTATGAGTTTCAGCCGGAAGATTATCGCCAGATCGTCACGGATTTCGCCTCCGTCGTGCCGCAGCTTTCCGGCGGCCGGCCGGTTTTGAAGGTGGCGGCGGGTCAATAATATGTCTCTGGCACCCGCCATTGCCGGGAACGGCACAAATGGCGGGCGATGGAGGTGTGGCGCTTTACCCGCGCCACATCCTTGGTTCAATCGGGATAAGGCAGACCATAGCGGTCGCGGATCGTCGCACCGTCATATTCACGCGGATAAACGCCGCGGTCCTGCAGCACCGGCACGACCTTTTCGACGAATTCGGCAATATCATCGGGCGCGCGCGGTGGCTGCAGGGTGTAGCCATCCACGGTGCCATCCTGCCAGAGGTCGATGATGCCATCCGCCACCTCTTCCGGTGTGCCAAGCAGCAGCCGGTGGTGCCCCTCGGAGCGGCGCACGGCCTCACGCGCGGTGAGCTTTTCATGGGTCAGCAGCTCGGAAAGGCCAAGCCCCATGCCAACGGCCCATTGCCGGTTCTGGTCGGGAATGAAGCGCTCGCCATCGAGTTTTATATCCGGGTTGAAATCGCGCGGATCAATGCCGTTTTCCTTGGCGAAACGCGCCAGAAGCCCGTCTTCCGAGCCGGTCCCGCTGAAGAGTTCATGCTTGCGCAGCGCGTCCTCACGGGTCTCGCCGAGAATGACGACAAGGCCGGGAACGATGCGGATGCCGGCGGGATCGCGGCCGAAAGAGACAGCGCGGTCACGCACCTTTTTGCCGAAGGCCTGACCCGCCGGGCGTGACAGGATGTTGCAATAGATGATCTCGCCATGGCGAGCCGCCAGATCGATGCCACCTTCGGAAGCGCCGGCCTGCGCGATGACGGGATGTCCCTGCGGCCCGCGTGGAACGTTGAGCGGGCCCTTTACGTGGAAATATTGCCCCTCGTGATCGATGGTTTCCGCCGTTGCCGCATCCCAGAAGCGATCTTCCGGCACATCTCCCTCACGGCGCGGATCCCAGCTCGACCAGAGCTTTTTCGCGACATCGAGAAATTCGGTGGCCTTGGCATAACGTTCGCTGCGTGGTGGCAGCGGATCGTTGCCGAAATTGGCCGCGACATTGGGATTGAAGGAGGAGACGATGTTGACGATCAGCCGGCCGCCGGTGACCACGTCGATAGACTGCGTTCGTCTCGCAAAATTATAGGGTGAATTATAGGTGGAGGATATCGTCGCCACAAAACCGATATCCGGCACCTGCGCGGCAAGTGAGGTGGAGAGGATGAGCGGATCGATGGTGTGAAATGGGCGACTGGCCGGGTCAGTCAGCAATGCCGGGTGGTCGGAGAGGAAAACAGCGTCGAACCGGCCTTTATGGGCCAGTTCCGTCAGCCGCCGGTAATAGCCGATATCATTGATATCGTGCCGGTCTCCGCTTCTGTATTTCCAGGCATTGGGAAGATATCCCGTTGTATTGATGCCGACATTGAGATTGAGCCGGCGTTTGGTGTTGCTCATGCTTTTATTTTTCCGTCTGTATGGGATTCCAGCCTGTGGCGGGTGTAATTATCCGAAAGCGTAACAGCCGCGATTGCGGTCGCGAGTTAAAAATCCTTGCTACTGGGAGAAGAAAAACTTTCGAGCCATGGCTTTTCCGGCTCCCACGTGGATGCCCCTGATAGGAGTGGCTGCGTTGGGCGTTATGTTCGAAAATTACGCCATTTTCGAAAGGATATTTCCTTCACCATGCGAGGGCCTAGTGTTATGGAAATGAATTTCTTCAATCGCCTCCTAAATAGTACACTTTATCTATAGAAAATACCCTGCGGCGTGTAGCGTGCTGTCCAGATCGCAATTTCGAGGACGACCGCCATGGCTGATGCCGCCCTTCGCCAAGCAACCCAACCCGTAACCCTCTGGTACACCCGCTGCCCGGCACCAACGCCGCTCTCCATCGCGGTGCAGCTTGGCTGGATAGAGGAGCGTTTTGCCAGTCACGGCATCTCCGTTTCCTCCATTCGAGATGCGGCAGATCCGGCTATCAGGCAGAGCCATTTTGATCATCGGCTGGACTGGTCCTTCCGCCAGGGCGGCAACATTCCGCCAATCTGGGCGAAGGCGGGTGGCCGGCAGACGCGGCTGGTGGGGCTGACGAGAACCGATGAGTTTCAGGCGGTCATTGCGTTGCCCGCAAGTGGAATAAGCAAGGGCCGCGATTTGAAGGGGCGGCGCATCGGCCTGCCGAAACGTCCGAATGAAACCATCGATTTCCAGCGCGCCACGTCGCTGAAGGGCATCGTGTCGGCACTCACCGTTTCCGATCTCACCGTTGCCGATGTCGAACTCGTCGATCTGACAGCAAGAGAGCCGGTGCTGCTTGGTCCAACGGATGAGCGCTTCCATGGCCTGCGCCGGCGGCTTCCCTATGGCGAGGAAATTGCAGCACTGCACCGCGGCCAGATCGATGCATTTTTCGTCAAGGGCGCCGAAGGTGTCACCGTCGCCAATCTCATCGGTGCTCAGGTCGTCGTATCAACCGGGTTTCATCCCGATCCGAAAATCCGCATCAACAATGGCACGCCACGTCCCTTGACGGTGGACGCTACCTTTGCCGATGAGCGGCCCGATCTGGTGGCGGAACTGGTGGCCACCGTTCAGCGGGTTGCCTGGTGGGCAAATGACAATCCGGCGGAGGCCGTGCGTTTCATCGCCCGCGAGATCGGCGTCAGCGAAGAGGCGGTCCTGGCTGCCAATGGCGCGGATGTGCACCAAAATCTGCGGCTTGATCTCGACCCGGCGGAGCTGGATGCGCTGAGCCATTTCAAGGATTTCCTGCTGGAATGGAAATTTATCCCTGACGATTTCGATGTGCGGGACTGGGCCGATCCACGTGCTCTTTCTTCACTGCAAGAGACCGCACAACACAAAGCTGGAAAGTGAGGACGTCATGGCAGCCACCATTCTTGTAACGGGTGCAACTGGTAAGCTCGGCCAGCGTGTCGTCAGCCGTCTTCTGCAAAAACAGGAGAGCGTTCGCGTGCTGACCCGCAGGCGCGAGGATGCACTGAAGCTCTGGGGTGACAGGGTCGAGATTGCGGAGGGGAATTTTTCCGATCCGGCCAGCCTGAAGGAGGCTTCACGCGGCATAAATGCCGTCTTTGTGCTTTCCCCCATCGGGGAAACGCTGGCGGTTGACCAGAAGGTGGTCATCGATGCGGCTCTCTCGGCCGGTGCTTTGCGGATCGTAAAAATATCCGGCTCTGACTGGACCATTGAAAATGCCGCCCGCTCCATCTCGGGTGCGGCCCATGCCGAGGTGGAGGCGCATCTCGCCAGAACCGGCGTAACGCATACGGTACTGCGGCCGAATGCATGGATGCAGGTGGCGCTGGAACCCGTTGTCGCCGCGCTGCGCAAGGGTGAGGATGTGCCCGCCCGGTTCGGCAATGCGGCCGTCTCCTTCATTGATGCCGACGATATCGCCGACGTGGCGGTTCACGCGCTGACAGGCGATGAACCGCTTGCCGGCCCCCTGGTGCTGACCGGCGGCGAAGCCCTGACGGGGCTGGAGATCGCCCGCATCGCGGCCCGTATCCTGCATCGGCCGGTTGGTGTTTCGCATGATGCCGTGCTGGCCTTTCCACCGGATATTGGCGTGTTCGAACAGAAAGCGATCGGCGAATTCGGTCAGCTTATCCGCGAAGGTCTGGCGGCATCCGTCACCGATACCATCGACCAGATCACCGGTCGTCAACCCCGCGGCGTGGAGAGCTACCTGCGCACCCGGTTGGCCGCAGCCGCACCGCAGGGTGATCATTCCGAGGGAGAAAAGACATGGCGCTAAGTGTTCCTTTGCCCGATGGTTCGGAGCTGAAAGGTCTTGAACTGAAAAGTCCTGCCGATTTTGACGACAGCCCGCTCAGCCGGGCGGTAAAACAGCCGCTGATGCTGGGCCTGTTCCTCAATCTGCAGGACATCAATTTCTCCAGCCTGCCGACCAGCAACAGCTGGACTTTCGATTATAACGTCGAACTGGTGAAGCGGGCGGAGGAACTTGGTTTCGAAATCGCCTTTAGCCGCACCCAATGGCTGCCCAAGGGCGGATATGACGGCGAATCCTCGCTCGACAGTTTCATCGCGCTCGGCGCCATGGCGGCGGTCACCAAGAACATTCTGCTGATCTCCACCATCCATGTGCTTTACGGGCCTCTGCATCCGCTGCATCTCGCCAAATATGGCGCGACGCTGGATCATATCGCCAAGGGGCGCTGGGGCATTAATATCGTCACCGGCCACCGTGCCATCGAGCACGAAATGTTCGGTTGGCAGCGGATCGACCATGATAAGCGTTATGATATGGCGGGTGAATTGTTCGATGTGCTCCACCGCCTGTGGGCTGAGACAGAAAACTTCTCCTATGAAGGCAAGCTTAATCCCTGGGCGATCAACAATGGCTGGATCACGCCGAAACCCGCCTTTGGCCGCCCGCCGCTGGTGACGGCGACGGGGTCGCCCGCCGGCATTGATTTCGCGGCCCGCCATTCCGATCTGGTTTTCGTCACTTCGCCCGGCGGGGCGCATATAGACAGCGCGCTGGAAACCCTTCCCGATCATGTCGCGACTGTCAAGAACCGCGCCAAAGCCTATGGCCGGCGGGTGAAGACGCTCATCAATCCGATCATCGTCAGCCGCGATACGGAAAAGGAGGCGATTGCCTATGCCGATGCCATCGAGGCTGGAAAACCGCAGGCCGGCACCCGCGCCTTCGCCACCAATAATTACGACAGCGACGCCCATGCCTGGCGCGGCCGCGGCGATGCGCGCCACAAGCAGGGGCGTAATCTCGGCGGCAATATTGAAATCATCGGTTCGCCGGAACAGGTGGTCGAGCAGCTTGTCGGTTTAAAAAAGGCCGGCATCGATGGGGTTCAGCTGAATTTCTACGATTTCCGTGAAGACCTTGATTACTTCGCCGAGCGCATTCTGCCCTTGATGAAGGAGGCTGGCCTGAGGCTCTGACGCCTTACCAGCCCTGATTTTCCAGTTCCGAAGCTAACCCCCTTTGCAATCGCCCGATTGCGAAAACGATATTGTTTGCCCTGAGGAGATACCGTGAATATCGCCGTCGATCCCGTCAAAACATCAGCACCGAAAATTCTGGACCGGATCGGGACCTATGTTCCCGAACTCGTCTCCATCCGCCACGATCTGCACCAGCATCCGGAAATCGGCTTCGAGGAGGTGCGCACCTCAGGCATCGTCGCTGAAAAGCTCGCCTCCTGGGGAATCGAGGTGCATCGCGGTTATGGCAAGACCGGCCTGGTCGGCGTGTTGCACGGCCGCCATGCGGGTAACCGGTCCATCGGGCTCAGGGCCGATATGGACGCCCTGCCGATGCCGGAGGAAACCGGACTGCCCTATGCGTCGGTCTATCCCGGCAAGTTCCACGGTTGCGGACATGATGTGCACACTACCATCCTGCTCGGCACCGCCCGTTATCTGGCGGAAACCCGCGATTTCGCCGGCACGGTGGTGTTCATTTTCCAGCCGGCCGAGGAAGGTCTTGGCGGCGCGCGCGCCATGATTGCCGATGGGCTGTTCAAGGATTTTCCGGTCGACGAGATTTATGGCCTGCATAATTCCACCCATGCCGCGCCCAATCATCTCAAGGTTTCGCCTGGCACCATTCTGGCAGGTGCGGATTTCTTCGATATCCGGCTGAAGGGCAGGGGCGCCCACGCCGCCCATCCCGATGTCTCGCGCGACCCGGTGCCGGCCACGGGCGAACTCATCCAGGCCTTGCAGACGATCGTTAGCCGCAACGTGTCGCCGACCGATCCCGCCGTGCTGTCGATCACGCGCATCGAGGCGGGGTCGGCGTATAATGTCATTCCCGAAACGGCCTCGATTGCCGGAACGGTGCGGGCTTTTTCCGACAGCGTGCGCGAAACCATCCGGGAGCGCATCCACACGATTTCCGATCATATTGCCGCCGCCCATGGCCTGACCGCCGAGGTAGATATTCGCGACATATTCTCGGTTCTCACCAATGATGATGTGTCCGTGGAGATCGTTGCCGGCGTGGCCCGCGAGGTTTTGGGAGACGAGCGCGTCTCCACCGAGCCGGGCCGCTTCATGGGCAGCGAGGATTTCGCCGATCTCCTGAAACACGCGCCCGGCGCATTTTTCACCCTTGGCCATTCCGGCACCGTGCCTGCCCACAATCCCGGTTTCATCGTCGATGACGCGATCCTGCCGGTTGGCGCCACGCTGTTTGCCCGCCTGGTGGAGACGCGGCTGAAGGCTGCCTGAACATTTGAAAACAATTTCACAAAGGGAAACATCCATGAATATTACAAGACGTAAGACATTGCTTTTGAGTGCCGCGCTTGCCGGGGCCATGCTGTTGCCGTCCTTGCCCGCACTGGCGGCGGAAACGCCGAAAAAGGGCGGAATCGTTACTCTTGCGGGTCTCGGCGAGCCGACGACACTGGTGCCGCTTTCCGATTCCAATACGCGCACCCGCGCCATTTCCACGAAAATCCTTGAAGGGCTGGTGCGGTTCGACAGCGAGTTCAAACCGCATCCGGTTCTGGCGGAAAGCTGGGAAACATCGGTAGACGGGCTGCGTCACACGTTCAAGCTGCGCAAGGGTGTAAAATGGCATGACGGCAAGGATTTCACGTCGCAGGATGTCAAGTTTTCGCTGCTTGCCTTCAAGAAGGTCGGTCCGCGCGGGCGTATCACCTTTGCCAATATTGCCGATATCGAAACGCCCGATCCGCTGACGGCGGTGGTGGTGCTTTCCAAACCCGCACCCTACCTTCTGCGGGCGCTGACGGGCGGCGAAACGCCCATACTGCCGGCCCACGCCTATGCTTCGGAAAACTACAATGAAAGCCCGAACGGCAATGCGCCCATCGGCACCGGCCCCTTCGTGTTCGAGGAATGGAAACGCGGCAGCTATGTGAAGCTGAAGAAGAACCCGCATTACTGGCAGGCCGATCTGCCTTATCTCGATGGTTTCGTGGCACGCTTCGTTGCGGATGCGGCCTCCACCACCATTTCCGTGGAAACGGGGGAGGCGGATTACACCGCTGACGTTTCCTACAGCGATCTGGAGCGTCTTCGGCAAAATCCGAAGCTTGCGGTGGAGGTCTATACAGACTCCTATCTCAACAATGCCGCCATCTTCGAGTTCAATCTGGAAAACCCGATCCTCGCCAAAAAGGAAGTCCGGCACGCGCTGGCCCATGCCATCGACCGCGATTTCATCAATGACGCGATCTTCTTCGGAACGGCCAAACCTGCTGGTTCAAACATCCCGGCCGTCTTCACCGCCTATAATGATGAAAAGCCTTTCACCTATCCCTTTGATCTCGCCAAAGCGAACGAATTGCTGGACAAGGCTGGTTACCCGAAAGGTGCTGATGGTACCCGTTTTTCGCTGCGGCTTGCCTTCCTGCCATCCGACGTCTTCCGCAAAACAGCAGAATATCTGCGCTCTTCCTTCGGCAAACTCGGCGTGAAGGTAGACATCGTCGAAGGCGATCTCGCCACCTTCATCAAGCGCGTTTACACCGAGCGCGGTTTTGACCTGACGGTGAACGGCATCAGCCGGCTGTTCGATCCAACGGCGGGCGTGCAGCGTCTCTACTGGTCCGATGGCATCAAGAACCCGGCGCCTTACGTCAATGCCGCCCACTACAATAACCCCAAGGTGGATGATCTTTTCCGTGCGGCCGCCATCGAGGTGGATGAAACGAAGCGGGCGGCGCAATTCCACGACATCCAGAAAATCACTGGTGACGACCTGCCGAATTTCTCCATCGTCGCTTTGCCGACCGTCATTCTGCGCAATACCAGTCTGAAGTCGCTCGTCACGACCATCGACATTGCCTATGGGGATTTGTCGACGGCCTGGAAAAGCGAGTAAGCGTTTTGAAATGTGAGTTCATCCCCACTCCGTCACCCCGGACTTGATCCGGGGTCCAGCGTGATCAAGTCCTTGATCGCGAGAGAGTCCTCTCACGGCGCAGACGCGCCGTGGCTGGATGCCGGATCAAGCCCGGCATGACGGTAGAGCGGTCTACGATCTTCCTCATCAACTCTAACCCGGCAATTCTGTCGGGTTTTTTATTGCTGAAAATTGCTGTCCGGCCTTTTTTCGCTGTCGCGTGATAATGGTATTTTCGGGAAAAACATTGCTTTTGGAACAGGCCGGCAGGAACACCGATGCCGGCATTTGAAATTTCAAAAAAATCAATTTCATCAATAATTTAACGCAAAGCAATTCTTCGTTTCAAAGCAAGAATTGCTTTCTGGACCCACGCTTTGGCTGCCTGCACTGTGAACTGGAAATCTCACCCTCACATGATGGATGCCATGGCCAAGGACACGCTTTTTCTGATCTCCCCCGGTTTTGAAGACCCCAAGCACCCGGGTGTCCGCTTCGTCTGCCCGCATTGTAACCAGATCGAGGGCCTGCTTGCCGCCTTTCCAGACCTAGCGGGGCAGATCGATATCCGCCGTGTCGGTTTTCAGCGCCCGCGTGAGGCGGTCATCGCCGCCGTGGGTGAAGAAAACCAGTCGCTGCCGCTGTTCGTCTTTGCCGGCGAGGCGCCCGCTGACGCCGCGGCAAAGGGCGATACGCACTTCATTCAGGACACCAAACGCATTTTGCAAATCCTCGCCGAGCGCCACGGGTTCCCGCAGTTGCATTGAGTTGCCGCTCCCGCACATCGGATTTTTTCGGAGACAGACATGACCATTTCCAGACGCCAGTTTCATAAGATTGCACTTGCCGCCGGCGCATTCGTGGCGCTTCCGGGCGGCTCTTTCGCCGCTGCCGAAGAGCCCGTTTCGGGCGGCACGCTGAAGATCGTATATTTCCCTGAACCGACCCAGCTCGTGGCCATCAATACCAGTGCGGGCGGCCCACAGTTCATCGGTTCGAAAATTTACGACGGGCTTTTGACCTATGATTACGAGCTGTCGCCCCAGCCAAGTCTTGCTAGGGAATGGAGCGTTTCAGCCGACGGGCTGGAATATGTCTTCCATCTGCAGCCGAATGCGAAATTCCATGACGGCAAACCGGTGACATCGGCGGATGTGGAGTTTTCCATCCTTCGGCTGAAAGAGGCGCATCCGCGCGGCCGGGCGACGTTCTCGAACGTTGAAAGCGTCGATATATCAGATCCGCTGGTTGCGAAGGTGAAGCTTTCCAAGCCCGCCCCGGGCCTGATCACCGCGCTTGCCTCGTCGGAATCGCCAATCGTGCCGAAGCATATTTTCGAAACCTTCAAGCCGACAGATAATCCGAAACCCGCCCAGATCATCGGCAGCGGCCCGTTCGTGCTGAAGGAATGGGTGCCGGGCAGTCATATCCTGCTGGAGAAAAACGCCGATTATTGGGATGCGCCGCGCCCTCATCTCGACCGCGTCATCATCCGCCTCATCAACGATGCGGGTGCCCGTGCTGCCGCACTGGAAACCGGCGAAGGGGATATTGGCCCTAACCCGGTCGCGCTTGCCGATCTGGAACGGCTGAAATCCATTCCGACGCTGAAGGTGGATGACCGCATCTATGCCTATGCCGGCCAGCAGAACCAGCTCGTCATCAACCTTGAGAACGAATATCTCAAGGAGTTGAAGGTCAGGCAGGCCATCGCCCATGCCATCGACGTTCCGGCGCTCATCGATACCGTGCTTTATGGTTATGCCGTGCCATCGCCGACGCCGATCAGCCCCGGCCTTGCGAAGTTCCACAATGCGGATATCGGTTTTGCCAAGTTCGACGTCGCGCAGGCGGAGAAATTGCTGGATGAGGCAGGCTTTCCGCGCAAGGACGGCGGCAAGCGCTTCAAGCTGCGCGTCACCACCAACCCGTTCAATCCGCAGACCTATTCGGATTTCATCGCGCAGGCGCTGTCGAAGATCGGCATCGAGGCGGATATCCAGAAATTCGATTTCGGCACCTATGTGAAGGTCGTCTATACCGACCGCGCCTGGGACCTTTCGGTGGAATCCCTCTCCAACACCTTCGATCCGACAGCCGGTGTGCAGCGCGTCTACTGGAGCAAGAACTTCAAGATCGGCCTGCCGTTCTCCAACGCCAGCCATTACGCCAATCCGGAAGTGGACCGGCTGCTGGAAGCGGCGGCAGTGGAGCCGGATATCGAAAAGCGCGCGGCTTTCTTCAAGGAATTTCAGGCCGTTGTCGCCAGGGATCTTCCCGTCATCAATCTCGTCTCTCCCATCCAGCCGGTCGTCGGCAGCGTACGCATCAAGGACTACGCGACAGGCGCAGAGGGGCTGAGCGGCAATCTCGCCAAAGCCTGGGTGACGAAGGAGGCGTGAGCCTCCTTCGGTTTCAAGCCGCATCAGAGCGAATAAGAGGTCATTTCCATGAGCAGAAAATCCGAAAAGCTGGTTCTCAATGCGTTCATCTATCCTGGCGGACATCATGAGGCTGCATGGCGGCATCCGGATTCGGAGCCGCATCGCGTCACCGATATAAAGCTCTATCAGGATATCGCCCGCAAGGCCGAAGCGGCGAAACTGGATGCGATCTTCTTTGCCGATGCGCCGGTGCTGGACGCCAATATCCGCTACGCCGCCCGCCACCGGCTGGAGCCGATCACCATGCTTTCGGCGCTCGCCGCCGTCACCGAAAAGATCGGCTTCATCGCCACGGCCTCCACCACCTATTACGAGCCCTACAATCTCGCGCGGCTGTTTGCGTCCGTCGATCATATCAGCGGCGGCCGGGTTGGCTGGAACATCGTCACGACTTCGGCGGATGCGGCGGCCGGCAACTTCAATCTCCAGAAACATCCGCCGCATGCCGACCGTTACCGTCAGGCCATCGAGTTCGTCGATGTGGTGACGAAGCTCTGGGACAGCTGGGAAGACGATGCCATCGTCGCCGACAAGGAAAGCGGTCTGTTTGCCGAGACAGACCGCATCCACCCCGCCAATCACGATGGGGAATTTTATCGGGTGCGGGGCGCGCTCAACGTGCCTCGTTCACCACAGGGCCGGCCGGTCTATGTGCAGGCAGGCTCCTCGGAGGAGGGCCGTGGTTTTGCGGCTCACTATGCTGAGGCAATCTTTACCGCGCATCAGACTCTGGAGAGTGCGCGGTCTTTTTATTCTGACATCAAGCGACGTGTTGCTGCCACGGGGCGTAACCCCGCCCATGTGAAAATCCTGCCGGGCATCAGCCCCTTCATCGCCTCCACCGAAGAGGAGGCGCGCAAGCTCGAGGCCTCCTTCAACGATCTCATCCAGCCGGCCTTTTCGCTCGGGCAATTGCAGCGCATGACAGGCATAGACCTGTCATCGGCCGATCTTGACCAGCCGCTGCCAGTAGAGGCCGTCGAGGCGACGCGCGCGCAGGCGGATAGCAGCCGCCATCAGCTGGTCCTCGATGTCATAGACCGGGAAAACCCGACGATCCGACAATTGTTGCACCGGCTTGCCGGCGGGCGCGGCCACAAGGTGATTTCCGGAACACCGGAACAGGTGGCAGACTGGATAGAGACCTGGTTCCGCGAAGGCGCAGCCGATGGCTTCAACATCATGCCGCCATGGCTGAATGGTGGGTTCGATATCTTCGTGGATGAGGTGGTGCCGATCCTGAAGCGGCGTGGCCTGTTCCGTGAGGATTACGAAGGCGATACGCTGCGCGACCATTATGGCCTGCCACGGCCGGATAACATCTACGCGGCCAGAGAGTTGCAAAGGGAACGCGCCTGAGGTGGGACGGGCGTGTTCAGGCGGCGGCTTCGAGGGAGCGTATATCCTCGCGCAACAGAGCGAGTAGAGATGCGACCTCCGGCAGCCGCCGCCTGTCAGGACTGGTCAGCAGGTGGTAACGGCTTGCAGTCGGCTGTGGTGAGCCGAAGGGGGCGATCAGGCGGCCGTTTTTCAGCTCTTCCGAAATCAGCGAGTGGCGCGCGAGGCCGATGCCATGGCCAGATAAGATTGCTTCTATCAGCGCCGTCTGGCGCGTAAAACGTGGGCCTGTCGCCGAAAGCCGGAGCGGAATGCGGCAGGCGCGCAGCCAGTTCGCCCATTCGAAGGCGGCGTCCAGGCCATTGCCGCGCAACATCGCAAAGCCGAGATCCCGCAATTGGGCGGGCTCGCCTGCAAGCCCATGGCGGGTTGCGAACTCGGGAGTGCAGACAGCGCTAACGGTATCGGCGAAAAGCGGCTCGTGAAGAAAGCCCGGAATTTGCGCGTGGGTGGCGACGATGGCGCAATCGGCATCAAAATGGGTGAGATCGACGGTTTCGCCCTCGATGGATTCGATCGAAAGCTCGACGTCTCCGAGGGCCGGAACGATGCTGCCCAGCCGCGGCGCCAGCCAGCGGGCGGCAAAGCAACCTTCCGCCAGAACCTTCAACTGCGGTCGTGCGTTCGAAACCATCAGGTCGGAAAGACTGCCGATCATGGTCTCGAAAGCATCGGCAAGGCCGGGATAAAGCGCGCTGCCGGCATCCGTCAGCAGCAATTCACCGCGCTGGCGGCTGAAAAGCGGCTGGCCGAGATGGGTTTCGAGAATACGGACCTGTTGGCCGATGGCGGCGGTGGAGACATGCAGTTCCTCCGCCGCCCGCGAAAAGCTCGCATGGCGGGCGGCCACCACAAAGGCGCGCAAGGCGGTCAGCGGCGGCAGGCGGGAAAGTGTGGGCAGGCGAAAAGCTGCCCGGCTCGCGGCGGGAGCGACAAACTCCGTTCTCATTGCTGTTCCTCCTTTGCCGCCTGCATCTTCCGCATGGTCAGAACACCCGGCCTTCCCTGAGATGCGTCGTGGTGCCATTGAGGTAATAGTCACCAATCACCCGCGCCTTGTGGGCAAGCGGATTGTGATTGTAGACCGTGCGGATGTTACGCCAGTGGCGATCGAAATTCCGGTCGCTCGAGGTCGCCGAGCCGCCGCCGAGTTCATAGAGGTTGGTGGCGACGGTCAGCGAAAGCTGCGAGGCGATGATCTGGGTGCGGGCGGTGGCGAGCGAGCCTTCCAGCAGGGCTGCCTCAATGGCCTCTTCGTCACCATTTGCAAAGGCTGCAGCCGTTCGGTCGAGCGTTCTGGCGGCTTCGCGGATGAGTGTCTTGACGGCGAAAGCTCCGGCACTGATTTCACCCAGCATCTTCTGCACGAAGGGATCCTGATTGGCGGTTTCCGCAGCGCTGTGAAGCGTGGTGCGCGCCTGGCGCAGAACATATTCCACACCGTCATTAAGCGCGCCCTGAACGGCGCCGGCAGCAGATGCGGCGAGATGCAGCTGCCGCATGGCCGAGCTGTGGCGGCCGATCTGGGTGCCAAGCTTGCGGGTCGTCAGCTCATGCGGCAGCACCTCGACATTTTCAAGCAACACGCCGCCGCTTGCCGTCATGCGCTGGCCCATGCTGTCCCAGTCGTCGAGAATGGTGATGCCGGTGCGATCAAGCGGAATGAGCACGCCGATCGGCTGCTCGTCATCGCCAATGGCGCTGAAGGTGCCGAAATCGGCAAAGGCCGTACCGGTCGCATACCATTTGCGGCCGTTCAGCCGGTAGCGATCGCCATCGGCACTCAGCCGCGTGGTGATTTCGCCGGGGCGCTTGGTGCCCTGTTCGGTGCTGGCGCCCGCAAAGAGCTTGCCGGCGAGGACCTGTTCAAGATGCCGCCGGTCCTCCAGCTCGATGGGCGCAAGGGCGAGATTTTCGGTGAAATTGAAATGGCTACGAAGCGCGTGCGGAATATTGCTGTCGGCTTCGCCGAGGATCATCAGCACTTCGATATAGTCGGCAATCGAGCCGCCCGGTCCGCCCTTGGCTTCGGGGACACGCAGCGTGCCGATCTTTGCCTCCTTGATAAGGGCGAAGATATCGAAGGGCAGTTCCCGCTGGCGCTCGCGGCGGGCGGCATCCCGGCCCGCGATAGCCGCAATGTCCTTTGCCCGGGCCAGAATCTCGTCACGGCTCGGCACGCCGGAATTGTCGGTGGTGGTTGTCTGTAGTTTCGGATTGGACATTGCGGTTTTCCCGTGAGCGGATGTTATAGCCTGCGGCACAATCGCGCCGCAGGCATGTTCGTCTGGACGATCAGGCGACCGCGCGCGGCTTGAGCGCCGGGCGGTGTGCGGCCTCGAGATTGCGCGGCACGCGGCCTTCGACGGGATGGCTCGGATCATTGAAACCGGGTGTCGAGGGATGGCCTGTTGTCACAAGGCTGTCGACCAGTGCTTCATCTTCGGCATCGATTTTCACATCGAGGGCGCGGATATAGCCGTTCCAGTGCTCTTCGGTGCGCGGGCCGGTAATGGCGGCGGTGACGAACTTGTTGTTCAGCACCCAGGCGAGCGCGAAATCCGCCGCCGAAACGCCCTTTGAAGCGGCATGGGCCGCGACCTTCTGGGCGATTTCAACCGATTCCGGACGCCATTCCGTTTCCAGAACGCGCTTGTCGCCACGGCCAACGCGGGTATCGGCACCCGGCTGTTCGCCCGGCTGATATTTGCCGGTCAGTACGCCGCGTGCGAGCGGTGAATAGGACACGACACCAAGGCCATAATGATTGGCCGCCGGCAGCTGCTCGGCTTCGGCCGTGCGGTTGACGATGTTGTAGAGCGGCTGGCTGGCAACGGGCCGGTCGATGCCAAGCTGATCGGCCAGATGCGAAATTTCAGCGATGCGCCAGCCGCGGAAGTTCGACACGCCGAAATAGCGCAGCTTGCCGGCGCGGATGAGATCGGCGATGGCGCGCACCGGCTCTTCCAGCGGCGCATCAAAGACGGCGCGGTGGAAATAGAGGATGTCAATATAGTCAGTGTTGAGGCGGCGCAGCGAATTCTCGACGGTCTCGATCACCCATTTGCGCGAATGGCCACCAAGGTTCGGGCCCTTGGTATGGGAATTGACGAATTTCGTCGCCAGAACCCAGTGATCGCGCGTGGACTTGATGCCGCGGCCAACGACCTCTTCCGACTTGCCGTCGTGATAGACATCGGCGGTGTCGATGAAGTTGATGCCCTGTTCGCGTGCCTTGTCGATGATGCGGAAGGCCACATCATCCGGTGTCGGGCCTCCGAACATCATCGTGCCGAGGCTCAGCGGTGAAACTTTCAGCGCGCTGCGTCCGAGATAGCGATAGTCGACCATTATGGTTGCTCCTTTAAGTTATTGGGCATGGTGGCAGGCCACGGCGTGGTTCTTGCCGAAAAGGGTGTAATCCGGCGCTTTTTCGCGACAGAGATCGGTGGCGAGCGGGCAGCGTGTGTGAAACCGGCAGCCGGATGGCGGATCGTGCGGGCTCGGCAGATCGCCGGAAATGGGCGCGGCCTGCTTGCGGCGGGCGGGATCCGGAACGGCAGCGAGAAGGGCGCGAGTATAAGGGTGCTTCGGAGAAGCCCAGAGTTCCGATGTCGGTGCGCTTTCGACGATCTTGCCGAGATACATGACCAGCACGCGGTCGGAAAAATAACGCACCACGGACAGATCATGTGAGACGAAGAGATAGGACAGCGAAAGCCGCTTTTTCATCTCCACCAGAAGATTGAGGATCTGCGCCTGTATCGAAAGATCGAGCGCCGAGACCGGCTCGTCGCAGACCACCAGTTCCGGTTCCAAAACCAGGGCGCGGGCAATGCCGATGCGCTGGCGCTGACCGCCGGAAAATTCATGCGGATAACGGTCGAGCGAATCCGTGGGCAGGCCAACCTGCGCGACGATGGCTTCAACAATCTCCCGCTGGCGCGCCCGGTCGCCGATGCCGTGCACTTTCAGCGGCCCGGTAAGGATGGTGCGCACCGTCTGTCGCGGATTGAGGGAGGCGAAGGGATCCTGAAAGATCATCTGGATGCGGCGGCGTATGCCGCGCAGCTGCGAAGGCGTCATTGCCGTCACATCAGCGCCCTTGAAGGTGATCCTGCCGGAAGACGGCTCGACCAGACGCATCAGCGACTTGCCGAGCGAGGATTTGCCGCAGCCGGATTCGCCCACCAGTGCCACGGTTTCGCCCGCCTCGATATCAAGCGAGACGTCATCGACGGCGCGCACGGTGCCGCGTCCGCCCGTATAGTGGGTGGAAAGACTATGCACTGACAAGAGCGTCATCGGACACCTCCTGGGATGTGGGAGCAACGAAGGGGCAGGCGGCGTAGCGGCCTTCCGAAATCGGCCTCAGCGGCGGCACGAATTGCCCGCAGAAACCACGGGCGCTCGGACAGCGCGGTCGGAAGGCGCAACCGCGTTCCCCCGTGGCGGAAACGATGGAGCCGGGAATCTCGATGAGCGGCCCGTCGCGATAATGCTGGCCGTCTTCCGCGCGCGGCGAGGCGGCAAGCAGGCCGCGCGTATAGGGGTGGTAGGGGTTGGAGAAAACCGGTTCCGGCAATCCTTCTTCCACCTTGCGGCCGGCATACATGACCATCACCCGGTCCGCCCATTGTGCCACGATGCCGAGATCGTGGGTGATGAGGATGACCGCCATGTTGAGATCGCGGCGCAGATTGTCGAGCAGCTGCAGGATCTGCGCCTGTATCGTCACGTCAAGAGCCGTCGTCGCCTCGTCGGCGATCAGGAGTTTCGGATTGCAGGCAACGCCGATGGCGATCATCACACGCTGGCGCATGCCGCCGGAAAGCTGGTGCGGATAATCATCCACCCGGCGGCCGGCATCGGGGATGTTGACGAGGTCCAGCAGCTCGATGGCGCGTTTGCGCGCCTGATGCCGGTCGATCTTCTCATGGATGCGCAGCACCTCGATGATCTGTTCGCCGACCGTCAGCACGGGGTTGAGCGAGGTCATCGGCTCCTGAAAGATCATGCCGATATCCCGGCCGCGAATGCCGCGCCATTGCCGCTCGGAAAGCGGCAGCAGATCGCGGCCCTCGAGCAGAACCCGGCCGCCGGTCTTGGCGTGGGAGGGCAGGAGGCCGATCAGGCCAAGCGCCGTCAGGGATTTGCCGGAGCCGCTTTCGCCGACGATCGCCAGCATTTCGCCGGGGCTGACATCGAAACTGACGCCTTTGACCGGTTGGGTTGAGCCGAAGCTGACGGAGAGATCATGGACTTCGATCAGTTTGCTCATCGGCGTTCCTCCGAAAAACGGGGGTTGAGCGCATCGTTGAGGCCATCGCTGATGAGGTTCAGCGAAATGACGGTGAAGACGATGGCAAGGCCGGGAAGGGCGGTCAGATACCAGGCCGTGCGGATGACATCACGGCCGGAACCGATCATCGAACCCCAGGAGACACGGTTGGGATCGCCAAGCCCCATGAAGGACAGCGCTGCTTCCATGAGGATCGCGCCCGCCACCATGACGGATGAGGTGACGATGATCGGTGGCAGCGCATTGGGCAGGATTTCCTGAAAAACGATGCGGGCATGGCCATAACCGAGGCTACGCGCGGCGAGCACATAATCCTTTTCGCGAATGGCGCGGAATTCCGCACGGGTAAGACGCGCAACGAGCGGCCAGGTGATGATGCCGATGGCTGACGTGACCGTGGTGACAGACGGCTGGGCGATGGCGACCAGTACCACCAAGAGCACGAAATTCGGCAAGGTCTGGAAGATTTCGATCAGCTTGACGAGGATGTCATCAATGACGCCACCAAAATAACCGGCGAAGGCGCCAACCGCGATGCCGATGGTGAGGCCGATCAGCGTTGCCACGACACCGACGGTGAGCGAAATGCGCGCGCCATGCACGATGCCGGCCAGAACATCCCGGCCCATGGAATCAGTGCCGAGCGGATAGGCCGCGTTCTGGCCCGGCCACAGGAACGGGCGGGCCACCATTTCCAGGGGATCGCCGGGATAGATCAACGGGGCGATCAGTGCGGTGACGATGACGGTGGCGAGAAACAGCAACCCGACGATGGCATTGGGATTGGTGAGGAAGATTTTCAGTTCGCGCCGCAGTCCACGTCGCGGCACGGAGACGGAGCGGGCCGAAAGCGCATCCGGGGCATGGATATAGGGCCAGGCCTTTTCTTCCGGCTTTTTCGGTTTGGGATTGGTCTCTTCAGCGCCAAGTTCCGCCGTGTTGAGAACCGCTGTTGTGTGGGAGGAATTCATCGGCTTTCTCCGATGCGGGGGTCAAGCCATGCCTGCAACAGGTCCACGGCCGCATTGACGATGATGACGACGAGGGAGGAGAGAAGCAGAATGCCGAGCAGCACGCTGAAATCCCGCGCCATGACGGCTTCGAAGGCGAGGCGGCCAAGGCCCGGCCAGCTGAAGACGGTTTCAACCACGACGGCGCCGCCGAGCAGGCCGCCAATATGCATGCCGGCCATGGTGGTGATGGGGATGAGCGCGTTGCGCAGGATGTGGCGTGTGGTGAGCCTGAGCGGCGAAACGCCCTTGGCGCGCGCCGTGCGCACATAGTCCTGGGATTTCACTTCCAGCATCGCCGCGCGGGTGAGGCGGGCATAAATGGCCAGAAAATAAAGCGCCAGCGACAGGGCAGGGAGCACGATGTAGCGCAGCCTGTCGAGAAAGGCTGAAAACCCGGTAAGGCTGCTACCGATGGTGCTGTCACCGCCGGACGGAAGCCAGCCGAGCTTGACGGAAAAGGTCAGGATCAGCATCAGGCCGATCCAGAAACCCGGTACGGAATAAAAGATCAGTGAGCCAATCGAAATGATCCGGTCCGGCAGCTTGCCGGAGAAAAGCGCCATGATGGAGCCGAGGAACACGCCGACGAAGATCGCGATACCAAGGGCTGCGCCCATCAGCGCAAGCGTGCCGGGCAGGCGCTGGCCGATAAGGTCTGCCACCGGCATGCCGTATCGCGGCGAAAAACCAAGGCTGAACTGGGCCAGATTGCCGAGATAGTTCATGAGCTGATGCAGAACCGGCAAATCCAGTCCGAAGCGGGAGCGGATTTCCGCCATGGTCTCGACGGTTGCCGAACCCGCTTCCGCTGCCAGCACATCGGCGGCATCACCCGGCGCCAGCTGCAGCAGGAAGAAGTTCAGGATGACGATACCGAGAACCGTCGGAATGGCCTGAATGGCCACCCGTCTTGCCTGCGATAAAATCCGTTTCGAATTCGACATCGGCTCCAGTCCGTAAGCGTGGGAAACATAAAATCAGCCTCGAAAGGCGTGAGCATTAGTTGACTAATTTTATGGAATTTGTCAAAGAGTAATAGAATTATTTTCTGAAATTTACGGAAATATGCGTCATAAAGAAAAGATAATTCCTAATTATGAGAATGGTTGGTTCTTCATGCCAAACTCACTCTCCTCTGCGGAACAAACTTCTTCCTAAGCGCGACCGTTCAGTTTGCCGGGTTTTCGCCGGTTCAATCAAGGAGAGGGTATCGTATGACTATTTTCAACCAGACGACGCGGCGAGGTTTCCTGCTGGCCTCGGTGGCGCTTGGCGTGGTGTCTTTGCCGGGGCTGAAGCTCCTCGCTGCGGAGCCGGCAAGTGGCGGCACGGCCACCCTGCTCATCTCATCGGAACCGCCGGTGCTGACGACGATCGCGCATACGGCCTATAATTCCGTCTATATATCGCCAAAAGTGACCGAAGGTCTGCTGACCTATGATTTCGATCTCAATCCCAAGCCGCTGCTGGCCAAATCATGGGATGTGAGCGCGGATGGCCTGCGCTACACCTTCAAGCTGAGGCCCGGCGTAAAGTGGCATGACGGCAAGCCCTTCACTTCAGCCGATGTGGCTTTCTCCATCAATACCATCAAGGAAGTGCATCCGCGCGGTCGCAATACATTCCTGAACCTCACAAGCGTCGAGACGCCTGATGAGTTGACGGCGGTTCTGGTTCTTTCCAAACCAGCGCCATACCTGATAACGGCTCTCGCCGCCGCCGAAACGCCCATCGTGCCGAAACATCTCTATGAAGGCACGAAAGTGACGGAAAACCCGGTCAATCTCGCCCCCATCGGCACTGGTCCGTTCAAGTTCAAGGAGTGGGTGCGCGGCAGCCATATCGTTTTCGAGCGCAATGCCGATTATTGGGATGCGCCGCGCCCCTATCTCGACAAGCTGATCGTCCGCTTCATTCCCGACGCATCCGCCCGCGCGATTGCCATTGAAACCGGCGAGATCGATCTCGCCCCCAGCACGCCGGTCGCCTATAGCGATCTCGACCGCCTGAAAGAGCTTCCCAGCCTCGGTTTTGAGACAAATGGCTATCAATATTCGAATTCCGTCAGCCGCGTGGAGTTCAATCTCGAAAAGGATGTGTTCAAGGATGTGCGCGTCCGTCGCGCCTTCGCGCATGTGATCGACCGCAACGTCATATTCAACACCGTTAATTACGGTTACGGCGCGACCATCACCGGCCCGATCAATCCGAAGCTGACGAAATGGTTCGTTGCGGACCTGAAGACCTATCCGATCGATCTGAAGGCCGCCGAAGCGCTTCTCGATGAGGCCGGATACAAGCGCGGTGCGGATGGCATCCGTTTCAAGCTCAATCTGGATTACGTGCCCAGCACCGAAGCCTATCCGCGCGGCGCGGATTATATTCGCCAGGCGCTGGCGAAAGTCGGCGTCGACGTGACGGTGCGCACGCAGGATTTCGCCACCTATACCAAGCGCATCTACACGGATCGCGATTTCGATTTTGCCTATGAGGGCATGAGCAATCTCTTCGATCCGACCGTCGGCGTGCAGCGGCTTTATTGGTCGAAGAACTTCAAGAAGGGTGTGCCTTTCTCCAATGGTGCGGCCTACAGCAATCCGAAGGTGGATGCGCTTCTCGAAGCCGCCGCCATCGAGATCGACCCGGACAGGCGCGTCGCGCAATGGAAGGAAATCCAGCAGATTCTCGTAGAGGACGTGCCGGCCATCGATATCGTCGCGGCACCAGAAATTACCATCTTCAACAAGCGTATCGCCGATCACACCATCGGTGCCGAAGGTGTGGCGGGAAGCCTCGCCTTCGCGCATATCGCCGCATCCTGATCGTTTCACCAGACCCGGCCCCTTTGCTGCGGGCCGAGACTTTTCCCTTTCATCGAGGACAAAGCCATGAGCACGTCACTTTCTGAAATCTGGTACACACGCTGCCCGGTGCCCACGCCCGTGGGACTGGCGGCGCAGCTCGGTTATCTCGGGCAGACCTTCGAGGAGGTCGGCATATCGCTGAAATCCATCATCGATTCGCCTGACCGTTCCGTTCGTCAGAGCCATTTCAACCACACGCTGGAATGGTCCTTCCGTCACGGCGGCAATGTGCCGCCCATCCGCGCCCGTTCGGAAGGGCGCAATACGCGCCTTGTTGGCATTACCTGGACGGATGAGTTTCAGGCAATCATCACCCTGCCGGAAACCGGTATCCGCTCTGTTGCCGATCTTGTCGGTCGCCGTTTCGGCGTGCCGCGCAGGCCGGAAGGCATTGTCGATTTCATGCGGGCTACGGCGCTGAAGGGGATCGTCTCGGCGCTTTCGCTGGAAGGGCTGACGGTAGAGGATGTCGAACTGAAGGATATCGTCATCACGGATTCGGTGCTGGCCTCGCAGGAAGGACCTTCGCTTTTCGGGCTGAAGCGCCGGCAGTCTTTCGGTGAGGAGATCATCGCGCTATTGCGGGGTGAGGTCGACGCGATCTTCGTCAAGGGAACGGCGGGTATTGCTGCCGCCAATCTGATCGGTGCGGTGCAGGTGGTGGAATTCGGTTTTCACCCCGATCCGAAAATACGCATCAATTCCGGTTCGCCCCGGGTGCTGACGGTTGATGGGCGGCTTGCCGATGAGCGTCCCGATCTGGTGGAGCGGCTGGTTGCCGCCATCGGCAAAGCCTCGCTCTGGGCGGAGCAGCATCCGGAAGAAACGCGTCGTTTTATTGCCCGTGAGGCCGGCGCGACGGAGGAACAGGTTCTGGCCGCCAACGGGCCGGAGGTTCACCACCATCTCGGCCTCGGCCTTGATGCGGACCTTGTCGCCGCTGTCGGTCACTACAAGGATTTCCTGCATCAATGGGGTTTCCTTGAAAACGACTTCGATCTCGGTGAATGGATTGACGATCGTTTCGTGACGGCAAGTGAAAGGGCGGTGGCATGAGTGGTGCGTTATCCGCCGTTCCGCGCGCGCCGGAGCAGCAATCGAGCCCTGTTGCCGTTGCAACTGCGCTGGCCGACGATTTCAGCCTGAGGGCGGCGGACCATGACAAAAGCGGCGAATTCGCCGCCGGCAATTTCGAGGCGCTTTTCAAGTCCGGCCTGCTGGGTCTCGTGACGGCTGAAAAGGATGGCGGCTGGGGCGAGGGCATTGAGACGGCCCATGCCGTCATTGCAACCATTGCCAGGGGCGATCCGTCCACCGCCCTCATCCTCGCCATGCATTACAGCGTTCATGCCGCGATACGGCGCGGCAAATGGCCGGTGGCACTTGCTTCAAGGGTTCTGGCCGCCAATAGCAGGGAGCCGGCGCTTTTGAACAATGCGCAGGCGGAGCCGGGCGTAGGTTCGCCGGCCCATGGCGGCCTGCCGGAAACGACGGCGCGGATTGCGGGCGATGTCTGGGTTGTCAATGGCCGCAAGAGTTTCGTCACTGGCTTGCCGGGTCTGAAATGGGCGATCGTGCTTGCGGTAACGACGGAAGAGGCGCCGCGCCTGATCCAGCTTCTGATACCACTGGATGCGCCGGGCATCACCCAGGAAAAGGCATGGGAGGCGACCGGCATGTATGCCACTGCAAGCCATGACCTGGTGCTGAAGGAGGTAAGGGTGGCGCTTGCCGATATCGTTGCCGAACAGCCGGCGGATGAGCCGTTGCGGCGCGATGAGGCAGACGGCTATAATTTCTTCGCGCTGCTGGCTTCCGTCTATCACGGTGTTGCGCTTTCGGCACGTGACGATCTCCTGCGCCATCTGAATGGCCATGTCCCGGCAAGCCTTGGTGCGCCGCTCTCCTCCATTCCCCGCATTCAGGAAGGTCTCGGCCAGATCGAAGTGCTTCTTGCTGCAAACCGGCGCCTACTTCTCTCCGTCGCCCGCGATATCGACGCTGGCGAAAGGGTGGGAACCGATGCGCTCGCCGTTCGCCATGTGGTGATCGACAATGCGGTGGTGGTAACGGATCTGGCGCTGGAACTTGGCGGTAATCGCGGCCTGCGCCGGGATTATAATCTCGAACGCCATCATCGCGATGCCATCACGGCAAGGGCGCATGCGCCACAAAGCCACATGATCCGCACGATTCTCGGACGTCAGAGCATCAAGGCGGCGGGCGGCTGATTGATGAAAACGCCGGGCGGCCTTGCCTCTGCAAGATCGCCCGGCATCGTCTCGGCATCAATCCCGCAACAGTGGCAACAGCCTGTCGCCCTGCCGCTCGATCTCCTGCAGATAGGGCGTGTCGGAAAGCACGAAATGGGTGATGCCAAGCGCGCGGTATTTGCGCAGTGACGCCGCGACATCCTCCGCCGAACCCACCAGCCATGTGGTTGCCGCACCGCCGCCGCCGAACTTGCCCGGTGCAGTGTAAAGATTATCGTCCAGAACATCGCCCTGACGGTGTAGATCCAGCAGCCTGCGTTGGCCGATTGCCACGCCTTGCAGATGATCGTTCCAGCGCGCTCCGTTATTTGCCGCCATCTCGGCAACCTTCGCTTCCGCGTCGCGCCATGCTTCTGCCGTCGTTTCACGCACCAGCGTGGTGATCCGCAGGCCGAATTGCAGCGGTGGTAAGTCACGGCCAAGCGTCTCACTGAAATGCCTGAGCCTTTCTATCCGTTCGCCCACACCGGCGAGCGGCTCGCCCCAAAACAGCTGCACGTCCGCCTCGGTTGCGGCGACCTGCTCGGCCGCCTCGGATGCGCCGCCGAAATAAAGCTTTGGGTGCGGCCGGCCGTCGCGTGCGGCGATACGCGGCAGGACAGTCGAATTCCTGACGCGGAAATGCTCCCCGTCGAAGGTGACATTTTCTTCCGTCCAGAGCCGCCGCACCAGCCGCATGAACTCTTTCGTGCGCGCATAACGCTGCGCCTGATCACCTTCTTCATCGCCATAGGCAGCAAGCTCGTCGCGACCCGAGACGACATTGATCCGTACCCGGCCACCCGAGAGTTGATCGAGCGTGGCGGCGGCCGATGCGAGATTGGCCGGTTTCCAGTAGCCGGGGCGGATGGCGATCAGCGGCTCGAAGGTGGTGGTGCGCGCCGCAAGGGCGGCCGCCACCGTGAATGTGTCGGGCCGGCCCCAGCCCGTGCCGATCAGCGCGCCTTTCCAGCCATGATTTTCCAGCGCCTTTGCGTGGCTGGTCAATGTATCGAGGCTGTTATGGTTGTCGCTGACGGCGTCGCCCCTATGGCCGGGTTTGACGTCATTGGGGATGTACCAGAGAAATTCGCTCGTGCTGCTCACATTATCCGCCTGAATTTTCGATTCATGTCGCGGTGCGAGAATGACAAAGCGGCGGCGGATGGGCCAAGCAGCGGTGTCTCATTTGGTGTGCGTCGGAGGAAAAGCTTTCCGCATGAAGGGAATATATTGCACATATTTTCTATGTAAAAAATGTGAGTAAATGATTCCGTCTGAACAGGGATTTATCGGCGGTTGAGAACGCATTTTCTTCTGTATCGAATTTCTTCAGATCGATTTTTTCTTTGATCCAGAAAGGTGAGCAAGCGAGCATTCGACTGGAAACGTAAAAATCATCATGCTTTGCACGGACCACCCGCAACCACGGAGCAGGCATGTGTACCGCCTTGATTGTTCCCGGACTGAACGGTTCGGATGAGGGGCATTGGCAGCGGCACTGGCTGCTGGATGATCCCGCAGCGCAGCTGGTAGATCAGGATGACTGGCAATGCCCGGTTCTCGAGGACTGGCTCGGCCGTCTTGAAGCAGCGCTTGCCTCTGTCGACAGCGCCTATATCGTCGCCCACAGTCTCGGTTGCGTGCTGGTCGCGAATATGGCCTCCCGGCCGGCGGCGGCAAAAATCAGAGGTGCGCTTCTTGTCGCACCGGCCCATCTGGACAGGGTGGAAGCGATGCATCCCTGTATTGTCCGGTTCGGAGCCTTTCCCCTGGCGCCACTTGGCTTCCCCAGCCTTCTCGTGGGCAGTATGAACGACCCCTATATGAGCCCGGAAGACTTGGCGCACACGGCTGCCAGCTGGGGAAGCGATCTCGTTAATCTTGGCGCGGCAGGGCATATCAATATCGCTGCCGGTTTCGGAAGGTGGCCGGAGGGATATGACCTGCTGGAACGCCTGAAAACGGGTGCGGGTTCTGCATCGCCTGCGACCAGATCGAGAATACGGGGACTGCCGGCGGCTCGTGGTGCGCATCTTCAGGGTGATGTAAGCGCACTCTGATCCATCCGTTGTGAACGGATGTGGTTCAGCCAAACGTCGCATACACAACCTTTGAGCGCTTTATAGCTGTTTTATCCGCCATAAATTTCGAATCTCACCTTTTGATTGTTTTGAGTGACTGCATTTATTTTCTACAGAAAATATGAAAAAGCGTTTCTTCGCTCCGGACGATTTTGTTGCGACCTTTCAATGGCCATCAAATCAGGAAGGGGTAAGGGAATGTCCAGGATCAAGTTTGTAGCGTCGGCTCTCGGCGGATTGTTGTTGTCGACGGTATCGCTGTCTGCTGCCGGAGCATCGGACGCGCTGGTGACGGCCGATTGGCTGAAGGAAAATCTCGACAATCCGAAGGTTCGGGTTTTCGAAGTCAGCGTCGATACGGGTGTCTACGAGCGCGGGCATATTCCGGGCGCGGTGAACCTCAACTGGCATACGGATCTCGTCGACAAGGAACGGCGCGACATTGCCGCGCGGGAAAATTTCCAGTCCCTGCTGCAAAAGGCCGGTGTCGGTGACGATACGACGATCGTTCTTTATGGCGACAACAATAACTGGTTCGCCGCCTGGGGAGCGTGGATTTTTGAAACCTATGGCCTTGGCGACCGGGTGAAGCTGCTGGATGGTGGCCGTAAGCTCTGGGAAGCGCAGGGCCTGCCTTTCGACACATCGGCACCCGCAACGGCCGAAACGAAACTGAAGCTTGGCGAACCGGACACGTCGGTGCGAGCGCGGTTTGTTGACGTGGTCGCCGTGGCCGAAGGAAAACATAATATCAAGCTGGTCGATATTCGCTCGGCGGATGAATATTCCGGCAAGATTTTCGCACCCGATGGCGTCAAGGAATTGTCAGTGCGGGCTGGTCATATTCCCGGCGCTGTCAACGTGCCGTGGGGCACCATCGTCAACAAGGACGGTACCTTCAAATCTGCAGACGAGATCAAGGCGATCTATGCGGAAAAGGGCATCGACGGCTCCGCTCCGGTCATCACCTATTGCCGTATCGGCGAGCGCTCCAGCCACACCTGGTTCGCCTTGAAGAAGATACTCGGGTACGACGTCCGCAACTATGACGGTTCCTGGACCGAATATGGCAATGCGGTCGGCGTTCCCATCAGCAATCCGACCGGTACGGTCTGGACGGGCAAATAAGCCGCAGCCTTCCTTTTTGAAGCCGGTGCGCCAGTGAGGCGCACCGGCGTTTTCTCCTGCCATATCCGGTATTTCATGCATCTTACCTTTCGCCGCTCCGCGGCCCTCGCCATTTTATGCACGCTGACTGTTGCTGCTCACCAACTGGGGACGCTTGAGAACGGCAGGCAGCTTGCATTTTCACTGTTGGCCGGTATCGCTTTCGGCATCGTGATGCAGCGCGGACGGTTCTGCTTCCTCTGCAATTTCCGGGATTTCATCGACGACAGGCGCTCGGATGGCGTCCTTGCAATTCTCGTCGCACTTCTTGCGGGCGTGGTGTTTTATCAGATCATCACCATCGCGTGGATGCCGGTCCCGCAGCCCGGTCGTCTGCCGCCCAATGCGCATATCGGCCCGGTCGGCTGGGTCCTGGCGTTGGCTTCGACGGTTTTTGGTGTCGGTGCTGCACTTTCCGGCTCCTGCCTGTCGGGGCATTTTTACCGGTTGGGGGAGGGAGCCTTTGGTTCCGTTCTTGCCATTGCGGGTGCGGCGCTCGGTTTTCTGCTGGCGTTCCTCAGCTGGAATTTTCTTTATACACTCAGCGTATTCAACGACCCACCGGTCTGGCTGCCGCACCATCTGGGATACGGCTTGGCACTGTTGCTTGCCGGTTTTGTTTTGGCCGGGCTGATCTTCATTGTTCTTTTTTTCGATAAGTCAGCGGCTGTTCCATCGGGCGCACCGGAAAACCGGCTGCAGCAGGCCCTGCGAAGCGTTTTCGTCGAACGCTGGCCGCCCGTCGTCACCGGGGTTCTGGTTGCAGCCATCAGCGCCTTTTCCTATTTCCGCGTTGCGCCGCTTGGGGTAACCGCTGAACTCGGCAGCATCGTCAGAACGGCCGGCGCATCCGCGGCATGGGTGCCGGAAACGCTTGCGGGCCTCGATACGGTGCGCGGCTGCATCAGCGCGGTGAAAACCACGCTTCTGTCGCCTAACGGCGTCTTCGTGCTGGGGCTGATTTTTGCGAGCTTCGCAGCCGCGCTTTCGGCGGGAAAATTCCAGCCATCCTGGCCGTCTGCCGGCGGGTTGGCAACCCGTTTTGCCGGCGGCGTGCTGATGGGCTGGGGTGGCATGACCGCGCTTGGCTGCACCATCGGCGTGCTGCTGTCGGGCATTCATGCGGGCGCGGTGTCAGGTTGGGTATTTTTCCTTTTTTGTGGTCTTGGCGCTTTTGCAGGCCTCATTCTCAAACGTAGGTTGGCCTAGCCGTGAGGCTCATACGCTGAAATCCTGCCGATTCTGGCCTGCGAAATGGAATTTCCCCCATTCGGGCAACCTTAGTCCACCTTTGCAGGCTGCTCACCAATTATAGAATAGTAATTTTATGGAAAATATTGACGATTTTGGATCCGCGCCGGAGGATAGTGGACGTTGAGCAAAGGAGGCGCACATGCCGCAGGGATTTCATGCGTTTACTTTTGATCTGTTCGGTCTGACCCGGCGTCGGCCGCACGCAGATGAGCAGGTTACTCTTCATCCGCTGGATCATACCGGGCGGATCAGGCAGGGAAAAAGCGATCTCGAGCTTGAGCGGGAGGAAATCTGCGAAATGAACTTCGCCATGCTTAGCCTGTACCCGGTTTTCTAAGGTTACAGACCGCCGGTGTGGCAAGGCTCGCGGGAGAGACAAACACTCCCCTATTCGGAAAAATTGGGACGAAATTTCTTATATAGCCGGGGGAATTGGCTACCCTCTATTTGTCCAGTTTCTTGCCGGCCGGGTTGAGTAACAAAGGGTCTGACAGATAGAACATTATTTCCATAGAATATAAATATTATGGAAAACGATGTCTATTTAATGCCCTGCCGCCACTGCTAGCTATTGGACAATTCAGCTGTTTTCAGGAGCGATCGATGACACTGCAATATGCGGCCAAGGATCAACAATTCATCAATCTTCGCGATCCGGTCTCGGGTAAGGCTGCGGATGCCGACAGCCTCAAGGCGGCGCTGAGAACGCTCGGCGGCGGTGTCAGCGTCATCACCGCCGGAGAAGGCGAGGCGCGCACGGGTGCGACCGTCACTTCGGCTACCGCTTTGTCTGTCGATCCGCCGAGAATTCTGGTGGCGCTCAACCGCTCGTCGTCCACATGGCCGGTGGTGCAGCGTTTTGGTCACCTCGCCGTCAACATCATCGGCGCGAACCACCAGTTCATCGCCAACCAGTTTGCCGGCGTTGGCGGCCTGAAAGGTGCGGACCGTTATCGCGGCGCGGAGTGGACCAGGCTTGCAAGTGGCGCGCCCATTCTTGAGGACGCCGTTGCCGCTATCGACTGCACCATCGAAGAAGCAATCGAGCGACACAGCCACGTCATCATCATCGGCAAGGTGGAGGCGATCCGCATCGGCTCCGGACATTCGCTGGTCTACCAGAACGGGCGTTATCATTCGCTGGACTGAGTGAGCGCTTTCAACGGGTTATTTTTTGAGGGAGTTGAGCATGGGATCTGTCACGCCTCTCGGCGAAAGAATTCGTTTCGTTCCTCCACGTCTCGGCGCGGATGGCGATGTGCTGACCGTCGCCCGGGCAATTGCCGGGAAATGTCCCTTCGAAAATAGCGGGCAGATCCACGCGCGGATCGCCCGCTCCGGCCTTCTTGCCCTCTCTGTTCCGAACGAACTGGGTGGAGCGGATATAACCAACGATATTCTCGCCCAGGCACTTTCGATTATTGCTGCCGCGGATGCGGAGGCGGCGCGTGATCTGGTCGAACATTTCACTGCGCTTGAATTCATCCGGAATGCCGGCGGCGAAGAGCAACGCAAGGCCCTCTTTGCCCGTCTCGATCTTGGCGAAACCTTCGCGCTTTCTTCCTCCGATCTCAGCGCGGAGCATGCGGTTTTAACGAATGACGATGATTTCGCCCTGCGACTTCCCGACGATGTGGTGCGTTCTGTTGCGACCGATGCGGACTGGATTGTCGTTCCGGCTGTGAATGCGGCGGGAAAAAACCTGCTCGTGGTCTTGCGCAATCGGCCGGATACATCATGGGATGGCCTGCTGCGCGCCGATCAGGTTACATTTCTTGCGCAGGGCGCAGGAAATCTCGCCGCCTCCGTTGCCACCCTGCTGAAAGCTGCGGTGGCACTCGGTGAAAAACAGCGTGAACTCTCGACGCTATTGATTGACCGATTGGCAGACGAGGGCGCGGCGCGTCCCGTCATCGGCGAGGTTTTTCTCGCCATTGAACTGCTGAAAGCGCAAATCTCCAGCCTGGCGGCAAATATCGATGCGGCGCAGGTGGGCGCGGAAAGCGTCACCTTTCGCTCGGTCAGAAACAACGCCATCACGCTTGAAATCCTGATGGCGCGTCTCGGCCTTATCGATGGCCTGAGCGAATCCGGGCTGATTGCCTCTCTAGAGGATGATCTGCGCCGGCAATAAGCGAAGCCTATTTTCCGGCAGGAATGGAAAGCGCGTCCTGCCCATCCTTCGCGACGAATTGTGCGAGCGTCATATTATCCAGAATGGTTGCAATGGCGTCGCGCACGTCCGTCATCGAAACCCTGACCTGACAGGTCTCGGGATCGTCACAGTCGTCGCAGGCTTCAAAGGCGGTACGGCTGGCACAGCGGATGGGAGCCAAAGGCCCGTCCAGCGTGCGGATAACCTGGCCGATCATGATTTCGGATGGCATTTTCGATAGGGAATAACCGCCATTCGGTCCCTTCTTGGAGCGCAGAATACCGCTGTTGCGCAGCTCCAGAAGAATGGTGTCCAGAAATTTCTTCGGAATATTGTTGCGCGTGGCAATCTCGGTCACGAAGGCGGTTTCTCCCTGGGGCAACCGCGCCAGATCGACCAGAGCCTTTAATCCGTATTTGCCTTTTTTGGTCAACATCGCCTGATCCGCAAAGAGGGCCGGCACATTCTGCAACGTCGGCCATATTATTCCTAACTTACTAAGTAGTTTTTAGCGAATTCCCGCGCAAGCCGTTTCCTCCGGATATGGCCTTGAAAACCGCCTGTTTTCCGCCTTTTCGACGTCGCATCTCCGGCGCTGCGGATATTTTTTGCCTAAACCGGTTTCAGAATCGTGACGGAAAATAATATTTTCTCTGATCGCGCTGCAACGTGGAACGAACGTTCTTTATTAGAATATAAAATCAGTAGACAAAGTATGCATCAAAAGACGTGCGAGGTGATGATGTATACTCTCAGTTTGCTGGATAAGAGCCCCGTTTCGGCGAGCGAGGATGCGGCAGGCGCATTCCGCGACACGATCAATCTCGCCAGACGCGCCGAAGATCTGGGTTACCGGCGGTTCTGGGTGGCCGAGCATCACAATTCGCCGGAGCTTGCCGGTTCCGCGCCCGAGGCGCTGGTGGCGTGGATACTCGCGAAGACATCCCGCATCCGCGTCGGTTCAGGTGGCGTGATGCTGCAGCATTACAGCCCCTATAAGGTTGCCGAAGTCTTCAACGTGCTATCGGCGCTTGCACCCGGCCGGGTCGATCTTGGTGTGGGAAAGACACCGGGCGGGTTGCCGCTGGCAACCTCAGCCCTGCAACAGGCTTATGACCCGGCGAGAAAGCCGGATTTCGAAACGGCCTTCGGGGAACTCACCACATTCTTGTCCGGTGCCGCGCCACAGGACCATGCGCAGGCTGGATTGCAGGCAACGCCGGCGCCGCCGGTCGCAGCGGAGAGGTTTCTGCTCGGCGCCAGCCCGGAAAGCGCAAGGCTTGCGGCCTCAAAGGGATGGAACTTCGTTTTTGCCGGCCACCTCAATGGTGATCCGGAGGTTCTTCGCAGCAGTGTTTTGGCTTTCCGAGAACAAAGCGGTGGCAAGGCTCCGGTCCTTGCCCTGTCGGCTTTTGCCGCGAGCGACCCCGACCATGCTGCAAGGCAGGTGGAGGGACAGCGCATCTACCGGGTATTTCTGAGCGATGGCAGGGCGTTCAACCTCGGCCGGCGCGAGCAGGCGGAAGAGTTCGCCCGCCAATCCGGTGACAGCGATTATCGCATCGAGGAGCGCAAGCCCAACGTGCTCCATGGCGCGCCAGAAGATATTCACCGGGCGTTGCGTGCGCTTTCCGAAGAACACGGCATCGAGGAATTCATCATCGAACCGCCGCATGTGGGAGCCGATCAGCGGCTTGCCTCGATTGAACTCTTGGCCACGCATCGCCTTTCGCGGGCGGCGTGATCTTGTCCTCAGGAGAAATGACATGACGAGAAAGAAAATCCGTTTCGGCATCATGCTTCAGGGTCCCGGTGGGCATATGAATGCCTGGCGGCACCCAAAAAGCCCGGTCGACGCCAGCGTCAATTTCGACTTCTTCAGGAAGACGGCGCTGAAGGCGGAAGCCGCCGGCATTGCCTTCGCCTTCGTGGCGGACGGGCTTTACATAAACGACAAGTCTATCCCGCATTTCCTCAACCGTTTCGAGCCATTGACCATTCTTTCGGCGCTTGCCTCCGTCACCTCGAAGATCGGCCTCGCGGGTACTGTTTCGACGTCTTATAGCGACCCTTTCACGATCGCCCGCCAGTTCGCCTCGCTCGACCTGTTGAGCGGCGGCCGTGCCGGATGGAATGCCGTGACGACGCCGCTTGAAGGCACGGCGAAGAACTACAGCCGCAATCATCCGGAACATGCGCTGCGCTACGAGATCGCCGATGAATATCTCGAAGTCATCAAGGGGTTGTGGGATAGCTGGGACGACGACGCCTTCGTGCGCAACCGGGAGAGCGGACAGTTCTTCGAGCGCGACAAACTCCATACGCTCGGTCACAAGGGACGGTTCTTCCAGGTGGAAGGCCCGCTGAACATCCAGCGTTCGCCACAGGGGCAGCCGGTGGTGTTTCAGGCAGGCTCCTCCGATGCGGGTATCGGCCTTGCGGGCAAACATGCCGATGCCGTCTTCACCAATTCCGCTTCGCTGGAAGAAAACCAGACCTTCCTCAAACGTGTAAAGCAGAGCGCCGTTGCGCAGGGCCGATCCGCCGGCGACGTGAAGATTTTCCCCGGTATCGGACCGATCGTCGGCGAGACGCAGGAAGAGGCGGAGGCGAAGTATGACGTCATCCGCAACCTCATCACCATCGAAGATGCGCTTGCCTATCTCGGCCGCTTTTTCGACCACCATGATTTCAGCACCTATCCGCTGGATGAACCTTTCCCCGAACTCGGTGATATCGGCAAGAACAGCTTCCGTTCAACGACCGACCGTATCAAGCGTCGGGCAAAGGAAAAGAACCAGACGCTGCGAGAAGCGGCGCTGGAGGCTGCAACCCCACGCGAAGGTTTCATCGGCACACCGGACAAGGTGGCGGACGAAATCATCCGCTGGGTGGAAAATGATGCGGCCGATGGTTTCATTCTGGGCTTCCCGGTAATTGCCGAAGGGCTGGATGATTTCATCCGCCTCGTCATTCCAGTGCTGCAGCGGCGCGGTTATTTCGATCCACATCTGGAAGGGGCAACCCTGCGGGATCATCTCGGCCTGCCTTTCCGGGAAAGCGTCTATTCCAGCGGCGAAAGCGGCTCGGACAAGGCCATAGCATAGAGCTGCGGCCGGGCGGCCGCCGGCGCAGATTACAAGACACGGCGGGCAAAAAGCCGTGCAGGAGACAGAACCATGAATATCCGCATTGACGGCGCGCGTCCGCAGGACGACGCCGAACGGGGAATCCTTGCCTTCGTCGAGGAGAGTATCGCCATCCGGCATGATCTCCACCGGCATCCGGAGCTGTCGCTCAAGGAAAACCGCACGGCGGCGCTCATCGCCCGTTATCTGCTGTCGTTCGGATATGAGGTGACGGAAGGTGTCGGCGGTCACGGTGTCGTTGCCACCCTGAAACGGGGTCATGGTGAAAAACGTCTCGGCATCCGCGCCGATATCGATGCGCTGCCAATTCATGAAGAGACCGGCCTTGCCTATGCCAGCGAAACGCCGGGCGTCATGCATGCCTGCGGTCATGATGGTCACACGACGATCCTGCTCACGGCTGCCCGTTATCTTGCTGAAACTTCGAATTTTTCCGGCACTTTGACGCTGATCTTCCAGCCCGCCGAGGAGATCGGCGCGGGTGCGAGGGCGATGATAAAGGACCGGCTGTTCGAGCGGTTTCCCGTTGATGCGGTCTTCGGCCTGCACAATTGGCCGGGTGTGGAAACCGGACAGTTCGGTTTCGTGGAAGGCCCTGCCATGGCCTCCGTCGACAAGGCGCAGGTGCGTATCGTCGGCAAGGGCGGCCACGGTGCGGCGCCGCATGAGACGGTCGATCCGGTTCTGGTCTCGGCAAGCTTCATCACCGCCCTGCAGAGCATTGTTTCCCGCAACGTCGATCCGCGCGAAATGGCGGTGCTGACCGTCGGTTCCATCCATGGCGGAACCGCCTCCAACGTCATTCCCGAGAGCGTGGAACTGCAGATCACCGCCCGGGCTTTTTCACCCGCCGTGCGCGACAGGCTGGAAGAACGGCTTCCGGCACTCGCCAAGGCGCAGGCGGAAAGTTTTGGCGCAAGGGCTGACGTTGCCTATTCCCGTGGTTTTCCGCCTGTAATCAATCACGCGGCGCAGACGGTTTTCGCCCGCGATGTCGCCAGACGGCATTTTCCAGCCGGACAGATCGTCGAAGGGTTTCAGCCGCGCACGGCGAGCGAAGATTTCGCTTTCATGCTGCAGGAGCGACCCGGCTCCTACCTCTTCGTCGGCAATGGCGACAGCGCCTCCCTGCACAGCCCTCACTATGATTTCAACGATGCAATCATTGCGCCTGCGGCACGCTTCTGGGTGCGCCTGGCTGAAGCATACCTCTCCTGACACGAAATTTAGGACAAGGACATGAGCGACAGTTTTTTCTACACATCGGTCAAGGATCCGCTCGCAACTCCGCTTCTGGAGGAGTTGCTGTTCGAATATGACAGCCGTTACGGCACATTCTTCAATGCGGAAGGGGCAAGGGCGGAGCTGAACAAATATCCCCCGGAAGCCTTTAGTCCGCCATACGGCAATTTCCTGCTGCTTCTGCGGGATGGAAAGCCGATCGCCGGCGGCGCTTTCATGCGTTACGACGAGGAGACTGCCGAATTCAAGCGGGTCTGGACCCATTCGGCCCATCGTCGGCAGGGGCTGGCGAAGCTCGTGCTTCGGGAACTGGAGCAGCAGGCGATCCGGCAGGGTTATGCCCGTGTTTATCTGACCACGGGGTTCCGACAGCCGGAAGCCGTCGGCCTCTATCTCACCAATGGTTATCGCGCCTTGTTCGACACGGCGGCCGACCCCGAGACGATCAGGTCGTTGCCCTTCGAAAAATTTCTTGCCGATGCGGCTTCCGGTCCCCTCCCGGACGGCGCGCCGATACCGGCCGTCCATCCGCAACCCTCTTCCGCCCATCCGTGAAAGGCTCTTTAGATGACGATAGCCTCTGATTTTCCGCATGTGGCGGTCAGCGAGCAGAAGGGCGAGCCGGTTAAAGGTGGTTACGGCCATTTCCGCATCGTTCCTGCCCGTTACCCCTTGCGCACCGTGGGCACGGTTTTTTCCGTCCTGATCATTGCGGCCGTGCTGCATTCCGTTTTCGGCAATCCGCGCTGGGGTTGGGACGTCTTTGCCGAATGGTTCTTCGCCGAACCGGTGCTCGTTGGCCTTGGCCGGACATTGCTGTTGACGGCGCTGGGTGCGCTGTTCGGGTTTGTTCTCGGAACGCTGCTGGCACTTGCCCGTGTGTCCCGCTCGCCGTTGCTGGTTGCCGTTTCCTGGACCTATATCTGGATTTTCCGGTCGATCCCGCTGATCGTGCTTCTGCTGATCCTCAACAATCTCGGTTATCTCTATGAAACGGTGACGATCGGCGTGCCTTATACCGGCATCAACTTCTTCAGCTGGAATACGACGCAGCTGATGACGCCGTTTGCGGCCGCCGTGCTGGGCCTCACTCTCAATCAGGCGGCCTTTGCATCAGAAATCGTGCGTGGCGGCATTCTCTCGGTGGACCAGGGGCAGCTGGAAGCCGCCGCCGCGCTCGGCCTTCCACGTCGGCGGCAGGCCTCCCGCATCGTTCTGCCGCAGGCCATGCGGTCCATCCTGCCGACGGCCTTCAACGACATCATCGGCCTCGCAAAGGGAACATCGCAGGTCTATATCCTCGCGCTACCGGAATTGTTCTACACGATCCAGATCATCTATCGCCGCAATCTGGAAGTGATCCCGCTGCTGATGGTCGCAACCGTCTGGTATCTGGTGATCCTGACGGCGCTATCGATCGTTCAGCATCATATCGAACGGCATTTTTCCCGGGGTGCGCTTCGCAATCCGCCACCTTCGCTTTTCGCCACCGTCTACCGCACCTTCCTGCCACGCCGGGCAGCGTCGGAGCCGGCGGCCGTGACAGTGCCTGCAAAGCGGGAGGCTTCGGTATCGGCGCGTGCGGGAGGCTTCCGCATCGGCAATCGTGGCGGTTCGGTGAATATCCACGGTGTTTCCAAGTCTTTCGGCACACTCAAGGTGCTGGATGATGTCTCCCTTTCCATTCCGGCAGGCAGCGTCACCACCATTCTTGGCCAATCCGGCTCGGGCAAGTCCACCCTGCTGCGCTCCATCAACCATCTGGAGCGCGTCGATGACGGCTTTATCGCCATAGACGGCGAGCTGGTTGGTTATCGCCAGCAGGGCGATACGCTTTATGAGCTGAAGGAGCGGGAAATCCTCAAACGCCGCGTCGAAGTGGGCATGGTGTTCCAGAGCTTCAACCTGTTTCCGCATCTCACTGCGCTTGAAAACATCATCGAAGCGCCGGTCGCGGTTCGCGGCATCTCGAAAGAACAGGCTGAAGTGGAAGCGCGCGATCTTCTGGCTCGTGTCGGCCTTGCCGAGAAGGCCAATGCCTACCCGCGCCAGCTTTCCGGCGGCCAGCAGCAACGCGTGGCGATTGCCCGGGCACTCGCCCTGCGGCCAAAGGTGCTGCTGTTCGATGAGCCGACATCCGCGCTCGATCCTGAACTGGTCAATGAAGTGCTTGACGTCATCAAGGAGCTCTCCCGCTCCGGCGTCACCCTTATCATCGTCACCCATGAGATCGGTTTTGCCCGCGAAGTCTCCGACAGGGTCGTCTTCATGGAACAGGGCCGCATCGTTGAAACGGGCACACCGGAGAAGGTGTTCAACAACCCTGAACATCCGCGCACGGCCGAATTCCTCGCAAAAGTTCTCTAATCATAACAAGGAAACACTCACATGGCTTTTTCATCGAAATTATTGTCCCTGCTCGCCGGCGGTCTTTTCACCGCCACCATCGCGCTCATTCCCGCTGCGCATGCGCAGGAGGTTGACCTGTCGCCCGAAGAGAAGGGCCGGGTGCGCGCCGAAAAGGTTGAGGAGGCAATCAAGCTTCTGCCCGCCGGCCATAAATTCATCGCCGATGGCAAGCTGACGGTCGCGACCGTGCCCTTCCGCCTGCCGCTGGTCGATTATGCGAGCGACACGAAAACGCCGATCGGTGTGGAGCCGGATATCGCCCAGCTGGTTGCCGACAGCCTTGGGCTTGAACTTCAGCTCGTTCCGATTGCCTGGGCCGACTGGCCGCTCGGCCTTGCTTCCGGCAAATATGATGCCGTCGCATCCAACATCACGGTGACGGAAGCGCGCAAGGAGAAGTTCGATTTCTCCAGCTATCGCAACGATCTGCTCGGCTTTTATGTCGGCAACAACAGCAAGGTCACATCCATCGGCAAGCCTGAGGATGTCGCCGGGCTGAAGGTGATCGTCGGCGCAGCCACCAATCAGGAGCAGATCCTGCTGAAATGGATCAAGGACAACAAGGCCAAGGGACTGGCCGACACCGAAGTGCAATATTACGACGATCAGGCCGTGCTTGACGTTGCCCTGCAATCCGGTCGTGCGGATGCCTATCTCGGCCCCAATGCCACTTCGGCCTTCCAGGCGGCAAGCCAGAAAAAGACCAAGCTCGTCGGCACCTTCTCGGGCGGCTGGCCGGAAGCGGCGGAAATCGCCTTCGCTTCGAAAAAGGATGCCGGCATCGCCGAGGCCGTCACGGCTGCGCTGAATGCCCAGATCAAGAACGGCAATTACGGCAAGGTTCTCGCTCGCTGGAATCTCGGCTCGGAAGCCATCACCGAATCCCGCACCAATCCGCCCGGCCTGCCCAAGAGCTGAGCGTGAAAAACCGAGTTTCTAAAAGCTGAGTCGAAGGTGGGACATCACTCAGCCGGTGGCGCGGGCATCCTCCCGCCCGCGCTACCCTCGTCCCGCAATCCTTTATCGGGAAATCATGATGAGCTTTACCTCTCGTTTCGCCAAGGCCACGTTCGGCGTCTTTCTCTCCATCTCCGGTTTCGTCCCGGCCTTCGCAACCGATGTCTTCGATCTGTCACCGGATCAGCCTGGCCGTATCAGGGTTGAAAAAGACCCCGGCGCCATCGCCGCCCTTCCGAAAGATTTCAAATTCGTCACGCCGGGCAAACTCACTGTCGCCGTTTCTCCCGGTGGACCGCCATTGGCCACCTATGCGACGGATGCCAAGACCGTCGTGGGCGCAGACCCGGACTACGCGCTTGCCGTTGCCGATAGTCTCGGCCTTGAGCTGGAACTGGTGGCCGTGGCCTGGGCCGACTGGCCGCTCGGCCTCGCCTCGGGCAAATATGATGCCGTCATCTCCAATGTCGGTGTTACCGAACAGCGCAAGGAAAAGTTCGATTTCTCAACCTACCGCCAGGGCCTGCATGGCTTCTTCGTCAAGTCCGACAGCGGCATAACCTCCATCACCGAGCCGAAGGATGCCGCCGGTCTGAGGATCATCGTTGGTGCCGGCACCAATCAGGAGCGTATTCTGCTGAAATGGAGCGACGAGAATGTCGCTGCCGGCTTGAAGCCGATCGAGTTGCAATATTACGATGACGAAGCCACCCGGCTGGTCGCTCTTTCGGCGGGCCGGGCGGATGTGATCGTCCAGCCGCATGCGCAGCTGGTGTTCATCGCCGCGCGCGACAAGACCATCAAGCGGGTGGGAACGCTCTCGGCCGGCTGGCCGGAGCGCTCGGATGTCGCCATCACCACCCGTAAGGGTTCTGGACTGGCCGACGCGCTGACGCTTGCCACCAATGATCTGATCAAAAATGGTGCTTACGCAAAAATTCTCGATCGCTGGCAGCTAGCGGAAGAAGCCCTGCCGGAATCGCGCACCAATCCCCCCGGCCTGCCAAAAAGCTGACCGGTCAAAAATGCGGCGGACGGCAATATCCGCAGGTTCGCCTGCGGATATTGTTTTGCTGTATGGCTTCAGAAATCTGCAACCTTGCCCCATGACGAATCAAGGAAACGGCTGGGGTGATAAGGAACGGGATCGACGATCGGGTTCGAACCCGTGACGATATCGGCGATCAGATGACCGGCCCCCGGTCCGATGCCGAAACCATGGCCGCTGAAGCCGGCAGCGAGAATGAAACCGGGTAACTCGCTGGTTTCGCCAATGGCCGGAACGCCATCCGGCGTACTGTCGATGAAGCCGGCCCAGGCGGCGGAAATCTGAGTGTTGCGAAGCGCGGGCAGAAGGTCCAGCGCCCTTTTGTGGGTCTCCCGGATGGCGGCGGCATTGGGTTTTGGATCGAGAATGCGAACCCGCTCCATCGGCGTCGGCGCATCCAGCCGCCAGCGCTTCAACGTTTCGTGGCCGCCGCGAATGCCTTCCAGCCCACCCGGCCGCAGGCTGCGCCAGCGCTTGAGGAACATCGGCACGAATTCACGCGCGAACCGCATCTGCTGCGCCGTCGGGTCGATACGGCCAAGGCCGCTGATGGCGAGGGTATAACCGCCGTTGTTCCGGCGTGTCAGCGAAACGGCCTTTGTATGCAATGCATCCGGCAGGCCTTCAGCACCCGGGGTGACCGAGAGGATGGAGGAGCGGACGGAAGCCTGCGGGAAACGAATGCCGAGTTGACGGCAGAAGGAAGACGCCCATGCGCCGCCGGACATGATGGCGGTTTTGGTGTGGATCGTGCCTTTTTCGGTGACGACGGCGCTGACCCGGCCACCCTCGGTCTCGAGCCCGCGCGCGGCGCAATTCTGATGCACCGTGCCGCCGAGTTTGATAATGGCGCGCGCCACGGCGGGTGCCGCCATGGACGGATCGGCCGTGCCGTCGGTGGGTGAGAAGACGCCGCCCTGCCAGCGTTTGCCAGTTGCCCGGCCCCGCTCACTTGCCTCATCGGCGCTCAGCATATGCGTCGTCACACCGGCGGTGATGGCAAAGTCGCGCCAGCGCGCCCAGCCGGCAAGTTCCGCCTCGTTGTCGCTGAGGTAAAACAATCCGCAACGGCGAAAGCCGGTGTCTTCGCCGCTTTCACTGGCAAATTGCTCCCACAATGCAAGGCTCTGGGTCGAAATCGGCAATTCACGCGCATCGCGGTTCTGCTGCCGGCACCAGCCCCAGTTGCGGCTGGATTGCTCCGCGCCAACAAGGCCCTTTTCCACCAGAGCCACTTTCAGGCCTCGCCGGGCGAGGTAATAGGCCGCGAATACCCCAACGATGCCACCGCCGATAATGACGGCGTCTGCGGCTTTCGGCAGCTCCGGCGATGTCGTGATCTGTTGCAGCGGGGCGGGCATGGGTCGGACTCCTTATATTCGTCCTAATTTACCTTTGGCTGGCGTGTACACGCTGCCAGACTGAGTGGTTTGCCGGAATCTCCTGCTGTTCATGGCCATGTCTGCAACTCTTTATGCTGCATCAAAAAAACATGCTTACATCGACAGGGCACGTGCATGCGATAAGATTTCCACTGCAGCGTCAGAATTTTATGCCGCGCACTCGAAAAAACAAAAAAGGGGTTCCGCACGTGATGAAACTTGACCGGATCGATATCAAGATCCTCTACGAACTGCAGAAAAACGGTCGCATCACCAATGTGGAACTGGCGGAGCTTGTCAATCTTTCGCCCAGCCCCTGCCTGATGCGGGTCAAGAAACTTCAGTCCGAAGGTTACATCGAAGGTTATTCGGCGCAGATCAACATCAACAAGCTCGGCCAGACACTGACTGTCTTTACCGAAATCACGCTCAAGAACCACCGGCAGATCGATTTCGCCCGCTTCCTCGGTGTCGTCGAGAAGATCGACCAGGTGGTGGAATGCCACCTCGTTTCCGGCGGTTACGACTACCTGCTGAAATTCGTCACATCAGGCATCGTAGAATATCAGTCGATCATGGAGCGGCTGACGGATATGGATGTCGGCATCGACAAATATTTCAGCTTCGTGGTTCTGAAATCGCCGATCACCAAATCGCATATGCCGCTGACCAGCCTGTTTCCGCTTTGAGGTGAGAGGGAGTGCATCAGACGTCCGCAGAACCGATGGGCTTGACAGGGCGTTGCACTTACACTCTATCACCCCGGACTTGATCCGGGGTCCAGCGCGATCAAGTCCTTGATCGCAAGAGACTCTTCTTACGGCGCAGACGCGCCGTGGCTGGATGCCGGATCAAGTCCGGCATGACGGAGGACAGCTTCTCAATCCTCTTTGGCACTCAACCAGGTTTTTGCAACGCCTTACTATTTTCCAGCGGCTTACCGCTTGGAAAACGCCCGCACCAGCTCCGCATCCTGCTGAAGATTGTCGAGCCATGTCGGATCGAGTTTCGGCACTGAGGAGAAGAGCAGCTTCGAATAGGGATGGGTGGGCGATTTGATCACTTCGGTTTCCAGATGCTCCACTTTCTGGCCACCATACATCACGACGATTTCGTCGCAGATTGTCTCAACCACCGAAAGATCGTGGCTGATGAAGATGTAGGAGAGGTTCAGTTCCCGCTGCAATTCTCCGAGCAGATCAATGATCGCGGCTGCGACGACGGTATCGAGCGCCGAGGTGATTTCATCGCAGATGATGAGCGATGGTTCGGCCGCAAGCGCACGGGCGAAATTGACACGCTGCTTCTGCCCGCCGGAGAGGCCGGAGGGATGGCGGTGGCGGACCGAGCGCGGCAACTTCACCATATCGAGCAGCTCATCGATCCGCGCATCGCGAGCCTTGCCTTTCATGCCGTGATAAAAGGTCAGTGGCCGGCCGAGAATATCTTCGATGGGTTTTGCCGGATTGAGCGCGGTATCGGCATATTGGAACACGATCTGCATGCGGCGAAGCTGGTCGCTGGTTCGACGCCGGGCATCGGCGTTGAGTTCATGGCCCTCGAAGACGACGTGGCCGCTTGCGGCCGGCAGGATGCCGGCAATGGCACGCGCCAGTGTCGATTTTCCGCAGCCGGATTCGCCGATGATGCCAAGATTGCGGCCGGGATAGACCGCAAGGCTGACGGAATCCACCGCACGCACCAGCGGCATGCGGTCATCGCCTTTCGTGCCATAACCGGCGATCAGCTGGTCGATATCGAGGAGCGGTGTCGCTTCACTTTGTTTGGGCGGTGTCACGACGCGCACCTTGTCGTTAAAGGCGGTCAACAATTCGCGGGTATAGGGGTGTTGGGCGTTCTCCAGAATATCCTTGGTCGGGCCGGTTTCCTGAACCTCGCCGCCTTTCAGCACCACAATCCGGTCGGCAATCTGGGCGACGACGGCAAGGTCGTGCGAAACATAGACGCCGCCAATGCCGCCCTTGCGCATCGCTGATTTGAAGGCACGCAGAACCTCTATCTGGGTCGTCACATCAAGTGCGGTCGTCGGTTCGTCGAAAATCACCAGTTGAGGATTGCCGATCAGTGCCATGGCGGCCGAGAGACGCTGCAACTGGCCACCGGACACCTGATGCGGGTAACGCTCGCCGATGGTTGCGGGATTGGGCAGTGACAATGCCTTGAAAAGCTCAACCGCTTTTTTACGCGCCTCCTGGGGCGGCATGAGGTGGTGGATGCGGGTGACTTCGATGACCTGATCGATGATTTTCTGCGCCGGGTTGAATGCGGCGGCCGCACTCTGCGGCACATAGGATATTTTCGTGCCGCGCACCCTGGCGCGCTCGGCTTCGGAAAGCTGCACCATGTCCTGGCCTGCCACCGTGACGCTGCCACCGGAAATGCGGCATCCCGGCCGTGCATACCCCATCAGGGTCAGCGCGATGGTAGTCTTGCCGGAACCGCTTTCGCCGATCAGCGCCACGATCTCGCCCTCGGCGATATCGATGTCGATACCCTTGATGATATCGATGCGGCGGCCGGAATCGGTGGTGGCCTCGACCTTCAGTCCACGGATTTCAACGAGATTGCTCATTATTCGCTCCTGTCGCGGATTTTCTGCGGCAGATTGTCGATCAGCAGGTTGACGCTGATCGTCAGGCTGGCAATCGCCAGCGACGGGAAGATGACCGCCGGGGCGGCAAAGGGCAGGCCGCCGATGTTTTCACGCACCAGCGCGCCCCAGTCGGCGTTTGGCGGCTGCAGGCCGAGACCGAGGAAGGACAGACCGGACAGCAGCAGCACGATGAAGACGAAACGCACGCCGAGATCCGCAAGTACGGGCCGGATGATGTTGGGCAGGATTTCGGAACTGATGAGATAAAGCAGGCTCTCGCCGCGCACCCGCGCGACGGTGACGAAATCCATGGTGTTGACATTGACGGCCAGCGCCCGGGCGAAGCGATAGGCGCCGGGCGTATAGATGACCGACAGCGTGACGATGAGCACCGGAATGGACGAGCCGACGGCCGCCACGACCACGAGGCCGAACAGCTTGCTCGGGATGGAGTTCACCGCGTCGAGGAAACGGCTGAGTGCTGCATCGAACCAGCCGCCGATGACGGCGGCGCACATGCCGAGCACGACGCCGCAGGTGCAGGCGATGGTGACGGCCGCCAGCGAAATGCCGACCGTGAAACGCGCGCCCATCAGGATACGGGAGAACACGTCTCGGCCGAGATAATCTGAACCGAGCCAGAGATCTGACGTCATAGGCCCGAAATAATCGAGATCGACGATTTCACCCACCGGATGGGGAATGAGATAGGGCGCGAAGATCGCAACCATGGCCCAGAGGAAAATGACGAGAAAGCCGAAAACGCCGACTGCGTTGATCTTGTAACCCAAACGCGCGGTCCCCTGATATGTCTTGATATGATCTGCCATCAGCGCAGCCTCGGATTGGACATGATGGCGATGATGTCAGCCGTCGTGATGAGCAAGAGATAACCGACGCAGAAGATCATCGCGCAGGTCTGGATCAGCGGCAGATCGCGGGTGGCGACGCCATCGACCATCAGCTTGGCGATACCGGGATAGTTGAAGATCGTCTCGACGATGATGACGCCACCGACAAGGTACGAAAGCGACAGCGCCACTGCATTGACGATGGGGCCGAGTGCATTGGGAAGCGCGTGACGCAGCACGATGCGCATGCGCGGCGCGCCCTTCAGCAGTGCCATTTCGACATAGGGCGTATCCAGCGTCTCGATCATCGCGGCGCGGCTCATGCGGATCATCTGGGCCGAGACGACGAAGGTTAGCGTTATGACCGGCATGGCGTAAACGCGCAGTACATCAAACAGCGTGTGAACCTCGCTGACCAGCGAAAGCGCCGGCAGCCATTTCAGATAAACCGCGAAAAGCAGGACGGCGAGCGTGGCGATCATGAATTCCGGCACGGAAATGACGCCGATGGTCAGCACCGTGACGATGCGGTCATAAAGCGTTCCACGCAGCATGGCGGAGCTGATGCCGAGTGTGAGCGCCAGTGGCACGGCGATGAGCGTGGTGATGCCGGCCAGCTTCATGGAGTTGACGAAGCGCGGGCCGATAAGATCGGCAATCGCCATGTTGTTGGCATAGGAGGTGCCGAGTTCGCCGTGCAGCAGGCCGAAAAGCCAGCGAACGAAGCGCAACAGGGCGGGATCGTCGAGATGCATGGCGGTGCGCAGGCCGGCCACGGCCTCCGGCGTTGCCGCCTGACCGAGAAGGATCGTCGCCGTGTCGCCGGGCAGCAGGCTGGTGGCGGAAAAGACGATAAATGACACGATCAGCAGCGTCGTCAGCATGACGACCAGCCGCCGGGCGACAAGGGACAATATCCGGCTGTTCATTCACATGCTCCTGCGACCTGCCTGATTGTGGAGGCTTTCCGCATCGGCGGAAAACTTGGCCGGGCGCAGCTTTTTTGCGCCCGGCTCCATGGTCTATCAGGCTTCGAGCCAGACGTATTCCGCAAAGGCGTAACCCATCATGCCGCCGAGCGGATTGGCTTCCAGGCCCTTCAGCTTGGAACTGATGGCATCCACGTTGGTAAGATAAGCGGGAATGATGGTGCCGGCTTCGTCGGCGATCATCGTCTGCATCTCGAAGTAGATCTGCTTGCGCTTCTCCATATCGAGCAGGCCGCGCGCCTCGAGCATCAGCTTGTCGAACTTCTCCGACTTGTACTGGCTCTCGTTCCAGGGAGCGTCGGATGCATAAAGCAGCGAGAACAGGATGTCCGGTGTCGGGCGCGGGTTGATGTTGCCGAAATGGATCGGTGCTTTCAGCCAGTAATTGCTCCAGTAGCCGTCAGCGGGAACGCGCTGAACATCCAGCTTGAGGCCGATTTCGGCAGCGGAGGCCTGGATGATCATTGCCATGTCGATGGCCGAATTTGCCGCATCCGAGGTGATGACCGGGATGGACTGACCCAGGAGGCCGGCTTTCTCGAAGTGGAACTTGGCCTTCTCGGGATCGAAGGCCTTCGGCTTCAGGTCCGGATTATGATAGGGGCTCATGGGCGGAACCGGCTGGTCGTTGCCGACTTCGCCAAGACCGCGCAAGGCCGCCTTGACGATCTGCTCACGGTTGACGATCGACTTCATGCCGGCAATGAAATCGGCCTTGTTGCCCGGAGCCTGATCAAGGCGCATGTTGAGATTGGTGTAGTTGCCGGAAGTTCCCTTCGACAGGACGACACCCTCCTGCTTGTCGAGCAGGCGAAGCGCGCGCGGATTGATGGCGGCCGCGAGCTGGATGTCGCCGGAGAGAAGCGCATTGACGCGGGCATTGTCGTCCGAGATCGCGAAGAACTCGAAGCTGTCGACGTGCGGGCCGCCGGATTTCCAGTAATTGCTGTTCTTGGACATGATCGAGCGCACACCCGGCTCGAATGTTTCAAGCTTGAAGGCGCCGGTGCCGTTGCCCTTGGAGAAGTCGGTCGCGCCGTCGGCGACGATCATGAAGTGGTGCATCGCAAGGATTGTCGGCAGGTCGGCATTGGCGCTGGCAAGCGTGATCTCGACCGTGCTCTTGTCGAGCGCCTTGAAGCCGGTCATCTGGGCGGCGATTTTAGCAACCTTGGAGCCGACAGCCGGATCGAGATGGCGTTTCAGCGAATAGACCACGTCATCGGCCGTCAGCGCCTTGCCGTCGTGGAAGGTGACGCCGGAACGCAGTTTGACCGTCCAGGTCTTGGCGTCCTTGGATTCGATGGATTCGGCCAGCTCCATCTGCGGCGTGCCGGAAGCATCGAGGAAGCTCAGCCGGTTATAAAGCGCGCAGCAACGGACATAATCCGTGGAAAGCGAGGCTTTTGCGGGGTCGAGCGTATCGGCTGTGGAGGAGGACCAGCCGGCCGCCTTCAGCGTGCCGCCGGAAACCGGGGTGGCCGCGAGCGCCTGCGAGGCGCGGCCAAGAATGGCCGAGCCGGCGGAAAGGGCGACGCCGCCGGCCAGCATCATGTGAAGCAGCTCACGCCGCGTCGCGCCGCGACGGATCGCCTGTTCAACGGCGGCATCGTCGGAGCGGGTCCAGTTTGTAATCCTGTCACTCATGGTCTTCCCCTTTTGTATGATTTGTTGAAATGCGTCTGCAGAAAATTCTGGCGGGTCGCGTCCCAGTTCGCGCCACGCCCCTGGTGGAGGGCGGTTCAGCCGCCCGCCTGCCTCGCGGCTTCGGCAAGGCCGGCCATCGAGGTGAAGTGATAATCCGGCTCGGTAAAGTTTTCCGGCTCGATCGTGCCGCCATATCCCTTCTGGTCGTGGCGGCGCTCAATCCAGCAATTGGTCATGCCCAGCTTCCGGGAAATGCCGATATCGTGGTACTGGCTTTGAGCGACATGCAGGATGTCGTCCTTCGAGGCGCCCTCGCTTGCAACGAAGGCGAAGACCTTCTCGAAAAAGGCCGGGTCCGGCTTTTCGGTGCCGGTATCATCCGCCGTGAAAGCGGCGTGGAAGGGATTGCCGAGTTCTTTCGAGAAATGTTCGAAGGCCCAGCGCTGGGCGTTTGTCATGGCGATGAGGCGGTGTGTCTTTGCAAGCTGCGCCATGGCGGCACGGCTGTCTTCGAAACCCTTCCAGTTCTTGGCGGCGTCGCGCAGGCGTTCGCCAAGAGCACGTTCTGCCGGCAAGCCAAGTTGCGGAGCGATGATGAGATACACGCGGACGAGATCGTCCGGAAACAGGTCTGTCGCGTCTGAATAACGGGCCGCGCGGTAAAGGCCGAGCGCCTTTTCACCATCGACTTCGACGCCATTCTCAGCGCCGATCTGCGTCAGGGTCGATTTCAGCCCCCCTTCGAAATCGATGAGAGTTCCCACCACATCGAAGCTCATATATTTGAAGTCGCTCAATTTTTTGGGCAATGTCGGTCTCCGCTCTGCCGCCTCGTCCTCTTGGGGGAGGTTGCGGCATTTTATTTTGTTCCCGGACGAGATCCTTGTCCCGTTCCTATTTTTGAAAACGCCGATTTTCATGGCGCTTTGTGCTTTTTCCAAGGATAGTTTGGCACTTCCAGCACGCCGGATTCGCCGAAATGGATCGGCTCTTCGGCAGAATATTGCGAATATGCGGTGTGTTGCGACATTTAGAGAAGGTGTCGCGATACAGCCTGGTTATGCCTCAGGCCATTGCCGCCCGCACGGCCGGGTCCTCGAGCGTCTGGTCGAGGGTTTTCAGTGTCCGCTCGATGATGGCGTCGATTTCGCCATCGGTGCAGCAGAGCGGCGGTGCGTAACCGAGGATGCCATTCGCAAAGGCCCTGACGATGAGGCCGTTTTCCCATGCGCGGTCGAAAACCTTGCGGGCCGGCGTGGCGGCTGCCGGAAGCGGCGTTTTCTTTTCCTTGTCGGTCACAAGCTCGATCGCCGCAAGCATGCCGCGGCCGCGGACATCGCCCACCAGCGGGTGGCTTCTCAAGCCCTCCAGTCCTGCCATCAGTCGGTGACCGGCGCGGCGGCCATTCTCCAGCAGTCCGCCTTCGTAAAGCTTCAGCACTTCCAGACCAACGGCGGCGCTGACGGGGTGGGCGGAATAGGTGTATCCATGCCCCACGGCCGCTTCGCCTGCGAAGTCGGCAATTGTATCATAAACATGATCGGCCATGAAGACGGCGCCCATCGGCACATAGCCTGACGTGAGGCCCTTTGCGGCGGTGATGAAGTCCGGCACGATGTCCTCGTCGGCGCAGGCAAATAGCGGGCCGGTGCGGCCAAAGCCGGTAATCACTTCGTCGGCGACGAAAAGGATGCCATAGGAGCGGCAGAGGTCGCGCATCGCCTTGATCCAGCCCGGCGGCGGCACCAGAACGCCGCCCGAGCCCTGGATCGGTTCGGCATAAAACGCCGCGACCCGGTCCGGGCCTATGGCCTCGATCTTGTCCTTCAGGATTTGCAGCGAGGAGGCGATGATGGCGGCCGGGTCGTTTCCAACCGGGTTACGGTAGGCATAATGCGACGGGATTTTATGCTGCCAGTCGTAAGGCACGCCAAAACCGGCATGGAAGGCGGGCAGGGCGGTGAGGCCCGAACCGGCCGTGGTGGAACCGTGATAACCCTGTTCGATGGAGATGAATTGGTCGCGCTGCGGCTCACCCTTTGCATGCCAGTAATAACGGATGAAGCGAATGGTGCTGTCCACCGCATCGGAACCGCCAAGCGTGAAATAAACGTGGTTGAGATCGCCGGGCGCCCGGTCGGCAAGTTCGGAGGCCAGCCGGATGGCCGGTTCGCTGCCAATGTCGAAATAGGCGGTGGCATAGGGCAGTTCCCGCATCTGCTTTGCCGCCGCCTCAACGATGCTGTCATGACCGTAACCGGCGTTGACACACCAGAGACCGGCAAAACCGTCGATCAGCTGGTGGCCGGTCATATCGGTGACGGTGGCGCCTTTCGCCGATGTCAGCACCCGCACGCCAAGCTTTTCATGGCCGCGGAAGGAAGAGACGGGGTGCACCAGATGGGCGCGGTCCAGTTCGATCAGGGAATTGCTTAACATGGGTCTCTCCAGATTAAAGCCCAGCAGGTCAGCCCAGCGCCTGGCTGGTCAGTGCGAAGGTTTTCAGTTTTTTGTCAGCGGGGATTTCGGCCTTTGACCGACGCATGGCGATGCCGCCGCCCACATGGGCAAGGCCCTGTTCGGCAAGCCAAGGGCCAAGGCCCGTATCGACCGTGGTGTCTACGCGCAGGAATGCGCCGGAGCGTTCCGACAGCATGAAAGCCAGCAAATCTCGTGCGATATCAGCATTTTCCGCCACAACCGGGCCAATGACTTCACCGCGGCCGAAGGCGCGCAGGCCGGCAAAACCCTTGATGACGCCCTGTTGTTTCACGATCGCGAAACGCGCCCTGTCGGCAAGTTCCGTGAAGAGCGCGGTACGATCAGCACCGAAAGCCTGCGCATCAAGGGGGGCAAGCTCAGACGGGGTAATCGTTTCCGCCCATTCCACACTGGCGGGCTTGGCCGAGGCTGCCGGAATTCCCTGATGCTGGCGAACTTCACCGCAGGCAACGAACCCCAGCTTTTCATAAAGCGGCAGGCCATCGACGGTAGCGGTCAGGCGGCATTCGCGATTTCCGGCTGCTTCAAGGGCGGCGTTCATCAACTGGCGTCCGAGACCGCGGCCACGCATGGTCTCATCCACGATCACCATATTGACGGAGGCGCAGTTTTCACCAAGAAGCGTTGCCATCGCTGTGCCGACAACGCGGCCATTTTCCAGCGCGACGAAACCCTTGCTGAGGGAAAGGACCAGCGCCCAGTCTTCCCGGCGGTGCGGCCAGCCGGCCTGGCGGGAAAGTTCGACGGCGGCATCGAGGTGTTCAGGCTCGAAATTCTGGATATCGATCAGGCTGGCTTGCATGGCCCAACTCCGTTTATTCTGCTCATTCATTGATAGACCGGGGGTAAAAGAACATTGTCCCGACGAATGGCAAGGTTCGATATGTTTCACTGTTGCTTTTACCCGCCGCCGCATCTTATGCCGCGTGTTATTCGCTTTCGATGCCGGGGCAGGGGCGCACGCGAGGTCGGGAGATATGCCAACGCAACTCTCTGCCAAACTGGCGGCTGCATACGCAACAATCTGCTTCCGCTGATGGCAATTGCGGTGCGCCGACCGGGCAAAGGCTTTCTATGATCAATTCATTCCGGCACGGCCGATCTCCAAGCAAGGATGACGACGACATGACCATCTTCCGCCCGAAATACATTTCCTTCGATTGCTACGGCACGCTGATCAATTTCCAGATGGCCGAAGCCGCCCGCGATCTCTATGGTGATCGTCTGGACGAAGCGCAGATGCAGCAGTTCATCAAGAATTTTTCGGCTTATCGTCTGGATGAGATCATGGGCGACTGGAAGCCCTATGCCCAGGTGGTTCATAATTCGCTCTCTCGCACCTGCAAGCGCAATGGCGTTGCTTTCAAGGATGAGGACGCGACCTTCGTTTACGAGCGTGTTCCGACCTGGGGTCCGCATGCCGATGTGCCGGCCGGTCTTGCAAAGGTGGCGAAAGAGATTCCGCTCGTCATTCTGTCCAACGCCATGAATTCGCAGATCATGTCGAATGTCGAAAAGCTTGGCGCGCCTTTCCATGCGGTCTATACGGCTGAGCAGGCGCAGGCCTACAAGCCGCGTTTCAGGCCCTTTGAATATATGTTCGACATGCTCGGTTGCGGCCCCGAAGATATGCTGCATGTCTCCTCCTCGTTCCGTTACGACCTGATGTCGGCCCATGATCTCGGTATCAAGAACAAGGTCTGGGTCAACCGCGGCCACGAGCCGGCCAACCCCTATTACGGTTATGTCGAGATATCGGATATTTCCGGCCTGGCAGGCGTGGTTGGATTGTAAGGAAAGGTCGGGACCATGAAGTTCGTTTCCTATTGGCACGACACGGCGCCCCTGTTTGCGGGGGCGGCGCAAGGTCCCGTCGAAGGTCATTATGATGTCGCCGTCATCGGCGGCGGTTTCACCGGTCTCGGCGCTGCCCGCCAGCTTGCCAGGGCGGGCGCGCGTGTGGTGGTTCTGGAGGGTGAACGGGTCGGCTGGGGTGCCTCCGGCCGCAATGGCGGGCATCTCAACAATGGTCTTGCCCATTCCTATCTCTCCGCCAAGGCGGAGCTCGGCAAGGAACGCGCCATCGCCCTTTACAAGGCGCTGGATGATTCAGTCGATACGCTGGAGGCACTGATTGCCGAAGAGGGGATCGACTGCAATTTTCGCCACTCGGGCAAGCTGAAACTTGCCTCCAAGCCGCAGCATTTCGAAGGCCTGGCGAAGAATTTCGAGGCATTGCATGCCGAGGTCGATCCCGACACGGCGCTTCTGTCCGTCGCCGATCTCAAGGCGGAAATCGGCTCGCCCTTTTATGGCGGCATGCTGTCGAAAAAGAGCGCCATGATGCATATGGGGCGCTATGTGGCGGGTCTTGCCGAGGCCGCCAGCCGGCACGGCGCGGTGATCTTCGAAAATGCGGCGGTGACGAAGCACACGCAGAACGGCAAGAGCCACACGCTGGAAACCACACGCGGCAAGGTGACGGCCGACAATGTGCTGGTGGCGACCGGCGCTTACACGCCCGCCAACTTCGGTTATTTCCGTCGCCGCATCATCGCTGTCGGCAGTTTCATCATCGCCACGCGGCCGCTGACGGATGCGGAAGTTCGGGCCTCGGTTCCGGGCAACCGCACCTATGTCAACTCCATGAATATCGGCAATTATTTCCGACTTGCCCCGGATAATCGGCTGATCTTTGGTGGCCGTGCGCGTTTTTCCGCCACATCCGACCAGCGTTCGGATGCCAAGAGCGGCGCGATCCTGACGGAAGCCCTGCACCGCATCTTCCCGCAGCTTTCGCATGTGCCGATCGATTATTGCTGGGGCGGTCTGGTGGATATGACCAAGGACCGTTATCCGCGCGCCGGTTTTCATGACGGCGTCTGGTACGCCATGGGCTATTCCGGCCACGGCGCCCAGCTCTCCACTCATCTCGGCATGATCATGGCCGACGCCATTCTGGGTCGGCCGGACAACAACCCGCTGAAGGGGCTGGACTGGCCGGCGGTGCCGGGCCATTTCGGCAAACCGTGGTTCCTGCCGCTGGTGGGCTATTATTACAAGATGCTGGACAAGTTTCAGTAAGAGGGCTTTTTTTCTTCCGTCATGCCGGACTTGATCCGGTATCCAGCCAACGCGCGTCTGCGCGGTGAAAGAGTCTTCTGCGATCAAGGACTTGATCGCACTGGACCCCGGATCAAGTCCGGGGTGACGGAGTGTAAATGCTGCGGCTTTTTCAGTTCCACACGCACAAAAAGAAGGGCCGCTAGGCGACCCTTGAGGCGGGGAGAAAGACTGAAGGCTCAGGCGAGCCCGCCGATGTGGAATGTCTTGATTTCCAGATATTCCTCGATGCCGACCTGCGCGCCTTCACGGCCGAGGCCGGATTGTTTGACGCCGCCGAAGGGTGCCACTTCGGTGGAGATCGCGCCGGTGTTGAGGCCGACCATGCCGAATTCCAGCGCTTCGCCCACGCGCCAGGCGCGTTTGAGGCTCTCGGTGTAGAAATAGGCGGCAAGGCCGAAGGGCGTACCGTTGGCGATGGCGAGCGCTTCCTCTTCCGTCTCGAAACGGAAAAGCGGCGCCACCGGACCGAAGGTCTCTTCGCTTGCCAGCCGCATGGCGGTGGTCGCGCCGGTCAGGACGACGGGAGCGGTATATTGCGGGCCATCCGGCAGATCATGCGGTTTGGTGATGATCGTCGCACCCTTGGAGATGGCGTCATCGACATGGGCGCGGATCTTGGCGATGGCCGGTTCGTTGATCATCGGGCCGATGGCAACACCCGGCTCGGTGCCGGGGCCGACGCGCATGGCATCGACACGGTCAGCCAGTTTTTTCGCAAAAGCATCGTAGACGCCCGACTGAACCAGAATGCGGTTGGCGCAGACACAGGTCTGGCCGCCATTGCGAAATTTCGAGATGAGTGCGCCTTCAATGGCAAGATCGAGATCGGCATCGTCGAACACGATGAAGGGCGCGTTGCCGCCAAGTTCCAGCGATAGCCGCTTGATGCTGTCGGCCGCGCCGCGCATCAAAAGGGAACCGACACGGGTGGAGCCGGTAAAGGAAATTTTCCGCACCGTCTCATTGGCCATGATCTCGTTGCCGATGTCAGTCGGCATGCCGGTGACGATGTTGATGACGCCTGCGGGAATGCCGGCCCGTTCGGCAAGAACGCCAAGCGCCAGCGCCGAATAGGGCGTGAATTCCGATGGCTTGATGACCACGGTGCAGCCGGCGGCAAGGGCCGGCGCAACCTTGCGGGTGATCATCGCATTCGGAAAATTCCACGGCGTGATGATGCCGCAGACACCGACCGGTTCCTTCAGTACCACGATGCGCCGATCCGGCGTCGGCGAGGGGATGGTGCCGCCGCTGATGCGCCGGGCTTCTTCCGCAAACCATTTGACGAAGGATGCGCCGTAACGGATTTCTCCCTTCGCCTCTTCAAGGGGCTTGCCCTGTTCGGTGGTGAGGATCAGGCCGAGATCGTCGACATGTTCGATCATCAGTGCGAACCATTTTTCGAGAAGCGCGGCGCGCTCCGCATGGGTTTTCTTCTTCCATGGTCCAAAGGCGGTATTGGCGGCTTCGATCGCCGCGCGGGTTTCCGCGCCGCCCATGTCCGGCACCGTGCCGATCACCGCCTGTGTGGCGGGATCAATCACGTCGACCACCTTGCCCGATGCCGCAGCCTTCCATGCGTCGCCGATCAAACCTGTCTGGCGGAAGAGGTCCTTGTCCTTCAATCCCTGCATCATCTGTCTCCGAAATCAGTCGAGTGCCGCGAGAACCGCAGCCGTTATGGCGTCCGTCTTGTCCTTGCCCGGCACGGTGCCGACGCCCCGGCCGGTCGCCGTTTCCAGCGCCGTCATGATCTTCGCCGCCGCATCCTTTTCGCCGAGATGCTCCAGCATCATCGCACCGGACCAGATGGCGGCGATGGGATTGGCGATGCCGAGATGGGCTATGTCAGGAGCCGAACCATGCACCGGCTCGAACATGGACGGCGCGTTACGATCAGGGTTGATATTGGCGGAGGCGGCAAAACCGAGGCCGCCCTGAATGGCAGCACCCAGATCGGTCAGAATATCGCCGAAGAGATTGGAGGCGACCACGACATCGAGGCTTTCCGGCGCCATCACCATGCGCGCCGCCATGGCGTCGATGTGATAGCTCGAAACCTCGACGTCAGGATATTCTGCCGCAAGCTTGTGGGTCACCTCGTCCCAGAACACCATCGAATATTTCTGGGCGTTCGACTTGGTGACGGAGGCAAGCTTGCCGCGGCGCTTTTGCGCCTGTTCGAAGCCGAAGCGCAGAATGCGCTCCACGCCCTTGCGGGTGAAGATCGAGGTTTCGACGGCCACCTCGTCATCGGTGCCCTGGTGCACGCGGCCGCCGGCACCGGAGTACTCACCCTCGGTATTTTCACGGATGCAGATAATATCGAAGCCATCGGCCTTCAGCGGTCCCTGCACCCCGGGCAGAAGCCGGTGCGGGCGGATGTTTGCATATTGCACGAAAGCCTTGCGGATCGGCAGCAGCAGGCCGTGCAGCGACACCGAATCCGGCACCTGCGCTGGCCAGCCGACCGCACCGAGCAGAATGGCGTCGAAACCGCGCAGGGTCTCGATGCCGTCCTTGGGCATCATCGCGCCGGTTTCCTTGTAGAAGGCGCAGGACCAGGGGAACTCCGTGCCTTCAAGCGCAAAACCGGAGGTTTTGGCGGCGGCGTTGAGCACCTGCCATGCGGCGTCCGTCACGCTTTTGCCGATGCCGTCTCCGGGAATAAGTGCGATGCGATGCGTTTTCAAAAGATTTCCCCTGTTACAGTCCAATCAGGACGCTTTTGCTCTTGCGGTTGGCGAGATAGGCCTCCCGCCCGAGGTCCTTGCCGATGCCGGAGCGTTTGTAACCGCCGGTCGGCAATATGTGGTCGCGTGAGCGGCCATAACGGTTGACCCAGATCGTTCCCGCCTGAATGGCGCGCGACAGGCGCATGACACGCGAAATATCCCGGCTGAAAAGGCCTGCCGCCAGACCGTAGGTCGGATGATCGGAAAGCGCCAGAGCCTCTTCTTCCGTTCGGAAGGTTTGCAACGTCAGCACCGGCCCGAAGATTTCCTCGGTTACGGCGGGCGAGGTCTGGTCGACATTGGCGATCAGCGTCGGCTGGTAGAAATAACCGGGGCCGTCCATGATCGCGCCGCCCGTCAGGCACTCGCCACCATGGGCGACAGCTGCCTGCACGATGCCATCGATACGCTTGCGCTGTATCTCGGAAATGATCGGCGAATATTGTGTCGTCTCGTCCCATGTCGGGCCGGGCTTTACCGCCTTCATGCGGGCGATGATGGCAGTTGAAAGGGCATCTGCCGCAGTTTCCTCGACGATGATGCGTGAGCCGGCAACACAGGCCTGCCCGGCATTGGAGAGAATATTGCCGGCAATCGCTGCCGCTGCCTTTTCGATGTCGGCATCGGCAAAGACCAACTGCGGGCTCTTGCCGCCGAGTTCCAGCGTCATGGGTTTGATGCCGGTGCGGGCGATATTGGCCATGATGGCGGCGCCCGCAGCGGTGGAGCCGGTGAAACTGACCTTGGAGATATCAGGGTGCCCGGTGATGGCATTGCCGGTCACCGGCCCGTCACCCAGCACGATATTGATTAGGCCGGCGGGCAGCCCTGCCTTGATCGCCAGCTGCGCCATGAAAATGCTGGAGAAGGGGGTCATTTCCGAGGGTTTCAGCACCACGGCATTACCGGCCGCCAGCGCCGGGCCGAGCTTCCAGCCGGCCATGGAGACGGGGAAATTCCAGGGTGTGATCGCGCCGACAACGCCATAGGGTTCGGTCATGATCATGCCGAGGCTGGTGTCGTCGGTCGGCACCAGATCGCCGCCTTCCTTGTCGGCGAATTCGGCGAAGAAACGGATCTGCTCGGCGGTGACGGCGATGTCGCCGGCAATCAGCTGGCCCACCGGCCGTGTCGAGGACAGTGCCTCGATTTTCGCCAGGGTCTCGGCTTCCGCTTCGATGAGGTCGGCCCAGCGCTGCAAGACCCTGGTGCGCTCGCGCGGGCGAACGCCGCCCCAGTTGCTGTTCTTCAGCGCCGCCTTGGCGGTTTGCACCGCCTCGTCTACCAGCGTCGCATCCGCCTTCGGGCAGCCGGCATATCCCATGCCGTCCGATGGTCGATGCATGTCGATGCCGTCTTTAGCCGGGATCAGCCGGTCGCCGATGAAATGGCCAATTGGCAAAGACAGGCTGTCTGGATCGAAGCTGAGCGTCATGGGAAATCCTCTGTGGATATGCCCTTAAAGCTAATCCCTGCCGCCAAGCGAAATCGACCGACTGTGGCGCGGGCGATGAATGAAAATCCCGTTTTGTTGCCAACAGACAGCGCAATCTTTTGCGGCGCGCTGCCTGTCGTGTGTTTCTGGCCGCTAGCGTGAGCGACCTTAAAAAAACGCGGGTTTTACATCATCCATTCACGGTGACGTAGATCTTGCGCACTGTTTCGATGGTCTTCCAGACGCCGACGAAACCGGGCTTCATGACGAAGCTGTCGCCAGCCGTATAACGCTGCGGTTCGCCGCCATCAGGGGTGATTTCGATGACGCCGGCCAGAATATGGCAAAATTCGAAGGTCTCGCCCTTAATGGAGCGGCTTTCGCCCGGGGTCGCTTCCCAGATGCCGGTCTTTACGGTTCCATCGCGGGCTTCGTCCAGCGCCCAGGTCTTGAATGAAGGATCGCCGGCAATCAGGCGTTCCGGCAACGCCTTGGAGGCCTTCGGCTCGAAATCGGGATTGGTGTCGATGGGCTTGAGAAGCGGCATGGATTTTCCTTTCTGAGAGAGGCGGATGATCAATATCCGCGGCTGCGGTCAACGAGGCCGAGCGGCTCGAGGTCGGATTCGTATCGTTTGATATTGTCGACGACGGTGCGGGCGGCGGAGTGGGGCTGGGTGACGCTGGCGATATGCGGCGTCAGCAGAATTTTCGGATGAGTCCAGAAACGATGGCCCTCAGACAGTGGCTCGGGATCGGTGACGTCGATCACCGCGCCGGAAAGCCTGCCGCTGTCGAGTGCATCTAGGAGTGCGTCATGATCGAGCTGCCTGCCGCGCCCGGCGTGGACGAGAGCCGCGCCATCCGGCAGCAGGCCGAGGCGCCCGGCATTCAAAAGCCCGGTGGTCTCGTCCGTCAGCGGCAACAGGCAGACGAGGATATCGCTGGTGGAAAGAATGGCTTTCAGCCCTTCATCGCCATGGTGGCAGGTGACGCCATCGATCTGGCGCGGAGAACGGCTCCAGCCGGCAAGCGGAAAACCGAAAGGTTTCAGCCGTTCGAGTGCCGCAACACCCAGCATGCCGAGGCCGAGAATACCGACCCGGCATTCCTCCGCCTGCCGCTGGCCCGGCAGGGCCTTCCATAGGTGCTGGCGCTGCTGTTCCAGATAGACCGGCAGGTTGCGGTAAAGGGCAAGCACGCCGATGCAGACATATTCCTGCATCATGCGGATGATGCCTTCATCCACCATGCGCACGACCTTCACCGTTTCCGGGATTGCATCGATGTGAAACTGGTCGACACCTGCGCCGATCGAAAACAGGATTTCGAGATTGCGGTAACGCGCGATATCCTCTGGCACCGTCCATGTAATGAGATAACGCACCGCATCGGGATCGACAGTGGCGGCATCCATCGAAAATGGCAGGTCCGGCAGGTCGGTGGCCAGAGCCTGCCGGAAGATTTCGCCGCGCTTTGCGTCGGAATTGAAGAGAAACGTCATCTAATATCCGTCATTCGATTAAGCGGCGCAGCGGCGGCCGAGTGTTTCCAGCATCGACTGGCAGGCGGCAAGTTCGCCCGCGGTTATGAATTCGTCCGGCTTGTGGGCGCGGCCGATATCGCCCGGGCCGCAAATGATGGCATCTATGCCCGCCGCCTGGAAAAGCCCGGCCTCCGTTCCGTAGCTTACGGCTGCGAGGTTGGCGGTGCCGGTCAGTTCCTCCAGAAGCAAAGCAAGCGGCGCATCAGCTGGAAGCGACAGGGCCGGATAAGCGCTCATCGGCGTCCATTCGATATCGACGCCCGTTGCGGCGATCTCTTCGACAGCGCTTTTTACCGGCTCCAGCAGGGCGAGCGGGGAGACGCCCGAAATTGCCCGCGCTTCCAGTTCGATTGCGCAATGATCGGGGATGATGTTGATCGCCTGCCCGCCTTTGACCGTGCCGATCTGCAAGGAGGAGTAGGGCGGCTCGAAGGTTGCTTCGAACGGTCCCCGCGTCAGCGTATCGGCGGTTTCGACTGCTTTTGCCATGATGCCGGTCATCAGATGAATGGCGTTTATCCCCTGATCCGGCCGTGAGGAATGGCCGGACCGGCCGTGCAGGGTGATGCGTGCTGCGGCCTTGCCCTTGTGGGCGCGAACGGCGCGCATATTGCTGGGTTCGCCGATGATGGCGCCCGCCGGCGGGGCACACAGTTCCGACAGTCTGGCGATGAGATGGGGAACGCCACGGCAGCCCGCCTCCTCGTCATAGGAAAAGGCGATGTGTATCGGCCGTTCAAGCGTCATGCGCGAAAATGCCGGCGCCGCGGCGAGCACAGTGGCAAGAAACCCTTTCATGTCGGTGGTTCCGCGCCCGTAGAGCCGGTCATTTTCGGTTCTCAGCGTGAAGGGATTGGAGGTCCATTCCGGTTCTCCGGCAGGCACCACATCCATGTGGCCGGACAGGATATAACCGGCCCGATCGGCCGGGCCGAACGTGGCGAAGAGATTGGCGCGGTCGCCCTCCGGCCCGGGCAACAGCGAGACTTTCGCGCCATGGCCTTCCAGATAATCGGCAATCCATCCGGCAATATCGCCATTGGCGGTTCCAACAACGGACGGGAAGGCGACGAGACGCTCAAGGATTTCGATTGCGTTCATGGTCGTCCCCGCTGGTCGTTTCCATTGGCCGCTGGCCGGATTATTCACCGCAGCAGCTTAGAATGGCCGGCGGCGTTTATCTGCTGAAATGCCGATGATTTCGGTAGATTGTTGTGTCCTTCCAGTGCTTTCAGAAAATTCCTGCGGGAAGGGCCGGTTATCTTCGGATGTCGTGGGCTGGGCTGCCGGGACCCTGAGGTTCCGCGCCGGAGGGAATGAGAGCCGTTTGCTATGGAGCTGCTCAAGGTCGATAGTTTCGAGTTGCGAACCGTGGAAATCGCCGATGTGGAGGCGGATCATCTGCATGCCCTCTCCATGGCTGTCGGATGGCGGTATCATGCCAATGAATGGTGTTTCCTGCGCCAGTGCGGTGTGGGTCTTGCGGCGCTGGACGAGATTGACCGGGTTGTCGCGACCGCCATGCTTTTTCCCTATGATCAGGCTTTTGCGACGTTAGGCATGGTCATCGTTTCCCCACGCCTGCAGGGGCAGGGCGTGGCACCCTGGCTGGTCCGGCAGCTTGTCGCGAGATATCCTGCCGCCGCCTTGCGGCTAAATGCAACGGAGGTGTCCCGGCGGCTATTTGCCGGGCTCGGTTTTACCGGGGATGCGGAACGGGTGCATCTTCTGCGCGGCAAGGCCCGTTGCACCACCGAGGCGCCGCAGCTTGGCAAGAAACAGAGGATCGAGCCAGTTTCGGAACATCATCTCTCCGCCGTGGAAGATCTGGACCGGGCGGCTTTCGGCGTTTCACGCCGGGGCGTGCTGCAGCGTCTCCTGCGGGAAAACACCGGCTACGGCCTGTTCGAGGCGGATCGTCTGGCCGCCTTCGCGCTGCGGCGGACGGCAGGGCGGGGCCACATCATCGGCCCGTTGGTTGCGGAGGGGGAAGCGGAGGCAGTCGCGCTGGTAAGGCGGCATTTTGCCGATCTCGACGGGCAGCTTGTCCGGCTTGATGCCTTGCGTGATGACGGTGTTCTCACCGATTTTCTGGCGCAATCCGGGCTGGTGGTGATTGAAACACTGACGACCATGTCAAAAAATGCGCCGCAGCCGGAAGGTGCCGGCTCGGCTGGGATTTTCGCTCTGGCAGGCCCATCCCTGTGTTGAAGCACCTCGCTTCCCATCGACTTCATGCTATCCACGTTGGGCTCCTGCTGTGTGCGTGTCTTTGTCGCAGAACCGTTTCCATACCCTTGTGAGACATGCTTTGGCGATTGACGCTCCGGCTCTTGCCCCTTATGTGAGAAAGCGACGGTTCCTGCAGCCGAAAGGCGAAGGGATTAATAGGGAACATGGTGCGGGTGATGATGATCGCCCAATGCCGTGGCTGCCCCCGCAACTGTAAGCGGATTGCCGCTCATCCCCCGTGGCGCCTTAAGGCGTCATGCCACTGCATTCTCCGGAATGCGGGAAGGCAGATGAACGGCGCAAATCCGTGAGCCAGGAGACCTGCCGTCAAAATATGAACCATCGTTACGGGCGGGGAAGCCCGGAGGAGGAAATTGTAATGTTATTTCATAACATTTGGTTTGCGTCCCGTCGTTGTTCTCCGTACAAGACGTCCCGCTGTTGCTGCGCGTTCTAACGCCTGCGGCTCTGGAACAAGCGATTTAATTTCGACTGGAGAACACATGTTTAATCCTGGACGCCTGCCGGCCTATGCCGGCCTTCTGGCCGCTGCGCTTACGGCTTTGCCCGCCGCTTCCGCCCATGCTGCCGAAACGGTCTATCCCCTGACGATCAACAGCTGCGGTCAGGACATCACTTTCAAACAGGCGCCGGCCCGCACGGTATCCGTCGGCCAGAGCACGACCGAGGTTCTTTATCTCCTCGGCGTTGCCGACAAGGTGGTGGGCACGGCGCTGTGGATCGGCCCGGTTTTGAAGGGTTACGAGGAAGCCAACGCCAAGGTGGAGCGTCTGGCCGACAATGATCCGAGTTTCGAAGCCGTTGTCGGCAAGAGGCCGGACCTGGTAACGACGCAGTTTCAGTGGCAGATCGGCCCTGAAGGTGTTGTCGGCACGCCGGCGCAATTTGCCGAACTCGGTATTCCCGTTTACACCTCGCCGGCCGATTGCGTCGGCAAGGATAATTCCGGCGGCGGTGACGGCGTTCGCAAGACCGGTTTCACCATGGAACTGATCTATCAGGAGATCCGCGATCTTGCCAAAATCTTCAACGTGCAGGACCGCGGCGAAGAGGTTGTCGCTGACCTGAAGAAGCGGGAGGAAGCAGCTCGCGCCAAGATCGCTTTGGCGAATGGCAAGATTTCCGCCGTCTTCTGGTTCTCAAGCGCCGAACTGGATATCGACCCTTACGTGGCGGGCCGCCATGGCGCGCCCGGTTACATCATGTCCGCACTCGGGCTGACCAATATCATCGAAAGCGATGAGGAATGGCCGACCGTTGGCTGGGAAACCATCGCCAAGGCCAATCCGACCGTCATCGTCGCCGGCAAGATGGACCGTCGTCGTTTCCCGGCCGATGACGTTGCCGTCAAGCACAAGTTCCTTGCGACCGACCCCGTCGCCAGCATCATGCCCGCCGTTAAGGAAGGTCATGTGTTCGATATGGATGCGCAGGCCATGAACCCGACCATCCGCACGATCGAAGGTATTGAAACGCTGGCCGAGGCGATTTCGGCTGCCGGCCTCGCCAAGTGAACGGTTTTTCCGTCCATCTCGGCAGGGCGGGTCTGGCTTTTGCCGCGCTCGCCCTGCTGCTCGTCGCGCTGATGGCCGGAGCGGCCATCGGCGAGACTGCCATTCCCCTCGATGTGGTGGCGAAAACCATCGCCAACCGTGTCTTCCATGCGGGTTATCCGCTGGAGCCGCTGGATGAGGGTATCGTCTGGAGCTATCGCCTCAGCCGCGCCGTTGTCGCCGCCTGCTGCGGTGCTTCTCTGGCGCTTGCCGGCGCGGTGCTGCAATCGCTTTTGCGCAACCCGCTGGCCGATCCCTATATTCTCGGCATTTCCGCAGGCGCCTCCACCGGGGCGGTCGCGGTCGCGCTTCTGGGTTTCGGGGCAGGGTTCCTGACCATGCCGGCGGGGGCGCTGATCGGCGCTTTCGTTGCATTCTCGCTGGTCAGCCTTCTGGCGGTGCGGGCTGGTCACGGCAATAGCGCCATCATTCTGGCCGGGGTGGCCGGCTCGCAGCTGTTCAATGCCATGACCTCGTTCATCGTCACCAAATCCGCCAATGCCGAACAGGCGCGCGGCATTATGTTTTGGCTTCTCGGCAATCTTTCCGGGGTGCGCTGGCCGGATGTCTGGTTGGCCCTGCCGGTCAGCATCGCCGGTCTTGCGGTGTGTCTATGGTATTCCCGGGCGCTGGATGCCTTCGCTTTCGGCGGTCAGGCCGCCGCCTCGCTCGGTATTCCGGTGCGCCGGACCTATGCGGTACTGATCTCGGTTTCGGCGATCATGACGGCGGTGATGGTGTCGCTGGTGGGTTCCATCGGCTTTGTCGGTCTCGTCATTCCGCACGCGGCGCGCATCTTCGTCGGCGTTCGCCACGGGTTATTGCTGCCGGTAACGGCGCTGACCGGTGCTGTTTTCATGATCGTTGCCGATATTCTCTCGCGCATCGTCATTCCCGGTCAGGTACTGCCGATCGGCGTGATTACCGCGCTCGTCGGTGCGCCGGCCTTCGCCTTCATTCTCGGGCAGAAGAGGGGGCGGTCATGAAATTATCCGCCCACGACCTGCATTTTCATGCCGGCAATGTCGATATTGTCCGTGGCGTTTCGCTCGATGTCGGTTCCGGAGAGTTTCTGGGCATTATCGGCCCGAATGGTTCCGGCAAAAGCACGCTGCTTTCCATGCTGGCCGGCATCCGTAAGCCGCGACGCGGCCACGTCACGCTTGGTGACGATGCGCTTGCCTCATTCGGACGGCGTGATCTTGCCCGCCGGTTGGCATTTGTGGAACAGCAGGCCGAAACCACCGAGCGCATCACGGCGCGACAGGCGGTGGAGCTTGGGCGCACGCCCTATCTCGGCCCACTATCCGCGTGGTCGGCCAATGACGACGCCATCGTCGACGCCGCGCTCGACAATGTCGATATGGCGGACAAGGCAGAACGAAGCTGGCACCACCTTTCCGGCGGCGAACGCCAGCGCCTGCATATTGCCCGCGCGCTGGCGCAGCAGCCGCATATCCTGCTGCTGGACGAGCCGACCAATCACCTCGATATCGGCCACCAGATCGGCCTGCTCGATCTGGTCCGCCGGCAGGGGCTGACCGTCGTGGCGGCACTGCATGATCTCAATCACGCCGCCATGTTCTGCGACCGGGTCGCCATCATGCATCGGGGGCAGATGATTGCGGCCGGTCCGCCGCGCGAGGTCCTCCCATCGGCAACGATCGCCGATGTTTTCGGGGTGCAGTCCGTCGTCACCACGGATGAGGGCGGCTTTTCTCATATTCGTTTTCTGCCGGCCCATGGAATGGCCGCTCAGACAAAGAAAGCATTGGTACGATGATGAAATTGAAGATGCTTCGCCTTGGCGTGCGGCCGCGTAATGCTCTGGCTGGAATTGCATTGGCGCTAGCTACGGGCTTTCCCCTGCATGCCATGGCCGAAACCTTCGAGGTAAAAATGCTGAACCGGGGCGAAAAAGGCCCAATGGTGTTCGAGCCCGATTTTCTGGAAATCGCCCCCGGCGACCGTGTGCGCTTTGTGCCGACCCACAAGAGCCACAATGCCGCGACCATCGACGGCATGCTTCCCGAAGGTGCCGAGGGTTTCAAAAGCCGGATCAATGATGAATTCGAGACTGCTTTCGACAGACCGGGCTTTTACGGCATCAAATGCTCGCCGCATTACGGCATGGGCATGGTCATGCTGATCAAGGTGGGCGAGGCGACCCTGCCGCAGAGCTACAGGGAAGTCGACGTGCCCGGTCGCGCCAAGCCCCGGCTGGACGATCTCTTCGAGCAAGCGGAAAAATGAGGCTTCTGCGCCGAGTTTCCCTCATCCGTCATGCCGGACTAGATCCGGCATCCAGCCCCGGTGCGTCTGCGCCGGGAAAGAGTCTTTAGCGATCAAGGACTTGATCGCACTAGACTCCGGATCAGGTCCGGGGTGACGGCGTGCGGATGATATGGATTTACCAAACCCATCACTTCCAAGGACTTGGCCAGAAACTGTAGTTCTTTGACTGCCCTCAGTCTTTCGCGGACATGTCCGGCTTCACGGCGCAGACCGCATAACGGTGCTGCAGGCCACGCAGGATGCCCTTCAGCAGGCTGAAGTTCTTCGACTGGGCGCGATGGATGGCCTGAAGTTCCTGATCAACCGCGACGGGTTCGAAGCCCGTCGCGCGGAGCAGCGCTGCGACATCGTCCGCCCGTGCACCGCCGGAAAAATAGACGCGTGAAAGAATGCTGTTGAACGTATTGCCCGGATCCGCCGGCTTGTGCGGCTGTTCCGGTTTCACGAGGCCGATGCTTTCCAGACCCGCGGCCAGTTTCTTGACGAGTTTTTCGCGCCAGCCGACATTGACGAAATCGCCGTCGACGATCAGCAGCCGCCCGCCCGGTTTCAGCACGCGGAACCATTCGGCGAAGCTTGCCTGCGGGTCCACGAGTGTCCAGACCAAATGGCGGGTGATGATGACATCGGCGCTTTCATCCGGTTCCATGGTGTTTTCGGCATCGCCGACAAAAAAGCGGATATTGCGCCCGCGGCTTTTCGCTTTTTCTCTCGCGAGCGCCAGCATGGTTTCCGACCAGTCCATGCCCGTGACCTGAAAACCAAGATCGTCCATCAGGTGCGAAATGACGCCGGTTCCGCTGGCGAGATCGAGCGCCTTGCGGCCTTCTCCCTGTCCCAGATGCTTCAAAAGCAGGGCATGCCACGCTTCTCGCTCATCTTCGGAAAAAATCTCATGTCCGGGGGAAAGGTCGAAGGTTGCGGCGCGGCCGGACCAATAGGCTTTGATTTCGTCACGCAGGCTGTCGTTCTTGCCATACTGGATAGTGTCGATCATTGGTCTTCAACCCATGCGCCGGTTAGTTAAGAATGGCTCTAAAACATAAATGTTGACTAGTACAGTCAGAAAATAATACAGCCCCGCCAGTCAACACTGGAGAGCAATATCCGATGCGCATCTCAGCCAAATCTGCGGCAATTGCCCTTGGCCTTCTCGTATCCGCCGCCTGGCCGGCACTGGCCGAAAAGGTCACCGTCAAGGATGTGACCGGCCGGGATGTCGAAGTCAATGTTCCCGTTTCGCACGTCATTCTCGGTGAAGGCCGGCAGATTTATTTCCTCGCGGCGCTCGACAAGGAAAATCCTTTCCAGCACGTCGTCGGCTGGCGCGATGACCTCGCCAAGGCCGATCCGGAAACCTATGACGCCTATCTTGCCAAATATCCTGAGATCGCCAAGCTGCCGACCTTTGGCGGCATGAAGGACGGCACTTTCGACGTCGAGCAGGCCGTTGCGCTGAAGCCGGACGTGATCCTGATGAATATCGACGCCAAGACGGCGACCGAAGAGGCAGGCTACATCGAGAAGCTCGCCAAGGTTGGTATTCCGCTTGTTTATGTCGACTTCCGTGAAAAGCCGATGGAAAATACCGAGCCGAGCATGCGCCTGATGGGCAAGCTGACGGGCAAGGAAAAGATCGCCGAGGACTTCATCAAGCTCCGTGCCGACTCCATCGCCAAGGTTACCGATACACTCGCCAAGGCCAATCCGAAGAAGCCGGTGGTGTTCGTCGAGCGCGCCGGCGGTTACTCCGACGATTGCTGCATGTCCTTCGGTAACGAGAATTTCGGCAAGATGGTCGAGCTTGCCGGCGGCATCAACATGGCCAAGGACATCATTCCCGGCACCTTCGGCACCGTCAATCCGGAACAGATCATCGCCTCCAACCCGGAGCAGATCATCATCACCGGCGGTAACTGGAACGGCTACGTTCCCGGCGGCAACTGGGTCGGCGTCGGTTATGGCGCGGATGTGAAGGAAGCGCATCGGAAGCTCGAAAACCTTACCAAGCGCCCGGCCTTTACCGGCGTGCAGGCGGTGAAGGACGGCAACGTCCACGCCATCTGGCACCAGTTCTACAACAACCCGTACCAGTTTGTGGCCATTCAGGAAATCGCCAAGTGGCTGCATCCTGATCTCTTCAAGGATCTCGATCCCGAAGCGACCTTCAAGGAACTGCATGCCCGCTTCCTGCCGCTTGACTACAAGCCCGGCTACTTCGTGTCACTGAAGGACGCGAAATAAGACAGGGACGGTGAAGAGGAGCGCCGTCCGTTCGATGGATGAGACCGCAGCGATGCGGTTTCATCATTTTCTTTTGGAACTCTATGAGGACATCTCATGCGGCTCAATGCTCTGAGGCATCTTGCGGTGCTGGCCTTCTCTCTTCTCGCCATGACAGCCCATGCAGGCGAGATCACCGATGTCACCGGCCGCAAGGTCGAACTGGACCTGCCGGCCAAGCGTGTCATTGTTGGCGAAGCCCGCCAGATCCACGTCATTGCGGCGCTGAAGGGCGACAAGACCTTCGAAAACATCGTCGGCTGGCGTGACGATCTGCTCAAGAAAGACCCCGACAGCTACACGGCCTATGTCGAGCGTTTTCCGCAGATCGAGAAACTGCCGCGCTTCGGATATCTGCCGCAGGGTGATTTCAGCCTGGAAACGGCGATCACCCTTTCTCCTGATGTGATCACCCTCAATCTGGAAACGGAAAAAACCGCCAAGGAGAGTGGTTTCGAAGAGAAGGCTGCCGCTGCCGGCATCAAGATCGTTTATCTCGATTTCCGCATCGATCCCGATAAGAACAGCGAAGCCTCGATCGAAATTCTTGGAAAACTGTTCGGTGCGGAAGAGCGCGCCAGGGAATTCATCGCCTATCGCCGTGCTGAAATCGCCCGCGTGACCGACCGGGTCGCCAGCGTCAAGGACCTTAAACGCCCGAATGTCTTTATCGAGCGTTCGCCCGGCATTTCCGGCGAGAACAATTGCTGCCGCACCTTTGGATCCGCCAATTTCGGCGCGATGGTTGATCTGGCCGGTGGTCACAATATTGCCGACGGCATCATCAAGACGACTTTCGGCGATCTCAATCCCGAGCAGCTGGTCGTCGCTGATCCTGACCATGTCATCGTTACCGGCTCGAACTGGGCGGCGGAATCCGATATCAACCAGTTCGTTCCCCTTGGACTTGGCGCAGACACGGCGCTTTCGCGCGAGCGGCTGGCCAATCTGATGACGCGTACGCCGTTTCCGGAACTGAAGGCGGTCAAGCAGGGCAATGTCCATGCCGTCTGGCACCAGTTTTATGGCGCTCCTTACGAGTTCTTGCCGATCCAGCAATTTGCCAAGTGGTTCCATCCGGACCTCTTCGCTGATCTCGATCCGGAAAAAAACGCTGAGGAATTTTACCGGAAGTTCCTCCCCGTTACCTACAAGTCGGGCTATTTCGCCTCGCTCGAAAAAGGTTTGAACCAATGAGTTCGCTGAATGAAAGCGCCGTTGGCGTCAGTGGGCGCGATCAATATCGCGCCCTTGCCGCGCGCAGGATCGTTATTCTTGTCGGGCTTTTCATCGCCCTGTGTTTCAGCATGGCCGCGGATATGGCGCTCGGCCCGGCGCGCTATACAATTTCCGAAGTTCTGGCGACCATTGCCGATCCGGCCGCTGCTGCTAACCAGCTGCGAGTGGTGATCTGGGATATCCGTATGCCGATTGCGCTGATGGCGGTCACCGTTGGTGCATCGCTGTCGGTTGCCGGCGCGCAGATGCAGACCATCCTGTCCAACCCGCTCGCCAGCCCCTTCACGCTCGGCATTTCTGCCGCTGCAAGTTTTGGCGCGGCGCTGGCGCTCGTTGGCGGCGTGGCGATCTTTCCGGGTGCCGTGCATTATATGGTGCCGATCAACGCCTTCATCATGGCCATGGTTGCGGCGCTGTTCATCCATTTTGCCTCGACGCTGCGTGGTGTGACGGTCGAAACCATCGTGCTCCTCGGCATCGCGCTGGTCTTCACCTTCAATGCGGCGCTTTCGCTGCTGGAATATCTGGCCTCCGAACAGGCGCTTGCCGCCGTCGTTTTCTGGACCATGGGCAGCCTGACGAAGGCAACCTGGGAAAAAGTCTATGTGACCGCGGCCATTCTCGTCATCACCGTGCCGATGTTCATGCGCAACGCCTGGGCGCTAACGGCACTCAGGCTGGGCGATGACAAGGCGGCCAGCATGGGCATCAATGTGCGCCGGCTGCGGTTGCAAACCATGCTGACGGTCAGCCTTCTGGCGGCCATTCCGGTTTCTTTCGTCGGCACCATCGGTTTTGTCGGGCTTGTCGGTCCGCATATCGCCCGTATGCTCGTCGGTGAAGATCAGCGCTTTTTCCTGCCCGGCTCGGTGATCTGCGGCGCGCTGCTTCTGTCAACCACCTCGGTCATCAGCAAGATCCTCATACCCGGCGCCATTCTGCCGATCGGGGTTATCACGGCGCTGGTCGGCGTACCGTTCTTTTTCGTGCTCATTTTCGGCAACAGGAGACGCGCATGGTAGCGCTCGCACTGAAGGATGTCGGTGCCGCCTATGGCCGCACCACGGTTCTGTCCAAGGTCGGCATCGATACGCTGGAAAGCGGCAGCGTGACGGCGGTGATCGGCCCCAACGGCGCCGGCAAATCCACGCTTTTCAAGCGCATTGCCAGCCTGATCTCCGGTCCCGGTCTGGTGGAGCTCTCCGATACGGCGCGCGGCAACCGCGCCATTTGTTACATGCCGCAGGATACCGGCGCCAATGCCGTGCTGACCGTCTATGAATCCGTGCTTCTTTCCGCCAAACAGGGCGGTGGCTGGCGGGTTCAGGACGATGAGCTGTTTGAGATCGATGCCATTCTCAAGGCGCTGAAAATCCACGATCTTGCTTTTCGCGGTCTCGGCGAGCTATCCGGCGGCCAGCGGCAGCTGGTGTCGCTGGCGCAGGCGCTGGCGCGCAAGCCGGAAGTGCTGCTGATGGACGAGCCGACGTCGGCGCTCGATCTTCACCGGCAGATCGAGGTTCTGGGCTTCGTGACCGAACTTGCCCAGAAAACCGGTATGATCGTGTTGATCGCCCTGCACGACCTCAACCATGCGCTGCGTTATTGCGAGAATACGATGGTGATCGCCCGCGGTGAAATGGTGGTGAGTGGCAGTACCGAAGCGGTGATAACCTCGGATATGCTGCGCGATATCTATCGCATCGATGCCCGCATCGAGCCCTGTTCCCAGGGCCGGCCGATGGTTATCGTCGACGGAGCTATCTGAGGGCTGCAGAAACAGGCAGCATCTGCCGGCGGCCGGACTATCCTTCCGGTCAGGGCCGCCGAACCGCCGTCAATCCCCATATGGGAAGCTCGGCAAGGGTCTGCCCCAGTATTTCGACCCACCATTCTCAAACGCAGTGATTGACACGGCGGCGTCGGAGCCTATCGATGAGGCGGGCGGAATTAGCTGAGAATGACTTATCGTGAAGACGCGCATCCTACACGAATTTGCACTTTCGACCGGTGTCGACGCCGACGGTTCTGCGTAACTTCCACGTAATTTTCGGTGGCCATATGTCTGCACCTTGGTGCGTCTCCACGGTCGACGGGCGACCGTAGCGGCGATGGATCGAAAGGACAGACATGAAAAAGATCATTTCAGGCATATTCGTTTGTTTGACGCTGACGGCTTGCAGCCAGACGGAAAAGGGCGCCGGTATTGGTGCGGCCAGTGGCGCCATCATTGGCGGGCTGGCAAGCGGCACGTGGCAAGGTGCTGCAGTGGGAGCCGCCGCGGGAGGTGCTGGAGGGGCTGTCATCGGGAACATCAGTGAACGAAACGACAGGAACCGTCGCGATCACTGGGAAAATCGGGACCGGCGCGATTACGGTTGCAGATATCGGGATAACTACGGCCGCTGCCGATAAGGGGCTGACCTTGGCGACGGGGACTAAAAGCCGGCTGGATACTCAGCAGGTTTCGGTTCCCCGGTGCCGGACATCTGGACCGCCGATTGACTTGGCGGCCAGTCGGTCATGGCAGTCGAGTTTATCTGAACCACACATATAAGTTTGCTGTTAGAATTCTTGAGAACAGCTGTCCGGGACTTGCACGATCAGGCCACTATGAAACTTCTGCTTATCGAAGACGATCCGGAGATGACGGATGCCTTGAGGACGGCCCTCTCGCAGCATGGCATCGTGCTGGACGCTGTTGGAGATCTGGCGATGGCGCGGGAAGCAATCGCCATGGCGGATTACGATATTGTCCTTATCGACCGGCAACTGCCGGATGGCGATGGCAGTACCTTCCTCGCCGATTTGCACCGCACGGGTTCAAATACGCGATCGATCATCATCTCCGCTCTGAGGTCGACCGACGAGCGAATTTCCGGCCTCAATGACGGCGCCGATGACTATTTGCCGAAGCCGTTCGAAATTCCCGAGTTGATTGCCAGAATGAGCGCTGTGCTGAGGCGGGTGCCGACAGCCGGCCCATTCGTCCTGTCGGCAGGAAACGTCACCTATGATCGGGTTTCATGCGATGTGCATGTCAACGGCATCAGGCTTGCGCTCACCCGAAGGGAACTGCTCATCATCGAAACTCTTCTGAGAAACCGCGGTCGTACCGTGTTGCGCTCGTCCCTTGAGGGGCAGGTCTATTCCTTTGACGATGAAATCCAGTCGAACTCGCTGGAATCCAATATGTCTCGCCTGCGCCGAAAGCTTGGCGAAGCGGAGGCCGATATTGTTATCAAGAACATTCGTGGCATAGGCTACTACCTTCATGAGCAGAAATAGGATGACCAGCACATCCCTTCGCTGGCGATTCACTTTTGGTTTTATCGTTCTGCAGCTCTGCGCGGTCATCGCCTCGCTCAGCCTGGTTTTCTATCTCCTTTCTGGCCTCAAGCCCGATGTGGCGATCACGTCCATCTGGCTGTCTCAGGAAATCGCAGACTCGGTTCGTCTCGAGCCGAATGGCCGGCCCCATCTGGTTCCAACGGCCGAGCTTAAAGAGATTATGGAGGAAGCGCCTGACCTGTGGTTCGTGGCAGACCTTGGAAAAGATATTGTCCTTGCACACGGCGCGCCTCCCGGGAAAATTGCCGACAACATGCCATTCCTGCGGGCGTTCAGAAGTGTCGAGCTCCATGGTGACCTGAACGATCCGCTGAGTGTCGCGCGCATGGAGCGTTTCGACACAGAGGCCGGTGAGGCAACGATTTTTGCCGGCGGTGTTTCGATGTCCCAATATGGTGTGACCGTGCTGTTGGGGAACCTTGCCATCGGTGTGCCGGCGCTGATCCTCGTCGCCATTTCCCTGATTGGCGTCCCGTTTGTCACACGCTGGGCTTTGCGGTCCTTCAGCGACCTGACCAGGCGTCTCGACAGGATCGATCTCGACACACGTGGCGCCCTGGTGGAAGAGCGGGGCTTGCCCACTGAGGTGCTTCGTCTGGTGCGCGACATCAACAGGGCGCTGCGTCGTCTCGATAGCGGCTTCGAGGCGACAGAGCGCTTCTTCGTCAACGCGGCCCATGAACTTCGAACGCCGATTGCTGTCCTGCAGGTGAGAATCGATACGCTTTCACCAGGTGCGGATAAAACACACCTGCAGACGGCCATCAAGCGACTTACAGCGATCGCAAACCAGCTTCTCGACACCGAGAAGTACCGGCAGAAGCCCCAGCAGAATGCACCTGTCGATCTCAACAGCGTTGTGTCTAAGGTGGTTGCCGACCTTGCTCCACTGGCGATTGCCGAAGGTTACGAGATTTCGTTCGATAGCGATGCGGAAAACCTGTTCGTTCCCGGCGATGCTGAAGCTCTGGAGCGTGCATTCGTCAATCTGGTTCGTAATGCAGTTCAGTACGGAGGTGGCGAAGGACAGATATCGGTCAGTATTGAGGCTGACGGCAGCGTGACTGTCGCCGATCAGGGCTGCGGAATTGCCGGCGACAAGCAGTCGCGCATATTCGAACCGTTCTACCGGGTCAGCCCTCACGGCTCAGGTGCGGGCCTGGGGCTCAGCATGGTCAACGAGATCGTCACCCGTCACGGCGGCTACGTTGAGCTTTCGTCCGCTCCAGGCAAGGGCAGCACATTTGCCGTACGCTGGCGCGAGAAGCGCGTTTTCCAGCAGCGGTAGGTCCGTCGCCTGCGCAACAGGTCAAGGCGTTTTCATCCGTCGACGTTGGCTGAGCACGGCCGCGATCACTTGATGCCTGGCGGGCAGTCTCTGGCACGCCATCCACATCGCAAACACTCTTTGCCGATCGGTTGATTTTACAGTGCTTGCCAAACGGATCAGGCGCGACGACGACCCTCCGTAATTTTCAGGTAACTCTCGTGACAGAGAAAGCCCGCAAATTTCAATAGCATGGGCCACGACTAAATGACACCACACATTACCCGCAAGCGTTTGATCCTGGGGGCGGCAACCCTTGTCGGTCTGCTGGGCGTCTGGCTGCTGTTTCTGCGTCCGCCGGCAAAGCTTGAACTGGTGACGGCGCAGGCGCGAACGGGTGACATTGAAGAGGTGGTGCTGGCGACCGGGGTTCTCGAACCGCTCGAGCTGGTGCGTGTCGGCGCTCAGGCCTCGGGTCGCATCGAGCATCTGGCTGTCAAGATCGGTGACATCGTCGAGGCTGGCCAATTGGTGGCCGAGATCGATTCCCAGACCCGGCGCAACACCTTGCGGGACCGCGAGGCCGCTTTGGCTAACATCCGCGCCGTTCACGCCGCGCGCAGCGCCGGTCTGGTGAAAGCCGAGAAGGATTTCGAGCGCGAGCGTGACCTGCTGGCAGGTGGTTCCACGCCGCGCGCCCAGTATGACGCTGCGGTTGCGATGCGAGACACCGCGCGGGCTGAGGTTCAATCGCTGGACGCTCAGGTCTCCCAAGCGCAGGTCGCGCTGGAGTCTGCTGGTATAGAACTGGACTATACGCGCATCACTGCCCCAATCGCCGGCACGGTGGTCGCGATCGTCACCGACGAGGGCCAAACCGTGAATGCCCTGCAGACCGCGCCGACCATCGTCATGATCGCGCGATTGGACACAATGACGGTGCGCGCGGATATCTCCGAGGCTGACGTCGTGCGTGTGCGGCGGGGCCTGCCGGTCTGGTTCAGCATTCTTGGCGATCCGAAGCGTCGTTTCGATGGGGAGTTGCGACAGGTGGAACCGGCCCCGGCCTCCATCGCCAACGAGAGCAACGCCGCCGCGAGCCGGATTGGCTCAACCAACGGCGCGGTCTATTACACCGGGCTGATCGACGTGGCGAATGCGGACGGGGTCCTGCGGCCCTCCATGACGGCGCAGGTGTCCATTGTCTTGAGCCGCGTCAGCGGCGCCGTGCTGGTTCCGCTCAGTGCAGTGGAAGGAGCGCCCCGGGCCGGCGATACGGCGCGTGTGCGCGTACTGGACGCGAAGGGCGAGGTCCAGATCCGGCAGGTCCAGGTCGGTATCGATAACGGCGCGGACATCCAGATCCTTAGCGGTCTTCAGGCAGGCGACACCATCGTCCTTGGAGCATCCACGGACGAACGCACGGATGGCCAGGCTCAACTGGCCGCGGCGAAGCGGTAGGGCGCGTTATGACGGAACCATTGATCCGAGTACGTGGGGTATCCCGCGCTTTCCCCGCAGGCGACGAGATGGTGCGGGTGCTGAAAGACGTCGACCTCGACATCGAGGCCGGCGAGATGATGGCTATCATCGGCGCCTCGGGCTCCGGCAAGTCGACGCTGATGAACATCCTTGGCTGCCTCGATCGTCCGACGGACGGCAGCTACTGGATCGAAGGACGCGAGACCTCGAAGATGTCCGTGGACGAACTGGCGGCGCTACGCCGTGAGCGTTTTGGTTTCATCTTCCAGCGTTATCATCTGCTTGGCGATCTCAGCGCGGCCAGCAACGTCGAGGTGCCGGCCATCTATGCCGGACGCAGCCGATCCGACCGGCACAAGCGAGCGATCTCCTTGTTGACCCGACTGGGCCTTGCCGAGCGGACGGGCAATATCCCGGGCAAGCTTTCGGGCGGCCAGCAGCAGCGGGTGTCGATCGCCCGCGCCCTGATGAATGGCGGCGAGATAATTCTGGCCGACGAACCAACCGGAGCGCTGGATACGCACAGTGGCGCCGAAGTCATGAAGATCCTGCGCGAGCTTCATGCCGAAGGGCATACCATCATCCTCGTCACTCACGACAAGAAGATCGCCGAACACGCGGATCGGGTTGTCGAGATCAGCGACGGCGTTATCATTTCCGACGAGCGCAATATATCCAAATCCGCCGCGACGGCCCGTCCCATCCGCGAGCACGCGCCGGGCGCTGGCTGGCGTGGTGCAATTGACCGGATGACTGAGGCCTTTCGTATGGCGGGCGCGGCAATCTGGGCGCACAAGATGCGCTCGCTTTTGACCATGCTCGGCATCATCATCGGTATCGCCTCGGTGGCGGCTATTTCGGCACTGGGAGCCGGCTCGCAGCAACAAATCCTGAGCAGTATCAGTTCGCTCGGCACCAACACGATCGAGGTGCGGGCCGGTAAAGGCTTCGGCGATCTGGAAGCGGGCAAGATACGGACGCTGGTTCCCGCCGATGCAGAAGCGCTGGTGAACCAGCCCTATGTCGACAGCGTGACACCAACCGTCACGACGAGCGTAACTGTCAAGCGCGCCGCCGTGGCCGTCAATGCGTCAGTCACCGGAGTTGGCGCGGACTTCTTTCGTGTACGGGGCCTTGAGCTGGCGCATGGACAACTGTTCGACGCCCAGGATGTTATCGCCTACAGCCAGAATGTGGTGATCGATGCAAATGCCGCGCGAGACCTGTTTCCAGACCGGGTTAACCCGGTGGGGCAGGTCATCCTTCTGGGCACAATGCCGGCGAGGGTCGTGGGTGTGACGAAACGGGAAAATTCCTTCGGCCCGGCGGTTGATACGTTGACCGTTTATGCGCCCTACACAACCGTCATGGGCCGCATGCTGGGTCGTCCGAACGTCGACGGCATAACGGTCCGTATCAGAGACGATGTCGATCCGGGTAATGTCGAGGCCGCAGTTTCCCGCCTTATCGAGCGTCGGCATGGCGCGAAAGACTTCTTCCTCACCAACTCGGCGACCATTCGCGAGACTATCGAGACCACCACGCAAACCCTGACGCTGCTGATTTCGTCAGTTGCCGTGATCTCGCTGATTGTCGGCGGCATCGGCGTGATGAATATCATGCTGGTATCCGTGACCGAACGCACCAAGGAGATCGGCGTTCGTGTGGCTGTCGGCGCGCGCCGCAGCGACATCCTTTCCCAGTTCCTGATCGAGGCCGTCATGGTCTGCCTTGTCGGCGGCTTCATGGGAGTGATGCTCGCCCTCGGGATCAGCGCTCTTTTCAATTTGCTGAGCCCCGACTTCAAAATGATCTTCTCTTCAGGCTCCATTATGGTGGCCTTCGCCTGCTCAACCCTGATCGGAATCGTCTTCGGCTTCCTTCCCGCCCGCAATGCGGCAAAGCTGGACCCGATCGAAGCCTTGGCGCGTGACTGATGAACTACAAGCGTCTGCTCGGTGGCCAGAGGCAATCTGCGCGGTTGATGCCTGCGCTCATCGTTTCACTGCTGCTCTTGTAATTGGCGCTTCTTTTCTACGGAGCACTGGTCGGCTGTTTTCTGGGATATGCTCGGCAGAAAGCCATGCCGGCCACATAGGTTTTGTCACATCAAGGGTCTAATCGCCGCTGCGATCGCGACGCTCATCTTTGCCGTGACGTCTCAACAAACCCGGCTATGAAATCCACAGCGTCGTCGCCCTCTCTTAGTCCGAGGTGGATGCTTTTCCGTATGCCGTCCGGACCAATGTGGATGGGGCGGACGCCGAGCGCTGCCGCTTCCCGGCGTACCAGCCAGTCGGGAACGGCGCTGACCCCGCGCCCTGCCGCGACGAGTTGAAGCATCATCTCCGTTGTCTCGACATTGCGATGGTGGCGAGGACGGCAGTTCGCGGGTACCAGGAACTGTGTGAAGACGTCCAGCCGCTCCGGCGGCACCGGATAGGTGAACAGTGTCTCATCCAGCAGGTCCATGGGTTCTGCGTGGTCTTTCAATGCCAGCGGATGATCGATTGGCACGGCAAGCACCAACTCGTAGTCAAACACCGGCAAATAATGGATGCCAGGTGTCTCGATCGGATCCGGGGTGATCAGGATGTCGATTTCGTATCCCGTGAGAGCTGTCACGCCGCCGAAGGCAAATGAGGTCGTCAGTTCCAGGCCCACATCTGGCCATTCCATAAGATAGGGCTTTGTGACACCCATCAACCATTGATGGCAAGGATGGCACTCCATGCCGATCTTGAGCGAGCCGCGCTGGCCGTGGCGATAATCTGACAGGACATCTTCGGCCCTTTCGATCTGTGGGAGAACGCGCTGGGCCAATGTCACGATGTAGCGGCCGGCCTCGGTGAGACGGAGGTTACGGCCGTCCTTCTCCCACATCGGCACGCCATAGCGTTCTTCCAGCTTGCGGATCGTGTGGCTAAGAGCAGACTGGGAGACGTTCAGCCGCTCCGCCGCTGCTGTCAGGCTGCCCAAGCGGTCTACTTCACGCAGGATCGATAGATGTTGTCTGTCCAGCATGTTATGCCCGCCCTTGGTAAGGAGCCGGGTGTGCAGGAGCGCTATCGCGGACAGGAACCAGCCGATGGTCCGTGTCGACCGCGACCATCGTGAAATGTCCGGTGGCGGTAATATGTCTCTCGCCGGTCAGCAGGTTTTCGGACCAGAGTTTTGTTTCGATGGACATGGAGCTGCGGCCAACACGCGTGACGTGCGCCACCGCCTCGACAATCTCACCGATCTCGATTGATCTTGCAAAGTCGATGCGCTCGGATGAGGCCAGTACCACAAGCTTGCCGGAGTAGCGCGACGCTGCAACGAATGCCGCCTTGGTCATGTAGGCGATCGCTTCGCCCCCGAACATCCGGCCGACACTGTTGGCCTGATCTGGAAATACGATCTCCACCATGGCCACTGTTTCCGTGGCTTCCCTGGTCTCTTCGGGAGCGAGTACGGGCAAGGCGTAGCTCGATGCATTTTCGCCCTCTGGAACGGCAACCATATGAAAGATGCCCTTCGTGCAGGTGTGCCGCTGACGACCGACAATGGTTTCCGCCACCATTTCGACCTCAACCGTCAGAGAGCGCCGGCCGGCCCTGACTGGTCTGGCCGTGAATTCGACGATGTGCCCGATGCGCGCCGGCTGCCGGAAATCAATGCGCTCGCAAGAGGCGGTCACGAAAGGTGCCCGCCCGAACCGGGTCGCCGCAATGAAGGCAACACGATCCATGAGTGCGAGACCGGTTCCTCCGAAGAGCGTACCGTGGTGATTTGTATCTCCTGGAAAGACGATGTCGATAAGACTGGTTATTGCGCCGCGCTGAGCAGGCTTTTCTATCGTCGGGATTTCTGTCATCGGCACTACCATCAGCTTTTGGCAGGGCAGGAACATGACGCAAGACGACGGCACGGGAATGCCTGTCGCGAAAGCGGCACTCCGGGACACCCCGCCCGTGGACGTTATCTATCGCGGCAGGTCTCCTGGCTTACGGGTCGTCGCTTTGGTCCGTCTTCCCGAGGCTTGCCTCAGTGACATGGATGGACTTTCGCTCGCCGTTTACAGTTGCGGGGGCAGCTTCGGCTTCAGGCAGCAAAGCCCTGACCGAATTCCCTCTTAGCTCCGGACTTTCGCCCGCAGAACCACGATGACAAACCAATGTCGTATGTCGCTGGAGTGGTCAAGGCGTCCACCATCGGTTTCGTGGAAGTGAAGGTCATCACCTCGGCCGAGATATGCATTCGTCCCGTCCTAAGGGTCTCGGAAGACTGGGGCATTCCCAAACCTTCGGACCGACCGTCTCTCGTACCAAATCATGAACAGGGCTCATACTTCCGTGAGATAATACCATTTTTATTCGATCGATCTCTCAGGCACAAAACGCACATCGCTCTCGGGTCGGGACAGATTAAAAGCTGTCGACTGAGGCTATTGAAAATAACATCCGGTGCGTCCTGAAACTTACGTCAATGAAATCAGGGTTCATCGGGGGATTTAGGGCGTTCGATCGTGATGACCAAAGATTTTAGCTTCAATATAAAGAAGATCTCTTTTGATGAGGGTTATCGCCCGTCAGAAAATACGCGCGTCACGACGAATTTTGCCAATCTCGCCAGAGGCGAGAACCGCGCGGAGAACCTCCGCAACGCCTTGAGGATGATTGACAATCGTTTCAACGCTCTGGCGCACTGGGATAACCCCGAAGGTAATCGTTATTCTGTCGAACTCGAAATCATTTCGGTTGAGATGAATGTCGGTTCGCAGGGCAATAATGATGCCTTTCCCCTGATTGAAATCCTGAAAACGAATATCGTTGATCAAAAGACCGGCGAGCGCATCGAAGGCATCGTAGGAAACAACTTTTCCTCTTACGTCCGGGATTACGACTTCAGCGTCGTGCTGCCGGCTTACAACAAGGATCGCCCCGCCTTCGGTACGCCAGAGGATTTCGGCGATCTGCATGGAAACCTGTTCAAATGTTTCCTGAACTCACAGGCTTACAAAGAGCATTTTCACAAACCGCCAGTCATTTGCCTGAGTGCCTCCAGCAGCAGGACATATCGTCGAACCGGTAATCAGCATCCTGTATTAGGTATTGAATACCAGCAGGATGAATTGTCTTCGACCGATCGCTACTTTCAGAAAATGGGGTTGCAGGTTCGATTTTTCATGCCGCCGAACAGCGTAGCACCTTTTGCCTTTTATTTTCTCGGTGACCTGCTCGATGACTACACCAATCTTGAGCTTATCAGCACCATCAGCACGATGGAGACTTTCCAGAAAATCTACCGGCCGGAGATTTACAACGCCAATTCTGCGGCAGGGGCCTGCTTTCAGCCTAATCTCCGGCACCAGGATTATTCCCTGACGCGCATCGTCTACGATCGCGAGGAACGCAGCCGGCTGGCTGTCGAGCAGGGAAGGTTTGCTGAAGAGCATTTCATCAAACCGTACAAGACCGTTCTTGAGCAATGGTCTGCCAATCACGTTCACTGACGAGCCAAACACACAAGGTTGCCTATCATGAAAACACTGTTGCCCACGTCAACCGCCGGCAGCTTGCCCAAGCCCTCGTGGCTTGCAGAACCTGAGAAATTGTGGTCGCCCTGGAAACTGCAGGACGAGGAATTGATCAGCGGCAAGCAGGACGCTCTGCGTTTGTCTCTCGATGATCAACGGCAGGCAGGTATCGATATTGTCAGCGATGGCGAGCAAACACGCCAGCATTTCGTCACGACGTTCATCGAGAACCTCGAAGGCGTTGACTTCGAGAAGCGCGAGACGGTCAGAATTCGGGATCGTTATGATGCGAGTGTCCCGACAGTCGTCGGTGCCGTCTCTCGCAAAAAGGCGGTTTTTGTCGAAGACGCGAAGTTCCTGCGTCAGCAGACCAGCCAGCCGATCAAATGGGCTCTGCCCGGTCCGATGACGATGATCGATACACTCTTTGACAGCCACTATAAAAGCCGTGAAAAGCTGGCCTGGGAATTCGCCAAAATCCTCAACGAGGAAGCGAGGGAACTGGAGGCTGCCGGGGTCGATATCATTCAGTTCGACGAGCCCGCCTTTAACGTCTTCTTTGATGACGTGAATGATTGGGGGGTCGCTACCCTGGAAAAGGCAATCGAAGGGCTCAAATGCGAAACTGCCGTCCATATTTGCTATGGCTACGGCATCAAGGCCAATACAGATTGGAAAAAGACCCTGGGGTCGGAGTGGCGTCAATACGAGGAATCCTTCCCCAAACTGCAAAAATCCAGCATCGATCTGATCTCGCTGGAATGCCACAACTCTCATGTGCCGATAGATCTCATTGAGCTCCTTCGAGGCAAGAAGGTGATGGTGGGCGCCATTGACGTGGCAACCAATACCGTTGAGACCCCGGAGGAAGTCGCCGATACTCTGCGAAAAGCACTTCAGTTCGTAGATGCTGACAAGCTCTACCCTTGCACCAACTGCGGCATGGCACCCCTGTCTCGTCGCGTAGCCAGAGGCAAGCTGAATGCCCTCGCCGCCGGTGCGGAAATTGTCCGTAAAGAACTGTTGGTCTAAGCGTTGGCGCAGCAGCAGGAGGCCGACATGAACATGGTGAACCACCGCTTCGAAATTGTGGACAAAGCCGCGTTTCGAAATGGCATGTCGCGCCTCGGCTCTGCGGTCAACGTCGTCACCACCAGATCAGGCGGCAAGCGTTATGGCTTCACGGCCTCGGCGGTTTGCAGTGTCAGCGATACGCCGCCAACACTTCTCGTCTGCGTCAATCGTGCGAGCTCGTGTTTTCATGCCTTCGAGAACACGCGCCATTTCTGCGTTAACACGTTGATGCCAGGTCAGGAGGACATATCCGAACGCTTTGGTGGAAAGACGCCGGCAGAAGATCGATTTGCGCTCGGCGATTGGAGGGATGGGCTTACGGGCGCGCCGATCCTTGCCAACTCCTCCGTCAGCTTCGAATGCGAGTTATCCAATACTGTCGACGAGGCGACGCACCGCATCTTCTTCGGGCGTGTGATCGACATTCGTGAGAATGAAGCACGGGCAACGCTGCTCTATTGCATGCGTCGCTATCTCGCCGGCTAGGCGCAGGTCGCGAGTTCGTATCCGTTCGAGACACGAATGTGTAGCCACAACTGTCTGAGGGCTACTTTCAGTGAAGCCAATCAGAATCGCCACGTCATCCCAAGGACAGGTCCACTCAACATCGTATCGTAGACATGACCGTCGCGATCATAATCGACTTTCAACGCCTTGTAGCCGGCAGATACCGAGAGGTTATCCGTAACCAGATAGTTGGCAGTAGCAAGCACTGACCAGGTGATGTCGGATCCTGCTCCAAAGCCGCCGACATCGGCTTGGGCCTGAACGGAGAGCTTCTCAGTCAGTGGAAGGAACGCTCGCAGACCAACCACCGGGTCGACCCATCCAAAGCTCTCATCGTGCGTGGCCGTTTGGCTTCCGATGGCGAAATGACTTGCGGTGACCGTGACGTCATTCGAAATATGCCAGAAACGTGCTCCTGCAAGAGCATCCAGTGTGAACTGCGATGTGTCGATAACCCGGTATCCGCCCTGCAGCGTCGCCATGAACTGTCTTGTGTCAACCTTCCCGTCAATTGTAGCCCCAGGCGGTATCGTGACACCCAATCCTGGAATCTGGAAGGCGGAGAGCGGCCCTGTGGCATGACTATCAGTGGTGTCGACATACATGATGTCGCCTGAGAAGATAAAACGGTCGTAACGCCCCCACAGGTTCACAAACCCGCCGAAGTTGAGGTCGTCCATCACATCGGAAAAGGATTTGTCCACGTCTATCGTTGGACCGCGCCTAAAAGGTGACAGGCTGCCATCAAGGCCTGCCGCCCACAGGTAAGGCGTTACCTGAAACGCCCAGCCTGGACGAGAGGTCCCTTCTGGAACGGGTTCGGACGGCAGGTCACGAGTTGTGTCAGCCGCATGTGCAACCGGCATCCCGCAAAGAGACAGCGCAATGAAAAGAGAAAACCGCTTCAATTTTTTCCTCGCTCAGGCTGAAATCGTGTTTTTATGGATCCGGCCATCCTTGATGATGAGTTTCATCGTGCGATCGGGATCAGCGATCAGCGAGATGTCCTCAAGCGGATTGCCATCTATCAGCAGAAGGTCCGCATAAGCACCGGCTTCAATGCGCCCGAGCTTTGCCGGATAGGGGTTGCGTGGTCCCGAGAGGCCTGCGAGTTCCGCGTTCCCACTTGTCAGCAGGCGTAGCACATCGACATTGTCATACCATCGAGCGAATTTGGCGAGTTGTCGACCTTGTGTCGCAGTTCCCTTTGGATTGAACAGGATGTCTGTGCCGAGCGCCATTTTTACTCCGTACTTGCGTCCGAGTTCCACAGCGCGGGCCGTGCCCTCGGCAATGCTTTGCTGCTGCGCTCGCTGCTCTGGCAAAGGATAGGTATTCGCGTCTTCATCAGCGAGAAAAGGCTGGATGCTCCACCAAACGCCAGTATCAGCCATGAGCCTGACCGTTTTATCGTCGGCAAGCTGACCGTGCTCAATTGATTTGACGCCGCAGGAAATCGCTCTTTGTATCGCCGCCGACGTGTAAGCGTGGATACATACGTATGTTCCCCAATCTGCCGCAGCAGATACGGCAGCTTTCATTTCTGCCTCTGAATATTGAAGAGCATCGACCGGATCGTAACTCGAGGCAACGCCGCCACCGCCCATGATCTTGATCTGGCTCGCACCAAGCATGAGTTGCTCGCGCACGCGGCGGAGAACTTCCGCTTCTCCATCGGCGATCGCCGAAATCCCGGCCTGCTCCGCAATGCTAAGGGTGCTTTGTGATGTACGCGGCAGATCATTACGCATACGAAAGTCGCCATGCCCTGATGTCTGCGAAATCATCGCACCGGAAGGGTATATTCTCGGCCCTGCGACGCGCCCCTCATCTATGGCCCGTTTGAGCGAAAATGAGGGCCCACCGACATCTCTGACGGTTGTAAAGCCGCGCAATACCGTCCGTTCGGCTTCCTGTGCGGCAACCAGATGAACGTAGGGAATATCAGCAGTCATCGCTGTTACTTGCGAAATGCCCGCAAGGAGCGAATGCCAATGCGCATCGATCATGCCTGGCATCAGGGTCCGCCCACCGCACTCAATAACGTCTGCATCGGCAACGTCGTCGGCCGATGCGACGAGGGCTTTAGTGAACTTGCCCTCCACGAGAACGCTTCGGCCTGTGATCAGCCTGGAGTTTATCCCATCGAAAATACTGACGTTCCGGAGCACAATCGGCTTTTCCGCTTTTTGTGCGAATGCTGGGCTCGCGATTCCAAGCGCAGGGACGGCGAGCGTTGCCGCGATGCCTTTTAGAACCGAGCGGCGCGACATTTCTTTGCCGATCCTTGCGAAAAGCTGCTGTGCGTCTGAACTATGACACGCGCAGCCCCCGGCATGATTAAGATGCTGGTATTGACGACCGAGGCTAAACAATCTGCACACTCCTCGTTTCACGCAAAGATTGTACTAGGCGGCAGCTGGAATTTGCGCAACCCCTAATATTGTGTCGAGATAAAAACACGATTGGAAGGTCGGCTATCCTTCCAACGCCTTTCGAACCGCAGCTATTTTCCGTTTTCGTTGGTGGGGCACTATGTCCATGGAGCTAGGGAAAAAACACAGCGAAAAACGCGAAGTTTTACATTGGCCTATGGGTGGCCTGAGAACCGCAATTCACCAAATTGTCCGCTTCTCCACCGACCAGCTACCTGCTGGTTCGTGCTGCTTTCCTTTAGACTGGATAAGGCTGGCTGATTTTCGGGCCGTAAAGACCGCGGCAAAGGCGCTACGCGAAATTTCCTGCCCGGTATGGCTTCGTCATTGATCCGGCAAAAAAGGCTCCGCGGCATCGGCGATCAGGCGGCCTTGGGGGTTACAGACCGATGCTCAACACTGTCGTACTGCAAAGGCATGGACATCGTGGTCGATCCAGACCGATACATGGACGCGTTCCGCGAATTTCATTTTCCTGTCAACGGGCGAGGGCGAGTAAGCGATGGATATTTGCCGGTCGCGGTCGATCAATGCTCCGCGTAACACCGTTCCATGCGGTTTCACGCCTTTATATTCGCTGCAACTCCTTATCTAACGTCTCGAAGTTGGCGCCTGAAGAATGCGTCAACGTACCAGACGGCTCCGCCATAAGCTGTCTAAATCTGCCCGCAGCGACGACTGCGGGCTTTTTTAATGAGATGTACCAGGACAGCAGAAATGATCGTCGCCTTGGCGGAACCGCAGACAAGCAAACCAGACACCGGCAGAGTGCTTTCGGCGGAACGTGAAAAAGAGGCGATACTTCACACGCTCTCCAACATCTGCACTTCGGACACTTTCCGAAATTCTCCGCGGATGCAGAGTTTTCTCCGTTACATCGTGGTGGAGACGATCGAAGGTCGCGCAAATGGTATCAAGTCCTATGTCATTGCCACGGACGTGTTTGACAGATCGCCTTCGGCAGCAATTATCAATGATTCTGTTGTGCGGACGGCGGGAACGCGGCTGCGACTGCTACTTGAGCGCTACAACAGCTCCCCCAAACCCGCAAATGCGATCGTGATAACTCTTCCCCGGGGAGCTTACATTCCTGATTTCAACAGGAATCCCGCCTATGAGCGGAGCGATCCGGCTGGAGTTGAATTTCGGAAGACGCTGCAAATAGGCTGGCCCCTCTGCTGCGCCTTGGTACTGCTCGTTATATTGGTGATGGCATATGGCCTGATTTCTCCCGAGCAGCCTTCAGCTGCCCCGACACTGTTCGTTCAGGAAATGGAGTATCGCGAGAATGGCAAACGGCTTAACGCGTTCTCCACAGAGTTCCCCGCTCTCATTTCAGGGCAAATGGCCAATTATGGTGGTGCAAATATCATTGATGCGTCATCTTCAAGGGTCCAGCCAAACCAGTTAACGCATACGCACAATCCGAGCTTCTCGCTTGGGAGTTCGTTACTCGAGGTAGATGAAAGCGTTTTTCTACTCTGGAAAATAGTCGACGTTGATACTCATGAAATCTTATGGGCTGATCGCGACGATCTAGGGCCGTTGGAGCGGTTGGACACGAGTCTCATTGCCAAACGTTTGGCTGTTCAAGTTCTGGGACTGAACGGAGCACTGTCGAAGATCAGTGCCGCAGTTGGTAACCCGGTGCAATGCGTTACACGTGCCGAACGAATTTCACTTGTCTATCACTCTGACTTTGGACCTTCGACGCGCTCCTGTCTGGAAAAACTCGTCAGAGACCAACCTACAAACGCCGACGCCTGGGGGTTGCTCGTGCAGGTATATTTCAGGTTGGCCAGGCGGGCCGCATCCTTCGGCGATGATCCGAAACCCTATCAAAACCTGCTGCAACAAGCCGCCACGCAGTCGATGTTACTCGCGCCAAATAGTTTTTCATCGCGATTGGCTGAAATGTACGCATCCATTGATGCGAAGAATTTTGGGGTATTCGCCGATGTTGCGTGCGAATTGATCGACGACTTCCATGATCCCCATCTGAAAATCCGGTTCGGTGCAGCACTCGTCGCCATCGGTCGGCTGGAGGAGGGTACCAATTTGTTACGGCAAGGGCTCAACGAGACCGAATATAAGGAAACGGGACCATTCTTATGGCTCGCATATGCATCATATTTTGCAGGTGATTATCAAGGCGGGCTTCAGAAATTGTCCTACGTGACGAGGGAGGATCATTATCAGCTTCCTCTACTCAAAACGGTTCTTCTCGCAGAACTGGGGCATGCGGCCGACGCTCGCATCGCGTTGGCGGAACTGCACCGGTTGCGGCCCGGATATGAAGATCACCTGGACTTTGATCTTCGGAACGCAAATTTCTCGGAAGCCTATATCGAGAAGATGAGCAACAGTTTGCAAAAGTTGAAGGCGATGAATCAATGACACGCTCTCCATCTGCACGTACCTTCGGGCCAAGATCACCCACCGCCTCCCAAACAACATTTTTGAAATTTGTAATTTAGATAATGCTTTAATTTAGTGTAGATATTGCCACGGTAGGTTTTCATGCATGGCTGCCAATTTTTTGGCTCGGAGTGCGCAGTAGTATTTGCTGGAGTTCCGCTTGACAGGTGATCTCAAAATCAACCCGATCGATCGCGAGGAGGTGATGGCCGCTTTATCGCAGATGTTTGCGTCCGAGATGTTTCGCAATTCCGAACGGATGCAGCAATTCCTGCGATATATCGTGATCGAAACCCTGGAAGGCCGTGCTGACCGCATTAAGTCCTACTCGATCGCTATCGAAGTTTTCGGTCGCAATTCCGGTTTTGACTCTGCGGAAGACCCTATCGTCAGAACGACAGCAACGCGTTTGCGATCACTTCTCGATCGCTATAATCAAACAGCCAACAACGAGAATGGCATCATAATCCAATTGCCCAAGGGCCGTTATGTCCCTGAATTTCAACGAAGGGAGGAACGACAGGAAACGCGGCTGGATGACACGGAAACGGGCCCCGCCAGAACAGAAACGTTGAATAAAAGAAAGCGCTGGCCAAGCGCTCCATTTGCTTATGCGGGAATTTCCCTATCTGTCGTCGCTGCGGTCGCATTGGTGATAACAGCAGTCCTGCTTGATTTCATACCATGGCCGCCATTTACGAGTGTGCCTGATCACACGGCCTCTGTGGTGGTAATAGTTCGGGATACAACGGCAACTGCCGGAAGTCAGGCCGCGCACTATTTGGCACAGGATTTTTCCGAACTTGTGGTCGGAAAGCTTGTAAACCACGGCGGAATAAAAATAGTCGATGCCGCCGGGGAAGCAGCAGACTTCGTCAGTTCAATTGTTAAGTCTCGCCCCGATGACGATGTTTTTACATTTGACAGCCTGGTGCGGGAAGGGGGCGGAGCTCTCTCCGTCCTCTGGAAATTAAACGATGCCCGCAGCGGTGTCGTCGTCTGGGCAACCGAGGAACCGGTCAAAAACGAGGCACTGCGCGACCCCAATGCTGTCGCGGACGTCGTGATCGGACGCCTGGTCGGGCTCGAAGGAGCAATACCGACTGTGCTTTCGATTATATACGGCGATCACGCTGATCGTAGAGAGTGCCTGACGAAACCGCAAAGAATTGCATTTATTTATCACTCAGCATTTCAGCAAAATATGCGGCAATGCCTTGAGAAGGTCGTGGAGAAGGATCCAGCTGATGCGGAGGCCTGGGGCGTGCTTGCGCAATTGTATCACAGGCTCGGTCGAAATGCTGCGTCTTTTGGAAAGGATACAAGCGAGTTCAGTCAGTTGTTAAGTGACGCGGCCCAGAAAAGCGTGGAGCTCGCCCCTCAATCGTTTCTCGGAATGCAAGCATCGATGTATGCTGCTTACGACAAGAAGGATTTCCAGGGGTTCGAATTTGTAGCCAGACGAATTCTAAGCCGTTTTCATGACCCTCATCTTAAAATCAGGATCGGTAATGCCTTCTCGAACATTGGTCGGGACGATGAGGGAATTCCGCTCACACGAGAAGGGATTGAGGAATCAGGTGAACTGCAGGGCCTGGGCTACCTGTCGCTCGGCTATGAACGATATTACCGGGGAGACATGCTGGGTGCGCTTGAAATGTTAAGCCGCGTTAACGCGGAGGATTATTACCTCGTGCCGTTATTACGCGCAATTACGATGGCGCAGCTCGGTCGATCAGAAGAAATGAACCAGGCAGTAAGCCGGTTGCATGCGTTACGCCCCGATTATGAAGAGAATCTCTATTACGACTTTAATCATAACAACGTTACAAAGCCCATTATCGACAGCATTGCGGTCGGATTAAGAAAAGCCGGGTTGCAGGTCGTTGATCCTCAGGCCCAGCTAAATTGACTGCCGCCAAAAGCGATCGTGACGTCTGTGCAGGAATTTCTGGCGGGAGCCGTGTGTTTGGGGCCTTCCTCCGAAGCGTTAAAACAACATGCTCTGACGAATTGGGTCTATCGGCGAATGCTCAGGTAAAAAACCTTTCGGCCTTGGTTTGCAAATAAAATAGCCCTGCACATGTGTCGCACCAGCTGCAGCCGAGCGTATAAGATCTCGAGCGTCCTCAACCCCCTCCACGACGACCAGCGGCGCGACGGCTTTCGCAAACCCGATAATATGATGGAGCGAAGAATGGTTTTGCCCGCTCGATCGGATATTTCGTAGCAGCGACTTATCGATCTTCACAATATCGACCTCAAGTCTCAAAAGCATAGCTGGTGACATGTAGCCATCGCCAAAATCATCCACGGCAACGCGGCATCCCAAGCTGCGAGCCTGGGCGAGATTTTCAATGAACGCGTCAATATGCGCGATCGGACGAGTTTCTGTTATTTCGATGATCAATCTGTCTGCGACATGAGAATTTTCTGCGATGATTTTGTAAACGCTGTTCCAGGCGTTGTTGTCCTGGATGGTATCGACAGAAATATTACACCCAAGTGCGCCCCGTTCGGTCTGATTGAGATGGGAAAGCGCAAGTGTGATCATGTGCTCGTCTAACAGGCTGATGTTGCCGGCAGCCTCCAATTGCGGAATGAAGGCATCGGGGGCCACAAGGCGTCCTTCGCGGTTCACCATACGGACGAGACATTCACCGTATAGTTCCAGCGTGTTGTCCAGTGCGCAGGAAATTGGCTGAACAACATAAGTCATCCGATCCTGAGCCACCGCAGATAGAAAGTCATCTTTCGCGGATGGCTTTTTGATAAAAGGGAAATTCATGCTTATCACGTTCGACCTACAAATTGGTGGATATAGGACGGGTAATGCTCAGTTGTATCGCAAACGTCCGATGCGCAAATCTGGCATTCTTTAACGGAAAAGATCAGTTTGATACCGCTACAGCACGGTACCAAGCGCGATTGGGCGTCGCTCTCCCGCAGTTCTAATCCGGCATTACCTGAGGTTATGGCGCCCCAGAGCGTGAGGCGAGATATCGCTGTGAGTATTCGGACGTGGGTGAAATCGCACAGCTAAGCAGGGTTCAATGAATGCTGGGCGCACTTTTTGTGCTTGAGGAGAGAAACCTGATTTTGCGAATCTCCGGGATCACTGCGTTCGAAGCAGAATTATAGATATTCATTACCTCAATAGTCCCAAGACGTACGTCGACGAGTGTATCGCTGCGCGTAGAATTGCCATTAAAAAAAACAATGGCTTCTATTCTTTTTTCTCCGTTTGCAACATGTCTCGCAACGGTATCACACCTCCCGCACGGTCTTGTTTGAGGTTAGCAGGCGCTTCGCATGCAGCTGGGTCTTCGTTTCAAAATCGTAATCCCGTCTGCACTGAAAATTTTGACGGGCCTATGTCCGGCTTGCAACTGGGAAGAAGTCCATAATTATGAAGCATAAAGCGCAAAGTGCCAAAACTGCAAAAGAAAAGGTTTCTCGTTTTGCAGAGAATTGGTTTGGCAAAAATGCAGATTCCCGTTTCGCACGACGCCGATTGTTCGCCATGCTGCGTATGGCTTACCGGGTTCTCGGCATCAAATCGCGGCGCGGCCTAGGACTTTTGGGAATTGCCGCTGGACTCGGTCTCCCGTCCGCCTCGCTTGTAATGGCGAATGGCATATACATTAATGCAAACACAGACGGGCGGTGCGTGAGCATCAACGATCCGCAGGACAGCTTCGCAGTGGGTTCGCCGACTTTTATCCAGGACGCAACCGCCTATATCAACTTGCGCAACAATGCTGCCGAATGTAACTCGAACAACAAGGCAACCCAGACAAATTCTGTTCTGTTCTACCGTCCAGCAGGTGTGAACGGAGTCGGAGCCACTTCGCTGAGCTTAGGAGGCGAAATTTACGTCAACGGGCTCGCGATGCTCAACGGCTACGTTCATATTCCGATGGCAACTCTTCAAATGGGAAGAGATACAGGGGCCGGATTCAAGATCGGAAGCACAACAACCAGGACCGTACACTCCGGCGATATCGCAATCGGCGGACAGGCCTCGGCAGACGGAAGTGTTGCGGATGGTGCCGCGCAAGGTTTTGCGGTCGCGATCGGCAATAATTCAGAGGCGATCGGGACCTATGCCCTCGGGGTCGGTACGGCAGCGAAAGCAAGAGGCCAGCGATCCACAGCTGTAGGTCCATCGACGCAGGCGGAGGGATATTCCGCTCTGGCCGCAGGTCGATTTGCACAGGCCTATGGACCCAATACAACTGCAGTCGGACGGAATGCAATAGCAGGGATCGCAAACCAGTTGACTGTCGCAGAAGGCGCCGTCGCTGTGGGCTACGGCGCACGGGCAAGAGCGGAAAACGCGATAGCATTGGGAAGAAACGCCCTCGTTGAGCAGAACATACGCGACGCAATGGCGTTGGGATTCGGAGCCACTGCTGAAAATGACTTCAGTGTTGCGCTGGGTTCCAATGCGAGAACCGGGAACATGGTTGCATATCCAACAGCAACCTTGGCTGGAACAGTCTATAACTTCGCAGGCGGTGCACCACACGCCGAACTCTCAGTTGGTAGTTTGGCACAGCAAAGACAGATCACGAATGTTGCATCGGGGCGGATCAGTTCCGAGAGTACGGACGCCATAAATGGTTCGCAGCTCTTTGCCGCTTTCTCAGAGATCGGGAAAACACACAGTCGGGTCAACGATCTCGAAACAAGGATGGCCGCCCTTCCAGCTGCCGGAACGAACCCCGGACAGACACGTGTGGACGAATCCGTGCGCGCTGCGATCGGAGGCGGCGCGGTGATCAATGAGGCAGGCGGTCTCGTCATGCCGCAAATTACATTGAATAGCCTTGGAGCAAGAGTTGACGGCAACGGAAACACGGTCCCAGCCGAACAACCCGACAGCCTTCTGGGTGCAATCGCCGCGCTCGACAATGAAATGATCAAGAATGACCGCGCCATTGGAGCAATCATTGAAAGTGCGCTGTTGTGGCACCCTGACAAAAAAGCCTTCGATGCTGAGCGCATCGTTCCCCAGCTTGATGGTGATGGAAGGCAATTGCTGGACGGTGATGGCAACCCAATGATGGTGCGTGAAAATGGAAAGATAACAAATCTCGCACCCGGAGCTCTTACCCCGGAATCGTCGGATGCGGTAACGGGTGGTCAATTGTCCGAGACCAACGACCGCGTTACCGATCTTGCCACCAAGGCTGACCGCCTTGGTGAGGATTCACTGCTTTGGAACCAGACGTCCGGTGCGTTCGATGCCCGCCACGGAACATCGGCAACCAGCAAGATCTCCAACATTGCCGATGGCGTGCTTGTAAATGATGCCGTCAATGTCGGGCAGTTGCAAACTGTGGCATTGGCCGCCAGCACCGCGCAGACCGCTGCAGACGCCGCCAAGACTGCCGCTGATAACGCCCAAGCATCTGCCAATGCTGCCCAGACCACGGCCGATGGTGCCAAGACCGCTGCTGATGCCGCGCAAGGTACGGCCGATAATGCCCTGACTGCGGCGGGCAACGCCCAGACGACGGCCGACGGCGCGAAGACCGCCGCCGATGGTGCCCGGGCTGCCGCCGATGGCGCCAAGACCGCTGCTGATGCCGCGCAAGGTACAGCCGATAATGCCCTGGCTGCGGCGGGCACCGCCCAGACCACAGCCGACGGTGCGAAGACCACCGCCGACGGCGCCAAGACCGCTGCTGATGCCGCGCAAGGTACAGCCAATAATGCCCTGACTGCGGCGGGCAACGCCCAGACGACGGCCGACGGCGCGAAGACCGCGGCCGATGGCGCCCGGGCCGCCGCCGACGCCGCGCAAGGTACGGCCGATAATGCCCTGACTGCGGCGGGCACCGCCCAGATGACGGCCGATGGTGCAAAGACCGCCGCCGATGGTGCCCGGACTGCCGCCGATGGCGCTAAGACCGCTGCTGATGCCGCCCGGGCCGCCGCCGATGCCGCGCAAGGCACCGCCGATAATGCCCTAACTGCGGCGGGCACCGCCCAGACCACGGCCGACGGTGCGAAGACCACCGCCGACGGCGCCCGGGCCGCCGCCGATGGCGCTAAGACCGCTGCTGATGCCGCGCAAGGTACAGCCGATAATGCCCTGGCTTCGGCGGGTACTGCCCAGACGACGGCCGACGGTGCGAAGACCGCTGCCGATGGCGCCCGGGCCGCTGCCGACGCTGCGCAAGGCACCGCCGATGCTGCTTTGGCTGCGGCCGACACCGCCGGTTCCCAGCTCGCAGGGATTGGTGCCAACGAAACCGTTGCTGGCCGCATTGCCGGCGTTGGACAATCGACCGCCGATGCTCTGGGCGGCGGCTCGTCGGTGAACTCGGATGGCACGGTGACAGCGCCGGCCTACGGGATTGCCACGATAGGGGCGGACGGTACGGCGCAGGACCCGACGGTGCATCACAATGTCGGGGATGCAATTTCTGCACTCGACGGCAATATCGCCACGGTCAACACGCGCGTGGATGATCTTGCCGATGACAGCCTGCTTTGGAGCGAGGAGGAAGGTGCTTTCAGCGCAAGCCACGCCCTTGAGAAAACAAGCCGCATCGCGAATGTGACGGCGGGTGTCGTTGAGACCGATGCCGTGAATCTGGGGCAGCTGGACACCGTTCGAAACGCTGCAGATGCGGCGCAGATTGCGGCGACTGCCGCACAAGGCACTGCCGACACTGCGTTGAGGGCTGCGGGCACTGCCCAGCAGGCGGCACAGGGCGCAGAAACCGCGGCTGGCGCCGCGCAGGCCTCTGCGAATGCGGCGCAGGTCGTGGCTGATAACGCTCTGGCCGCGGCAGGGGCTGCACAGAATACGGCCGATACCGCACGGGATGCGGCGGCGACTGCACAAAACACGGCTAATGCCGCTCTGGCCGCTGCGGGGAACGCCTCATCCCAGCTGGCGGGGGTTGGCGCCGATGAAACCGTTGTTGGCCGTATCGCAGACCTTGGTCAGTCGACTGCCGATGCGCTTGGAGGCGGCGCGGCCGTTAATTCCGACGGTACGGTGACGGCCCCGTCCTACGGGATTGCCACGATAACGCCGGACGGTACGAAGCAGGATCCGACAGCGCATAATAATGTCGGAGACGCACTCTCCGCACTCGACGGCAATATCGATACGGTTAACACCCGTGTCGACGATCTGGCTGGCGACAGCCTGCTGTGGAGCGATGACGAAGGCGCCTTCAGCGCCACGCATGGCAACGAAAAGACGAACAGGATTGCCAACGTGGCGGCGGGTGTCGCTGACACCGATGCCGTCAATTTCGGGCAACTGGAAGCGATCAATAAGCGGGTGAGTGATGCATTTGATCTGACAGAGGAAAGCTCTCAACAAGTTGACGGGCTTAAAGAGGCATTGGTGCAAGCACTTGGTGGAGCCGCGGTGCTGAATGCCGATGGAAGTGTTGCAGCACCGGCATACGGAGTTGGGACCATCAGCCCCGACGGTACGGTGCAGTCCCCGACAATCTTCAGCAATGTTGGCGATGCACTTGGAAGCCTCCGTGGCAATGTCGAAGTCGTCAACAATCGCATTGATAATCTAGCTGACGAAAGCCTTAGGTGGGATGCAGGCGAGGGAGCTTTCAGCGCTAGCCATGGCGATGACAAGACCAACCGTGTCGGCAATGTCGCTGCCGGTACACGCGACACCGATGCCGTAAATGTCGGGCAGCTGAATGTCGTCAGCGATGCCACAAATGCTGCGCAGGGGACGGCTGATGGCGCCATGGCTGCCGCTACCGCCGCCCAGTCCCAGTTGGTTGGGATCGGACCCAACGAAACTGTTGCTGCCCGCATCGCCGAAGTTGGACGCTCTGCCGCGAATGCGCTCGGTGGTGGTGTTACCACGAATTCCGATGGCACATTAACGACGCCGGCCTATGAGATTGCCATGATCGGAGCGGACGGCACGACCCAAGGCCAGAGGCTGTATAACAATACGGGCAGCGCACTTGCCGCCCTCGGCGACAATATCGGTACAGTCAACACCCGCGTCGACGATCTGGCAGAGGCGCAGGCAGCCAGCCTGACCTACGACGCTACACCGAACGGCTCCCGGGCAAACTCGGTAACATTGCTTGGCGGTGACCCTAATGCCCCTGTCTTGATCAGGAATGTGGCGATGGGTGTCGATGAACAGGACGGGGTGAATGTCCGGCAGTTAAAACAGGCCCAGCAGGAGCTGGAAGCGCAAGATCGTCAACGTGCGACGGAGGCCCGTGCCTATGTTGATCAATCCAATGTTGATACCCTGGTGGCCGGCAAGTCTTATGCCGATGAGGTCGGGTCAAACACGCTGACGACCTCCATGCAATACACCGACCAGTATGTCGGCTCGCTTGCGGGCGATATGAATGAAGGCTTCAACAGGCTCAGCTCAAGCATAAACGAGGTGCGTGGGGAGGCAAGGCAGGCTGCGGCAATCGGACTGGCGGCGGCCTCGCTGAGGTTTGACGACAGGCCCGGCAAACTTAGTCTCGCGGTTGGTGCAGGCGCCTGGCGCGGAGCCGGTGCCGGAGCTTTCGGTCTCGGTTACACCAGCGAAACCGGCAACATGCGGATGAATGTTTCCGGTGTCATGACCGAAGGGAATTTCGGTGTGGGCGCCGGCCTGAGTTTTACTCTCAACTAATTGGCTGAGCTATGCGTCTCTTTTACACAATGCTGTTGATTTCGATCGTGTCTGCCTTTGGTGGCGCAATTGCTGCCGCGGAGGACGGTTCGCGGCAACCGTTTCGGTTGAAGCCCTCCGACGTGGTGGTGCCGGCAGGATCCGTACTTGGCAACTATCAGCGGGTCGTTCGCCCATTTGAGAACTGGGAGCTGATCTGTGACGAAAACCTCGTTTCGATGAAAAAAATCTGCAATGTGACCCAGTCTATCGTGGACGGGGAGGGAAAGGTTGCCTTCAGCTGGTCCCTGGCTGCCACAGACGGGGGCCAGCCTGTCATGATACTGCGGACACGTCCCGATCCGGACGGAGACAGGATGATTGTCTTAAACGTGCCCGGGCGCCAAAAGCCGGTCAGCATCAAAATCCAAGCCTGCGATGTATCCGTCTGTACGGCCTTTTTGCCGGTAGGGGCGATGATGCGTGAGCAAATCCGCCAAAAGGCCACGATAGAGGTCAGCTATTCATCCGCCGCCATGGGCAATGTCAGTTTAAAGGCGCCATTGGCGGGGCTTGTTGCCGCTTTGGCCGCTATCGAGTAGTCGCGCCCCGATGAAGCGCGTTGCGGACACAATCTTCCATTTGAACCTGTCAGAGATCGTTGTGCTTATATGAAAACAGTCATGAAAATTACCGCGAGCATCGGAGCTTTCCTTGTCTTGGCGGGCGCCACTTTTTCGCACGCCCAGACACCGACGTCACATACGTTACCAGGAGGAGCGACCTCCGTCCGTGAGGTTTTTCGCGACTGGATCGTCGAGTGCCAGGTGATCGGGAACGCCAGTGACTGCATAATTTCACAGGAGCAGACTCAAAGCGACGGGCGACGCCTGCTGCTGATCAACATCCGGCCTCAGAATGAAGGCACGGTAAGTGGTACGATGGTCCTGCCATTTGGGTTGATTTTGACACAGGGCGTCAGAATCCAGATTGATGAGGGAGCGGTAGGCGATGTGCCACTGCCCTTCCACACCTGCCAGCCTATAGGTTGCATTGTCGAGTTCACATTGAGTGCGGCTCTTGTTAAGGCAATGCGCGCCGGGGCGGCTCTCAACATCCTGGGCACGGTACCGGACGCAAAGGAGCATCCTTTTCGGATCCCGCTGGGCGGCTTTTCCGCCGCATCCGAGAGAGCCCTTTTGTTGATGCGTTCTTGAGCATAGCAATGCTTCGCGCCGGATAAATTCTGGTGCATTTGTGGACAGAATATTCCACTAAGTGTTGTGAGAAATTGCTGTACCTCATAAGCGGCGGAAACGGTTTGCATGGAGTTTCGTTTTTAGCCGCTCCGGCTGAGCCGATATGAGCAAGATAACGAACAGGTTCTCGCCTGAAGTCCTCGAACGTAAGATCCGTATGGCGCTGGCTCACGGAGCAGAACACCCTTCGCGCCAGCCCGCACGACATTCTCGCAAGATGGCTTGGAGCCGGCTTGACCGGCAGCTCGAAGCCCCCGCACTCAGCAGGCTTTACCTGTTCCGTCACCTGTCAGGGCTTCGCCTGTCGCATTGTCGGCTGGTCGGCGAGCCCGCCGGCACATGCAAGCTTTGTCCTGGATGCCCGGTCATCGATACGTCGACAACACAGGCGAGTGATGATTAGAATGAAACCACCCGGGGGGCCAAGACGTTTAGGGGAATATACGTGTCAAATTGAATTGCGGGCAACTGCCGGATGGGCCTAGCGCGATGGCGCAGAGGACGGAGAACGGGGTCTCTATATAACCCTGTCCGAGACCGATACAGAACTGCGAGAAGGGGCGAACTCGCATGGAATGGAAATCCCCGGTTTAATCGACGTCTTTGAACTTGTGCCGCCGGAAAGCCTGCTCGACGCGGAACACCAGCAGAGCCTTCTTTACTCGGCTGATCTTGAGCTTGGCGAGACGACAAAGCTGATATTCGAAGCATTTGAACGGGTCAAACCCGCGCGTGTCGTGCTCGACAGCCTTTCGGAAATACGGCTGTTGGCGCAGAGTTCGCTGCGCTATCGTCGGCAGATTCTCGCCCTGAAGCATTACTTCGCGCGTCAGGGGGCCACGGTCCTGCTGCTTGACGACCTGACGGCCGATGTTCTCGACAAGACCGTTCACAGCGTTGTTCACGGTGTTATTCATCTTGAGGAACTGGCTCCCGACTATGGGGCAGAGCGCCGTCGGTTGAGGATCGTCAAGTACCGCGGCCAGGCCTATAGAGGCGGCTATCACGATTTCACCATCAGGACAGGCGGCGTGGCAGTGTTTCCGCGGTTGCGCGCCAATGAGCATTTCACAACCTACGACCGTCATCAGGCCCGCAGCGGAATTGCGGAACTCGATGCATTGCTGGGTGATGGGATCGAGCAGGGCTCCAGCACGCTTGTGCTTGGACCTGCCGGAACCGGTAAAACGATCTTTACCATGCAGTTTGTCGCAGCAGCGATCGCCCGTGGAGAAAAGGCAGCGTTTTTCGGCTTCGACGAAGAGCTGGGGCTTCTGTCAAATCGCATGCGCGGGATCGGTATCGATATCGACGCCATGCGTGAAAGCGGCATGCTGCATGTTGAGCAACTCGATGCGGCAGAACTGTCGCCGGGGGAATTTGCCCATAGGGTGCGGGAGCGTGTCGATATTGCCCAAGCCAAGACGATCGTAATCGACAGTATTAACGGCTACCAGGCCGCGATGCCGCAAGAAAATGCACTCATTCTGCATATCCATGAATTGCTGCAATATCTCAACAGGCAGGGCGCCAACACGTTTCTCACTGTTTCCCAGCATGGCCTTTTCGGCGATATGAAATCGCCTGTCGACGTCACCTATCTCGCCGACAGCGTCATCCTGCTGCGTTACTTCGAGGCCATGGGAAAGGTGCGCCGCGCCGTGTCGGTCGTCAAGAAGCGCACTGGAAGACACGAAACGACAATTCGGGAATACAATATCGGCGAGGGCGGTCTGGTACTCGGCGATCCACTCGCGGGCTTCAAGGGTGTCTTGCGCGGCATACCCCATTTTGTCGGCGAACAGAAAAACATGCTCGACATTGGAGGGAATTCCGATTCCTGATCGTGACAGTGTCGCCCTCATTTACGCCCCGAACGGTCGCGACAGCGTTGTTGCAGCATCCATCCTGCAGGAGCGCGGTATTTCATCGCAGCCGGTGGCAAGCCTTGAGGCCCTGGCCGAGTGCCTTGGAGAAAATGCTCTTTTTGTCGTCGTCGTGGAAGAGGTCCTTCGCTCCAGCAATCTCGGGCCTATCAACGCCTGGGTGACGTCCCAGCCAAGCTGGTCGGATCTCCCTTTCATCGTCCTGACGCACAAAGGAGCGGGGCCGGAGAGAAACCCTGCTGCCGCAAGGGTTGCCCAGGCACTTGGAAACGTCTCCTTTCTGGAACGACCGTTCCACCCGACAACTTTCGTCAGCGTCGCGGAGTCGGCACGCAAGAACCGTCGGCGGCAACTTGAAGCTCGCAACCGCATTGTCGAATTGCGTGAAAGTGAGCTCAACCTCAAGACTGCATTGCTTGCAGGGCATCTAGGCACATGGAGCCTAGACCTCTCGAGTTGGGAGCTTGGCTCCTCCCCCGAATTTCGTCAGATTTTCGGCCGATGTGCAGACAAGGAGCTGACTTACGACGAGCTTACGGCCTCCGTGCATCCCGATGACAGGCAAGGCCGTGAAGATGGTCTTCGACGCAGCGTGGATGCAGGCGAAGACTACGTCTCCGAATATCGTGTTATCTGGCCGGACCAAAGCCTGCATTGGGCGGAGGTTCGCGGCCGTCTTGTCCATGATCAGCGTGGCAAGCCCCAGCGTCTTATTGGTGTCGGTTCCGACATCACATCCCGCAAGCATGCCGAGGCGGCGCTACGCTCGATGAATGAAACGCTGGAACGTCGGGTGGAAGAACGAACCGAGGCGCTGAAGGCGGAAATAGCCCAGCGGCAGGATACCGAGCAGAAGTTGCTTCAATCGCAGAAACTTGAGGCGATTGGCCAGTTGACGGGTGGGGTCGCCCACGACTTTAACAACCTGCTCATGGCCGTGCTTGGCAACCTCGATCTCGCCAGAAAGCATGCTGCCGATGATCCGAGACTGACACGTCTGATCGATGGCGCGCTTCAGGGTGCGCGGCGCGGCGCCTCCCTGACACAGAGACTGCTGGCGTTTGCACGCCGTCAGGATCTTGAGGTGGAGCCGACAGATCTCTCCGAACTTGTGGCAAACATGCAGGAACTGCTGGCACGCTCCGTCGGCTCGTCCATTCAGATTACCACTGCCATCGCCGGCGGCCTGCCATTGGTCCTGGTCGACGGCAACCAGGTCGAGCTTGCTTTGCTCAACCTTGTCGTCAATGCGCGCGACGCTATGCCGGAGGGCGGCCAGTTGTCGATAAGCGTTCGCGCTGAAGAAGGCGTGGTACCTTCCGAGGGGCTTCCTCTGGGTGCATATGTATGTCTCAGCGTAAGGGACACCGGATCCGGGATGGACGAAGAAACCGTTCGGCGTGCCGTAGATCCGTTTTTCTCCACCAAAGAACTGGGCAAGGGGACGGGGCTGGGTTTGTCGATGATCCATGGTCTGGCTGTCCAGCTCAATGGCGCGCTGACACTCACCAGCACACTGGGCGAGGGCACATTGGCCGAGCTCTGGCTTCCGGTGACCACAGAAGTTCGCCATCAGGTATCGATGCCCGACCCCTTGGATGAACTGCCGCGCGGGCCAGCGATAATCCTGCTGGTTGACGATGACGCCTTGATCGCCATGAGTTCCGTCGACATGCTCGAAGATCTCGGACATCGCGTGCTCGAAGCAAATTCGGGGCAACAGGCGCTGGATATCATCAAAAATGAGCCTGCCATTGACCTGATGATTACTGACTTTTCGATGCCAGGCATGAATGGAGCTCAACTCGCAAAGGCTGCACGCGAATTGCGCCCAGCCCTGCCGATCCTGGTTGCGACGGGTTATGCGGATTTGCCGGCAGGGACCGAAATGGGTCTTCCAAGACTGGGAAAACCCTACACGCAGGAACAGTTAGAGCGAGAGATCGCCAGAATTCTTTCCTGAACTATAGCGCCCCCTTTTACGGCGCCACAGCCTCAATCTCGCGAATTTCCCCGGGCGTCCGGGTCATGGCGACATTGCATCTTCTTTACATCGCCGCCGTTCTTCATCGGTTTTCTGTCAGCCGGAGGAAACCAGCGCCGCTTTCGCGGATTATCCACTGGTAGACATTTAAAGGAGGACGTCATGACCATAACCCGACGCACCATTCTCGTAACAGGCGCGGCGGCAGCTGCCGCAACAGTCTTTCCGCTCCCTCACATCGCCCGCGCAGCCTTGCCTTTGAAGCAACCGGCCCTTCCATTTGCGGAAGCTGATCTAGCACCGGTCATTTCAGCAAAAACGGTTGGCCTGCATTACGGCAAACACCACAAGGCCTATTTCGACAAGCTCAACACATTGGCAGCTGGCAGCCGTTATGCGGATATGGACCTGATCGAGATCGTCGAGGCAGCCGCTAAATCGAAAGGCGCGGATGATGTCAAGATTTTCAACAACGCCGCGCAGGCCTGGAACCACGTTGCTTATTGGGATCAGTTCGTTCCCGGTGGCTCAAACCGCCCGACAGGCAATCTTGCAGCTTCTATTGACGAGACCTTCGGCGGCTATGACGGCTTTACCAAACGCGCCGTCGATGTGTCGGATACGGTGTTTGGAACCGGCTGGGTCTGGCTTACACGCGACGATGACAACAAGCTCGCCCTGATCGGATATGAAGACGGCAACAATCCCGTCGCCGTCGGCCGTCCCGCCTATCTCGGCATCGATATCTGGGAACACGCCTATTACCTGGATTATGAAAATCGCAAAGCCGAACATATCCGCGCGGTTCTCGACAGGTTGATCAACTGGAAGGTCGTTGAAGAGCGTATCAACGCCTGAAGATCGCTGGTGCGAAATCCACGGTGAAAACTCGGCGCTGCAATTCCTGCGCCGATTTCATTTAGCATGCAGGCAAGCTGGGGCTGCGGCGACTGTCCGGGCACACATTCATCTTTCCGCAGATGGGGCAGCAGAGATTTCGGGCGATTATAGCCCTCGATATCATTTTTCTGTCACTATGTTTTCTGCACAGCGCTTCGATCAGGACATGCAGTTCTTCCGTTCGTTCCTGGTGAATACCCGTGCTTCCTAGCTGGTCTGCGAAGCAGGTTCGACTGCAAGCCGGTAGCGGGTGGTGAAGGTCCGGTCTGGCTCGAATGCGATTGCAGTCGCTATGCCGGATGACGCCAGCGGGTTGGCAGCGTTTGATACCGCAGGGCCGAGGTCGAAGGCGGAAGCGACCGGCTCGACACCGAGCGCCACGTGCCGTCCGTTCCAGGGATAGGCCTTGCGTCCGTGATTGCTGTACCAGAGGAGGAGGCTGGGAAAGTGCTCCTTCTGCCACGTGAGCCGTGCGCGAAAACCCTCGTCGCGATAGTGAAGCGCCAGCCTGCCATCAATGCCGGAAAGCTGTAGAAGGTCCTCGGTGTTTTCGGCAAGGGGTACTTTCGCTGCATCGACCGTCGAACCGCCGCGCGTCTCGACCGTGCCGAGCGAGGGCCATTGCCGGTGGGGTGCAAACAGCGCAGCACCCGGTTCGACATCGCCGGGGAAACTCCAGACCTGATCGCAGGCGCCGGGCTCGATAATGACGGACCCTAGCCGCGGCGACAGCCGGAAGGTCGGGTGCAGGCCAATCGGAAGGCGGCAAGGGTGCCGTACCTCGATCTCCAGGATGATGTCGATGGCAGCCGCGCTCTGATCCGGAATAATCCTCCGGCGAAGCAAGCGGATCGGATGAAGGTCGGGATAGCGGCATTCCATTGCGATCTGTCGCTCTTCGCAATTGTTCCAGGTCCAATGGGCATTCGAGCTGTAACCATGCGGCACGCCCGCGCCGTCGAAACTCTCGCCCATTGCGGGCCAGCTTGGTGGGAGCTTTCGGCCCGCGTCGCTGCCGAAGGGAACGCAAGGCCATTCGCCGCGAAGCTCCTGCAGGATTTCCGGCAGTTTCTCGCGCTCAGCCTCATTGCCCCAGGGGGCGACATGCAGCGGGCTGACCTGCCGCCCGTCAGGCAGCAGGAACAATACCGGACCAAGCATACCGCCGAGCGACTGCACCGCGACGCATCCATGCGCCCAGGCAAGTGCACGTCGTGTGGTCATTCCGCTCATGGTGTCGCTGCTCCGTAGCGGTTTTCCGGAAGGCCGGCGATGTCTACCCGGATGGCATAGAGACTGCCCGCGAGGCGCTCGGCGGGTCCCCCGCCTGCCGTTGTGATGTAGAGCGTTTTCAGATCCACGCCACCGAAGGCGCAGGTGGTGATGTTGGTGACCGGCATATCAATCACCTCCGCCAGGCTGCCGTCAGGCGCGATGCGGGCCAGACAACGGCCGCCATAACGGCAGTTCCAGAGGAAGCCTCGGCTGTCGATCGCCGAGCCGTCGGGCGAACCGCACTCGAAGCCGGTGAAGAAGTGCCGCTCTGCCGATATGGCACCCTTCGATACATCGTAGTCGAAAGCGTAAATTTCGTTCGCGAGCGTATCGCCAAAATAGAAGGTGCTTCGGTCCGGGCTCCAGCAAAGCGTATTGGAAATTCCAAGGCCAGCCCGCCATTCGCTGACAGCGCCGTCCGGCGCGATCCGATAGAGGATGCCTTCGCCGGGCGCCACATCGCCCAGTTGACCATCGGGAAGGACGTTGTTCTTCATGGAACCGACCCAGAAGTTTCCAGCCGGATCGGTGCGTCCGTCGTTCAAGCGGACGCGTGGGGCACCGGGCAGGACAAAGCCGTGATCCTTGCGCCGGTCGGTCTGTGGCCACCACCAGATCAGCTTCGAGCCGAGGGCGACAAGCAGTCGGCCATCTTCGTCTGTGAGCGAGATAGCGACCACCGGCTCCTCGAAGAGCCACGTCCTGACCGCGAGCGTCTCCTCGTCGTAGCGATGAATGAGAAAACGGTTGATGTCGGTCCAGTAGAGTGCCACTTCCGGCGCGGACCAGACCGCACCTTCACCGCAGCGGTCGCCCACGGGCGCGACACAGACAGGTTCGCGTGCCATCCGCGCCTCCTATTCCGCCGCCATGCTTGCGGTGATCGACCGCGACGGTCCGAGAGCTTCGGCGTTCTGCACAAGCGCCTTCATGTATCCAAGCGCGAAAGCCTTGCCCGCATGCCAGGAAGCACCGCAGGTCATGGCCGGCGTATGGTCGGGGATCAGCACGCCCCGGTAATTCTCGTCACGCAGGATGCGGATAATTTCGGCCATGTCGATATCGCCCTCATCGACGAAGGTTTCAACATAGCGCGGCATCTTTCCGCGCACGTTGCGGAAATGGATGTAACCGATGCGGCCGGAGCGGGCGAAGCGACGAACGTGCTCATAGATGTCGCCGCCCGGCATTTCCTGCAGCGACCCGAGGCAGAGTTCCAAACCGTTCGAGGGCGAATCCACGATCGCCATCAGCCGGTCGTACTTTTCCGGGCGGTTGACCAGCCGTGCCGTGCCGCGCAGTTCCTCTGCCGGCGGATCGTCCGGGTGAGCGCCGAGCACGACGCCCGCCTCTTCGGCAACGGGCACGATCTCCTTCAGGAAACGGCCAAGGCGGTCCCAAAGTTCAGCCGAACTGACCGAGACGGAGGCCGCGTCGGCGACCGCGCGGCGATAGCGCATGTTCCAGACCATACCATCCGGGATCGGTGCGTCCGGACTGGGCGCAATACTGTTTTCGACGCCGAAGCCAACGGATTCCGCGCCGCCGCGGGCATAGGGACCGCGCGTCCACCCATAGACACCGGCAAGCGAAAAATTGTAGCCGATGCAGGGAATGCCGGCGCGTCCGGCGTCTCTGATGAGTTGTTTCAGCCCCTCTATCTGTTGAGCCCGCTCCGGTCCGTCGAGCAGCACGTCATGCCAGAAGCGCGGCGAGAAGTTCTCGATCGCTGCAATCTCCAGACCGCCGGCGCGCACGTCCTTCACCAGAGCCGACAGTTCCTCATAAGACCACAGCCGGTCGCCGGAACAATCGCCCCAGCCACCTGTGTCACCGCTGTCGATCTTGGGATCCTTGCCGGCAAAATAGTTGGTCAGGTGCGCAACGACATGGGTTGCACCCGCTTGCTGCGCAAACTGATAATTGTCGGGGGTGAGCTGCTCCCGGTAAAGTCCAAGGCCGATCTTCATGTTGTCGTTTCCTGTCTGATTATTTGACGCCAATGCCGGCGGTAAGACCACCGTCTATGCGGAAGTCCGAGCCGGTGACGAAGGCTGCGCGGTCGGAGGCGAGATAGGCCACGAGTTCCGCCACTTCCTCCGGTTCACCGATGCGGCCGATGGGGTGCGCGGCGCCGAAGCGGGCGAAGGCTTCCGCTTCGCTGACACCCTCACCGCCATAGGTGCGGGCCGCAAGCGCAAGCAGCGGCGTGCGCACCGATCCGGGGCTTACTGAATTCACCCGGACTTTCGCTGCCGCATGGTCAAGCGCCATGGCGCGGGTCAGTGCATGGATGGCGCCCTTGGAGGCGACATAGGCTGCAACGTTCTGCTGGCAGGCATGGCCCTGTACCGAGGAGATGTTGACGATCGCGCCGCCGCCGCGCTTCGCCATCTCCGGAATGCCGAAGCGACCGGAGAGGTAGATGGAGCCGACATTGACGGCGAGGCAGCGGGCAAAGGTCTCGGCGCTGGTATCGAGCACCGTGCCAAAGGGGTGGACGGCTGCGGCGTTGACGATGATATCGAGCCCGCCATGACGCAGGACTGTTTCGCGCACGGCCGCCTCGACCTCTGCCTCCACGGCGACATCGGTGAACCGTGCCGACATCGGCAGGTCGCGCTCCTTGGCGATGCGGTCGAAGATCTCGTTGGTGGCGGCGTCGTTACCGCATGCAAGCACGGTCGCGCCTGATGACGCCAGGCGGATCGCCGAGGCAAGACCGATCCCGGAGGTGCCGGTGACGAGCGCGATTTTTCCCTTGAATTCAGTCATGATTGTCTCCGCGACAGATCGTCATGGTTTCAGTCTGGACAGGCCCGAAACCATAAGCACGATCAAGTTTCATAAGGGAGCGATATGCAAGGCGTCTGCCTCAACGCACCCGTTCCAGAACTTGGTTGAGAAGCACGGCGCCGAGGATGATGCCGCCGCGCACGACGTACTGCCAATATTCACTGACATTCATCAGTGTCATGCCATTAGAGATGCAGCCGAGGAACAGGACGCCAATGAGAGTGCCCCAGATGCGGCCCTTGCCGCCGAAGAGCGAGGTGCCACCGATGATCACGGCTGCGATGACGTCGAGCTCCATGCCGGTGGCCGTGGTCCCGGTTCCAGCGCCGATCTGCGAGGCGATCAACGTGCCTGAGAGGGCCGTCAGTGCGCCGGTAAGGCCCAGTGTCAGCGCCTTCACCTTCCAGATGTCGATACCGGAAAGGCGGGCAGCTTCCATATTGCCACCAACGGCATAAACCTCGCGGCCGAAGCTCGTGTACTTCATCAGGAAGTGCATGACGGCAAATGTGAGCGCGAAAATATAGACCGGAAACGGAATGCCGAAGAGGTATCCGCCGCCGAGGAAATCGAAGCCGAGCGGGAAGGACGACAGTGGAAAGCCACCGGTGATGAGGTTGGCAACGCCGCGCAGCGCCGCAAACAGGGCGAGCGTGGTGATGAAGGTCGGCACGTTAAACCATTGGCGGAAACGGCCGGTGAGATAGCCGAGCGTGAAGCCGAGCAGGAGCGCCACGGCAAAGCCGACCGCGACTGCGCCCCAATCGCCGAGGACGCCGGCAAAGCGGTCCGCGAACCAGGCGACGATGCAGCCGGCGAGGGCGGCGCCGGCACCGACAGACAAGTCGATCTCGCCGCTAATGATCACGGCCGTCATGCCGAAGGCGATGATGCCAAGCATGGAGACGGTACGAAGCACATTGAGCATATTGGCAGTCGAGGCAAAGCCGGGCGCAACCACGATGAGGAAAATCACCAGTGCCGCGAGGATGATCTCCATCGGGTAGGTCTTGAGAAGCTTGAGCAGCGTATTCTGGCCACGGGCTTCCGTTGTCGGGTTTACAAGCGTCATTGTCTGGCCCCTTCCATGCATAGGCCGTAAAGTTCGGTAAGGTCGGTTTTTGCCGGGTCCACCTCGGCAACGACTTCGCCGTGGTGCATGACGAGGATGCGGTCAGCCACTTCGAGGACTTCCTCGAGTTCCGTCGAGACAAAAATGCTGGCAAGACCGTCAGCTGCCTTCTGCCAGATGATATCGAAGATCTGGCTCTTCGCCTGAACGTCGACACCGCGGCTCGGTTCATCAAAGAACATCACCGAAGGCTGCCGGTTTAGCCACTTGCCGATCACCACTTTCTGCTGGTTGCCGCCTGACAGCGACGACACGGGCAGTTCGGGGTCATCACACTTGATGTGGAGCGCCGTGATCTGGCGGCGGACAAACGGCTGTTCGCGCCGACGGGAAATGAAACCTCCGCTGGAGATCGGACCAAGGCTCGCCATGCAGAGATTGTCGGCCGTCGAGAGCGATTGCACGAGGCCGACTTCCTTGCGGTTTTCCGGGGTGTAGCCGAGACCGGCCTTGCGCATGTCGCGTGGGCTGGCACCGGTCATATCACGGCCGTTGAACATCACTGAACCGCCGTCGACCGGGTCAGCACCGAAGATTGCCCGCATCAGCTCGGTGCGGCCGGCGCCGAGCAGGCCCGCAATGCCGAGGATTTCGCCGGGGTAAAGATCAAAGGAGACACCCTGGAAATGCCCGGATCGACTGAGGTTGCGGACCTCAAGCACCGGCTCGGCGCGATCGAGCGTTCGCCGTGGCGGGCGTGTGGCGCGTGCGGCATCACCGAACATCATGCCGACGATGGCCGATGGCGTCGTCTCCTTCATCGCAACCGCGCCGATGTAATGGCCATCGCGGATCACCGTGCAGGTATCGGCGATTTCGAAAAGCTCACTCATCCGGTGGGTGATGTAAATCATCGTTACGCCGCGGGCGCGCAGGCGTTCGATGAGTGCGAAGAGCTGTTTGACCTCGCGGGAAGCAAGCGCCGAAGTCGGCTCGTCCAGAAGCAGGATCGACGGATTGAAGGACATCGCCTTGACGATCTCCACCACCTGCTGCTGACCGACGCTGAGCGCGGACACCGGCTGACGGGAATCGATCGTGAGCCCCATGTCGGCGAGCAGTTCGCCGGCGCGGCGATGGAGCCCCTCCCAGTCCACGACGCTGAAACCGGCGCGGCGGCGATGAGGCAGGCGTCCGAGAAAGATGTTTTCGCCGACCGAAAGCTCCGGCACCAGCGAAAGCTCCTGGTGCACGGTGACGATGCCGGCTGCGAAAGCGTCATGCGGCGACGTGAAGCGGCGATCCTCGCCATTGACGCTGATCGTGCCGGATGTCGGTTCGGTGACACCGGCAAGAAGTTTGACAAGCGTCGACTTACCGGAGCCGTTCTTGCCCATCAGGGCATGCACCTGGCCCGGCGCGAAACTGTGGGTGAACTCGGAAAGGGCGACCGTCGGGCCATAACGCTTGGTCACGGCCTGAAAGTCCAGCCGTCCCCGCGCCCCTTCCAACGTGGCTGACCTCAATTGCGGATTGCTCATACGGATTTCCTGCTGTCGGGTGCGAAGGCGCGGCGGGCAAAACCCGCCACGCGGCTCACGTCCTGGCCCTATTTCAGGGCCTTCAGGCCTTCCTTGTAGGCAGCGATGCCTTCGGCGTTGGCGCGTGTCAGAGGCAGCACCGGCACGTTGACCTTGGTCTCGATCTTCTTGCCGTCGAGCAGGTTCTGCGCCGCCTCGATCGCCTGCTTGCCGACTTCGAGTGGCTGCTGTGCCGTTGTCGCCTGCAGCACGTTGTCGGAATTCAGGAGCATGTTGGCGAGCTGCTCGGAACCGTCTGTGCCGAAGACGAAGACCTTGCCTTCCAGGCCGGCCTTCTTCACGGCCTGGACGGCGCCAATCGTACCGCCTTCGTTGGCGGCATATATGACGCGGATACCCGGATTGGCCGTCAGCATGTCACTGGCGACGGCGAGCGCCTTTTCGGCAAGCCAGGCGTCCTGCTGGGCAACGATATCGACCTGATCACTAACGACGCTCAGGAAACCCTCGACGCGGGCATTGGACTGTTCGGGCAGCAGCGCCTTGAAGGCGAGCATGCCGATCTTGACCTTCTCGCCGTTGCCGAGTGTCTTCAGGAAATCAGTCGCGGCCTTGCCGGTGCCGATGCCGATATCGCGGTCGGAGCTCGTCACTGTCGCCTGTGCGACGTCGCCATTGGCCGAGGTGCCGTAGGTAACGACCGTAATACCGGCGTCACGTGCCTTCTTCAGTGCAGGCACCGAGGCGTCGGCCGAGAGTGGCGCGACGACGATCGAGTTCACGCCACGGGCGATATAGGTGTCGATCAGCTGGGCTTCCTTCTCGAGCTTGCTATCGCTGTTACCCGCCAGGAGCTCGTCACCGGCAGCTTTCGCCGCCTTTTCCATGCCGATTTGGATGCCACGGAAATATTGGTCCTGCTGAAAAACGATGCCGGCGATTGCCTTGCCACCGGCAAATGCAGCATTCGGCGCAAAGCTTACGGTGGCAAGCAGCGCGGCAAGCGCCAGACGTTTCATGTTGCTCATATTGGTTCTCCTCCCAAAGTGCCCTGTTCGTACCGCCGGACCAACGGGCGAGTGGATCCGGAAAACGGCTGCCTGCACCGCCCACAATGGGAACGGTTCAGCTAAAATCTCATATGCTCATCACAACGGTTGACCCCGAGGTGCTGCATCGACGAAACGGATGCCGAACTCCAAGTGACGGCTCATCAGGTAAACATAGGCGATACGATCGCGAGCCCTCAATGCACGGACGATCTCCGCATGCGTTTCGAAGGTTGCCGCATGCACCGGACGTTCCGTCTTGCCGAGCCGCATGACCTCCTCGATCACCGAGCGCAGCATGTGATAGGCGGCAAGGGTCGTGCGGTTGCCGGAGAGTTCGACGATCGCCGAATGGAATTCGTAGTCGCAGCGCGCTGCCGCCTCGACGCTTTCGGCCTCCAGAATTCGCGCATTGATCGTGTCGAGCCTGTCGAAATCCGCTTCGCTTGCGGTGAGGATGATGTGTTCACCGATGCCGGTTTCAATGATGCGGCGGAAGCCCTGCAGATCTCGGAAGGAGTCCGGCGAAATACCGTTGTGAAAGGCGAAAAGGCGGCGGATTGCCTCGCCATGGCCACCGCTGATGACGGCACCGACCTTTGGCCGGGTCTCGACCATGCCATAGGCGCGAAGCACCTGCAGTGCCTCGCGCACGGTGTTGCGGCCGGTCTGAAACTGCTCGCCGAGATCGCGCTCGGTTGGCAGCGCGTCGCCTATCCCAAGGCCGCGTTCCGAGATCATCTCGCGGATCTGATCAACCAGCCGATCGACCGCCGAGGTCTTGCCGGGTTCGACAATCTCCATGCTCGACAGCGCATCTTCCCTTGCAGAACTGCTCACCGATCATCCTCCGTGCAATGGCTTATTTGTTGGTCCAGATTTAAGCATCAGTCAAGAGAACCTCTCAAAATATTTTCTTATCAGGGCTTAAATCGCAAAATTACATAATGTCAGGCTTGAATTGTTGGGCCAATTGGACATTATCGGTCTTTGTGGTCCAACAATAGCCACCTGAAGCGGTAGGAGTTCTGCATGAGACTGATGGAAGAGTGCTTTCGCTGGTACGGGCCAAACGATCCGGTGCCGCTCAGCCATATCCGGCAGGCAGGCGCTACGGGGATCGTTTCGGCGCTGCACCACATCTATGATGGTTCGCCCTGGTCTGACGAAGCAATCCTGGCGCAGAAGGCGCAGATCGAAGCTGCTGGAATGCGCTGGAGCGTCGTCGAGAGCATCCCGGTTCACAACTCGATCAAGCTAGGAACATCAGACAGCGCGCGCTATATCGGCTGGTACAAGGACACGCTGCGGGCATTGGCGCGCTCTGGCATTGAGATCGTCTGCTACAATTTCATGCCGGTGGTGGACTGGACACGCACCGAGTTGATGCAGCCCCTGGCTAACGGCGGTTATGCGCTGCGCTTTGACGCGGTTGATTTTGCCGCCTACGATCTTTTCGTGCTGAAGCGGCCGCGTGTCGAAGAAAGTTACTCCAAAGAGCAGATATTCACGGCGCGTCAGCGTCTCGATGGCATGGATCAGGCAAAGATCGACCGGATCGAGCGCAATCTCATTGCCGGCCTGCCGGCAACCGAGCGCCAGTTCAACCGAGCGAGCTTTCTCGCCGCGCTCGCCGAATATGACGGTGTGGCTGCCGATGTCCTGCATGCGAATCTCGCGCGCTTCCTCAGGGAGATCGTGCCCGTTGCCGAAGAGGTCGGTATACGGCTTTGCATCCACCCCGATGATCCGGCCTTTTCGCTCTATGGTCTGCCGCGCATCGTCTCGACGGCCGCCGATGTCAGACGCATACTCTCCGCTGTCGATAGTCCCGCCAACGGTATCACTTTTTGCACCGGCTCATATGGCACACGCGCCAACAACGACCTGCCGGCCATGGTTCGCGAGTTCGGCCCGCGCATTCACTTCGCCCACCTCCGCAATGTCCAGCGCGAGGATGATGGCTCGTTCTACGAAGCCGATCATCTCGGCGGATCGAGCGACATGCCGGCGGTAATCCTTGCGCTGATGCAGGAGCAGGAGCGGCGCGTAGGCGAGGGCCGCACCGACTGGCAAATCCCGCTTCGTCCGGATCACGGGCACCTGTTAGCCGACGATATCGGCAAGGATCGGATCAATCCCGGCTATTCCCTGATCGGACGCTTGAAGGGCCTCGCCGAAATCCGAGGCGTGATGCAAGGTATCGCAATAGCTCTCGCGCACAGTGAATGACGAATTTTCCCGTGCCACAAAGCTGCGTTTCCACGAAACTCGCGATAGTCGGACCAATGTGACGGCTGGTATCGATCGGCACGTGGGCAGGCGTGGCAGAGCCGCGCTATTGCCCCGAGCCTGTGCACGACTTGGCTCTGGATAGAGAAATGGTGGCGGTCTGCGGCTCATTTGGAGATTCCTTCGCTTGCTGTCTTTGGTTGGCGTACGCGCCGCGGCGGGTGCCCGTTGAGGACAATGGCGGCGGCGAGGCCGATTAGCAGGCCCCAGAACGCCCCACCAATGCCGAGCAATTTGATATTGGCGGCAGATGCGAGGAAGGTAATCAGCGCTGCCTCGCGGGAAGTCGGGTCTGCCATCGCTGCGGCAAGACTGCCGCCGATGGTACCAAGAAGTGCAAGACCGGCGAGCGTGGTGATGAAGGTTGCTGGAAACGCCATGAAGAGGGCGGCCAGCGTTACGCCGAACACGCCGACCAGAATATAGAAACAACCAGCGGCAACTCCGGCAATCCAACGTTTGGAAGGATCGTCATGCGCTTCCTTGCCCGTGGCGATCGCCGCCGTGATCGCTGCGATATTGAAGGCATGGGAGCCGAACGGAGCCATGGCGAGCGAACCAAGTCCGGTCACGGTCACGATGGGATTGGCGCTTGTCTTGAAGCCGTCATTCCGCAAGACCAGCATTCCCGGCATATATTGGCCGGACAGCGTAATCAGGAATAGCGGAAGCGCGACCGACAGCAGCGCATTCAACGAGAATTCCGGCATGGTGAAGACCGGCGCTGCAAACTTCAGGGTGAGGCCGGACAGATCGACGCGACCTTGCGCCACAAGGAAAACAAGCCCCAGAACCAGAATACCGACCACTGCGTAGCGAGCGGAGAGCCTTTTCAATGCCACGTAGGCGAAGATTAGCGAGCCGACCAATAGCGGATCGACACTTGCGCCAGCGAAGGCTCCGATGCCGAATTGCAGCAGAATGCCGGCAAGCAAACCGGAAGCGATACCGGGTGGGATCAGGCGAATGACTTTCTCGAAGTAGCCGGATATGCCGAGCACGACGAAGGCCGCCGCCGAGATCATGTAAGCGCCAATTGCCTCGGCATATGGTGTTGTCGCCAGCGCGGTGACGAGAAATGCCGCAGCCGGTGTCGACCATGCCGTGATGATCGGTTCGCGATAGCGCAGGCTGAGGAAAAGTCCAGTCAATCCGACGCCGATCGAGATCGACCACACCCAGGATGCCGTGAGTTGTGGGCTCAGGCCTGCAATCTTCGCTGCCTGAAAGACCAGAATGAACGTGCCGCCATAGTTGACGATGACGGAGATCAATCCCGCAACAACGGGATGGGGAAGGTCGTCAAGGCGGACGGATGAAGGCGAGAAATGCGGTGGCATAGTCTGGGAAATCTCCTGGAGTTTGAGCAGGCCGTGAACAAGGCGCATTGACATTTAGTCCATTAATGGACTGATTAACCCAGCCAATTTTGACACTGCGAGCAGACCATTTGTTCAAGCATTCCCAACTCGAAACCGTAAAGGCTTGGATTGCCGATCCGGCCCATGCCGCTATGCCGCTTCACGTGCGGATTCAAAGGGCGATCCGCCAATTGATTGTCGGTGGTGCATTGGGTCCGGGCAGGCCTTTGCCCGCCTCACGCGCGCTTGCCAAATCGCTGGAGGTATCGCGTGATACGATCGAAGCGGCCTATACCCAGCTTCACGCCGAAGGTTTCATCGACCGGCGTGTTGGCAGCGGCAGCTTCGTCGCGGAGATGACGGAGTTCACGCCCGGCCCCCGTCTTTCCCGGCAGGCCATGCTCCTGCGCAGTCAGGCTCCCAGTCTCAGCAGGCGGGGGGCGGCCATGTTTCGCAGCGGCGGCGTTCGCGAGATGCTGTCACCGCGGCCATTCGCTCACGGGATACCGGAGACGCGCACCTTCCCGCTTCAGATCTGGGAGCGTCTCGAACGGCAGGTTCGCAAGGAGGTTGGCGCACAAACTCTGCTTCACGGTGACCCGCAGGGAGCAGAACCGCTTCGGCGCGCCATCGCCGATTATGTCAACCTTGAGCGGGGCGCACGCGCGACTGCCGACAGGGTGCTGGTATTGACCAGTTCGCAGCAGGCTATGTCGTTGTGCGCCAACATGCTGCTTGATCCCGGCGATCGGATCTTCATCGAAGATCCCGCCTATTACGGCGCGCGCAAGGCGTTCGATGCAGCGGGACTGGAATGTGTTTCTATCCCTGTCGACCGGCAGGGCGTCGTCATCGAGCAGATCATGGCTCACCCGCGCCGGGCCAAGGCGATTTTCCTGACCCCATCCCATCAATTTCCGACCGGGGCGACGCTGGCTCTGGACCGTCGGCTGGCGCTGATTGAATGGGCGGCCCGGCATCAGATGTGGATCATCGAAGACGACTATGACAGTGAATTTCATTACGCCGGCAAGCCAACTGCCTGTGTGCAAGGTCTGGATCCCCACGACCGGACTATCTACATCGGCACCTTCACCAAATCGCTCTTTCCGGGTTTGCGGATCGGCTATGTCGTGTTGCCGTCCCAGCTCGTCAAGCCGATGACCATCGCGCGCACATTGCTGGACGGTCATACGGCGCCGATGGCGCAGCTGACGCTCGCCCGCTTTATGGAAGGCGGGCATTTCGGAGCGCATGTTCGCGCCATGCGCGGCATCTACGCCGAACGGCTCGACGTGCTGGCTCGTCTCGCCAGCAAGCATCTGTCGGATTTCATCGAGCCGCATGTTCCCGTTGGTGGGCTGCAAATGTCCTGTGTATTGACTGGCGACCTTTCGGAACGCGCTGCCATTGATGCGGCACGGCGCGTGGGTATCGAGCTTCTAGGGTTATCAGGTCTATACGCTGCCGGTGACCCGAAGGCCGGTTTCCTGATGGGTTTTGCTGCATACACACCTCTCGAGATAGAAGAGGCCATCAAGAAACTGGCGAAGGCGCTTCGGGCGGTGGCAAAACCATAATTTCACCTGTCCCACTTTCCTGAACGGTCATAAACGCAGACGTAAGCGCGGTCCAATTGTCAGTCGCGGATTGGAGATTGCGTGGTTAAGTGCCCCTAATCTGCGTCTCTGCGGAGGTCTGACGTTTTCCAGGCCAGGCCGCAAGTGCAAGGTCGATCAGCCGTTTCAGCAAGGCATTGCAGGCGCCGTCGCAAGCCTGGGCGGACATGCCCTGGATGATCGCGCCATAAAAGCGTGCGAGCGTGTCGGTATCAGTGTTTGCAGACAGCGCCCCTTCCTCGACGGCGCGGTCGAAACGGGCTTTGAGTGTCTGCATTGACGTTTCGCGCAAGGATGCCGTCATCCGCGCCACGGATGTATTTTCTTGCGCATGTTGCAGGACGGCCGTCGAGACCATGCAGCCGGGCGGTTTGTCCGGCTGGGTGTCTCCGTCAGCGATATCGTAAAGATAGAGCCTCAGAGCTTCATAAACCGGAAGATCCGATTGCAGGATGTTCGACCGGCGGCTGTTTTCACGGGCAATGCTGAAGTCGAGCGCCTGACGGTACAATTCTTCCTTTGAGCCGAAGGTCGAATAGAGAGTTGGCGGATTGATACCCATCGACCTCGTAAGATCGGCGATCGATGTCCCTTCGTAGCCATGTTCCCAGAACAGCCGGGCCGCGATGTCGAGGCCAATATCGCGGTCGAACATGCGGGGTCTGCCGCGTTTGCGGACTGGCTTCTCCATTAAAATAGCGATCCCTATTAAATTGTTGACAGGCGTATTTCAGCTCTTATTGTAGGGATCACTATTTATTTTAGCAACGGAGTGATCCATGTCCAAGCGTCTTGCAGGCAAAATAGCCCTTATTACTGGAAGTTCACGCGGTATCGGCCGGGCAGTTGGCCTCGCTTTTGCCAGGGAGGGCGCTGCCTTGATTGGCGTCCACTACACCGCCAATTTGGATGCGGCCAATGCAACGGTACGCGACATCGAGGCGCTTGGCGTCAAGGCCATCGCGGTGAAGGCCGACCTTAGACAGGGTAAGGAGGCGGCCGACAGCCTGTGGGCTCAGTTCAGTGAAGCGGCGCGTAACGAGACGGGTTCGTCCGGTTTCGACATACTGGTGAACAATGCCGGCATCGCGCCTGCATTGCCGTTGAAGCAGACGAGCGAGTCTGTTTTCGACGAGGTGATGACGATTAACTACAAGGCGCCGTTCTTCCTGATCCAGGCGGTCGCCGACCATATTCGCGAGAACGGCCGGATCATCAATGTCTCGACCGGGTTTACACGGATCGCGGCGCCGACGCATCCCGCCTATGCTGCTTCCAAAGGTGCGCTTGAGACATTGACACTTGCACTGGCACCTGAATTTGCAGCACGCGGCATTACGGTCAATGCCGTGCTACCGGGTGTGACGGAAACGGATATGAATGCCGAGTGGCTGGCATCGCCTGAAGCGCGCGCCGGTGCGGAAGCCCTCTCGGTCTTCTCGCGTGTCGGACGAGCGGAAGATATTGCCGACGTCATTGCCTTCCTCGCATCGAGCGATGCGCGTTGGACGACGGGCCAGATGATCGATGCAACCGGTGGCGCCCGGATCTGATCGGTCGGGCTCTCCTTTGCAAGGAGAGCCTATGCCTCCTCAACGGCGCAGCAATCCCGGGTCCGTGGGATGCTGCTGCACGCGCCTTCTATAACAGCCGCGCGCTGCCGACGGCGATAACGGGGCCGGTTGCCTGACCGGTTGGCGATCCGCCGAAGGGCTCCACGCTGATTGCGAAGGTCGTGCCTTCCGTGATTGTGCTGCGCATATCGGCGGGGATGATGAGGTCGCCAGACGTGCCGGGCTGGAACACGCCCAGCGAGCGCGTCTTGCCACCATCCATGACCAGCCACAATTCCAGTGATTTTTCGTCCGTCTTGCCGGTTGCGACGGGGATGATGCGCATCCGTCCGGATTCCGCGTCGTAGGAGGCAAGAAGATTGACCTGGCTATCGGTTGTCGCAAGTTCCGCCACCAGCGGGGTGACGCCCTGCCGTTTTTCGGGTAAGGCCGCGTAGACCACGGCGGCCACGGCGGTCGCGCTGGTGGCAACCGATATCCAGCGCCAGAAGGACGCGGAATTCCACAGGCTGCCGTTGGCGTTGATATCCCTGCTGCCGAACAGGCGCTCTTCGATGCGAGCAAGAACAGTCGCATTCGGTACCTGCTCTTCATAATCGGCATTGAAGTCGGAAAATTCCTGCTCCCAACGCTGCACCAGTTGCGCGAAGACCCTGTCGTCCTCAATACGCCGCTCCAGTTCGCGGCGCTTTTCCAGCGGCAGGACGCCCAGCACATATTCGCCGGCGAGGATTTCGTCGCGCGAGTGCATTCCGCCGCTCTGGTCGCCCGTTGTCATCGCTGCATGCACTCTCTGAGTTTGAGAAGACTGCGCCGCAGCCACGTTCTGACCGTGTTCAGTGGCACGCGCAATTCATCTGCCAGTTCGAGATAGCTTAAACCCTCAACATAGGCTCGGCGTACCGCCTTTGCGTGAACAGTTTCAAGTTCACGCATGCAATCCTCGATCCTGCGGCCTTCGTCCGCCAGAACGACCTGCTGTTCAGGATCGCGAATGCCATCGTCGGCCAGCTCATAGGCCTCGTCAATATCATCGCTTATGGGTTTACGGGCGCGGATCGTGTCGATCGCGTGGTTGCGGGCGATGGCGGCAAGCCATGTGGCCGGCTTGCCGGCGCTTGCGGCAAATGTGCGGGCGCGCTGCCACACCTTGATATAGATTTCCTGCAGCGCCTCTTCGGCTTCGGTTCTGTCCCGCAGGATCTTCAGGCAGATCGCGAAAAGCTTCGGACTGGTTGCCTGGTAGAGCGAGACGAATGCTGAACGATCACCCATGCCGACACGGTTGATTAGGCTTGCTATCTCTGTGCCCTGCATTCGAACCTTCCTTGCTGCGCTTCCTTTATAAGGTCGTCTTTCACATGAAGACAAGGGACGAGGAAGAGGAAGTTCTTGATGGGGGGCCCACAGGAGGGCCGCACTTGCGCCGTAGCCGAGAGGAAGCGTCGTCATGATATGCCCGTCGAATTTTCCAGCGGGCCGAAGAGGCGCACCGTGACGAGGTAACTGATGATCGCCGCTGCGGCGGAAACGAAGGTTCCCCAAAGAAGATCGGCGATGGTGAGGGTGGTTGGCCAGTTCTTCAACGTCGCCTGATTGGTCAGATCATAGGTGGCGTAGGCCATGAAACCGACAATCGCGCCGTAAAGCAGCGCCGTTGTCCATTCACCGGAAAGCAGGGCCGGGCGCACGGCAAGAAAGGTCAGTCCGCCGGCGTAGATGAGGTAGAAGACGACCGCTGGAGCGAGCCGGAAATTTTCCGCCAGGAGATCGCCGATAGCCGGGCGGTAAAGACGTGACGCCATGGTGCTCAGCCAGATGAAATCGATCACCAGAAACGCGACGAGCGTGAAAAAATAGGCTGCGAAATAGGTCTTCATCGGTGTTTTCCTTTGCCGGGCATTGAGAAGGCGGCGAGGTTTTTTCGAACGACAATGCAATTAATGGATGGAACGGCGCGTGATCTGCGCTAGTCGATCCGGGTCCAGCTTATGCCCTTGCACAGAAGGCCGGCGACGATACAGCCCTTCGTGGTCATGTTATTGCCGGCAAGGGTGACTGTTATCCTGTAGGATTTGTCCCGCTGAGGATCGAAGGCGGTGCCGGAATAGATGCCCGCCTCGCTCTCTTTGATGTCCATGATCAGGCGGTCGCCGGTCTTCTCCTTCGGCGTGCCGGGTTTGATCCAGGTGTTTGTGGCGCATATTTTTTCACCGCAGGGCGCGATCAGCACTTTTGCCTTGCCGTCGCCACGCGCCCAGTTGCCGTCGATCTCCGCCGCTGTCGCGCCGAAGCCGACCAGCATCGGGGACAGGGCAGATACAATTGCCAATCTAATGATTTTCATTGTCTTTCTCCACCGGTTGGCCCCGCCTCATCCTTGCTCTATCGTGTACAGGCCGACATTTATCGTCCCTTCGGCAAAACCTGCTTCGCAATAGCAGAGGTAATAATCCCAGAGCCGCCGGAAGCGGTCGTCGAATCCAAGCAGGGAAATCGTCTGCCACCGGGCATGGAAACGCTGACGCCACTCCGAAAGCGTGAGCGCATAGGACTGGCCGAAAAGTTCTGTCTCCGTGAGCTTCAGGCCGGCTTGCCCGACGGCTTTTTCGAGCGCTGAATCGGAGGGCAGGAAACCGCCGGGAAAGATGTGTTTCTGGATGAAATCCGCCTTGCGCCGATAGGTATCGAAGCGGTTTTCCTCGATGGAGATGATTTGCAGCACCGCACGGCCGCCGGGTTTCAGGCAGCGTTTCAGCGTTTCGAAATAACTTGGCCAGTAGGCTTCACCGACCGCTTCAAACATTTCCACGGAGACGATATTGTCGAATTGGCCGGTCGCGTCGCGGTAGTCCTGCAATCTGAGATCGATCCGGCTGGCCTTGCCTTCTTTTTCCGCCGCATTTTTCGCCCAGTTCAATTGGGACGGGGACAGGGTGATGCCGGTCACGCTGGCATTGTGCTGCGTGGCGAGGTGGATGGCGAGCGCACCCCAGCCGCAGCCGATTTCCAATATGCTCTTGTTGCCGGTTAGCTGAAGTTTTTCCGCAATGCGCTCGAGCTTCTTGCGTTGCGCGGCCTCAAGGCTGGGTGTCGTGCCGTCGAAAATCGCCGACGAATAGAGCATCGAGGGATCCAGCCATTGCCGGTAAAACTCGTTGCCGAGATCGTAATGCGCCTCGATATTGCGGCGGCTTCCGCGTCGGGTATTGGCATTCAGCCCGTGTGCAAGCCGGTTGATGAGGCGCATGGGCAGGCTGCCGCGCATAGACCTTGCAAATGCCTCGCGATTTTGAGCGGCGAAACGGATGAGCGCCGTCAGGTCAGGCGTAGACCAGTCATTCTCGATAAAACCTTCCGCGAAGCCGATATCGCCGTTGACGAGCAGCCTGCGGATTGCCCGCCAGTTATGCAGCACGATAACGGCGTCGCTACCCTCCGATTTTCCTGATTTTTCGACGGTTCCGCCGCCAGGAAGGGCGACGCGCAGCCGTCCCCGGTCGATATTGTTCAGCAGCCGATTGATGAGCCATATGCCCATGCCTGTGCGGCCCTTGAGGCGGGTATTTTGCGCCGGTAACTCGGAGAGATTTTCAAACGGGGTCATGAATTCTGGCCTCGATTTGCGACGATGAAGGGGAAACGAAGGAGATGGGCTCGACGGGTGGCAGCGGACGTTTTCTCAGCCGCACGCCCTTCAGCCAGATTTTCAGGGCTTCCCAGTGAATGCCGACAACGACTTTCAGCGTGAGAAAGGGGATGGTGACGAAGGCTTTCAGCAGCGCGCCATCGGTCAGCTCGACCCTTCGGGCGAGATGGCGGGCTGTCAGCACGGCGCCTTCATCGTCGAAAGTTTCAATGACGATCTTCAGCCTGTCACCGGGCGGGACGACGCGGAAAACATAGCGGAGGTTCATGTCCATGAAGGGCGAGACATAAAAGGCCTTGTCGCATCGCTGGACGATCTCTGTCCCCGTGCCGGCCTCGACCGGGATCAGATAGGAGTGTCTTTGGCCGAAGGTGTTGTCGACCTGCCAGAGGATGGCTTTAAGTGACATGTCGCGCCCGTGGCAGAAGAACACGCTGAGCGGGTTGAAGGCCCAGCCAAGCAGGCGCGGCATGGTAAGCAGGCGGATGGGCCCGCCATCGACGGCCATGCCCGCCGCCGCCATGGCCGTTTCTATCTGCTGGCGCAGTCCGATCGTGTTGTCACCGTTGCCGCGATCCTTGCGATGAAACGAAAACAGGTTGAAACGGTCGACAGAGAAAAACCGTAATTTCCGGTCGAGCGTCTCCAGCTCATCGAGATCGAGAAGCAGCGAATAAATCCGGTAGTCCAGTTTGTGGGTTTTTGGCTTGAAACGCGCATGGGTCACGTGGCCCGGGAAAAGCGCTGATGTGAGGGGAGGCGTCATGACGTTGCCTCCATGAGTTGTGTGTCCGTCGCAATCGCCGCCAAATCCAGGCGAATGATCCGGCCGCTGTCGTCCGCAACCTTCCATGGGCGGGATACGCCGCCAAGATCTTCGGCAACCGCAAGGCCCGCCTGAAGGCCGTCTTCATGAAAACCAGAGCCGAAATAGGCGCCGCAGAACCAGGTGTTTCGCAGGCCCTGCAAGGCCCATAATTCCTGGCGCATCTGTTCGGTGCCAGCGTCAAAAACCGGGTGGTGATAGGTTTCCTCGGCGATGATTTTTCCTTGATCCGGTTCTCGCGCCGGGTTCAGCGTTACAAAAGTATCAGGGGTTTTGCCCAGCGGCTGCAGCCTGTTCATCCAGTAGGTGATGCTCGGCTGACGAGCTTCAATGCTCTTGTCGGCCACATAGTTCCAGCTTGACCAGGCAGCGCGCCGGCGCGGCATGAAGCTGCTGTCGGTGTGAAGCACGGCGCGGTTTCGGGTGTAGGTAAAGGCGCCGAGAATGCGCCGTTCGGCGCGCGTTGCATCCACGAGCATATCGAGCGCCTGATCCGCATGGGTTGCGATCACCACGTCATCGAAGCGAGCGGTTTCGCCCTCCGCAGTGATGATTTCGATGCCATCAGGCAGGCGGTGGATGCGCGTCACCGGCGTCGAGAGGCGAATTCGATCCGCAAACGGTGCGGTGATGCGTTTTACATATTCGTGTGCGCCACCGACGACGGTGCGCCAGACCGGCCGATTGCGTAGCAGCAGCAGACCGTGATTGCGGCAGAATTTGATGAAATGCGCCGCTGGATAACGACCGACCTCCATCGCCGGCGTGGACCATATGGCCGCGGCCATGGGGTAAAGATGATCGTCGCGGAAGGCCGCCCCGTAGCGATTGTGTGTGAGATAGTCGTCGAGAGACACGTCACCCATCACATGCAGGTCTCGCGGAGCGTTGCGGTAGAACCGCAGCAGGTCCGCGAGCATCGACCAGAAACGGGGTCGTAGCGCATTTCTCTTTTGTGCCAGCAGGCCAAGACCCGTTCCGCCGGAATATTCAAAGCCGCCATTGTTCAGGGAAACGGCGAAAGACATGTTGGAGGCTGCCGTCGGCACGTCCAGTGTCTGAAAAAGCGCGGTGAGATTGGGATAGGTCGATTCGTTATAAACGATGAAGCCGGTATCGACGTGAACCGGCCCATTATCCGTGTCGAATGTTACCGTGTTGGTGTGGCCGCCGATGCGATCCGCCGCCTCGAAGACCGTGACATCGTGCCGTTGCGACAAAAGCCAGGCCGCCGACAGGCCGGAAATTCCTGTTCCCACTATGGCGATGCGGCGCCGGCTATGTCCTCGTGTTGCTTCGGTGTCGGTCATCTATCCTCGCTATCGCATTACAAAAATTTGCCTTGGGACAGCGCAGATACGAGGCCGGCGCATGATAAGTTTCAGCGGCCGGCAGTTTTTTTGATTTTTTTCCGAATGCTGAAACTCTTTTGCCGGTTCGCTCGTATTTGCCATCACGGACACCCGGCCTCGATCTGTTCAAAACGGTGAGCGAAGTAGTGATGTTTTCTGTGATCCTGATGCTTGCCATTCTCATGTCGCTGCTCATGGCCGGAGCGTGGGCATTACAGAGAGCAACCGGCTCTAGCGGCTGGATCGACACCGTCTGGTCCGCGAGCGTGGGGCTCGGAGGCGTCTTGGCTGTTTTACTGGCGGAAGGAGACGGCGGGCGACGCGCTATCGTATTTTTGCTTATTGCCGTCTGGTCCCTGCGGCTTGCCGGCCATATCGGCCTGCGCACGCGGGGCGGCGGGGAAGATCCCCGTTATGCGAAGCTCATCGAAAAATGGGGCAGTGCTGCCTCCCTGCGGCTTTTCATCTTCCTCCAGATACAGGCCGTTGCCGCCTTCGTGCTTGTTCTGGCAGTCTATCTTGCGGCCGGTAATGGCCAGAGTTTCCCGCGTGTTCTCGACCTTCTTGCCACCATGATTGCCGGTGCAGCGCTGGCGGGCGAAGCGCTCTCGGACGCACAGCTTTCGAAATTCAGGAAAACCGCTGAAGCAAAAATCGGTGTGTGTGAAACCGGTTTCTGGCGTTACTCCCGCCATCCCAATTATTTCTTCGAATGGCTCTTCTGGTGCAGCCTGCCGTTGCTGGCCGTTCAGGCCCACGCCTTGTCATGGGCCTCGCTCGCCGCACCGGTCATGATGTACTGGCTGCTCGTTCACGTCTCCGGCATTCCGCCGCTTGAAGAGCACATGCTGAAATCGCGCGGGGAAAAATTCCGCGCCCTGCAACGCCGCGTCAACGCCTTCTTTCCGGGGCCGCGCAAGAACGAGGAAACGCCATGAACATGCTCTCCTTCGCCATCAATGCCGCGGAACGTACGCCGCTTAACGACAGCGTCACTCTCGCCGGGATAGATATGCTCTGCGCAAGAACGAAACGGCGGCTTGCAAAAATCCCGGCTGATGCCGAATTGGTTTTTGCGGCCGATATGGCAAAATTCCCCATTGCCAGCCATACCGACGAGGCGAACAGGCAGCACTATGAAGTTCCCGCGGAATTTTTCGCGCTCGTTCTTGGGGCCCAGCGCAAATATTCCTGCTGTTATTATCCCGATGCCGCGACGACCCTCGATGAGGCGGAAACTGCTGCGCTGGCCGAGACCGTGGCCCATGCCGGGTTGCAGGATGGTATGGACATTCTCGAACTCGGCTGCGGCTGGGGCTCGCTTTCCCTTTATATGGCGGGGCGTTTTCCCAACGCGCGGATCACGTCCGTTTCGAATTCCGCATCGCAACGCGAATATATAATCGGCTGCGCCCGGGAGCGCGGCTTTTCCAATCTGTCGGTAGTGACCGCCGATATGAATGATTTCACCGCCGGCGCGCGTTTTGATCGCGTCGTCTCGGTGGAAATGTTCGAGCACATGTCCAACTGGCGCGCATTGTTTGAGCGTGTTCATGCATGGCTGAAGCCGGAAGGCCGCTTTTTCCTGCACGTCTTTAATCACCGTGACCGATCCTACCGTTTTGACCACAATAATCCGGCGGACTGGATCGCGCAGCATTTCTTCACCGGCGGCATCATGCCTGCCTTCGATCTTCCCCATCGTTTCGACACGCTTTTCACCGTCGAACGGGAATGGCGCTGGTCGGGATCGCATTATCGTCGGACAGCGCTCGACTGGCTGGCGAATTTCGACCGGGAGATCGAGCATATACGACCGATCCTGCAACGGGTTTATGGGGTTGATGCGCGCTTGTGGGAACGGCGCTGGCGACTGTTCTTTCTGGCAACCGCCGGGCTTTTTGGCCATGATGGCGGTGACGTCTGGGGGGTGGGTCATTATCTCATGACAAGCGTTGGGTCATAGCGACTGGAGCGACGATCTCCGGAAATTCTGGTGGTCGTCCTGACACGATTTGCTGAAAACGAGCGTTTACATCGCCGCAATAATCAATAGGTTAGCGGCATCTTTTGAGCAGGTCGATCGTTCTTCTACAAAGAGCGGCTGGAGAAAGTCATGAGTTCAGTTACGCCGAAACTGGATAGTTGCGGCGCCGAGCCCATCCACATCCCCGGCGCTATTCAGGAACATGGTGCGCTTCTGGTCCTGGCTGCCAGCGAATTTTTCGTCGTGCAGGCGAGTGATAACCTCAATGATTATATTAAGGCGTCCCTGCCGATTGGTGCGGCTGCAAATGTCACGGTCCTGCCGTTCATAGCCGCCTTATCCGAATGGTATTCCGGTGACGAAAACAATTTCAGATATGTCTGGACCGAAAAGGCACTCGATGTTTCTGCGTATCGATCCGGCGCCTTGATCATAATCGAATTCGAAAAAACGAGGCACGGCGAATCGGCTGAAAAGTTGATGGGCGAACTCACCGGTTTGGCGCAATATCTGAACAGCGCACCCTCGCTGGAAGACGCGCTTTTGCGGACAACCCAACTGGTGTCCTCTATCAGCGGTTATGACCGTACCTTGATCTATGACTTCGGGCCGGACTGGAGCGGCCATGTCGTTGCGGAAGCCGGAAGTGGCAATTTGCCGTCTTATCTTGGACTTCGCTTTCCGGCGGCCGATATTCCGCCGCAGGCGCGGCAGCTCTACACGATCAACCGCCTGCGGATGATCCCCGATGTCGATTATCGACCTGTCCCGGTCACACCGCAGCTGAATGCGGCAACGGGGGCGGTGCTTGATATGAGCTTTTCGCAGCTTCGCAGCGTATCGCCGGTCCATCTCGAATATATGCGCAACATGGGTACGGCTGCTTCCATGTCGGTGTCGATTATCGTCAACGGCACCCTGTGGGGTCTGATTGCCTGTCATCACGCCACGTCTCATTCGGTGTCCCTTGCCGTGCGTGAAGCCTGTGATTTTGCCGCACAGCTCCTGTCGATGCGGATAGCCATGGAGCAGAGTTCCCAGGATGCGTCCCGCCGCGTGGAGCTTGGCCATATTCAGGCGCGCCTGCTGAAGGGGATGGCAACGGCCGAAAAATGGGCTGATGGCCTTCTAGAAGGCGATGATCAAAGAGAAGACCTGCTGAAACAGGTGGGAGCGGATGGCGCTGCGCTCCTCCGGGGCAATGAATATGAGCTGGTTGGCAAGACGCCGTCACGGCAGCAGGTTGAAGAGCTGGTCCTGTGGCTCGGCGAGCAGGCGATCACGGATGTCTTTGCGGCTGAGAACCTTGTGAATGATTATCCTGCAGCTGCGTCTTATGCCGGCACGGCAAGCGGGATTATCGCGATGCGCATCTCGGAACTGCACGGCAGCTGGCTTATCTGGTTTCGGCCGGAAGTCGTAAAAACCGTACGCTGGGGAGGAGATCCGCATAAGACCGTGCAGGAAAGCGGGCGCATTCATCCGCGCAAGTCCTTCGAAATCTGGAAGGAGCAGGTGCGTAACACGGCTTTGCCGTGGTCTGAACCGGAGCTTTCGGCGGCACGGGAGCTTCGAAGTGCGATTATCGGCATTGTCCTGCGCAAGGCCGAGGAAATGGCAGATCTGACGCGAGAATTGCAGCGAACCAATAAGGAGCTGGAAGCTTTTTCCTATTCCGTTTCGCACGACCTGCGCGCGCCTTTCCGCCATATTGTCGGCTTTGCGCAGTTGCTGCGCGAGCGCAGCGACACCATGGACGACAAATCAGTGCATTATCTGCAAATGATCTCCGAGGCGGCTCTAGGGGCAGGCAGGCTGGTGGACGATCTTCTGAAGTTCTCGCAACTTGGCCGCACGCAAATCGCCATGAAATCTGTGGACATGGAAAAGGTGGTGAGCGAGGTTCGCCGCTCCCTGGCCCCTTCCATGACTGATCGTCAGATCGAGTGGCGTATTGGTCGTCTGCCGGTTACGCGCGGCGATCCGACCCTGTTGCGGCAGGTCTGGTACAATCTCATCGACAACGCGATCAAATATTCCCGCCAGGAACCGGTCTCGATCATCACTATCGGTGCGGTCGAAACCGAAGATGACGTCACTTATTCGGTGGACGATAATGGCGTCGGCTTCGATATGGCCTATTACAGCAAGCTCTTTGGTGTGTTCCAGAGGCTGCAACGTGTCGAGGATTTTGAGGGAACAGGTATCGGGCTTGCTCTCGTCAGGCGCATTGTTGAGCGCCATCACGGTTCGGTCAGTGCACAGGGAACCGTAGGCGAGGGAGCCTCGTTCTCCTTCACATTGCCGGTTATGAAAATTGAAGAGGAAGAAATTGCCTGAACTCAGACCTATTTTGCTGGTGGAAGATAATCCACGCGATCTGGAACTAACGCTGACCGCACTTGAGAAATGTCAACTTGCAAACGAGGTTGTTGTTGCGCGGGATGGTGCCGAAGCACTTGATTATCTCAATGTCACGGGTGCCTATCACAACCGCCCAACGGGTGATCCTACGGTCGTTCTTCTTGACCTCAAATTACCAAAAGTAGACGGGCTTGAGGTTTTGCAGATGGTCAAGGGCAGCGATCACCTGCGGCATATCCCCGTTGTCATGCTGACCTCGTCCCGCGAAGAACAGGATCTTGTGAAGAGCTACGAACTCGGCGTGAACGCCTTTGTCGTCAAGCCCGTCGAGTTCAACGAGTTTTTCAAGGCCATCAAGGATCTCGGGGTTTTCTGGGCGCTCTTGAACGAGCCACCACCGGGTGCGCGTCGCAATGGTGAATGAGGCAATGCTGCAAATGGAAGCAAGCAGGCTTCTTCTCCTTGAGGACAGCTCTGTTGATGCGGAACTGATCGAAGAGCAGCTTTCGCGAATTTCGCCGCCGCCTGCGGTGACAAGGGCGGTAGGCAAGGCATCGTTCATGGAGGCATTGGAAAACCAGCAGTTCGATATCATCCTTGCTGATTTTTCTCTGCCGGATTTCGATGGCATGTCTGCGCTCGATGTCACCATGCAAAGGTTTCCAGACACACCGTTCATTTTTGTGTCGGGCATTTTGGGTGAAGACGCAGCAATCGATGCATTCAGGCGCGGTGCGACCGATTACGTCCTCAAACAACGATTGGCAAGATTGCCGTCTGCTGTCGAACGGGCGCTTGCGGAAGCGCGGGAGAAACAGGAGCGGAAGCGGGCGGAGATCCACAAGGAATTGCTTGTCCGTGAGCTTAGCCACCGCGTCAAGAACACCATGGCGATGGTCATTTCCATCATCCGCAGAACGGCAAAGGGCAGCACCTCCGTCGACGATTATCAGGAGAGGCTTGTGGCCCGCGTGACGGCCCTTGCCGAAAGCCACGCCCTGCTTTTTCAAAGCAACTGGGGCGAGACAGATCTGAAGGATGTTGTGAAGCGGGCGATTGAGCCCCATAACAGTTTCGCAAGCCGGGTCGAACTTGAGGGTCCTGAAGGCGTTCAGGTGTCACCAAAATCCGCACTGGCGCTCGGGATGATCCTGCATGAGCTGCTGACGAATGCTCAGAAATACGGATCTCTTTCCGGAGCGCACGGGAAGGTGGAGGTTTTCTGGAAGACGCAGCGTGACAGTCAGGGGCGTGGTCATGTCGATCTCCGGTGGCAAGAAAGCGGTGGCCCCCCCGTTTCTGTTCCCCAGGAAACCGGTTTTGGAACGACCCTGATAACAAAAGGCGCCAGATACGAACTGCAGGCGGAAAGCGAAATCCACTATGATCAGGCCGGTCTGCAATACCAAGTAGCTTTCCCACTGGATTGATGTGGAAGATAAAGGGACCTGCGTACGGGGTGGCGTATTAAGCCCGGAATTCTCGCCTCACTGATTGGGTGAGAATTCATTCGCCAGAACATGTGAAAGATCGTCAAAGTTGCAGGGTTTTGAAACCACTGTCAGCCCGGCCAGCTGCGCTCGCACTCCGGGTATTTCCGCATATCCGCTGCAAACGACGAAAGGCACCTTTGCGGCCCTCAGTTCCTCGATAACCGGAAAGGACAATTCACCCCTCAGATTGAGATCGATGACGGCACCATCCAGCTCGGTTGCGTTTATTTTTTCCAGCGCCGCTTCTATGTGGGAGACGGGTCCGACAACGTTGACACCCAGATCCGACAGAAAGTCTTCCATATCCATCGCCAGAAGTGCGTCGTCTTCCAAAACAAGGATCTGTTTTCCCTGAAAATTATATCTCATGTCACCGCATTCACATCGTTTCAGCCGTGTCGGGGGCTGTTTTCACCAACATTGCTGAACTCCTGAAATCTGACGGGGTTCCACGGTTGCGTAAAAAGAAATCATTCGCATCTGCCGCAACCGTCATCTAGTTTGTCGCACTTATTAGCTGCTTACCGGGAATGTTATTGCTGTGACTGGTTTTTCACCGTTTGCCCAGCGAAGCCTTTTGATGCTTGCTGTGGGTGTCGCAATTTTGATTGGCATGGTCTCCATGTCATTATGGCTTGTTCAGGTGAACAACCGGTACTCTCAGGAAACCGCGGAATTGCGACGTGTGCGTGCAGCGGTTCTCGATGTGCTGACAACAATGCAGGACATTGAAACGGGCCAGAGAGGATATCTGCTTAGCAACAATGTCGATTATCTGGTGCCCTATGAAGAGGCGTTGCGCGGCCTGCCACAGCGCCAGTCCAGAATTCTCGATCTTCTGAAGGACGAGGACCGATATAAACAGGCCTTGTCGCAGCTGACCGAAGCGATCAATGCGAAACTGGCCGAGACCCGCGAAACGATCGATTTGCAAAAGGCCGGCCGCATGACCGAGGCGGTGGATGTCGTCCGCAACAATGACGGCAAACGCTTCATGACCGAAATCAGGGATGTTCTGTCGCGCTTGCAAACAGACACTGATGATCGGTTGCGCGTCATCGTTGGCGATCAGCTCGGTGCAGCCAATACGCTTCGATGGGTGACGGTGGGCGGCGCCCTTGCAATTCTCCTTGTCGTCGGCGGTTCGATCTTTCTCGTTTTCACCTATATCCGCGCTTTGACCAGGTCTCGGGAGGATGTTGATGAGCTCAATCGCCATCTGGAAGAACGTGTCGAGGAAAGGACGCGTGATCTTCGCCGCGCCAATCAGGAAATTCAGCGCTTTGCCTACATTGTCACCCATGACCTGCGCGCGCCGCTCGTCAATATCATGGGTTTCCTCTCCGAATTCGATACCTCGCTCAAGCCGGTGACCAGTTATGTCCTGGCTGACGGTAAAACCCCACCGGAAGAGGTGGTCCGGGAAGCACGGCTGGCGGTTCAGGAGGATATTCCCGAGGCCATTGGCTTTATCCGTTCATCGACGCGAAAAATGGATCAACTGATCAACGCCATCCTGAAAATATCTCGCGATGGTCAGCGGAAGCTGCAGCCGGAGAAGGTCGATATAGAAACATTGCTCTCGTCACTATCCGAGACGGTGCGTCATCAGATCACCGCCAATGGCGGCGAGATCGATGTTGATACGCCAAAGCTCACGATTGTTACCGATCGCATATCTCTCGATCAGATTCTTGGAAATCTCTTTGACAATGCGGTGAAATACCAGATGTCGGGTCGTCCGTTGCGGTTGACCGCGCGTGCCTACCCGGCCGGGCGCGGAGCGATTTGTATCGAGGTTGGCGACAATGGGCGCGGTATCGGCGAGCAGGATCTTGAACGGGTCTTCGAGCTTTTTCGTCGGGCAGGCAGTCAGGATCAGCCGGGAGAGGGAATAGGTCTCGCACATGTTCGTTCGCTAATAAGAAATTTAGGCGGGGACATTAGGGTGGAGTCCAAACTCGGTGAGGGCAGCACGTTTTTCCTGCTGCTGCCGAGTGACCTCAGAAGAGTGACGAAGGAAGGCGACAAATGAAAGCGACCGGTCAGGAAGTAACGATCGTGATGATCGAAGACGACGAGGGCCATGCGCGCCTGATCGAAAAAAACGTGCGGCGCGCCGGCGTGAACAACGAGATTGTGCCCTTTACGCTCGGTGCGAAGGCGCTGGATTACATCTTGGGCGAAAGTCGGGATGGGCTTGTCAGCAAAGATCGTTATCTTCTCGTACTGCTCGACCTCAATCTTCCAGATATGTCGGGCATCAACATCCTTGAGCAGATCAAGAGCAATGAATATACACGCCGTTTGCCTGTGGTGGTTTTGACGACAACCGATGATGAGACTGAAATTCAGAAATGTTATGATCTCGGTGCGAATGTTTATATAACCAAGCCGGTCGATTATGAGGGCTTTGCGAATGCCATCAAAAACCTCGGCCTGTTCTTTTCCGTAATCCAGATACCCTGAAAGCATGATGGCTCTGCGCATTTTGTATGTTGATGACGATCCAGCTCTGGCGCGGCTTTCGAGCCGCGTTCTTGGTCGTCACGGAATGGAGGTGGTTCATGCCGCCTCCGTAGCGTCTGGACTCGAGCTTTTTCAAAACGGGCAGTTCGATGTCGTGGTTCTCGACCACTATTTCCAGACGGCGACAGGCATGGAATTTCTCGCCGCGATCCAGACGATACCGGCGCGCGTTCCGGTTCTCTATGTGACGGGGTCAAACGAGGCCCAGATCGCCATAGATGCCATCAAGGCGGGCGCTGCGGACTACGTCATCAAAAACGTCGGGGACGACTTTTTTCCGCTCTTGCTCACCGCCATTAACCAGGCCCTGGAAAACCATCGCCTGCGCCAGACGAAGGAGGAGGCTGACCGTCTGCTGGTAAAGGCCAAGGAGCATGCGGAAATGATGGTGAAAGAGATGAACCATCGTGTCGCAAACAGCCTTTCGCTGGTCTCGGCCATGATCCGCCTGCAAATAAATACCCTGAAGTCGCAGGAAGCGGAAACCGCGTTGCTGGAAACGCAAAGCAGGATTTCAGCTATCGCTGGCGTTCATCGCAGCCTTTATAATACAGCCAATGTGGGACTTGTATCCCTCGGTTCGTACCTGACCTCCATCATCAGCGATCTGTTTCAAGCCGTACCCGGCTCCTCCTCCATCACGGTTGAAACGTCACTATGCGAGGTTGATCTGAACGCAGACCACGCCGTTGCTCTCGGTGTCATCATTACCGAACTGCTGACCAATGCGCTGAAATATGCCTATCCCGATCAAACCGGGACCGTGCGGGTCAATCTGTCAGAGCAGGACGGACAGTTCGTTCTTGTCGTGGAAGATGACGGAATAGGATCGGGGCCTGATGCATCGCCGAAGGGCACCGGGTTAGGCACAAAACTGATCATGGCAATGGCGAAGAACATCAATGCCCGCGTCAATCAGACGTATACTCATCCGGAACGGAACGCGGGAACGCGTTACACGATGACGTGGAATGAAAAGTAGCGGCTGCCTATTGCCTTCCTGACATGTATTTCTGCATTTGAGGCGACGCTCAAGCTCGTCGCACTCTTCTTGGTTCGACAGGAAAATCGGTGAGTTCCTGATTGAACGCTCTCTCAAACGGTTACCTTTGCCGAAAGCGGACATCATGCCTTTTAGATGGCGACCAACGGCTCTCGCGCATAGGCCTCTTTGAGGATTTCTATTAGGGTCGCTGACGAGGGTACAGAAACAGCATCAAAGCCGTTGACGGCAACACCCGGCGTCCACGAATTCATGAGTGCTGCGCCTTTCATATCAGCCAGCCGCGCGAGTGTGATCTGCTCTTCCCGCTGGGTAATTCCAAGGATTGCAAGTTGACGGCGGATGATCCCCATCGTGACGCCTGGCAGAAGCGCTGCCTTGGGCCAGACAACGGCTTTTCCGTCCCAGAACACTATGTTCCAGATAGTGGCTTCGCTTACATGTCCATGACGATCGACGAATACCGCATCGTCAAAACCATTTTCGACAGCGCGTCGGAGATACTGCGTTTTTGATGCCTCGCCGACATGTTTGATCGTTGGAAATGGCCTCTCGTGCTGGACGACGGTCAAGCGCAGAGGTCCTTCAGGGCCATCGAACGAGGGTGCTGTGCGCACTAAAACGGCCGGATCGTTGTCAACTCCGGTCGGCGTAAACTCGCCGCTCCGAGAGTACATCGTTGCCGTTACCGAAACTGCCGAAGGCGCATCCTGTAAGACGTTCCGAATACGTTCCCGCACCAGATCGTCGGACAGTGCTTGCCCAAAAAACTCAACCGATGCACGATGCAGCCGAGATAAGTGAAGGTCCAATCCCCTTACTGCGCCATCGCGAACTTGCATGGCCGTAAAGTGCGCGAAGCCTGCGAAAGCCAGAGAAGAGAGAGCTTCGACTGTAGCCTCACGGCCGTCGATCTCCGTCCTAAAATCAAACTGATTAGTCATTCTAATGCTCCTTTTGCAATTTACATTCTGGAGCCTTCTCCCTACAGTCTGACAGTACTGTCAGAGTCAAGGGCTAACATGAAGATCGGCGAATTGTCTCGAAGGACCGGCATCAGCATAAGAATGCTGCGTTATTACGAAACAGAGGGTCTTCTCTCACCGGTTCGTACTCAATCGGGATATCGTGATTACAGTCATGCCGACGTGGAGACCGTTGGACGTATCGGATTGCTTTCAGATGCAGGCATGACATTGGCAGTCATCCGGCAGTTCCTACCGTGTTCCCTTGACCGACGGCACGCTTTCGAACCCTGCGACGAATTGAAGTCACAATTGCATACGCAAATAAGTTCGATTGACGAGAAGAGCCGCAAACTATCAGAAAGCCGGAACCTTTTGGCCGGGCTGTTAAAAGCGTTTGAGGAATCGACACCCACGTAAACTCACTCGAAGACACACGGCCGGCAACGCCAAATGGTCGGTGCATCTGAGATCCGCCGTAGTGGGCGTGAGCATTACTCCGGCGGCACGAACAGGCCGAGTTTGACGTCGCGCAGCACTACATTCGTGTGCATTCGGCGGATCTGCGGATTTTCCGCCATGATCAACGCGGCGATGTCGTCATAGTGTTCGACGTCGCGGGCGGTGACGATCGCAATAAGATCGACCGCGCCGGTAACGTAATAGACCTGCTGGATATGATCCTGCTTCTCCACCCAGACGCGAAACTTCGCCAGCGCGTCATAATTGTCCCGCTCGATCTCCATTCCGACGATAAACACCATCGATGTTGCCGTTGCTTTTCGATCGATGACGGCGACTTCCGCTCTGATAATCCCTTCTTCGCGCAGACGCTTCAACCGTCTTTGTACGGCCGAGGCGGACAGGCCCACCCGTTCCGCGATCGTTTCGGCCCTCAACTGGCAGTCTCGCTGAATGATATCCAGAATGTCACGGTCAAAACGATCCAGTTGTTCCATTGTCTGATCCAGTTCGGTTTCAGTTACGGCCCTTCAGGTATTTCGCCGCACTTGCCGCATGAAGAAGATTATTTTGCATGAAAAAAGCAAAATAGATAGAAATTGCGCGAAAAAACCGCGTTATTTTGTCATTATTCTCCGCAAATTCAAATTAGCCGGAACCATGTATGCCAGACCAGTCCTTTCCTGCTCTTCGCGTCGAAGATCTCCACAAAAGCTTCGGCCCGCATCAGGTTCTCAAAGGGATTTCGGTGCAGGCCCACAAGTCTGATGTGATTTCCATTATTGGCTCCTCGGGTTCCGGCAAAAGCACCTTCCTCAGATGCATCAATTTTCTGGAAACGCCCGATCGCGGCCGCATTGCTGTGAACGGCGAGGAGATAGCGCTGAAGGCCGGTCGCGACGGGCGGTTGCAGCCGCGCAGCTGGCGACAGGTTGAACGGCTGCGCACCGGGCTCGGCATGGTCTTTCAAAGCTTCAATCTCTGGGCGCATCGCACAGTGCTGGAGAACGTCATCGAGGCGCCTGTTCATGTCATGGGCATGCCGCGGCGTGAGGCGATCGAAAAAGCCGAGGCCCTGCTTCACAAGGTCGGACTTTTCGAAAAGCGCGACACCTATCCGGCCTTCCTTTCCGGGGGGCAGCAGCAGCGTGCGGCGATCGCCAGAGCGCTTTGCGTCGACCCTGATGTCATGCTGTTCGATGAGCCGACATCGGCGCTAGATCCGGAACTGGTCGGCGAGGTTCTCAAAGTCATCCGCGATCTCGCGGAAGAGGGCAGAACCATGCTGATCGTCACGCATGAAATGCGCTTTGCCCGCGATGTCTCGAACCGCGTTCTCTTCCTTCATCAGGGACAGGTCGAGGAGGAAGGCCCGCCGGAACAAATATTCGGTGCACCCGTCAGTGCCCGATGCCGGGAATTCACCGGCTTCATCGCCCACTGACGCACAACCCGCCATCATCGACAACACCCATCAGGAGAAACCTTGCGAATGAAACTGCTTCCCATGTTTTTCGCCGGCGCGGCGTTTGCGCTGTCTGCCTTCACGGCACAGGCCGAAGTCCGCTTTGGCATCATGAACGAATCCTATCCGCCCTTCTTCGCCAAGGACGCCTCGGGCACATGGCACGGATGGGAAATCGACCTTATGAACGCGGTCTGCGAAGAGATGAAGGAAAAATGCTCCATCGTGGATATTTCCTGGGACGGCCTCATTCCGGCCCTGCAGAGCAAAAAGTTCGATGTGATCTGGTCGTCCATGTCGAACACGGCGGAGCGCTCGAAGGTGATCGACTTCACCGACAAATATTACAACACGCCAAGCACGCTGATCGGCCCCAAAGACCAGAAGCCCGGCGCCACGGCTGAAGACGTGAAGGGCAAGACGATCGGCATTCAGGTGTCGACCATCCAGTCTGAGTACTACAAAAAGTATTTTGCCGGCGTCGCCGACGAAAAGACCTATCAGACGCTCGATGAGGCATTCCAGGATCTGGCTGCTGGCCGCATCGACTATGTCTTCGGTGATTCACTGGCACTCGACGCCTTCCTGAAAAGCGATGGTGGCAAGGATTGCTGCGTGAAAATGGGCGACGTTGCCGATGACAAGGAAATACTTGGAGCCGGCGTTTCGGGTGGCCTGCGCAAGGAAGATACCGAACTGAAAGCCAAGCTGAACAAGGCGATAGCTGCGGTTCACACCAATGGCCAGTATGAAGCGATCACGAAGAAATACTTCGATTTCGACATCTACGGCGCGAAGTAAACAGTCAGCAGATGGCGAACGCGCAACAGGGTATTCTGGAACTGCTGTCTCCCTATCCTCCGGGATGGGGCGGCGTGCTTTTGGCAGGTGCCGTCGCCACGGTCGCCATCTCGGCCTGCGCCTTCGCGATCGGGCTGTTGCTCGGCACGGCCGGTGCGCTTGGAAAGCTTTCGGGTCATCCTTGGCTCCGGCTTCCGCTTGATCTCTATACGACGGTGATCCGCTCCGTTCCGGAATTGATCCTGATCGTCGGGCTCTATTATGCGGGCACCGATGGTCTCAATCGACTGCTGGCGGCTCTCAACCTGCCGCCTGTCGAGGTCAACGGTTTCATCGCGGCCGTCGCCGTATTGGGTTTCGTTCAGGGCGCCTACATGACGGAAGTGCTGCGCGGCGCAATCCTCGCCATCCCCGCCGGGCAGATCGACGCCGCCAAGGCCTTTGGCATGGGGCCGGTCCTGAGGTTCCGCCGCGTCCTGCTGCCGGCACTTCTGCCCAATGCGCTGCCGGGCCTTGCCAATCTATGGATGTCGGTCACCAAGGATAGCGCGCTGGTCGCGGTGGTTGGCTATCAGGAACTGGCGCTCGCCACCCGTCTCGCCGGGGCAAGCACCAAACATTACTTCCTGTTCTTCCTGGCGTCGGCATTTCTTTACCTCGCCATCACGCTCGTTTCCAACGTCGTCGTCAAAATGATCGAAGGACGGGTGCGGCGCGGACATCCGCGCCTTGCCTGAGGAAAGCACCCCATGAGTTTTGACTGGATACCGAACTATTGGCCGCTGCTTCTGACGGGTGCGTGGCAGACGGTCGCGCTGCTGGTGATCTCGGTGGTGTTCGGCTTCATCCTCGCCATCGGGCTTGCTTTCGCGCAGGTCAGCGGAGGCAGGCTGACGCGGCTTTTGGCTCGCGGCTACTGCACCTTCTTTCGCGGCACGCCGCTGCTGATCCAGCTCTGGCTGCTTTATTACGGGGTCGGTTCGCTGCTGCCCATGGTTCCCGGGCTTCGCCAGAGCCTGTTCTGGCCGATTTTGCGCGAGGGCTTCTTTTTCGCCGCCGTCAGCTTCACGCTGAATTATGCGGCTTATGAGGCCGAGGTCTTGCGCGGAGCGCTGCTTGCCGTTCCCAAAGGCGAACTCGAAGCCGGTCGGGCCTTTGGCCTTTCACCCTGGAAGCTGACCCGCCGCATCTGGCTGCCACGCGCCATTCGCATCGCCCTGCCGACGATTGCGGGAGAAATCATCATGCAGCTAAAGGCGACGCCGCTCGCCTTCACCGTCACCGTGATGGATCTCTATGCGGTGGCCAACAAGGTTCGCCAGGACACCCTGCTGGTCTATGAGCCGCTGCTCGTTGTTACCTGCTTCTATCTTGCCCTGACGGCCGTGATCGCCCGTGTCTTTCGAGGTCTGGAAGCACAGGTGCCGGTTCGCCGCTAGCTGGACGGACAATCCACCACATTGTTTTGAAAATTCCGCTGCCGGTGACGGCGCGATAGCCTGAATGGAGATGAACTCATGAGCACAATACGAATTCTCGACGGCGGTATGAGCCGCGAGCTGCTGCGGCTGGGCGCCGAGCTTAAGCAGCCTGAATGGTCGGCACTGGCCTTGATGAATTCACCTGACATTGTGCGCGAGGTACACAGGGAATTCATCGCCGCGGGTACGCAGATCATCACCACGAACAGCTACGCGCTCGTCCCCTTCCACATCGGCGAGGAAAGGTTTCGGAACGAGGGGCCAGCGCTGATCCGCCTCGCAGGCCGTCTGGCGCGGGAAGCAGCCGATGCGGTCACGGATCGCAAAGTGCTGGTTGCCGGTTCGCTGCCGCCGATCTTCGGCTCCTACGAGCCGCAGAATTTTCAGCCTTCGCGAGTGCAGGACTATCTGAAAGTGCTTGTCGAAAACCTTGCGCCCTTCGTCGACGTATGGCTCGGCGAGACGCTGAGCCTGATCGCCGAGGCGGACGCCGTCCGCGAAGCGGTGGCGGCAACCGGCAAACCGCTCTGGATTTCGTTTACACTGGAGGATGGCGAGGCAGCGATAAGCGGCGACGAACCGAAACTCCGGTCAACCGAAACTGTAGAAAATGCCGCATCCTGGCTGGCCTCATCCGGTGCCGAAGCCATTTTGTTCAATTGCAGCAAGCCCGAGGTCATGCAGGGGGCCGTAGAGGTGGCAGCGCGTGTCTTCCGGGAGAAGAATGTCCGCCTCGAAATCGGTGTCTACGCCAATGCCTTCGAAGGCGAACAGGGTGAAGCGGCCGCCAATGAGGGCCTGCACGACACGCGCAAGGATTTGAATGACGATGTCTATTCGCGTTATGCCTGCTCCTGGGCAGAGGCCGGCGCGACGATCATCGGCGGCTGCTGCGGCATCGGGGCTGCCCATATTCACCGCTTGAGGATGACACTTCCAAATGGGCAAACAGAAAGGCCGCAATAGCGATCGCGATCTGCGAAGTTTCCCCGATCAGGCGCTGCCCGCTGGAGATGAGATGACGGATTGCTTTTTCGCAATCCCCATCACCCACATATGAAATTCTCTTCCATAGGGTTTCTCAAATGCGGAGCGATCCCAGGCCAGATAATAACTCTCGGGAAGTGGAAGGCGAATATCAAACGGCACGATAAGAGTGCCTGCCTCCAACTCGTCCTCGATCATAGAAAGCTGAGCCAGAACGAATCCGTGGCCGTTGACGGCGGCGTCGATTGCGTTGCTCGAAAGTGCGAAAAACAGACTTGAGAGTCGTTCATTCACGGTCGCACCAACGAGCTGCGCCCATTCGCTCCACTGTGGCGGCCGGCTGTAATGGGATTCCCACTCGATGTTGAGCAAAGGGAATTTGAGAACGTCCGCTGCGGTCGCCAGAGTTCGGTCGCCCAGCAGACGGGGCGAGCAGGCGGGAACTACCCAGTCCGTGTAGAGAGGAGCGAAATGGGCGTGCACTTCTGCGCGCTTTCCATAGGTTATGCGGAAATCGCTCTGCCCGGCTGTGAGGCTGGGTTCGTCGTCCTTGCCGATGATGCGAACATTGGCTTCGGGGTAGAGAGCCTGCCAATCGAAGATCTTGCGGCCGATCCATTTGTTGACGACCGAACTGAGAGCAGTGAGCACAATGCCGGTCTGGCTCCGCGCCCGCTCAAGCACATCGACGGAATGATGAAGCTGGTTGAAACCCTTGGCGACTTCCTTGTGAAGAAGGATGCCCCATGACGTCAACTCCACACGGCGTCCCACGCGCTCAAGAAGCGTGACGCCGAGATGATCCTCAAGCTTGCGCACCTGTTGGCTGATGGCGCTGGGTGTCACGCCAAGCTCCTTTGCAGCGGTCCTCATCGTACCGCACCTTCCAACGGCTTCAAAAGCTTGCAGGGCATGGAGGGGAGGCATGGCCAAGACGGTATCTCCGATTCTGTCTTTTGTTAAGTTTTTCTAAACAAGAACGCAATGGAAATCCGCTTGTCGGCCAGCGCCACAAAGAAAATACTTCTCTCACTGGAAGCTGGAATAAGGGGAAGAAAAATGTTTCTCAGGAATGCCTGGTACGTCGCGACATGGGATCATGAAATCGGCCGCGACCTGACGCCCGTTACGATGCTCGGCGAAAATATCGTCCTTTATCGCCTGCAGAGTGGAAAGCTGGCAGCCCTTGAAGATGCCTGTCCCCATCGCAAGCTGCCCTTATCCATGGGGCGCATCAAGGGCGATGATGTTGAATGTGGTTATCATGGCCTGACCTTCGACTGTTCGGGCGCCTGCACCCGCGTGCCGGGCGCAGAGCGTATTCCACATGTGGCCTGCGTGCGGTCCTATCCGGTCGAAGAACGTTACGGTCTTGTTTGGATCTGGATGGGTGATGCTGCGAAAGCCGATCCCGCCGAGATTTTCCATGTCGAGCATTTCGGTGATCCGTCCTGGGGCGTCAATCGCGGCGAGTCCATGACGATCAACTGCAATTACCTCTACATGACGGATAATCTGCTTGATCCGTCCCACGTCGCCTGGGTGCATCAGAGTTCGTTCGCCAGTTCGGCCTGCGAAGAAACGCCGCTGGAAACGACGGTGAAAAGCGATGGCGTGGTGGTCTGGCGGTGGATGCTGGATTCGGAACCCGCGCCTTTCTACGCTCCCTTTCTGCAGTTCGAAGGGACGTGCGACCGCAAACAGCATTACGAGGTTCGCTATCCCAGCAACGCCATCATCAAGGCGATCTTTGCACCGTCCGGCTCCGGTGGCGAGGGCCGGGAGTTGCCGGACAATACGTTCCTGATGGACAGCTACAACTTCATGACGCCGGTGGATGAAAACCGCACGAAATATTACTGGTTCCAGATGCGCAATTTCGCGCCCAACGACCCGGATGTTTCGGCGCGTTTTGCAACCTCCGTTCGCGGTGCGTTTGAAGAGGACCGTATCGTGCTGGAAGCGGTTCATCACGGTATTGCCAACAAGCAGACCCCCAACCTTGATCTGAAGATCGACGTTGGCCCCCTGCGGTTCCGGCGTAAACTTTCGCAGATGATCGAAAGCGAGACTGTGAGCATGGTCGCTGCCGCAGAATAATCGCCAGCGCCGGCATGCTTTAGCAACACGTTCTTCGCTTGGCCCGTGGAGCCAGGCGAAGATCACAAAAAATAATCGGGAACATAGCGGGTGAACGGCAAAAGCCGACCTCTGCAATCAATCGGGAGTATCCTTGATGCGCCACATCAGGCAGCCTGAACTTTATTCTGTGGACTATACTGTGCTGCGACAGCGTTTTCTCTCCGCGGCACGCCGGTCCGGCGCTGCCCTGTTCGAATATAAGCATCCATTGCATGGCCCTGGTGGTGAGCCTCTTTTCACCGATGTCGCCTATCTTGGTGAACGCGATGCGTCGAAAAAGCTTGTCATCCTGTCCGGCACCCACGGGGTGGAGGGGCAATTCGGATCGGCATGCCAGGCCGAATGGCTCTCTGCGAACAATCCTTTGCCCCTCGCCGCCGATACGGCTGTCGTGATCATTCACCTGATCAATCCCTGGGGGACGGCATGGAGCCGTCGGGTCAACGAAGACAATGTCGATCTCAACCGCAATTTTATTGACTGGGAAGCCGCCGTTCCGCGAAACGAGCGATATGTGGCGCTTCACGAGGCCTTTGTCTGCGCCGAGTGGGATGGGCCTGATCGTGACCGTGCCGATCAAAGACTGAAAGACGCCAAAGCCGCAGCCGGTGGTCATGCCGGCATCGCCGCAATCGTTGAAGCAGGCCAATATGACTGTCCGGACGGGCTGTTTTACGGCGGCAGCGGTCCGACATGGTCGAACCACACTCTCAGGGATGTTTTGAATACCTTCGTCAGCGGTGCGTCCGATGTCATCGTCTTCGATCTGCATACCGGTGCCGGACCTTACGGATATCCCGCTTTGCTCAGCGTCGCCGAAGAGGACCATGACGGGCTGGAATGGGGCAGGAAAACCTATGGGCATGCGCTGGCGGTCGTGATGACCGGCAAGGGTGCAACGACAGATACCGGCATTGCCGCGACCGCCACGGGTTATGTCTCGGCAGCTGTGCGCAAATCCCTGCCGAACAGCCGTGTGCTGCCGCTCGTGATCGAATGCGGAACCCTTGAAGGCCCTGTTGTGATGGATGCCGTGCAGGCGGATAACTGGCTGCATCTGTTCGGAAATATCGAATCTCCGCTTGGCCGGAAAATCAAGACGACGCTGCGCACAGCCTTCATTCCGGTTGATCCCGAATGGCAGCAGAACTGTCTTGGGACAAGCCTGCGATATTTCGACCGCGCACTGACGGCGCTCGCCTCGGTCGCCGGGCCGGATAGGGAGAGAGAAATCACAACAGCGGCCGCTCCTGCGTCCGTCATCAACTGGCCACCGGCGATCCCGGTCAACATCAAGCGTCATGACCGACCAGCCGTTGAAGTTCGCGATCTGCATAAAAGCTTCGGCACGCACGAGGTGCTGTCAGGTGTGGGGCTGAGCGCCGACCCCGGCGAAGTCGTCTCGATGATCGGATCGTCCGGCTCCGGCAAGAGCACGTTTTTGCGCTGCATAAACCTGCTGGAGCAGCCCAGCAGCGGCACGATCGTCATTGATGGTGAGGAAATACGGATGAAGAGCGCAGGGAACGGCCGCTCTCATCCGGCCGACATGCGCCAGGTCGAGCGTATTCGCGCCCGCGTCGGTATGGTGTTTCAGAACTTCAATCTCTGGCCCCATATGTCCGTGCTTGAAAACATCATCGAGGCGCCCGTGCATGTGCTGGGTGAACGTCGTCAGGATGCGATTGAACACGCCCATCAGTTGCTGAAGAAGGTCGGGCTTTCGGAAAAACATGCCCAGTATCCCGGTCAGCTCTCCGGCGGCCAGCAGCAACGCGCCGCCATTGCCAGAACGCTTGCCATGCGGCCGAAAGTCATCCTCTGCGATGAGCCGACCTCGGCTCTCGACCCGGAACTCGTGGGCGAAGTCCTGCGGGTGATCCGCCAGCTGGCGGAAGAGGGCAACACCATGATCCTCGTCACGCATGAAATGCAGTTTGCGCGCGAGGTATCGCACAAGATTCTGTTCCTGCACCAGGGAAAGGTGGAGGAAGAGAGTACGCCTGCGGAATTGTTCAGCAATCCGCGATCGGAACGACTGCGTCAGTTCCTGTCGCGGACTTTATGAGCTGCCGCCGATTTTCTGTCGGACGGCGTCCGGCACCTAAAACGCAACAAATAACCAATAGGGGAACTCGCGTTATGAATTTGAAAGTTTTGTCACTTGCCCTGCTTCTTGCCGGCGTCAGCACGGCCCATGCCGCGGAAGGTGAACTGTCGATCGGCACCGAAGGCGCCTATCCGCCGTGGAGCATGGCCGATTCCGCCGGCAAGGTGACCGGTTTTGATGCGGATGTCGGCAATCTGCTATGCACGAAACTCGCCATGAAATGTCGGTTCGTCGTGCAGGCCTTCGATGGGCTGATACCGGCCCTCAAGGCGAAACGCTTCGACATCATCATTTCCGGGATGTCGATTACCCAGGATCGGAAAAAGGAAATCAATTTTTCGGTCGGCTATGCCGAACTGGCGAACATGTTCCTGGTCCCCAAGACCTCGGATCTCGCCGGCATCAAGGACATCGATGCCTTGCTGAAGGGGCTCGATGGGAAAACCATCGGGGTTCAGACTGGCACGACACACGCCCACTTTGTCGAAAAGCGGATCCCCGGAGCCAATCTCAAGACTTACGACACGCTCGACAACATGCAGATCGATCTCGCAAGCGGCCGCATCGAGGCGGCATTTGCCGATGCCTCCGCGCTGCAGGATTTTCTGGCCAAGCCTGAAGGCAAGGACTTTCAGTTTGTCGACGTGAAGGTTCAGAGCAAATTCGATTCCACCCTTGGGGAAGGCATCGGTGTCGGCATCGCCAAAGATAACGTTGAACTGAAAACAAAGATCGACAAGGCCCTCTGCGACCTCGTTGCTGATGGATCGATTGGAAAGTCGAGCCAGAAATGGTTCAAAATGGATATCTCGCGCCCTTGCAACTAAGTGTCTGCCCCGCTCTCCACCGGAGAGCGGGGCGATCGTTCCATCGCAAGCTCTAAGGGTTTGCACGGTCGAAAATGCTGAAGATGTCCGGTGCCGGCAAGGTGCTGGAAGAGCCAGCAAAACTTGGGGGCAGGTCTCATGGAGTCTAGTCTGATGCTGGTTTGGCAGGGTGGGTGGATAAGGGCCATTCTGCAGGGCGCGGCGATAACCATTGCCGTCGGCACGGTGAGCATCGTTGTCGGTGCGCTGATCGGGACCTTGTGCGGGGTTATCAAGTGGGCGCGGATATTTCCGCTGACACTTGTGGTGGACGCCTATACTTCGCTCGTGCGCGGCGTGCCTGAACTGCTGATCATCTATCTGCTGTTCTTTTCCTCGGTGGAATTCGTCACGCAGGTTGCCACGGCGTTCGGATATGCGGCTCTTGCCGACAGCGGATACGCCTTCATCATCGCCGTGGTTGCCGTCGGAACGATCTCGGGCGCCTATTCGACCGAGGTCATCAGGGGCGCACTGGCCTCCATCCCGGCAGGACATATCGAGGCGGCGCGGGCCTTGGGAATTCCCGGACGCCGCATCTTCAGGCGCATCATCCTGCCGCAAATGCTGCGCATCGCCATTCCCGGCATGAATAATGTCTGGCAAACAACCATCAAGGACACGGCGCTGGTCTCGGTCGTCGGATTGCAGGAATTGATGCGTACCGCCTCCGTTGGTGCTGGCAGCACACGCAATCCGCTGATTTTTTTCCTTATCGCAGCTTCCGTGTACTTCGCGATCACCCTGATCAGCCAGGCCGGCTTTGACAGGGTGGAGCGTATGGTGAGACTTAGGGCAAGGACATAACGCGATGGATATCGAATTTTGGGAAACATCGTTGCCGTTCCTTTTAAGAGGTCTTTCGACAACGGCGGCGATAACCGTGATATCCGTCGCGATCGGTTTCAACCTCGGTCTTGGCCTTGCCTTGATGAGACTGTCCGAAAACCGCTTCGTTTCGGGGTTTGCGAAATATTACAGCATGGTTTTTCGTGGGACGCCGCTTCTGGTGCAGCTGTTCCTGTTTTATTACGGGCTCGGCCAGCTCGGCTTCATCAAAAACAATGCGATCACCTGGTGGATCGTCAGTGACGGCACGCGCTGTGCGGTCATGGCCATGGCTCTGAACACGGCGGCCTACACATCCGAAATTCTGCGTGGCGGGTTGCTCTCCGTTCCCGTGGGTCTCAAGGAAGCGGCCAAAGCCACCGGAATGTCACCATTTCTGCGCTTCCGCCGGATCGAATTCCCGCTCGCCATTCGTCAGGCGCTGCCAGCTTACGGCAATGAGCTTATCCTCGTCGTCAAGGGGACAAGCCTTGCCTCGACAATCACGGTTCTCGAGATCACTGGATATGCAAAACGTCTGATGAGCCAGACCTTCGCGATTTTTGAAGTCTTCGCCCTGGCTGGCGCGATCTACCTCGTCATCAATCTCACCCTTGTGATGCTCATTCGCGTGGCCGAGCGACATATGATGCGGCATGCGGCGCGCTGAGAGTATGATGCCGGAGAGACAACGGCATGCATCGTCTGATTGCCGATAAGCTGACCATGGTGTTTCGCCGGAATTGCCAGGCGAACCCTGTCGCTTGATTGCCGAACCTCGAACAAACATGAAAAGGAAATTGAGATGGACGTACGCGCCGCTGTTGCCATTCAGGCAGGAAAACCGCTTGAGGTCATGACCGTTCAGCTGGAAGGTCCGCGCGCCGGCGAAGTGCTTGTTGAGGTCAAGGCGACCGGCATCTGCCACACCGATGATTTCACGCTTTCCGGTGCCGATCCGGAAGGTCTGTTTCCGGCCATCCTCGGCCATGAGGGTGCCGGTATCGTCGTTGATGTCGGCCCCGGCGTCACCTCGGTCAAAAAGGGTGACCATGTCATTCCGCTCTACACGCCGGAATGCCGCGAGTGTTATTCCTGCACCTCGCGCAAGACCAATCTGTGCACCTCCATCCGCGCCACCCAGGGTCAGGGCGTGATGCCTGACGGTACCTCGCGCTTCTCGATCGGCAAGGACAAGATCCACCACTACATGGGCTGCTCGACCTTCTCGAACTACACCGTCCTGCCGGAAATCGCGCTTGCCAAGATCAATCCCGACGCGCCCTTCGACAAGGTCTGTTACATCGGCTGCGGCGTCACCACCGGCATCGGTGCGGTCATCAACACCGCCAAGGTCGAGATTGGCGCGACCGCCATCGTCTTCGGTCTCGGCGGCATCGGCCTCAACGTGCTGCAGGGCCTGCGCCTTGCCGGCGCCGACATGATCATCGGCGTCGATATCAATAACGACCGCAAGGCCTGGGGCGAGAAGTTCGGCATGACCCACTTCGTCAATCCGAAGGACGTCGGTGACGACATCGTGCCCTATCTCGTCAACATGACGAAGCGCAATGGCGACCTGATCGGCGGCGCTGACTACACCTTCGACTGCACCGGCAACACGAAGGTCATGCGTCAGGCGCTGGAGGCCTCGCATCGCGGCTGGGGCAAGTCGGTCATCATCGGCGTTGCCGGCGCCGGCCAGGAAATCTCGACCCGTCCGTTCCAGTTGGTCACCGGCCGCAACTGGATGGGCACCGCCTTTGGCGGCGCGCGCGGCCGCACCGACGTGCCGAAGATCGTCGACTGGTACATGGAAGGCAAGATCCAGATCGACCCGATGATCACACACGTGATGCCGCTCGAAGACATCAACAAGGGCTTCGACCTGATGCACAGGGGCGAAAGCATTCGTGGTGTTGTGGTCTACTAGGCGTGATGCCCCATGCAAGATAGCCGGCGCACTCCGCGCCGGCGAAAAAGGGAGGAACCTTATCATGACGATGATTGCCATTCATCCGACCGTCGACTCGGGCTATCGGGCAACCGATACAGCCTTCTCAGGCGGAACACTGGTGTGTGCATGTACATCCCGGCCGGTCAAACTCCGGGTTAAAGGTGACATTGCCCACAACCACGCCTGTGGTTGCACCAAATGCTGGAAACCGGAGGGATCGCTGTTCTCCGTGGTCGCGGTTGCCCCGACCGAGAGTGTGGAGGTGTTGGAAAACGGCGACAAACTGGCTGTTGTCGATCCATCCGCGCTGATCCAGCGGCATGCATGCACTCAATGCGGCGTCCACATGTACGGCCCTGTGGAGCGTGATCATCCCTTCAAGGGACTGGCATTCATTCACCCTGAGCGGTTTGAGGAAAAGGGTTGGGCAGCACCGGGCTTCGCCGCCTTCGTGTCATCCATCATTGAGGCGGGTTTTTCACCAGACAAGATGCCCGGAGTACGGGCCAAGCTGAAGGATAGCGGCCTTGAACCCTACGACTGCCTGTCTCCCGCCCTGATGGACTACATCGCGACCTAGACGGCCAAAAAGAACGGCGTTCTGGCGAACTGACACGTAATCGGTCCACATTTCTCGGCGCCGCGCTTCCAGAAAGCGCGGCGTTGCCATGTCAGCCGGTGACCTTGCCGGGGTTCAGGGTGTGTCCTGCGTCCATGGCGGCCTTGATCCGGGTCATCAGGGCAAATTTTACGGGGTCGGCTGTCGCACGCAGCGCATGAACGCGTTTGGAGCCGATGCCGTGTTCTGCCGAGAACGAACCGCCCGATTGCGTCAGGTCACGGTAGAGAACAGCTTCGACGGCGGCGGCCTTTTCAGGCGTCAGATCCGCACCTGCCGCGTTCAGGACGATATGAAGATTGCCGTCGGCAATATGCCCGAAAAGGTAGGGATCGAAGGTTGGATCGATTGACCGGAGTTCCGGTATGCAACGGGTCACATACGCTTCGATGCGCGACAGTGGGACGGAGACGTCAAAAGACGGCGCGGCCGGATATCTGCGATAGATGAGGTCCGTATCTTCCCTGAGACGCCACAACTCCGCTTCCTGCGCCTGCGATGTTGCAACGACGGCAGACATCTCGGGATAGGCCTCATACAATTCCTCATATATCCGGCCAAGCTGCGTCTGCAGCTGTTCCTCATCACCTCCGCCAAGTGACATGATGAGATTGACGGGATAGTCGGGGGAGTAGTCGGTCGCTGACCAGAGATGCTCGCCCGATGTCAGGGAAAAAAACGAGTTCCAGATGGCTTCTGCCGCACGCATATGGCCGTACTCGACGCTTAATCCGAGTTTGGTGGCCTGAAGAGCCGCTTCCACCGAGGGGAGCCCGAAAAGCGCCGTGGCCGTCGCTGCGGGAACGGGTTCCAGCTTGATCGCCGCCCTGGTGACGATGCCAAGCGTTCCCTCAGCCCCGATGAAGAGATGCTTGAGATCGTAGCCGGCAGCGTTTTTCACCACCCGTGTCAGGTCGGAATAAATCGAGCCATCCGGCAGGACGGCCTCCAGACCGAGGACGCGATGGCGCATCACCCCATAACGAAAAGCCGAAATCCCGCCGGCATTCGTCGAAACCATGCCGCCGATCGTGGCGGAACCACGCGACGGCAGGTCGATGCCCGGCTCCAGCTGATATTCCGACGCGGCCGCCTGCAATGCTTGTAGCGTCACGCCCGCTTCAACGACAGCAACCCGCTCATCGGGATAAATCTCAACGATCCGATTGAGCCGGGTGGTGGAGACGACGATCTGACCGGGACTGGAAACACCGCCGCCGACAAGCCCGGTTCGACCGCCCTGCGGCACAACGGGAACGCCATGCGCAGCGGCGCTTCTGATGATGGAGGCGACCTCCTGTGTCGATGAGGGGAAAGCCACGGCGTCCGCGCCGAAATTTGCGGGGGTTATGCCATAATCGAGATTGGCGATGGCATCCCCCTGTTTCAGGTGGGAAAGGCCGATGACCGCTTCTATATCCCTGAGGAAGGCCACGGGCAAATCCCCTGTCGCATGGGCATTTTGCTCGATCATGACGGGACGTCCGCCTCAAGCAGCTTTTCTTTCAGCAAGCGCAATGCGTCGAGAAAACGATCGTTTTGTGCAGGCAGTCCAACGGTCACACGGATAAAGCTTGTAAATCCCGGTTCTTTCCAGGGCTTGACGATAACGCCATGCGACAGAAAATGATCGAAAGCGATCGTGCTGTCACACCCAATGTCGATGAACAGAAAATTGGTCCGGGATTGCGGAACGAACAGGCCAAGCGATGTCATTGCTTCAGCCATGCGTCTGCGTTCCCCAATAACCTTCGCCACCGAACCGCGCATCCAGCCCTCGTCTTCAAGGGCGGCAACCGCCGCCAATTGTGCGGCGGCATTGACGTTGAACGGTGTCTTTGCCGATGACATGGCCTGCGCCAGCCGTGCATCGGAGGCGACGGCGTAGCCCACGCGCAATCCAGCCAGCCCGTAGGCCTTGGAAAATGTTCGCAGCACGACATAGGAAATCGCGCTCTTCGCCAGGAGCTCGAGCCCGTCGGGCATATTCTCGTCACAGAATTCGAAATACGCCTCATCAAAAACAAGCAATGTCTTCTTCGGAACAGCCGCGATGAGGCGTGAGAGCTGATCCCGCTCCAGCGCCGGCCCGACCGGGTTTGAAGGCGAAGAGATGAAGAATATTGACGGTTTGTCTCGCAGGGCAATCGTCATCGCCTCAAGATCGAACCGCAGATCTTTCGTCATCGGTATCCTGACGATTTGCGCGCCGTTTGCTCGGGGCTCGATTTCATGGAGACCGAAGCCCGGCGTCATTGCCACCACGGTGGCAAACGGACGCAGAACCGCGCGGCAAACCGCGGCGATCATCTCTTCGGAGCCGTTTCCGATGACAATTCGGTCGCCGTCAACACCAAGCTTTTTACTCAGCGCGTCCCGCAGGATCACACAGGCGGGGTCCGCATAACGGGATGGATCAAGGTCGGCCAGCGCCGCGGCCACCTTTGGCGAACAGCCATAGGGGTTCTCGTTGCTGGCAAGCGCTGCAATATCGGTCAAACCCGTCTTGCTGCGCGCCACCGCAATGTTCATCCCGGCATTATAGGGCGGGAGTTCCGCAACGTACGGATTGAGTCTGAGTGGTTCGACCATGGCTTGTCTCGCTGATTTTGGATGGATGCTGGAAACTGGCTTTCAGAGGTCGAGCACGACCGAATTGACGGGTTTGGTACAACAGAGGAGAACCTGGCCGGCCGGCACGTCATCCAGCGGCTCTTCCACATATTCCACGTCGCCGGAAACGAGGCCCTGAACGCAGCTTCCACAAACGCCAGCCCTGCATGAAAATGCAGGTTCGACACCCTGATTTTCCAGAAAACTCAGGATGGATTCCGAGGCTGCATCCCACTCGAACCTGGCATTTGACTTTCCAAGGACGATCTCGATGCCAGTGCTTTTGGCTGCTTGCGGAGCGGCAGCGCTATTTGGGCTGGGATTTGCATCCGTCTTCGGCGGCGATGGCGAAAGCAACGATGCAGGCCCGAAAAACTCATAGGCGATCCTGCTTTTTTCCAACCCGAGGGAAAGAAGCAGATCGTACATCGCCTGCATGAAAGGCGGCGGGCCGCACATATAGACCTCATAGTCGTCCAGCGGCAGAAAAGACTGCAAGGTCTGACGTGTGATGAAGCCGGTGGAATGGAACAGCCCCGCCTTCGCGTCTTCATCGGTCGCAAAGCGATAACAGGTGTGCACATGAACATTGTCGCGCTGTTCGGCGAGCGCCCGTATTTCATCGCGTAGCGCGTGGGTGGCGGCCCCGTCGCAGGCATGCACGAACCAGACGGGCCGGTCGCTTTCCGCAACCAGTACCTTCAACATCGAAACGGTCGGCGTCAGCCCGACGCCACCGGATAGCAGAATGACCGGACGCCGACTGGCCCTGTCGAGCTTGAAGGCGCCGCGTGGCCTGTCGATATGCACCACCATGCCTTCTTCGACCGTGTCATGCAGCCAGCACGACGCGATACCATCGGCCATATCCGGCGTCAGGGCCGCCTCCCGTTTGACGGTGATGCGATAAATCCCGACGTCACCCGGTCCCGACGACACGGTGTAGTTCCGGATAAGCGGTTCACCACCTTCGGGATTGGGTATCTGGATCGTGAGAAACTGGCCCGCTTCGAAAGGACGCCAATCCTCGGGGTTGACGGGTGCGAGGTAAAAAGACGAGATCGTGGTGCTCTCTTGCTTTTTCATCTTTACCTTGAACGGCCGAAAGCGCGTATCTAGGGTATTCGCCATAATGTGCTTGTCCTCATGATTGCCGTGTCGGCGATCCGCAGGCGTCACCCTGGGGACTGCCCACGAGACCGATCGACAACGGCTGGATTCAATCTTCAGAAGGCCCGAGGTTTTGGCGGGAGGCGCGAGCCCGTTAAGACTGTGTTTGCTGATTGGCCACGACCAATCTATCGTCCCACGCCGGACCTCGATTTATCCCTCTGACAAAACTGATTATTTGCGCGGGCATAGGCAGAAACAATCCCGTCGGCCGTGCGTTTTTGTTTAGAATAACTAAACGAAATGGCGGTGCGTCGTCCGATCTTGCAACGCGCTGCCCACTCACGTTCTGCGGCTTCGTGCCATAGACAGTGCGGCGGCGGGCCTCGTCCTCAATGGCTTCAGGATTTTCGCGAGCCTTCACCGGAAACCCTGACCCAACTCGTGAAAGGCAAATCGATCCGCCTTATCCCGAAACTTCTGGCTGACCGCCTCGATCTCATTCTGACCAGGTCAGGCGTGGATGCAATCGGGTTGGAATTCAAAGCACTCCGATCAACATTGCGACAAAAACTGTGATTCTTGATGATAATTGTCATGAAATATCTGTTCGGCTGACGGTTTGGGTGCTAGAGGTCTTTACCGGAAATCTGCGCTGCCAATCGGCGGCTTGCAGTTTCGTTGATCCTTGAAATTTCTCTCGGTTGAGACATGGGCATACGGGAAGATGACAAGCGTTATAACGCTTACGTCGCGCATAGGGTCGACCTGATCAAATACGCCACCCTCATTCTGGGGTCCCGGGCGGATGCGGAAGACGTTGTTCAGGAGGCATTCCTGAAATTCGTTCCGGAAGCCTCCGGCAATCCCTCCAACCTCAAATCCTATCTCTTCCGGATCGTTCGCAACCTTGCCCTTGATAATCGCCGGCGCAGCCGGCAGGACCTGCGGGAGCGGCCGGATGACACGCCGTTCTGGGGGATGCCGCAGGATCATGGTACGCCGGAGGAGCATGCGCTGTTCTGCGATGAAGTTCGGCAGATGCAGACGATTTTGGCCTCCCTGCCGGTTCAGGCACGTGTGGCATTGGAAATGCACAGATTCGGTGGTTACAATATGGAAGAGATCGCGCGTCACCTCGGGGTGTCCGTGGCCAGCGCTCACCGTCTGATCAAGGGCAGCATTGCCGCGATTACCAAAGAAATGAAGTAAAATTGCCCTGCTTGTCACATCCCGTGAAAAAAATCGCTCTCTCAAACGTCTTTATAACAACGCGGAAGACGAGGCGGCACCTCCGCCTGCCCAAAGGAACTGGCCGGGTTCAATGACCATTGATCCAGATAACAAAATAGAATTACCGAACGGGAAGGCGGAAGAAGCGGCCGAGTGGCTGCTCCGCCTCCAGGCAGGCGCAGTGGAACCGCGGCTGAAGGTAGAATTCGACCGATGGCTGGCAGCGTCTGCGGCAAACCGTCTTGCCTGGGAGCGGACCTGCAGGACGTGGCGCAACCTTGGTCTGGTAGAGCCGGAATTCAAGAACCTCTGGGAAGACGCGCCGCATTTGCCGGAAAAGGCTATGAAACCGATGTCGCGGCGACGTTGGTCCGGGCGGCATTATGCCGGTGCGGCGATGGCGGCGGCGGCTCTCTGTCTTGCCGTGCTGTTCGTCCCGGCATCTCTCGTCCGTATCAAGGCCGATTATCAGACTACCACCGCTGAAAGCCGCACGATAACCCTCGATGATGGCAGCAGGGTACAGCTTGCGGCGGCGAGCGCGCTTTCCACGGATTTCAGCAATGGCCGCCGCACTGTGAAAGTGCTGAAGGGCGAAGCCTTCTTCGATGTCGTACCGGATACCACACGCCCCTTCACCGTGGAGGCGCAAAACGTCACCGTTCAGGTGCTGGGCACGGCTTTCGACGTTGACCTCACGGATGGTGTAACGCAAGTCGCGCTTGCCCATGGTTCCGTGGAGGCCTCCTTCCGCAATGCACCGCCAACCCGGCTTGTGCCGGGCGAGATGCTGATCGTCGACGCTTCAGGTGCGATCCGGAAAGAAAATATTTCCGTCGAGGATATTGGCGGCTGGCGCAACGGCGAGCTCTACGTTGTGGACGCGACGATCGGTTCTGTGGTGGAACAGATCCAGCGTTACCATCCGGCGTGGCTGACAATGGCCGACAAGACGCTTGCCGGGCAGCGGGTGACGGGTTTTTACGATCTACGCGACCCTGACCGCGCGCTGGAAGCTTTGGTGGAGCCCTATAAGGGTAAAGTTCACGCGATTGGCGATAGCGCCCGCATCATTACCCGCTTCTGAAACCTTCTGAAACAAAAACGTATTTATTTTCAGTAATTTATAAAATTTCTTCCGAAAGCCTGAAAAAAATTGCCGAGGCAATCGTCTTTTTGTTGAGTAATCCGGTCAACATATGTCCGGAGTGAAAGACAGGAAGACAAAGCCAGCATGCGCCTCCAGATACGTACGACCGGTTCACAGAAAAAAGCGGGGCAGCGGGCGCGCAGGGCCGCCCTGCTGGCCACGACAGTGGTCGCGGTGTCAATTTCGATGCCGGCTTTTGCGCAGACCGCAACGAATACCGCAAATGGGCAGCGCGCCGGTGGTGAGCAGGGCGCAACGCGGCCATTCAATATTCCCGCCCAGTCACTATCGTCGGTCGTCGGCGCTTTCGGGCGGCAATCCGGCCTTCAGGTCACGCTTGCCACGCCATCTGCCGGCAATGTGCGCACCAATGCCGTCACCGGCAGTTTCACGGTGCGGGAGGCACTGTCACGGCTGCTGGCCGGCACCGGCGTCAATTTCCGCATCGCCGGAAATGGCAGAGCTGTTGTCATCGGCACGGGGCAGGCGGCGGCCGATCTTTCCGGGGCTGAAGGCACGACCGTTCTGGAAGCAATCACCGTCACCGGTAAAACCGGGCGCAATTCCATTGCCGGCACCGGTTATCAGGGGACGCCGGACTGGGTTTATGAAACTCCTGCCAGCATCAGTATCGTCAGCCGCGAGGCGATCCAATCCGCCGGCGTGCGCAATACGCGCGATGTTTTCAACCGCGTGTCCGGTGTTTATGCCGGTGAAGGCAACGGCAGCTTCCCGACAGTTTCGCCCAATGTGCGCGGTTTGCAGGAGAGCGGCCGTGTGGTCGTCTCCATCGATGGAGCGCGGCAGAATGCGCAGCGTGGTTTCAGCACTGGCGGCGCCTCGATTTATTCCGCCAATAATGGCCAGGCCTATGTGGACACAGCCTTTATCCGTGCGGTCGAAGTCGAGAAAATGACCAACGCCACCTCCGGTAATGCCGGTTCTCTGGGTGGCAAGGTTGAGTTCCGCACCATCCGCGCCGCCGATCTGATCCCCGAAGGCGCCAACAAGGGTGGTGAGGTCAATATTTCCCGCGGCACCAACGGTTACGACTTTCAGGGCTCGGTTCTGGCTGCCGTTCGAGAGCCGGATGGCCCTCTTTCTTTCGTCGCAGGTTACAGCCGCACGATCATGGACGAATACAAGATCGGAACGAAAGGTGAGGCCCGAAGCACCGCACTGACAATGAAAGACCTGCTCGGCCGGGACGGCTGGTCGACCTTCTTCAAGGGAGAAGGCGATTTTGGGGACGTGCAGACTTCATTGTCGTGGATGCATCAGCAGAATGATTTCGTGCAGGGCGCGGCCGAGCAGGTTGACCGGGAAAGCGTACGCAACGACAGCATCGTGGCCAAGCTGGACTGGGATCCGGAAAGCGAACTCATCGACTTCAAGTCGTCGCTATGGCTGAACGATAATATGACGCATGAGCTCCGGTCGGCGCGTCCCGGATATGCGGTTGAAACGAACCTTGATATGGGCCTGCGCAGTTTCGGCGGCAGCGTGGAGAATACGAGTCGCTTCGACACCAAAGCGGGTGCCCTCAGCTTGAGTTACGGGGCGGAAGCTTTCAGGGACATTTCCTCATCGGTTGCCACGAGTTCCGCCATTGCGAACAACCCCGCCTTCGCCAGCAGCTACACCGCTTTTAGTCCGCCCGGGCGGCGCGATGTCGCGAGCCTGTTTTTAAACGGTGAACTTGAACCTGCGGATTGGGTAACGGTAAGTGGCGGCGTGCGATATGACTGGTCGCGCCTGAAAGGCAAATCGACATATTACGATGAGATTTCGTACCTGCGAACGATTACAGTTGCATGCGATCCTATCGGCAACAATTACACTGCGTCGCAATATTATTACGCTGTTTTTCTCCCGCAAAATCCCGGCACTAATATCACTGAGGCAAGATTTCTCAGCCGAGTCTGGAGCACTGTTTCATCGAACTGTATGCCAGGAACCGGGCCTTCGGCCACACGATATGATCCCGTTGTCGAAAACCCTGCCTATGAGGTGGATATCGATCGTACGTACAGTGCGTGGCTTCCCTCGGCCACAGTAGAATTCAAGCCATTCGACTGGCTTCGCCCCTATGTGAGCTATTCTCAAAGCTTGCGTCCGCCGACAACTCTGGAGGCTTTTTTTGCCGGTGCTCGCCCCGGAGATTCCGTTGGTTACGAGTATGCCCCGAACCAGTCCCTCCGGGCCGAAAAAGCCACGACCTATGAAATCGGCGCGAATATGAGCTTCGACGGCGTGTTGCTGGACCACGATTCCGTGCGCATCAAAATGGCTGCCTTTCGCCGCGAGGTGAAAGATTACATCGCGCTCGGTTATCTCGTCACCGATCAGGTTCCCGACCGCACCTATACCAGCTTCGTCAATCTTGACGGCACGACCTATATGCGCGGGCTTGAATTTGAGGGCAATTATGATGCGCGAAGCTTCTGGCTTGGTGGTTCGGCAACATTGCTGAAGACCGATTGGCCGGACAAAACGCAGGTTTTTTCCAACGGTACCACAACAACGAGCGGCGAGATCGTCGCCTGGCCCGGCGATGTGGCTCCAAAGGTTAAGCTCACGCTCGATGGCGGTATGCGTTTCTTTGAAGAGAAATTCGCTCTCGGCGCACGGTTGAACCACGTCACACCGACACAATCGCGCTCGCTCGATACGGAGGGCAATCTGCGTGAGGTGACCGATCCCTACACGACGGTCGACCTCTATGGGTCCTACGCTTTCAATGACAAGGCGACACTTCGTTTCGCCGTCAACAACCTGACGGACCGCAAATATATTCCGGCAACAAGCGCCTACACCGCGCCTGGCCGTACCTTTATCGCGACGATGAACGTGAAGTTCTGAGGCGCGGAAGAGATTCTCCGGGCTGGGTTGCAGCCCGTCCCGGAGATGAAACGCCTTCGTCACAGAACGAAGGTATCGCTATTGGCCAGCAAAGGAGTACACCTATGGCTACCACAATTCAACTGACGCAGTCTTCCTCCGACCTGATCGGCTACCTCAACGGTTGGACGAGCGGTTTCGGTTCAACCTATGGTGCGTTCTATGACGCTCAGACCAGCTCTCTCGCCACGACCACCATCAACCCGAACACGACCTATGAGGCGTGGGGTGATGGCAGCAACGGCGGCAAGGGCATCGTCATGAGCGGCGCTCTGCAGTACTCCCAGGGCAACCTGACGGGTTCGGTCGACAGCATCGTTCTCGGCACCGGCTACAGCCAGTCCACCAGCGGCATTGCCGTCAGCCAGCAGGAACTGCTGATCGATCCCGACAGCGCTTACTCGCTTGCCGGCGCGCGCGATCTGCTCGATCTCGCCGTTTACCAGCTTGCCCGTTTTGGCTCGCTTGCCGGTTTTTATGACTACTTCGCAGCTACCGGCACTGTAGTCGAAGATACTGCATCTTCGAACACGCTGACCGGTTTTGCCGGCGCTGATACATTCGTCTTCTCCGGGGGTAACGATATCGTAACCGCTGGACCAACCGGCACCTATGGTTATCAGGATGGTACTGATAAGCTTGACGTATCCGGTTGGGGTTCGACCTCGGTCGCAGACCTGTTCTGGTACAACCTCAACGGCAATGCGGTGGTGGAATCCGACTCCAACGCCTCCGTTTCGATCACACTCGTCGGTGTCGATGCAAGCGTACTCGACGCATCGGACTTCATTTTCGCCAGCGCATCGGCGCTTGCCGCGTAAAGGAAAAACAGGCTGTGGGCTTTCAAAACCACCAGCAGACACCGCCGCAGTCCCTCACTGCGGCGGTTGTTTCGCCCCTTAAAAGTACGTTTCTCGGTATCGCGCTCGTCAGCGGCGTGGTCAACATACTGGCGCTCACCTCGCCGCTCTTCATGCTGCAGGTCTATGACCGGGTGCTGGCCAGCGGCAGCCTGCCGACACTGGTCGGGCTCGCCCTTCTGGCGCTTGGCCTTTACGGTTTTCAGTGCCTGCTTGATATCATCCGCGCCCGTGTTCTGATCCGTATCGGCGAAGATTTCGACATGCGCCATTCAGGCAGGGTGCATGATGCCGTCGTGCGCCTGCCGCTCGTCAACCGCATGCCGGGCGACGGGTTACAGCCGCTGCGCGATCTCGACAATGTGCGCGGCTTCCTCTCCGGCACCGGGCCGACCGCCTTTTTCGATCTGCCGTGGATGCCGCTTTATCTCGGCATATGTTTTCTGTTTCATTTCTGGATCGGCGTGACGGCCCTTGCCGGCGCCATTCTGCTCATATCGTTGACGATCCTGACCAACATCTTTTCCCAGAAGCCGATCCGCGACACGATGGTCGAAAACATGGCCCGCAATCGCCAGCTGGAGGCCTCGCGCCGCAATGCTGAGGTTGTGCAGGCCATGGGGCTTTCCGGCCGGCTCGGCAAACGCTGGCAAAACTCCAACGAGGCCTATCTCGCCGCCAACCGCAAGGCGGGCGATGTGGCCGGCGGTCTTGGCAATATCGCGAAATCGCTGCGGGTCGTGCTGCAATCGGCCATTCTTGCGGTCGGCGCGTGGCTTGTCATCAACCAGGAGGCGTCGGGCGGCGTGATGATTGCCAGCTCGATCATGATGGGTCGGGCATTGGCGCCCGTCGATCTTGCCATTTCCAACTGGAAGTCCTTCGTGGCCGCTCGGCATAGCTGGGCGCGGCTGAGGGAGCTATTCGCGCAGATGCCGGCCAATGCCACGGCCATGGCGCTGCCGAAACCTGAAAAGGAACTGCGGGTAGAGAACGCCACCATTGTTCCGCCGGGCGAGAGAAAGCCGACTGTCACCGGCCTTGGCTTTGTCATCACTGCCGGAAATGCGCTTGGGGTAATCGGCCCCTCCGGCTCCGGCAAATCCACCCTGTCGCGTATTCTCACCGGAGCCTGGATGCCGGCGGCCGGCAAGGTGCGGCTGGATGGCGCGAGCTTTGATCAATGGGATCGCGAGGCTCTTGGTCGCCATATCGGCTATCTGCCGCAGGGCGTGGAGCTGTTCGACGGCACGATCGGCGAAAATATCTCCCGTTTCGAGGACAATCCCGATCCCGAGGCGATTATCGCTGCGGCAAAAGCTGCCGGAGCGCATGAACTGATCCTGCGTTTCGAAAAGGGCTATGACAGCGATATCGGTGAGGCGGGCTCCGCGCTTTCTGCCGGGCAGCGCCAGCGTATCGGTCTTGCCCGCGCACTTTACGGCGATCCCTTCATCGTGGTGCTGGACGAGCCGAACGCCAATCTCGATGCGGAAGGCGAAGCCGCCGTGGTCAAGGCGATTGCGTCGGTCAAGGCGCGCAACGGTATTGCCGTCGTCGTCGCCCACCGACCGAGCGCCATCGGCGTCGTTGATTTCATTCTGATGATGGAAGAGGGGCGGATGAAGGCTTTCGGCCCGCGCGACGAGGTGCTCTCGAAGGTACTGCGTGTTCCCCAGGGGCAGGCTCAAAAAGGGCAGGCTCCCAAGGGATATGCCGCATCCGCCCAGACGATCTCGCCGTTGCGTGTCGTGGCCAATGCTCAGGCCCAGCCAGTGGCGCTGGACGATGCCCGGGAAGAGAACAGCCAGGAAGGAGATGCGGATGTCAAACACTGATCAGCGCACCCATGTGTCGCGTTCCATTCGCACACATCTGCTCGCCGGTCTTGCCGCAGGTGTTGCGTTGCTGGCCGGTGTCGGCGGCTGGGCTGCGACGACCAATCTTGCCGGTGCCGTCGTCGCCTCCGGTCATCTGGTGGTGGATTCCTACAGCAAGAAAGTGCAGCACCCGAGCGGTGGCGTCGTCGGCGAAATTCTGGTGAATGAAGGCGACAGGGTGAAGGCCGGAGATGTCGTCATGCGTCTCGATGCGACGCAGACCCGCGCCAATCTCGCCATCGTCACCAAACGGCTGGATGAGCTGAATGCGCGTATGGCGAGGCTGGAAGCCGAGCGGGACGATATGCCTGAACTGGTCTTCCCGCAGGCTTTGGTGGCACGCAGGGACGATCCCGATGTCGCTTCTTCCATGCGTAGTGAAACCAAGCTGTTCGAGTTCCGCAAGTCCTATCGTGAGGGTCGAAAAGCGCAGCTTTCCGAACGAATTACCCAATTCGAGCATGAAATCGAAGGCCTGAAGGCGCAGGAAGTCGCCTATGATAACGGCCTTGCGGTTTTACAGGCTGAAATCACCTCGCAGAAATCCTTGCGGGAACAGGGCGTCGTGTCCGTGCAGCGGCTGAACAGCCTGCAGACGCAGGCCGCGACATTTGGCGGCGAGCGTGGCGAAAAAATTGCCTATCAGGCGCAGACAGCCGGCCGGATTACTGAAACGAAGCTGCAAATTCTGCAGATCGATCAGGAATTGCGCACCGAAGTCGGGCGGGAGCTGCGTGAGATACAGGCCCAGATGGGCGAATTTGTCGAGCGCAAGGTCGCCGCCGAAGATGAATTGAAACGCATCGATATCATCGCGCCGCAATCCGGCATGGTGCATGAAATGGCCGTGCACACCGTCGGCGGGGTGGTAACGCCGGCTGACCCGATCATGCTTATTGTCCCCGACGGAGACGAGCTGGCGCTCGAGGTGCAGATCGTGCCGAAAGATATCGACCAGTTGCAGGTGGGGCAAAAGGCCATGCTGCGCATGACCGCCTTCAACCAGCGCGTCACGCCGGAACTGGAAGGCCATATCAGCCGCATTGCGGCGGATATCACAACCGATCAGCGCACCGGTCTCTCCTATTATCTGGCGCGGATTTCCGTGCCGGTCACAGAGCGGGAAAAGCTGAACAACGCGCCGCTGGTGCCGGGCATGCCGGCAGAGGCTTTCATCCAGACCAGCGAGCGCACGGCGCTCTCCTATATCGCCAAACCGCTGACGGACCAGATCAGCCGCGCCTTCCGGGAGGATTAGGTTTTCGGAAAGGCAGCAGCCGGCTCAAGCTCCATCCGCAAAGCGGAAGGCCGGAAAACCCTCAACATTGGCCGGAATGGCCCATACGCCGCCCGAGCGCGGAAAGCGTGTGCGGGTCTCTTCGTCCATGTTGTTGCGGTGTGAGGTGACGAAAAGTGTCCGGAAATCCGGGCCGCCGAAACAGGACATTGTGGGGTGCGGCACCGGCATCGGGATTTTTTCCAGCAGCGTGCCGTCATTGCCGTGAATGTTCAGCACGCCAGCGGAAACGCCGGCGCTCCAATAGCGGCCGTCGCCATCCACGCAACCGCCGTCCGGGCGCCCGTCTTCCTTTGTCGGCCTGGCGATGATCCGGCCTTCGTCGAAGAGACCGGTCCGCCGGTCGAAATGCCGTCGGCGGATCCAGCGCTGCACGGAATCGCTGTGCCACATCACCGTGCCATCGGCGGAAAACGCAAGGCCGTTGGGACAGGTCAGCCCCGTTTCGGTACAGCGAATGTCCGTCGCCGTGACCCGCCATAATTGCCCCATCGGCCGAATATCGCTGAAGGCACCGGCGTCCATCGTGCCAACCCAGAAGGCCCCATCGGGACCAACACGCCCGTCATTCAGCCGGCAGGGCAGGTCGTCGGGTGCGGGAATGGTGGCAAGCGTCTCTATCGTGTCGTTTTCCGGGTCCACCAGCAGAATCTGCATGCCGCAGGCAACAATCAGCTTGCCGCTTTCACAAAGCCCGAGACAGGATACCGTATCTGGAAGTGCGCGTGTCCAGTGTTTGCCGCTCGAGGGCACGATGGAATGGAGCTTCTTTTCCATGATATCGCACCAGAAAAGCGTCTGCCGCCGTTCGTCCCATACGGGTGATTCCGCAAGAGTGCCGATCACATCGCAGACGAGTTGCGCTCGTTCCATATTCAGCATCATTTTTGCCATGGCACTCTCATTTCACTGGGGCTGATATTCGACGTATCTTGGTGGCCTATTCGAAATATTCGCGATGAGCCTCGTAGATTTGCGACAGGATGCCAAGGACGCGGCGCAGATGCTGGCGCAGCCATTCCACCGCACGGTCCTCGTCCTTCGCCTTGACCGCGTCATAAACGGCCTCGTGTTCGGAAAGCAGGCGGGCCATATGCGCCTCGTCGGTGATGGCAAGCACCCGTAACCGGTCGAGAGCGGCTTTTTCCCGCATCAGCAAGGTTTCCAGACGATCGAGGCCGGTGGCGGCCGCCAGCGCGCTGTGAAACTGGTCGTCATGCAGGCGGAACGCCTTTCGGTCACCGTCGGTCATCGCCTGGCGCTGCGCAGCCAGAGCCTGTTCGATGTCGCGCATGGCCCGCCCCGACAGGTCCATCTGGCAAAGCCTGCGTATGGCCGCCACTTCCAGCGCCTCGCGAATGAACTGCGCACTTCTGATCTGCAGTTCAGAGAGCTTGGAGACATAGGTGCCCCGGCTCGGCAGGGTGACGATCAGGCCGTCGTCACGCAGGCGGCTCAATGCTTCACGAACCGGCGTGCGGCTGGAATTGAAAAGCTGGCCGATGTCGTTTTCCGAGACGGCCTGACCCGGCGCAAGCTGCCGGTCAAGGATTGCCGCTTTCAGCGCGGCATAAATCTGGTCCACCGCCGGGCGGTTCAGATCCAGCGGCTCCATTTCCGGAGTCGGATATTCCGTTGTCAGGCCTTTTCGCATTTTCCCCCCTGCGTCCGGCAATTTTTCATGAACCTGTTTACCGGAATGCAAATTTATTGACAACCGGCATACCGGTATGCACTTTAACGACCAAACGTGGGTTGGGAGGCTCGCGATCATGCGAACAGGCAAAACTTGTGTCATTGTGGGTGCCGGAATGGTCGCCAGAACGCATTTACTTGCCGCCGCTGCATCTCCTGACAAAGTCAATCTTAAAGGCATCGTGGATGGCGGCTCCGGCCGGGCCGCCCGTCTGGCGCAGGAAGCTTCCGCGCTGATGGGCCATGAGGTCATAGTCTATCACTCCGTTGACGATGTGGCGGCTGATCCCGGAGTGGATTTCGCCATCGTGGTGACGCCGCCAAATGCCCGCGCAGGCGTGGTGGAGCCGCTCGCCCGCGCCGGAAAACATGTCCTGCTTGAAAAGCCGGTTGCCCGTAACACGGCGGAAGCATCCGCATTGGTTGCCTTCTGCCGAAGCGCTGGCATCTCGCTCGGCATTGTTTTCCAGCACCGCATGCGCGCGGCTCCGCTCAAGGCGAAGGAACTTGTTGCGGGCGGCGCCCTCGGTGCATTGGGCGTCTGCGAAATCTCCGTGCCGTGGTGGCGCGCGCAGGCCTATTACGACGAGCCGGGCCGCGGAACGCGGGAGCGGGATGGCGGCGGTGTCTTGATATCGCAGGCGATCCATACGATCGATCTGGCGCTCAGCCTTGCCGGGCCGGTGGCACGCGTGCAGGCCATGGCGGCGACGACGCGGTTTCATCGGATGGAGACGGAGGATTTCGTCTCGGCCGGGCTGCGTTTCGAAAGTGGCGCTGTTGGTTCGCTGATGGCAAGCACGGCCAGTTTTCCCGGAAGTGCCGAAACCATTACCCTGCATTTCGACAAGGCCAGTCTGCGGCTTGCCTCCGGCGTGTTGCAAGTCGACTGGCGGGATGGGCGCAGCGAGGTCTTTGGCGGGGCGGCATCCGGCACGGGTGGCGGCGCCGATCCCATGGCGTTCACCCATGAATGGCATCAGGGTATTATCGAGGATTTTGTCGATGCCCTTGTTTTGGAGCGGGAGCCGGTGGTGACCGGTGAGGCCGCGCTCCTTTCTCACCGACTGATCGATGCAATCGTCAAATCTGCCGAAGGCGGCAAGGAAGTGGAACTGCGCAATGACTAAACCGATCAAGTTTGCGGCTCTCGGTATCGAGCACCGGCATATTTTCGGCATGTCACAGAACATGCTGAATGCCGGCGCGGAATTTGCCGGCTGGTGGACGGAGGGCGAACCCGAAATTGTCGAGGGTTTCCTGAAACGCTTCCCCGATGTTCCGCGTGTGGGGAGCGTTGAAGAGATTCTTGCCGATCCGACCATCGATCTCGTCCTGATTGCCGATGTTCCGAAGAAGCGCGCCGACCTTGCCGTTCGTGCCATGGAAGCGGGCAAGGATGTGATGTCGGACAAGCCGGGATGCACCACGCTTGCCCAGCTGGAGCAGCTGCGCGCCACCGTGGCCCGCACGAAACGCATCTGGTCGGTGAATTTTTCGGAGCGTTTCGAAGTGCCGAGTGTGACGAAGGCCACGGAACTGGTGGCGGCGGGCGCCATCGGCCGGGTGGTGCAGACCATTGGCACGGGGCCGCACCGTCTCAACCGGGCGCTGCGCGCCGACTGGTTTTTCGATCTGGAATCCTATGGCGGTATCCTTACCGATATTGCCAGCCACCAGATCGACCAGTTCATGTTTTTCACCGGCTCGACGGATGTGGAAGTCGTTTCTGCGACAGTTGCGAATTATGCCAATCCCGGCGATCCGGGCTTGCAGGATTTCGGCGAGGTGCTGCTACGCGGTGATCGCGGCCATGGCTATATTCGTGTCGACTGGTATACGCCGGATTCGCTGCCCACCTGGGGCGATGGCCGCCTGACCATTCTGGGAACGGAAGGCTATATCGAGCTGCGGAAATATGTCGATCTCGGCAACAAGCCGGGCACCGACAGGCTTATTCTCGTCAATGGCGATCGCTGCGAATACATAGATGCCTCGGATGCCGGCCTGCCCTATTTCGACCGCCTGTCCGCCGATATCCGCAACCGCACCGAAACCGCCATGCCTCAGGCTCACGCTTTCAGGGTGTGTGAACTGGCGCTGAAGGCGCAGGCAAAAGCCGAAGGGAGAACGGCATGATCGGCGTTGCAATCATCGGCGCGGGCATCGGCGCGTTGCATCTCAAAGGCTATCGCGCGCTTCCAGGCCGCTTTACGGTAAAGGCCATCTGCGATCTCGACCTGGAGCGGGCGCGCAAGCTCGCCGAGGATGACCCCTCGATAAAGGTGACGGCAAGCCTTGAGGAGGTGCTGGCGGATGACAGCATCTCGCTGATCGATATCTGCCTGCCGCCGCACCTGCATTTTCCGGTTGCCCTGCAGGCCCATGCCGCCGGCAAGGATGTGATCTGCGAAAAGCCGCTCGTTCGCTCGCTGGAGGAGGCGCATGCCCTGCTTGTTTCGGTGAAAAACACCGGCCGTCAGGTGTTTCCTGTGTTCCAGTACCGATTCGGCCATGCCATGCGGCAGCTGCGCGCGCTGATCGATGCCGGCCTTGCCGGCAAAGCCTTTGTTGCCAGTTCCGAAGTGCACTGGAACCGGGGTGCCGACTATTATTCAATTCCATGGCGCGGCACCTGGAAGGGCGAATGTGGCGGCGCGACGCTCGGGCATGCCATCCATGCCCATGATCTTATCTGCCATGTGCTCGGCCCGGTCGAGGAGGTGTTTGCCTTCGCCGATACGCGGGTGAACACCATTGAAACGGAAGATTGTGCAGCCATCAGCCTGCGCATGAAAAGCGGTGCGCTGGTGACGAGCTCCGTGACGCTTGGCGCTGGCAATGACACGTCGCGGCTGCGTTTCTGTTTCGAGGGGCTGACTGCTGAAAGCGGCACCAAACCCTATGCGCCGGCCGAGGACACGTGGCACTTCACCGCCCGCGCGCCGACGACGCAGCAGGAGATCGATGCGGTTCTGGCGCGGGTCGGTACGGGGCTGGATGGTTTTGCCGGTTTCCTCGAAGCCATCGCCGATGCGATCGAGGGCAGGGGTGGCAATGAAGTGACCGTTGCCGACGGGTTGCGCTCCATCGAACTCGTCACCGCCACCTATAAGTCGGTACGGCAGGGGCAGCCCGTGCGGTTGCCGCTGAGCGAGGGTGACGATCTCTATAAAGGTTGGGCGCCTGAGACGCCCGTTTCGCGGAAAGTCTGACATGACCGACAGAAAATTGAGATCCGACCGCTGGTTCGCACCCGATGACCTGCGCAGTTTCGGCCACCGCTCACGCATGATGCAGCTCGGTTATGCGGAGGAGGATTTTGTCGGCAAACCCGTCATCGGCATCCTCAACACCTGGTCCGAATTGAACACCTGCCATTCGCATTTTCCCGAACGCGTGAAGGATGTGAAGCGCGGTGTCTTGCAGGCGGGCGGCTTCCCGGTGGAAATGCCGTCGCTTTCGGTCGATGAGAGTTTCACCAAGCCGACCTCGATGCTCTATCGCAACATGCTGGCGATGGAGACGGAAGAGATGATCCGCTCGCATCCGCTTGACGGCGTGGTGCTGATGGGCGGTTGCGACAAGACGACGCCCGGCCTTGTCATGGGCGCGATTTCGGCCGGCGTACCGATGATCTATCTGCCGGCCGGGCCGATGCTGCGCGGCAATTATGCCGGCAAGGTGCTGGGTTCCGGCTCCGACGCCTGGAAATATTGGGACGAACGCCGGGCTGGCAATGTCAGTGACGAGGAATGGCGTGGGCTGCAGGGCGGCATCGCCCGTTCCGCCGGTGTCTGCATGACCATGGGCACGGCATCGACCATGACGGCGATTACCGATGCGCTGGGCCTGACGCTGCCGGGTGCATCCTCCATTCCGGCTGTCGATGCCGAACACCAGCGCATGTCGGCAGGCTGCGGCCGCCGCATCGTGGAAATGGTGGGTGAAGATCTGACCCCGGATCGCATTCTGACGGCGGCTGCATTCCGCAATGCCGCCATCGTTGCCATGGCAACCGGCTGCTCCACTAATGCAGTCGTTCACCTCATCGCCATGGCGCGCCGCGCCGGTGTGCCGATGACGCTCGATGAGCTGGACGAGCTTGGCCGTGTCACGCCGCTCATCGCCAATGTCCGCCCCTCGGGCAAAGACTATCTGATGGAGGATTTTTATTATGCGGGCGGTTTGCGCGCCCTGATGAAGCAGCTTGAAAGCCGGCTTGACTGCTCGGCTCTCACGGTGACCGGCCGCAGCATGGGTGAAAATCTCGAGGGCGCGAAGGTTTATAATGACGATGTGATCCGTTCGCTCGACAATCCGGTCTATGCGGAAGGCTCACTCGCTGTTTTGCGCGGCAATCTCTGTCCTGATGGTGCGGTCATCAAACCCGCCGCCTGCGATCCGAAATTTCACATCCATGAAGGCCCGGCGCTGGTTTTTGACAGCTATCCCGAGATGAAGGCGGCAATCGACGATGAAAATCTCGATGTGACGCCGGATCATGTGCTGGTGCTGCGCAATGCCGGTCCACTCGGCGGCCCCGGTTTTCCAGAGTGGGGCATGCTGCCGATCCCCAAGGCGCTGATCAAGAAAGGCCATCGCGACATGTTGCGCATCTCCGATGCCCGCATGTCCGGCACCTCTTATGGCGCCTGCGTGCTGCATGTCGCGCCGGAGAGTTTCATCGGCGGGCCGCTCGCCTTGCTGAAGTCAGGTGATATCGTACGGCTCGACCTGCCGCAGCGCCGCCTTGACATGTTGGTCAGCGATGAGGAGCTCGCCAGCCGCCGGGCCGCCTGGCAGGCGCCGCCGCCGCGTTATGAGCGCGGCTACGGTTATATTTTTTCCAAACATGTGAGCCAGGCCGATCAGGGGTGCGATTTCGACTTCCTGCAGACCGATTTCGGCCGCACCGCTGGTGAGCCCGATATTTATTGAAGCCATGAGCAGGGCAGAGCCCTCGCCAATGATATAGAATGACAGGAGAGACCGGGATGAACCAAGAGACCCGCGACAAGCTGAAGACCATTTCCGTCGCCACGCTGGCGACAGCGCTTTACAAGCGTGGCCTGCGAAACCAGGTCATACAGGGCGTACATCCGCTCGGCTACAAGGGCACCAACATGGTCGGGCCGGCATTTACGCTGCGTTACATGCCCGCACGCGAAGACCGCAACCAGCTGGTCGAATTTCGCAATCCCGCCCATCCGCAGCGGGTTGCCATCGAAACCTGCCCGCCGGGCCATGTGATGGTGATCGACAGCCGCAAGGATGCGAGCGCCGCCTCGGCCGGCGATATTCTGGTAACGCGCCTTATGGTGCGCGGCGGTGCCGGCATCGTCAGCGATGGGGGTTTCCGCGACGCCGCCACCATCGCCGAACTGGATATTCCGGCCTATCACACCCGGCCTTCCAGCCCGACCAACCTCACCAAACACGAAGCCATCGAAATAAATGGACCCATCGGCTGCGGCGACGCGCCTGTCTTTCCCGGCGATATCATCGTTGGCGATGCGGACTGCGTCATCGTCATTCCCGCTGGCATTGCCGACGAGATCGCCACCGAGGCGGTGGAAATGACGGCTTATGAGGATTTCGTGGTGGAGCAGGTCAAGGCCGGCCAGACGATCATCGGGCTTTACCCCTGCACCAAGGAAGAACACCAGACGGCTTTTGCCGAATGGCGCAAGAAGAACAACCGCTGAGCCTTACAGCCAGTCCAGTGCTTTCGCCGCGCGGATCGCCTCCGCGCGGCGTTTGCAATCCAGCTTGCGGAACAGTTGCTTGCAAAAGCCGAGACCAAGGCGCAGAACGCAGCCGTTGCGTCTCGCGCGGAGAGGGCAAGCCTCAAGACGCTTGAGGTCGAGGATATCCCGATCGCCTATCTGCCGGGCGGTGCTCGCAGGGTGCGCGTACGGGTCATCGGCGATATCGCCTTTCATTGATGGTAAGAGGCCCTGCCGGAGTGGGGTGACGAAGGAGTGAGCACATGACGAAGATCGCACTGGCCATTCATGGTGGTTGCGGCGTGATGCCGGAAGACAGCATGACGTCTGAGGAGTGGGCTGCTGCGCGCGACGATCTGGCAGCGGCGCTGCGTGCCGGTTATGGCGTGCTGAAGGCTGGCGGAACCGCGCTTGAGGCGGTCGAGGCGGCGGTCGTCGTCATGGAGGACAGCCCGCATTTTAATGCCGGGCATGGTGCTGCACTCAACGAAAACGGCATTCACGAACTCGATGCGTCGATCATGGATGGTGCCACACTGGCGGCGGGCGCGATCAGCGCGTCCCGCGCTATCCGCAACCCTGTGAAGGCGGCGCGTGCGCTGATGGTGGATGAACGTGCCGTCTATCTGACGGGTGAGGCGGCCGACCGCTTTGCCAGGGAAAAGGGGCTAGCCACCGAGCCTCAATCCTACTTCACCACGCAAAAGCGCGTGGAGGCACTGTCGGCGATGAAGCGCCACGCCGCCACAGGCACGGAAGCAACTGAAAACGAAAAGCACGGGACTGTCGGCGCAGTGGCGCTCGATGCGGCGGGGCATCTTGCTGCGGCCACCTCGACCGGCGGTTACACCAACAAGCCGGACGGCCGCGTGGGAGACAGCCCGGTAATCGGCGCCGGCACCTATGCGCGGGATGGCGCCTGTGCGGTCTCGGGCACCGGCAAGGGCGAGTTTTTCATCCGTTATGTCGTCGGCCACGAGATCGCGTCCCGCGTTGCCTATCTTGAGCAAGATCTGGAGACCGCCGCCGGCAATCTCGTGCACAAGGATCTGGCTCCCTACAATATCGGTGCCGGGCTAGTGGCGATCGATGCCGAAGGCGGCATATCCGCACCCTATAATACATCCGGCATGTTTCGCGGCTGGGTGACGCCATCGGGAGAGGCACGCGTGGCCACCCATGACATGGTCTATGAGGTGAAATTGTAGGTCGCTGTCGCGGGTAGGATAAAAAACCGGTGACAGGAAGCGCTATCGGCGGCAAAAGGTTTGAACCGATACAGGCGCGTTTTTCATCCATGGTGCTGGCCTCATGAACATCAAGCAGCTCGAAGTCCTGCGCACGCTTCTTTCCACCGGCTCGACCATTGCCACGGCCAAGGCCATGGGTCTCAGCCAGTCCGGTGTCAGCCGGCTTCTGGCGCAGCTCGAATCGGATCTGTCGCTGACACTGTTTGCCCGTGACAAAGGGCGGCTCATTCCGACGCCGGAGGCTGCACTTCTTGCCCGTGATGCCGAAAACGTGCTGCTCGCCGTCGATCGCATGTCCGGCCACGCCGAAGATCTGCGCAATGGTGCTGCCGGCCCGGAAATTGTTCGCATCGGCCTGCCAAGCAGCATGTGGGAAAATTTCGCGCCCGCCATGCTGATCGATTATGTCCGGGATTTTCCCGGCGTGCGTATCGAAACCTTCTTCGAGACGACCACCGCCATCAACAAGCTGGTGGGCGAACGGGTGATCGATCTCGGTTTCCTGCGGATGGAAGGCGAGATCGGGCCGGGCATCGATGTCGAACGTGTTGCAACCGGCAAGAGCGTCTGCGTGGTCCGGCAGGATCATCCGCTGGCTGAACTCACCGAAATCACCGTCAAGGATCTGCGCAATGTTCCGCTCATCCTGATCGGCCGGCAGCGGCCGAACCGTATGGCGCTCGATCAGGTGTTCAAGAAGGCCGGCGTCAAGCCGATGGTGAAGATCGAGACCCATACCAACAGTTCCGCCTGCGCCTATGTGGCGCACGGGTTGGGGGTAACGATCATCAGCAGTTTTTATGCTAACCTCTACCGGCACCTTCCCGTTGTCGCCCGACCATTCGTTCCGCAGGCCACACAGGAATTCGGTCTTGCCCGCGCTTCCGGTGCACCCCTGTCCATCGCGGCGCAGGCACTGAGCGATGCCCTGAAGCGGGAAATCCAGCTTTCGCAAAAAATCGACTGAAAACGGGATTTTGGGCGGGAAATCTCATTGCCTTCATCAGGATGAAACGCGCCGCCATTCTGCATAGACATATGACATTTACGCATAATATTGCGTGATATTTCTCAATCCGTCATAGTCACCAGCAACGAAACCGATAGAGGCGGGATGTCATTCCCGGCCATCAATCGTGGGGAACCGATGATAAGATTCATACTGAGCCGTCTTTTGATGGCGCTGCCGACGATCGCATTCGTGTCGATCACGGTCTTTGCGCTCATCCGCTTCATTCCGGGTGATCCGGCTGCCCTGATGCTGGGCGACATGGCGCAACCGGAACAGATCGAAGCCATGAGGTCCGAACTCGGCCTCGACAAGTCCATGCCGCAACAATTCTTCATCTGGGCCGGCAATGTGGTGCAGGGCGATTTCGGCCGCTCCATCGTTAATGACGAGGCGGTGTTGCCGCTGGTCGTCTCGCGCTTCCTCGTCAGCGCCGAGATCGTCGTGATCGCGGTGCTTCTCGCCAGCCTGATTGCGGTTCCGGCCGGCGTGATCGCCGCCTGGAAACAGAACAGCCTGACCGATCTTGCGCTGGTGGGAACGGCAACGCTGCTCCTCTCCATCCCGACATTCTGGCTGGGCCTGCTGCTTCTGCTGTTTTTCGGCCTCAAGCTCGGCTGGCTGCCGGTGCTGGGATATGTGTCGATCAGCGATAATCTCGTCGGCGGCATGCTTTATCTCGTCCTGCCCGTCATGACGCTTGTCATCCATGAAATGGGTGTTCTGATCCGCATGGCGCGCGCCTCGACACTGGAAGTGCTGCGGCTGGATTACATTACCCATGCCCGTGCCAAGGGCCTTTCGGAAAGCGCCGTGCTCTGGCGGCACGCCTTCAAGAACGCCTTCGGCCCGACCTGGACGATGATAGGCCTCATCCTCGGCAATCTCCTCGGCGGCATCGCCGTCATCGAGACGGTGTTCACTATTCCCGGCCTCGGACGGCTGATGGTCGACAGTATTTTTGCCCGTGACTATCCGGTCATACAGGGCTGCCTGCTGTTCGTTTCGCTGTCCTATGTGCTGGTCAACCTGTTCGTCGACCTTCTTTATCCCCTCTTCGATCCGCGTGTGGTTGCCGAATGAAAAAGTTCACACTTAACGGGCTTATCGGCGGCTTTCTCATCGCCCTCCTGCTCATCACTGCCGCAACCGGTCTGTTCTGGACCCCCTATGACCCGATGAAGCTCGGCTTTGCCTCGCGTCTGGCCGGCCCAAGCGCCAGCCATCTTCTCGGCACCGACGAATTCGGGCGCGATGTTTTGAGCCGCCTGATGGTTGGCGCACGGGCCAGTGTCTGGATCGGCTTCCTGACGGTCAGCTTCGCGACGATCTTCGGTACGCTGATCGGCCTTGTCAGCGGTTATGCGCGGGGCTGGGTGGATGGCGTCATCATGGCCATCAACAATGCGCTCTTGGCCTTTCCGGGCATTCTGCTGGCGCTCGGCCTGCTCGCGGTCTTCGGCGCAAACCAGTATGGCATCATCTTCGCACTCGGCATCGCCTATACGCCATCCATGGCCCGCGTGGTGCGCGGTGCCGTGCTTTCTCTGCGCGAGCGGGAATTCATCGAGGCATCTCTGGTGATGGGCAATGGCGAGATCTACACCATGTTCCGCCACATCCTGCCCAATTGCATCGCGCCGATCACGGTTCTTGCCACCTCCATGTTCGGTTGGGCCATCCTGTCGGAAAGCGCGCTCTCCTTCCTCGGCCTCGGCGTGCCGCCGCCGGCGCCCACCTGGGGCAACATGCTGGCCGCCGGCCGGCCCTTCATCCAGCAGGCCGTGTGGCTCGGGCTTTTCCCCGGTCTCTGCATCGCGCTAACGCTGCTTGGCATCAATCTTCTGGGCGATGCCCTTCGCGACAGGCTTGACCCGCGCATGAGAGGTCTCAAATGACAGACAATACACTTCTCACTGTTCGCGGCCTTTCGCTCGAAGTCGCCAGAACCGGCCACCGGGTGGTCAAGGATGTCTCCTTCGATATTGCTGCGGGTGAAATCTTCGGCATCGTCGGCGAAAGCGGCTCGGGCAAGACGCTTGCCACCCGCGCGCTCATATCGCTTCTGCCGCCGGCCATCGCCGTCACCGGCGGGTCGATCATCTACAAGGGGCAGGATGTCATGTCCCTGCCGGTGAGGGAGCTTCGGCGTTTGCGCGGCGCGGAGATCGGCGTGGTGTTTCAGGAGCCGATGACCTCCCTCAACCCATCGATGACGATTGGCCGGCAGCTGGAAGAGGGGCTGATCCTTCACACGAAGTTGTCGCCCGAAGAGCGCCGCGAGAAAATTCTCGACATGCTGCGCCGGGTCGGCATCCGTGATCCCGAAGGTGCGCTGACGGCCTATCCGCACGAGTTTTCCGGCGGCATGCGCCAGCGCATCATGCTGGCCTCTGTCATGCTGCTGAAACCGGCCCTGCTGATTGCCGATGAGCCGACGACGGCACTTGACGCGGTCATCCAGCGCGATGTCATGGAACTGATGGTGGAACTGACACGTGCGGAAGGCACCGCTGTTCTCCTCATCAGTCACGATCTGCCGATGGTGGCACGTTATACCAGCCGTATCGTGGTGATGGAAAAAGGCACGATTGTCGAACAGGGCCGCACCGAGGACCTGCTGGACGCGCCGCAGCACCCCTATACGAAGAAACTTCTTTCTTCCCTGCCGTTTCGTGGTGAGCCGCGCAGTATCGACACCTCCAGGGCGCCAATGGTTTCGGCCCGCGATATCGTTGTGGATTATGCCGGCCGCAAATCCCTGCTGAAGAAAGCCAAACCGAAGCGTGCGCTGCACGGCGTCAGCATCGATATTCACGAGGGCGAGGTCGTGGCGCTCGTCGGCGGTTCCGGTTCCGGCAAGACGACGCTTGGCCGCACCATTGCCGGGCTTGTGCAGGAGAGCGAAGGGCATATCCGCTTTCAGGGCCGCGAGCGCAACGAGGACTGGAAGGATTATCGCCTCAACTGCCAGATGGTGTTTCAGGATCCCTATTCCTCGCTTGATCCGCGCATGACCATTCAGGCGCTGGTGGAGGAGGCATTGCGCCTCGTGCCTGACCTCGATCAGGCCGCCAAGCGCAAGCGGGCGCTGGAAACGCTGGAGGAAGTGGGGCTCGGCGCCGATTTTGCCGCCCGCTATCCGCATGAGCTTTCCGGCGGCCAGCGCCAGCGCGTGGCGATTGCCCGCGCCATTGCCCGCCGTCCGCGGTTCCTGATCGCCGACGAACCGGTCTCGGCACTCGACGTGACGGTGCGGGCGCAGGTGCTCGATCTCTTTTCCGATCTGCAGAAACGTTACGGCTTTTCCTGCCTGTTCATCAGCCACGATCTCGGCGTGGTGGAGCAGGTGGCCGACCGTGTCGTCGTCATGCAGGACGGCCGCATCATCGAAGAGGGTGACCGCGACACGATTTTCGACAGTCCGAGAGAGGTCTATACGCGCCGGCTGCTCTCGGCCATTCCCGCCCTCGACCAGAATGAAAAGGGCGGTGTGACACTGAAATGGCGTCTGGAAGATGAAGTTTAACAGGAAGATGACAATGACTGTGGCTGCCCAATTAAATGCGATCTGTGATGCACAGCCTTTCGTGACGCGCTTCATGGTGCGCAATCTCCTGACCGGTGAAGAGATCGGCCGGGGAGAAAACGAGGAGACGCCATCGGGCAGCACCCGCAAGACGTCGATCATGATGGCTGTGCTGAAAGCCGCCAGCGAAGGGCGGATCGATCTCGATCAGCCCGTCACCTATGAAAAGCGGCTGGCGGAAGAGGTCGCGAGCGGCATGTTCCGTTATATGACGCCGGGTATCGTCATTTCGCTACGCGATGCCGTCGCCGGCATGATGGTGCTGAGCGACAATGTCTGCACCAAGATGGTGCTGGAACGGCTGACGCTGGAAGAGGTCGACGGCTATTGCAAGTCGCTCGGCATGGCCAATACCCACCACCGTTTCCTCATCCCGCCGCTGGCGCTGGCGGCCGACCATCCGTTGAAGACAGTTACGACCACCTCGGCGGCGGATCAGGTGCTTCTGCTGCAGACCATTCTCGATGCGCAATCTTCGCCGGAGGCGCAGGCAAAGCTCGGTTGCAGCCCGCAATTGTGCGAGTGGGCGATGCAGACGCTGAAAAACCAGATTTTGCGGTATGGAATTCGCTCCCGCCTGCCTTTCGAGGCCGTGGTGGCCAGCAAGAGTGGCCGCGGCAAGCGTGGGCGCATGGATGCCGGCATCGTCTACAGAAACAGCGCACCGTCCTTCATCATCACCACCTATACCGATGAGGTTCCGCAAACCATGCCTGACGGCACGCCGGGATACACCATCGCGCTCGAGACGATCGGCCGGCTGGCACAGGCCTGCTGGGACGGTTTTTAATCAATTGCAATCAACGACAACAAAGAGGGTAGAACAGTGAAAAAATTTCTCCTTGCAGGCGTTGCCCTGCTGGTAACGGCCAATATCGCGGCGGCCCGCGATATCACCATCGCGCAAAGCTCGGATCTGCGCAGCAACAATCCGGGCGTTAACCGCGACGGCAATACGGATGGCGTGATCCTGCACATCGTCGAAGGCCTCGTCGGTTATAACAATGCCGGAGAGGTGAAGCCGCTTCTGGCCGAAAGCGTCGATGTTTCGGCTGACGGCCTGACCTATACGTTCAAGCTGCGCAAGGACGTGAAATTCCACAATGGCAAGCCGCTCACCGCAGAGGATGTTGCCTGGAACTGGACACGTTATCTGAAGCCGGAAACAAAATGGACCTGCCTCAACGATTTCGCGGAAGGCGGGGCAGCGCACGTCACCGGCGTCAAGGCCACGGATGCATCCACGGTCGAGATCACGCTTGAAAAACCCTCCGCCGTTTTCCTCGGCCTGATGTCGCGGCCGGAATGCGGTTATACCGGCATGATCTCGCCGGAATCGGTTGCTGCCGACGGCAGTTTCGTCAAGCCGATCGGCACCGGTCCGTTCCAGTGGGACGAGTGGAAGAAAGGCGAATATATCCGCCTCGCCAAATTTGCCGATTATGTTTCGCCGGCAAATGACGGCAAGCCTGATGGCATGGTCGGCTCCAAGCGGCCGCTGGCCGACGGCATCAAATTCATGGTCATTCCAGATGCTTCGACGGTGAAAGCGGGCCTTGAATCCGGCGTGCTGGACACGGCCGAGATTTCTCCCGATCTCATTCCGGAATTCAAGACCAATGACAAGATGCAGCTCATCGTTGCCCGCAACAACGGCAAGAACCTGTTCTACATCCAGACCCGCGACAAGGTGCTGAGCAACCCCGGGGTGCGTCGGGCCATGGCGATGGCGCTCGATCTCGATGAACTGGTTGCTGCCGCATCGAACGGCACGGGTGAAGCCAACGGCTCGATGGTCTCGCAGGACTCGGTCTATTTCGACGAGACCCAGAAAAAGCGTCCAGCCTATGACATCGAGGCTGCGAAGAAGGAACTGGAGGCCGCCGGTTACAAGGGCGAGCCGATCTCCATCATCGCCAACAAGCGTGGCAACGTGCCGAGCTTCCCGGCCGCCGTCATGGCGCAGGCCATGATGCAGCAGGCGGGTCTCAACGTGCAGATCGAGGTGCTGGATTATGCCACTCAGGTCGATCGCCGTCGCTCCGGCAATTATCAGGTGATCTCGCAGTCGGTCGCCCCGCGTCTCGACCCGGCGCTGATGTATGCCTTCTATGTCGGCAACAAGGACAAGAACGCTTCGCTGATGTGGGATGATCCGAAGGCGATCGAGCTGATGAAGGCGGCTTATGTCGAGGCCGACCAGACGAAGCGCCAGAAGATTTTCGACGAGTTCCATGAGCTGATGCTGAAGGAAATGCCGGGTATCTTCCTCTACGACATGGTCGATGTCTGGGGCGCCACGAAGAAACTCAAGGGCCAGCCGGTCTGGCAGTCGAACGCCCGCCTCTGGGAAGTCTCTGTCGACAACTGATCCACTGTTGCCCGCGCCGGAGGCGGACCCCGGCGCGGGCTTTCCATTATAGGGTGCAAGGATTTGGCGGTGCATCCGCCGAAGAGCTTGCGCGTGCCCGTAAAGGGCGGAAATGCGAGGACAAGCCATGAACCATGATGCCGTGATGTCGATTGCCGCCGAAGTCGAGGCCATGAAGCCCGACTTCACCACCTTAAGCGACAGCATCTGGGATTTTGCCGAGCTTAAATTCGAAGAACGGCAATCCGCTGGCGTTCTGGCAACCGCTCTTGAGGAAAACGGCTTCGCGGTTCGCCGCGGCGTGGCAGGCATGGAAACGGCGTTCATTGGCGAATTCGGCAGCGGCCAGCCGGTCATTGCCTTCCTCGGCGAATTCGATGCGCTGGCCGGCATGAGCCAGGTGGCCGATGTGGCGCAGGTGCAGCCGCGCGAGGCGAACGCCACCGGCCATGGCTGCGGCCATAACCTCCTCGGCGTCGGCTCGCTGATGGGCGCCATCGCGCTCGCCCGGCATCTGAAAGCCAATAATCTGCCTGGCACCGTGCGTTATTACGGTTGCCCCGGTGAGGAGGGCGGTTCCGGCAAGACCTTCATGGTGCGCGCCGGCCTGTTTGATGATGTCGACGCGGCGCTGACCTGGCATCCGGCCCCGTTCAACGGCGTGCGTTCCACCAATAATCTTGCCGTGCTGGAATATTTCTACCGTTTCAAGGGTGTTGCGGCCCATGCCTCCAACGCCGCCCATCTCGGCCGCTCGGCGCTTGATGCCGTCGAACTCATGAATGTCGGCGTCAATTTCCTGCGCGAACACATGCCGCAGGATTGCCGGGTGCATTATGCAATCACCGATACCGGCGGCAAAGCGGCGAATGTTGTGCAGGCCAAGGCAGAAGTGCTTTACCTGATCCGCGCCCCGGAAATGCGCCAGGCGCTCGATCTTGCTGCACGGGTGGACAAGGTGGCGCGCGGCGCGGCGATGATGACCGAGACCGAGGTTGAGATCGTCTTCGATACCGCCTCCACCAACCTTCTGCCTAACATCACGCTGGAAACGGCGATGCATGAAAACATGGTCGCGCTCGGCCCCATCGCCTTCGACGAAGCGGATATTGCTTTCGCAAAGAGCATTCAGGATACTTTCACCGACGAGGCGATCAAAAGCAGCATCCGGCTCTATCAGATAAAGGGTGATGTTTTTTCCAACCGGAAGATTGATGGTTCGACGCCCCTGCATCTCGGCCTGCGCGCTTTCGAGGGCGAGTCGCATTTCCGGGCGGGTTCCACCGATGTCGGCGACGTCAGCTGGATCACGCCGACGGCGCAGTGCTGGACGCCGGCCTGGGCGATCGGGACCAATCCGCATACCTGGCAGGTGGTAGCGCAGGGCAAAAGCCCCGCCGCTCACAAGGCCATGGCGCATGCCGCCAAGACGCTTGCATCGACCGGGCTTGCGCTGATGACCTCACCGGAACTGCTCGCCAGCGCAAAGAAGGAATGGCAGGAAAAAACCGAAGGCAGCGATTACGTCTGCCCGATTCCTGCAGATGTCATGCCCAGTTCGCACAGATAGAACGTACCGTTCCAGCATCCATTTCGCTGGATGATATGCGAGCTTGCGATTGAATTCGACCTGCCATCAAACTTGGCGTCATCCTCAGGCTTGCTCCGGGGATCCATGATTTCAATGGCTTATCTCTCTTCGCCGCAAGGGCGGGGAGGAAGCTCCGTTTCCCTTAATCTCCCGTCATCACCGCCTTGTGTGCCGCTTCGTCGCCTAGCTGCGAAGAAAACATTGACGTTCGAACCAAAAATGGAATAAATATATCGAACAGCAGAAAATCGGTTTCATTATTCCGTTTTCTGAGTGTGGAGGTAGCGGCGGGCTTTCGGGTCCGCTTCCGGCTGGGAGAGGTGGCGCCGGACACTGTGGAGGAGAAAACAATGAAGAAGCTTATTATTGGTGCAGCCATGTCTGTGCTTCTGGGCACGGCCGCACATGCAGAAACCGTCGGTGTTTCGATGGCCCAGTTCGACGACAACTTCCTGACCGTGCTGCGCAACGGCATGCAGGATTACTCCAAGGAACTGAAGGGCGTTACCCTGCAGGTTGAAGACGCGCAGAACGACGTTGCCAAGCAGCAGAGCCAGATCCAGAATTTCATCGCGTCCAAGGTTGATGCGATCATCGTCAACCCGGTCGATACCGACGCGACGGCGGCCATGTCGAAACTTGCGGCAGAAGCCAAGATCCCTCTGGTTTACGTTAACCGCCAGCCGGTGAACGTGGACAGCCTGCCGGAAGGTCAGGCCTTCGTGGCATCTGAAGAAACCGTGGCCGGTACGCTGGAAACCAAGGAAGTTTGCCGCCTTCTCGGTGGTAAAGGCAAAGCCGTTGTCATGATGGGCGAGCTTTCCAACCAGGGCGCGCGCATGCGCACGCAGGCCGTGCACGATGTTCTGAAAACCGATGAATGCAAGGGTATTTCGGTGGTTGAAGAGCAGACGGCCAACTGGCAGCGCACGCAGGGCGCCGACCTCGTCACCAACTGGCTCTCCAGTGGTGTCGAATTCAACGCGGTCATCGCCAACAATGATGAAATGGCCATTGGTGCCATTCAGGCGCTGAAATCCGCTGGCAAGGACATGAAGGACTACGTCGTTGCCGGTGTGGACGCCACGCAGGACGCGCTTGCCGCCATGCGCGCCGGCGATCTTGATGTGACGGTGTTCCAGGACGCTGCTGGTCAGGGCAAGGGCGCTCTCGATGCGGCACTGAAGCTCGTCAAGGGCGACAAGGTCGACAAGAAGGTCTACATTCCCTTCCAGCTCGTCACGCCTGAGAACGTCAAGGATTACGTGGCCAAGAACTGACGATCCCGTTCCGGCATTTGCGCTCGATTGAAATAATATCGGGAGCAGATGCCGGACCCGGACGGCAACTGAAGGCGCGGCCTGCGGGCTGATGCAGAGAATATAATTTCATTGAATTCAAAGTGTTACAGCGCCCATGCCTGTCTTCGGTGACACGGCGCTGTAAGCCTCCCCGGAGGACGGCCGCGATTTTGCAGGCCAATTTTCCGGTCATTTTTGTCTATTGTGGAGGGTGAGATGGTCGTCAGTCCATCGACAATGGCCGCCGTGCGCGCCAGCGGCGCCGTGCCGAATGCAGAATTTCTTCTGGCAGCGGATGGTATACGCAAGGAATTTCCCGGCGTCGTGGCGCTTGATGATGTGTCGTTCCACCTCAAGCGCGGCACCGTGCATGCGCTGATGGGCGAGAACGGTGCCGGCAAATCGACGCTGATGAAGATTCTCGCTGGTATCTATCAGCCGGACATTGGTGAAATCCGCCTTAAAGGTGCTCCGATACGCCTCGATTCCCCACTCGACGCGCTCGAAAACGGCATTGCCATGATCCATCAGGAACTCAACCTGATGGCCTATATGACGGTGGCCGAAAACATCTGGATCCGCCGCGAGCCAAAAAACCGGTTTGGTTTCATCGACCATGGCGAAATGTACCGCCGCACGGAGACGCTGCTGGAAAGGCTTGGCATCGACCTCGATCCGGAAACGCGCGTCGGCGAGCTGTCGGTCGCGAGCCGTCAGATGGTCGAGATCGCCAAGGCGGTTTCTTACGATTCCGACGTTCTGATCATGGATGAGCCGACATCGGCGCTGACGGAACGCGAGGTCGAGCATCTCTTCCGCATTATTCGTGACCTCAGGGAACGTGGCATCGGCATCGTCTACATCACCCACAAGATGAACGAGCTGTTCGAGATCGCCGACGAGTTTTCCGTCTTCCGCGACGGCAAATATATCGGCACCCATGCTTCCACCGATGTGACGCGCGATGACATCATCCGCATGATGGTGGGCCGCGAAATCACGCAGATGTTCCCGAAGGAAGAGGTTCCGATCGGCGATGTGGTGCTGTCGGTCAAGAACCTGACGCTTGATGGTGTGTTCGATGACGTGTCGTTCGATGTTCGCGCCGGCGAAATTTTAGGCGTTGCGGGTCTTGTCGGCTCGGGACGCTCCAATGTTGCCGAGACGGTGTTCGGTGTTACGCCGGCCTCCTCGGGTACCGTTGCAATCGACGGTAAACAGGTCGCGATCGACAGCCCGACCGAGGCAATCCGCCACCGCATGGCGTTCCTGACCGAGGACCGCAAGGATACGGGATGTCTGCTGATCCTCAATATTCTGGAGAACATGCAGATCGCCGTCCTGCAGGACAAATATGTCGCCAATGGCTTCGTGCAGGAAAACGCCCTTTCGGACGCCTGCGAAGAGATGTGCCGCAAGCTGCGGGTCAAGACGCCGCATCTATACGAGCGTATCGAAAACCTGTCCGGCGGGAACCAGCAGAAGGTGCTGATCGGCCGCTGGATGCTGACCAAGCCGCGCATCCTCATTCTGGATGAACCGACGCGCGGCATCGATGTCGGGGCCAAGGCGGAGATTCACAAGCTGGTTTGCGAGATGGCGCGTCAAGGCGTCGCCGTCATCATGATTTCCTCCGAAATGCCGGAGGTTCTGGGTATGAGCGACCGTGTCATGGTCATGCATGAGGGTCGGGTGACGGGTTTCCTTGACAGAAGTGAAGCCACGCAGGTGAAGGTGATGGATCTCGCATCGCGGTGAGGCGCGCCGGGATTTCTCGAGGAGGAACAACTATGAATACGAACGCCACCGCCAACGCAGAGTTGGATGCAAAATCCGGACGCAAGCCGCACAGGCGCATACCGCCGGAAGCCAATATCTTTTTCGTGCTGATCGGCATCGCGCTGGTCTATGAAATTCTCGGCTGGATTTTCATCGGCCAGAGCTTCCTGATGAACCAGCAGCGCCTGACGATCATGATCCTGCAGGTGTCAGTGATCGGCATCATCGCCGTTGGCGTGACGCAGGTCATCATTACCGGCGGCATCGACCTGTCTTCCGGTTCGGTTGTCGGTCTGACAGCGATGTTGTCTGCCAGTGTGGCGCAATCCTCGACCTGGCCGCGGGCGCTTTATCCGGGCCTCACCGACCTGCCATTCTTCATACCGCTTGCTGTCGGTATCTTGGCCGGGGCTTTGGCCGGGTTCATCAACGGGCAGCTTATCGCGCGAACGAAAATCCCGCCCTTCATCGCAACACTCGGCATGATGGTGACGGCACGCGGTCTTTCCAAGTGGTACACCAAAGGCCAGCCGATCTCCGGCCTGACCGATGGCTTCAACTTCATCGGTACGGGCATCTGGCCGGTCGTCGTTTTCCTCGTCGTCGCCATCATCTTCCATATCGCGCTGCGTTACACGCGTTATGGCAAGTTCACCTATGCGATCGGCGCTAACCAGCAGGCGGCACGCGTTTCCGGTATCAATATCGAGGCGCATCTGATCAAGGTCTATGCCATTGCCGGCATGCTGGCCGGTCTTGCCGGTGTCGTCACCGCAGCCCGTGCACAGACGGCGCAGGCCGGCATGGGCGTGATGTATGAACTCGACGCCATCGCCGCAGCCGTTATCGGCGGCACATCGCTTGCCGGCGGCGCTGGACGCATCACCGGAACGGTCATCGGCACCATCATTCTCGGCGTCATGACATCCGGCTTCACGTTCCTCAGGGTCGATGCCTATTACCAGGAGATCGTCAAAGGCCTGATCATCGTGGCTGCCGTCGTCGCCGACGTCTACCGACAGAAGAAACGCGCGAAGCGCTAAGCACTCCTCCTCCCGGACTTGGGGCAGGCTTTCAGGCTTGCCCCTTTTTTTGCGCTAGCGTCGGAGATGCGGCTTGCCTTGAAGGGCCGGGGCGACCCTTGAAGGGAAGGGCCGATTTTTACGCCTTGCTGTTTCGGTATTCGTGAACAGCCTTGCCGAAGGCCTCGAACAGGGCGCGCGACGGCGCATCCGTCTCGGCCCAATATTCCGGATGCCATTGCACGCCGACCGCAAAGCCCTTGGCGTCGATGACGGAAACGGCTTCGATGGTGCCATCCGCCGCCGTGGCTTCGACCTGCAGGCGCGGCGCGGTCTCGGCAATTGCCTGGCGGTGCAGTGAGTTGATCTGGATTTCACCCGACATGCCAAGATGCTGCGCAATGCACGAACCTTCGCGCACCTGCACGGGCTGGCGAATGGCGAAGGCCACGTCGCGGTCGTCATGTTCCGGCTTGCGGTGATCCCACACGCCGGGCTGTTCCTGAATTTCCGAAGCAAGTGTGCCGCCAAGCGCGACATTCAATTCCTGAATGCCGCGACAGATCGCCAGCATCGGAATGCCGCGCTCGATGGCGCGGTCGATGAGCGGCAGGCTGGTCGCGTCACGAGCGGGATCGAAGGGGCCATCGCTTTCCCGTGCTTCCATTCCGTAAAGGGCAGGGTGAACATTGGTTGCCGAGCCGGAGACGAGCAGGCCGTCCACCCGGTCCAGAATGGCGTCGACCTCGTTACCGTCCTCGAAGGCCGGAACGATGAAGGACATGACACCGGCGACCTTCAGGGCTGCGGAAAGATACTGGTTCTGCGCGGCGTGCCAGTCGGCTCCGGTGAAATGCCTGATGTCGGCGGGAACGGCAATGATGGGTTTTGGCATGTTGGCTCCGGGGCGAATCTTCGAAATTTGTGCGACTGCCGGTGAGCCAAGTCAAGCAGGTGTTTTGCATTTTGCCGGTAGTGGATGCGCCTAAAGTATAAGGCGGCGCGAGGATATTTCAGTTGCAAATAAAATACGAAGGAGACTTTCCGAAAAGGCCGGTTTTCCGCGATTAATTCTTGGGGCGGGTGCTTGTCAGCCGGGCGGTAACCGTGCTTACTTTGCTGCGATGCCTGAACAGCAAAGAGGGGAATTCAAGCTGCGGGCAGCGTTCATATCTGGGAGGATATAGATGGATCGCCGTTCCTTTATGAAAAAAGGTGCGCTTGCGGGAGCCGTTACGGCTCTGGCCGCGCCCGCCATTGCACAGCAAAATACCAAGATTAACTGGCGTCTGACGTCGTCGTTTCCGAAATCGCTCGACACGATCTATGGCGGCGCCGAGGACATAGCCAAACACGTTGCCGCGGCAACGGATGGCAATTTCACCATCCAGCCCTTTGCTGCCGGTGAAATCGTGCCCGGCCTGCAGGCGGCCGATGCCGTGTCGTCAGGCACGGTGGAAATGTGCCACACCTGCTCCTATTATTACGTCGGCAAGGATCCGACCTTCGCCATCGGCACGGCGATACCTTTCGGCCTTAATGCCCGCCTGACCAATTCCTGGTTCTACGAAGGCAACGGCAACAAGCTGCTCAACGAATTTTACGCCAAGCACAATCTTTACGGCATGATCTCAGGTAATACCGGTGCCCAGATGGGTGGCTGGTTCCGCAAGGAAATCAATACCGTTGAGGATTTCAAGGGCGTGAAGATGCGTATTGCCGGTCTCGCCGGCAAGGTGGTGGAAAAGCTCGGCGTCGTGCCGCAGCAGATCGCCGGCGGTGACATCTACCCGGCGCTGGAAAAAGGCACTATCGATGCCGCCGAATGGGTCGGCCCTTACGACGACCACAAGCTCGGCTTCCAGAAGGTGGCGAAATATTACTATTATCCGGCTTTCTGGGAAGGCGGCCCTGTCATCCACTCCTTCGTCAATCTGGACAAGTGGAACAGCCTGCCGAAGAACTACCAGACGGCGCTGCAGGATGCCTGCGCCTTCGCCAACACCAGCATGATGGCGAAATACGACGCCAAGAACCCCATCGCCATCAAGCAGCTGGTTTCGGAAGGTGCCGTATTGCGGCCGTTCAGCCAGGAAATCCTCGAGGCCTGCTACAAATCGGCACTGGAAGTCTACGCCAATATTTCGGCCACCAATCCAGACTTCAAGAAGATCTACGAGGACCAGGTCGCGTTCAAGCGCGAAGGTTACCTGTGGATGCAGCTTGCGGAATACACCTTTGATACGTTCATGATGATCCAGCAACGTAACGGTAAGCTCTGATTATTCAGTGACGGCGGCGGACCTGGCAAAGGCCCCGGAAACTTCGGTTTCCGGGGTTTTTGTTTGCGTGTCGGCCTTCATGCGCCCGACAAGAAAGGGTGATTTACGATCAAGGCTGTTGGGCGCAAAAGCAGCAGGCTCCGGGGCCAGCCGGAGTGTCGGCGAGGATTGGCCACGCCGACCTCGGCAAAGGCCTTGCTCTCAACTGTGGAGGTGATGTGATGTGGAAACCACTGAGCATTACGTTTGTCATTAGGAAAAACCGGACAGGCTGGTCAGTGACTGTCCGGCTTCATTTCAAACGATAAACAAACGGAAGGCAGGGCTGCTACCCTGTCTTCCACTCCACAATCATAGGCGTTTCGCCCAGCCCTTACAAGACGACTCTTACGGCCCGATCTTCGGCGGTTCACCGAGGTTTGGCATGCCCGGCAATCCACCCGGCTGGCCTCCAGGCAGGCCGAAATTGGGCATTGTGTTGCCGCCCTGATTGCCGAAGGCGGGGATTTCGATCTTGATGGAGTTCAGATCCACATCGGGCGCCTTGTCGAGCCAGTAGGTGACGGATTCCGGCCAGAAGATCACGATGGCGACGAGGATAAGCTGCATGCCGAGCCACGGTATGGCGCCCATGTAGATGTCCGATGTCTTGACCGAGCGCGGCGCGATGGAGCGCAGATAAAACAGGGCAAAACCGAAGGGCGGATGCATGAAGCTCGTCTGCATGTTGATGCAGATCAGCACGCCGAACCAGATCAGGTCGATACCGAGCGACTGGGCGATCGGCGCCAGCATCGGAATGACGATGAAGGCGATCTCGAAGAAATCGAGGAAGAAGGCGAGGAAGAAGATGAAGATGTTGACGAAGATCAGGAAGCCGATTGGGCCGCCCGGAATGCCTGAGAGCATATGCTCGATCCACAGCGAGCCGTCCATGCCCTGAAAGACAAGGGAAAAGCAGGTGGCGCCGACGAGAATGAACACCACCATAGAGGTGATGTGCATGGTCGAATGCATGCCCTGTTTGACGAGATCCCAGGTGAGGCGGCGGTGGGCGGCGGCGAGCGCCATGGCGCCGACGACGCCGAGCGCGCCGGCCTCCGTCGGGGTGGCAAGGCCGAGGAAGATGGTGCCGAGCACGAGGAAGATCAGCACGATGGAGGGGATCATGCCCGCCAGCACGCGGAACACCAGCGCCCGGTTGAGTTCTCCACGCGCTTCCGGCGGCAGCGCCGGCAAATCCTTCGGCCGCAACATCGACATCACGAAGATGAAGAGCATGAAGATCGCCACCTGCAGGATCGATGGGCCGATCGCGCCGAGATACATGTCGCCGACGGATTTGCCGAGCTGGTCGGCGAGAACGATGAGGACGAGGGACGGCGGGATGACCTGGGTGATCGTGCCCGATGCGGCGATGACGCCGGTGGCAAGCCGCGGATTATAACCGTATTTCAGCATGATCGGCAGCGAGATGACGCCCATGGTGATGACGGAGGCGGCAACCGTGCCGGTGATTGCGCCGAGGATCGCGCCGACGATGATGACGGCATAGGCGAGACCACCGGGAATGGCGCCGAACAGCTTGCCGGTTCCTTCAAGCAGATCCTCCGCCAATCCGCATCGCTCGAGGATTGCGCCCATGAAGGTGAAGAAGGGGATGGCGAGCAGAAGGTCGTTGGAGACGATGCCGAAGATGCGCAACGGCAAGGCCTGCAGAAAGGCCGGCGAAAAATGCTCGGTGAAGATGCCGATGACACCGAAGACGAGGCCGACAGTGGCAAGTGAGAAGGCAACCGGAAATCCGTAAAGCATGAAGATGATCATGCCGAGGAACATCAGAGGTGGAAGAATACCATATTCAAACATGGGAAATATCCTGAAGGTTCAGATCGGCGCGATCATTGCAGGGGCTTTTCATACTTCGTATCGAGCGCATAAAGCCCGTTGAGGGCGCCTATGCGCTTGATGAGTTCTGAAAACCCCTGAAGAACCAGCAGGGCGAAACCGGCGAAGATGACGAGTTTCACGGGCCAGCGGATGAGGCCGCCGGCATTGGAGGACATTTCGCCCTGATGCCAGGAGAGCGTGAACATGGGCCAGGACAGCCAGGCAAGATAAAAGCAGCCGGGCAGCAGGAACAGCACGATGCCGATAATATCCACCCAGATGCGGTTGCGCGGCGAAATCGCCCCATAGATGATGTCGACACGCACATGCTCGTTCATGCGCAGCGTATAGGATGCGCCGATCAGGACGATAAAGGCGAACATGTACCACTGGATTTCCAGCCAGCCATTCGAACTATAATTGAAGGCATAACGAACCATGGCGTTGCCGGCGCTGACGAGGCAGCAGATGAGCACCAGGTAACCGGCGACCTTGCCCAGAGCTTCGCTCGCAAGGTCTATCAAAGCACTTATTTTTAAAAGCGATTTCATGACTTTCCCCTCTTCCCTTGCCGGGCCCTTTGCGGGTTATGGCGAAGAAGAAAGCCGGGAACTTCCTCGGGGCGGCCGCGCTTCCACGCCTGTCCGCTCCTGCAAATTCCAGATTCCTCCCCACGGAATCCGTGTATGGGCAGGCTGCTTGAAAAGCAACCAAAACCGCCACAAAACGGTCCAAATAACGCCTCTATTCGACTATTGGCGTAGGACCATTGTTTAATTGCCGGTGCTGTTCTGTTTGTTCCGTATCGCCCTGGCTACGCGATGTTCTTTCACAGAGAACGCATTGCGCTTTTCGACGACTTCATGTTACCTCTGGCTACGGAGAGTCCGGCATGAGCCCGTAATCATAGGCGGGACAAATCGTCTTTTATGACGGCATGACGGATGGAGCAAAGGGGAAGCGGAATGAGCGAACACCACACGGGTCCGGTCGAAGTTGGCGCCGAGATGAATTACGTCGAGCACGAAAAGACCTATAACGGCTTTCTGGCTTTGACGAAATACGGCACCATGCTCCTGTGCGTGCTGATGCTGGCCATGGTCGCTGGCTTCTTCACCTCTGCGGGTTTTCTTGGTGGTCTTATCGTATTTCTGGTGCTCTCGGCCGCAGGCTTCATTCTGTTGCGCTGAACGATCTCCTTCGCGAGTGGTTTCCCGGTGCGGAAACCGGGCGACGCCGGACATCGGAAAGGCTAGTCATGAAGCGCCTGTTATCCTGCCTCATCCTGTTTGCGGCGCTTTCGCAGCCCGTTCTGTCGCGGGATCTTTTGCCGTCTGAGCAAGACAGGCTGCATACGCAGATTGAACGGTTCAGCGCTGCCTTGAACGGGCAGGATTTCGACACCGTCGGCAAGACGGTGCCGCCCAAAATCTTCGAGTTTATCGCAAGCGATGCAGGCGTGACCGTCGAACAATTGCGCAGCGCCCTGACGACGCAGATGCAGATGGCGCTCGCGGCGGTCAAGATAACCGAATTTACCATGGATAAAGGGGCGATCAGCGTTGAGCAGACGCCTGATGGAACGCCCTATGCGCTCATTCCGACAAAGACGGTGATGGAAACCGGCGGCCAGACGATTGAGGCGAAATCCCATACACTCGCCTTGATGGATGGCACGGACTGGTATCTGCTACGCGTGAGCGATCAGCAGCAGGTTACGATCCTGCGAAAAGTCTATCCGTCCTTCGCTACGGTGGAATTCCCTGACGATTCCATGCAGCCGGTGAAGTAACCCGCATATTGTTGTCAGCACCGCTTCAAAGCGGGCTTCACGCTCTTCACTTACGAAAAACGCCCCGGTCGGAAAGGATCGACCGAAATCGCGGTTTCCTCGCCGTTTGCCAACTGGGTCACGAGGCGGGCCGTGGCTGCTGATTGCGTCAGTCCCAGATGGCCATGGCCGAAGGCGTAGATGACGGAGGGCGTGGTACGCGCTGTGCTGATGACGGGAAGACAGTCCGGCATTGACGGACGGAAACCCATCCATTGCGTTCCGCCTTCCACCTTGAGACCGGGCAGGAAACGCCCCGCCTTTTTCAGCATCGCTTCCGACCGCTTGAAATTCGGCTCCAGCTCCAGCCCGCCAAGCTCGACCGCACCGCCGACGCGGATGCCTGAAGACAGCGGCGTCACGACAAAGCCGTGATCGTTGAAATAGAGCTGGCGCGTCAGGTTGAAGGCGCCGACGGGCAGGGTGGTGTTGTAACCGCGTTCGGTTTCCAGCGGCACGATATTGCCAAGCGTCGCGGCAAGTTTCTTCGACCAGGCGCCGCAGGCGATTACCACCCTGTCGGCATCGATCTTGTCGCCATTTTCGAGGGTGACGATCGTGCTTTCGCCAACGGCGTCGATGCGTTCCGCCTCACCCTTGCGCAGGCTTGCGCCCCGGGCAATCACCAGATCGAAAATGGCGCGGGTGAAATCAAGGGGGTCGGAGACCTGCAGGCCATCTGGGGAGAACATGGCGTGGCGGAACTGCGGGGCAAGGCCCGGCTGCAGCTCGTCTATCTCACTGCGGCCGACACGCTCAAAGGAGAAACCGGCGCGTTGTTTTTCTTCCCAGCCCCTCGCCGCGGCGTTCAAGCTTGCTTCGCTGTCATAAAGATCGAGTGTACCGGTTTTCGAAACGAGGGACGAAAGCTCCGGCATGGCGGCGACATGCGCCATTTCACTGGCTGCCAGCCGGTTGATCTCGCTGAGTACCCTCAGCCCATGACGAAAGTTGCGCTCGGCGCTGGCACGCCAGAAACGCCAGAGCCAGGGGGCGATCTTTGCAGCATAGGCTGGTGGCACGCTGAGCGGGCCGAGCGGATCGAAAAGCCAGCGCGGCGCTTTTTTCATGATGCCGGGGGAGGGAATGGGGATGATTTCCGGAAAGGCCAGAATGCCGGCATTGCCGGAACTTGCACCGCCGGCAACTTCGCCACGTTCGAGAAGCACAACCTCTCGTCCGGCATTTTGCAGGTAAAGCGCCGCCATGGAACCGATAATGCCGGTGCCGATCACCAGCACGTCGCATTTCAGGGTTTTGGTCATTAGCGCTCCTGCAACACAAATCTTTCAGGCCCGCCATAACAATGAATGCGGTTTCAATGAAAGGCCGCATTGCGCCGCAGCCGCAGAAATATCAGCACTGTGGCAAATAAGCGGTCCACATCTGGGGGATGCCGCATGCCGGAGGGGTTCGGGCCTTTCGGTTTTTTAGCGGCAGATTAGACCTGTGAGACGATGGTTATAGCTCATCATTAATCGCTATTTAACGGTGTCGAGCTAGTTTGCGTGCGGGCAGACCGATCAGTTTCATCTCTTGTCTAATTCAGGGTTGAGGAGGTCCGCAAACTGGTCATTGTTGGGGGTTCGAAAGCATGTCTCATTTTTCTAAATTTGGTTTGGATGCATCTGCGGTGCTGGAAGCCCTGAACCGCTCACAGGCCATCATCGAGTTTGATCTGACCGGCAAGGTGCTCAAAGCGAACGATAATTTTTGCAAGGCCATCGGCTATAGCCAAAACGAGATCGTCGGGCTCCATCACCGCACATTCCTTTCCGCCGAAGATGCAGCGTCTGCGTCATACAAGACTTTCTGGGAAAAACTGGCCCGCGGCGAGCACGACAAGGGTCAATATCGTCGGCGTGCGAAAAGCGGCGCGGATATCTGGATCGAAGCCTCCTACAATCCGGTCTTCCGTTTCGGCAAACCCTACAAGGTCGTCAAGATCGCAACCGACATTACGGCCATCAAGCGCCAGAGCGCCGATGATAACGGCAAGCTTGCGGCGCTCTCCCGTGCCCAGGCCATGATCGAATTTTCGCCGGATGGAACGATCCTCAACGCCAACGAAAATTTCCTCGAAGCGATGGGATATCAGGCGCAGGAGATCATCGGCAAGAATCACTCGATGTTCTGCGAACCCTCTTATGCCGGGTCGATGGAATACCGCACCTTCTGGGAAGACCTGCGAACCGGCCGTTTCTCCACCGGCCAGTTCATGCGGCTTGGCAAGGATGGCAAACGCATCTTCATCCAGGCATCGTACAACCCGATCCTCGATGATCGGGGACAGGTCTTCAAGGTTGCCAAATTCGCCTTCGACGTGTCGGATCGGGTGCATGCCGTGGAAGAGCTCGGCGCGGCGCTGGAGCGGCTTTCCCAATGCAACATCCGCGTCACGCTGGACAAGCCGTTCGTCGGCGAGTTCGAGGGGCTGCGGCGGGACTTCAACAAGTCCATCGCGGAATTCCAGAAGACGCTGGAGAATGTTCTCGGCCAGACCGGCGACCTGACCCGCAGCAGCCAGGAAGTCAGCGAAGCCTCCGTCAATCTCGCCGAACGCTCCCGCGAGCAGGCAGTGGCGCTGGAAGAGACCTCAGCGGCCCTTGAAGAGATAACCGCGACGGTTCGCTCCTCCACCGAGAACATGAAGGAAACGCGCAAACTCGTGCAGAGCGCGCGGACATCCACGGTGGCCTCCACGGAAGTGGTCGAACGGACGGTGGATGCCATGCAGCGCATCGAGACGGCATCGCGGGAAATCAGCCAGATCATCGGCGTTATCGACGAGATTGCCTTCCAGACAAACCTTCTGGCACTGAATGCCGGTGTAGAAGCGGCCCGCGCCGGTGAGGCCGGCAAGGGTTTCGCCGTCGTCGCACAGGAAGTGCGCGAACTTGCACAACGTTCCGCCAATGCCGCCAAGGAAATCAAGGCACTCATCAACAATTCCGGTAGCGAGGTTCTGGAAGGCGTCAGGCTGGTCGGCGAAACCGGTGAGGCGCTGAAGCAGATCGACGCGCTGGTCAGGCACATCGACGGCAATGTCGAGATGATTTCAAAGGCGGCCGACGAACAGGCTGTCGGCATCAGCGAAATCAACAAGGCGGTCAACCGGCTCGACCGGATGACGCAGGAAAATGCCGCGATGAGCGCGCGCACCACCGCAATCAGCGCCACGCTGGCTCAGGGTGCCGATGTGCTCGCGCAGCTTGTCAGCCTGTTCAAACTGAACCGTCGTAACATTCAGCGTGAAGACGGATCGTCCGTCCGGTCTGAATTTTCAAATTCCGGCCGGCGCGATCAACAGCCGGGACGCGCTGCCGCGTGACAGGCGGGGCTTCTGCCCGCCCTGACTTATCGATGAGATATGGTGATGCGGGTGCCTTTGGTCAAAGGCACCCGTAAGCCGTTATGCCCGCAATGCCGGACGATCAATGCCGAGATGGTCACGCAGCGTCGTGCCCTCGTAATCCCTGCGGAACAGGCCGCGCTCCTGCAAAAGCGGCACGACCTCGCGGTTGAACTCTTCCAGCCCGCCGGGGAAGAAGGGCGGCATGACGTTGAAGCCATCGGCCGCACCATTTTCAAACCATTGCTGCATGCGGTCGGCTACGTCTTTCGCCGTACCCATGACAATGTGGTGGCCGCGACCGGCGGCGACACGCAAAGCCAGTTCGCGGATCGTCAGCTTTTCACGGCGCGCCAGTTCGGTCAGAAGTTCGGCGCGGCTGCGCAGCTGGTCGGAGATCGGCAGGTCCGGCAGCGGGCCATCGAGATCGTAATCTGCAAGGCTGTGGCCGATGCGTTCTTCAAGCAGCGGCATGGCGCTCTTGATGTCCGTCCAGCGGTTCAGTTCCTTCAGCTTTTCACCGGCCTCTTCGAAGCTGCTGCCGATGATCGGCATGAAGCCCGGCATCACGGCCACACTTGCCGGATTGCGGCCGAATTTCTCCACGCGGGCTTTAAGGCTCGTATAAAAGGCCTGCGCTTCGGAAATCGCCTGCTGGGCGGTGAAGACGATATCGGCGGTGCGGGCGGCGAGATCCTGTCCCGGGCCGGAGGAGCCGGCCTGGATGAGGACCGGGTGTCCCTGTGGCGAGCGCGGAATATTGAGCGGTCCCTTGACCGTGAAATATTTGCCCTCATGGTTGAGGATATGGACCTTTTCCGGATCGACGTAACGGCCCGCCTGCTTGTCCTTGACGAAGGCGTCGTCATCCCAGCTGTCCCACAGTCCGCGAACGACATTCACATATTCTTCCGCCACCGCATAACGTTCGTCATGCTCGGGATGGTCCTTGGAGAAATTCGCCGCCGTTCGGGCATAGGACGTGGTGACGATGTTCCAGGCCGCGCGGCCATGGCTCAGATGGTCGATGGAAGCGAAGGCGCGGGCGGTGTGATAGGGCTCGCCATAGGTGGTGGAGGCGGTGGCGGCCAGCCCGATCTTGTCCGTCACCATGGCAAGCGCTGCAAGCAGGGTCAGCGGCTCGAAGCGGGCAATCATGGAAGGGTGCGCGTCAACGCCGCTGGTCAGTCCGTCGGCCAGAAAAACCATGTCGAACTTCGCTGCTTCCGCCATTTTCGTGACGCGGGTGAGCAGGTCAAAATTCTCGCTGCCAGCTTCCGCATCGGGGTGACGCCAGCCGGAAACGTGGTGCCCGGCGCCCTGCAGGAAAAGGCCGAGATGCATCTGTCTTTTGCGGGTCGTATTGGTCATGGGGTCATGCCTTCATGTCGGTCGTGTTATATTTCAGTTGCCAGAAGCGTTTCGAGCTTCCTGAGATCGGCTGCGGTTTTCATGGACCGCACCAGTGCCGGAATTTCGGCGAATTTCTCATTGCCGCCGGTGGCATCGGCGAATTTCTCCGTCGGATCGTCGATACTGGGCAGGCCGTCGATGCGGCGTGACAGCAATGTTCCGTCTTTCTTTGTCACATCGATGACCACGAAACGGGTGGTCGGATCGGGGGACAGGCGGCGGGCTGTTTCATCATGCCGGCGCGCGACTTTTGCCGAAAGTGTAAGCAGGTCGGCACGAACAGGGCGCTCGTCGAAATGGCCAATCCCGAGTGCTCCATCCGCAAGCGCTGCGGCAAAAACATATTCGGGGCTGAAGCGCGCATCGATGCCGGTAGCGGGCGTGGCGGTGCCGACAAGGGCGGCATCGCCGCCCGGCGGGAAGGTGATGATAACAGTTTCGATCTCGTCCGGCGTCAGATCATGCGTGTTGCGTAGTGCCAGCGCGCCGACGGCGACGGGGTGGGCGGCGGTGCAGCAGGGAAAGGCCTTCAGCGTCAAGCCGGGCGAGACGATCTGCCAGGGCGCGCCCCAGCCAGACAGGACCCGTTTGGGTTGCTCTGCACCAAAGGCGAAGGCGGAATAAAAGCCGATGGGGTTTTCCAGAAAATCCGGTGCGCCCTGAAACCCTGAGCGTGCCAGCCGCGCGGCGGTGAGGCCGGCGCGGGTGGCAAGCCCGGCATGCAGCGGCTTGGCATCGAACCCGAATTGCAGACGCAGCCCGGCCGATTGCGTGGCGGCGAGGCCAAGTGCGACGGCTGTGGTCTGCGGATCGAATTTCAGAAGGTGGGCGATGGCAGCGGCAGCGCCGATAGGGCCGAGCGTGGCGGTGGCGTGGAAGCCATTTTCGTAATGTTTGGTGCCAAGCGACAGGCCAATCCGCGCCATCGTCTCCAGCCCGACAATATAGGCGGCGATGAAGGCGTCCGCCGTCGAATTTTCCTCGACCGCAACGGCCAGAAGTGCGGGAATGATGGCGACGGTGGGGTGGCCACGCACGCTGCCATGCACATCATCATAATCAAGCACATGGCCGGCATGGCCGTTGATGAGGGCGGCGGTAAAGACGTCAGTGCGCAGGTCATGGCCGATGATGCCGGCCGTGCCTTGCGTGCCTGTCGTGAAGGTATCGATCAGAATTTTCGTGCTTCTGTCGGCAGCACCGCCCAGTACGCAGGCGAAAAAATCGATCAACGCCGTGCGGGCAATCGTCACCGCCTCATCGTCGCGCAGCGGATCAGACGCGGCGATGGCTTCGGCCAGTTGAAGGGTGAGTTTTTCTTCGGTGGCCATGGCGTCAGATCCCCTCGCCATCATTGAGCCGTGCCGCCTGTCCTCCCAGACCTTTGACGAAGGCGTTGATGCGCGGATTGGTCGACTTGTAGAAGATATGATCAGGCGTGCCCTGGTCAACGATCAGGCCGTTTTCGGTGAACACGATCTTGTCGCTGATTTCCTCGGCGAAGCGCATTTCATGGGTGACGAGAATGCTGGTCATGCCGTCATTGACGAGATCGCGGATGACGGCGAGCACCTCGCCCACGGTTTCCGGGTCCAGCGCCGAGGTGACCTCATCGAACAGCACCAGTTCCGGTCGCATGGCAAGAGCGCGGGCAATCGCCACGCGTTGCTGCTGGCCGCCGGAAAGCTGGCCGGGATAGGCATCCACCTTCTGCGACAGGCGGACTTTTTCCAGCAGTTCGCGAGCATGCCGCTCGGCTTCCGTCTTTGGCGTGCCGAGGATTTTGATCGGCGCGATGGTGATGTTTTCCATGACGGTCAGATGCGGGAAGAGATTGAACTGCTGGAAGACGATGCCGATGCGCTTGCGTAGCGCGATACGCTCCGCTTCGGTCTTTAACAGGTCTACGCGGGTGCCACCGACGGTGATCTTGCCGGATTGCGGGATGAGCAGACCGTTGATGCAGCGCAGGATCGTGGACTTGCCGGAACCGGAAGGACCGATGATGGAAACGGCGTCGCCCTTGTTGACCGTGAGGTCTATGCCTTTCAGGACCTGGTTGTCGCCGAAGGAGAGATGAATTCCTTCAAGTTCGACAAGCGCTTGGGCGGTTTGTGGTGTGGGTGCGGACATGGCTTGTTCCAATCAGCGGGAAGCGAAGCGCCGCTCGAGGCGCTGCGTGAAACGGGAGACGGGATAGCAGAACAGGAAGAATGCCATCAGAACGGTGAGATAGACCACGACGGTGAAATCGTTGCGCTGCACGGCGGTGCTGGCGTCCGTTGCGGCATGCAGCAACTCATGCACGCCAACCAGTGAGGCAAGCGCCGTGCCCATGGTGATCGAGGCATAAAGGTTCATCCATGGCGGCAGCGAACGTTTCACGCATTGCGGCAGGATGATCCAGCGCAGGGTCTGATTGCGTGAAAAGCCAAGACCCTGGGCGGCTTCCCATTGCGCGGTGGGGATGGACTGGATGGCGCCGCGGGTGATTTCGGCGATATGGGCGCTGGCCGGAATGGCAAGCCCGACCACGGCCTTGATCCAGTCCGGAAACGGAATGTAATTGCCGAAGGCGACGATCTCGAAGGGAAAGATGTAGGTCGCGGCAAAGATCAGCACCAGATGCGGGGCGTTGCGGAAGATCTGCACATAGGTGAGCGCCGGTGCGCGCACGAGGCGATAGGGCGCAAGCTCCATGATGCCGAGCAGGACGCCGATGAAGGTGCCGATGGCGATCGCAAGGATGCTGATCAGCACGTTCATGGCGAAACCCTTGGCCAGATAGGGCAGCCATTGCAGCAGCACCTGTCCAAGCGACGGATCGAGGATCAGCCACAGAATGACTGATATCAGCACGCCGAGCAGCAGAATGGTGCCGAAGGGCAACTTTTTTGCCGCCCGCGTTTGAGAAACCACCGCGCTCATTGACCGAACCCCGGAACCGCAAGGCGCCGCTCAAGCCAGAGACCGGCCCTTGCGACGATGAAATTGATGACGCTGAAGAAAAGGAGGATGACGAGCATCAGCTCGACCACATTGTCGCGCTGCGTCCAGATCAGGATCGAGGCATAGGTGATTTCACCGACCGCAATTGCCGAACCGACCGTGGTGAGCTTCACCAGATTGACGAGATTATTGATGATCGAGGGCAGCGCCGTACGGATCGCCAGCGGAAACTCCACGTAACGCAAAATCTCAAAGGAGCTGAAACCGATCGCGCGTGCCGCCTCGATGGTGGTGGCTGGAACCGCCTCGATGCCGCCGCGCAAGGCCTCCGCATGGAAGGCGGCGATATGCAGGCCGGTGATGGCGACGACCCAGAAGAATGGCGTCAGCGGGTTGTTCTGTGCGCCGCCCAGCATGTTGGAAATCAGCATGTTAAGCACGAGGAAACCGCACATCAGCTGCACCAGCGTCGGCGTGTTGCGCGTCAGTTCCACATAGGCGCGCACCGGGCCGGCGAGCCAGACTTTGCCCGATGTCAGCATGGCCGCAAAAATGAAGCCGAAGATAAGGCTGAGCGGCAAAGTGACGACGACGAGGATGAGCGTCATCTTCATGCCGTCAAGCCAGATCTGAACCTCGTAACCGCTGTTCAGAAAATCATAGTTGAGGCCGAGATGCGCGGCGAGTTCAATGAAGCGCGCTGTAAATGAATCCTGCATCGGAAATCCATGCTGTTATCGCGGAACCGCCCGGCGGGCGGCGCCAGAATGGCCTGCCTTGTTATAAAGCAGAAAAGAACGGCAGGCGAAACCGGCCGTTCCTGATGGTCACGGGAAATCACTCCGCCTGTTCGGCATCATCCTCACCCTGCGGTGAGGAGAGGCATGAAACGGATAGACCCTGCGTTTGTCTTATTGTGCGGCGGAAAGCTTCTTCTGCTGCTCTTCCATGTAGCCGATGCTTGGCAGGCGGTTCGCCTTGGCGAATTCGATCATCTTGCCGGAAGCGTGCAGCTCCTTGACGATCTTGTCCAGAGCGGCCTGCGTGTCAGCCTCACCCTTGCGCAGCCAGATCACGGAATCGGAAGGGATGAGGTCGGTGGGGATAAGGATGCCGTAATCCTTCCACTCGTCGGCGCGGTCCTGCAGCATCAGGCTCAGCGTGCCGTTGACGTGAACGGAGACATCACAATTGCCGCCCTTCAGCGCCAGCAGCGATTCCGGCTGGCTCGGCAGAGCCTTAACCTGCGCGCCATACTGCTCGATCAGCGGCTGGGTGTAGTTGGAGCCCTGCGATACGCAGGCAATCTTGCCCTTCAAGTCCGGCCAGTCCTTGATGCCACTGTCCTTGCGGCCGATGGCGGCGCCACCCTGGCGGTCATAGGGGGTCTGCACGTAATCGAGGGTTTTGGCGCGTTCTTCGGTGTACTGCATGTTGGCGATGAGAATGTCGACCTTGCCCTGCTGCAGGAACTGTACGCGGTTGGGCGGGGTCACGGTTTCGGTGACCAGCTCGACGCCGAGGCCGGCAGCCAGCGCCTTGGCGACATCGATGTTGAGGCCCTTCTGCTCCTGCGTCTTCGGATCGATGAAACCGAAAGGCGCACCAGAGAGGATGACACCGACGGTGAGCTTGCCGCGACCCTTGATACGGTCAAGCGTTGCATCCGCATGGGCGGCAGTGGCCATCGAAGCGATGACGACGGTTCCGGCAATGAGTTTTGCGGCAAATCTGGAAAAAGAGAGGGCCATGGGTATTTCCTTTTGATTGTAGATGGAAACTACATGAGGCACCCGCCAAGAGCGAGAATTGGCATTGCGCAAAAAATACTATGAATAAAATCGTGTTCCAATAAAGCTTTGAGGGCGAAAAAATATCCTAATAATTTTAAATCGTAGAATCCTGTTCTGTGTCTGCGTCTGCCGTAAGGGCGCGCAGGACAATCCGGACGCCGTTTGTCGACCGAATGGCCAATGGGAAAACGAACGAATGCCGCTTGTTTCTTCTCCCCGACGGGGAGAAGAAACAAGCGGCACGCCCTGTGCTTATCTCCCGGCGTTATAAGCCGCGATCGCGGCCATGTTGACGATATCGCTGTCCTTCGCACCCATCGAGGTGATCTGCACCGACTTGTCGAGGCCGACGAGCAACGGGCCGATGACGGTTGCGCCGCCCAGTTCCTGCAGCATCTTGGTGGAGATGGAGGCGGAATGGATGGCCGGCATGACCAGAACGTTGGCCGGGCCGGAAAGGCGGGCGAAGGGATATTGGCTCTGCATGCGATGATGGTTCAGCGCCACATCGGCCGACATCTCGCCGTCGACCTCGAAATTGACGTTGCGCCGGTCGAGGATTTTCACCGCCTCGCGCACCTTGTCGGAACGCTCGCCGGTCGGCTGGCCGAAGGTGGAATAGGCAAGCATGGCGACACGCGGTTCGTAACCGAAACGGCGGGCGAGGCCGGCTGCCTCTTCGGCGATATCAGCCAAGTCTTCGGCCGACGGCATGTCATGCACGGCGGTGTCGGCGACGAATACGGTGCGGTTGCGCGAGACAACCAGCGAAACGCCGATGACGCGGTGGCCGGGTTTGGTGTTGATGCAGCGGCGGATATCCTCGAGCGCCGTCGAATAGTTACGGGTAACCCCTGTCACCACGGCATCCGCATCGCCCATCGCCACCATGCAGGCGGCGAAGTGGTTACGGTCATTGTGGATCAGGCGCTGCACATCGCGCAGCAGGAAGCCGCCACGCTGCAGCCGCGCATAGAGATAATCGACATAGGCATCGACGCGGCTGGAGAGGCGGGCATTGGTGATCTCGATATTGGCGCGGTCGAGATCGATGCCGGCACGTTCCGCATTGGCCTTGATGATATCGTCGCGGCCGAGCAGGATGGCGGTGCCAAGACCTTGAGCGGTGAACGAAATCGCCGCGCGCATGACCTGTTCTTCTTCCGCTTCGGCAAAGACCACGCGCTTTGGCGAGCGGCGCACGCGCTCGTAAAGGCGCTGCGTTGTCGAGGCCATCGGGTCGCGGCGGGCGGAAAGCTCGCGGGCATAGGCGTCGAGATCAGGCAATTCGCGCTGGGCGACGCCGGTCTCGATGGCGGCTTTCGCCACGGCCACCGGAATGGCCGAGATCAGACGCGGATCGAACGGAACCGGAATGATATATTGCGGCCCGAAACGCGGGCGGTTGCCCTGATAGGCTGCTGCGACATCATCAGGCACGTCTTCACGGGCAAGATCGGCCAGCGCCTGCGCGGCAGCGATCTTCATCGCGTCGTTGATCTGGCGGGCGCGCACATCGAGCGCGCCGCGGAAGATATAGGGGAAGCCGAGGACGTTGTTGACCTGGTTGGGATAATCCGAACGCCCGGTCGCCATGATGGCGTCGTCGCGGATGCGTGAGACTTCTTCCGGCGTGATTTCCGGGTCCGGATTGGCCATGGCGAAGATGATCGGCTTCGGCGCCATGGAGCGGATCATGTCTTCGCTGAAAGCGCCCTTCTGCGACAGGCCGAAGACGACATCTGCACCCTTCATCGCTTCCGCCAGCGTGCGATCATTGGTTTTCACCGCATGGGCGGATTTCCACTGGTTCATGCCTTCGGTGCGGCCCTGATAGATCACGCCCTTGGTATCACAAAGCGTGATGTTTTCGGGGTTGAAGCCCATGGCCTTGATGAGGTCCATGCAGGCGATGGCAGCAGCGCCCGCGCCATTGCAGACCAGCTTCGTGGTCTTGAAATCGCGGCCGGTCAGCTCAATGGCGTTGATGAGGCCGGCGGCGGCGATGATGGCGGTGCCGTGCTGGTCGTCATGGAAAACGGGAATATCCATCAATTCGCGCAGGCGGCTTTCGATGATGAAACATTCCGGCGCCTTGATGTCTTCCAGATTGATGCCGCCGAAGGATGGGCCGAGGTAACGCACGCAATTGATGAATTCATCGGCATCTTCGGTATCGACCTCGAGGTCGATGGAATCGACATCGGCGAAGCGCTTGAAGAGGACCGATTTGCCTTCCATGACCGGCTTGGAGGCGAGCGCGCCGAGATTGCCGAGACCGAGGATCGCGGTGCCGTTGGAGATGACCGCCACCATGTTGCCGCGTGTTGTGTAATCGTAAGCCGTTGCCGGATTTTCGGCGATGGCTTTCACCGGAACAGCCACGCCCGGCGAATAGGCGAGCGACAGATCCCGCTGCGTCGCCATCGGCTTGGTCGGGGTGATTTCCAGTTTCCCCGGTCTGCCCTCAGAGTGAAAATCCAGGGCTTCCTGATCCGTAACCGATGTTCTGGTGCTGGCGGTTTTTGGCGTATCGGACATGGGCTGTGTGCGCTTTCCTGTCGTTATCAGTATAAAAATATTCGTTGTTGTTATGGTATTTTTTGCACGCCTGCCAAGCCTTGAATGTTGTTCAGTGCAGCAAATTTAAGCGTGATGAAATTTGCGGCCGATTCAATCGATTAAGTCAATATTCTTCGCCTGGCGCGGAATCTGCAGGTTCGGTGAATCAGTGCTCCCGCTGCCGATGGGGCTTTTCATTTTCCGCGATATTTTCGTGCCGGATCGGATGGAACCTCACAAGCGACCTTGCGTTAGCGGAAGGGATCCGCAGGCAATACACATGCCCTCCAGCTGCCCCCGCCATCTATTCACCAAGCTTTCACAGGGCGAATTTATGAGCTTGCGCTTGTGTGCCCGTGAACCGATGATGGCAGCATTGGCAAATATGTATATTGTCCGGCGCGCCGGGAAATTTTTTAGAGTTGGAAAGGTTTTATTGTGAAGGAACACTCTCGAAAGATCACGCCGGTTCTTCTTGCTGGCGGTGCTGGTTCGCGGCTCTGGCCTGTTTCTCGTGACCAGCTGCCCAAGCAGTTCCAGCCGCTGGTCGGCAATCTTTCGACCTATCAACAGACGTTGATGCGGGTGGGCGACAAGGGGCTTTATGCCGAGCCGCTGGTGATCACCAATGAGGATTTCCGTTTCTTCGCCCGCCGTCAGGCCGAAGAGATCGATCTGCCGGCAACCGTGGTGCTGGAGCCCGCCCGCCGCGACAGCGCCGCCGCCATGGCTGCCGCCGCCGTGCTGGCCGAGCGCCGTGAGCCAGGATGCCTGGTACTGGCGCTTGCCGCCGACCACGTGGTGCTCGATGCCGACAAGTTTTCCGATGCCGTGAAACTCGGCGCAAAAGCTGCCGATCAGGGCAATATCGTCGTCTTCGGTCTGGTGCCGACCGAGCCGCGCACTTCCTATGGTTATATCAAGCCAGGTGAGGCGATCGACGGTGAGGCCGATCTCAGCACCGTCGATGCCTTCGTGGAAAAGCCTGACATGAAGACGGCGATTTCCTATCTGGAAAAAGGGTATCTCTGGAATTCCGGCAACTTCCTGTTCCGCTCCGACGTGATGATCGCCGAACTCAAGGCCTTCGCGCCGGAGATTCTTTCGGCAGTGACACAGGCGGTCGAACAATATGAAAGCGACCTTGGCTTCGTGCGCCTGCATCAGCAAAGCTTCGAGGCTTCGCCGAAAAACTCCATCGATTATGCGGTGATTGAAAAAACCAAACGCATGGCGGTTGTGCATGGCCATTTCCGCTGGTCGGATATCGGCAGCTGGGACGCGATCTGGGAAATTGCCGACAAGCGCGGCAATGACAATGCGCTCGAGGGCGATGGCGTGTTCATCGATTCCGAGGGCTGCCTCATTCACTCCACGCAATTGCTGACGACGGTGGTGGGCGCCAAGGATCTGGTGGTGGTGGCCACCAAGGATGCAGTTCTGGTGGTGCCGAAAAACCGGGTGCAGGATGTGAAGGGGCTGGTGGAGACGCTGAAGGACGGCGACCATGCGCCGCAGACGCAGGCGCACAAACGCGTTTATCGTCCCTGGGGTTATATCGAACACATGTATGTGGACGAGCGCTATCGGGTCGGTCATATCACGGTCGATCCCGGCCACCGCATCTCGTTCCAGAAACATTATCATCGCTCGGAACACTGGATCGTCGTCAAGGGAACGGCGACGGTGACGATTGGCGAAGAAACCAAGCTGCTGACGGAAAACCAGTCGGTTTATATCCCGATCGGTCAGCCGCACCGGCTGGCCAATGAGGGGCAGATCCCGCTTGAACTGGTTGAAATCCAGACCGGAGCCTATATCGGCGAGGACGATGTCATCCGCATCGAGGATGACTACAAGCGGCAATAATATTGCCGGCCGTATGAAATCCGTATGATCGAAGGCGAGCCGGAGTGCTGTCCGGCTCGCCTTTTCCCGTTCACGATGCCAGTGCGTTCACGCAATGGGCAAAGGCATGGGAAAACATCGCTGCCTCCAGTCCCCGGCGCCAGAACAGCCACCCGAACAACAGGCCGGGTGCGAAATTGGTGAGCAGGATCGCGGCGATCAGTGCCGGTTGCGGCTGGGCGGCGATCGCGAACAGAAGCGGCAGATGACCGGCGGCGAAGAGGGCGGCTGCCATGATGACAGCGGCCCACAAAATCGACGGACGGACTTCTCCCTTGCCTGTCAGACGCCAGAGTACCCAAGCGAAAAACGACATCAGGCCCCATCGGGTCAGCAACTCTTCCGTGATGCCGCCGTAAAGAATTCGGGTCGTCAACGGAACGGGAAAAGCTGTCATCTTTGCCATGGTGGCCGCATCCGTCACCAATGGCAGGATTACCCGCGCATAGGCGATCATCAGGAGGCCGACGGTAAGCCCGGTGAGCAGCGCGACTGGTAACTGTCTTTGCAGCACGATGCGGTGGTTATTTCCCCGCAGCAACGCGTCGATCAACGGTGTACCGAGCCCGACCTTTGCCGCAAAAGCCTGACCGACCGCAACGGCAGCAACGGTCAGTATCGTCGGTTGCACAAGTATCAGCCCGCGCATCATGTGTGAAAGCTGCTCTCCCGGCACAAGCTGCGCGAAACTTGCCAGCCATAGCGAGGCGACCCCCGCCAGGCCGATGATCAAAAGAATGTGCCAGTTTTTCATTTTCGCTTTGCCCATTGATCCGCGGACCCGGTATCGATGTGGGAGACGGCCACAGCCTCAGACTTTAAAGAGCCAGCATTGCCAGTAAGTTACGCGATGAGATGAGGATTTCCCCACCGCTAGCCGGCACGGTTTCCCGGCCTGTAAAAGCCCCGAAATGACCCTGAATAGATTCGTATTTTAGGCGGTTGCCTAATCAAAAATCTTCGCATACGTTCCAACTGCAACGTTTCAGTGAGGGAGGAGACTCATGCGAATGCGTGTTATTTCTGCGGCCTTTTTGGCCAGTGTCATGATTCCGGCGGGCATGGCCGGGGCTACCGATCTTGAGGTGACCCATTGGTGGACATCGGGCGGCGAAGCCGCAGCGGTGGCCGAGCTTGCCAAGGCTTTCGATGCGACCGGCAATAAATGGGTGGATGGCGCAATTGCCGGTTCGGGCGGTACGGCCCGTCCGATCATGATCAGCCGCATCACCGGCGGTGACCCGATGGGCGCCACCCAGTTCAACCACGGCCGGCAAGCGGAAGAGCTGGTGCAGGCCGGCCTGATGCGCGACCTTTCCGATGTTGCCGAAAAGGGCAATTGGAAAGAGGTCATCAAGCCCGCAAGCCTGCTCGATAGCTGCACCATTGATGGCAAGATCTATTGCGCACCGGTCAACATTCATTCCTGGCAATGGCTGTGGCTTTCCAATGAAGCCTTCAAGAAGGCGGGCGTTGAGGTTCCAAAGAACTGGACGGAATTTGTTGCAGCCGCACCGGCGCTGAAAAAGGCCGGTATCCAGCCGCTCGCCCTGGGCGGACAGGCATGGCAGGCCAACGGCCTGTTCGACACGCTGACGCTTTCGATTGGCGGCAAGGATCTCTACCAGAAAGTCTATGGCGACAAGGATGCCGAAGCGGCAGCCGGGCCTGATATGGCAAAGATTTTTGCGGCGGCCGTCGAGGCGCGTGACATGGCCAAGGGCACCAATGTTCAGGACTGGAACCAGGCGACCAACCTGGTCATAACCGGCAAGGCCGGCGGCCAGATCATGGGTGACTGGGCGCAGGGTGAATTCCAGCTGGCCAATCAGAAGGCCGGTACGGATTACTCCTGCCTGCCGGGTCTTGGTCTCAATGACTACATCACCACCGGTGGTGACGCCTTTTATTTCCCGGTCCTGAAGGACGAGGCGAAAACCAAGGCGCAGGACGTGCTGGCTGAAACCATCGTCGATCCGAAAACGCAGGTCGCCTTCAACCTGAAGAAAGGCTCGCTGCCGATCCGCGGCGACGTCGATCTCAACGCCGCCAATGACTGCATGAAGAAGGGGCTGGCAATTCTGGCCAAGGGCAATGCGCTCACCAGCACCGACCAGCTGATTTCTGCCGATACGCAGAAACAGAAGGAAGACCTGATGGCCGAATTCTTCGCTGGCTCGATGTCGGCGGCAGATGGCCAGAAGCGCTTCGCGGACCTCATCGGTTCCGCTGACTGATTGTGATCTCTCCGGGTTGGGGAGCGGTTCGCCGCTCCCCGCTCCAACGTCCGGTCCGTGCGATAATCACCAGTGCGGGCAGAGGTTTCATGCGGTAAGGCTTTTGCCTGACCGTTTACTGTAACGTTACAGGAGGAGGTAACATGGCAGGTCAAACGCGCTCCAGGCGTCCAAATCAGCTTTTTCGCAATCTCAATTCCAAGATTGCCTCCATTCCCATGATCTTGACCGCCATGGTGATCTTCCTCGGCGGCACGGTCTGGACGGTGATTTATTCCTTCACCAATTCCAAGCTTCTGCCACGGGCGAGCTTCATCGGTTTTGATCAGTATGAGCGGCTCTGGGCAGCACCACGCTGGATCGTTTCCATCCAGAATCTGGCGATCTATGGCATTTTGTCTTTGATCTTCAGTCTCGTCATCGGCTTCGTGCTGGCGGCGCTGATGGACCAGAAAATCCGGTTCGAAAACACCTTCCGCACCATTTTCCTTTATCCCTTTGCACTGTCCTTCATCGTTACCGGCCTTGTCTGGCAATGGCTGTTGAACCCGGAATTCGGCATCCAGTCCGTGGTCCGCTCGATGGGCTGGGAAAGCTTCACCTTCGATCCGCTCTATAATTCGCAGATTGTCATCTACGGCATCCTGATTGCGGCGCTCTGGCAGGGCACTGGGCTCGTCATGTGCCTGATGCTGGCGGGTCTTCGCGGCATAGACGAGGATATCTGGAAGGCGACGCGCGTTGACGGCATTCCGATGTGGAAGACGTATATTCTCATCATCATTCCTATGATGCGGCCCGTCTTCATCACCACCCTCGTCATCATCGCCAGCGGCATTGTCAAGGTCTACGATCTCGTCGTGGCGCAGACGAGCGGCGGGCCGGGCATCGCATCTGAAGTGCCGGCGAAATATGTCTATGACTACATGTTTCAGGCGCAGAACCTGGGGCAGGGCTTTGCCGCCTCGACCATGATGCTTCTGACTGTCGCGATCATCGTCATTCCATGGGCCTACCTCGAATTCGGAGGCAAGAAGCGTGGCTAATATCAGCACATTAAATACGGTCGTGGCCGCCACCGATGCGGTTGCCAAAGACCTTTCCGGCCCGCGCGGCAGGAAGCCGAGGAAAACCTTTTCCCGCCGCAACATCATTCTTTACGGCACGTTGTTTGTGGCCGCCGCCTATTACCTGCTGCCGCTTTACGTGATGGTCGTCACCTCGCTGAAGGGCATGCCGGAAATCCGGCTCGGCAATATTTTCGCACCGCCGGTGGAAATCACTTTCGAACCCTGGGTCAAAGCCTGGGCGAATGCCTGCACGGGCCTGAACTGCGACGGACTTTCGCGCGGCTTCTGGAACTCGGTGCGCATTCTCGTTCCTTCCGTAGTCATTTCGATCGTCGTTGCTTCCGTCAGCGGCTACGCCATGGCCAACTGGAAGTTCAAGGGGTCGGAGCTGTTCTTCTCCATCCTCATCATCGGCGCTTTCATCCCCTATCAGGTGATGATCTATCCGATTGTCATCGTACTGCGGGAAATGGGTGTTTATGGCACGCTGACCGGTCTCGTCATCGTGCACACCATCTTCGGCATGCCGATCCTGACGCTGCTGTTCCGCAATTATTTCGCCTCTTTGCCGGAAGAATTGTTCAAGGCGGCGCGCATTGATGGCGCCAATTTCTGGCAGATCTATTTCCGCATCATGCTGCCCATGTCGCTGCCGATCTTCGTTGTCGCGATGATCCTGCAGGTGACCGGCATCTGGAACGACTTCCTGTTCGGCGTGGTGTTCACGCGGCCGGAATATTACCCGATGACGGTGCAGCTCAATAATATCGTCAACTCCGTGCAGGGCGTGAAGGAATACAACGTCAACATGGCCGCAACCCTTCTGACGGGTGCCGTGCCGCTGATCGTTTATTTCGTCTCCGGCAGGCTTTTCGTCCGCGGCATTGCCGCAGGCGCAGTAAAAGGTTGAGCTATATGAACAAAAGCGTTTCCATCCGCGATCTATCCCTGTCCTTCGGTGCCGTCACCGTACTGAAGGACCTCAATCTCGATATTTACGACGGCGAATTCCTCGTCCTGCTCGGCTCTTCCGGCTGCGGCAAGTCGACCCTTCTTAATTGCATCGCCGGCCTTCTAGAGCCAACCGACGGGCAGATATTCATCAAGGACCGCAACGTCACCTGGGAGGAGCCGAAGGATCGCGGCATCGGCATGGTGTTCCAGTCCTATGCGCTTTATCCGCAGATGACGGTGGAGAAGAACCTGTCCTTCGGCCTTCAGGTCGCCAAGGTGCCGAAAGAGGAAATCGAGCGGCGCGTCAAAAGAGCGGCCGGCATATTGCAGATCGAGCCGCTGCTGAAACGCAAGCCGGCCGAGCTTTCCGGTGGCCAGCGCCAGCGCGTGGCGATTGGCCGGGCGCTGGTGCGCGATGTTGACGTGTTCCTGTTCGACGAACCGCTCTCCAATCTCGATGCCAAGCTGCGCTCGGAACTGCGTGTGGAAATCAAGCGGCTGCACCAGTCGCTGAAGAACACCATGATCTATGTGACGCATGACCAGATCGAGGCGCTGACGCTGGCCGACCGCATCGCCATCATGAAAAGCGGCGTCATCCAGCAGCTTGCCGATCCCGTCACCATCTACAACAAGCCGAAGAACCTCTTCGTTGCCGGCTTCATCGGTTCGCCCTCAATGAATTTCCTGCGCGGCGAGCTGATCGAAAAGGACGGCAAGGTGGCCTTCGCCACCAACGGCGTCACCTTTTCGCTGGACGGTTATCAGCCGGAAGCACCGCTCACCGCGGGCCGCGCCGTGGTTCTCGGCGTTCGCCCCGAACATGTGCGTGTCGATGCCGATATCGTCGGTGGCGAGGTGCATGAGGCGATCGTCGATATCGAGGAGCCGATGGGTGCCGACAATCTGATCTGGCTGAAACATGCCGGCCACACCATGTCGGTGCGCGTCGGCGGTCACCGGCGGTTTTCGCCCGGCACCAAGGTTCGCCTCGGCCTCGACCTGACCATGGCCTCGTTGTTCGACGCCGGGAGCGAGGATCGGCTTTAAGCGCGCGGTTATTCCCCCCCACACACAATCCCAAGACCAACATCTCTATGGAGGAGACAATGACAGAACTCGGTTTCCAGCTTTACAGCGCCCGCAATTTCCAGCCTTTTTCCAACATTCTGAAGAAGCTTTCGGCGGCGGGTTACAAACAGGTCGAAGGTTATGGCGCCATGTACGCCTCGCTGGATGATGCCGGTTTGAAGGACTTGCGCGCCGAACTTGATGCCAATGGCCTTTCCATGCCAACAGGCCATTTCGGCCTTGACCTTCTGGAAGGCGATCCGAAAAAGGCGCTCAATATTGCCAAGGTTCTGGGTGTGGAGGCGATCTATTGCCCGTACCTGATGCCCGACCAGCGCCCGGCGGATGCCGCAGGCTGGTTCGCCTTCGGCAAGCGGCTGCAGGAAGCCGGCAAACCCTTCGTCGATGCCGGGCTGACCTTCGGCTGGCATAACCACGATTTTGAGTTCAAGGCGCTTGCCGATGGTTCCACCCCGCAGGAGCAGATATTTGCCGGCGGACCGGACCTGAAATGGGAAGCGGATATCGCCTGGATTATCAGGGGCAATGCCGATCCGCTCGCCTGGATAGAAAGCTACGGCAAGCGCATCACCGCCGTGCACGTAAAGGATATCGCCCCATCTGGGGAAAACACGGATGAGGACGGCTGGGCGGATGTCGGCCATGGCACGGTGGACTGGAAGGGCCTTGTCGCGGCGCTGAAGGCCAAATCCGCCACGAAACATTTCGTGGTCGAACACGACAATCCAAAAGACATCGACCGGCTGATCACCCGCTCGATCGCCTCGTTCAAAACCTACTAAGTCTCACATTTCGGAGTTTCATCATGGCCAGAGATCTTGGCGTCGGCATCATTGGATGCGGCAATATCTCGTCTGCATATTTTTCGCTGGCACCGCTCTTCAAGGGCATCAAGGTGCTCGCCTGCGCCGACCTCAACCGCAACGCGGCGGAGCTGAGGGCGGAAGAATTCGGTGTCGTCGCGCAGTCCATCGAGGAACTGCTCGCCAACCCTGAAGTCGACGTGGTGGTGAACCTCACCATTCCCGCCGCGCATTTTCCGGTGTCGAAAGCGGCGCTCGAGGCAGGCAAACACGTCTATTCGGAAAAGCCGCTGGTGCTCTCGCTGGAGGAAGGCGAAGAACTGCGGCGCATCGCCCGCGAAAAGAAGCTTTCCGTCGGCTGCGCGCCGGATACCTTCCTCGGTGGTGCGCATCAGCTTGCCCGACAATATATCGATGACGGCAAGGTTGGCCGCATCACCTCAGGCACCTGCCATGTGATGAGCCCCGGCATGGAGATGTGGCATCCCAATCCGGGCTTCTTCTTCCTGAAGGGCGGCGGGCCGATCCTCGATCTCGGCCCCTATTACGTTGCCAACCTCATCAACCTCATCGGCCCGGTCAAACGTGTGGGAGCGCTGACGACGATGGCGAACCCCACCCGCACGGTGACCAGCCAGCCGATGAATGGCGAGATCATTCCGGTGGAAACGCCGACCAATATCCACGCGCTCTTGGAATTCGTGAACGGCGCGACGATCACGCTTTCGGCCAGCTGGGACGTGTGGTCGCACCGCCACGCCAATATGGAGCTTTACGGCACGGAAGGCTCGATCTACGTGCCGGACCCGAACTTCTTCGGCGGAGTGGTGGAGGCCAGCGGCCGCGACAAGAACATCCAGCCGCTGGAAGACTGGACGCATCCCTTTGGTGTTGCCAATCAGGAAAGCCCGAACGGCCCGCGCGCCAATTACCGCACCGCCGGCCTTGCCGATATGGCGATTGCCATCCTTGAAGGTCGTGACGCCCGCTGCTCGCTCGACCGCTCATTGCACGGCATCGATGTGATGACCTCGATCCTGAAGTCTGGCGAAGAAGGCCGCTTCATCGAGATGACGACGACCTGCACCCAGCCGGCCGCACTCGGCATTGAAGAGGCACAGGCGCTGCTGCGCTGACATTTACATTGTCTGAAAAGCGGCGAAGGTGACTTCGCCGCTTTTCGTGTTTTCGCCACAGCCCTTCACAAATCCCGCGCTTTGCTTTAAAGCCGCGCCGTATCCGGTCGCAGCCCACCCGGTCAAAACAAGGGATCCAAAATTATGAAAACCATCGTCATCTGCTCCGGCGGATTGGACTCCGTTTCGCTTGCGCATAAAATCGCGGCGGAACATGAACTTCTCGCTCTCGTCTCCTTCGATTATGGCCAGCGCCACAGGAAGGAACTGGATTTTGCCGCCGATTGTGCCAGACGGCTCGGCGTGCCGCATCATATCATCGATATCAGAACCATCGGGGCGCATCTCACCGGTTCGGCGCTTACCGACGATATCGACGTGCCTGATGGCCATTATGCGGAGGAGACCATGCGCTCCACCGTGGTGCCGAACCGCAATGCCATCATGCTCACCATCGCTTTTGGACTGGCTGCTGCACAGCAGGCGGATGCTGTGGCGATTGCCGTGCATGGCGGCGATCACTTCATCTATCCCGACTGCCGGCCGGGCTTCATCGACAGCTTCAATGCCATGCAGGCGCATGCGCTGGAAGGTTATGCCGATGTCACCCTGTTTGCGCCCTATGTCACGGTTTCCAAGGCGGCAATCGTTACCGATGCGGTGAAATACGGCACGCCGTTTGGCGAAACATGGTCCTGTTACAAGGGTGGTCTCACCCATTGCGGTCGTTGCGGCACCTGCGTGGAGCGGCGCGAGGCTTTTCATCTGGCCGGTGTTACCGATCCGACCGATTATGAGGATCCGGACTTCTGGGTAGCGGCCACCCATGCCTTTGCGGCACAGGAGGTGCGCTGATGTTCCGCATTACCAAGGAATTTCACTTTTCCGCCTCGCATCAGCTGAAAAGTCTGCCGTCCGATCACCAGTGCAACCGTCTGCACGGCCATAATTATATCGTTGAGGTCGAATTATCGGGCGAAGCCCTGAATGAGCACGGTTTCGTGCGCGACTATCACGAGCTTTCGCCGCTAAAGCGTTATATCGACGATCATTTCGACCATCGCCACCTGAACGACGTTCTCGGCCATGACCGGGTGACGGCGGAATATCTGGCGAAGCATTTCTACGACTGGTGCAAGGATCGCCTGCCGGAAACCAGTGCGGTTCGGGTGAGCGAAACCGCCAAGACCTGGGCGGAATACCGGCCATGACGGTGGCTGCACACAAGATTGCAGCCAAGGAAACCACAATCCGCATCAGCGAAATCTTCGGCCCGACCATTCAGGGTGAGGGTTTGCTGATCGGTCTGCCAACGGTTTTTGTGCGCACGGGCGGCTGCGATTACCGCTGCTCCTGGTGCGATACGCTGCATGCGGTCGATAGCGACTACCGCGACACGTGGAAACCGCTGTCGGTCGAGGTGATCTGGCAGGAGGTACGGCGGCTTTCGGGCGGCGTTCCGCTCACGGTATCGCTCTCCGGCGGCAACCCCGCCATCCAGCCGCTCGGGCCTTTGATCGCCAGGGGGCACGGTGAGGGGTATCGCTTCGCGCTGGAAACGCAGGGCAGCATCGCGAAAGACTGGTTTGCCGATCTTGACCATCTGGTTTTAAGCCCCAAGCCGCCATCAAGCGGCATGGAAACGGACTGGCAGGCTTTCGAGGACTGTCTTGCCGCCGCCGGCGAGGGGCCGCAGGTGGCGCTGAAGATCGTGGTCTTCGATGATGTGGATTATGCCTATGCCAAGGCGGCATCCGCGCGTTTCCCGCATTTGCCCGTCTATCTGCAGCCCGGTAACCACACTCCACCGCCGCCGGATGATGACGATGCGCGTGTGGATATCGACGGGGTGATGGACCGGATGTTGTGGCTGGTGGACAAGGTCAGCGAAGACCGCTGGTTTTCGGCGCGGGTGCTGCCGCAGCTGCATGTGCTGTTGTGGGGGAACAAGCGCGGGGTTTGAGGCGGCGCGGAAAGGTAAAATCTCGCGCCCATGAGACGCGATCGGTTGCCGCTTGTTTCTTCTCCCCGAGGGGGAGAAGGTCGCGGCAGCGGGATGAGGGGGCAAGCTTGCCGAAATCCGGGGACGTTGCCCCCCTCATCCGACCCTTCGGGCCACCTTCTCCCCCTCGGGGAGAAGAAACATGCGGCAACGTTTTGCCGCATGTTGTTCTTTCATATCAAGCCGAAACAGCCACCTCACGCCGTTCCCGATCGGCGATGATCGATAGATCGAGCACCTTCTGCAGATTGGCGGCATGGCGGAAGTCCGGATCGGCGGGGCCGCCTTCCATGACCGCCTTGGCGAATTTTTCGTAGTTCGTCGCCACCGGCTCCACATCGATCGTCTTCCAGATTGCCTTTTCCACATCCTCGCCGATGCAGGCACGCAGGCTGGAATAGTCGGGCGTATGGATGACTTCCAGCGCACCCTTGTCGCCATGGATGCGCAGGCGGAGCTCGTTCAAGTGCCCCGTCGCCCAGCGGCTGGCATGGATGACGCCCATGGCGCCGTTTTCCAGTTCGGCGGTCATGGTGAAGCTGTCATTGGCGTCGAGGTCGTAGACGCCAATTTTATTGCCTTCATATTTGTCGAAGGTCTTCAGCCGCGTGAAGATGCGTTCCACATCGCTGCCCGCGCCATAGGAGGCGAAGTCGAGAATGTGGATGCCGACATCACCCAGCACGCCGTTGGAGCCATGCTTGGTGGAAAGCCGCCACAGCCACTTGCTCTCCGTCATCCAGTCGCCCCAGGCCTTGGAAACCAGCCAGCTCTGGAGATAGGAGGCTTCCAGATGCCGCACCTTGCCGATCTTGCCTGCCAGCACCATCTCGCGCGCCGCCTGCAAGGGGGCGACGTTGCGATAGGTTAAGTTGACCATGGCGACGAGGCCGGCTTTTTCGGCGGCATCGGCCATTTCGGCGGCCTTGGCGTAGTTTTCCGCCAGCGGCTTTTCGCAGAAGACATGCTTGCCAGCTGCCAGCAGCTTCAGGCTGGTGGGGTGGTGGATGGCGTCCGGCGTGACATTGGCTGCCGCGTCGAATTCACCCCAGGCAATGGCGTCATCCAGCGAGGTGAAGGAGAGCGGGATGTTGTGGCGGAGCGCAAAGCCGCGCACCACCACATCGTCCACATCCACCGCCGCGACCAGTTCGACGCCGGGGATTTGCGAGAAATAGGTGGCATGGTTGTTGGCCATGCCGCCGGTTCCGAGAATGAGAAGTCTCATGGCTTTTTACCTGTAACCTGCTTCGCCTGCCTTGTGCAGCTTGGGGCCGCGTTCTTCGATCGGCTCCAGCGCCTTGTCGACGGGAACATTGGGGGCATCGTGAATGCTCTTCAGTGCGCCAACCGGATTATAGGCCCATTTCACCGAGTTGCTGATGACCTTCTGGACATTGGCATCGTGATAGGTCGGATAGGTCTCGTGGCCGGGGCGGAAATAGAAGATATTGCCGGCGCCGCGACGCCAGGTGAGGCCGGAACGGAAGACTTCGCCGCCCTGGAACCAGGAGATGAACACGGTTTCCAGCGGCTCCGGCACGGAGAACTGCTCGCCGTACATTTCTTCGTTTTCCAGCTCGAAATGCTCAGGCAGACCGGCGGCAATCGGGTGGCGCGGATTGATGGTCCACAGACGCTCGCGTTCGCCCGCCTCACGCCATTTCAGCGCGCAGGGTGTGCCCATCAGCCGCTTGAACGGCTTGGAGAAGTGGCCGGAATGCAGGACGATGAGGCCCATGCCTTCCCAGACGCGTTTGGCTACGCGCTCGACGATCTCGTCCTGCACCGCGCCATGGTCCTTGTGACCCCACCAGACCAGCACATCGGTCTTGTCGAGGCGCTCCTGCGACAGGCCATGTTCCGGCTCCTGCAGCGTGGCGGTGGTGGCATTGATCTCGGGGTTCTGGTTGAGCGCATCGGCGATGGTGTTGTGCATGCCGTTTGGATAGATCGAACGCACCGTCTCATTGATGTGTTCGTGGATATTTTCGCCCCATACAACGGTGTTGATGGTCATTTTCATGCTCCTCGGTGAAAGCCGGGACCTTGGGTGGTCCCGGCGAAAGTTGAAATTTCAGGCAGCACCCCGGGCGGGGTTGCGGGCAAGCGCCCGGCCTTCGGCGTCAAAACGATGGATCTGCGTCGCATCCGCCACGAGGGCGATACGCTCGCCCGCCTTACGGTCGGTCACGCCTTCTTCGCGAACGACGACGGGTTCACCGGCACCGATCTCGACATAGATGTAGCTGTCCGACCCGAGCATTTCCGAATGCACGATCTCGCCGCTCCAGCCGCTGCCGTCGGTGGTGATGGTGATGTGCTCCGGGCGGATGCCGATGGTTTTTGCGCCTTCCGTCTCGGCATATTTGCCTGACAGGAAGTTCATCTTCGGCGAGCCAATGAAGCCGGCGACGAAGGTGTTGACCGGACTTTCGTAGAGTTCCAGCGGCGTGCCGATCTGCTCGACACGGCCGTCACGCAGCACGCAGATGCGGTCGGCGAGCGTCATGGCCTCGACCTGATCGTGGGTAACGTAGATCATCGTCGTGTCATGCATCGAGCGGTGCAGCTTGGCGATTTCCAGACGCGTGGCAACGCGCAATGCCGCATCAAGGTTGGAAAGCGGCTCATCGAACAGAAACACCTTCGGATCGCGCACGATGGCACGGCCGATGGCGACACGTTGGCGCTGGCCGCCGGAAAGCTGCTTTGGCAGACGTTCCAGATAGGGCGTGAGCTGCAGCATCTCGGCTGCCGCTTCGACGCGCTTCTTGCGCTGTTCCTTGTCCGCGCCTGATAGCTTCATGCCGAAGGCCATGTTTTCGAACACGGTCATATGCGGATAAAGCGCATAGGACTGGAAGACCATGGCGACGCCGCGCTTGGCGGGCGGCAGGCGGTTCACCGTCTCGCCATCGAAGGAGAGCGTGCCGCCGGAAATTTCCTCCAGCCCGCAGATGAGGCGCAGAAGCGTGGACTTGCCGCAGCCGGAAGGGCCGACGAAGACCATGAACTCGCCGGAGCGGATGTCCATGTCGATGCCCTTGATGACATCGAAGGCGCCGAAGGATTTGCGAAGATCGCGCAGTTGAATGGTGGTCATGATGTTTCTCCTAGCCTTTGACGCCGCCGGCGGTGAGGCCGGAGATGATGCGTCGCTGGAAGATCAGAACGAGGACGACGAGCGGGGCGGTGACGATGACGGAGGCCGCCATGATCGTTCCCCAGGGTATTTCGAACTGCGAGCCGCCCGACAGGAGCGCGATGGCGACAGGCACCGTGCGCTGCTCGTTCGATGAGGTGAAGGTGAGCGCGAAGAGGAATTCGTTCCACGCTGCGATGAAGGCGAGAAGCCCTGTGGTGACGAGCGCCGGCCACATCAGCGGCATGAACACCTGGGTGATGATGACCCAGGGCGTCGCACCATCGACGATCGCCGCTTCCTCGATCTCGATCGGCAGGTCGCGCATGAAGGTTGTCAGCACCCAGACCGTGAAGGGCAGGGTGAAGATCATGTAGGAAAAGATCAGCGCCAGCGGCGTGTTGAAGATGCCCGCCCAGCGGATCAGTTCGAACAGGCCGGCGAGAACGGCGATCTGCGGAAACATCGAAACCGACAGGATGGTGAGCAGCAGCAGCGCGCGGCCACGGAAGCGGACGCGGGCGAGAGCATAGGACGCCGTTACCGCAAGGAACAGCGAGAGTATGACGACGGAAGATGCGACAAACAGCGAATTGCCGAGATTGCGCAGGAAAGTGCCGTTGCCGATGACGAAGCTGTAATTGGTCAGCGAGAAGTCACGCGGCCAGTAATTGACCTGGAACAGCGCCGAGCCGGATTTCAGGCTCGTCAGGATCGCGTAATAAAACGGGAATACCGAAATCACCATGATGATGGCGACAAGCGCATAGAAGGCGGTGGTTTTCAGGATGCTTGGCAGGGTCATCGCGCGGCTCCATCGGTGTTGACGCGCCCGAGCCACATGTAGATGACCGTGATCGAGGCGATGATGAGGAACAGCATGGTTGAGGCGGCGGCGCCATAGGAGAACTTGTCGAAATCGAACAGGTTCTCGCGTGCCAGCACCGACATGGTGCGGGTCTGGGCATTATTCGGCGTCAGGATGTAGATGAGGTCGAATACGCGCATCGCATCCAGCATGCGGAAGATGACGGCGACCATGAGTGCGGGTCGGATCATCGGCAGGGTGACGCGGAAGAACACCTTGACCGGATGAATGCCATCCACCTTGGCCGCCTCATACATGTCCTTCGGCACCATCTGCAGGCCGGCAAGGATGAGCAGCGCCATGAAGGGCGTCGTCTTCCAGATGTCGACGATCAGCACGGCCACCATCGCGGTTTCAGGATTGGCGGTCCAGGCGATCTTGCTGGAGATCAGCCCGAGATTGAGGAACAGGTCGTTCAAGATGCCGAACTGGTCGTTCAGCATCCACGCCCACATCTGCGCCGAGACGATGGTCGGAATGGCCCAGGGCACGAGAATGGCGGCGCGCACGAGGCCTCGTCCCTTGAATTCGGCATTCAGCACCAGCGCGACGATGAGGCCGAGTATCGTTTCGAGGCTGACGGAGACGACGGTGAATTTCAGCGTATTGAGAACCGCGCCCCACCATGCGGGATCGGCAAGCAAGCCGCGATAAATGGTGCGGCCGCTGCTGAGCGTGATCCAGGTAAGGTAGTTCTTGAGGCCGACGAACTGCGCACCCTCGAGATTGGTGAGCGAAGCGTCGGTGAGGCTGAACCAGACGGTGCGCACCAGCGGCCAGCCCGCCACCAGCGCCAGCACCAGAAATGTGGGGGCAAGAAACAGCCAGGCGGATTTCAGACGTTCCGACTGCAGATCGGAGCCGGTGCCGGCTGCCGCGACCGGTCTTTGAAGGGCGATGTCGTTCATGGGGATATCTCGCGGTTGGGGCGCGGGAAACGATCAGGCCAGACCATCTCCCGCGCGGGCCGGATTACCAGCCGTTGCCTTTGAGATCGGTCAGTTCAACCTCGAGAAGTTCGAGATTTTCCGCCGCCGTGCCGTTGCCGGAGAGCGTGTTGTGCACGGCGCCCCAGAACTTGGCCGAAACCTCGTTATATTTCACCTTGGCCGAGGCGGAAGGACGCGGAACAGCGGTCTCGAAGATCGGCTTCCATGTCGGCATGAAGGGCTGTGCTTCGGCGACATCCTTGTCATCGTAGAGCGAAGCGATCGTCGGCATGTTGGAAAGCTGGATTGCGCGCAGCTTCTGGGTGTCCTTTGATGCCAGGAATTTCACGAGCTGAATGGCGGCTTCCTGGTCGTCGGAATATTTCGAAACGGCAAGGTTCCAGCCGCCAAGTGTGGAGGCAGGCGCCGAACCTTCTTCGCCTGCCGGCAGCGGCGTGACGCCAAATTTGTCCTTGATGGCGCTGTCGGCGCCGTTTCCAAGCGCATAGGCATAGGGCCAGTTGCGCATGAAGACGGAATTGCCGGTCTGCCAGACGCCGCGCGCTTCCTCTTCCTTGTAGGCGAGCACGCCCTGCGGCGCGATGGTGCCGACCCAGCCCTTGGCTGTTTCGATGGCGGCTGCAGCCTTCTCGTTATTGATGGAGATATCGCCGTTGCTTTCGACGATATGGCCGCCGCCGGCCGATGCGATCCATTCCAGCGCGTTGCAGGTCAGGCCTTCATAGGCGCTGCCCTGGAAAACGAAGCCCCAGAGGTCCTTCTGTCCGCCCGCGCGTTCCTTGTCCTGAATTTCCTTGGCGGTCTCGCTCAGTTCCTTCCAGGTTTTCGGCGGCTGCTTGCCGTATTTTTCCAGAAGGTCCTTGCGGTAGAACAGCGCCGGCGCGTCGGTGAACATCGGCATGGCGACGAGCTTGCCGTCAACCGTCTGCGACGCGACGATGGAGGGGAAATGATCACCGATGACATCCTTGGTCGCTGCAGTCAGATCCACGAATTGCTCGGCCAGCTGCGGCGCCCAGATCACGTCCGTCTGGTAGACGTCGACATCCTTGTTGCCGGCGGCAAGCCACAGCCGGTACTGGCTGAACTGCTCGCTGGAAGACGACGGCATAGTGACGAGATTGACCTTGTGGCCGGTTTCTTTCTCGAAGGCGGCGATGCGTTCGCGGAAGAACGCGACGTTCTTGCCGGTCGAATTGGCGGCGATGGAAAGTTCAGCCGCCTGCGCGGAAACAGCGGCAGAAAACGCCACTCCGCACAGGAACAAAGTCTTCATGGAAATATTCATTGTCAAACTCCTCCGTTGACGCTCCCGATTATCCTCAAAATTGAAAGCGCTTTTGACCGACGGAAAGCTCGCAAAAGCTAGACAATCTGTCAATACTCTTTCTAATTGAGCGAAAATTGGGGATTTTCGTCTGGAATTTTTCGGCTTTGCCTTTCAGGAAAACCAACTGTAAGGTTTCAGGTGGGAGAAAATTGAAATCGTTTTCAATTTTTGTCGGCTTGAAAAATCCGCAGCGGCGACGCATGCAGGGGCAAATTGGCAAAAAACATGAAGCTCAAGGAATTCGCAGAGAAGGTCGGGCTGTCGCCCACCACCGTCAGCCGGGCGCTTGGCGGCTACCCCGAGGTGCGCGAGGAAACGCGGCAGCGGGTGATGGAGGCTGCGCTGAAATACGGCTACCGGCCCAATGCCAACGCGGTCAGGCTGGCAACCGGCAGGGCGGGTGCCATTGGTGTTGTCATGGGCCGTTCAGGCGGCGGGCATTTCTTCTCGGAGTTCATGGGTGGAATGGCGACCCGGCTGGAAGGGGAAGAGACCGACATCCTCGTCAGCGTCACTGTCGACAATGATCTTGACGAGGAACTGGCGATTTTCAGCCGACTTGCGTCGAGCGGAAGGGTGGATGGCATCATCGTGCATTCACCGCGCCCGGAGGATGAGCGCATTGCGCTGCTCAACAGGCTGGGTGTGCCGTTCATCGTGCATGGCCGCTCGAAGACACCGTTCGAACATGCCTGGCTCGATATCGACAATCATGATGTGACCTATCGTCCGACGATCCATTTTCTGGAGCGTGGGCACAGGCGGATTGCTCTCATCAACGGTCCGGTCGGCCGTACTTTCGTGCAGGATCGGGAACAGGGTTTTCGCGATGCGCTGGCGACCCACGGCATCACGCCGGATCCGCGTTTCATGATCAGCGAGCATTTCAGCGAGGAGACGGCGTTTCGCTTCGCCCGCTCGCTTCTGGAGCAGACGCCGCGCCCGACGGCCTTCGTTGCGGGTGCGATGATGACGGCGCAGGGTGTGTATCGTGCGGCAACCCAGATGGGGCTGACGATCGGCAAGGACGTCTCCGTCATCGCCCATGATGACGTGTTTCCCTATCTCACCCCGGGAAGCATGCTGCCGCCGCTTTCCACCACCCGTTCTCCCATGCGTATGGCCGGCATGCGGGTGACCGACCTGCTTTTGCAGATCATCGGCGGCAGGCCGGTGCGCGAAGTGCAGGAATTGTGGCCGGTGGAGCTGATCCTACGGGAGTCGGTCGGGCCTGCCTGAACTTGTCGGTATAGCTCACTGATTCCACTCCATTTTGTGAACGTCAGTTGATAGCGTTCGCCTTTCGTCATCTATACGGCGGCGACATCTCATGTATAATCGAAGCAGTCGTGTTCGTTATGGAACAGGACTTGGGCCGGCGCGTTGAGGGGACGTGTCGAAGGAGGACGACGGATGTTTGAATTTTTAAAACCGCAACAGCAACCAGTGATCGATGACGTGGAAGCGACCGGCACCTATGCCGACGCGCTGCTCAATGTTCCAAGCCCGGAACTGACCCGTTCGACCGCCCGTGAGCATGGCCATGAGGCCCACTCCCGCGATTATTGCGAAAACCGCGATATTTCCCGTAGCGCGCTCGGTTTTGCCTGAGCCGTCAAAAAAGCTTCTTCAAAAAACGGAACGGACCGCCGGTCCCGGCGTTTTCCCTGTACAACCACGGGGCGGCGCAACCGGACCGGAGGGACCTGATCGGCATATGACCGATGGGCGAATTTGTGTGTTGCGCCGCCTGAATGGCGACGGCGCAGGCGCGTTGTCCCGATAGATGAAAGCGTAATCCGGTTTGGGTCGCGCATTTATATCAGGAGGCCGCGATGTCGACCGTTCCCGTCGAACCCTATCCCGAACCGCCAATGCCGGTGCCGCCACAGCCGGATATTCCGTCGGTGGAAGAGCCCGAACCCGACAGGCTGCCGGATGAAATTCCGACCCCCAATCCCGACGAAAACGATCAGCCGCCGAAAGTGCTTTAAACGTCCTGCGTTCGCGGATTTTCGAATTTCTTGCTGACAAAGGCCGAGCCTGCAAGCCCGAAGCGCCACGGATAATCCACCGCGCGGCTGATGCCGATACGCCTGCCGCTGGTCACCGCGGCGGCTTCCTGTGGCAAACGCAGAAAAAACGGAGGGGCGTCGAGCGGCATGCCGTCCATGTCGCCGGTAATCGCCATGGCCTGACAAAGCCTTCCGGGGCCGGAGCACAGAAGTTTCGGCTTGTCGGTTCCCCGCCGCAGTTTCATCATGTCCAGACCGGTCAGAGGTTCGATGGCGCGCAGAAGCACCGCAGAGCCGGGCGCGCAGACGAAATTCGCGCACCAGTGAATGCCATAGGACCGATAGACATAGAGATGGCCGGCCGGGCCGAACATTGCCCTGTTGCGAGGCGTCTGCCCGTTGAAGGCGTGGGACGCCGGGTCGTCGGGATGATAGGCTTCGGTTTCCACGATGATGCCGCCGGCATTGCCGACGCGAAATTCCACGCCGATGAGCGCACGGGCGACATCCAGCGCGTCTCGCTTGAAGAAACTCGCCTGCATTTCCGGGCTAAAGGCCTGATTCATCTGGAACCCCTTCCGCTCTGCCATCGTTGTGAATTCAGGTTTCAGTGTTACCGCATCGGATTGATAGGCCGATGCTTGTCAAATCGGAGGGCATGTCATGCAACTTTCCACGACCTATGTAAAACGCAATAACGGTGTCATATCCGTCGAGTTCGTCGGCAGCGACGGCGACCAGGTCTCCGTCCGTCTCGCCGATGGGCTGGAAGGCATCGATGATGCGGAGGCCATCAAGCGCGCCAGTGCAGTGATGGTTCAGCTGACGGCTTTCGGCACCCGCCACGGCGCTGATGCGTCGTCGCAGTTTTCAGCGCTTGGAACGGCGCAGGATGATGGTCCGCATGGTCAGGCCAGCGCCCGCACCGCGAAGGATCGCGATATTCTTGAAGAGGAATTGGACGAGGGACTGGAAGACAGCTTTCCAGCCAGCGATCCGGTTTCGGCCACCGTCACCTCGATAGCCTCGAGAAAAGGCGGGGTGTGACATTGGCTCATCGCAAAGTTGCCCTCATCACCGGCGCAGGTTCCGGCATCGGACGTGCCGCCGCCCTGCATCTGGCTGCCGCTGGTTTTTCGGTTGGCTTGCTCGGCCGCACCGAGTCCGAATTGCTGGCCGTGGCCGAGGAGATAAAGACCGCATCCGGCTCTTCCAAAGTTCTTCTCGCCGATGTTTCGGACGAGGCGGCCATGCGACACGCGGTCGCAGCGCTCGCGGAGGATTTCGGTCGCCTTGATGTCGTGGTGGCCAATGCCGGCGTCAACGGTGTCTGGGCGCCCATTGATGAGTTGAAGCCTTCCGAGTGGGACGACACGATCCGCATCAACCTGCGCGGCACCTATCTCACCGTGCATGCCAGCGTGCCGTATCTGAAGGCGGCCGGTGGCGGCTCCATCGTGATCGTTTCCTCGATCAACGGCACACGAACCTTTACCTCCCCCGGCGCTACCGCTTACTCCGTGACGAAGGCGGGGCAGCTTGCTATGGCCCAGCAACTGGCGCTCGAGCTTGGGCGTCACCGCATCCGCGTTAATGCCGTGTGTCCGGGGGAGATCGAAACGGCAATCGACGAAAACACCGATATACGCGGACGCGAAAAGACTGAGGTGCCGGTTCGGTTTCCGGCCGGCGATATTCCCGTGACCGGCGGTGTGGCGGGCTCAAGCGACGATGTCGCCGCGCTGATCGGTTTTCTGGCATCGGACGCATCGCGCCACATTACCGGCACGCCGGTATGGATCGATGGCGGGCAGGGGCTGCTTCGATAGGGGGCGTCTGCCCTGCTGACGTACCCCTCACGGGCTTGTGTCCCTATGATTAACGAAAGGGTAACGTCTGTTCACGAGACTTTGTCCATGTGCGAGGTTGCCGCGTTATGGCCACCTTCGCTAGTTAAGCGTCTGCCGGAAAGGCGGGCAAATCAGGCGGGCAGAACGATCCATGGACATGAAGGCATTGCTGGATTTCGCAGTTGCGGGGTTACGGCTGAAGGTGATGGCGGGGGTAAGAGTAGCTGCGGTCGTCGCGATCGGCGGCGGTCTTGCTGCGTGCACCTCCATGGGTCTCGATAGCGTCAAGAAGGACCCGCCGAAGCTGTCGTCCAAGATGATGGCGCAGATGTCTGCCAAGAGCATGCGGCCGGAAAGCCCGGTCCTCGTTCGTATTTTCAAGCAGGAAAGCGAACTTGAGGTCTGGAAGATCGACAAGACCGGAAGCTATGCGCTGCTGAAGACCTATCCCATGTGCCGCTGGTCCGGAAAGCTCGGACCGAAGATGAAGACCGGTGACCGGCAGGCGCCGGAAGGTTTTTATCACGTCTCGGCCGGCATGCTGAATCCGAATTCGCAATATTACGTCTCCTTCAATCTCGGTTATCCCAACCGGCTGGAATCGGCGCTCGGTTACACCGGCGAAGCGCTGATGGTGCATGGCGCCTGTTCGTCGTCGGGCTGTTACGCCATGACCGACCAACAGGTGGGCGAGATTTACGCCGTCGTGGCGCGCGCGCTGCAGGGCGGGCAGGATCGTTTCCAGGTGCAGGCCTATCCCTTCCGTATGAGTGCACGAAACATGGTGGCGCATCGCGACGATCCCAACATGCCCTTCTGGCGCACGCTCAAGGAAGGCTACGACTATTTCGAGGTGACGCGCCGCCAGCCGAAGGTCTCCGTTTGCGGCCGGCGCTATGTCTTCAACAGCGAATTCGCCGAGGGTGAGCCTGCCGATCCTCTGGCGGCCTGCCCGCCAGCCATCAATCAGCCGGACCCGGCGGTGGCATCGAAACTGGCCGAGGAACAACAAAAAATTGCCGCTGCGATGAACGAGGGAACTTCCGCCCCACTCAGCGCGTATGTAGACGGCGGCATGCATCCGAGCTTCCGTGCCATTCTGAAATCCAGCGGCGCCAAGTCCATGGCATCGCAGGTTTCCGGCACGAAGTACCCTATCAGCCGCCCCGATGCGGCGCTGGCAGACCCCTTTGCCAGTGTGAGATGACGTAAATGAGGTTTTTCAATTGAACGAGACGACAACGACCCGGCGGGGTTTCCTGCTTGGAGCAGGTGGATTGGCGCTTGCCGGCCTTGCGGGCTGCAACACCACGGCGCGTGAAGCCGCACGGCCGGCCGCCCCCGCGGAAGATCCGATGTATGCGCTGATGTACGGTCCCAAGCCGGACGAGCAGTTTCCGCTGCCGGAAATTCCCTATAAGCGGATTCCGCGCCAGTTCCTGCGGCAGATGGTGGCCAATCCGACGGGCGAGCGCCCCGGCGTCATCGTCGTCGATACGGCCAACCATTTCCTTTACCTTACCTATGAGAACGGTCAGGCCATGCGTTATGGCGTCGGCCTCGGACGTGCGGGTTTCGAATGGGCCGGCCGCGGCGTCATTCAGTACAAGCGCCAGTGGCCGCGCTGGACGCCGCCTGATGAAATGATCGCCCGCCAGCCGGAGCTGGAGCCCTATAGCAGCCGAAATGGCGGCATGGAGCCGGGCCTCAAGAACCCGCTCGGCGCGCGTGCACTCTATATTTTCAAGGACGGCAAGGATACGATCTACCGTCTGCACGGTTCGCCGGAATGGTGGACCATCGGCAAGTCGGTATCATCAGGCTGCGTGCGCCTCATCAACCAGGACATCGTCGATCTCTATAATCGCGTGCCGGACGGTACGCCGATCGTGGTGACGGCGCTTGGCCCGGCGCAGCAGGGCGTGCCGATCGGCCAGGAAGGCGTGCCCGTTGCCCAATATGGCAATGGCGTGGTTGGCGATGGCCTTTCGCAGCCGGTTCAGACCTACTGACAAATAAAAAATTTCCAGCCGCTGAAGTCAGCGGCTGGAAACGATGGACGAATGGCAGCGCAATGCTCCCGTCTCAGGCAACGTGACGGATAACGTCATGGCCACCAACATCTTCCATATCCAGACGGAAACGTGAAACCAGCGCGCGCAGCTTTGCCGTTTCCGCGGCAAGCGTTGCCGAAGCGGCGGTGGATTGTTCCACCATGGCCGCATTCTGCTGGGTGGCGTGATCCATGGAGTTCACGGCAGCGTTGATTTCGGCAAGTCCCGTTGATTGTTCGGCGGCGGATGTCGCAATCGCGGTCATGTGCTGGTCGATGCCGGCGATGCGTTCGCCGATATCCTTCAGCGCCGTACCGGTATCGAGAACCAGCTTCACGCCACTTTCCACTTCCGCTGATGATTGGCGGATATGGTCGCGGATTTCGCTTGCGGCCTTTGCGGAACGCTGGGCGAGGTCGCGCACTTCCTGCGCCACCACGGCAAAGCCTTTGCCGGCCTCACCGGCGCGGGCGGCCTCCACCCCGGCATTCAGCGCCAGAAGATTGGTCTGGAAGGCGATTTCGTCGATGACGCCGATGATGCCGGTAATCTGCCGCGATGATGTCTCGATGCGTCGCATCGCCTCTTCGGCGTGGCTGACCACCTCAACCGATTTCAGGGCGCTGTGGTTGGCGTCGGTGGCGGCAAGCCGCGCCTCGGACGTACGTTTGTTGGCGTTTGAAACATTGGCCGTGATTTCCTCAAGCGCTGCGGCGGTCTGTTCGAGCGAGGCTGCCTGATTTTCCGTACGGCGGGAAAGGTCGCCGGCGCCGGCGGCAATCTCGCGGCTGCTGCCGTCAATCGTGCCGATGCCATCGGAAATCGCAAATAATGTTTCGGCCAGCTGCCGGACAGAACTGTTGAAATCGTGCCGCAGGGCCTCAAATTGCGGGGCGAAGGCCTGATCGAGCTGGAAGGCCAGATCACCCGAAGCCAGCCGCTTCAAACCGGCTGCGAGGCCGGATGTGGCGATGCGCAGCCGTTCGGAGGCGTCTTCCTCGGCCTGCTGGCGGGTTGCCTCCTGATCGGCCTGCGCCTGCCGGCGGGCCGCTGCCGCCTGTTCTTCAAGCGCCCGGTTGGCGATTGCCGCCTGCCGGAAGACTTCAACGGCAACGGACATGGAGCCGATCTCGTCCCTGCGATCGATGCCGGAGGGTGGCTGAGACGTATCGCCGCCCGCCAATGTTTCCATATTCTTTGACAATTGCAGGATGGGTTGGATAACCGATCTGCGGGTGAGAAGGAAAAGCCCGACGGAGAAAATTGCCGCCAGAACCAGCAGGCCCTTCAAGGCAAGGTTGATGGTCGCCTTGGTCTTTTCGCTTTCGGCCGAGGCGGCATCGGAAAGGGCCTCGATCTGGTCGCCGGCCGTTTCCATCGCTTTTTCAAGCGCCGAAAATTGCCGCATGAATTCGGGCATCAGCTTGACCGCCTCTTCCGGGCGGGAGCCCGCAAGGCCGACAACCGCATTGGCGGCTTCCATATAAGCAAGCAGCGGTTTTTCGACGCCGTCGATCACGGCCTTGACGTTTGTGCCTGCTGACAGGGACCTGTTGGCCTCGATCATTTCGCGGAAGCTGGCTTCATGTTCGCCAAGGTCAGCCTCAACCGTCTTGAGGTCGAGGCCCATGCTGGCATTGGTGGAGAGAATGGCGGCAAGTACGTCGGAACGTAATGCATCATGCATCATGTCCGCCTGCATGTGGTTGCGCAGCACTTCGGCCGAGAGTGCTACATATTCACTGTTGCGGTTCAGCGTTTCCGTTGCCCACATGCCAACGCCCGTGGCGGCGCCGGTGATGGAAAAGATCGCAATGCTTGCCAATATTATCTTTTTCTGAATCGACGCCATGGGGACGTTCCCGCGCTGTTGGTTATACTGCGGGAAAATAATAGAACATGCTTAATAAATGATCTATGTACGCTATGTTTTTGATAAAAATGAGAAAAGGCTGCAATTTCTATTGCAGCCTTTCTTATATTAGAGGTTTATACTTTTAATTTGTGCGTTTCAACGCGTCACCGAGAATCGAGACGATGTCATCGAAATGGGATTTTTCGGCGATCAGCGGCGGCGAAAGCGCAATGATATCGCCGGTGACCCGGACAAGCAGACCGCGCTCGAAGCAATCCACAAAGATGTCATAGGCGCGTGCGCCGATGGCGCCGTCGCGCGATTGCAGTTCGATGCCGGCAATGAGGCCGATGGTGCGGATGTCGATAACGTTTGGCAGACCCTTCAGCGAATGGATGGCATTGTGCCAGTCATCCTGCAATTGCGATGCGCGGGTGAAAAGGCCTTCGTCGCGATAGATATCGAGTGCGGCGATGCCGGCGGCGCAGGCGACGGGATGGCCGGAATAGGTGTAGCCATGGAACAGCTCGATCTGGCTTTCCGGGCCATGCATCAGCGCATCATGCACCTTGCGGCTGGTGAAGACCGCACCCATGGGGATCGCGCCATTGGTCAGCCCCTTGGCGGTGGTGACGATATCAGGCGTAACACCGAAATAGTTGCTGGCGAAGGATGAGCCCATGCGGCCGAAACCGGTGATGACTTCATCGAAAATGAGGAGAATGCCGTGCTTGTCGCAGATGGCACGCAGGCGCTCCAGATAACCCTTCGGCGGCACCAGCACGCCGGTGGAGCCGGCCACCGGCTCAACGATGCAGGCAGCGATGGTTTCAGCGCCATGCAGGGCGACCAGCCGTTCCAGATCGTCGGCAAGCTCGGCGCCGTGCTCGGGCTGACCCTTCACGAAGCTGTTCTTTGAGGGATCATGGGTATGACGCAGATGGTCGGCCGGTATCTGTGGGAAAACCCGGCGATTGTTGACGAGGCCGCCAACGGAGATGCCGCCGAAACCGACGCCGTGGTAACCGCGCTCACGGCCGATCAGGCGGCTGCGGGTGCCCTGGCCGATGGCGCGCTGATAGGCGATGGCGATCTTCAGCGCCGTATCGACCGATTCAGAGCCTGAGCCGGTGTAGAAAATGCGATCAAGCTTTGCCCCGTCAGGGCCGGGGGCGATTTCCGCCAACCGCTCGGCGAATTCGAAGGCGACGGGGTGGCCCATCTGGAAGGAGGGCGCGTAATCCATGGTCGAAAGCTGGTGTTTGACGGCGGAGGCGATCTGCTGGCGGCCATGACCGAGATTGACGCACCACAGGCCAGCCGTGCCATCGAGAACCTGACGACCATCATTGCTGGTGTAATACATGCCCTCGGCGCTCGTCAGCAGGCGGGGATTTGCCTTGAACTGGCGGTTGGCGGTAAACGGCATCCAGTAGCTGTCGAGCGAGGTGGAATTGGATCGGCTGGGGTTGTCCATAATGGTTCTCCTGTTCGTTGATGATGATTGAAAGCTATTTTCCAGACTGAACAAGCCCTTTTCTCTCTGTGGCCAAGTCATTGAAAATGCTGTAGGCGAAATGCAGTATTTTCGATATTTCGAACAACGATAACGGGGGCAGCAGCATGTCGGTGGATATTGGCGGGCGTTTGCGCCATTTGCGGCTGCGTCACAACATTTCCCAGCGTGAACTGGCAAGGCGCGCCGGCGTGACCAATTCAACGATTTCGCTGATCGAGAGTAACACCTCCAACCCGTCCGTCGGCGCGCTGAAGCGTATTCTCGACGGTATACCGATCGGCCTTGCCGAGTTTTTCGCCTTCGAGCCGGAGACGAACCGCAAGGCCTTCTATCGGGCGGATGAGTTGGTCGAGATCGGCAAGGGGCCGATCTCCTTCCGGCAGGTGGGCGACAATGTCTTCGGTCGCAGCCTGCAAATCCTGAAGGAATGTTACCAGCCGGGCGCCGATACCGGCAAGGTGCCGCTGGTGCATGATGGCGAGGAGGGGGGCATCATCCTCTCCGGGCGTCTGGAAGTGACGGTTGATGAGGAGCGGCGGGTGCTGGGGCCGGGTGATGCCTATTACTTCGAGAGCCGCAGGCCGCATCGCTTCCGCTGCATCGGGCCGGTCCCGTGCGAAGTCATCAGCGCCTGTACGCCGCCCACCTTCTGATTCCACCGCATTTTGCTTGATGTGAAGGTCTGAAAGCGCTCTGCCTGTCGCAGGCAGGGCCGAATCCGGGTTGGGGCTCGAATATTTTAAAGATATTCCGCGGCTCAAGCGCGGATTTTTGCCATTGTTTTGCCGCTTTTGCGCCGCCCTTGCAATTTTTCCATCGCTTTTTCTTGGCGAAGCCCGAGTGTCGGGTAAAAAAATCCCGGCTAATATGTCAAATTTTATATGCGTTGCCGCAATCTTGCTGCGCCGCAAAAAAATTTAATAGTCTATTACACGCATGGCTGTTCTTGGCGTTCCTGTCTCATCCGATTAAGTCATAAGAAACATATAAGAAAAGACTGCAGGTGGTCGAAAATACAATACATGCCGGGAGGCCACCCATGCTCTGTGCACATGGCCGCAGGCACATTTGTTTCTTTTTTATGCAACCCTTAATATTGCCCTGGGGTTGATCGACCGCCACCGCAAGAAATCGCATAGACGGTCATGGGCAATGTGCCTTACAAAAAATCCATTAGCATCAAATTCCGAACACAGACTTGTTATCTCCTTTAGACGGAAATACGCGCCTTCGGGCACCGACCAATCGCAAAACATAAATGGAGTTCACTCTATGAAGTCCGCGACCCAATCGGCTGAACAGACACTCAGCAGTTCCGAAGATTTCGATGTCAGTTTCCCTATCGGGGGCATCGCAAAACGCAGCTTCGATATGGCATCGGCTGCACTTGCGCTGCTCATCTTCAGCCCGATTTTCCTTTTGATCGCCGCTCTGGTGAAATTTTCCGATCCCGGCCCGATCTTTTATGGTCACCGGCGTGTGGGACATAATGGCCGCTATTTCCATTGCCTGAAATTCAGGACGATGGCGATGAACGGTGACGAGATGTTGCGGCAATATCTTGCCGCCAATCCGGAAGCCGCCGAAGAATGGCGCGCGACCCGCAAGCTCAAGAACGATCCGCGTGTCACCGCCGTCGGTGCCGTGCTGCGCAAGCTTAGCCTTGATGAACTGCCGCAGCTCCTCAACATCATCCGTGGTGAAATGAGCGTGGTTGGCCCGCGCCCCGTCGTTGACGAGGAACTGAGCTATTATGAAAGCGCTGCCGCTTATTATCTCAGCACCCGCCCTGGCCTGACCGGCCTGTGGCAGATCAGCGGCCGTAACGACGTCTCCTACAAGACCCGCGTCGCTTTCGACACGCAATATGTGCAGAACTGGTCGATGCGGCAGGATGTCTTCATCATCGTCAAGACCATTCCCGCCGTGTGCCTGTCGCGCGGCAGCTACTGAAATCAATATTGAGTTCGGCTTTATCGATTTTCGTTTCGACACGCACCCGACCGGGATCCCAAGTCCGGTCTTCGGGTGCGTCATTGGTGCTAACAATAGCGGCCGCTTCTGCGGCGCTGCGCAGCCGGCCTTTCCCGGTTGCCTATCGTCTGATCGCCTGCATGGCGCTCAGCAAACAGGGAGTCTCCCGATGAACGGCCTTTTTGCCACCCCCCGCCGTCCGCTTGCCGCCCTCGTGCTTGCCGCTTCCGTCGCCCTGGCCGCGCCGCTCTCCGCATTGGCGGCAGAGGGTGGGCAATATAAGCTCGGCACCGCCGACAAGCTGCGCATCCGTGTCGCCGAATGGCAGCCGGCCGATGGCAGCATCCGCAACTGGGACGTCATCAACGGCGATTATTCCGTCGGCCCATCCGGCGCGCTGTCCTTGCCATTTATCGGCCAGCTGGAGGTTTCGGGGAAAACGCCTTCGGAAGTCGGTGAGGCGATCGGCGCCCAGCTTCAGAGCAAATTCGCGCTTCGCAACCTGCCTTCGGCTTCCGTCGAAATCGCCCAGTTTCGGCCGATCTTTCTGAGCGGCGACGTGCAGACACCGGGAGAATATCCCTATGCCGCCAATCTCACGGTGCTGAAGGCCGTCAGTCTCGCCGGCGGCCTGCGTCGCTCCGATGCCGGCCAGCGTTTTGCCCGCGACTTCATCAATGCACGCGGCGATGCCGCCGTCTACGACAACCAGCGGGCAAGGCTGCTCGCCCGTCAGGCGCGGTTGGTTGCCGAGGTCAAGGGCGATCAGGCCATCGCCAAGACGCCAGAAATGGAAAAGATCAGCGAAATCGATACGCTTCTGGCCAGCGAAAGCGCGCTGATGAAATCCCGTACCGAGCGTTATACGCTTCAGCTGAAGGCGCTGACGGATCTGCATGCCCTTTTGCAGAGCGAAGTCGAATCGCTGAATAAAAAATCGGAAACTCAGAACCGCCAGCTCCAGCTCGCCAACGAGGACCGCGACCGCGTCAACCGGCTGAACGAGCAGGGGCTTGCACTGTCACAGCGGCGCATCTCGGCGGAAGAACGCGCGGCGGAGGTGGAATCCACCCTGCTTGATATCGACACGCAGTCGCTGCGCGCCAAGCAGGATATCAACAAGGCGACCCAGGACGAAATCAACCTGCGCAACGATTGGGTGGCACAGCGCTCCAAGGAATTGCAGGATACCGAAGCGGAACTCGACAAGCTCAATCTGCAGCTGACCACCAGCCGTGAATTGATGTCGGAGGCGCTGGCGCAATCGGCCGAGGCGATCCGTTTCGATCCGTCGGGTAAATCCGCGACCATCACCTATCTCGTGGTGCGCGAGGAAAACGGCAAGCCGAAGGAAGTGAAGGTGGATGAAAACACCCTGCTTCAGCCCGGCGACGTCATCAAGGTTTCGTCCGAAATCCTGATGCAGTGAGGTTCGCATGCGGATTGCCAAATCGGCGCTGATCGATCCCGAACGCAATGAAATTTTCGGAATGGCGGCGATTGCGCTGTCATTCTTCGTGTTCGCCTACTCGTCGCGTTTCGGGCAGATCTCGGTTCTGGCCTATTATGGAATGTGGCTGCCGCTGGTGGTGGTCAACTACCGGCAGGTGCTTGGCAATTATCCGCGTTATCTGTGGATCTTCGCCTTCGGTATCCTCACCGTGCTGTCCAGCTTCTGGTCGGAGGCAGCATCGGTGACCATGCGCGCCTCCATCCAATATATGACGCATATCGTCTGCGCCTTGATCGCCATGCGGGTGACATCCATTCGAACGCTGACGCGCGGCGCGCTGATCGGCATCGCCGTGGTTCTTTTATATTCGCTGCTGTTCGGCATCTATCTCTTCGATGCGCTGGATGGCACGTATAGTTTCGTCGGCGCCTTCTCGTCGAAGAACCAGCTCGGTTTTTATGCCTCTCTCGGAGTCATTTTTGCAGCCGCCTCCGTGTTGGTTCTCAAACAGAGAGGCATCTGGCTGCCAATCGCCGGCGTGACCGGACTTTTATCGGCCTATAGCCTCCTCGCATCGCAATCGGCGACATCCACCATCACCACCGCGGCGGTGGTTGCACTGATAATCGGCTTCATCCCGATCGGCATGCTGTCTCCCGCCAACCGCAAGATGACGTTTTTCGTGCTCGGCGGCCTTGGCGGGCTGCTTGTGGTCGCCTCCCTGCAATTCGGCCTGCTCGATGCCATTCTGGGTGTTTTCGGCAAGGATTCGACGCTTACCGGTCGCACCTATCTCTGGCAGCAGGGCATCGAGGCGGCAAAACAGACGCCGATCCTCGGTGTCGGCTATCAGGGTTTCTGGGTGGCGGGTTTTGCCGATGCCGAACGCCTGTGGAACGACTTCTTCATTACCGGCCGCACCGGCTTCCATTTCCATAATACCTATATCGAGACGGTGGTAGAGAATGGCATCGTCGGCATGGTGCTGCTTGGCATGGTGCTTTACGGCACGCTGCTCGGGCATCTGCGCTCGGTGCTGATGCGCAGGAGCGATCCGCAGGGCGTTATTCTCTTTGCAATCTGTGCGCTGTTCGTGGTGCGCTCCTTCGTGGAGATCGATATCATCTTCCCCTACCAGATCGGCTCGTTCCTGCTTTATTTCGCTGCAGGCAAACTGTGCCTGCCAGTGAAGGCAGCGCAGAATGGTGAAACTCACCCGGCGATCGGTATGCGGTTGCAGACGAGAGCCTAGAGATAATCCGCCGAGACATGCGGGCTGGCGTGGATGAATTTCCACATGTCCTTGCTGACATCGACGATATCGGCAATCGACTTTTCCAGGTGCTCGATTTCCTTCTCGTCCATGCGTTCAACCTTGCCGTAACGAACCTTGCTGTCGTCCTCCACCAGCCGCATCAGCTGGGTGCTGGCGATTTCGCCCTTTTCGTCGAAGGAATAGATGCAATGATTGTATTTGTTGCGCGTCCGCGCTTCTTTCTTCAGCCGCGCCATGATGGAGAGAATGGTCTTGCGGTCCGGCGTCGGCGTTGAGGGGAGTTTCGCCAGACGCTCGATGAGGTCCATGCGCGCCCGTGTGGTATTGAGCGTCAGAAACACGACGATGGCCGCTTCCTTCTCCACTTTCAGGAGATGGACGATCAGATAGATCATCAGGCTTTCAGTGTTCGTCCACACATAATTCAGCCTGCCGACCAGTAGCAACACATCCGACATCACCGCCATGCTGCTTCTCCCGCCCCGGCGAAATATATTCGGATATTATATGCTGAGCGCTGCGGAAAAGACAGTATAGGTTACTGATATTTCTTCATCTTTCCTTGAAGGCGCGGGACATGCTGTCGGAGATCGGCTTGGTCAGATATTCAAAGAAGGTGCGCTCCGAGGTCTGGATCAGAACATCGGCCGGCATGCCGGGCACGGGATGGAAATTATGGACCTTGGCGATCTCGTCGTCGGAAACCTGCACGCGCACGATATAGACGTCCTTGACCTGCAGGCCGGCATTTTCCTCGATGCTGTCGGCGGAAACGTAAAACACCTTGCCGTTCAGAACCGGTGTGGTGCGGCGGTTGAGCGCTGACAGACGGATCGCGGCGGTCTGGCCTTCATGTAGCTGATCGATGGAGGTTCTGAGCACCTGCGCCTCAAGGATCAGGGGAACATGGGCGGGCAGGATTTCCATGATCGGCTTGCCTGTGGTGATGACGCCCCCGGGGGTATGATAATAGGCCCGCACCACCGTGCCGTTGACGGGGGAGCGGATGACGGTGCGTTCCAGCACTTCGGCAGCGCCACGCACCTGTTCCCGGACACTGTCGAGATCGGATTCAGCCGTTTCCAGCGCATCGAGCGCCGCCTGTTTGTTGGCGTTGACGGCAATGATCGCTTCCTGCTTGAACTTGGCGATTTCCGCCTCGCTCTGGTTCATCTCGCCGGTCAGACGGGCGATATCGCCCATGGCGTCGGCAATGGCGCGTTCCAGTGCCAGCATATCGGTCTTGCGGATGACGCCGTCCTTGGCGAGCCTTTCCTTGGAATCGCGCTCCTGCGTCAGAAGGGCGAGTTGCCGGTCGAAGGACTGTTTCTGCCCGTCATAACCCGCATAGCGGAACTCCAGCGAACGGATATTCTTTTCGATCAGGTTCAGCTGCTCGTCGAGCTTGACGATCTTGCTGTGGAACACGATGTTCTGGCTCTGGATGATGGAGTTGATGTCAGGATCGCCGGCCTCTTTCATGACGATTTCGGGCACCTTGAAAGTCTTTTCGCCCTGCGCTTCGGCGCGAAGGCGCGTCACGATGGTTTCAAGGCGAAGACGCCGCAGCTGCAACATGCGTTCATTGGCAAGCGCCGTCGTCTTGTCGAGCGTCAGCAGCACGTCGCCTTCCTTGACCGTGTCGCCTTCACTGACCATCATTTCCTTGATGATGCCGCCTTCCAGATGCTGGACGATCTTGTTGTTGCCGGTGGCGACGAAGCTGCCCTGGGCAATGATGGCGGAAGAGAGGGGTGCGGTGCCGGCCCAATATCCGAAGCCGCCGAAGGAGGCGAGCAGCACGGCAAGTCCGATGGAGCTATGCAGGCGGATGGAGCGCGGCACTTCGCTATACCATTCCAGCTGGCCCTGCGGTTTGATTTCGGCAATGGCGTTTTTCTTCTTGAACATGACGAACCTCAACCCTCGATCTGCGGGGACTGGTTGGCCGGACGGCCATTGCCGGAAAGTGCTTTCAGCACCTCGATCCTTTCACCGAACATGGCGAGCGATCCGTCTTTCAGCACCATGATCTTGTCGACACACTGCAAAAGTGCCGGGCGCTGGGTAATGGTGACGGTGGTGATGCCCTGTTTCTTGGCGTGCAGCAGCGCCTTGGCCAGCGCCTGTTCGCCCTGGGTGTCAAGGTTGGAGTTGGGCTCATCCAGCACCACGAATTTGGGATCGCCAAAGAAGGCGCGGGCAAGTGCGATGCGCTGTTTCTGGCCGCCCGAAAGCGGTGCGCCATCGGCGGCAACCACGGTTTCATAGCCCTGCGGGAAACCGGCGATCAGCTCATGCACATCGGCCAGCACTGCCGCTTCGTAAATCTGCCGATCGTCGATATCGTCGCGCATGCGGCAGATATTGGCCTTGATGGTGCCAGGGAAAAGCTGCACGTCCTGCGGCAGATAACCGATGCTTTCACCGAATTGCCGCTGGTCCCAGTTGCGCAGATCCATGAGGTCGAGACGAACATTGCCTGAGGTGGGCAGGATGGAGCCGACCAGCATCTTGCCGAGCGTCGTCTTGCCGGAGCCGGAATTGCCGATGATGGCGAGCGATTCCCCCTTTTTCAGCGAAAAGGAAATGCCGTTCAAAATCACCTTCTTCTGTGGCGGCGGTACGAAGAGAATGCGCTCCACATCCAGACGCCCTTCCGGATTGGGCAGACGCAGGCGCGGGAAATTAAGCGGCGAGCTGACGAGAAGCTGCTTGATACGGCCATAGGAGGCGGCGGATTTGTTGAACTGGTGCCAGCCTTCGATCGCGCCTTCGATGGGCGCCAGCGCACGGCCGGAAATGATCGAGGCCGCGATGACCATGCCGCCGGTCAGTTCGCCGGAAAGCGACAGATGCGCACCCCAGCCCAGAAGCGCCACCTGGGTGATCATGCGGGCGGCCTTGGAGACGCCGGAGAACATGATGTTGCGGTCCTGCGCCGCCACATGCGACTTCAGCGATCCGGCCGTTTCACGGCCCCACATCTTCACCGCCTCGGGTATCATGGCGAGTGCATTGATGATCTGCGAATTGCGCGACATGGAATCGAGGTGGAAATTGGCGCGGCTGAGATAACCCGAGGCTTCGGAAAACTGCCTTGCGGTGAAACGCTGGTTCAGCCAGGCGATGATGAACAGCACGGCGCAGCAGACCATGATGATGATGCCGAGATGCGGATGGACGAGATAGACCACCACGATGAAGAGCGGCATCAGCGGCGCATCGAGAAATGCAATGAGCGTTCCTGATGTCAGGAAGGAGCGCAGCTGCTGCAGATCCTGCAGGATCTGGTAGTCCTTGCCGTTGCCGTGCAGGGAGGCGCGGGCGGCGGCTGACAGGATGGGCGCGCCAAGCTGCACTTCAAGCTCAACGGCGGTGCGCATCAGGATGAAGCGGCGGATGGCATCCATGAAGGCCTGCAGCAGAACCGCGCCAAGCACGGCCACCGTCAGCATGACAAGCGTATCCATCGAGCGGCTGGTCAGCACCCGGTCTGATATCTGGAACAGATAAAGCGGGATGGCGAGCAGCAGGATGTTGATGGCGATGGTGAACAGCATCACCACCACCATGTTGCGGCGAACGGCGGCGATGCCCTTTGCAAGACTTGCGGCGAAATTGATCGGCTCGCTGCGCTTGTGGAAGCCGCTCTGGCTTCCGCCGCCACCACCTCCGCCACCGCCGCCGCCATTGTCCGTCGGCTCCTTGCCGCCACCACCCGTCACCGGGCGGCGTTCGTTTTCGCGGATCGGCCCGTCATTATTGTCGATGGTTTTGACGAAAGGCAGCTCTGTATTGTCGATCTTGGCTTGCGGTTGCGCCGGGGAGGCGGGTTGCCGCTCCGGCTGTGGCGCCGGCCTTACCGGGGGAACGTCCCGGAATTGTTCGGGATGTGCCGTTTTTGCAAGCGGTTCGGAAGGAGTTTGCGGGGGTGTTGGCTGGGTGGGGGATGTAATGGTTTTTGCCGCCTGTTCCGCGCCGGATAACTGGCGCAGATTTTCGACGGCTTCGTTGATGGCTGAAATACAGGCGTCCGTCAGTTTGCTGTCTTCCGCTTCCTGATCCAGCGGCAAATCCAGCGAGCGTCCGTCGGCAATCGTTTTCCTTGAGATATGATCCATTTTATATCGGTCCCCGGTGATCTTGCGGCGTTTGCGGGTTCGGCTATTGCGGGGCGTGTTTGCCGCCGCGTCCGCCGGACGTTACGCAACGACCGTCTGCATGACGTCGGATGGGTGGGCATTGGACCATGAGAGGTCGTGGCCGCCATTGATGACGCCGTCGGATTCGTTCTGGATGGTGGCGGGATCGTCGTGAAGAAAGGCGATGACCTCGTTTGCCAGCTGGCCGTGCTGTGTCGGCTGCGACGTGTCGTTTTCGATGATGCCGCCCTGGATCAGAATGGCATCGGAATAAACGCCGCCGGCGACATAGGTGGTGGAGCCGAAGCTGTCGTAATCGATGATCTGTGCGATGTTGACGACGGCGTTGCTGCCGGTATCGATATGGACCGTGGCATTGTCGTTGTTTTCGAGGACTTTGGCGGCGGCCTGGGTTACGTCGTCGGAATCGCCGAGCACGCTCACCTGCTTGATGATGCTGACATCATAAAGGTTGCCGGTGATGTAAAGGACGTTCAGTCCCTGATAGCCGGCGAAGTTGGCGTCGTGGGCAAGCGCATCCGGCATGTTGGGATCGCGTTCGTTTATCGCGTTCACCGTCTGGTGCATATAGTCCGGCATGGTCTCGAAGCGGTCGTTGCTGCCTACATTATGAATGCTGGCATCATTCCAGAGCAGGTTATTGCCGGATTGGACGGTGGCGCCACCAGGTGCATCGGGATTGGCGCGGGCCCAGTCATTGTCGTAAAGCACGGCAATCTGGCTGATGAGGTTCATGTCCAGCACATTGCCGCCGACGATGATCAGATCGTACTGCATGCCGATGCCGAGGAAATTGGCGATGTTGAGCGCGGCGTTACCGCCGGTCAAAAGGCTGACGCTCGCACCCGAGGTGGTGATCGTCATCGTGTCATTGTCGCTGATGAACTGGTATTGTTCGATCCAGTGGACGAAGGACACATCCCCTTCCAGCACGCTGACGCGCCAGGCGGTGGGGAATATCGGCGGCTCGCCGCTCTCATGGCTGTCCGCCGCGGCATTCTCCGCGCCCGGATAGACACTGCGCTGAAAGCTGGCGATGTTGTAGGCGGCCGTTGCCGCCTGATCCTCCGAGTGCGTGAAGACGGAAGAAATCTCGTCCCGGTCACTGTAGATATAGGCTTGGGTGATGGCGTCTATCTGGTGATAATCGCCCATGACGGCGGTGACCGAGGTCATGACGCCGGTATTGACCAGCGTGGCGATGTTGGCGACGACATTGGCGCCAGCGGCTATATCGAGGCTGTTGCCGGCCGGGCTGTCTTCATGCAGGGAAACGTCGCTTTTTTCCGGTGCCTCGGCGGGTTTGGCAATGCCGCGGTCCGGCATGAAGTCGTCGAGCGTCGGCTTGTCGTAGGCCACCGCGCCATTGATATAAAGACCGTTGATATCGTTGCCGGCCAGAACGAAATCCTGGTCCGCGCCGGTGCCAAGCGAGGTCACGTCATTGTCGCGGGCGTGTTCTATATAGTCGTGCGCGGATTTGGCAAGCATCTGCAGCGCGTCGTAATTATCGGTGCGCTGGAAGGTGGAAAAGGGCGTGAAGACCGCGGCTTCGTTGTAGAACTCGACGGTTCGCTCGGTCACGAAGGTCGTGTCGCGCGCCACATTCGGGCCGTCCGTCATGTTCAGATAGTCATCGTCCTGGAGAATATTGACCTGCGTAAGATGGCCGGCTACCGAGCCTGGACCGGTATGAACCACCAGTTCGCGCTCATCAAAGGAGAGGCGGCCGGGAAAACGGAAATGCGCGCCGGAAATATCGACCGGGATGGCATTTGCAAGCTGCTGCATGTCGTATTCGACAGCGCGGGCGAAATGCGGTCGCATGTAATCGAAATCGTAATAGCCGGAGCGATATTTGACACCGGGATCGTAATCCTCGAGCGGGACGTCATAGTTCTTGTCGAGCAGCCTTGCTGCCTCATCGTCCGGCAGTCGGTCCGGATCGGAATGCGCCGGGCCTTCGCTATAGTTGCTTCTCAGACGCGCTTCCTCGACCACCGTGTCGAACATGCCGATGAAATGCGCGATCATGTCGGAAATCTTGTCGATATGCATTGAAGGTCCCTCCCTGATCATCGCGGCAGAGCCTGAGGCTGCGCAGGGCACCCGTCTCAAAGGCGGTGCTTCGTCTTACGCAGACCGGTCCTTCAACCGCGAACTGCACCGGCGGGTGCCGGTGCAGCTCTTTTCGTCAAGAGGTGGGTATCAGGAGTGATCCTCACCGACGTCGGATACATGCGAGTTACCGCCTGTGATCGTGACGTCAACGGCATTGGAGAGCATGTTGGCGCCCTGCACCAGTTCCAGATGGAAGCCGGAATTTGCAAGGATTGCCGATGCATCCGCAGTGCTGGTGCCTGCTGCGTCGTCGCCGGCCTTGAGGTCCCATCCCTTGCCGTCCATGCCTTCCGCGCCATAGGCGTCGCCGGCATTGGCGCTCAGGTGGTTTTCCGCACCGCCATTCTGCATCTTGATGTCGTAGGCCTGATCCTGGTCTGCCAGGTGGTTGGCCTGCACCATGCTGAAGCCGGTGTCATTGCCGTCGCCGTTGAGCGAGCTGTTGAGGATGTTGTCGACATCGAGCGTGAAGGAGAAGTCGTCACCCAGGTTGAAGGTGAGATCCCCGCCGGCGATGCCGAGATTGCCGACATCCTTGACGCCGGCGATGTTACCGAAGTCGTCATCAGACTTGTAGTAGCTGTCGGCGGAGTTGAAGCTGTCGGAGGTCGTCGTGGTCTTGGTGGAGGTGTCGTTGTCGGAGTAGGAGAACGTCTTGTTGTCCGTGTCCGTGATCGTTTTCACATTGGTATCATTGTCGCTGTACGACTTGCTTTCGTAGCTCCAGTCGTAATCCGTCTTGATATCAGTGTTGGTTTCGGTGCTCGTCTTGGTGGTCGTGTCGTTGTCGCTGTACGACTTGCTGTCATAGCTCCAGTCATAGTCGTTGTCGCGATTGTCGCCATTGCCGACTGCTACATCGATCTTGGCGTCAACATCCACATTGGTGCTGTTGTCGCTGTTGTCGTTGTTGCGGTTTTCACCGTTTGCGGTGCCGACATTGCTGTCTTCCACCTTGGCGTCATTGGTCGAGGTGTTGGCAAAACCCTCGGAAAGAGCGCCGATCTTGGTGATGTCGTCGCCGGCTGGCTGTGAATTGTAACCCATTTCGATTTCCTCCGAAAAAGCTCGGAGCAGCTTTCGAAATCCCTCTCATCTCAAACGGGATTTTTTCGCGCTTGCTCCGTGTTGCACAAAGATTGATGTTTGCAGATGCACTCGGTACGTTTCATCTGCGGTTCGGCATCGGCCCGCGACCGGGCTCTTTTCGTTCAGCCCCTGTGCGCTACTCGGTAAAAAGGCGCACAAATCCGTTCCTCGCTCCAATGGGGAGCGCGGTGGCTTCGTCTTTTTGCTTGCGTGTTTTCTTGAAAAGGAACCGGCGTTGGCAAACACACGTTAAGGCCGGGATAGTCTTTTCATCGGCCGCCGTTCAGCGACGGTCAGACTGTGCCGCAGAAAAATTGCGCTTTCTAGCTATCAATTCGGGCTAAACATATCGGCACCCATAACCGGAATATATATGCCGGAGGGGTAGGCCAAGGCTCGTTTTCGCGGCCGCTGCAGCAAATATCCGCAGATTTGGCGGCAAAAAACCGGCTTCTTAAAACCATCGTGCTTTTGCAAGGGAAAAGGGCGTCATCCCGAAACGGCACATCGTCCGGGATCGTTTGCATGCGAGATATGAAAAGGTCTTTCAACTAAAAGTTATATTTTCTTGGAATACAAAACCGGAGCGGAGGCATTTCTAACGCCTTTGTTTCCTTGATGATTTCCAAGTGAATGATTTTCTCTCACCGTAATCAATTTTGTATGCCTAATGTAAAAAATAACCCGTATGGGCCATTTATTTACACAGCTTTTCGTATTAGCCTCCTAAATTAACAGGTAATTAATGATAGTTGACATGGCTTGAGGCGGGAATTGCCCCCTATGGTCTTGGGGGCGTCCTGGCGGACGACAGACGGCACACCAAAAAGAATGTAATGCGTAAGCGCTTTAGGGAGGCGTCAATGTTCATGGGAACTTCAGATTATGCGGCAAAACAAAAAAACGCCGTTTCACCTATAAATGGAACTTTATTGATCATAGCGGATCCGGACCTGTTTTCCGAGTGCCTCGTGGAGGCGTTGGGCAAAAAGTTCCCCACATTCGCGGTGGTGAGCGTTACCTCGTCGTCGACTATTAACGACGACTACGGGGCAAATGTCCGGCTGGTGCTGCCTTATCGCATGTCCGGCGAGCGGCTCCATAATCTTCTTGCGGCAATCCACGAAAAGCATCCGGATGCGCCGATCGCACTGGTGGTCGAGACCATCGACAAGTTTGAGGAACCGTTGAAGCAACTGGTGGGAATGCGCGTCATCGACGGCGTGTTGCCGCTCAATCTGCGGCTTGACGTGTTCATGGCGGCTGTTGACCTTTTGATGAAGGGCGGAGAACATTTTCCCGCGGCTCTCCTCGGCAAGCTCACACCCTATTCCCAGGCCGTCAGCGGCAAGAGCGTTCAGACAAACGCCGTTATTGCCAACCGCGCCGACGCCCTTGCGGCAAACAGGGGCGAAATGGCGGCGCTGACGACACGGGAGGTGCAAATCCTCGACCTGCTTTGCAAGGGTACGCAAAACAAGATCATCGCTGACAGGCTGCATCTGTCCGAAAACACCGTGAAGGTTCACGTTCGCAACATCTATAAGAAGATGAACGTGCGCAACCGAACGGAGGCAGCATCGCGCTTCTTCAACAAGGACGACGACGCTACCTTATCCGGCTGGAAGAACTGAGCATCAGGCAGGCCGAGGCCGCCCGGGCGCCAGTTTCCGCCGATGTTCCGGCCCGAGACTTACGGTCTCAGGAAGCAGCGGGACCTCTGGCCAAATCCGCTCGGCGAGCAAATATAGGGAGAAGAACCGGAATAGGAATGCCGCGATATCGACGGTGCCTCGGACGACGCGTCGGCAACAAGCGTCACAGCCGCATTGCCTGTCTTGTCGTAGCCGTAGGAAGCCCTGGTTGGAGTAACCCGCGTCTTCATGGTTGTCGTATCCGCTGATGCGGTCTTGATGAAAACAGCGTCTTCGACCACGGCGCATGAGGCCGTTGCGAAAGTGAGTGCTGCAAGGGCTGCGGCAACGAGCGCAAAATGATTGCGTCTGGCTGCTTTGCCATTCTTGGAATAAGGCATTTCATTCATCGTGTATGTCCCCTGAAATCGACTGTCTGTCGCATCTCGCCGGGCGGTTTTGTCCCGGTGGACCGAGCCTTACAAAACCAGGATAGTCCCGACTGGTTGAGCGAAGCTTGCGCTAATGCTCAATAAGAAAGGCATAAAGGAGGCGTAGTTAAAAAGTATTAAACCAAGGGCTATTTTTAGTAATTCAGGGTAATCAATTGTAATATTTCGACAAAATGAAGTTGACCTGTTTTTCACCGCGCCTATCATAAAAGTTGAAAACTATCGAATCGAAATATTAAAACCTCCAGAAGAAATAAAAACCGGAGGATGATATTCAAGATACCGCACAATCGGGAGTTTGATCCAGTTCGAGATGAATCAGCCGGGCTGATTCCTCATGGGGAGGAGTGTGTAATGCGTAATTTCGTTCCCAACGAGCATGATAATGGCGTCACGATCTACTCGGAATGGCGTCCTGGCCAGCGCGTTCTCGTCAATGGCGGCGCTGGTTTCCTTGGTTCCCATCTTTGCGAGCGTCTACTGGCCTGCGGCCACGAAGTGATCTGTCTCGACGATCTTTCGACCGGGCGGACGGCGAATGTGGAGCATTTACGGGACAATAAGCGGTTTTTGCTGGTCGAGCACGACGTGCGCAAACCCTATGACATCGACGTCTCGCTGATCTTCAACTTCGCTTCGCCGGCTTCGCCGCCGGATTACCAGCGCGATCCCGTCGGCACTTTGCTCACCAATGTGCTTGGCGCCGTCAATGTGCTGGAGGTCGCGCGCAGATGCGGTGCAACCGTAGTGCAGTCCTCGACATCGGAAGTCTACGGCGATCCACTCGTTAATCCCCAGCCGGAAAGCTATTTCGGCAATGTAAATACAATCGGGCCGCGAGCTTGTTACGATGAGGGCAAACGCAGCGCCGAAACGCTGTTTTTCGATTATCACCGCTTTTATGGCGTTGATATCAAGGTGGGACGAATCTTCAACACCTATGGGCCGCGCATGCGGCCCGATGATGGACGTGTGGTTTCCAACTTCATCGTCCAGGCGCTGAAGGGGGCCGACATCACCATTTATGGCGATGGCAGCCAGACACGCTCCTTCTGTTATGTCGATGACCTGATCGACGGTTTCCTGCGTTTTTCGGCCAAGCCGAAGGATTGCACCGGACCGATCAATCTCGGCAATCCGAGCGAAATTCCGGTGCGGCAACTGGCCGATATCGTTATTCGCATGACGGGTTCCCGCTCGCGCATCGTGCATCTGCCGGCTGCGATCGACGATCCGCAGCAGCGCCGCCCGGATATTTCGCGGGCTAACGAGCAGCTGAGATGGCAACCGCGCGTGCCGCTCGAAATCGGACTGGAAAAAACCATCGTCTATTTCGATGCTTTGCTGTCCGGCAGGAAAGTGGCGGAGGCCGTATGAGATGGCCCGCACAATCCTCGTCACGGGCGGGGCCGGATTCATAGGCAGCCACATCTGCAAGGCGCTGGCAAAATCCGGCTTCAGGCCCATCGCATATGACAATCTCTCGACCGGCCATGCAGATGCGGTTCGCTGGGGGCCTTTCATCGAGGGCGACATTCTTGATCGTGACCTGCTGAAGGCCACGCTCAGGGAGTTCCAGCCGGCCTTCGTCATCCACTGCGCCGCCAATGCCTATGTCGGCGAATCCGTCGAAGATCCGCGCAAATATTACCGCAACAATGTCGGCGGCAGCCTTTCGCTGCTGGATGCCTGTCTCGACCAGAATATTGGCGGGCTGGTATTCTCCTCCAGCTGCGCCACCTATGGCGTGCCGCCACAATTACCAATCCGCGAGGAAACCGCGCAGATGCCGGTCAATCCTTACGGGCGCACCAAGCTGATTTTCGAAATGGCGCTGGATGATTACGCCGCGGCCTATGGCCTGCGTTTCGTGGCGCTGCGGTATTTCAACGCGGCCGGCGCCGATCCCGATGGCGAGCTTTGCGAACGCCACGAACCGGAGACCCACCTGATCCCCCGGGCACTAATGGCGGCTGCGGCGCGGTTGCCGCAACTCGATATCTTCGGCGCGGACTACGACACCACGGACGGCACCTGCATTCGCGACTATATTCATGTCAGCGATCTCGCCGATGCCCATGTGGCCGCTGTCAATTATCTGGCGGATGGCGGGGAGACGTTGCGTGTCAATCTTGGTTCGGGCCACGGCACCTCGGTTGGCGATATCATCCGGGCTATCCATCGCGTTACGGGTCAGGAAGTGCCGGTGCATTTCGGCGCAAGGCGCGAAGGTGATCCGCCGGCGCTGTTCGCCGATATTGAAAGGGCAAGGCAGACGCTCGGCTTTGCGCCGAAACATTCCGATATCGACACGATCATCCGCACGGCCGGTCCCGGTTTCGGACTGGAGGTGCGGTCATGACGGCGCGCTCCACTCCTTCCGTCCAACCTGTACGTGCCGCCGCGGGCTCATTGCGGATGCTGCCGGTCTTCACCGGCTGGAACCGCATGGCCTATCGTCTGGGCATCGGCGGCTGGCTGGTGACTCTTGGCTATTTCTGGATCTGGTGGCTCGACCGCGACCGGGTGATCGACTGGCCCTATTATACCGTCGTTACCCTGACGCTGGCGTGGATCACGCTGCTGCCGTCCTATTTCATCTTCATATTCCTCAACGCCCGCGTCGTCGACCGGCGTTCCCCTTTGCCCAAAGGCCGGGTGGCGATGGTCGTTACCAAAGCCCCGTCGGAGCCTTTCGCCGTGGTGCGCAAGACGTTGCTGGCCATGCTGGACCAAAGGGGCATGGAGCAGAAGGGCCTGGAATTCGACGTCTGGCTTGCGGATGAAGATCCGGATGCGCAAACGCTTGCCTGGTGTGGTGCGCATGGTGTTTTCGTCTCGACCCGGAAGGGCGTCGCTGATTATCACCGCAAGACCTGGCCGCGCCGCACCCGCTGCAAGGAGGGCAATCTTGCTTATTTCTACGATCATTATGGCTATGAGCGTTATGATTTCGTCGCACAGTTCGACGCGGATCATGTGCCGGAACCGGATTATCTGAGCGAGATCATCCGTCCCTTTGCCGATCCGTCGGTTGGATATGTCTCCGCCCCAAGCATCTGTGATGCCAATGCCGGCGAGAGCTGGGCCGCGCGCGGCAGGCTTTATGCGGAGGCAAGCCTGCACGGCGCGCTGCAGCTCGGTTACAACAATAGCTGGGCGCCGCTCTGCATCGGCTCTCACTACGCCGTGCGCACGAAAGCGCTGCGTGAGGTGGGCGGTCTCGGCCCCGAGCTTGCCGAGGATCATTCCACCACGCTTTTGATGAATGCCGGTGGCTGGCGCGGTGTCCATGCCGTCAACGCCATAGCCCATGGCGACGGGCCGGCGACCTTTGCCGACCTCATCGTGCAGGAATTCCAGTGGTCACGCAGCCTGATGACAATCCTGTTGCAATATTCACGGCATTATGTGCCGAAGCTGCCTTTGCGGCTGAAATTCCAGTTCCTGTTTTCGCAACTCTGGTATCCGCTGTTTTCCGGCTTCATGGCGCTGATGTTCGTGCTTCCCGTCGTTGCCCTGTTGCGTGGGCAAGTGCTGGTCAATGCGTCCTATCCGGCGTTTCTGGCGCATTTCCTGCCCATTTCGCTGATCATGATCCTGTTCGCCTTTTTCTGGCGGGCAACGGGGGCTTTCCGCCCTCATGATGCGAAGCTTTTCAGCTGGGAAGCCATGGTGTTTCTGTTCCTGCGCTGGCCCTGGTCGCTGATGGGTGTGCTGGCGGCGATCCGCGACACCATCCGTGATGACTTCGTCGACTTCCGCATCACGCCCAAGGGCACGCAGGCCAAACCGCCGCTGCCGCTGCGGGTCATCGTGCCGTACATGGTTCTGGCGGCGGTGAGCTTTCTCGCCATGGTGCTGGCGCCACGCGATAGCGGAGCGGAAGGCTTCTTCATTTTCGGGGCGATCAATGTGGCGATTTATGCGGGACTTTCCGTGTTCCTGCTTATCCGTCACGCGATGGAAAACGGCTTGCCGCGATTGCCGGCGATGCGCGGCGGCGCAACCGCTGCCGCCTGTTCACTCTTGCTCGTTGCCGGCAGCGCCGCGGAACTCAGCTCACATGCGATCGGTGGGCTTGAAGCCCTGTCGCACGGGCAGCCCTACGTCACCTTCACCGAAACGCGTTTTACGGTTGCCGGTGCGGGTGTGGAGGGCGCGAGATCGGTGCGCGTGAAGCTGCGCATCACCCTGCCGGGCTTGCCCGGTCATCGGGAAATGCAGGCGGAACCGGCCGTCGCACCGTCGCCGACAGTGGCAACCGGAGAAATCATGCTGGCCGACAATAGGGTCGGACAATAGAAGGAGGAGGCTGTGATGAGAACAACAATAAGCAACTGCGGATTCTCCGCTTTCGTACTCTGCCTTGCGGTGATCGCGCCCAGTGCCGTCCACGCCGCAGGCGGCACGAAGACGCCGAAACCGCTCAGAACCAGCGAAGTCGTGGAAATGTACTTCGACAAGACCTGGAAATGGGATACGGGCGGCGGACGCTTCATTGCCGATGGCCGCAAATTCATCGCCCTGACGGAAGAAAAAGGCAAAAAATCCGTCGGTGAGGGCATCTGGACCGTCGATGCCAAGGGCACGCTGTGCATGCGCGCCACCTGGAAAGCCGAGAATGGAAGCGGCAAGGCCGATACCTGCTTCGACCACGGCCGCATCGGCAAGGTGCTCTATCAGCGCAAGCAGGGCGGCCAGTGGTACGTGTTCCGGCACAACCCGCCAAGGCCCGGCGATGAATTTCTGAAACTTGTCCGCAAGGACGACGTCACCCCGCAGATCGCCGCCTATGGCAAGGCGATGACGGCGACGCGGTAGGGAGGAAAGTGTCATGCAGATAACAAGAAGAAAACTTCTCTTCGCAAGCGGGGCGGCAGTGGCTTTTTCGGCCAGCATGTACCCCATGTTCAAACTGGATGCGCAGGGTGTTGCACCCATGGGCGCCACGGGCATGAAGACGCTTGCCGACAAACGTCCGACATTGCATGCGGATGGTATCCGTTTCGGTGCTTACGATCCGCATGGTGATTTCACCGGACAGGCCGGGGTGGCGACGGAACATCTGTTCCTGCCCTGGGAAGACGTGGATCTCGACAGTCTTGCGCTCGCGGATGCCTATGCCCTGGAGCGCAAGCGCAATGTGCTGATCACCGTCGAACCGTGGTCATGGGACGTCAACTGGCGGCTTTCCTCCGACGAGTTGCGCCGCAAGGTGCTGGGAGGCGACTACGACAAGAACATGCAGGCGATAGCCGCACGCATGTCGGCGATGAAGAGCCCGCTGATCCTGCGCTGGGGTCAGGAAATGGAAGACACGTCCGGCCGCTTCTCATGGTCCGGCTGGAACCCTCGGGACTACATCACGGCCTATAAACGCATGGTGGACATGACCCGCAGGGCGGTTCCCGGTGTCAAGGTTATGTGGTCGCCCAAGGGTCTTGATGGCCTTCGGGCTTATTATCCCGGCGATAACTACGCCGATCTCGTCGGCCTTTCGGTCTTCGGTCTCGAAGATTACGACAAGATCGAATATGGCGGACCGAAGACATTCTCCGATCTGCTGCGCAAGGGATACGGACTTGTCGAAACCTTCAACCGGCCGGTCTGGGTCGCGGAACTCGGTTATGAAGGCGGCGATTCCTATGTCCGTCCATGGATGAACGACGTAACGCTGAAACAGGCGGATTTTCCGAAGCTGGAAGAAGTCGTCTATTTCAACGACAAGGACGTGCACCCCTGGCCGCACAATCTCGGCAAGCCCGACTGGCGCGTGGTGCGCCCGGCCAAGGCTTGATTGAGGCCGGAGCGGGTCGAGCGGACGCCCGGCCCGCTCGCCCGCCCGGACATTATCCGCTGACCGCCAGCATCGCTTCAGCCTCATAGATGGCGCAGACGATGTGATAGAACGTGCTGGCCGGTGCCGGCTCGTCGAGCATCGGCCTGTCGGCCGGCCATTTGTCGAACCAGAGACCCTTCACCGGCGTGTCGAGGAAAGGCTGCAGCGCGCCGATGGCCCTGAGGCCCGAGGCGAGGTAACGCTGCCGTTCCTCGCCGGAGGTGACGCTTGCCAGGCGCACGGCCGCCTTCAGCCATTCCGTCTGCGGCCACAGCCGCGCCAACCCGTCATGCACCGAAAAATCATCGTAGAGGCTCATCACCGCCACCTTGCGGCGCGGGCAGATGCCATGCTTTTCGCCGATCTCGAACAGGCGTTTGGCCTTGTCGATCGCCTCAGCGTTGTTGCGCAGGCTGCCCCAGCGCACCAGAAGCCATGCCCATTCGAACTGGTGGCCCGGCTCCATGATCCGGCCCTTGTCGCTCTTATGCGGTGTCCAGTCATGCTCGAAGAACTCCCCCAAGCCACCATTGCCGCCATCGATGAAGCGGGTGAGCGCCAGATCGGCGATCTCGTCGGCCAGCGCCGACCATGGGCCTTCCGGGTCCTGCACCTCCCAGGCCAGCATCGCCTCGAACAGATGCATGTGCGGGTTGGAACAGAGCGGCGTGCGCGGCGGGTTTTCCTCCTCGAAACCGGCGACGGGGTGTTTGTAGTCGCGCTTGAGGATGGCAAGAATATCCAGCGCCCGGCCGCGCATCTCGTCCTTGCGCTCGGGCAGGCTCGCAGCGGTCTGGGCGGCGGCGAAAAGCGCAAAGGCCTGATTGTAGAGATCAAAGGACGGATCGATCAGTTTGCCGGTCTGGTCGGCGAGGTTGCCATAAAGACCGTTATCGAGACGATAGACCTTTTCGAACCAGGAAAGACCATGCAGGAGCGCGTCTTTCCATGGCCCCTGCCAGCCGTGCTGGCCGGCGGCGGCGAAACAATAGGCCTGACGCGGCTGCACACGGGCGCGACGATCATCGGAAAAAACCGGTTTGGCATCCTGGCCGAGGCGCTCGTAAAAGCCGCCATCCGGGCGGGCCGAACCCGCCTCCCACCATAGCGGCAGGGCATCCTCATTCAGCCATTTCCGTAATGTTCCGATCTCTTCGGCAAGCGCCTGGGCGGCACTCGGAAATTGCACTGTCATCAGTTAACTCTCTGTTTTTACAGTCGAATGAAAAAATAGATCAATAAAAATACGTGATTATAGAAGCAAGTAGACCATGGGACATATTGCGCTGCAACCGTAAAATCATCGACCTCACCCTGAGCCAACCCGCATTCGTGCGTTTGGTTCCACGGTCCTCAGTGGCAAATAGCGCGTCCAGAGTGATTCGGAATCCACAAAGTGTCGGAAATTACAACGAAAATTTGAGATTGCTTATTCGTAGTCCTCACGTATTTCGTAGGAATGGTCTCGTCATTAGTGATTCGGCCTCTTTTTAATATGGGCGGCGTTGGGGAAATAGAGGGGCACAAGGCAGTGAGATTTTCTGCCTATACTTCATTGCTGTTCTCCATTGTGGTTCTTACGGGCTGCAATACTCCCGCGGGCGTTCGCTCGTTCGGGGGCGCACAGATGTTGTCTCCGTCCGAAGCGCTGGTTTTCCCGCCGCCTGGTGGTCCGGAAATCGTCACCGTGGTCAACCGCACCTATTCCAATGCGGTGGCGCAACAGGTCATATTGCGATCCGAGGCTGCCACGCCCGGACAGAACTACATCAAGGCGGAGTTTTTCGGCCCGCAGCAGGCCGGTGATACCGATCGCGACGCTCTTGGTTTCAGCGGTTTTCGGGCTGCGTCAGTCGCGCGTGAAATCCGCACCGAATTTCCGGGACAAAACATCGCCATGTCGGCGAACTACCTGCAGAATGGCTATGGCGCCTTTTCTTATGCCGCCGGCAGCGGCCGGGGTGATGATACCTGTCTGTATGGCTGGCAGGATATACGCTCGCCGGAAAGCATGCGGCAGGATTTCCGCAATCTCGGCCGCATCAAGGTGCGGCTGCGCCTCTGCCAGTCCGGCGCGAGTGTCGAGCGACTTCTGGCGGTGATGTATAATTACACGATCACCGGCACCTATGCTTCTGAAAGCTGGAACCCTTACGGCACGCCGCAGGCGGTGGACAAAAACCTCGGACGGCCGGGCAATCCGGTCTATCCCCTGAAGACAAACGAGGTGCCGATGCGGCCCGGCGGCGAAGTGACTGCCAGCGTGCCGACAACGCCGCCAGTCCGTCGCGCGGTTGCCGCCCCGCCGGTGCAGCCGGAACCACAGCCGCTGCCGCCCGTTGCTGCTGTCAATATTCCGTCGCCCACATCGGCTGGCGCGCCCGTTCAGCCTGCACGATCAGCAGCAATGGGCCAGCGCGCCGAGAGCGAAACGGCAAGGAGCGGCCAGCAACCATCACAGGTTCCGCAGGTGTCCATTCCCTCGCCAGCATGTCTGGCCGGTTCGGGAGCGGCCCAGGGATGCAGATGATCACCGGGAATGAAGCGGAAATTCCGGGCCGAAATTCCGGATGGCGAAGAGAACGGAAAGTTTCTGGATGAACAAGGCCATCACAGTCATTGTCTGGTTGCTTGTGTCGCTTTGCGTTCTGGCCATCGTCACGATGCCGGTCAGCCTGCAGACGCATCTGGTCGCGACCGCGATCTCGCTGGTTCTTCTGGCAACCATCAAGGGGTTCAACGGGCAGGGGGCCTGGCGTCTGGTGGCGCTGGGTTTCGGCACGGCCATCGTTCTGCGTTACGTCTACTGGCGCACCACCAGCACGCTGCCGCCCGTCAACCAGCTCGAGAACTTCATTCCCGGCTTTCTGCTTTATCTGGCGGAAATGTACAGCGTCGTGATGCTGGGCCTCAGCCTTGTCATCGTCTCCATGCCGCTGCCGTCGCGCAAGACGCGGCCCGGCTCACCGGACTATCGGCCGACGGTCGATGTCTTCGTGCCGAGTTATAATGAGGATGCCGAGCTTCTGGCCAACACGCTGGCGGCGGCCAAGAACATGGATTATCCGGCCGACCGGTTCACGGTGTGGCTGCTGGATGATGGCGGCTCGGTGCAGAAGCGCAATTCCAGCAACATCGTTGAGGCGCAGGCGGCGCAGCGTCGCCACGAGGAACTGAAGAAGCTCTGCGAGGATCTCGACGTGCGTTATCTGACGCGCGAGCGCAACGTCCACGCCAAGGCCGGCAATCTCAATAATGGTCTTGCCCATTCGACCGGCGAACTGGTGACGGTGTTTGATGCCGACCATGCGCCCGCCCGCGATTTTCTTCTGGAGACGGTTGGTTATTTCGAGGAAGACCCCCGGCTCTTCCTGGTGCAGACGCCGCATTTCTTCGTCAATCCCGATCCGATCGAGCGCAATCTGCGCACCTTCGAGACGATGCCCAGCGAAAACGAGATGTTTTACGGCATCATCCAGCGTGGTCTCGACAAGTGGAACGGCGCGTTTTTCTGCGGTTCCGCCGCCGTGCTGCGGCGAGAGGCGCTGCAGGATACCGAAGGCTTCAGCGGTGTCAGCATCACCGAGGATTGCGAAACGGCACTGGCGCTGCATTCGCGCGGCTGGAACAGCATCTATGTCGACAAGCCGCTGATCGCCGGCCTGCAGCCGGCCACGTTTGCCAGCTTCATCGGCCAGCGCAGCCGCTGGGCGCAGGGCATGATGCAAATCCTGATCTTCCGTCAGCCTTTGTTCAAGCGTGGCCTCTCCTTCACGCAGCGCCTCTGTTACATGTCGTCGACGCTGTTCTGGCTGTTTCCGTTCCCGCGCACGATCTTCTTGTTCGCACCGCTGTTCTACCTGTTCTTCGACCTTCAGATTTTCGTGGCTTCGGGTGGCGAATTCCTCGCCTATACGGCCGCCTACATGCTCGTGAACCTGATGATGCAGAACTATCTCTATGGCAGCTTCCGCTGGCCGTGGATTTCTGAACTTTACGAATATGTACAGACGGTCCACCTTCTGCCTGCGGTCGTCTCCGTGATCTTCAATCCCGGTAAACCGACCTTCAAGGTGACGGCCAAGGACGAATCCATTGCCGAGGCGCGGCTATCGGAAATCAGCCGTCCCTTCTTCGTGATTTTCGCGCTTCTGGTGGTCGCGATGGCCTTTGCCATCTGGCGCATCTATAGCGAGCCCTACAAGGCCGATGTGACCCTGGTCGTCGGCGGCTGGAACCTGCTCAACCTCATCTTTGCCGGCTGTGCGCTCGGTGTCGTCTCCGAGCGCGGTGACAAGTCGGCGTCGCGACGCATCACCGTCAAGCGGCGTTGCGAGGTCAAGCTCGAGGGCAGTGACGCATGGGTGCCGGCCTCCATCGACAACGTATCGGTGCATGGGCTGCTGATCAATCTGTTCGACAGTGCCACGACCGTCGAAAAGAACACGACGGCGATCGTGAAGGTGAAGCCCCACAGCGAAGGCGTGCCGGAAACCATGCCCGTCAAGGTGGTCCGGACGGTGCGCGGCGAAGGACTGGTTTCCATCGGCTGTACCTTCTCACCGCAGCGCGCCGTCGATCACCGCCTGATCGCCGACCTGATCTTCGCCAATTCCGAACAGTGGAGCGAGTTCCAGCGCGTGCGCCGCAGGAACCCCGGCCTCATTCGTGGTACGGCGATCTTCCTCGCCATATCGCTGTTTCAGACGCAGCGCGGTCTCTTTTATCTGGTCAAGGCGCTCCGGCCCTCGGCCAAAAACGTCAAACCTGCCGGAGCTGTAAAATGACCGGCGGTAAAAAGATCAGGGGTTCGCTGACAGCATTGATGTGGGGTGCCGCCGCAACCGGTGCGATGGCGCAGTCCTCACCCTTTGATATGTCCCCGGAAAGGCCGGCGCAGACTGCGCCTGCACCGGTGTCGCCGCCCGTCGTCGTTCCTCCAGCGGCACCCAGCCAGCCGCCGCCGGTTCCGCTTCCGGCCATACCGCCGGCGCAGCCGCCCTTTGTGGTTCAGCCGGCGCCCGGGGCGCAACCGCCGCAGCGCCCCGTCGTTCCGCCGGTTACTGTTCCTCCGCGTCAGGAGGGAGCAAGACCAGCTACGGTGCAGACCCCCTTGTCCCCTGCGGATAGCCGCCGCCGTTACATTTTGCCCTATGAGAAGCTCAGCCTTTCCGGCGAGACGGACCGGCGGCAATGGGGCATCTATCTGACGCCAGAGCAGGCCAATGCCGCCGTTTCGCTTAATATCGGTTATCAGAACGCCATTGTGGTTGCGCCTGAAAGCTCGAATTTTCAGGTCAGCCTGAACAATGTTCCACTGGATGTGGCGCGCATTGAAGCGCCTGACGGTGAGGGCAATGTCTCCCTGAAAATCCCGCCCGGCGTGCTGCAGGTCGGCTCGAATGTCGTGACGCTCGGCGTGCAGCAGCGACACAGGACCGATTGCACGATCCAGTCCACCTACGATCTGTGGACCGACGTCAATCCGGCGAACACCTATATCGGCTTCAATGCCGATGTTGCCGGCGCTTTCACTAATATTGACGACATTCAGGCAACTGGACCTGATGGTAAAGCCGCGACCTCGATCGAGATCGTCGCGCCGTCGCTCGGTAATCCGGCATTTGCGGATTCACTCCTGCGCCTTTCGCAGGCGCTGGCGCTCCGAACCCTGATGCCGAACCAGTCGATCCGCTTCGTGACGGCCCCTTCATCCGAGCGCAAGCCCGGAACGCTGACGGTTCTGGTAGGCACCGCCCGTGAGATTGCGGGTATCGCCGGGGCGTTGCCGCCGGAAGCATCGGCGGGCGCCTTTGCCGGTTTTGGCAGTGCGGTGCCCAGCGGGTTTTCGCCGCTTTTCGTCAGCGGCCCCACTCCGCAGGCGGTGCAGGCGGCCATTGAGACACTGTTTTCCTCGATCTCGCGCGCGCCCGGCTCCCAGAGAACGGCTTTTTCGACCCGCAGCTGGCATGCGCCGGACGTTCCGCTCATCACCTCGGATCGCCGCATCGCGCTTTCCGAACTTGGCCTCGAAAGCAGCGAGTTTAGCGGACGCCGTTTCCGCAACGAGTTCTACATCGGCATGCCCGCCGATTTTTATGCGTCCGCCTATGGTGAGGCATCGCTGCTGCTCGACGCTGCCTATTCCTCGCAGGTCTTGCCCGGCAGCCATATCGACATCTACGTTAATAACGAGATTGCTTCGACGGTGCCGATCTCCAACAATGGCGGCGGTATTTTCCGGCATCTGCCCATCAATGTCACGATGCGCCATCTGAAGCCGGGACCGAACAAGATAACGATCGAGGCGGTGTTGATGACGGCGCAGGATCAAGCCTGCGCGCCGGGCGCGCCGGCCAGCACGACCCCGCGTTTTGCCCTGTTCGACACCACCGAAATCCATATTCCGGATTATGCCCGGATCGGTCGCAAACCGGATCTCGCGGCGATGGCGGGTGCCGGCCAGCCTTACAGGGCTGCCAGAAGCCCGGTTGCCCTCTCGCTCGATCGGTTCGATACCGACACCATGTCGGCGGCGGCAACCCTCGTCAGCCGGCTTGCGAGTGTTGCGGGACATCCGATCAATGTTGAGACCGTCGCTTCGCCCCTTGTCATCGGCGATCGCGATGCGCTGTTTGTCGGAACGATTTCGCAATTTCCGCAGGCATTGATCAGCCAGTTCAATCTCGTTCCCTCCAGCCAGATATCCTGGAAAGTCGGAACCGGTGTCCAGCCACCCGCGCAAAACAGCGAGACCCTGTTCAACGACTGGCGGGAGAGGGTGGATGGCGGCGTCTGGGAGGGGCAGGTCTCGTCCTTCGAGGACTGGATGAAGCGGAATTTCGATCTGAGTTCGGATACGCTGCGTTTCCTGCCAGCCGCCGAGCAGCCCTATGCCCCGCCTGCCAACGCCTCCTTCATGCTGGCGCAGGGGCTCAGCCCCTCCGGAGAAGGCGTCTGGACGCTTGCCACCGCGCCAACATCGGCAGAGCTTCTCGACGGCATGTCGGCCATGACGCGCGAGAACCGCTGGGGCGACGTCACGGGACGGGTCGCCGTTTACGATGCGGCTGCTGCAAAGGTCGAAACAGTCGAGGTGGAACGGCCGTATTTCTATATTACCGGGGCGTTTTCGCTCTCCAACTGGAGACTGATCGCTGCCAACTGGCTGTCCTCCAATGTGCTTTCTTATTCGCTGGCATTCATTGGCTTCGTGTCGCTTCTGGGCTTTGCCACCTTCGTGATGCTGCGCCTGATGGGACGACATCGATGACGGGCGGGGTTTCGAAACTTGCCCGCATTATCTGCCTGTCCGTGATGGCGTTGGTTGCCGGCATCTCCGTCGCCCGCGCGGCATCGGTGTCGCCGGAGGCCTGGTCCGCGTACAAGAACGCCTTTCTCGATCCCGGCGGGCGCATCATCGATACCGGTAACGGCAATATCAGCCACAGCGAAGGGCAGGGCTACGGCATGTGGCTCGCCGTGCTCTCCGACAACCTCGCCGATTTCGAACTGATCTGGAGCTTCACCCGCACCGAACTGCTGGTGCGCGACGACGGACTTTCCGTCTGGAAATGGGATCCGCGCACAAGGCCGCACGTCACTGACATCAACAACGCGACCGATGGCGATATCCTGATCGCCTATGCGCTGGCGCTCGCCGCGGGCCAGTGGAACCGGCAGGATTATGCCGAGGCATCCGCAGCCATCGCATCCGCCATCCTCAGGAAGACCGTGGTGCAGCGCGGCGGGCGAACGCTGCTTTTGCCGGCCGCCAGCGGTTTTGGTGAGGATGACCGAGGCGATGGCCCGGTGGTCAACCCCTCCTATCTCATTTTCGAGGCGTTTCCGGTCCTTGATCTGGTTGCGCCATCACCGCTGTGGAAAGCGCTTGTCGATGACGGCGTGGCGCAGGTCGGCGCTTTTGCCTTCAGCGACAGAAAGTTGCCGGCCGACTGGGTGTCGGTGAAGACGAAGCCGGAGCCGGCTTCGGGTTTTCCGCCGGAATTCGGTTATAATGCTGTGCGTATCCCGCTTTATCTCTCAAGGGCAAAAATGGGAGCGCCGGAACTGCTTGCGCGGCTGAAGGATGGCATGATGCTGGAAAGCGGTGCCGCAGGGACTTTCGACCTGAAGAGCGGAGCGGTCAAGGACGTCCTGTCGGACCCCGGCTACCGCATCATTCCGGCGCTGGCGGCCTGCGTTGCCGGCGGTCCGGCCATTCCCGCCGAACTTAAAAGCTTCCAGCCAACACTTTATTATCCTTCCACATTGCATCTTCTGGCATTGTCGTTTCTGGCAAGGAATAACGGGGAATGCCGATGAACAAGCCACTGTCGACCTCGGCTCTCATCCTGCTCCTGATTGCGCTTGCCGCCTTCCACTGGCGCGACAGCATTCTCGGGCGGGTGTCTGACGTGCATACGTCGGCGGTTGGCGACAACCGTGCGGTACCGCGCCCATCTCCGGCTGCGGCCAATCCCGCGCAGATCAATGCCTTCCTGAAAAATCGCGAGATGGCGCAGGTCACGCCGCCTGTCACGGTGCCGGCCGCAACGCCGCCGGTAACGGTGCCGGCAATGGATCGCCCGTCACAGACCGGCTGGCAATCACCACAGCCGCAAATGGCGCAGGCGCCCACTCCCCGCGCGGCTGAACCGGCTGCGGCCAATATGCCCGAGGTCGATCTCAGCGCGCTGCGTTATTTCGCGGCCAGAGGCGATACCCAGCGCCTTCAGGCCGAGATTGCCCGGCTGCGCACGCTTTATCCGAACTGGACGCCGCCGGCCGATCCGCTCGCCATTCCCGAAAATGGCGATCCCAAACTCGATGCCATGTGGGAGCTTTATACCGACGGCCGTTATGCCGAAGTGCGAAAGGCGATTGCCGACCGCCAGCAGACGGAACCCGGCTGGCAGCCGCCCGACAATCTGACCGGCATGCTGTCTCTCGCCGAAGCGCGCCAGCGCCTCGTCAATGCGTCTGATCTCAAGCAATATGCGACGGTGGTTGACGCTGCGGCAAACAATCCCGGCCTGCTGACCTGCAGCGAAGTCGATGTTTTATGGCGGGTCGCCGATGCATTTGCCAATACCGACCGCATGGGGCGGGCACGGGACGCTTATCTCTACATTCTCAACAATTGCACGATGCCAAGCGACAGGCTGGCCACGGTGCAGAAGGCATCCGCGCTTTTACCGACGGAGATGATGAGCGAGCTGCTGGCCAAGGAAAAGCCCGGCGCCGATGGCCAGCTGGAATTCGAACCGGTCAAGAATGATCTCGCCCGCCAGTTCGTGGCAAAGGCGGGGGAGAAGGAAGGCATTGCCGTTCCTTCCGCTTACCTGATGCGGCTTGAAAGACTTGCCGAGACTGACAAGCTGGCCAGCGACGCCCTGCTGCTCGGCTGGTACAACATTCGCCAGAAGAACATGACAGAGGCGGAAAAATGGTTCCGCAAGGCGCGGGAAGAGGAAGACAGCGCATCTGCCTCGCAAGGGTTGGCGCTGGCCTTGATCGACCGCAACGAGCCGCGTGAGGCCGAGGACGTCATGTATAAGTGGCGCACCTCTTCTGATGACGCGCTTGCCACCTATCTTGCCGCAACGGCCAATCTTCTGGCGCTTGAACCGCCTGTCGTGCTGCCGCCGGATGTGCTGCAACGCATCGCTGCCGAAACGGTGGCGCGCAAGGATGCGGCGACGGCGCAGCAATTCGGCTGGTATTCGCTCGCTTTCCGGCAGACGCCGCTTGCCTTGCAATGGTTCAGTACGGCGCTTGGCTGGAAACCGGATGACGAACCTTCGGCCTATGGCGTGGCGCTCAGCTATCATGACCTGCGCAATCTTGCCGGTCTGCGCGGCATCCAGCAGCAATGGGCAAGCCGCTCGCAGCGGATCGCCGATGTGGGAACCGCACGCATGGTGGACCAGTCCGGCCAGCCGCTGGCGCCGGTAACCGCACCGCCTGTTGCCGCGGCCTCTCCGACGACAGCACCCGCGCCCTATGTGCCGCAGGCGGAGACAGCGGTGGTGTACAGCCAGCCAGCCGTTCAGCAATCGCCTCCGGAGCCTTCGCGCAAGCAGGCACGCCGCCCGGCGCAAGCGCAACGGGAAGCCCGCGCCGCATCGCGTCCCCGGTCCTGCGCAGCCTATCCCGATCCGCAGCGACTGCCGCCGCAACAGGCGCTCGATCTCGGCTGGTGCCTGATGGAGACAAACCGGCCGGCGGAAGCCCTGAAAGCCTTCGAATCCGCCATTGAAGGCGGCCAGTCGACGGTCAAAAGCGATGCGGCCTATGGCCAGAGCCTTGCTTATCTACGCATGGGGCTGACGGACCATGCGGCCGTTTCGGCGACGAAATCGGGCATGGACCGGTCCCGTGCGACCGAATTGCAGGTCTCTATCCTAGCGGACAGGGCGGTTTCCGCCTTCCAGTCAAAACGCTATGCGGAGACGCTGCTGCTGCTCGATCAGCGTTCTCGGCTTGCCGACGAGCGTGCGGATCTGATGGTGCTGCGCGGTTATTCCTATCTTGCCATGCGCCGTTACGGCGAAGCGACCCAGATTTTCGAAAGCCTGACGTCCATCGGCAATAAGGATGGTATCCGCGGACTGGCGGCGGTGCGCGCGGCCCGGCCGAGCAACGGTCCGCAAGGCGGCTGACGTTGGGCCAGGAGGCGGCGGCCAGAAAATGGCCGCTGTTATCCCGCATCCGTCAGGTTGCGGATGATGCGCATGAAAATGCCTGCGCCGATGCCGATCAGCGCGTCCGGAAAATCATAATCGGGATTGTGCAGGTTGGGATAATCCTTGCCTGCGCCTAAAAAGAACATGGCCGATGACGAGACGGCGCGGAAGCGGCCGAAATCCTCGGAAGCGCGCATGGGAAGCCCTTCCGAACTATGGGAAATTTTCTCTTCATCCAGCGCCCGCAGAATGTGATCGACCGCGTCAGGCGCATTTTCGCAATGCAGGAAAATATCGTCGTAGGTGATGTCGAGCGTCAGTTTCTGTTCGTCCGCCAGCTTTTTTGCAAGCGCTTCCGCAGCCGCACAGAGCTTTTCCATCCGGTCGTCGGTGAGTGTGCGCAGCGTCGCCCAGATTTCCGCGTCGGCCGGCGAGATGCCGAAGGCCGCTTCGCCCATCACTGCATGGGTGATCGTCACCATCGAAAAATCGGGTTCTGGCGGAAAGCCGGAGCCGAGATCGGTCAAGGCCGGCATCAGCTGCGATATCGCTTGCATCGGCGAAACGCCGTGCTCCGGCGAGGAGGCATGCGCCGTCTTGCCGGAGAAACGGATTTTGATACCACGCGAAGCGCAATTGACCGGCCCTTCCACCACGCTGACATGGCCGAATGGCAGGCCTGGAAGATTGTGGAGGGAAAAGGCGTAATCCGGCTTTATCTCGCCAAAGCGCGGATCGGCGATGACGGCTGCCGCCCCAGCGCCGGTTTCTTCCGCCGGCTGGTAAAGGAGAATGACGCTGCCGGTTTGCGGTCGGTTGCGGGAAAGGCCAAGCGCCAGCGCCGTCAAGATGGTCGAATGGCCGTCATGGCCGCAAAGGTGACCCTTGCCGTCGGTGCCGGAACGGTATTCGGCCTCGCTTTTTTCGTGGATGGGCAGGGCATCGAGTTCCGAGCGGATCAGGATCGCCGGGCCGCTTTTGCCGCTGTCATAGACCGCCGCGACGCCATGGCCACCCAGATCGGCATAAAGCCGGTCGGGTTTTGCCTGTTCGAGGAAAGCGCGGATGCGTCGGGCTGTTTCCTTTTCTTCGCCGGAGGTTTCCGGATGGCGATGGAGATCATGGCGAAGCTCGATGAGATCGAGCATGTCCTTGTTGGTCAGAAACATAAAAATCCCTGCGGGTTGCGGCCGGTTTTTCCTGCCGCAACTTACAGATCATTGCCTTCAATGCAAAACCTTTGGCGGGTGCCAGCGTTTGCCGGTTGTCTTGGGCTTGGCGGCTAGGGTGATGACATCGGCAGGCATAGCGGCCTTTGGTTTGGCCAATTCCAGCCGTGCAAGGGCCGCGCGTGCTTTCTCGGCATATTCCAGATGCGCGGCGTCGTCCGAATGGTAGTGCTGCAGCCTGTCGAGGATTTCGGCACCTTCCACCGCCCTTTCGGCGGCGATGAGGGCGACGGCGCATTTATAAAGCGCCTCGCGGTGGAAAGGCGCGCGATTGGTCACCTGCCGGAAAGCTTCTGATGCCTCGTGATAATGTTGTTGCGCCAGCCGCGCTTCACCGATGCGCATCCACAGCAGAACCGGGTCCTGACCGCTGGCAAGAAGTGCCAGAAAGGCGATTTCCGCCTCCCGGAACTCACCCCGGTCGAAAGACAGGTTGGCGAGACCGAATTGCGCGCCGGAATGGTCGGCTGCTGCCGCCAGCACCTGGGCAAAGGCGATGTTGGCGGCGGGTTTTTTGCCGGTCTTGTAAAATTTGAGGCCCTGTTCATAGACGAAACGGATACTGCGTGGATGCAGCGTGCCGCCGAGATTTTCGCCCGAGCGGGTGCGGAATAGCGTGCAACTGAGCTTCTGCTCTTCCGGTCCGAAGAAATATTTATAGGGCTCATTACCGCGCAGGAAGTCATAGGTTTTGAAACCCTGCTCGATGGCTCTGCGGATGCAATGCCCGTGCAGCACAAGACCGGGCGAGGGGGTCTTCCAGTTTTCGTCGCGGCCGGTGATGTAGAACAGCACAGACTTTTTCTGCCGGTCGATGATGTTGGCGAGTGCACCGAGCGGCTGGTCGCCGAACCACAGGACAGGCACTTCCAGATCGCCTCGGATATAGACATCCATCAGCATCTGCCGTGTTGCGCCGATCAGCAGTTCCGTGCGTTCCTTGCCCTTGTGTGGCGCCCAGCGGATGCGCCAGAAGTCGAACAGGATATCCATGTCCCGTTTGATCGTTTCTTTCGTTGCGAAGGTGATGCGATATTCATCGCCACCCTCCACTTTCCGCAGGAAGCGCCTGAGCTTCTGGCGGGTCTGGCTGCTCATATGGCTGTCGAGATAGCCGTCGAAAGTATCGGGCAGGGCGACCACCGGGCAGATGCAATTGTTGATGTTATAGGGGTTGGTCGGCATGTTGTCGCGAAACATGACGAGTGGCCCCTGCAGCGCACGGACCATCGCACTGTGCCGTTCCGGCGGGCCGGAGAGGTAGTCGAGCTTCAGTTCGGTCCAGTTCTGCTGGCGAATGTAGGAACAGAAACCGGCGACGGCGTGATTTTCATAGTCCGGCAGGGTGATGAAGCCGGTGTAATCCGCCGCTGCATTGCCGGCCATGACGATGCTGTCGTGGAAGCGGCCGGTTTTCTTGTCCGGCTCGGTGACGAGGCGCAACGGGAAAAAGGCCACATAGGGCGAGCCTTCCGGGCGTTCACGCAGAGCCAGAATGAACCAGCGCTTGCGGCGTGGCATATAATCCCTGAGCCAGCCCCAGGAGAGGAAATGCCGTGCATGGGGATCGGCCATGAACACCGCGTCCCAGTTTTGCCGGATCGCCTCGAAACCGGCGTCGGTGTCGATGATGTCGATACGCATTTTTGCCCCCTCCCAATACAGATCACAAATTCGGGAGACTTCATTTTATGGGCAAACGGCCGGCTTCAAATATTCCCTTCGGGTGAAAGGCGCCCATCAAATGGGATTAGCCCGTGGCGGTTTTCCCGCCGGCGCGCCGCGACAAAAAAGCCCTTGTCCACCGGTTGTAACTCTCTAACATGCGGGCTGAATGTTCGATCGGCTCAACGGTCCGCATGGCACGGGAGTTCTCATATGGCAGTTCCTTTTATGCTTCTGACCGGCGCCAGCCGTGGAATAGGACATGCCACCGTCAAGCTGTTTCAGGAGAAGGGCTGGAGAATCCTCACCGTATCGCGGCAACCATTCTCGGAGGAGTGCCGCTGGCCATCGGCGCGGGAGAGCCATATCCAGGCAGATCTTGAGGACTTATCCGGCATTGAAGATCTGGCGGCCGAGGTGCGTTCGCGCCTGCCAGAAGGAAAACTTGCGGCTCTCGTCAACAATGCCGGTATTTCACCGAAGGGCGAAGGCGGCAGCCGACTTGGTGTGGCGGATACCACAGCTGACATCTGGACGCGTGTGCTCAACGTCAACCTCGTTTCCACGGCATTGCTCGCCCGCGCGCTTTTGCCGGAATTGGAGGCCGCGAAAGGCTCTATCGTCAATGTCACCTCGATTGTCGGCTCGCGCGTACATCCTTTTGCCGGCGTGGCCTATGCCACCTCGAAGGCAGCGCTTGCGGCGCTGACGCGGGAACTGGCGCATGAATTCGGCCCGCGCGGCGTGCGCGCCAATGCCATTGCGCCGGGCGAGATCAACACCGCCATCCTCTCTCCCGGAACGGCGGAGCTGGTAGAAGCCCAGGTGCCGCTCGGCCGGCTGGGCACCACGGCGGAGGTGGCGCAGACCATCTATTTCCTCTGCTCGGACCAGTCGCGCTACATTAACGGCGCGGAAATTCACATCAATGGCGGCCAGCACGTCTGACGCCTCAGCCCAATCCAACCGAAACGGAGCCCTTACCGATGACCATCCTGCCGAATTCCGTCGAGGCACGCGACATCGCCTATCAGATGCACCCGAACGTCAACCTGCGCAAATTCGAAAAGACCGGCGGTCTGGTGATCGAAAGCGGTGAGGGCATCTATGTCACCGACAGCAGCGGCAAGCGTTATATCGAGGCGATGGCGGGGCTGTGGTCGGTGGCGCTTGGTTTTGGCGAACAGCGGCTGGTGGATGCTGCAACGAAGCAGATGCAGAAGCTGCCCTATTACCACACCTTCTCCTACAAGACGCATGGCCCATCCGTTGATCTCGCCGAATTGCTGATCGAGCTTTCGCCGGTGCCGATGTCGAAGGTGCACTTCACCTCGTCTGGTTCCGAGGCGAATGATCTTGCCGCCAAGATGGTGTGGTATCGCTCCAATGCGCTGGGCAGACGAGACAAGAAAAAGATCATCGGCCGCATCAAGGGTTACCATGGCGTGACCATCGCATCAGCCTCGATCACCGGCCTGCCGCGCAACCATGAGAGCTTCGATCTGCCGCTGGACCGCATGCTGCATACGGCTTGCCCCTCCTATGTGCATTTCGGCAAGGATGGGGAAAGCGAAGCGGATTTCACCGTGCGTATCCTGAAGGAGCTGGAGGACCTGATCCTCCGCGAAGGCCCCGAAACCGTCGCCGCCTTCTGGGGCGAGCCGGTGATGGGCGCCGGCGGGGTTCTCCTGCCGCCGGAAGGATATTGGGAAGGCGTGCAGGCGATCCTGAAGAAATACGACATTCTGCTTGTCGTGGATGAGGTGATCTGCGGTTTTGGTCGCACCGGCAAGATGTTTGCCTGCGAGACCTATGGCATCAAGCCGGACGTGCTTGTCGTTTCCAAGCAGATTTCGTCGTCCTACATGCCGCTTTCGGCGATCATCATGAATGACAGTTTTTACCAGCCGATTGCCGATGAGTCCGACCGGATCGGCTCCTTCGGCCATGGTTACACCGCCTCCGGTCATCCGGTCGCGACGGCGGTGGGGCTGGAAAACCTGAAGATCATTCAGGAGCGTGATCTGGTCGGCAATGTCGCCCGGCTGGAGGGCAAATTTCTTGATCATCTGAAGGCGCTTGCCGATCATCCGCTCATTCATTCCTCGCGCGGCGTCGGTCTCCTTGGCGCGCTGGAAGTGAAGCCATGGGAAGGCTTGAAGGCCGGCGATACGACGCTCGCTATTGCCGCGGCCATCGAGGAAGAGGGTGTCATCACCCGGCCGATCGGCGAATCCATCTGCTTCTGCCCGCCGCTGATCATCACGGCGGAGCAGCTGGACGAGCTGTTTGCTGGTGTGAAACGTGGTCTCGACAAGGTCGCGGCCGCGCGCGGCTGAAGATTCCCGCAGATATTGCCGGTCGGTTCATCCGGCCGGCATCGTTCTATCCCCTGTAGGCCACGAGCACTGCGCCGCAGCCGATCAGGACAACGCCGAGCCAATTGGGCAACGACAGCCTTTCCCCGAGAAACAGCACCGCAAAGACGGCGACGAAGACGACGCTCAGCTTGTCGATGGGGGCGACGCGGGCGGCATCGCCGATTTTCAGTGCCCGGAAATAACATATCCACGATGCGCCGGTCGCCAGGCCTGAAAGCACGAGGAACAACCAGGTGCGCCCGGAAATGGTGGAGGGCTGCTGCCAGTTGCCGGTGATGTAAACCATCAGGCCCGCGGCGGCGAGGATGACGATGGTGCGGATGAAGGTGGCGAAATCGGAATTGACGTTTTCGATGCCGATCTTCGCAAAAATGGCGGTGAGCGCCGCAAAAGCCGCTGACAGCAGTGCCCAGAATTGCCAGGCGAGAAACAGGTTCTTCATGTGATGCCGACTCCGTTCATCCATTCGCTCCCGTCTGGCTCTATAACATCTGCCCGGCGATAAGAACTGTTTTCACGACTATATCTGAACGTGGAAGGCCGGCGCATCGATCATGATGCGCCGGCCTTCATGTAAGAGCCTGTCCGGACGGAGCCGCGACAGGCCGGACCTTGGGAGGTCGTATTATTCGGCGGGCTGAACCGATGCCGGCAGTGCCGTATCCACATCGGCGATGCCGGAGATTTCTTCCTGGCCGCTGAGCACGCGGGCAAGCTGGTCCTGATCCAGTTCACCTTCCCAGCGGGCGACGACGATGGTGGCGACGGCGTTACCGACGAAGTTGGTGAGCGCGCGGCATTCCGACATGAAGCGGTCGATACCGAGGATCAGCGCCATGCCGGCAACCGGAACGGATGGCACGACGGAGAGCGTTGCGGCGAGCGTGATGAAGCCAGCGCCGGTGATGCCGGCCGCGCCCTTGGAGGAGAGCATGGCAACGAGCAGCAGCAGGATCTGTTCACCGAAGGACAGGTGGATACCGGTTGCCTGAGCAATGAAGAGGGCCGCCAGCGTCATGTAGATGTTGGTGCCGTCAAGGTTGAAGGAGTAACCGGTGGGAATGACGAGGCCGACGACGGAGCGCTTGCAGCCGGCCTTTTCCATCTTGCTCATCAGGCCCGGCAGGGCGGCTTCGGAAGACGAGGTGCCGAGAACCAGCAGCAGTTCTTCCTTGATGTAGCGGATGAGCGCGACGATGGAGAAGCCGTTGTAGCGGCAGACGGCGCCGAGAACCACGAACACGAACAGGGCCGACGTGACGTAGAAGGTGCCGATCAGCATTGCAAGGTTCGTGACGGACGAGATGCCGTATTTGCCGATGGTGAACGCCATGGCGCCGAAAGCGCCGATGGGGGCGGCCTTCATCAGGATCGCGACCAGCTTGAAGATCGGATACATCATGGCATGCATGAAATCGGTGACGGGCTTGCCCTTTTCGCCGACGATGCCGAGTGCGATGCCGAACAGAACCGAGAAGAACAGCACCTGCAGAATGTCACCACTGGCAAATGCGCCGACGATGGTGGTCGGGATGATGTTCATCAGGAAGCCGGTGATGGTCTGCTCATGGGCCTTGTCGGCGTAGGTCGCGACGGCCTTGGCATCCAGCGTCGAAGGATCGATGTTCATGCCGGCACCCGGCTGCACGGTATTGGCGACGATGAGGCCGACAACGAGCGCGAGGGTGGAGAACACCAGGAAGTAGATCATGGCCTTGCCGGCCACGCGTCCAACCTTCTTCATGTCGTTCATGCCGGCAATGCCGGTTGCGACGGTAAGGAAGATGACGGGAGCGATGATCATCTTGACGAGGCGGATGAAGCCATCGCCGAGCGGCTTCAGCTGCTCACCGAAGGTCGGATAGAAATGGCCAAGCGCGATACCGGCGATGATGGCGACCAGAACCTGGAAATACAGGTGCTTGTAAAATGGCTGCTTGGCGTGGCCTGCGGCCACGGCTGTGCTGTCGATCATGTTTTTTCCTCCTCGGCCTCACCCTGCCTTTATTGGCCTCCCGGGATCGCCGTGACGTTGACGGCTTCGCGCCGATTGCGGAGTCATGTGCAATACGCATGCCAGACTTGCTTATTTGTCGTAACTGCCTGATTTAAAAAGTACTTTTTATTGGTGCTTTGCCGGCTCACGGGCATTTGTGCGGAATTCCGGACAAATTCTCTTGCGGTCTGTGTGTAAATCCGCACAATTAGCGCATGACCTATCAGGATCAGGCACCTCATTCTCAGGCGAAACGTCGCGCGCAGTGGCTGGCGCTGGCCGGCCTGTGGCTGCTCGTCAGTCTTGGTGCCCTGCTGGTGGCCGATGAATTCGCCCGTCATCAGGCAATGCGAACGGCGGGTTTCGAGGCCTCAACCGATGCCGAACTGAAGATTGCGCTCCTGAATGTCGCGCTGGAGCGGCCGCGCGCCATTCCGCTGGTTCTGTCAGGTGATCCCGATCTTTCCACCGCGCTGGATGGCGGCGACGCCGTCGCAGTTGACCGGCTGAACCGCAAGCTGGAGGGGCTGATTGAAGGCACGCAGTCGTCGGTCATCTATGTGACCGGGCCAACCGGTCTCACCATCGCTTCCAGCAACTGGCGGGAGGAGGACAGCTTCGTCGGCTCCAACTACGCATTCCGCGAATATTTTCAGGCGGCAATGAAGACCGGCATGTCCGAACATTACGCGCTCGGCAATGTCAGCCGCCGGCCGGGTCTTTATATTTCCCGCCGCATCGATGCCGCGAACGGGCGGCCGCTTGGTGTTGTCATCGCCAAGGTGGAGTTCAATCGTCTGGAATCGGACTGGAACATTGGCGGCAAGCCGGTTTATGTGGTCGACAGAAACGGTGTCGTGCTGATGACGAGCGTGCCGGAATGGCGCTTCAAGACCGTTGCGCCGATTGATGAAGCGCGGCGAAAGGTGATTTCCGAAAGCCTGCAATTCGGCAATGAGACGCTGGCGACCCTGCCGTTCCGGCCGGCCCGCTCATCGGGCGATGATGTTCCGCTGATCCATGTCGATGAGCCGGGGCGGGAGCGCGGCGATTATCTGCGGCTGGAAACGCCGGTGCCGACGACCACATGGACCCTGCATTACCTGCAACCCGTAGCGCCGGCGCTGAACGCCGCCATCCGCGAGGGCCGGGTGGTGGCGCTGGCGACGCTGATGCCGCTGATGGGTCTTTCGGCCCTGTGGCTGTGGCGCCGACACAAGACGCTCAAGGAAAAGGAAGAGGAGCAGCGCGCCCGCACGGAGCTGGAAATGAAGGTGCAGGAGCGAACCCGCGACCTGACGAAGACCCGTGACCATCTGCAGGCGGAAATCGCTTTGCATGAAAAGACAACGGGCGAGTTGCGCAATGTGCAGCATGAGCTGGTGCAGGCCAACCGCCTTTCGATTCTGGGCCAGGTGGCGGCGGGTGTGGCGCATGAAATCAACCAGCCCGTGGCGACGATCCGCGCCTTTGCCGACAATGCCCGCACCCTGCTGAAACGCGACCGTTTGTCCGAGGCGACCGAAAATCTCGAAAACATCGCCGCGCTGACCGAGCGCATCGGCACGATTACCGGTGACCTGAAGATATTGGCACGCAAGGGCCGCACCGCCGCCGAGCCGGTCAGCCTCAAACTGGTCATTGAAGGCGCGGTCATGCTGCTGCGCAGCCGTTTTTCCGGGCAGATGGATGCGCTGGATATCGCGCTTCCGGATCAGGATTTGAAGGTGCTCGGCAGTCGTATCCGGCTGGAGCAGATCCTCATCAACCTTCTGCAAAACGCGCTGGAAGCCACGGAAGAGATTGGCTCTGCCCGCGTGGAAGTGCGCGTGCGCGAGGAGGGCGATATGGTCGTGCTTTCGGTCAGCGACAATGGCGGGGGTATTCCCGAGGCCATCCGCGCCCAGCTGTTTTCGCCCTTCAACACCTCAAAGGAAAGCGGCCTCGGCCTTGGCCTCGTCATCTCCAACGATATTGCCTCGGATTATGGCGGACGTATCGAGGTGACGAGCAGCGGGGCGGGCACGGCTTTTTCCGTATATCTGAAGCGAGCATGACATGACGGTGGATGGAACCATATTCCTGGTGGATGACGACTCGCAGCTGCGCAAGGCGATGGTGCAGACGCTGGAACTCGACGGATTGCCGGTCACCTCCTTTTCCCGCGCCGAACAGGCGCTTGCGGCGCTGAACGAGGATTTCGACGGCATCGTCATCACGGATGTGCGCATGCCGGGCATGACCGGCCTCGAATTCTTCGACCATGTCCGCAAGATCGATGCCGATCTGCCTGTCATCCTCATCACCGGCCATGGCGATGTGCCGATGGCGGTCGATGCGCTTCATAACGGCGCCTATGATTTCATCGCCAAGCCCTTTCCGGCCGAACGCATGGTGGAGAGTGCCCGCCGTGCCCTGGAAAAGCGCCGCCTCGTGCTGGAAAACCGCGCGCTTCGCCGCGCTGCCGGGCAGGCGGAAGACGATCTGCCGCTGATCGGCCAGACGCCGGCCATGGAGCGGCTGCGTACCACGCTTAGGCACATTGCCGATACGGATGTGGATGTGCTGGTGGCGGGTGAGACAGGCAGCGGCAAGGAAGTGGTGGCGACGGCGCTGCACCGCTGGAGCAAGAAGCGCTCGCGGGGGAATTTCGTGGCGCTGAATTGCGGCGCACTGCCGGAAACGGTGATCGAAAGCGAGCTTTTTGGCCATGAGCCCGGCGCCTTCACCGGCGCGCAGAAGAAACGTGTCGGCCGTATCGAACATTCCAGCGGCGGCACGCTGTTTCTGGACGAGATTGAAAGCATGCCGCTTGCCGTGCAGGTGAAGATGCTGCGCGTGCTGGAAATGCGCGAGGTGTCGCCGCTGGGTTCAAACGAGGAACGGCCGGTCGATATCCGCGTGGTGGCGGCGGCCAAGGTCGATCTTGGCGATCCCGCCGAGCGCGGCACCTTTCGCGAGGACCTTTATTACCGGCTGAATGTGGTGACGCTGTCGATACCGCCGCTGCGGGAACGTAGGGCGGATATTCCGCTGCTGTTTTCCCACTTCGTCACCAAGGCCGCCAATCGCTTCAACATGCCCGTGCCGCAGATCAGCGCCGGCATTTCCCGTCGGCTTCAGGAACATGACTGGCCGGGCAATGTGCGCGAACTCGGGCATTTCGCCGAAAGGGTGGTTCTGGGGTTGGAGACCGAAGCGGCCGTTGCACCTGTTGCACAGGCCACCATACCCGCATCCGGCACCTTGCCCGAGCGCATGGATGCAATCGAGGCGCGGATCATTCGCGAAACGCTGGAACAGTCGAATGGGGATGTGGCGGAGACAATTGCAACGCTCGGCATTGCCCGCAAGACGTTTTATGACAAGCTGCAACGCCACGGCATCAACCGGGCGGATTATGTGAAGAACTGAGGGGGGCTTGAAAGAGCCGCAACGCTTTGGACGGGTTTCCCACACTCGGGTCATCCTCGCCCCTGAGGCGAGGATCCATCGGAGCTCGAAAGTGTGGATCCTCGCCTCAAGGGCGAGGATGACGGAGGAGGCATTGGCGCGCTCGCCAGTATGACGCTCAGCTTTTCTGCTGTCGCTCCTGCTGGAAGCCGCTGGCGCTATTAGCCCGCGACGCAGAAATGACGCTGGCCGTCATAATCCGTATAGGTGCCGGTGCGGGTGTTGAAGCTGCGGTAACGCTGCGAGCAATAGTCATACCAGGCGTTGGTCCACGGCTCGATGGTGCGATAGGTGGCGCGCTGGCCATAGACCGGGCGGCTGTCATAAACCGGCTGCGGGCGATAGACCGGTGCCGGACGATAGACGGGAGCGGGGCGGTAGACGGGGGCCGGACGGTATTCCTGGTAATCCGGCTCGTCATAGACATAGCTCGGCTCGTAACGGCGCGGCGGGTCGATGTAGACGCGCTCATCGTCAACAGGCGCCGGGCGGGAAAGGGCGGAGCCGACGGCAACACCGGCAGCAAGGCCGAGTACGCCACCCAGAATGGCGGCGTCGCGGCGGTCACGGCGGCCCCAGTCGTCGGCAGACGCGGTGTTGAAAGGAACGATGGTCGCTGCGGCAACGGCGACGGCCAGAACGGTTTTAGCTGCAAAGGACGACATGGTCTTCTTCCATCCAGACGGCAGGGGCGCTGCCAGTTGCAAATTCGATGGTTAAAGAAATATAGCGCTGCTGCTGAACGGGCGCTGAATGAATTGTGGCGTGTTGACGGCCAAAATTCGCGCGGGCCGGCCCGATTTTCGCAAGCCGCGCCGCCAGGTGGCGGCGCGGCAAGCGTTGATCATGCGGCGTAACGGCTGATCGCCAGATCGTGCGTGTCGATCTCCGGCTTGGTCCCGCTGATGAGATCGGCAAGTACGCGGGCGGAACCGCAGGACATGGTCCAGCCAAGCGTGCCGTGGCCGGTGTTGAGGTAAAGATTGCTGTAGCGGGTAGCGCCGATGACTGGCGTACCATCCGGTGTCATCGGGCGCAGGCCAGACCAGAATTTCGCCTGGCTCTGATCCCCCGCGCCACCGAACAGGTCTTCCACTGAATGGGTCAGCGTTCCCTGCCGCGCGGCCGGCAGATCCTTGCTGAAACCGGCGATCTCTGCCATGCCGCCGACGCGGATGCGCGAACCCAGCCGGGTGATCGCCACCTTGTAGGCCTCGTCCATCACGGTGGAGACGGGTGCGCGCTCCTCCTTCACGACCGGAACGGTGATGGAGTAACCCTTGACCGGATAAACCGGCAGGTTAAGGCCGAGCTGGCGCACGAATTGCGGAGAATAGCTGCCAAGTGCAGCGACGAAAACATCGGCTTCCACCAGACCCTTGGTGGTTTCCACGGCCTTGATGCGGCCGGCTTCAACTACAGGACGCATGATGCCGGTATCATAGATGAAGGTAACACCGGCTTCTTCCGCCATGCGGGCGAGCTCGGTGGTGAACATGAAGCAGTCGCCAGTCTCGTCGCCGGGCAGGCGCAGGCCACCGACGATCTTCTCCTTGGCGGGCGCCAGACCGGGCTCAATGGCAGCGCAGCCGTCGCGGTCGAGAATTTCGAAGGGTACACCGCCGGCGGTCAGCACGTCGACATCCTTGCCGATGGCATCGAACTGCTTCTGGGTGCGGAAGACCTCAAGCGTGCCCTGCATGCGCTGGTCATATTGGATGCCGGTCTCGTCGCGCAGCGCCATCAGGCAATCGCGGCTATATTCGGCGACGCGCACCATGCGGCTTTTGTTGATGGCATAACGCGCCGAGGTGCAGTTGCGCAGCATCTGGCTCATCCAGCGCCACGCCGCCGGATCGGCCGTCGGGCGGATGATGAGGGGGGCATGTTTCATGAACAGCCATTTCATCGCCTTCATCGGAATGCCTGGCGCTGCCCATGGCGAGGAGTAGCCGGGGGAGACCTCACCGGCATTGGCGAAGCTGGTTTCCAGCGCCGCGGCCGGCTGGCGGTCGATCACCGTCACCTTGTGTCCGGCTTTGGCCAGGTACCAGGCGGATGTCACGCCGACAACGCCGGCTCCGAGGATAGTGACGTTCATGATCGTCTCACTTGTTACTGACTGATGTTGAAGCGGCTGCCGGGGTTTCTCCCGGCTGAATATAGCTGCGGCGGTAACGGCGTCCGAGGCCGGTCAGGATTTCATAGGCAATCGTGCCCGCATCCTCGGCGATGTCTTCCAGTGTCTGTTCAGGCCCTATCATCTGAACGAGGCTGCCCTGGGTTAATGTTCCCTCGGGCAGGGCGGATATGTCGAGAATGATACTGTCCATCGAAACGCGCCCGGCAATTGGCAGGCGAATTCCATTGTACCACGCTGCCCCGCGATTACTGAGCGAGCGTGGCAGGCCATCGGCATAACCGGCGGCGATTGTTGCAAGACGTGTGGGACCTGCGGCTTCGAAGGAGCCGCCATAACCGACCAGCGAGCCGGCGGACACGGTGCGTGTCTGGATGACGGCGAGATCGAGACGCACGACCGGCTTCATCGGGTTCGGGCGGGCAACGGAGGGCGCGCCGCCATAGAGCGCGATGCCGGGGCGCAGCAGGTGATTATGGTAATCATGGCCCAGAAAGATGCCACCGGAATTCGAAAAACAGACAGGTGCGTCAGGAAAGGCGATCGCGGCCTTGCACATCACGGAAAGCTGCGCGGCATTGGAGGCATGGTCCGGCTCGTCGGCGCAGGCGAGGTGGCTCATCACGAAGGCGATGTCGATACCATCGAGCAATGCCGGCCGGGTGGCCAGGATTTCAAGCTCTTCGGGGGAGAGGCCAAGACGGCACATGCCGGTATCGATCTGCACTGCGGCGGTGAGCGTCCTGCCAAGCTTTTTCGCATGGGCCGCCCATTGCGCAATCTGCTCCAGCGAGTTCAGAACCGGCGTGACGGCCATGGCGGCGCAGGAGGTTTCGTTGCCGGGCTGAAGCCCGTTGAGCACGAAGATCCGCGCTTCCGCCGAAAGACGTAGGCGCAGCGCCAGCGCCTCATCGATATGGGCGACAAAGAAATTGCGACAGCCTGCGTCGAACAGGGTTTGCGAGACGATATCAGCGCCGAGGCCATAAGCGTCCGCCTTGACGACCGCTGCCGTCTGCGATGCGGGGGCCATGGCCGCAAGGGTCAGGTAATTGTCGCGTAATGCGCCGAGATCGATGCTCAGATGGCCGCTTGCACCACCGGCTGCCTGCTGGCGGCTGATCTGCATGTCCATGGTCGTTCACCCTCATTTTTATCCCATGAGAGTATTGCAACGATTATCGAATTTCTTGGCGATTGTTCGAAGGAAATGCGATAGAATTCAAAATGGCGCAATTTTCTTTGTCTGATTGGAATTTTCTATGTCGTCACTTGATGCGACCGACCGCCACATCATCCGCCTGCTTCGGCTCAACGCCCGTATCAGCAATGCGAAGCTGGCCGCGGAAGTCGGGCTTTCGGCCTCGGCCTGTCTGCGCCGGGTCGATATTCTCGAACGGGAGGGCATTATCCGCGGATATACGGCGCTGACCAGCGGCCTTGCGGGCGGAGAGGTCATCTCGGTCATCGTGCAGATCACGCTCGACCGCCAGACGGAGGATTTTCTCAACCGGTTTGAGAATGCGGTGCGGCGGTATCCGGAAATCCGCGAATGTTACCTGATGACCGGCGGCTCGGATTATTTCCTGCGCTGTGAGGCGGAAAGTGCGGGGGATTTCGAGCGGATTCACAAGGAGATTCTGTCGAAACTGCCGGGGGTTTCGCGGATTCACTCGAGTTTTGCGATCCGGAATGTGTTGGCGACGCCGAAGGCGAGGTAGTGTCGAGGTCGGGGCTTACCCCCCTCTGTCCTGCCGGACATCTCCCCCACAAGGGGGGAGATCGGCAAGACGCTTTACCGCCACTTCAATCTCAACGTTGAGATGGGAGAGACCTCGCCTCGGGTCGATCTCCCTCCTTGTGGGGGAGATGTCCGGCAGGACAGAGGGGGGTAAGCCCCACGCGCCACCTTCGCGTTGCTACCCCCACCACCGATAAAAATGATGCACCGGCCCCCGCCCATTCCCGACAGCAAGCCCCCGCCCGGCATCGAGCGCCCCATTCAGATATTCCTTCGAAAGCCCGACCGCCTCCCGCAGCTCACAACCCCTGGCAACGTGGGCCGTAATCGCCGCCGCCAGCGTGCAGCCGGTGCCGTGGTCGTTCTTCGTGTCCACCCGCGGCGCGGCAAGCGCCAGCATGGTGCCATCAGCAAACAGATAATCCGTGCTCTCAGGCCCATCGCCATGGCCGCCCTTGATGAGTACGGCTTTTGCACCGGCCTTGAGGATCGTCTCGGCCTGGCGGTTGATGTCCGTCTGCGCCTCCGCCATCGGCGTGCCGGTCAGCAGCGCCGCTTCGGGCAGGTTTGGCGTGACGACGGCCGCGAGCGGCAAAAGCTCCCGCCGCAATGTCTCGATGGCGTCCTCATGCAGCAGCCGGTCGCCTGATGTCGCCACCATCACGGGATCAAGCACCACCGGTTGCGATTGCCGCCGCAGCCGTTGCGCGATGGCGGCGATGGTTTCGATGCGTGAGACCATGCCGATCTTCACTGCATTGACGGCGAGATCGGAAAAAACCGCGTCCATCTGGGCAACGATGGTGGCCACTGAAATATCCTCCACCGCCGTCACGCCCCTGGTGTTCTGGGCGGTGATGGCGGTGATGACGCTGGCGGCATAGACGCCGACAGCGGAGAAGGTCTTGATGTCGGCCTGAATGCCGGCACCGCCGCCGCTGTCGGAGCCGGCAATGGTCAATGCAATGGATGTCATGGCTGTCTCGCTTTCAGCGCCGCGTCAATTGCAGAGCGGAAGCCCTTGGTTGCGCTGTCAATATCGCCTGCCCGGAAGATGGCGGAAATAACCGCGACACCATCCGCGCCGGCGGCGATGACTGACGGTACACGGGCAAGGTCGATACCGGCGATGGCGCCGACAGGCATATCCGGCCGCCATTCGCGCAGCAGGGCGCGAAGCGTCGCAAAACCATCGATACCGACCGGCTTGTCCGGGTTCACCTTGGAAACCGTTTCGAACACGCCGCCAATGCAGGCGTAATCGGCAGGCATGGAGGCCGCTCGCTCGGCATCGGCGCGGTTCTTGACGGTGAGGCCGATGATCGCCTTTTCGCCGAGAATGCGCCGTGCGGTCTTCGCATCCATGTCATCGGCACCGAGATGCACGCCATCAGCGCCGGAGGCGAGCGCCACATCGACGCGGTCGTTGATAACAAGCGGGACACCGGTGCCGGCGATGGCCTCATGAATGGCGCGGGCGTTGTCGATCATCTCCCGCGTCGAGCCGTGCTTGTCACGATATTGCAGAATGGTCGCACCGTTGAGTGCGGCCGCCAAAGCAAGCTCGGGTAAGGGCGCGACATCGGCAAGACTGGCATCGACCAATGCGTTGAGGCGGTAATCAACCTTGTTCATGCTCTATCCTCGCGTGGTTGATGATGTCTTCCCCTGAAATTTCGGAAAGCGCATCCAGAAATGCCGGTTCGAAGGTGCCGGGGCCTCTGGCCTGTTTCGCAGCTAACTCGGCGGAAACCCCTGTCACGGCAAGGGCGGAGGACGCCGCCGCCAGCGCATCTTTCTCCACGGCCATGAAAGCGGCGATGATGCCGCCCGAGAGGCAACCGGTGCCGGTGACCTTTGCCATCCATGGATGACCGTTGACGATCCTGACGCCACGGGTCGTGTCGCGGAGATGATCGACCGGCCCTGTTTCGATCCGCACCGCGTCGGGCACATCGCCGATCAGGCTCATTTCGGCGCGGTTACCGCGCACGATCGTCGGGGAAAGTGCGATGAGTTCGCGGGCAAACTCCAGACGGGATGGCGAATAATCGCAATGGACGGGGTCGACGATCCACGGCTTGCCGGATGCATTGACGATCTCGATCGCCAGCCGGATGACCTTGCGCCGCTCGGCATCCAGCGTGCCGAGATTGACGGTCAATGCATCCGCCTTGGTGACGAAGCTCTCGATTTCCTCGAGCGAGGTGGTCATCGAGGGAATGCCGCCGACGACGGTGATGCCGTCGGCGGTGAATTTCTGCACCACGGTGTTCATCAGGCAGTGTACGCGCGGGCGCGTCTTGCGCACCCGCTCCAGAATCTCGGCGGCTTTTGCCGCTGTCGGGAAATTCGTCGTCATGGCTGCTGCAGCTCCACGGCGATATCGTCTGCCTTCGGTGCCTGCTTGATCAGCTGCATCTCCTGCATGAAGGCGCCGAAGCGGTCGTAGCGCGCGCGGTCGAGAGCGGCGGGACGTTTGGCGAAACGCGGTAGCGTGTCGAAGAAGGCCTGCTTGTTCAGCGCATCGTCAAGGTTCGGATAGGCTTTGATGAAAAGCTGCCAGGAGTCCTGCGGGTGATTGGTGATGAAGATCGCGGCCTGCTCCACGGCAGAGAGGAAACGCGGCAGGCGGTTGTCTTTTGCGAGATCGCGATGGGTGACGAAGATCAGCTCGTCATAGGCCGGCACACCATGTTCTTCCGGGAAGAAGGAGCGGCCCTCATGGCCTTCGAGCTTCATCTGCGTCAGTTCGAAATTGCGGAAACCGCCGAGCGTTGCATCCACCTTGCCGGCGATCAGCGATGGCGAGAGCGAGAAATTGACGTTGATGAGTTCGACGTCATCCTTCGTCAGGCCGTCCTTTTCCAGCATGCGCTTAAGCATCGCATCTTCAAAACCGGAAACGGAAAAACCGACCTTCTTGCCCTTCAGGTCCTTCAGGCTCTTGATCGGCCCATCCGCGAGAACCGTGACGGTGTTCAGCGGAGTTTCCACCAGTGTGCCGAAACGCACGAGCGGCAGGCCGGCATCGTGATCGAGATAGAGGTTCGGCTGGTAATGCACGCCGATATCGGCCTGTTTTGCCGAGACGAGACGCGGCACGGCGGAAGGGTCGGCCGGCGGCACCAGTTCCACCTCCAGCCCGGCGTCGGCAAACAGGCCACGTTCCCTGGCGATCACCATCGGCGCATGATCGGGGTTCACGAACCATTCGAGCAATACGGTAAGCTTGTCGGCTGCCTGTGATTGCATGGGAGCAAATGCGCCTGCTGCCGCGACGATGAGGGAAAGAAGCGTTCGTTTCATGGTGCCGAAAGTCTCCGTAAATATCTGAGAGGAATGGTATATTCTGTTTCTTTGGCCCAGGGGGCCAGATTGGCGGTCGCCCGGTCGACGATGAGCCGCAGCAGCACCGCCATGACGGCAAGAATGGCCATGGCGGCAAACATGGTGTCAGTCTGCATGCGGGCATTGGACTGGATCATGACGAAACCGAGCCCCGCCGAAGCTCCCACCCATTCGCCGATGACGGCGCCCAGCGGGGCGAGCGGGGCGGCGACCCTCAGCCCGGAAATAAGCGATGGCAGCGCCAGCGGCACGCGCAGCCGGGTGAGGATCTGCCAGTGGCTTGCCTCCGTCAGCGAGGCGGCGTCGAGAATGGCGCGATCCGTGCGGTTAAGGCCATCGGTGAAGGAGGAGGCGACGGGGAAGAAGATGATGATCGCCGTCATCACCACTTTCGAGGCCATGCCGAAACCGAACCAGAGCACGAGAATGGGCGCGAGCACGAAGACCGGGAAGGCCTGGAGCACCAGAACCATGGGCCAGACGAGGCGGCCAAGACGCGGGATAGCGGCGATGGTGAAGGCGACGAGGATGCCAGCCGTAACACCGGCCGCTAGCCCAAGCGCCATTTCGCCAAGCGTTACCATGGCCTGCCCGAACAGGAAGCCGGGCTGACGCCAGAAGGCGGCGGCGACATCGGCGGGCGACGGCAGGATATAGCGTGGCGGCGCAAACAGCCATGTGCCTGCCTGCCACAGAAGCAGCAGGAGACCGATACCGTTCAATGCATGGGTGGCACGCATGAGCCGGACCTCAGACGCAAACGCACCATGTGCGAAGGACAGAAGGTTTCAGCATCATCATTCAGTCTCCAGATGTGACAATCACGGAGATCATGGCCAAGCGGAGAAGAGAAAGGGCAGCGCCTGAAGGGTGCGACAGTTTCCGTTCCTACGCCGGCATGACCCGGATCAGGTTCAAGGGTCCGGCTCATCGCCATCTCAGCACCGTTCGGTGCTCCCCTCGGAATGCGTGGGAAACTGTCGCTTTTTTAGCTGGCTGTCAACGGCTCAGATGCTGCGAAGCTGTTCAAACAGGGCGATATGTCGGCTATCGGCACGATAGAAAACCGCCGGCTGGCCGAGCGGCGCTTCGATGGTGACTTCGCGTCCGCCGGGATGGCGCGCGCCGCTCCACAGGTGCACCCATTCGCCATTGCCCGGAAGATGAAGCTTGCGCTGCGTTTCGCCCGCTTTCCAGACCGGCGCAACCAGCATGTCGGCTCCATAGAGATAGCAGTCCTGAATGGCGTAGGTCTGCCGGTCATCCTCGAAATGCAGGAAAAGCGGGCGTTGCACCGGCAAGCCTGTCTCAGCCGCCTCTGCGGAAAGCGATTTCAGATAGGGGGCGAGCGCAACGTAAATTGCCGTCATGCGGGCGAAATGGGCGAGAACCGTTTCGTCCTGATCGATCTGGAGATTGTCGCGCGGGCGATTGCCCTCATGGGTGCGCATGACAGGCGTGAAGGCGGCCATTTCCGTCCAGCGCATGATGAGTTCCGCTGTCCGGACATTGCCGAACAGGCTGGTGTAACCGCCAATATCGGAATGGTGATAGGCGTTGCCCATCAGGCCGGAAGAGAGCGCGCCGCAGATGACGGTGACAAGCCCGTCGTGGCGGGAGAAATCGACCGACTGGTCGCCGCCCCAGATCAGCGGGCAATGGGCCTGCACACCGGTGAAGCCTGCGCGCATGAAGAATAGCGCTTCACCCGTCTTGCCCCGGCTTTCGACGGCCTTCGCGTTAACCTCGGCCCAGAGGGTGGGCCAGGCATTATGCATCAGCTTGGCATCGACGCCGTTGGAGAGGTTGATGTCGATCGGCAGATATTCGCCAAAATCGGCCATCCAGCCGGAAAGGCCGAAATCCAGCATGTTCTTGCCGATGATCTCTTCGGCAAACCACTCGGCGGCGGCCGGATTGGTGAAATCGACAACGCCGCAGTCGAATTCGCCGAAATCCACCAGCGCCGTCTTGCCGTCCGCGCCAGTTGCGAAATAACCGGCTTCTTCGGCGGCCGGGAACAGCGGGCCGTCAACGCAGAGATAGGGGTTCACATAGCCCAGGAAACGAATGTCGTGATCGGCCAGCTCGGCGATCTTCTGGCGCAGATGTGGGTAGCGGGTGTCATTGGCCTGCCAGTCCCAGAAGAGGCGCGCGCCGAACGATGTCTGGCGCAGGCCCACCCAGTCCTCGCACCAGAGGCCGGAAACCTTCGTTCCGGCCGCACGGATTTTCTCCAGCCGGGCAAAGGAGTTGACGCCGTCCTTTAATCCGATGATCGCGCCGTTATAGACCCATTCCGGCAGTTCCGGCTGGCGTCCGAACCGCAGCGACAGGGCGGAGACGATATCGGTGAAGGCATCGCCGGCGAAGAACTCGATCTTTTCCGGGATCGCCCATATTTCGATTTCGTGGAAATCGCCGTTGCGGAAATCGAACACCGAATAGGCGCTCGTTTCCACATGCAGGGCGTATTTGCGCGACGAGAGATACGTCGGCTGCGGGTAGTTGGTGTTGTAATAATCACCACCCGCCTTGCCGCTCACATCGGCCTTGAAGGTGATCTCCGAGGTCTTGTCACGGCCGACGCCGGGTTCAGAAGTCCAGAGCGGGAAACGCCGGCCGCGCATGTCGAGATAGGACATCTGCTCGCCGCCGCCCCAGACGTGCTCATCCGTTTCCGCGACGATGCGCAGCCACAGGCGGTTGATGGTTTCATCCAGAGCCGTCAGCCTGATGGCGTTGCCGTCCAGCGTCAGGCGCAGGCGAGTGGCCTGTCCGGGCGCGGAGGAAAGCGTGACGCTGTCGCCATTCAACTCGGCGTGGCACAGGGCGGTCCGCTCGATGACATAGTCCTCTATGTCGAAATTGCCGCGATACATATCCATCCGCTCGCGGCCAGAACCGGCGAAGAAGGCGGGGTTGTCTGGCGAATGGGCAAGGATGGTGCGGCCGCCGATTGCGAGCGTGAAGCCGTCTTTGGTCTTTTCGAAATGCATGACTGTACCTGTTTAGCCCTTGAGGCCGCCGGCGGTGAGGCCGGAGACAACCCGTTCCTGAAAGATGACGATCAGGATCGCGACCGGCACGATGCCAACCACCAGCGCCGCCGAAATGACCGGCCAGGGGAAAGCGAACTCGCCCTGATAAAGCTGGATGCCGACGGGCAGGGTGCGGAGGGCCGGATTGGAATTGAAGGAAAGCGCCAGCAGGAATTCATCCCAGGCATTAACGAAGGCAAGAATGCCGGCGGTAAAGACGCCCGGTGCGCAGAGCGGCACGACCACCTTGAACAGCGCGCCGATGCGGGTGCAGCCATCGATCATGGCGGCGTTTTCGAGATCGCGCGGAATGCTTTCGAAGAAGGAGACCAGCATCAGCGTGCAGACCGGCAGCGAAAGCACGGTGTAGGGCAGGATAAGCGCCGTCCAGCTGTTGAGCAGGTTCAGCGCCCGCATGATTTCGAACAGCGGCACCAGCAGGGTCACCAGCGGAAAGGTGGAAACGGCGATGATGAGCGACAGGATCAGCGCCCGGTATTTGAGGTTGAGCCGCGCCAGCGCGTAAGCCGCCAGCACCGAAATCAGGATGGTGAGTGCGGTCGAAAGCAGCGCCACCATGAAGCTGTTGAACAGGAAGAGGTGCAGCGGCTGATCGGAAAAGGCCTGCATGTAGTTGGCCAGCGTGGGCGCGTGCGGAAACCAGGTGATCGGCTTCGCCGTCAGTTCCGCTTCCGTCTTCAGCGAGGTGAAGAGGATCCAGATTGCCGGAAACAGGCCGTTGACCAGAAGGATGGAGGCCGCGATGAAGCGCAGCGGCTTGCCGGAAAAGAACGAGGACAGACCGGAATTTGCAACGGTGCTCATGGGATCAGTCCTTCGTCCTGATGATGCGGAGATAAACGGCGGTGACGCACATGGAGAGCGCAAACATCATGACAGCGAGCGCCGAACCGTAACCGAGATCGAGGAAGGAAACGGTGTTCTGGTGAATGTACATGGCAAGCGTCGTGGTGGATGTGCCGGGGCCACCGCCGGTCATCATGTAAGGAATATCAAAGGTCTGCAGCGCCGTGATCGTGCGGAAGATGAGGGCGACGACGATCGAGGGCTTGAGAAGCGGCAGGGTGATTTCGAAGAACTGCCGGATTTTACCGGCGCCATCCACATCCGCCGCCTCGTAGAGCGAGCGGGGAATGGTCTGCAGGCCGGCAAGGATCATCAGCGCCATGAAAGAGGATGTCTTCCAGATGATCGTCAGGCAGATGGCCGCGAACGCCCAGTTGGGGGAGTTGAACCAGATGACACCTTCAAAGCCCAGCCGGTTCAGCACATCATTGACCACGCCATACTCGTAATGGAAGAACCACGCAAAGATCAGGCCGGCAAAGGAGAGCGGCAGCGCCCAGGGGATGAGCAGCGACAGGCGCATCGGCCATTGCATGGAAAAGGGCAGATTGGCAAGCAGCGCGAGGCCGAGGCCCATGAATAGCGCGCCGGGCACGGTAATCAGCGTTATCAGAACCGTGTTCCAGGTCGTTTCCCAGAAGATCGGGTCATCGAACATCGCCGTGTAGTTTTCAAAGCCGATGAATTCCGCCGGCAGGCCCGATGTCAGCGACAGGCTGAAAAACGAGGTATAAACAAGCCGCGCCACCGGATAGACGATGATGAGCGACAGAAGAATGGCGGCAGGCGCCAGCAGAAGCACGGCAAGCGACCGGTCGCCGAGATCGAGCCACCGCGTCCAGCGCGGCAGCTGCTTTTCGTCCACCCGGACCATGGTTCTTTCCGGCATTGTCACACCTGCCACTCCCGCAACTGGATTCACGTCATCGTCTCCCGATCGGACCGGTTCATATCCGGCCCGTTTATCGCACCGCCCGGGCGCGTTTATTCCTGTCCGTCGAAGCAGCCGGAAAGGGCATGAAACCATGCCGCTTTCCGGCCTTGAAGCTTAGCGCAGAACGCGCCGCAGACGGCTTTCCATCTGCTTTGCGCCGTCTTCCGGCGTCATGACACCGGCAAGTACGCCGTTGACGGTGGTGCGGATCGTCTCGCTGACCTCGTTGTAACGCGGCGTCACGGGACGGGCCTTGGCGGTTTCAACCACGGGCAGGGCATCGGCGAACCACGGGATTGCCTTGGTCACGTCGGCATCCTTGTAAAGCGCGGCATAGGTCGGCAGCAGCGTGGCGTTGATGGCCATGAACTTCGACACATCCTGACCGGAGAGATATTCCACCAGCTTCTTGGCTTCATCCTGCTGTTTGGAATAGGCGGAAACGCCGAATTCCCAGCCGCCGAGGCAGGTTGTCTGCTCGCCGCCCTTGACGGCCGGCAGGCGGGCGACGCCAACCTTGTCGTTCACCTGCGATTCCTTGCCCTGGAAATGCGTCCAGGCGTAGGACCAGTTGACGGCGAAGAGAACCTTGCCAGCCTGGAATTCCTTGCGGGTGTCGTCGGTCGCGACTTCGGAAATGTTCTTCTTGGAAATGCCTTCATCGACAAAGCTCTTCCAGAGCTTCAGCGAATCCACGGCCGCCTGGTTATCGAAGTTCAGCTTGCCGTTTTCGACCAGCGACTTGCCTTCGCTCCAATAGGGCAGGAGGAAGGTGCAGACCGCGCCTTCGATCGCCTTGCCCTGGAAGGACAGGCCCTGAAGCTCGGGGTTCTTTTCACCCTCCATCACCTTCTTGGATGCTTCCTTCAGCTCGTCCCAGGTGGTTGGCGGCTGAATGCCATATTTGTCCAGCAGGTCCTTGCGGTAATAAAGGAACATGGAGTCGGCGAAGGCGGGCAATGCCACGATCTTGCCGTCAACGGTGTTGGCTTCGGCATAGGTCGGCAGATAGGCGGACATGTCCTTGCCGGAGAAATCGCTGGTCCAGCCGGCGGTGGCGAATTGCGCCGGACGGATGACGTCGAGCATCAGCACGTCGAGGCTGGAATCCTTCGCCGACATCACGGTGTTGAGATATTGCGCCTGCATTTCCGAGGTGTTGCCGCCTGTCTCGATGACAACCTTCACGCCCGGCGTCTTCGCCTCATATTGATCGAGCGCCTTGCGCCAGACATCCGGCTGATGCTGGCTGGAAACGAAAACTTTCAGTTCGGCATCGGCAAAGGCCTGTCCCGAGAAAGTGAGCATGGTTGCGCAGAGCGCTGCCCTGGTTATAGCTTTGAATTTCATGTGTTCCTCCCGTTATTAAACCCGTTGGCCGCAGCGTTTCCACGCCCGGCAATCAGTGGATAGAGCGCTCCGTCGCGGCGTCGAAAAGATGAACCTTGGACGGATCGAGCCCGATCTTAAGCTCCTCGTTCGGCGCCGGGCGAAGCTGCGGCGGCATTCTGGCGGTCAGCGCCGCATCGCCGAGGCTGAAATGGACGAGCGTATCGGAACCCAGCGGCTCCACCACCTGTACCTTGACCGCAAGCTGCGTATCGAAGCCCTCGGCGGGGCCGAAATGTTCCGGGCGAATGCCGACAATGACTTCGCGCCCTTCGAGGCCAGTTTCGCGGGCTGGCCGGATGGCCGCCATCGGCAGGAAATTGCCGTCGGAAAATGTCAGCCGGTCGCCGTTTACCCTGGCGCGGGCGAAATTCATGGCGGGTGCACCGACGAAACCGCCGACAAAGACGCTTTCCGGACGGTTATAGACCTCGTCCGGCGTGCCGACCTGCTCGATATCGCCGCCACGCAGAATGACGATGCGGTCGGCGAGCGTCATGGCCTCCACCTGGTCATGGGTGACATAGATGATCGTCGTGCCGAGCTGCTGGTGCAGCCGCTTGATTTCCGTGCGCACCTGTCCGCGGAGTTTGGCGTCAAGGTTGGAAAGCGGCTCGTCGAACAGAAACACCTGCGGGCGGCGCACGATGGCGCGGCCCATGGCCACACGCTGGCGCTGGCCGCCGGAAAGCTGGCCGGGCCGGCGGTCAAGCAGATGCTCGATGCCGAGCATCTTTGCCGCCTCATCGATGCTGGCATTGGCCTGCGAAGCGCTCACGCCGCGTACTTTGAGGCTGAAACCCATGTTTTCACGCACTGTCTTGTGCGGATAAAGCGCATAGTCCTGAAACACCATGGCGATGTCCCGTTCGCGCGGCGGCAGCCGGTTGACGACACGGTCACCGATCATGACCTCCCCGCCGCTGATGCTTTCCAGACCCGCGACCATACGCAGCGTCGTGGATTTGCCGCAGCCGGAAGGGCCGACGAACACCACGAATTCACCGTCGTTGATCTCAAGGTCGATGCCCTTGACGATGCGCAGGGCACCGTAACTCTTATCCAGCTTGCGCAGGCTGACTGAAGCCATATTTTCCTCCTCACAACCGACGCGTCCAAAATCCCGATGGACGCAAAAGCCGGTATCAACCTTCAAGTTCCACGTATCGCTCTGTCGAAAATCTGTTCCGATTATCCGGCGATAGCGTGGGATGGCGAAACGCCTGTCTCCCTAATTCCGTGATATTACCTTTCACAAAAAGGAAATCAATAGTGTATCAATTTTATTTCTGACAGAAATCAAAAACTATTAAGTCGTTGATTTAAAGAAATATAATGGCGAAACTCGCCGCAAGGCAGGTCGTCGCTTCCTTGCCTCCCGTCAAATTCTTGCCCCCATGTGGATCACGCGAATATGCGGCGATCTCAACGTATGCGAGAAACGTAGCGGGCAACCGTATGGTCGAACCATGTCCATGAAACTTCGGCCACCGCGCCATCCTGCGCCTGGCTGAGACGCAGCACGCGCGGCACCGGCGCGCCCGGCTTCTGGCCGAAGGCCTCGGGTGCCCAGTCGGGCACGTCGCCCAGATCGATGCGGTCTTCCGCCTTCGAGATCCAGAGATTGAGACGGGTGCGATAATAAAGATAAAGGGATTCCGACATGTTCTCGATGGCGATCGTGTCGACATAAGAACCATCAAGCCAGATTTCCTCGATCGCCGCCGGTTTTCCGGCAATGCGCCGGAGGCGGCGAATGCGATGCCCTTCGGCGGACGTGCCGAAAGCGGGCAGGGCGGCGGGTTTGGCAAGCCGCGCCACATCCAGAACCTCCGCCGTTGGCAGGCCGCCGCCCTCGATCATCTCGAGGCGGAAGAAGGCATAAACGCTTTGCGGATCGCTGACGGCGCGGATGTAGTTGCCCGAACCCTGCACGCGCTCCAGCAGGCCGCGCTCCTGCAATTCGGCGAGTGACTTGCGAAGCGTGCCGACGGCAATGCCGAGATCGGCCGCCATATCACGCTCCGGCGCCAGTTTTTCGCCATCGATCAGCCGGCCCGCCGCCACCTCGCGCACCAGCATTTCGGCGATCTGCAGATACATGGGCAGGCTGCCGCCAGTGTTTTTCATGATGCCATTTCCTCCCCGAAACAAAAATTGATACATCATTGATTTACATATTTCTTGATGTTATGCAAGAAAAACAAGAGCGGCCCTGAGGAGGAATTGCATGACCGTCGTACCCGTTACATCCGCTGATCTCGATGCTGCCGAGGTCTCCTGGTTTTCCGCTTTGTGCTCCGATGATTACGCCTATCTGGGCGTGCCAGACGGCAGCCTGCGCTCCAGCTTCGACCATTGCTCCGATATCGTCAAAAAGGCCGAGGAACTCGGTTTCCGCAACATCCTCTGCCCGTCATCCTATCAGGTCGGGCAGGATACGCTGAGCTTCGTTGCAGGCTGTGCGCCGATCAGTGACCGCATCAATTTCCTCGCGGCCATCCGCTGCGGCGAGATGCAGCCGATCATGCTGGCGCGCACTGTGGCGACGCTCGACCACATGCTGAAGGGCCGCCTGACGCTCAACGTCATCAGCTCCGATTTTCCCGGAGAAGTGGCCGATAGTGCGTTTCGTTACAAGCGCAGCCACGAGGTCGTTGAGATCCTGCGTCAGGCCTGGACGCGCGACACCATCGACCATGACGGTGAAATCTACCAGTTCAAGGGCGTCTCCACCGAGCCGGCACGGCCTTACCAGCAGAATGGCGGACCGCTGCTTTATTTCGGCGGTTATTCGCCGGATGCGCTGGAACTCTGTGGCGCGCAGTGTGACGTCTATCTGATGTGGCCTGAGACGAAGGACCAGCTGGCGGACCGCATGCGCGCCGCCAATGAACGTGCAGCCGCCCATGGCCGCACGCTGGATTACGGCCTGCGCGTCCACATGGTGGTGCGCGATACCGAACAGGAAGCCCGCGAATATGCGGAGCATCTTGTCTCGAAGCTCGATGACGAATATGGCCAGCTGATCCGCAACCGCGCCCATGACAGCGGCTCGCTCGGCGTGTCGCATCAGGCGCGTGCCCGCGAACTGGCTGACAAGTTCGGTTATGTCGAACCCAATCTGTGGACCGGCATCGGTCGGGCGCGCTCCGGCTGCGGCGCGGCTCTCGTCGGTTCGACGGATCAGGTTCTGTCGACGCTGGAGGAATACCAGAAGATGGGCATTCGCGCCTTCATTCTTTCCGGCTATCCGCATATTGATGAGGCGGAACACTTCGGCACCAAGGTTCTGCCGCAGATGAAAACCTGCTCCCTGCCGCATGCTTACGGCCGGGTGCCTTCTGAAACGCCTGCCACGCCGCTCGGCAACGGGGAACGCCACTGATGGAACGCATCGCTCTTTCCGACAAACTCGAACTCAGCCGCATCGTTTATGGCATGTGGCGCATCGGTGACGATAAGGACACGTCGCCCGCCCATGTGCAGGCCAAGATCGAAGCCTGCCTGGCGCAGGGCATCACCACCATGGATCAGGCCGATATTTACGGCGGATACACGGCGGAAGCCATTCTGGGTAACGGCCTCAAGGCTGCTCCGGGACTGCGCGACAAAATAGAGATCGTCACAAAATGCGGCATCGTCGCACCGGCCGGACGTCACTCCGCCGCCCGCGTCAAGCACTATGATACGACGGCTGGCCATATCAATGCCTCGGTCGAGGCGTCGCTGCGCGACATGGGAACCGATTATGTCGATCTCTTGCTCATTCATCGCCCTGATCCGCTTGTTGATGCGGAGGAAACCGGCAAGGCGCTCGACGCACTGGTGGCGTCGGGCAAGGTGAAGGCCGTTGGTGTCTCCAACTTCCGGCCATGGGATTTCTCGCTGCTGCAATCGGCCATGAAAAACCGGCTGGTGACGAACCAGATCGAAATGAGCCTGCTTGCCACGGATAGTTTCACCAATGGTGATCTCGCTTTCCTGCAGGAAAAGCGCGTTTCGCCGATGGCCTGGTCACCGCTTGGCGGCGGCTCGCTGTTTTCCGGCGCCCATGGTGGAACGATGGCGGCGCTGCAGCGCATCGGCAAGGAGCAGGGCGTGGATGCCACCGCTGTCGCCATCGCCTGGCTTTTGCGCCATCCGGCCAAGATCGTGCCGGTGCTTGGCACCAACAATATCGAGCGCATCAAAACGGCGGCCGATGCGCTTCGCGTCACGATCGACCGCCAGACATGGTTTGAGCTTTATACACTCGCAATCGGAAACGAGGTGCCGTGATGACAGTGGCAATGGCAGAGGCGATCAAAATGCCCAATGAGCATGTATTTGTTCCCGGCGGCGAAAACAGCCGCAGCTTTCGCAACGCGCTCGGCGCCTTCACGACGGGGGTTACGGTTGTGACGGCAACGACGCCGGACGGACCGATCGGCATGACGGTCAACAGCTTCGCGTCGGTATCGCTTGATCCGCCGCTGGTGCTGTGGTCGCCTGCCAAAAACTCGTCGCGTTATCAGGCCTTCAGCGGTGCCACCCATTTCGCCATTCATGTGCTGAGCGCCGATCAGGACGTGCTGAGCGCCCGCTTCACCCGCAATGGCCGTGCCTTTGACGATCTGGACTGGGAATTGAACGATGAGGGTGTGCCGGTCATTCCCGGAACGCTCGCCCGGTTTGAATGCCGGCAGGCCGCCGCCCATGATGCGGGCGACCACACCATCATCGTCGGCGAGGTTTTGCGCGCCGCACACCGTGATGGCGACCCCCTGTGCTTTTCAGGTGGAGCCTTTGGGCGGTTTTCCCGGCAGTAGTAGAAACTGCCGTTTCTGCTTCGGTTTTCGGCAAAAATTCTGCGGCTCAAACAATCTTTCCAACTATTTCATGGAGCGTGCCTGTCACGCTCCATTTTATATTTACGCAGACGTTCAGAGCAGTTTTTATGCTGTTTATACTATCAATTATCTTTCAGAGTGGGCTAATTGATTTGTCTGAAACAGTGATTCGCCGGTCAGGGCAGGGCGGCGTAATACGCCGGTGAGGGAGCTTGGATGTCCGGTTGGTTCTGTGGTGTTTCTGAAGAGAAAGATCCGCAGAAGGCGCCCTTGAAGCCAGCGCCCGTATCCTGGTGCTCTCTGCGTGGCTCGACGAGCCTTTTTGCCCTGATGTTTTCCGCCGCACTCGCGTCACCCGCGCTGGCGGAAACGATCGTCTGGGTTGGATCATCCACGGACGACTGGTTCTTGCCCTCCAACTGGTACGGCTATACGCGAGTTCCTGGACCAAACGATACTGCCGGCTTCAATTCCGCGGGGCCGACGATTGCAGCGGGGAAGCATGCCGATATCTCAGATCTGTTGATCGGGATCGACACCGATGGCTCGCTTTCAGTCAATGGCGGCCTGACGACAGTCGGGAGCGACATTGGCTACAACGCCGGCGTTACCGGAAAATTGAACTTTTCGGGGGGAACCTGGTCGAATACCGACGATATAACCGTGGGCGGAAGCGGCGTCGGTGAGCTTTCACTCAGTGGAAGTTCGGCCACGTCTGCGGGAAATATCTACGTCGGTAAGGACGGGTTGGGATATGGCACCGTCAAACTGGACAATTCGTCCAGCTTTGACAATTCCGGCACCGTTTTCGTGGGTTATGGCGGCTTCGGTTTGCTGGAGGTGCTGGGCGCAAGCGAGTTTACCACCGGCGGACTGGTTGTCGCCAACGGAGTTGGTTCCATGGGGACCGTGTCAGTGGAGGGTGCCGGCAGCACAGTGACAGGCTCCGGCGATATGATCATCGGCGGTGGCGGACTAGCCTCTTTCTCCATCGCTGGCGGGGGCGTGGTGATCAGCCAGGGCAAAACGGTCGTTGGCAATCTGGGGTCATCGGATGGAAGTGGGCTCAGGATAGATGGCGCTGGTTCCGTATTGGAAACCCAGGGCACATTGGTTGTCGGCAATGAGGGCGCGGCCACTATGGCTGTCGGTACAGCCGCGACCGTCACCAGCGGCGCCGTCACCATCGGCCGCCATTCGATTGCCGTGGTGGATGTAACCGGCGGCGGCACGCAATGGACGACGGGTGATTTGCAGATTGGCGGCGATGCGTCAGACCCGGTGGGAATGGCTGGTTATGGCACGCTGAATGTGAAGACGGGAGGCGCGGTGGACAGTGCATCCGCGCGTCTCGGCAATGCCGCGGGTGCGACGGGTAATGTTGGCGTGGATGGCAGCGGTTCCGTATGGACGGTCGGCAGTGGCAGTCTCGGCGTTGGCGTCAACGGCACAGGCCGCCTGACAATAACCGGCGGCGGGCTTGTCGAAGCGGTCGATACGGTTCTCGGGGTAAATGCCGGCGGCGTCGGCTCCGCCAGTATCTCCGGTTCGGGGAGCGCCCTGCGCAATTCCGGAAATCTCCATGTCGGCAATGCCGGCGAGGGCTCGCTGCAGATCGATGCGGGCGGCTCCGTCGACAGCGATACCGGTTATGTCGCAACACTTAGCGGTTCGAGATCTTCCGTGATCGTCGACGGCGGCGGATCGAGCTGGACGGTGGCGAAGACCCTCTTCGTTGGATATCAGAATGATGCCGAGGGAGAGGTGGTGGTCAGTACCGGCGGCGGCATTGAGGCACGGCAGATAACCCTGGGCGAACTTGCCGGTTCTTCCGGCACAATGACCATCGAAGGCACCGGCTCGAATGTCACGGTTGCGGTCGATAACAATCTTGCCGGTTCCGGCTCCATGAATATCGGCCGCTCCGGCAGCGGCTCCGTAACGGTATTCAATGGCGCTTCCCTGAATGCCAATCAGCTTTTTCTCGGCGCGGAGGCCGGTTCGGACGGTGCATTGCAGGTCGTCGGTGCGGGCTCACACGCGGAGATCGGCAACACCCTCGTTATCGGGAAAAGCGGCAGCGGCATGGTGGAGGTGACGGGCGGCGGTTCCCTTGCCGCGACGACCATCGTGATCGCATCGGCGGCGCGTTCCACCGGCGTTTTGAATATCGGCGCTGCCGCCGGGCAGACGGCGCGTTCTGCCGGGGAGGTTGAGGCGAATGCGATTGCCTTCGGTTCCGGCAACGGCAGCATCGTCCTCAACCACTCGGAAAGCGACTACGAACTTTCCGCGGATATTTCCGGCGCTGGCCGGATCAATGCCAAAAACGGCGTCACGACGCTCAGCGGCAACAACAGCTATTCCGGTGGAACGAGGATTTCGGCTGGCACCCTGAAGGGAACCGCCACCAGTTTCGGTTCGGGCGAGATCGCCAATAATGCGCAGCTCGTCGTGGATGGGGCCGGCAGGCTTTCCAATGTCATCAGCGGTTCCGGCTCGTTTGAAAAGACGGGCAACGGCAATCTCCTTCTCGCCGGCGACAACAGCTATGCCGGCGGCACCACTATTTCGGCCGGCGCGCTGACGGGAACCGCAAAAAGCTTCGGCTCGGGGAACATCGTCAATAATGCGAAACTTAACGTAGACGGTGCCGGTACGTTTTCGAATGTCGTCAGCGGCACCGGTGCTTTCGAAAAGACCGGTGAGGGCAATCTGGTCCTTTCCGGAAACAGCACCTATTCAGGCCCCACCGAGGTCTCGTCGGGCAAGCTCAGCGTCAATGGATCACTCACAAGCGTGGTTTCGGTCGGCGGCGGTGCGGTGCTCGGCGGGTCCGGCACCATCGGCGGCGTGACCGTCGCCTCGGGCGGCACGCTTTCGCCCGGCAATTCCATCGGCACGCTCACCTCCACGGGCGATGTGACATTCGCCAGCGGCTCGGCCTATGCGGTCGAAATCGACGCATCAGGCAGTTCCGACAGGCTTGATGTCAATGGCGCCATCACCATCGATAACAATGTCCGTCTCGTCGTCACACCGCTTTCAAACTATACGGCCTACAGTCTCGACACCCAATATCGAATCCTGACGGCGACGGGCGGTATTGTTGGCACATTTTCCGGTGTGGATGATAATTTCGCTTACGTAATTGCGAGTGTCACAAAGAGCGCAGATAACGGCAACGCCTATCTTTCCTTCAATCGGGCATCATCGGAGAACGGGCTTTTTGCTGCTGCAACATCGTCGGATAACGCGCGCAGCGCCGCCAAGGCCGTCGAGGCGCTTGGGGAGGCTTCCTCGCTTTATCAGGCGGCGTTGTTTCTGCAGGACGGCGAAACGCAATCCGCCTTCTCACAGCTTGCCGGTGAACTGCATCCTTCACTTGCCATGGCATTGATAAACCGCAGTCAGTTGACCCGCGACGTTATTCTCAACCGGCTGCGCAGCGCCTTCAAGGGTATCGGTGCGCGTCCGATCCTGCCCTCTGTCGGAAGGGCGGGTGCATCGGATCCGATGAATATCGATGAAGGCTCCCTCACTTTCTGGTCCAATGGTTTCGGGTCGCGCGGACATATCGATGGCGATGGCAATGGCTCGTCGGTCAGTATGAAGGGTGGCGGCGTCTTTTTTGGTCTCGATGGTGATTGGGGCGACGGTTGGCGCGCCGGTGTTGCTGCCGGTTATGGCCGTGATGTCATCAGCCAGAAGTCTTTTTTGGCGTCGGCGGATGTGGACAGCTATTATGCGGCTGCCTATGCGGGCGGGGCAATTGGCCCGGCCTCGCTGCGCCTCGGAGCGATCCACGCTTTTCAGGACGTCGAAACCCGCCGGGCGGTGTCGTTTTCGACATTGCAGGAAAATCTGACCGCCGGCTATGACGCCTCCACCACGCAGGTCTTTGCCGAGGCCGCCTGGCGTTTCGATTTTGATCTCGTCCAGTTTGAGCCCTATGCCAATATCAGCTATGTGAACACACGGTCGGATGCCTTCGGCGAGAAGGGCGGCATGGCCGCCGTTTCTTCCGGCTCCGCCAGCCATGACCAGCTTTATTCGACGCTTGGTGCGCGTTTCAGCCGTGATATCGCATTTGAGGGCATGGCTGGGCAGGCGATGTTCGATATCGGCTGGCGTCATGCCTATGGCGATCCGGCGGTTGAGAGCACCTTGTTCTACACGGGTGGCCAAGGCTTTTCCGTTACAAGTGCGGCGATGGCGCAGGATGTGGCGTTGATCAATCTGGGACTGCGCTACGACCTCAATCCTGCCGCCACTTTGACATTCCGTTATGGCGCTGTTTTCGGAGCAGGCATGCTGGATCAATCCGCCTCTGCCGAACTGGGAGTCCGTTTTTGATGAGGCGTGGTCAAAACTTGGTTGGGAAGACAACCCTCGCTGCCTTCCTCTTCGCCAGTGTTGCAGCGAGTGCGCTTGCGCAGGAGGCAGCGAAGGTTGCTGCGCCCATGCACGAGGTTTATGGAAGCTGGCAGCTCGCCTGCGCGGCGCAAGCGAAAAACGACGAGGCCGACCCGAACGCTTCAGTGGCGACGGAAAAGCCGGCCTGCGCCATAGCCCAGGTGCAGCTTGAGGAGAAAACCCGCAAGCTTGTCGTCTCGGTCGAATTCCGGATTGATGATCCGAAAATGCCGGACAAATTGTCCGGCACCATCGTCATGCCTTTCGGCCTTGCCGTCACAAAGTTGTTTTCGGTGAAATCTGGAACTGTGCGGCTGCAGGAAGTGCAGGTCAGCACCTGCCTGCCCGTCGGCTGCATCGTGTCCTTCACGCCCTTTGTCGAGCTTGTCTCGGCGCTTGAGGCGGGAAAGACATTGACGATCGAAGCCCCCGATCTGCAGGGCCGCACGGTGTCGTTCCAGTTGCAGGCGGCAGGTTTTTCCGAGGCGCTGAAGCGCCTCGGAAATCTGCGTTAGAGCGTTTCCAGTAAAAGCGGAAACGCTTTTACGTCCGGACAACGCGTAAAATCAAAATGGTCTAGGCAGCGACGGAATCAGGCTCGCCTTCACCCTCCGGCTTTTGCGGCTCGGCGTGCTTCCCGGCTGATTTCTTGCGGGAAAACAGACCGGCGAGGAAATTGCCGAACCGGTCCATTTCCACGAAGATAACGGGGGTGATGAACAGCGTCAGCAATTGCGAGACGATAAGGCCGCCAACCACGGCGACGCCGAGCGGCTGGCGCAGTTCCGAACTGGCACCCGAGCCAAGCGCGATTGGCAGCGCGCCCAGCAACGCGCAGAAGGTCGTCATCATGATCGGCCGAAACCGGCGAACGCAGGCTTCGTGAATGGCGGTGACGGGCGGTTCGGCCTTTTCGCGCATCAGTTCCACCGCCACATCGATCATCATGATCGCGTTTTTCTTGACGATGCCGATCAGCATCAACAGGCCGATAAGTGCGATGATCGAGAAATCCATGCCCATCACCTTCAACGCCACCAGCGCGCCGAAGGCCGCCGCCGGCAGGCCGGACAGAATGGTCAGGGGGTGAATGAAGCTCTCATAGAGAACGCCGAGAACCACATAGATGGTCAGCACCGCCGCAAGAATGAGGATGCCGGTATTGCCCTGGCTTTGCTGGAATATGGCCGCCGTGCCCCCATAGCTGGTGAAAACGTCCTGCGGCAGGCCGATCGTACTCTTGAGCTGATCGATCCGGCTGGTGGCATCGGACAACGCCACCCCATCCGGCAGGTTGAAGGAAATCGTCGTGGAAACGAGCTGGCCTGTCTGGTTGATGGTGACCGGTGCCTGGGTGCGGGTGAGGGCAGCAAAATTGGAAAGCGGAACCAGAACGCCGGATTTGGCCGAGAGAATATTGATATCGCTGAGGAAATCATCATTCCACTGTTTCGAACTGTCGAACTCCACAATCACATCATAGCTGTCACCGGTCGACTGGATTTGCGCCGCCGTATAACCGCCAAAGGACATTTCCAGCGTCTTGCGCAATTGGTCATTGGTGATGCCGAAGGCGGCGGCTTTTTCCGGATCGACGGTGATTGTTGCGGCGATGGCGCCGTTCTGGGCGTCGGAAGTGACGGCAGTGAACGTATGGTCGCGGCGCATCGCTTCCATCAGCTTGTTAGACCAGTCATTGGTCGTATCGGCATTCAGGCCCTGAACGACGAGCTGATACTGGCTGGCGGAACTGCGCCCGCCGAAACGCAGGCTCTGCTGCGGATTGATGTAAGTGCGGATGCCCGCCACTTTCGATGTGGCCTGCCCCAGTTCCGCCAGTATCTGGCTGAGCGGCGCGCGTTGTTCCTTGGGCTTAAGTTCAACGAACATCGAACCGTTGTTCAGCGGATTGCGGGAGTTGCCGCCGACAATGGAGGTGACATGCACAACGGCCGGGTTCTTGCGGATCTGGTCGGCGACCTGTGCCTGAAGGTCCCGCATCGCAGTATAGGAAATATCCTCGCGCGCCTGCGTCGACACGGAAAGGCGGCCAATATCCTCCTGCGGGAAGAAACTGGAGGGCAGGGTCTCGAACAGATAGAGTGAGGCGGCAATCGAGGCCAGAAACGAAGCCAGAACCGCACGACGATGGGAGAGGCACCAGCCGACGGCACGGCCATAACCACGCAGTGTGCGCTCGAAGCCGGCATCGAACCACCGAACGATGGCTGGCGGTCTGGACGAATTGCCGGAAAGGCGCGAGGCGAGCATCGGCGTTACCGTCAGCGACACCAGCGCCGAGGCCATGATCGCGAGCGTGACGACCATGCCGAATTCGTTGAAGAGCCTGCCGATCACCCCACCCATCAACAGGATGGGAATGAACACGGCGACCAGCGAGATGGACATGGACAGGATGGTATTGCTGACTTCCGCCGCCCCCTGAAGGGCAGCTTCCCGCATGGTCAGCCCCTTTTCATGCAGGCGTAATATGTTTTCCAGCATGACGATGGCATCGTCCACCACCAGCCCCACGGACAATGTCAGGCCAAGCAGTGAGATATTGTCGATGCTGTAACCCAGCACATACATGGCGCCGAAGGCGGTGATCAGCGACAAAGGTACGGCAAGGCCCGGAATGATGGTCGCCGTCAGGTGGCCGGTGAAAAGATAGATGACCGCGACGACCAGCCCGATGGTGAGGAAAAGCGTGAACTGGACATCGGAGATCGCATCCGTGATGGCGGTCGAGGCGTCATTCATGACGTTGATATTCACCGAGGGCGGTAATTGCTGGCGAAGTGCCGGCAGCTTGGCCTTGATGGCATCGACAACGTCGACGGTATTGGCGTCCGGCTGTCGCTGTACGGCAAGGATGATCGCCTGTTCGCCGTCAAACCAGCTGCCGGCATTGGTGTTGTCGATGCTGTCGGTAACATTGGCGATGTCACCGAGATGGATGGGCGCGCCATTATTCGTCGCCACGACCAGGGTGCGGAAGGTCGCCGCATCGGTGCGCTGGGTGTCGGCCTCGATCGTCAGGCGCTGGTTGTCGTTCTGCAGGGCGCCGACGGGCACCTGATTATTCGCCTGGGCTATGGCATTGGTAACGGTATCGACGCCGAGCCCGCGTGCCTGAAGCTGCGCGGGGTCCAGGCCGATGCGCACGGCATAGGTCTGTGCACCATAGACGCTGACCTGGGCGACACCGGAAATGGTGGAAAGCAGCGGCGAGATGATATCTTCAGCAATCTCATCCACCTTACTGGTCGGCAGTTCCTTGCTGTTGATGGCCAGCAACAGCACCGGTGCATCGGCGGGGTTGGACTTGCGGTAGCTCGGCGTCGTCGTCATGTTGCTTGGCAATTGCCGCTGCGCCCGCGAAATAGCGGCCTGAACATCGGCAGCCGCCGCATCGATATCGCGGTTGAGGTCAAATTGCAGCACGATCGAGCTGTTGCCCAGCGTATTGGTGGCGCTGATCTCGCTGACGCCCGGAATGGTCTCGAACTGCTTGACCAGCGGCGTGGTGACTGACGTGGCCATGGTCTGCGGCGAAGCGCCTGATAGCGACGACGAGACACTGATCGTCGGAAAGTCGACCTTCGGCAGTGCGGCGACGGGTAGCAGACGGAAACCGGCCAGCCCGGCTAGCACGAGGCCGATGGCGAGAAGGGTGGTTGCGACGGGCCGGTTGATGCAGAAATTCGAGATCATGGGGTACCAGCCTTTTCCTGCGGAACATTGGCGGCCAGATTGCCGTCCGCGCCACCCTTGTCGGAAAACTGCTCGACAACCTGCTGGCCGTCGGCGAGTTCTGACTGGCCTTCGATGATTACATGTTCCCCACCGGACAGGCCGCTGGCGATGGCGGTGAGATCGCCGTTCGAGCGGGCGACTTCGACCGTTGTCATATGAACACGGTGGTTCTCATCGACGGTATAGACAAAACTTCCCTTCGGCCCCGGCCGAACCGCAACCGTCGGCACGACGATCATCTCTTCATCCGAGACGAAGTGGGCTGTGACGTTGACGGATTGGCCGGGCCATAAAAGGCCGCGATCGTTCTTGAATTCGGCTTTCACCAGTACGGTGCCGGAGGTCTGGTCCACCGTATTGTCGTAAAAGCGCAGTACGCCCTGCATGGCTTCACCGCCGGTTGCCGCCGGGTCTACATCCACAGTTGCGCCCTTCTCGAGGCCTTCGCGCAATTGCGGCAGATAACGTTGGGACAGACGGAAACTGACATCGATGGGGTCGTATTTCGTGATCGTCACGATATTGACGCCGGCGCTGAGATAAGCGCCGGGACTGACGCTGATATCGCCCAGCCGACCGTCAAAGGGCGCACGGATTTCCATATTCTCAAGCGTCACCTGGTCGGCGGCCAGTGCCGCGCGGTCAGCACCGATCTTGGCGCTGGCCGAATCCCGCGCCGCCTTGGCCAGATCCAGTACCTGCTGGGCTTCGGCATTCTGCTTGACCAGATTGGCGGCGCGCTGGAAAGCCGCCTCGGCCTGATCGAGCGTCGCCTGATCGGCGGCAATATTGGCCTTGTCCTTGTCGACGGCGGCGCGGGCGATGCGGTCATCCATTTTCAGGATCAGATCACCGGCCTTGATATGCTGGCCGTCCTTTGCCGCGATTTCCGTGACGAGACCGGCCTGAAGCGGGGCGATATTGGTAATATCGGCGGCAACCGCCCAGCCTGTCGCCATGGCATCCATCGGCAGCGTCGCCTTGTCGACGGCGATGGTGCTGACGGTGGGCGGTCCGCCATTGCGCCGCCCGCCACCCTGTCTTTGGCCCTGTTGTGGGGCGGCCTGGCCGTTTTGTGCGTGCTGCGCCCTGGTATCAGCCGTGGCAGGGGCCGTCTGTTGCGAGACGCTGGCGAATTGCTTGAGATAGGGAATTTGATCGAGGGGCAGGCGGTCTTTGAAATACCACGCGCCGATGGCTGCGATGGCAAGAACGCTGAGGGCGGTCCAGAAACGTTTCATCTGACGATTCCGCATAATGAGAGCGATACATGTTTCCCGAACATGTGCGGCAAGCCTTGGGAGCAGCTTGCCACCCAGAAGATACCCATTGCGCTGCGAAATCACCTTAAACTTTTGTAATGGCGGCGACAATGGCCACGGCGCTACGCCTTGCGGAGCAGGGGGTGTGGCGGTTCTTGATCGCTGCCGGTCGCCGGCTTACCACGCGACAGCCGCTGCCTGAGCGTCGGCCTCTGCCTCCACGATCAGCATCTGCGTTCACCGGTGCCGTCAGTTGCTGGAGCGGAATGTCGTCGATATGCACCCTGACCGGCAGACAATTCCCGCTAATGGTTTCAGCCAAAAAAGCCGCCTCGTTTCCGGGGCGGCTTTGGTGTCAGCGGGGCGATGCCATGGGTCAGAAGGCCCGGATGGCATTGCGCGTCGCAAGTACATCCTCGGCCACATTGCCCGTCGTTGCGGGAACGGAGCCGACGAGATCGAGGAACTTGTAAAGTTCGGTTGCCTGCGAATTCGTGACGTAGATGATGTCGCGATCCTGCATCGGGAATTTCGTGCTGGCGAAGAAGGTGGAGGGATCGCGCAGATTGGCGCGGAAGATGACCGGAACGTCCTGCCCGGGGAACTTGGACGTATTGATGCCGAGTTTGACCAGAAGCTCGCGCTTGACGGTGCGATAGACATAGACCTGGGCCGGATCCGCACGGGAATCGAGCAATCCGCCCGCCTTGCCGAGCGCATCCGAAAGCTTGAGATCGGCGTCCTCGAATTCGAAACGGCCGTTGAGGCCGGAAGCGCCGAAGGCGAGATAGGTGCGGCGCTCACGCTCCACCATGATCGTGTCGCCCGGAACCACATAGATGTTCTCGGTCGGCGTGCTGACGAGGTGATTATAGTTGACGCGCGCAGTCTTGCCGCGGCGGATCAGCGTTACATAGGATTCGATATTGGGCGCGCTGAGGCCCTTGGCATAGGAGATCACGTCAAGAACGCGATCGCCCGCTTCCGACAGCTGGACCTTTGTCGGCTCCTTGACATCGCCAAGCACGGAAGCCTGCGCCGAACGGCTGGAAATCTTGGTGATGAGAACCTGCGGTTCGATGGCGCGGTTGGCAAGTCGCTCCTCGATTTCGCTCTGCACATCCTCGACATTGCGGCCGGTCGCGCGGATCTTGCCGGCATAGGGCACGCTGATATTGCCTTCCCGATCCACCGTCTGGTTGGGCAGGCTGATAAAGTTGCCTGGGCGGCTGCCCGCATCACTCGGGATGAACAGACCACCCGCCTGGCTTTCGAAGATCGCCACCTGCACCACGTCGCCGACACCCATTGGCAGCGCAGGCACACCGCCCTTGCCACCGCCGAAGCTACCGAGCAGGGTCGTTGTCGTGGTATCGCCGACATAATTCAGGACGGAACTGTTTATGTCGATCAGCGCGTAGTCGACGCCTGCGGTTTTCTGCTTGTCCTTGGAACCGAATTTTACCGAAGCGTTGGATTCGATTGACGCCGCATCAGGCCCGGACGCCGCTGTGACCGTGCAGCCTGTCAGTGCTGCGGAGGCAAGCAGAATCGAAACATTCAATAAACGCATTTGGTCCTCAAAATGAATTTCGTCCGAAAAGTAAAACAGTCCGGACATCGTATAATTTTTAAAAATAGACACGTCATAAACAGATCCGGTAAAGGAAACTCCACCGGTATTACATTGCTTCAGCAGAATCGTATTTAGAAACTGCTTCTGCCCGCATCAGGCATATGCCCAATTCTAGGCGATGCTTCAAGTTCATTCACCGATCATCTGTGCCAGAAAGCTGCAATCGCGCACATTCGTGGTTCAAAGGAGCGTTGATGTCTTTGCTTTTAATATTCAGTCAGAGCCATAATCTCTTCGATTGCTGCATTGCGCTAGTGCAGTTTTGTCACGCTTGCGAAGTTTCTTTATGTCTTGATATCACGAATTGGTAATTATTTGTTTTACGAAAGTTTTTTCAGCTTTTTGCGGATGCGCCCGAAAGACGGTGTGATGTCGTTTGATCTTCTATGGGCCGAGGCGGGCAATGCCAGCCACTCATGGATGCCAAGGCGGATGGCGGCCATTTGAACGATGGCCGGCAGCGCAACACCGATGATTGTCGTTATTGCCAGAAGGCTTGCCATATCTGTCACCTGAAACAGTTTTACTGCGACAGCCCGGCCAAAGCCGATGGCGATGATGTGCATGACATAAATGCCGATAGACAGTCTCCCAAGCGTTTCAAATACGGACGATATCGCGTTTTCGCTCCTCGCGAGAATTTGCGATAGTGCGATCACCAGAAAGATGCCGAGAACGGCGGAGATAAAAGGGAGCCTTTCGGGAATCTCGGCTTGCCATGACAAATAGGTTGAAATTGCAAAGGCTGCGAGCAGTCCGAGAAATGAGCGCGTATCGTATCGTCTCTGCTGAAAACCATATTGTTTCGCGACGATGCCGAGTGTGAAATACACGAAGCCGTAGGCGATATCCCACAGGACGGAATGGCCGAGTGAATAAAGCAGTGTGAAAAGAACAAGTGCGAGTGCCAGGCGGACTAGCGCGGATAGCTGTGTTAAAACAAAGGATGCGAGCTGGCAGAAAAACAGCGCGTAGAGAAACCAGAATGGACTGATCGGATTCCACAGGATTTCGAGAATTCTGGTAAAATCAATGACCGTATTTGTGAGGCCGAGACGCCCCATGGCAACCATGAGGCTGCCGTGCAGGAGCGACCAGAACAGATAGGGATAAGCGATATTTTTTCCCAGCTTGCCCAGGAAATCTCTGGGGTCCGTCGTTTTGCCGGATGAGAAAAACAGCCCCGAAACGAAGAAAAAAAACGGCATATGAAAAGTATAGATCGTGTAGTCGAAAAATCCCAGAAGGCTGAATTGCGGTGGTGCGCCGGAAACGCTTAGTCCCCTTTCCGCGTGACCGAAAACCACAAGGATCATGCACAGACCTTTGGCGACATCATAACTATTGTCGCGCGACTTTTTCTGTTCCATCTCGGTGCTCTGAAAAGTTTTTGATAAAATCTAAAAGTTCAAAAGAGAATGAGAAATTTCAGGACAAAAAAATCGTGGTCCGGATATACGATCCGGACCACGATCATTTTAGGCAATGGCGCTGCTAATGCAAATTCTCTTTGAGAGAATTATGCGGTGAACCAGCCGCTGCCGGTAAGGTGAACACCCGAAACGATGATCTTTTCACCCTTGTGCGCGCCGTCCACATTGTAGTCGAGGACGGTGTCGTCGCCGAAGTTCGACAGCGTCCAGTCCGAGATTGTCGTGCCAACCAGCTTGAGCTTGTCCACGCTGGCGTTGAAGCCACTGATGGAGTCGGTCGCAAGGCTCTTGGCCATGTCGCCGAGATTGAACACGAAAGTATCGGCACCGCCGCTGGCGATGATGTGATCGATGCCCTTGCCACCGGTTACCAGCGACGAAGCGAGCTTGACGCCGCTAAGATCGATCGTGTCGTTGCCGTCACCAGCGTTGATCGTGACAGAGGTTGCGCTACCGTCGGTGATGCCCTTGCCACCGTTTACGACATTGGTGCCGGCAGCAACGCCGCCTGCGCCCGCCGAAGACAGATCATTAAGGGCAGAGCCGGCCTTGACGATGATGGTGTCGTTGCCGGCACCGGTGTCGATGTTGAAGGCGTTTACCCAGGCTTTGTCGTTCGAAAGAAGTGAGAGGGTGACCGTGTCATTGCCCGAGCCGGTGGAGATATTACCACGCTTGGCATTGAGAACTTCAACGTTGGAAGCGGTGGTGCCGCCAAGGTGAACGTCAACCTGCACGAAATCCTTGAACGAAAGGTTTTCTGCGGAGTCGGACTTGGCGAGAACGTTTTTCACCGAGTTCCATGCCGACGTCACGTCGAAATTGAAGCTGTTGGTGCTGGCGTCGTATCCAACATCGACCTTGCCGCCCACGCTGCTGCCGGGAACCGAAACGGCGCCGACATCAACGACGCCGGAATTGAGCGAGGAGCCGTTCTTGGTCTGCGTCGTCGATTCCGTGAGGAGCTTGTAAGCTTCCTGATCGATGAGATTGGTGAGCGACGAAACCGTCGAAGCGCCGCCATTACCGAAAGTGACAGTTAATGCCATGTTACTCTCCTATAAATTTTGAGACTGAAATGAATTGAAATTTACTCTAAACTTAGCAATGCCTACGATATTTAATCCATAAAAAATAATAAAACAAGAGACTAATTTACGCTTATTTTTAACTATACTGAGTGTCTACCCGCATATTTTGTGAATGTTTTCATTCGGATAACCTGCAGCATAAAGAAGCTTATTCCTGTATGAACGTTTTATTAAGTCGGTCCTGAAACGGTTTCACGAAATAGGACAGAACGCTTCTCTCACTCGTCTGTATGAAGACTTCCGCCGGCATTCCCGGGTACAGTTTTCCGCCCGGAAGATGCTGCATCCCGATCTTATCCGGTTTGATCCGCAGGGTGTAAAAGGAGGCCCCGGTTCGGGAATCCATCTGTAGATCGGGAGCGACGACGGCGACTTCGGCAACGACATCAGGTGTCGTGCTCTGGTTGAAGGCCGTGAACCGGATGGTGACCGGCTGGCCGACGTAAATCTGGTCAATGTCCCGCGGAAGTATGTCCGCTTCGATTGCAAGGTCGTCTTTCTCCGGCACCACCAGCATCAGCACTTCACCCGGCTGAATGACGCCATTTATATTGTGCACGGAAAGCTGATAGACACGCCCGGCGATCGGTGAACGAATATCAAGGCGATCCAGCTGATCGCGTGTTGCGGCAAGCCGTTCTTCGTATTCGGCGACCGTTGCCTCGACCGATGTCAGGTCTTTGGTAACTTCAGACTTGCGGTCTTCGTCGAGCTGCAGCAGCTGCAGGTCCATTTCACTCATCTTGCCCACCGTCTGGGCGCGGGCCGCCATATATTGGCCCTGCTGGCCTTCGAGGTTGGAAAGCTGCCGCTTCAAGAGATTGAGCCGCTGAAGCGTGACGAGCCCCTTGCTGTAAAGTTCCTGCGTCTTGGAAACATCCTCCTTGACGATGGCAAGCTCGTTTTCGGTTGCCTCAACCTGAACGCCCATGCCTCGCGCTTCGTCAAGAAGTTGCTCCTTGCGCGTTGCCAGCTGTTTTTTCATGCCGGTCAGTGCGCTGAGGCGGCTGTTAAAAAGCCCCTGTTCGCTGTCGATGAATGTCCTGGCGGATTTCGGATTGGTCAATTCCACCAGATCTTCCGGCACGGTGAAAGACGCGGCCTCGGTAATTTCGGCGCGCAGGCGGGCACGGCGCGAATAAAGCTGCGCGAGCGTGTTCTCCACGATGGATAAATTGGCCTGAACGATCGTGTCGCTCAGCCGCAGTAAAATCTGCCCTGCATCGACCCTGTCGCCTTCGGCGACCCTGATCTCGCTGACAATTCCGCCGGAAAGGTGCTGGATTTTCTTGGAGTTGCCTTCGACGACGACCCGTCCCGTGGCGACGACTGCGCCGGCAAGCTTTGCCATGGCTGCCCAGCCGCCCAAGCCGACGAGCAGGCCGATGGCGAGAACCATCACTGCGGCGGAATGCTTTACGAGAGACGCATTCGTGACGCCGGCTTTTTCCTGCTCAACCATTTTCGCCCACCCGGTTTTCGATCCTGCGCGTTTCTTCCTCCGCTGCCGGTACCTGATGCAGGTTTTGCCTCAGGATTTGCGCCAGCACTTCTTCCTTGGTACCGAAGCGCAGCATCCGGCCGCCGCTCATGACCATCACGAGATTGACGCTTTCGATGGCGCTGGGACGATGGGCGATGACGACAACAATGCCGCCCCGCGCCCTGATGTCGCCGATTGCATTGCGCAGCGCCATCTCGCCTTCGCTGTCCAGATTGGAGTTTGGCTCATCCAGAATCACAAAAAACGGTTCGCCGAAAAGCGCGCGGGCAAGGCCGATGCGCTGCTTCTGCCCGCCCGATAAGGCCTCGCCACGATCGCCGATATAGGTGTCGTAGCCGCTGGGCAGGCTCAGGATCAGGTCATGAACCTGAGCCGCCTTGGCCGCCGCAACGATTGCTTCCGCTGTCGCATCAGGGTCAAATCGTGCGATATTCTGCGCGACGGTTCCCGCCATCAACTCCACCTGCTGGGGCATGTAACCGATGGATTTGCCGAGAACCTCGAAATCCCATTGGTTCAACGCTGCGCCATCGAAGCGCACGGAACCGCGCTCATAGGGCCAGATCCCCGTCATCAGGCGCGCCAGTGTTGATTTTCCGGACGCGCTTGGGCCAATGATACCAAGCCCGTCGCCAGCATTCAGCGTAAAGGAAATATCGGCAACCGTATCGCGCGCAGCACTCGGCGGCCCACCAGTCACACGATCGACGGCAACGGTATATTGCGGCCGCGGCAGAGAAAGTGGCGGCGGCGGCTCAGGCACCAGTTCAAGAAATTCGTTGATGCGCTTCCAACCCTGTCGCGCCGTCATGAAACTGCGCCAGTTGGCTATCGCATGTTCGACGGGGCCAAGCGCCTTTGCCGAAAGGATCGAGCCTGCGATGATGCTGCCCGCCGATGCATTGCCCTCGATGACCAGCACGGCGCCGATTGCCATGACGCCGGATTGCAGCAGCAGGCGGAATGTGCGCGATATCGCGCCAAGCATGCCCGCCGTATCGGAGGTCGAAAGGGTGACTGCACGATATTGGGAGTGCAGATCGCTCCACATCGAGGTCACCGCACCCATCATCCCCATTGTCCTGATGGATTCAATATTGCGCTGACTGTTGCCCACGAGCGTGTTTCTCTGCCCACGCGCGGCATAAGCCTGTTTGGTCGCCTTTTCGGTGAGCCAATTGGTCAAAAGCGTCAAGATGACGAGAATGACGGCGCCGCCAAGCACGGCAAAGCCGATCCACGGATGCAGGGCAAAACAGATCAGCAGATAGATGGGGAGCCAGGGAATATCGAAAAATGCTCCGGGGCCCGGACCGGACAAAAACTGACGTATCTGATCGAGATCGCCGACGATCTGCAAGCCATCGATCTTGGCGGAGGCAAGAAGAGGAGCGCCGATCGATGCCCTGAAAAGCTTCTGATTGAGCGCGTCGTCGATAGTATCGGCGATACGCGCCAATATCCGGCTGCGCAAAACATCAAAGCCCATCAGAAAGGCGTAAAGGATGATGAGGAGAACGACCAGCGCGACAAGCGAAGGGATGCTCTTGCTGGGCAAAATGCGATCGTAAACCTCCAGCATGAAGAGCGAGCCGGAAAGATTAAGAATATTCATCAGCGCACTGGCAAGGCCAACAGCAAAAAAAGCGCGCCTATTTTTTGTTAAAAAAGAATTAAATAAAAACATATCAACACCTAAAACTGCGCGAAAATCGCACAATAAATAAAATTAGGCAATGCTGTTTGAGAATGAACTGGATAAACCGATTAAGGCATCTTAGGATTAGTGCCGCGGGGGCAACCTGCAACAATAAATCCGGCTAATAATTAGGGCTGGCCTTTGTGTATGCATCCTCGATATTTAAATACTTCGCGCTGAGGCGGGATCGCTGATCCAGATCTACTTCGGTGCGGTCATTAACAGGCGTGCCGCCAGCGGTTTAGCATTATCGATCGGCGGGGCTCGGTCTTCAGCCGCGCAACGGGTCGTTGACGTTCAGGCCCGTTCCGCCAGTGCAAAATTCACGGTATCGGCAAATTCCCGCAGGAAACGTTCCCGTGAGAAGCGGGCGGCATTGTTGATGCAGGCGTTCTTGTCGAAGCGCTCGGAATTGTCGACGAATTCCTGCACGGCGGCACAGATCGCTTCCGGTGTCTGTTCGCCGAAATAGAGGCCCGTCGGCTGGTTTGAAGCGCCGAGCGGGATGACCGTTTCAAGCACGCCGCCTCTGCCATAGGCGATGACCGGTGTTCCGAGCGCCTGCGATTCCACCGGTACGATGCCGAAGTCATCTTCTGCCGCAAAAACGAAGGCCCTGGCTTCCGCCATGTATTTATGAAGCTCCTCATTGCCGACGAAGCCAAGGATCTCAACGTTGGGCGCGGCGATGTCGCGAATACGTTTCATGTCGGGCCCGTCGCCAATGACGACGAGGCGCTTTTCGGGCATCTTCGCAAAGGCTTCGACGATCAGGTGCACCTTCTTATAGGGCACAAGGCGCGACGCGGTAACGAAATAGTCGCCTTTCCATTCGGAAGGAGACAGATGCGAGGTGTCCACCGGCGGATAGATCACCGTTGAATCGCGCCCGTAACATTTGCGCACCCGGTTGCGAATGAATTTGGAATTGACCGTCATCAGGTCAACGCCGTTGGCGGTGCGTATATCCCACATGCGAATATAGTGCAGGATGGCGCGCGCAATCCATGAGGCGAAGCCGCGATTGAGTTTTGTTTCTTTCAGATATTGGTGCTGGAGATCCCAGGCATAACGGATGGGGCTGTGGATATAGGAGACGTGAAACTGGCCCGGACCGGTGATGACACCCTTGGCGACGGCATAGCTTGAGGAGATCACCAGATCGTAGCCGCTGAGATCAAATTGTTCGATGGCAAGCGGCATTAACGGTAAATAGGAACGGTATTTCTTGCGGGCGAAGGGCAGTTTCTGGATGAAAGAGGTGTTGACGGGCCGCCCGCCGAGGAAACCCCGGTCGCGCTCGCTCATGAAATCGACAAGACAATAAAGATCCGCGTGAGGATAGATTTCGAGAAGGTTGTGAAGCACCTTTTCAGCCCCACCTCGGTCGGTGAGCCAGTCATGGACGATTGCCGTCTTCATAATTTCCTCAATAATTTCAACGTAATAAAAATTTATAATCCGCCCTGGAAAAAACTCGGCGGTATAGAATGGCCTGCTTGTCTCCAGTCCTGAAAAAGCGGCTGCCGGAGACGGAATGATATAAAAATAATAGGAATGCTAAGCGATGTCGGTCGAAAACTGGTCTTGGTTCGATCTTCAATAGCAGTTTGTTCGCAAATGCGAAATATCCCGACCTGTTAATTCTCTTCTGTCTCGCCCGGAAGATGTGGCCGTCATTCCCAAAAGCTTGGTTTTAACGCTGGCAAAGATTTCCTGCTGGTTCCTCAACCCATGAATTCCGAGATCTCGCCACGAGGTCATTGACAAGGCGTCTTATCAAGATATTCTCTTATAAAGATGCATATAACATAATAATGGAACATCGAGTTGATAAAAAAAGCTGGGAGCTTCAACATGAGACGTAAAATTGCATTTCTCGCCACCGCCGCGCTGTTGCTGGCGCCGGGTGTGATGATGGCCGCGGAGAAGGGTGGCGTCATCAACGTCGCGACGATCGGCGAGCCGCCGACACTCGATCCCATGGCCTCGACCGCCGATCTGGTCGGCATCGTCACGCAGCATATTTTCGAAACGCTTTACACCTTCGACAAGGGCTGGAAGGTGACGCCGCTTCTGGCCGAAAGTCTGCCGGAAATCAGTGCGGATGGCAAAACCTACACGATCAAGCTGCGCCAGGGCATCAAGTTCCATGATGGCAGCGACATGACCTCGGAAGATGTCGTCGCCTCGCTCGGCCGCTGGATGAAGATCGCCTCGCGCGGCAAGCAGGCCGCCGGTTTCATCGACAATATTTCCGCGCCCGATGCCGGAACGGTGACGATCACCCTCAAGCAGGCCTATGCGCCGCTGACCTCGCTTCTGGCTTTCAACAACTCCGCCGCCATCATTCTGCCGGCTGAAAAACAGGCGGAGCCGATGGCCGAATTTGTCGGCACCGGTCCTTATATGCTGAAGGAACGCAAGGCGGACCAATATATCCAGCTCGTGCGGTTCGATGGCTACAAATCCCGTGACGGTGAAAGCGATGGTTATGGTGGCGCACGCCATCAGTATCTCGATGAAATCCGCTTCGTTCCGGTGCCTGATCCGAATACCCGCGTGGAAGCTGCTGTTTCCGGACAATATGACTATGTCGATTCCATTCCGGTGGAATCCTTCGACAAGGTGAAGTCCTCGTCGGCCTCGCAGCCGATGATGCTGAAACCATTCGGTTTCCCGGTCTTCGTGTTCAACACCAAGGAGGGGCTTGCTTCCAAGCTCGAGGTCCGCAAGGCCGTGACCGAAGCCTTGAATATGGAAGACATGCTCGCAGCCGCTTTTGGCAGCACGGATTTCTACGCGCTGGACGGCGCCTATTACCCCGACAATTTCTCCTGGCACACGGAAGAGGGTGTCGAGGGCAATTATAATGTCGGCAACCCGGAAGCCGCCGCCGAAAAACTGAAGGCAGCCGGTTATAATGGCGAGCCGCTGCGCATCCTAACCAGCCGCCAATACGAGTTCCATTACAAGATGGCGCAGGTTGCGGCGGAATATCTGAAGCTCGCCGGTTTCAAGGTGGATATGCAGGTGGTGGACTGGGCGACGCTGACGCAGCGCCGCGCCGATCCGAAGCTTTGGGACATCTATATCAGCCACAGCCCCTTCCTGCCGGAACCGGCGCTGATGGGAGCTTTGTCCACCAGCTCGCCGGGCTGGTGGGATACGCCGGCACGCAAGGCGGCAGTTGACGCCTTCACGTCGGAAGCCGATCCGGAAAAACGCCTCGCGCTTTGGGCCAACGTGCAGAAGACGATCTATGCCGAGCTGCCGCTCATCAAGATCGGTGACTTCAATGCCGCAGCGGCCAAGTCCAACAAGCTTGATGGTGTCGACCCGGCTCCGTGGCCGTATTTCTGGAACGCTTCGGTCACGAAATAAGACCGGCACCGCTCGCCGTCACCCCGGCCTTGAGCCGGGGTCCAGCGCGGTCAAGTCCTTGATCGCAAGAGACTCTCTCACCACGCGGACGCGTGGTGGCTGGATGCCGGATCAAGTCCGGCATGACGGAAAAATGCGGTCGGCATTTACGTAAACCAACTCAACCGTCGCCTGGTCGCGGCCTATCACCCGCTTCGGAGCCTTGATACGTGATACGGTATATTTTCCAAAGACTTGCGGGAATGATCGTGGTGATGTTCCTCGTCGTCACCATCGTTTTCGTCATCCTGCGCGTTACACCCGGCGATCCGGCCGCCGTGATGTTGGGGCCGGATGCCACGGCGCAGGATATTGCGGAGCTGCGCACCCGGCTCGGTCTCGATCAGTCGCTCGGCGTGCAATATGTCTATTATATCGGCCAATTGCTGAAGGGTGATCTCGGCCAGTCTATCTTTCTCAACATGCCGGTTGGATCGGCACTGCTGGACCGGGCGGAGCCGACTTTCTTCCTGACGATCTTTTCGCTGCTGATTGCCAGCGTCATCGCGCTGCCCATCGGCATCTACGCCGCTTACCGGCGCGGTTCCTTCGTGGATCAGGCGGCCACCACCATTGCAATGCTGGCGGCGAGCATTCCAAGCTTCTGGCTCGGCCTCATCCTCATGCAGGTCTTTGCCGTGCGGCTCGATCTATTTCCGGTTTCGGGTTATGGCGGGCCGGGTGCCAGCTTCATGGAGCGCATGTATCACCTGACCTTGCCGGCCATCGCGCTCGGCCTCGTTTCCTCCGCGCTCATTCTGCGTTTCACCCGCGCCTCGATGCTGGATGTTCTCGGTGACGATTATGTCCGCACCGCCAGAGCCAAGGGCGTCAAGGAGCGCCGGGTGGTGATGAAACATGCGCTGAAGAATGCGCTCATTCCCATTCTCACCGTGCTTGGCCTCACCGCCGCCGTGCTGATTTCCGGCGCAGTGGTAACGGAAACCGTCTTCGGCCTGCCGGGCGTCGGCAATCTTGTCGTCTCAGCCGTACTCCGGCGGGATTATCCGGTCATTCAGGGTGCGCTTCTCATCATCGCCGGGCTTTACGTGCTCATCAATTTTGCAATCGACATGCTTTATTTGCTGGTCGATCCGAGGGTTCGTTACTGATGGCCGATATTGTTTCCACCACCCCGCCGGCGCGCAACCCGACCATCTTGTTCATTCGGCGCCTGTTGAAGCGCAAGACGGTCGCTGCCGGTCTCATCGTTCTCGTTGTCTTCGTGCTGCTTGCCGTTTTCGCGCCGATGATTGCGCCTTATTCGCCGTCGAAACTGTCGATTGTGAACCGCCTGAAGCCGCCGAGCGAAATTTACTGGTTCGGCACCGACGAGTTCGGCCGCGACGTGTTTTCCCGCACCATCTATGCCGGAAGACTGTCACTTCTGGTCGGGGCCGCCGTGGTGGCGCTTTCGGCGCTGATCGGCATCACGCTCGGCCTGCTCGCCGGTTTCTTCCAGAAGCTGGATACGCCGATTGCGCGCCTGATCGATGCGATGATGGCCTTTCCGGATATTCTGCTGGCGATTGCGCTCGTGGCGGCACTCGGCCCGTCGCTGACCACCGTCATCATCGCGCTTGCAGTCGTTTATTCGCCGCGCCTTGCCCGCATCGTTCGCGCCTCGACGCTGGTAATCCGCGAGTTGCCCTATGTGGAGGCGGCGAAGGCGCTTGGCATTTCCACCTTCCACATCATGACGCGTCATGTGCTGCGCAATCTGGTCTCGCCCATCCTCGTGCAATGCACCTTCCTTTTCGCCAGCGCCATGCTGGCCGAGGCGGGCCTTTCCTTTCTGGGGCTCGGTGTTAGCCCCGAGATACCCACCTGGGGAACCATGATCTCCGCTGGCCGCCAATATATCGGTCAGGCTGACTGGATGACCTATTTCCCCGGCTTTGCCATCATTCTTTCCGTGCTGTCGCTGCAAATGGTCGGCGACGGGCTGCGGGACATGCTCGACCCAAGACTGCGAAGGGATTTGTAATATGACGTCCGGCGAACAGGCGAAAGCGCCTCTTCAAGCTCCCATTCTTCTCACCAATGTCAAACCCGTCGGTTTCGGAAAGGGGGCGTCCCAGGCCTCGACCGATATTCTGATCGGCGGCGACGGCAAGATCGCCGCGGTAGGCGCTGCCCTGCAGGCGCCTGCGGATGCACAGCGTATCGATGCCAAGGGCGCCTTCATCTCGCCCGGCTGGGTGGATCTGCACGTGCACATCTGGCACGGGGGTACCGATATCTCCATCCGCCCCTCCGAATGCGGGGCGGAACGCGGCGTCACGACGCTGGTGGATGCCGGTTCGGCGGGCGAGGCGAATTTCCACGGTTTCCGTGAATATATCATCGAGCCCTCGAGAGAGCGCATCAAGGCCTTCCTCAATCTTGGTTCCATCGGCCTTGTCGCCTGCAACCGGGTGCCGGAACTGCGCGACATCAAGGATATCGACCTTGATCGCATTCTCGAATGTTACGCCGAAAACAGCGAGCATATTGTCGGCCTGAAGGTGCGGGCGAGCCATGTCATCACCGGCTCCTGGGGTGTGACGCCGGTCAAGCTCGGCAAGAAGATCGCCAAGATCCTGAAAGTGCCGATGATGGTGCATGTGGGCGAACCGCCCGCACTTTATGACGAGGTGCTGGAAATTCTCGGCCCCGGTGATGTCGTGACCCATTGCTTCAACGGCAAGTCGGGCTCCAGCATCATGGAAGACGAGGACCTGTTCAACCTTGCCGAACGCTGCGCCGGTGAAGGCATCCGGCTGGATATCGGCCATGGCGGCGCCTCCTTCTCCTTCAAGGTGGCGGAAGCGGCAATTGCACGCGGCCTGTTGCCGTTCTCGATCTCGACGGATTTGCATGGCCATTCGATGAATTTCCCGGTCTGGGATCTGGCGACGACCATGTCGAAGCTGCTGTCGGTCGATATGCCCTTCGAAAATGTCATCGAGGCCGTTACCCGCAATCCGGCCTCCGTCATCCGCCTCGATATGGAAAACCGTCTCGATGTTGGTCAGCGCGCCGACTTCACCATTTTCGATCTCGTGGATTCCGATCTGGAAGCGACCGATTCAAATGGCGATGTGGCGCGCCTGACGCGTCTGTTCGAGCCGCGTTACGCGGTCATCGGCACGGAAGCGATTGCCGCCAGCCGTTATATTCCAAGGGCGCGCAAGCTGGTGCGCCACAGCCATGGTTATTCCTGGCGCTGAACCCGAATGGAATGGCGGGGCACGCTCCGCCTTCCGCAGACATTACGGGATACCCGTCCCGGCATTATGAGGAATTCGCGTGAAACAGTCTTCGCTTGATGCAGAAGGGCACCTTTCGCCCTATGACCGGCTCGCTGCGCTCGGCATCTCCCTGCCGCCGCCGCCGCCGCCAATTGCCAATTTCGTCACCCATGTGGTGGAAGGCAACATGCTTTATCTCTCGGGCCAGGGGCCGCGGGAAGAAAACGGCCATCTCTATGCCGGCAAGGTGGGCGCGGAAATCGGGCTGGAAGAGGCCTATAACCATGCGCGTCTCACCGGCATCAATCTGCTTGCCGTCATGCATGAGGCGCTGGGTGATCTGTCGCGGGTGAAAAAAGTGGTCAAGCTGCTCGGCATGGTCAATGCCGTCAGCGATTTCCGCGATCACCCGAGCGTCATCAATGGCTGCTCCGATCTCTTTATCGATGTGTTCGGCGATGCGGGACAACATGCCCGCTCCGCCGTTGGTTTCGGCTCACTGCCGGGCAACATCACCGTTGAGATCGAAGCAATCGTTGCGCTCAAGGGGTGAGGCCGTTTAATGGTTGCGCCAGCCCATCAGCTTTTCGATCCGTTCTGCCGAAACCCTGACCTGTTCGGTGTAATGGCTTTCGTCCGCCAGCACCTTCTGTTCCGGCAGCACGATGGAAATCGTCGCAACGCATTCGCCCCTGTTGTCGCAGATCGGCGAGGCAATGCAGGCGACGGCGTAATCGGATTCGGCGACCTGTATCGACAGGCGGTCATGGAAAGCGGCACCTGCCGATTGCGACAGGGTCTCCGGGTTGATTTCCGCGCGGCCAGTGGGCGAGGTGCGGGCGCAGCGCTTGAACAGTTCGACACGCTCCGCCTCCGGCAGATGGCCGACGAGCAGGCGGCCGGAGGCCGTCCAGTTCAGGGGAACACGGGTGCCGACGCGCGACGCGACCTGAAAATGGCTTGGACCATCGGCCATGGCCAGAACAAGCATATGGTCGCCATCGCGGCCGCAAAGCTGCACGGTCTCGCCCGCATGGCGGCACAGATCGTGCATTTCGTGGGTGGCGACACCCATGAAATCCAGCGAGCGGGCATAAGCAAGGCCATAATGGTAAAGCCGCGCGCCAAGCCAGATATTGCCATCGGCATTGCGCGCCAGCATGTTCTTTTCGACGAGATCGTCGATGATCACATAGACGGTGGAAAGCGGTGCCTTGATGGCCTTGGCAATCGCGTAAGCGCCGGCTGGCGATCCGGTTTCGTAAAGGTAATCAATAACCTGAAGCGCACGGTCGATGCCGCTGACGCGCGAGCGCTTGGCCGTCTTCGCGTCCGGGTTTTCCTCCGTGGGAGACACGGCGGTTGAAGGCATTTCGTCCAGTCTATGGGCGTCCAATTTTGGCTCCTCATGGTTTTGAGAAGCTATTACATTATTATGGTATATATGTCGATGCCTATCGCATCGCAAAGACAGGAGAAAGACATGACCGAGGATATCAGAAGCAGGATCGGCCTTCGCCCGGTCATCAACGTCTCGGGCACCATGACCTCGCTCGGCGCGTCGATTGTCGTTCCCGAGGCCGTTCAGGCCATGGCGGCCATCCTGCCGCAATTCGTCGAGATCAATGATCTGCAACGCAAGGCAAGCGCGATCATTGCACGGCTGACGGGCGGCGAGGCCGGTTTCGTCACGGCGTCCTGCTCCTCCGGCATCAGCCTTGCGGTGGCGGGCGCCATTACCGGCAATAATCTGCTGGCCATCGAAAAGCTGCCCGATGTCGCGCCTGAGAAGAACGAAGTTCTGGTGCAGATGGGGCATGTGGTGAGCTATGGCGCGCCGGTGGATCAGGCAATCCGCCTCGGCGGCGGCAAGGTGGTGCTGATCGGGCAGGCGACATCAACCCATCGTTTCCACATGGAAAACGCCATTACCGAAAAGACGGCGGCGGCGGTCTATGTCGTCTCGCACCATGTGGTCGATTACGGTCTGCTGCGTCTCTCCGAATTCGTCGAGATTGCCCACGCCAAGGGCGTTCCTGTTATCGTCGATGCGGCGTCAGAATATGATCTGAAGCTGTTTCTGGCGACAGGCGCGGATGTTGTCCTCTATTCCGGCCACAAGTTCCTTGGCGGTCCCACCTCCGGCATCGTCGCCGGAAGTAAGGAACTGGTGCGCAATGCCTTCCTTCAGAATATGGGCATCGGCCGCGGCATGAAGGTCGGCAAGGAAAGCATTTACGGCGTCATGGCGGCGCTGGAAGCCTGGGAAAAGCGTGACCATGACGGCATTCGCGAGCGCGAAACCGGCTATCTCAATCTCTGGAAAAAGACGCTGGACGGGCGCCCCGGCGTGACGGCGCTGATCGAGCCCGATCCAACCAACAATCCGCTCGACCGGCTGCGCGTCATCATCGATGCCGAAGAAGCCCATATCACGGCATGGGACCTGACGACGGCGCTGGCCAGAGGCAATCCGCCGATCATTACCCGCGATCACGAGGTGGAACACCGTTATTTCTATCTCGACCCCTGCAACCTGCATCCCGGCCAGGAAGCCATCGTGGCTTCCCGTCTGGCGGAAGAGCTGGATAAGGCACGCGCCTCCAACGAGGTGATCGCCACACCGTTCGAAGACCGCAGCCGCCACCGCTTCGACGGCATGCTGCGCTGGCCGGACTAATAACGACTGCATATGGAACGAACGGGTGCCGCGAGCTTCTTCTCCCCGCCGGGGAGAAGGTCGCGGCAGCGGGATGAGGGGGCAAGGGTGCTGTCAATCGCTGACGTTGCCCCCTCATCCGACCCTTCGGGCCACCTTCTCCCCGGCGGGGAGAAGAAACAAGCCGCCACGCCGTGCCTGAATTCAAACGAGAAGAAAAGAAGGGAATGATCATGACCATGCCGCAGGCAGCACCGCTCGGTGCAGAAGATGCCGTGCTTTCCGTCCGCAATCTCACCACGTCCTTTCACGTGGATGGCGGCTGGAAACCCGTGGTGCGTGATATTTCCTTTGATGTCGGGCCGGGCGAGACGGTTGCGATCGTTGGCGAAAGCGGTTCGGGCAAAAGCGTCACATCGCTTTCCATCATGCGGCTGCTGGACCGCGAAAGCAGCAGGGTGCAGGGTGAAATCCTGCTCGGAGGTCGCAACCTGCTCTCGCTTTCCGAAGACGCCATGCGGCGGGTGCGGGGCAATGAGGTGGCGATGATCTTTCAGGAGCCAATGACCAGCCTCAATCCGCTCTTCACCATCGGCGACCAGATTTCCGAGGCTCTGCTGTGCCATCAGCCGATGTCGAAAGCCGATGCGCGGGCCGAGACGATCCGCCTGCTGGAAAAGGTCCGCATACCCTCCGCCGCCTCGCGTTTCGATGAATATCCGCACCGCTTTTCCGGCGGCATGCGCCAGCGCGTGATGATCGCCATGGCGCTCGCGTCCCGGCCGAAGCTCCTGATCGCCGACGAGCCGACGACGGCGCTCGATGTGACCATTCAGGGTCAAATTCTCGACCTCATCAAGACGCTTCAGGAAGAGGAAGGCACCTCCGTCCTGTTCATCACCCATGACATGGGCGTGGTGGCTGAGATCGCCGACCGTACCGTCGTCATGTATCGCGGCGAACAGGTGGAAGTCGGCGCGACGGCGGATATCTTCCACCGCGGCAAACATCCCTATACGCGCGCGCTTTTGTCCGCCGTTCCGGTTCTCGGGTCGATGACGGGTGAGGAAAGACCGCTCCGGTTTCCCATCGTCAACACCACCACGGGGGAAACGCAGGAGCCGGCGCGTCCGGCCGATACCGTTGACGCCAGCGCCCAGCCGGTGCTGAAGGTGGAGGGGCTGACCAAGCGTTTCGACATCCACTCCGGCCTGCTGGGACGCCTCAGCGGCCGCGTCCACGCGGTGGAAAACGTGTCCTTCGATCTGAGGGCTGGGGAGACACTATCGCTGGTGGGCGAGAGCGGCTGCGGCAAGTCGACTACCGGTCGTGCCATCATGCGGCTGATCGAGCCGGATGCCGGTTCGGTGGTGGTGAATGGCGAGAATATTCTCGCCCTCGACAAGATGGGCATGCGCGAAATGCGCAAGACGGTTCAGATGATCTTTCAGGACCCCTTCGCCTCGCTCAACCCGCGCATGACGGTGGGTGCGGCAATTGCCGAACCGTTTCTGGAGCACCGCATGGGCAGCGCCCGCGAGGCGAAGGAGGTGGTGGCCGACATGCTGGAAAAGGTCGGCCTTTCGCCGGATATGGCGGCGCGTTACCCGCACGAGTTTTCTGGCGGCCAGCGCCAGCGCATCTGCATTGCCCGCGCGCTGGCGCTGCAGCCGAAGGTCATCGTCGCCGATGAAAGCGTCTCGGCGCTGGATGTCTCGATCAAGGCGCAGGTCATCAACCTGATGCTGGATCTGCAGCAAAGCCTCGATCTCGCCTTCCTGTTCATATCCCATGACATGGCAGTGGTGGAACGCGTCAGCCACCGGGTGGCGGTGATGTATCTCGGCGAGATCGTCGAAATCGGCCCGCGTGCCGCTGTCTTCGACAATCCGCAGCACGACTATACCCGCAAGCTGATGGCCGCCGTGCCGGTGCCGGACCCGGACCGCCGCAACACAAGGCGCGGTGCGGCGAATGACGAGCTGAAAAGCCCGATCCGAGCGGTCGATTATGTCGTGAAGCCGCGTGAGTATCGCGAAGTCTCGCCCGGCCATCTCGTCGCCTGTTAAAGTCCTGGTACGTCCGACGTTGCGAAGGGTACGCGATAACCGCGCTTAAAACTTTCCCGCTGTCCAAGCTGGCGATACCACCGCTGTACCGCCGGAAAATCATCGAGATTGACTTTGTGGCGCGCGAAACGCGAGACCCATGGCCAGATGGCGATATCGGCCATGGAAAAATCTCCCGCCACATATTCCCGCCCCGTTAAACGGTCGTTCAATGTCCGGTAGAGGCGCTCCACATCCGCGGCAAAACGCATTTCGGCAAAGGGGGCCTCTCCGGCATGATAGGTCAGGAAATAATGGGCATAACCGAGTGTCGGGCCGAAATTGGCGGCCTGCCACATCAGCCATTCGGTGACTGTCAGTCGCTCGGCGCCAGAGGCGGGCAGAAGCCGGCCGGCCTTTTCGGCGAGATAGAGGAGGATCGCGTTTGATTCCGTCAGGACGGTGCCGTTGTCATTGTCGATGATTGCCGGAATTTTCGAGCCGGGATTGATGCGGATATAATCGGCCGCGAACTGCTCGCCTTTTTCGATGTCGATGGCGTGGCTGCGATAGGGCAGGCCGAGTTCTTCCAGCGCAACCGAGATTTTGAGGCCGTTCGGCGTGATCCAGGTGTAAAGGTCGATCATGTCAGTCGAACATCGCCTCATCCAGCGGCAAGGCACGACGGCCTTTCTTGCCCGTCACATCGGAAAGGTCCTTGTAAAGACCGCGCAGGGTCAGAACCAGCTGGATAATGCGCGGGTCGGTGACACGATAGATCACCGCCTTGCCTTCCCGTGTGCCTTCAATGATACCGGCGTCGCGCAATTCGGCGAGCTGCTGCGAAAGCGTTGGCTGCTGGATACCAAGTTCGTATTCCAGTGCGGAAACAGACGCTTCCGTTTCCATGAGGTAACAGACGATGGCCAGACGGTTGGCGTTGGCGACAAGCTTCAAAAGCTCGCTCGCTTCCACCACGCTGCGGCAGATGAGATTGGAAACCGGTTTCGTCACAACTACTGGTCCCTGTTTCAGACTATAAAAAAGTAAATTGTATGCCGATAAATTTCAATGGCTTGATGCAGGTCGTTTTTAGTCGGCTGCAGAATTTTTAAAATCTACAGGATTAGTAGATTTCTCTTTCGCTTTCCGGCTGAGGATCGCCAAAACGTTCCTCGAAAACACTCTATAAAAAAGTAGATTGATTGTGAAATGAGGTGTCGACATGAAAATCGGGGTCCATCCCAACAATCTGCATTTACGGCTCGCCCGGCTCTGGCCCGGCGCTTTCGAGCAATTTAATCCGGAATTCGTGACCTATCGCGAAGGACGCGACACGGCGGCTCTGCTGGAAAAGGGTGGCATCCATTTCGGTGGCACCGGCTCGACACCGCCCATTGAAGCGGATGCGCGCGGGCTTTCGGCGGTCTATATCGCCGCTTCCGCGCCGAGGCCCGCCAATGGCGCGATCCTCGTGCGGCGCGACAGCCCGATCCGTTCTGCCGCTGATCTCTCGGGAAAGCGCATATCGCTGATCGACGGATCGTTTCACACCTATCTTCTGGCCCGCAGCCTGGAAGGGGCGGGTCTTGGTCTTTCGGACGTGACGCGGATTGAAAGCGGTGACAGCGACAGCCTGCTCGATCTCGTGGAAGGCCGTGTCGATGCCTGGGTAACGATGTCGCCACGGCTGGAAAAGGCTCTGACCCATGAGGAGATCAGCCTTCTGGTCCGTTGTGGTTCTACCATTCCCAACCGCTCGCTGTTCTGGACGCTGGCGCGTCACAATATAGCGCAGGAGACACGACAGGCGATTGCGGCCGAACTGGACCGCGTCGGCCGCGCCGTCATGGCGGATATCGACAGGGCTGCGGCGCTGCTTGCCGCCGAACCGGGCAGTGAGGGTGATGCGGCATCGTGGGCGAAGGTGCTGCGCTCACGCGATCTTTCCGTGGTGCCCGCCACTGAAAATATCCTTGCCGAACAGCAGGAGGAGGCCGATACGCTTTACAGGCACGGCCATTCTTCTTTACCGGTTCAGACTGGGCAAAGCCCGGCCCCGCAATCAGCCAGCGTCGGAGGCGACAGATGAATGTTTTCTGGTACATGTGCGCACCCGACGGCGCCTATCCCTGGCAGCCGGAAGGCTCCCGCAAGGTTGATCTCGGTTATTACAAACAGCTGGCGCTGGCTTACGATCAGCTGGGTTACACCGGCGCGCTGTTTGCCACCGGCGCGCATGATGTCTGGGTTCTGGCGGGCGCACTGCTCTCCCATACCGAGCGGCTGAAACTGCTGGTCGCCATCCATCCGGGCCTGATTGCGCCGACGCTGCTTGCCAAGATGGCGGCGACGCTTCAGGAGTTTTCGCGTGGCCGCCTGCTGATCAATGTCGTCTCTGGCGATGCGAAAATGCTCGGCGCTTACGGCATGACCATGCCGCATGATGAGCGTTACGACATGGCGGATGAATATCTGCAGATCTGGCACCGGCTTTTCGCTGGCGAGACGGTGGATTTCAAGGGGCGGCATTTCCAGACCGAGGGTGCTAAACTCGCGCTGCCGGTGGGGCAGGGCATCGAGCCGCCGCCCTTGTGGTTCGGCGGTTCTTCGGACAAGGCCATCGATGTTGCCGCCAAACATGTCGAGACCTACCTCTCCTGGGGTGAAACGCCCGATCAGATCGGCGCGAAGGTCGACCTCGTCAAGGCGCGGGCAGAACAGCTTGGCCGCGAACTGGAATATGGCATTCGGCTCTATGTCATCGTGCGTGATACCGATGAAGAGGCCTGGGCCGCGGCGGCCGACCTTTACGGGCGAATGGATGAGCGCGCGATTGCCGCCAACCAGCGTTTTGTCGGCAAGTCCGATTCCGTCGGCCAGCAGCGCATGACGGCGATGCATGGCGGGCAGAAGCCGGAAAACCTGCTCGATCTGGAAATCGCTCCCAATCTCTGGGCCGGCATCGGGCTTGTCCGTCCGGGCCCGGGAACCGCGATTGTCGGTTCGCCGGATACTGTTATCCGCACGCTGGAGGCCTATAAGAAGGCGGGCGTGAACACCTTTATCCTGTCCGGCATGCCATTGCTGGAGGAAGCCTTCCGCTTCGGCGAAAAGGTCCTGCCTCGTCTCGACGTATCGCGGGAAGTGTCAGCGGCAAAACAATTCACCTGGTCGACCCTGTTCGACCGCGACCTCTCGGCCAAGGCCTCCTGAGCATGGTGCGGGAGTGGAGAAGAACAACATGACGGCAAGTCCGGCAACAACAATCGCGCAACGGCGCTTCGGTCCACAACGCGTGGCCGAACGGGCGCTTGCCGTTCTGGACAAGGCGCTGGGTGCGGTTGCCGCAGCCATCCTTGCGACGCTTCTTGTGGTGGTGCTGGTCAATGTCGCTCTGCGATATCTGTTCCATACCGGTTTCATCGGCGCGGAAGATCTGGGCATCTGGCTCAATGTGGCAATGATCGCGGTCGGCGCGCCGCTCAGCCTCAAGAGCGCTCTGGCCATGCGGCTGGATGTATTCGTGCGCTTCCTGCCGGAACGCTTTCATGCTGCAACCGAAGTTCTGGCCGATGCCTTTTCCTTCGTCGCAGCCCTCATCCTCGCCTTCGGCGGGGCGGAAATTGCGGCCATGCTGGGTGGCACATCGCCAACGCTTGGTCTGCCGGAATGGGTGCGCTTCGGTTTTCTCGGTGCAGGCGGCGCGCTGATCTTTGTCTATCTGGCGCTTCAACGGGTCGGCGAAGGCAAGGCGCTTGCCGTTCTGCTCTCCGTCGCCATCGCGGTCGTTTCTTATGTCGGCCTGCCGGAACTGTTTATCGATACGAGCCTGCCGCCGAGCCTGTTTCTGGCACTCACGGCGGCGGTAGGGCTGGTTCTGGCCGCGCCGCTTGCCCATGCCTTCCTTGCCGCCGCCTATGTGGCGATCGCCTTCGGCAGCACCTTGCCGGAGCCAGCCATCGTGTCTTCGACGGTGACGGGCATGTCGAAATTCCTGCTGCTGGCCATTCCCTTCTTCCTGCTGGCCGGAAGCCTGCTGACGGAATCGGGCGTCGCCAACCAGCTGGTTCGTTTTGCCGCCTCCATGGTCGGCCACCGGCGGGCAGGGCTGGCGCAGACGACGCTTCTGACCAGCGTGCTGTTTTCCGGCGCATCCGGCTCCTCGGTCGCCAATGCCGCCTTCGGCGCCTCCACCTTCCAGCCGGAACTGGTGAAGCACGGCTATCCGCCGGCGCAGGCGGGCGCGATCATTGCCGCTACCTCGGTGCTGGACAATGTCATTCCGCCTTCCATCGCCTTTCTCATCCTTGCGACGGCCACCAACCTGTCGGTGGGCTCGTTGCTGGTTGGCGGCTTCTTCGCGGGTGGGCTTATGGCAATCTGCCTTGCGGTGGCAATCCATCTCAGCGTGCGCAGCGTCGATACCCTGCCGCGGGCGACAGGCAGCGAACGCTGGCGTTCGGCCGTGGCTGCGATACCTGCCTTCGGGCTTGGCGTCATCGTGGTGGTCGGCATCCGCATCGGCGTCGTCACCACTACGGAAGCTGCGGCCCTTGCCGCCCTTTATACGCTGTTTCTCGGTTTCGGTTACCGGCTGGGCGCGGGCCGCATTTTCGCGACCTTCCGCCAGTCGGCGGGTGAAGCGGCGGCCATCGGTCTTCTGATCGGCACGGCGGGGCCTTTCGCCTTCCTGTTGGCGGTGGACAATGTCTCCGGCCTCGTCACCGATTTTGTGACGCTTCTGGGCGGCAGCAAGATTGCGGTGCTCCTGCTCTCCAACCTCATCCTGCTCGTGGTTGGTCTGGTGCTGGATATTGGTGCTGCCATCCTGCTGTTCGGGCCGATCCTGCTGCCCGCAGCCGTGGCAGCCGGTATTGATCCCATCCATTTCGGCGTCATTCTCGTGGTCAATCTGATGATCCATGGCCTGACACCGCCGCTCGGCATGCTGATCTTCGTGGTCAGCGGCGTCACCCGAATTCCGGCGACAGCACTTTTCCGGGCCGTCGTTCCCTATCTCGTCTCGCTTCTCGTTTCCCTCGCCATTCTGTGCGCCTGGGCCATTTTCTTCTAAATTTGGGGTTTCAATCATGACTATTATCGATCGTCGCAATCTCCTCAAACTCTCCGCCATCGGCGCCGCAACGCTCGCTGCGCCCGCCTTCGTGCGTACGGCAAATGCCAGAACCCGCAGCATCACCGTTGCCTCGCTGTTTGCCGATGACAAGCCGGAGACGAAAATCTGGGTGAAGATCAGCGAGCTGGTGGAGGCAAAGCTGCCCGGCCGTTTCCGTTTCAACATCGTCAAGAGCGGTGCGCTGGGGGGTGAAAAGGAAGTGGCGGAAAATATCCGGCTGGGATCGGTTCAGGCGAGCCTTTCGACAGTCTCCTCGCTCTCCGGCTGGGTGCCGGAACTGCAGATCCTCGATCTGCCTTTCCTGTTTCGCGATGCCGACCATGTGCGCAAGGTGGTGACGGGCGAGACTGGCACTGATCTGAAGACGAAGCTCGCCGCCCAGCAATTCATCGCTGCCGATTTCATCAATTACGGCGCACGCCATCTTCTGACCAAGGAGCCGGTAACCCGGCCGGAGCAGCTGGAAGGCAAGAAGATCCGCGTCATCCAGAGCCCGCTGCACACCAAGCTGTGGAGCGCCTTCGGCACCACCCCGGTAGGGATTCCGATCACCGAGACCTATAATGCGCTGGCAACCGGCGTGGCTGATGCCATGGATCTCACCAAGTCCGCTTATGCCGGCTTCAAGCTTTACGAGGTCGTGCCCTATCTGACGGAAACCGGCCACATCTGGGCTTCAGGCGTCGTCTATTACGGTGCGACCTTCTGGAACCAGCTGGATGACGAAGAGAAGAAGGTTCTCCTGGAAGCATCGAGCGAAGGCGCGCAATATTTCAACCAGCTGATCGTCGAGGACGAAGTAAAGTCCGTCGAGCTTGCGCTCTCCAAGGGCGGCAAGGTGCTGCAGCCGGAAGCGCTGGACGAATGGCGCAAGGGCGCGCAGGGCGTCTGGCAGGATTTCTCCGGCATTGTTGGCGGCATCGAGAAGATACAGGCTGTGCAGTCGGCCTGATAATACGGCCCATCAAAATCAGGAAACCCCGTGCGTCCTTCGGGCGCACGGGGTTTCTTCTGTTCGGTATCAGTGCGAAGCGCCGGAGCCGCCAACGGCAACGATGGAGTAGGGCTGGCCTTCCACCGCAAGCGTGCGGGTTTCCTTCAGGCTTTCCGCATCCACCACGCGCACCAGCGAATGGCGCGGATCGGAAATTGCCACCTGCCCGTCGGCAACGGCGAGACGCGGACGCGGATCGCGCCAATGGCCATCCTTGCTGTAGGGTTCGGTGACCTTCGCCTTGCGGGTGATGGCGCCTTCCAGCACGTCAAGCACATGCAGGTCGCCATCTTCCGTCAGGATATAGGCATTGCGCGGATTGGCGGGGTCGAGGATGAAGTCGACGCGCCGGGTCGGCAGTTCGACAAGGCGGAAGGCGTCCTTGCTGTCAGGATCGATCAGGACGACCTTGTCCTCACCGTAGTTTCCAAGGAAAAACTGCATGGATTTGCCGCCGAGCAGCGTGCCGGTATAGGCTTTCGGGAAATCTTCCGGATAGGCCAGCATTTCGAGCTTCGGGCCATCCGTGCCGCCCGGCCGGGCAACGAGAATGCCTTCCTTGCAGCCAAAGGCCGCAAGCCGTGCGGATGTCGCCTCGCCATGCAGATCGGTGCATGTTGCCTGTTCACCAACCTGCTTGCCTTCCCTGTCAAGAACGCGCAGCCCGATGCGGGGCGGCAGCGTGTCGGGTTTGGTTTCGATCTGCGTATTGGGTACGGATACCAGAACGTAACGGCCCATCGTCACTGCCACGCCGTGATGCGGGGCGGTCGTATCGACAGTGCGGACCTTTGCCTTGCCATCCAGCAGGGTGGCCTCATCGATGATCTCAGCCTTGCCACCACGGTCGTAGAAGAGGATCGCATGGTCATCATGTGGCACGACGTGGAACGGGCGTTTGCCTTCGAAGGTAACGGGCAGCAGTGCTGCATCTTCCACATCCAGATCGCGGTGTTCACCGTGGTCGGAAAAGACGATGCCGGTCTTGATCACATGCACGATATCCGAATCCGACTGTGTGGCGAAAACAGTCTTGCCTGATGCGCTGGCGGTCAGCGCCGCATAGCCCTTCAGGTCGTAGCGTCCGAGTTCCTTGCCGGTTTCGAAATTGATTGCGCGCACCACAGGCTGGGTGTGATCGGCAATGAAGAGACGCCATTCCTTGACGGTGTCGCCGCTTTCTTCCGCCTGCGCCACGCCAGAGGCGAGCGGCAGGGTGAGGGCAATGCACGTGGCAAGCGCGCTCATGCCAAGGTGCTGTTGAAGGGAAAATCTCATGGTGTTCCTTCCAGACGTTATCATCCCCGTGCGGATAAGAACCGGTATCGGTTCTGAAGGATGATTGTAATGTTATTACGTTACGAGATTGCGTATTAGCATTACGTGCGGGGGCGATGTCAACCGATGCCGACGTCTTGGTACGGAAAAATCTGGATGGAGACAGTGAGGCGAGAAAAGGGGAGGCGGGAGGAGGCAGGTGACGCTTCAGCGTCAGGCCGTATTTCCCGAAGGGCTGTAAAGCCGGATAAAAAAGGCAGGCGCATCGCTGCGCCTGCCTCCGTCAGTTTTAGCGGATATCCTGCGGCAGAACATCCGAAGGGATGTTCTGGTAGGAAACCGGACGCATGAAGCGGCGGATCGACATGGTACCAACAGAGGTTGCGCCGAAGTTCGTCGATGCCGGATAAGGACCGCCGTGAACCATGGCTTCGGAGACTTCCACGCCGGTCGGGAAACCGTTGGCGAGAACGCGGCCGGCCTTGCGCTCAAGGATCGGCAGCAGCTTGCGGCCAAGCTCGGCGTCGCCGGCATCCAGATGCAGCGTTGCGGTCAGCTGGCCTTCGAAGCTCTTTGCGACTTCCAGCATTTCTTCCGCGCTATCAACCGTCACGATCAGGCCGAGCGGTCCGAAGACTTCTTCGGCAAGCGCGTGGTTGGCAACCCAGTCCTTGCCCGAAACGCGGAACAGGTAGGGCGTTGCATTGCGCAGATCGCAGGTGGTGGTCAGCACGTCGCGCACGCCATTGCCGGCGGCGATGCGGTCGCGGCCGTCACGATAGGCAGCGGCAATGCCGTCCGTCAGCATGACCTGCGGGCCGACTTCGGAAAGTGCGGCACGCGCGGTTTCGGCAACCGCATCGGCCTGCGAGGCGAGAACGACGGCGATGCCGGGGTTGGTGCAGAACTGGCCCGCACCCATGGTCAGCGAACCGGCCCAGCCCTTGGCGATGGCCTCGCCGCGAGCGGAAACCGCTTCCGGCAGCAGGAACATCGGGTTCACGGAACCGAGTTCGCCGAAGAAGGGGATCGGCTCGGGACGCTGGGCGCAGAGATCGAACAGCGCGCGGCCGCCAGCGAGCGAACCGGTGAAACCGACCGCCTTGATGCGCGGATGCTGCACGAGCGCGGAACCGACATCGCGGCGGCCGCCCTGGATCAGCGAGAAGACGCCTGGATGCAGATTGTGCTTCTTGACGGCGGCGAGAACTGCTTCCGCAACGATTTCACCGGTGCCGGGATGGGCGGAATGGCCCTTGACGACGACGGGGCAGCCGGCGGCCAGAGCAGCAGCGGTGTCACCACCGGCCGTGGAGAAGGCGAGCGGGAAGTTCGACGCGCCGAAGACGGCGACGGGGCCGATCGGGCGCTGCATCAGGCGGATATCCGGGCGCGGCAGCGGCTGGCGATCCGGCAGCGCTTCGTCGTGGCGGCGGTCGAGATAGTCACCTTTGCGGATATGCGAGGCGAAAAGGCGGAGCTGGCCAACGGTGCGGCCACGTTCGCCCTGCAGGCGTCCTGCGGGCAGGCCGGTCTCGGACGAGCCGATTTCGGTTATGGCGTCGGCGCGGGCTTCGATCTCATCGGCGATGGTGTCGAGGAATGCGGCGCGCTCTTCGCGGGTGGTGTAGCCGTAGCTCCAGAAGGCTTCTTCAGCAGCTTCTGCAGCCTTGTTCACCAGATCGACCGTGCCGACCGAAAAATCGAAAGCCTCGCCATGTGCAGGCTCGCTGCGGAATTTTGCTTCCGTTGCGACCCATTCTCCTGCAACCAGATGTTTGCCGTGCGGCTTGAAACTCATTGTGCTCTTCCCTGAAAATCTGATCCTGCGTGGAAAATCCACCCGACACCGTGACATGGACCGAAAGGCGACAGCACAAACGCCATCAGCCGCGATCCTCGCCCGGTTGCCTTCTGCCTTAGCCCGTGCGGGGCCTGAGCGAAAGGCGGTTTCTCAACTATTTGACCAAAAAGTGTGATTAATTGGGCGAGACGTGAAAAACACCCGCTTCCGTTTACGCGCACGGCGTTTTATATGACGTCATGATGACAAATAGACTTCCGAAATACATCGCCTGGTCGGTTTTTCTGCTGATCGTGATCGTTACAATCTGCCCGATCGGCTTTCGGCCTCACACGCTGACGACGGTGGGGATAGACCGTGCCGCCGCCTTCGCTTTCTGCTCGGCGGCTTTCGTGTTTGCCTATCCGCGCCACTGGCTCGCCGTCATCGTTGCGGGCGTCACTGCGGCTTTTGGTATCGAGGCGCTGCAGTTTCTGTCGCCCACACGGCATCCGCATTTGATGGACGCCGCGGTGAAAGCCGCCGGCGCCATAGCCGGCGGGCTTTTTACCATTACCTGTCTGCTATTCAGGGGGCGACTGACCGCCGGCAGACGGGAAGCCCGCGGTCAATAGTCTCGCTCAGCCTTGCCTGCTCGCCAGCCCGAAACGGCCATGCGACAGGGTGCGTTCGATGCCGCGCAACTCCGCCAGCCCTTTCAGCCGGCCGATGGCGGGATAACCGGGCTGTGCGCCGCGCGTCAGGTCGTCGAGGATTTCCTGCCCGTGATCGGGCCGCATCGGAATGGTGTGGTCTTCACGGCCTTCGGCGCGACGGCGGGTTTCCTCCGACAGAAGTGCGGCGATGACGGCGACCATGTCGGTGCCGCCTTCCAGATGTTCATCCTCGAAGAAGGAGCAGGGCACGGTATCTGTGTCACGCGTCACGTTGCGCAGATGCACGAAATGGATGCGATCGGCAAAACGGTTGGCGATGAAGGGCAGGTCGTTATCCGCCCGAGCGCCAAGCGAGCCGGTGCACAGCGTCACGCCATTGGCGCGGCTGTCGACCTTTGAGAGCATGTGGGCATAGTCCGCCTCCGTTGAGAGAATACGCGGCAGGCCGAGCAGCGGCCAAGGCGGATCATCACCATGGGCGCAGATGTTGATGCCCACTTCCTCGGCAACCGGTGTCACCTCGGAGAGAAAATCGATCAGGTTCTGCTGCAGCCTTTCACGGTTGACGCCGTGATAGGAGCGCAGTTTTTCGAGCAGCTGGGCGAGCGTATAACCATCTGCCGAGCCGGGCAGGCCAGCGCCGATATTGCGCCCGAGCGCGGTGATTTTTGTATCCGGCATGTCGGCGAAGCGTTTTGCCGCTTCCTCCAGCAGCCAGTCCGGATAGTCGGCCCCGGCGTCCGGGCGTTTCAGAATATGAATGTCGAAGGCGGCGAAATCGGGAAGATCGAAGCGCATCGCCTTTGCGCCGTGTCTGGTTTCCCAGCGTAGATCGGTGCGGGTCCAGTCCAGCACCGGCATGAAATTATAGCAGACGGTGCGGATGCCGGAGGCGGAGAGGCGGCGCAGGGTTTCCTGCCAGTTGGCGATGTGATTTTTCCAGTCGCCGGTCTGGGTCTTGATATCTTCGGAGACGGGCACGCTTTCAACCACGTCCCAATAAAGCCCGCCGGCCTTGATCGCCTCATGCCGTTTGGTGATTTCGTCCATCGGCCAGACGTCACCGGTGGCGATGTGGTGCAACGCGCTGACGATGCCTTCCGCACCCGCCTGAGCCGCATCCTGAACCGTGACCTTGTCGACCGGGCCGAACCAGCGCCATGTATGTCTCATCTTAAATCCTCAAATATCAGTCTGCTGAAAATGTCAGTTGCACCTTGCAGGCGGCGAAGCGGTCTCCGGCCTGTTCAAAGGCCGCTTTCGCCTCGCCGAGCGGGAAGCTGTGGGAAATGATCGGCCGCACATCGATCCCGCGCGTGGAGATAAGCCCGGCGGCGATGGCGAATTCATCATGGAAACGCTGCGAGCCGCGCCAGAGGATTTCCTTGCCCACCAATGCATTGAGCGGAATGGTGATGTCGCCGGTGACGCCCACCTGTACGATGGTGCCGCGCGGGCGCACGCAGGCAAAGGCGGTGCGAAGCGCGGGTGCTGCGGCGGAACAATCGAAAATGACGTCGAAATACCCCTTGTTTTCCTGGTAGGGCAAAAGCGCCTCGATGTCCTTTGCGACATTGATGGTGCGGTCGGCACCCATGGCGGGTGCGCGTTCCAGCGCGGCATCGGTGAGATCGGTCGCGACGATGGCGCCGGCGCCGGCATGGCGGGCAGCGGCAATGGTCAGGAGGCCGATAGGACCGGCGCCGGTGACCAGCACCTTCGCACCTGTCAGATCGCCGGCCTGGGCAACTGCATGCAGGCAGACGGCGAGCGGTTCGGTGCAGGCGGCCTCGGCGGGCGAGGTCGCGTCTGAAAATGTTGCGCATTGTTTTGCCGGAACCACCAGCCGGTCGCGGAACATGCCCTGTTCATGCGGCAGGCGCATGGCACTGCCCATGAAGCGCATCTCGAGGCAATGGATCGGCTGGCCCTTCAGGCAGAACTGGCACTGGCCGCAGGGCTGCGACGGATTGACGGCGACGAGCTGGCCGATGGCGAGCCCGCTGACGCCAGCGCCCAAAGCCGCGATATGGCCGGATGCTTCGTGACCGCAGATGATCGGCTCGCGCACCCGCACCGGGCCGAAACCGCCATCCTGATAATAATGCAGATCGGAGCCGCAGATGCCGCCTGCCGCCATGGTGAGCAGCACTTCGCCGGGGCCGGGAGCCACAAGCTCCTGCGTTTCGACGCGGATGTCCTTAACGCCGTGTAGACGTGCCACGCGTGTCTGCATGACGATGCCCTCATTTATGGGTGTTTTATGGATGAACCCGCGCGGCGAACCGCGCGGGCAATGATGTTTGCGTCAGCGGATCAGGCCCATTTCGGTCGGCAGCCACAAGGTGATTGCCGGAATGAAGGTGATCAGCAGCAGCGCCACGAACAGCGGCACCAGCCACGGCAGGATGGCGATGGTGGTGCGTTCGACGGAGAGTTTCGCCACACGCGAGAGCACGAAGAGCACCATGCCGAGCGGCGGGTGCAGCAGCCCTATCATCAGGTTGAGCGTGATGATCAGGCCGAAATGCACAGGGTCGATGTTGAATTGCAGTACCAGCGGCAACAGGATCGGCACGAGGATGGTAATCGCCGCGATCGTATCGAGGAAGCAGCCGACGAACAGCATCAGGAGATTGACCAGCACGAGGAAAATCCACTTGCTGTCGGTGATCGTCAGGATCGCCGCCGACAGAAGCTGTGCGGCCTGACTGACGGTCAGCAGCCATGCGAAGACGGAGGCTGCCGCGACGATGAAGAGCACCGAAGCGGTCGTCTCTATCGTATCGAAGGTTGATTTTGCCAGCGTCTTGAAGGTCATCGTCCGGTAACGGACAAGGCCGAGGAACAGCGACCACAGAACAGCGGCAACGGCGGCTTCCGTTGGCGTGAACCAGCCCATGGTCATGCCGCCGATCAGGATGACAGGCGTCATCAGCGCCATCACGGCGGAGAAGTCGAAATACCAGTCGCAGGCGAGCAGGATGACCAGCACGATCAGGATCGACAGGTTGAGCGACAGGCCGAATGCCGTGAGGATATAGATGCCGAGCGGCACCATCATCACCACGAAGACTTCTATCGATGCGCCGAAGATGGTTCTGAGGCTGAACGGCGTATCGGAGCCCCAGCCCTTGATATAAGCGAAGACCGCAACCGTGATCATCATCAAAAGCGTCATGACGACGCCCGGAACGATACCGGCCATGAACAGTGCGCCGATCGAGACATTCGCCATCATGCCGTAGATGACGAAGGGCAGCGATGGCGGGAAGATCGGTCCGAGCGTCGCGGAGGCGGCGGTAACGCCGACGGCCGCTTCGACCGGATAACCATGGTCCTTCATGGCCTTGATTTCGATGGTGCCGATGCCGGCGGCATCGGCAAGTGCCGTGCCGGACATGCCGGAAAAGATCACCGAGCCGATGATGTTGACCTGTGCGAGACCACCCTTCATCCAGCCGACCAGCGCGACGGCGAAGGAATAGATGCGTCCGGTCACCCCTGCCGTGTTCATGAGATTGCCGGCAAGGATGAAGAAGGGAACGGCCAGAAGCGGGAAGCTTTCCACACCCGCGATCAGCCGCTGCGCCGCGATGATATCAGGCGCGACGTTGTAAAACACAATGTAGAGCAAGGAGGCCGAGGCCATGGAAATGGCGACCGGCAGGCCGATTACCATCAGCAGAAGAAATGAGCCGATAAGAAGCAGCATCTGATCAATCCCCCGCGCTCTGGAATTCTTCGGGTCGTTCCAGAACGGAATAGCCGCGCTGCATATTGGCGATGAACACCTGCACCGACCGGAAGAACATCAAGACAAATGCCGCCAGAACCGTGTAGAAAACGATGTTGCGCGGCAGCGCCACGGTCACCATTTCCTCATCCGCGACAATTTCCAGATACCGCCACATCAGCCAGGATGTGTAGGCGAAGAACAGGATGCGCAGCACATCGACAAGGATCGACATGGCGCGGGCCACCTGCGGCGGCACATAGTGATAAAGCACATCCACCTGAATGTGGCGCGACATGCGCACGCACATGACCGACCCTAAAAACACCACGCCGATCAGGCAGTTGACGGCGATTTCTTCCGTCCAGGCGTAACTGTTGTTGAGCACGTAGCGGGTGAAGAACTGAAGGAACACGCAGCCCGTCATCAGCCAGAAAAGGCCGAGCGTGATCCAGTCCTCGAATGAATAGACCTTGAGATCGACCTCGGGCGGCGCCTCATCGAACGTATGGGCGAGTTCCTCAGGCGTGACCTGAGTATGGATTTCCTGCGACATTGAGATATCCCGTCTGGAGAGAAAGGGCGGTGCGGCAAAGAAGCCGCACCGGATCTTGGCTCACTTGACGGCGCGAATGGCTTCCCAGTCGGCCTTGTCGTAACCGAAGTCCTCGAACTTCACTTTTTCGATGACGTTCTTTTCGAAGTCGGCCTTGTCGACTTCGGCAACGGTCAGGCCGCGCTTCTTGAAGTCTTCGACGAGGCTTTTCTCGCGTTCATCGATGGTCTTGGTGGTCCGCTCGGCGGCCTCCTGCATGACTTCGGTGAAGATTTTCTTGTCGTCATCGGAGAGCTGCGACCAGAGGTTCTTCGAGATCACCGTGTTAAGGTGGTCAACGATGTGGCCGGTCAGGACGATGTTCTTCTGCACTTCGAAGAACTTCTTGGCCTCAATGGTGGTCAGCGGATTTTCCTGCGCATCGACGGTGCCGTTCTGCAGCGCCAGATAGACTTCCGCGAATGCAATCGGCGTGGTGTTGGCGCCGCAGGCGCGCGGCATGGCCAGATAGGCCGGAACGTCGGGAACGCGCATCTTCAGGCCCGCCATGTCGGCGCAGGCGGCAATCGGCTTGTTGGATGTGGTGTGGCGCGTGCCGTAATAGCTGACGGCGGCGATGTGGTTGCCGGTCTTGTCTTCATAACCCTTGGCGAGGCGCTTGAAGATATCGCTCTTGGTATAGGCGATCAGATGGCTCGGATCGCGGAAGATGTAAGGGAAATAGGTGACGCCGATCGGCTTGAAATCACGTGCGGCAAAGCTAGACCCGGAGATGATGATGTCAACGGTGCCGATCTTCAGGCCCTGGTTGATATCGGCTTCCTTGCCAAGCTGCGAGGCGGGGAAAACATCCACCTTGTAGCGGCCATCGGTGCGCTTGGCGATCTCTTCCGCCGCCCAGACCGAATCGGTGTGGAACGGTTCAGAGGTCTCGTAGACATGCGCCCATTTCAGCGTGGTCTGCGCCTGCGCCGCCAGGGCGGAAAGCAGGATGGCGGCTGTTGCGCCCATCAAAGTCGACAATCTGATTTTCATTCTTAACTCCTCCCGAATTAAAGCCAGATGTGCTGTTTTTTCCGTTGCCGGTTGCGGCGACGGTCACTCTTCCCCGATCGTTTCCTCCCCGAAACTCTCGGAAAATCTCTTCTGCGACAGCGTCAGATGCTGCCGCATCGCCTCACGCGCACCTTCCGGGTCGTTGGCGGCAATGGCGTCGCGGATTGCGCGGTGCTCCTGCACGGCGAGGTTCCATGTGTGCGGCCCCTCGAAATAGCTGGCGAGCTTTTCGAAAAAGGGTGACAGGCTGCGCTCGTCATAGATCAGGCCGGTAAAGCGATTGAGCGCCGAATTGCCGATGATATCGGCAATCGCGGTGTGGAAGGCCCGGTCGAAATTGAGCGCCTGTGGCGAGCTGTCGAGCGCGCCCGCCATGCGTTCGATGATATCATCGAGCTTGGCGATGCACTCCGGTGTGGCAAGCCGTGCGGCCTCTTCCGCAATCGCACTTTCGATGATGCAGCGCGCCTGCAGGATTTCGAACGGACCATGCGCATCCGGCATTGGCGGCTTTTGCGCGTCCGGTTTGCGCGATGCGTTTACATAAACGCCCGAACCCATGCGGATGTGGATATGACCTTCCACTTCCAGAACGATCAGCGCCTCCCGCACTGTCGGGCGGGATACGCCGAAGCGTTCGGCAAGGTCGCGTTCCGCCGGCAGGCGCTGACCATCCGCCAACTCCCCGCTCTCGATGAGCAAGCGTATTTGTTCCGCGACCAGCCGGTAAAGGCGGCGCGGCTCCAGAGCCACAAACATGATATCCTCCCAGCGCGAAAGTCTCCCCCCTTCGCGCAAGCGGTAAGATTGTCTTACCAATTTTATTAGGGAACATTTATGCGGTGCTGTCAATCGGACCGTGAGTGGAAAAATTACGTTGCTCCAGCTCGAAGAATGTTGGACGCAAGAAACGGGTGGAGACGAACGCGCTTTAGTGGTTTTGTGTGAGGCGTTAGGAGAAATGCAATGAACGCCAACATCATGCTGAATGAAGACATCACCCCCATCGGCACCGATTACGAGACGGTACGCGGGGTTATCGAGCTTTTGACGCTGGATTATCGCGAGCAGCCCTCCCTCGAAGCCATTGCCGCAAGGCTCGGCCAGTCGCCGACGCAATTGCAGAAAACCTTCACCCGCTGGGCCGGCCTGTCGCCCAAGGCATTCCTGCAGGCGGTGACGCTCGATCATGCCAAGAGGTTGCTACGCGAGGAAGATCTGCCGCTGCTCGAAACATCGATCGAGGTTGGCATGTCGGGGCCAGGCCGCCTGCATGATCTGTTCGTCACTCATGAGGCCATGTCGCCCGGTGAATGGAAGGCCAAGGGCGGCGGGCTGACGATCCGCTACGGTTTCCACGCTTCGCCCTTCGGTCTTGCATTGGTCATGGTGACGGATCGCGGCCTTGCCGGCTGCGCATTTGCCGATCCGGGCGAAGAAAGGGCCTGCTTCGAGGATATGGCCGGCCGCTGGCCGAATGCCGATTATCTCGAAGATCGTGAGGCGACCGTATCTTACGCCGCCCGCATTTTCGAACCGTCTTTATGGCAGTCGGACAGGCCGCTGCGTGTCGTGCTGCTCGGCACGGATTTTCAGGTGCGGGTGTGGGAAAGCCTGCTGAAAATCCCGATGGGTCGCGCCGTCACCTATTCCCACATCGCCTGTGATATCGGCCAGCCCACAGCATCCCGCGCCGTGGGTGCCGCGGTCGGCGCCAACCCGGTCTCCTTCGTTGTCCCCTGCCACCGTGCCGTCGGCAAAAGCGGGGCGCTGACGGGTTATCACTGGGGGCTGACCCGCAAGCGGGCGATGCTTGGTTGGGAGACGGGTAAGGTTTGAGGGAGATCTGGATTGTCTTTATTACGCCCGGGCTGATCCCTTTGGTTCTGGTTTATATTGATATGGTTCTTCATACGCGACGTCATCCTCGGGCTTGACCCGAGGACCCATGCCCACCGCTTGTGGATCCTCGCCTCAAGGGCGAGGATGACGGTGGAGGGATGAGGCTGGTGTTGGGGGTGACGAGCGGTGTCCTGCGAGTGGCCTGCCGCCCGTAAATGGCCTGATGAAGCCTAAACCAGCTCCATCAACGCCCGCGCCGCCGCCTCATCGGTGATCAGCGTGTTGCAGCCGGTGCGTTTGATGGTGGCGCGGATGGCGATGGCGCGGTGGGCGCCGCCGGAAGCGAGAACGATGTGTTTGGCCTTGCGCAGCGTATCGAGATCGATCGCCATGGCGCGCTCGTTGATCGGGTGGTCGACGGAGCGGCCTTCCGCATCGATGAAGTTAAACATCGTATCGCAGACGCAGCCGGCATCGATAAGTTCGCGCAGCGTCTCCTTCGAAATGAAACCTTCCGACAGCGATGTGGAATGCGGGCCGATATCGCCGCAGGAGACGATGGCAAGGTCCAGCGTCTCAGCCAGATCGTAAAGTGTGGCGAGCCCGCATTTTTCGATCAGTGCCCGTTTGGTCTCGACGGAATCCACCAGCAGCGGTGCCAGAAACATGTAACATTCCGCCCCAAGCGCGCTTGCCAGCCGCCAGGTGTAGTCGAGCGGGTTGGTCTGGTGCACTGCGACGATACCGCCGAGCAGCGAGACGACCTTGCAGTTTTCCCGTCGCGGCGGGCGGAAGCTGGAAAGCGAGGCGGTCATGGTGCGGCCCCAGCCGACACCGATGGTGGCGCCGTTCGGCACCACCTCGGAGAGGAATTGTCCAAGCGCCAGACCGACCGCCTTGGCGGTGCTTTCGGCGCTTGCCTTCTCGGGACAGGGGATGATGACGGCCTCATCCAGCCCGTAGGCCGTTTCCAGCTGGCCGGCCAGCGCCACGAAATCCTCGATGCCCTCGTTGATCCAGATCTGCACTTCCGAGCGTTTCATCGCCTCGTCGAGCAGGCGGATGACGGTGGAGCGGCTGATCCCCAGTTTTTCGGCGACGTCTTTCTGCGTCATGCCCTGATTGTAATAAAGCCACGCGGCGCGCAGCCTCAGCGAAGCCGCTTCCGAATAGGCCGTATGGGTTTCTCTTCTCAGTTTCGCCACGGTTTCCGCCATTCTCTTTATGGTATGGAGTATCGCAGGCGTGAAACTTATGTCAATTGCGATGCGCAAATGTCTTGACTTTCGACCATGCCGCTTGCGATAGTCGGAGCCGGACAAACCGCGATTTCGGCCTTGGGCGCACCCATGGTGCGGGAACGAAAAGACGGGTGAGCAAGTTTTCAAGAGATCATGAAGGATCATTCGATATGACGTCCAAACTCGAACAACTTCGCGCCATCACCACGGTTGTTGCCGACACCGGCGATATCGAGGCGGTTGCGCGCCTGAAGCCGGTGGATTGCACCACCAACCCCACCATCGTTCTGAAGGCACTCGGCACACCGGCCTTTGCGGATGCGGTGAAGGAAGCCGTCGCATGGGGCAAGACGCAGGGCGGCCAGTCCGACGCCGTTGTTGCCGCCGTTGCAGACCGTCTTGCCATTTCCGTTGGCGCCGCACTTGCGGGTCTCGTTCCCGGCCGCGTCTCCACCGAAGTGGATGCCGACCTCTCTTTCGATACGCAGGCTTCCATCGCCAAGGCACACCAGATCATCGCGGCCTATAAGGAGCGCGGCATCGAGCGCGAGCGCATCCTCATCAAGCTTGCCTCCACCTGGGAAGGCATCAAGGCAGCCGAGGTTCTCCAGTCCGAAGGCATCGATTGCAACCTGACGCTGCTGTTCTCGCAGGCTCAGGCAATTGCCTGCGCCGAAGCCAAGGTCTTCCTCATTTCGCCCTTCGTCGGCCGTATCCTCGACTGGTACAAGAAGTCGACCGGTGAGAACTACACCGCCGAGACCGATCCGGGCGTTGTTTCCGTGCGCAGCATCTACAACTACTACAAGGCCAATGGCATCAGCACCGTCGTCATGGGCGCGTCCTTCCGCAACGTCGGCGAAATCGAAGCGCTTGCCGGTTGCGATCGCCTGACGATCAGCCCGGCGCTCCTGGAAGAGCTGGACAAGGACAGCGGCAAGCTGGAGCGCAAGCTCTCGCCGGACAATGCCAAGCCAGAGCCGCTGAAGTCGCTCGATGAAAAGGCATTCCGCTGGGCAATGAACGAAGACGCAATGGCAACCGAGAAGCTCTCGGAAGGCATCCGCCTGTTCGCCAAGGATCTGGTGACGCTGCGCGAAATGGTCCGCAAGGAACTGACGCTGGCTGCGGCCTGATAAAAAAAAGGGGAACAATCCACGTTCCCCTTGCGTTTACACAGCATAAATCTCCAGTCACTCAAAACGCGATCGGGCCCCTGCCGGTCGCGTTTTTTTGTTCGCCTTAGTCGGTTCCTTTTCCAGTCGCCACCTCGGAAATGCGCTTTGCCGCATCGCGGATCAGCCCTTCGCAAGTCTCACGCGTGGGCGCCTTGCCACCAAGCGGCGTGATATAGGGGCAGGTGATGACGGCAAGCGCCGTGCCGTCGAGCGTCAGCACGGGGGCGGAAATATTGCGCACGCCGGCGGTCTGCAGGCTTTCCATGGATTCGAAACCGTTGCTGCGCACCTGCCGTAACCGCTCCGTGAGATCGGGGGGCACGGTCTCGCCACTGCCGCGCACCTGCTCGGTGATCATGATCTCGCGCTGCGCTTCGGTCTGGAAGGCGAGCAGCACATGGCCGGAGCCGGTGTGGAACAGGCTCATCTGCGCGCCGACCCGCATGGACATGGCCCAATAGGTGGAGGATTCCTGCTGGGCGATGACGACCACGCTGCCGCGGTCATAAACGGCCAGATGGCAGGCCTGTTCTGCGCTTGCGGAAAAATCACGCATGACAGGGGCGGCAAAAGAAACGAGCCGGCGGATCGGCGCGTGGAAATGCGCCAGCCCGAACATTTTCAGCGTCAGCGAAAACCGATCGCCTTCAAGCCGCTGCACGTAACCCCGGCGCACCAGCCGGTCCAACATGCGGTAAAGCTCGTTGGGGCTTTTGCCGACGGCCTTGGCGATCTCGATCTGCGTCAGCCCGCCATCGGTGCGGGCCAGAAGCTCGAGAATGTCCAGGCCCTTGTCGAGGGCGGGCGCGCGGTATCTTTCGCTGTCGTCTTCTGTCATCTGGCCTCGATGCGTTTTGCGCGGTTGCGGCGCAAGTTTGCTTGACGCCATATGAATACCGCGTTTACATATGAATTGTCGATCCATATTTGAGATCACTGAAATTCAGCGGCCTGAACCCGGTGGGCGGGCGCGCTATAGCGGGAGGCTATTCATGGTGCAGGATTTTAACGGCCGGACAGTGGTGATCACCGCCGCCGGCCAGGGTATCGGCCGGGCGACGGCGGAGCGGTTCATCTCGCTTGGCGCGCGCGTCATCGCCACCGATATCAACGAACAGGCGCTTTCCACCTTGAAGGGTGCGGAAACGCGGGTTCTGAACGTGCTGGATGGCGAAGGCGTCAAGGATTTCGCCGCCGAGATCGGCCATGCCGACGTGCTGTTCAACTGCGCCGGTTTCGTGCATTCCGGCACCATTCTCGATTGCGAGGAAAAGGACTGGGATTTCTCCTTTGATCTCAATGCCAAGGCCATGTATCGCACCTGCCGCGCCTTCCTGCCCGGCATGCTGGAAAAGGGCAAGGGCGCGATCGTCAACATGTCCTCGGTTGCATCAAGCGTGAAGGGCGTGCCGAACCGCTTCGCTTATACCGCATCCAAAGCGGCCGTCGTGGGTCTGACGAAGGCCATCGCCGCCGATTTCGTCACCAAGGGTATCCGCTGCAACGCCATCTGCCCCGGCACGGTCGACAGCCCGTCCTTGCATGACCGCCTGCGCGCCACTGGCAATTACGAACAGGCACTCGCGGATTTCATTGCCCGCCAGCCGATGGGTCGCATCGCGACGCCGGAAGAAATCGCCGCGCTCGTCACTTACCTTGCTTCGGATGAGGCAGGGTTCACCACCGGCCAGATCCATGTGATCGACGGCGGCTGGACGGGCTGAGCTTTTTTAAAGAAAAGAGGAGAGGCGACCGGCGTAAAAGCCGGTCGCCTTTTTTCATTCAGACGACGGCGCTTCCGGCCATCAGTGCAAGCACGAGGAAGACCAGGAAGATCACCACGGCGATGAAGAACAGAATTCGGGCCACGCCCGCCGCCGCTGCCGAAATGCCGGTAAAGCCGAATACGCCCGCGATCAAAGAAATAACAAAGAAAATAAGAGCCCATTTCAGCATGGAGCTTCCCCTTTCGCTTAATTTTCAAGAGTCTGCCGCCTCGCAGCGGACTCTCGAAAATGACGCGCAAAAGGCGAAAATGTTCCATGCGCCCGCAAAAATCGTTGTTTTAAATCCCTTTTTCAGCCGCCGCGTCAATCCGGCGAGCTTTCCAGGTGGTGCGGATGAAGGTTGCGACGAAGGCGATGCTCATGAACAGCACGATGGTGGGGGCCGGCGCACTGTCGATCAGAAAGCTCAGCCATATGCCTGACAGTGATGAGACGACCGCCACCATGATGGCGACGACAAGCATGGCGGAAAAGCGCCGTGTCAGCAGGAAGGCGATTGCGCCCGGCGTCACCAGCATGGCGACCGAGAGGATGATGCCTACGGCTTTCAGCGCGCCGACCACGGTGAGCGACAGAACCATCAGCAGACCATAGTGCAGAATACGCACCGGCAGACCGATTGCCTTGGCATGTTGCGGATCGAAAGCATTCACCAGCAGATCCTTGCGCAGCAGCCCGAGGAACAGCGTGGCAAAAAGCGCGATCAGACCGGTCTCCAGCATGTCCGACGGGGCAATGCCCAGCATGTCGCCGAAGAGGATGTGATCGAGGTGCATGTCGCTCTGCACCTTCACGTAAAGCACCAGCCCCAGCCCGAACATGCCGGAAAAGACGATGCCGAGCACCGTATCTTCCTTGATGCGGCTGTTTTCCTTGATGAAACCGGTGCCGAGCGCGCAGATCATGCCGGCGATGAAGGCGCCGATCGAAAGCGGAATGCTGACGATATAGGCGATCACCACGCCCGGCAGCACGGCGTGGGAAACCGCATCCCCCATCAGCGACCAGCCCTTCAGCACCAGAAAACACGAGAGCATTGCCATCGGCACCGCGATCATCAGGGTGATCACGAAGGCATATTGCATGAAGGGCAGTTGAAACGGCAGAATGGCGAGTTCGAGATATTCGCTCATGGCGTTTCCCCCAGTGCCTTGCGGGCCTTGGCTCTGGAGGCGAGCAGGCCATGTTTGGGCGCAAATATAAAGGCGGTCAGGAAGATCGCGGTTTGCAGCACAACGATGACGCCGCCGGTGGCGCCATCGAGGAAATAGCTGAGATAGGCGCCCACGAAACTGGTGGCCGCGCCGATGATGAGGCTCATCAGGATCAGCCGCTCGAAACGGTCGGTCAGGAGATAGGCGGTGGCGCCGGGCGTCACCACCATGGCGACAACAAGAAAAGCCCCAACCGTCTGCAGTGCGGCAACAGTGGAGGCGGCAAGCAGGGTGAAGAAGATCACCTTCAGCACTTCCGGTTTCAGCCCCACGGTGCGGGCATGGTTTTCATCGAAAAACACCACCATGAAGTCGCGCCATTTTAATGCCAGAACCAAAAGGCTGATGCCGCCGATCAGCGCCAGCTGGATGGTGTCTTCGGTGGTGATTGCCAGGATATTGCCAAGCACGATGGTCTGGATATTGATCGAGGTCGGCGACAGCGAGACCATGAACAGCCCCAGCCCGAAAAACGAGGTGAAGATCAGGCCGATGATCGCGTCTTCCTTGAGCCTCGTCTTCTGGTTCAGGAACAGCATGGAGCCGGCGGCAAGCCCGCCGGAGAGAAAGGCCCCGAGGGAAAAGGGCAGGCCAAGCATGTAGGCGCCGGCGACACCCGGAACGATGGCATGGGAGAGAGCATCGCCGATCAGCGACCAGCCCTTCAGCATCAGATAGGCAGACAGAAAACCGCAGACGCCGCCGACCAGCGCGCTGACCCAGATGGCGTTCAGCATGTAGCCATAGGTGAAGGGCTCAAGAAGGCTGTTTATCATCGACTTTTTCTTTCGCAGCCTCGGGATCATGGCCGTTCTGGCCATTCTTGCCATAAATCACGAAGGGCCGTTCGTCATCGGTGATGACCTTTACCCGGCGTGGATCGGCATCGTCATGCAGGTCGGCCCCGCCAAGGATGAAGTGGCGCAGGCTGCCGCCGAAGGCTTTTTGCAGGTTCTCCTCGGTAAAGGTATCCTCTGTCCTGCCTGACGCCAGAACCGTGCCCTTGACGAAGACGGCGCGGTCGCAGAATTCCGGCACGCTGCCGAGATTGTGGGTGGAAACCAGCATGACGCGGCCTTCGTCGCGCAGCGCTTTCAGAAGTGCGACGATCTGTTCTTCCGTCGTCACGTCGACACCGGTGAAGGGTTCGTCGAGCAGGATGACCTGACCCTCCTGCGCCAGTGCGCGGGCCAGAAACACCCGCTTCTTCTGCCCGCCGGAAAGCTCGCCGATCTGCCTTTTGCGATAATCGAGCATGTTGACGCGTTTCAGCGCCTCTTCCACCATCTGGTGATCGCGTTTGGACGGGATGCGCAGGAAGTTCATGTGGCCATAACGGCCCATCATCACCACATCCTCCACCAGCACCGGAAAGCTCCAGTCCACCTCCTCGGCCTGCGGCACATAGGCAACGAGGTTTTTCCGGAGCGCTTCCTTCACCGGCAGGTCGAAGATCGAGACGGAACCGGAGGCCAGCGGCACGAAACCCATGATCGCCTTGAAAATCGTGGACTTGCCGGCGCCATTGACGCCGACAAGTGCAGTGATCGTTCCGCGGGGAATGGAAAAGCTGGCATTTCTTAATGCGGTGTGGCCATTGCGATAGGTCACTGTAGCATTTTGAACCGTCAGGCCGCCGGCTATTTTTTTACCGCCCATCCTCATGATGACAGGCCTTTTGCGATGGTCTCGCTCGTCACCCGCAGCAGATCGAGATAGGTCGGAACCGGGCCGTCCGCTTCGCTCAGCGAATCCACGTAGAGTATGCCGCCATAGGTTGCGCCGGTTTCCTTGGCCACCTGTTCGGCTGGATCTGCGGAAACCGTGCTTTCGCTGAAGATGACCTGGATATTGTGCTCGCGCATGGCGTCGATCACGCCGCGGACCTGCTGCGGTGTGCCCTGGCTGTCGGCATTGACCGGCCACAGGAACAGTTCCTTCAGCCCGAAATCGCGGGCGAGATAGGAGAAGGCACCTTCACTCGTTACCAACCAGCGCTTGTTTTCTGGCAGAACGGAAAGCGTCTCGCGAATGGGCTGGACGGTGGCCTTGATCTTGTCCGAATAGGCCTTGGCATTGGCGGCATAGACATCGGCATGGGCAGGGTCGATCTCGGCAAGGCCCTTGCGGATATTTTCCACATAGATCAAGGCGTTATCGGGGGACATCCAGGCGTGTGGATTGGGTTTTCCCTGATACGCGCCGCCGCTGATCGCCATGGGTTCCACACCCTCGCTCACCGTCACGCTCGGCACGCCGGAGAGGTTGGCAAGGAATTTTTCAAACCACAATTCCAGATTGAGGCCATTGCGGAGCACCAGATCGGCCTTGCGGGCTTTGAGGATGTCGCGCGGGGTTGGCTGGTAGTTGTGAATTTCAGCGCCCGGCTTGGTAATGCTTTCCACTTCGGCGGTATCCCCCGCCACGTTGCGGGCCATGTCGGCGATGATGGTGAAGGTCGTCACGACCTTCGGTTTTTCCTGCGCCATCGCGGCTGCGGGGAGAAAAAGTGAGAAAGCAAAAAGAGCATGCCGGATTTTCTGGAAGTTCACGTCTGTCACCGAATGTTTGTTGCGATTAATTCGCAATACCATCTGTTATAAAATCACGCTTGTCAACGCTATTGCAAATCATTCGCAATTTAGCAGCATTTGAAAATGTCTGAAAATGGTGCGTTTTTGCCGGCGTTGCGCCGGGGTGGTTAAACTTTTTTCAATGAGAAAGCGGCAGTATCGTAAGGCTCGGACAGCGAGGTTGCGAGCTTATCCCGCGTGTGTTCCTCATCATCAGAGCCACGTTTCGGGGTGAGGGCGATAAGGCGGGGTACTTGATGTCAGGATGTTGTGGGTGAAAGCTGTATTCGGACGAATGCGGTTTTCGCGCAAACTCGTTGTGATCGTAGGCGGGATCCTGCTTTTGGCGGGTGCGACCGGTTCTGCTGCCGTGTTCATCGGCAGCGATCGGCTGCTTGGCCCATCCTACGCTTCCACCAACGGGCTTTCCTGCGACGCAGTCCAGACGGTCAACATCCGCAAGAACGGTTCCTTATGGGTGCGCAAATTCATTCGCACCGCAGGCGGTGATGGCACGGAGCGGTTGAAGACCGCACTCCGCGTTGCCAAAGCGGTCTACGACAAACAGAAGCCCGATCTGGTGCAGGTTTCGGTGCTCGACAGGAATGGCCCGCAATTGCGCTCGGAAATGCGCGGCCGGGCCATTGCCGCACAGGTCGTCTTCATTCCTGATCCCACCAAGATTCCGCAGGGCGCCGATGCCCAGCGTTATTCCGCTTTTTATTATGATGGCGCAGCCAATGGCAGCGGCCAGTTTTATGGGCTGCGTATCGATCTGCCGCTTGAGGACGCCGAAACCATGGCCGCGAGCCTCAGCGATACCGCCGATTGCGCGACGCCAGCTTCGGATGGTGGTGGGGAAGGCCATGAAGGCAAGGCTGCGAAAGGCGCGGCCGGACATGGCGAAGCCAAGGATGAGGGCAGCGGCCATGGTGCAGCACCCGCGGAGGCGGACGAAGGCGGGGCCGGTGCGGAAGCGCATGGAGAGCAGCCGTCTCCCGAAGCACGGGGCGAACCCGGTGCCGATGAATTGCTGACTTCGACACCGGAAGCCGATGGCGGCAGCATTTTCAGCGTGACCTATCTGAAATCGCTGATTTTCGGAAAAGGCTCAACGACCGCGCAGGCGGCGGAGGAAAAACCGGCGGCTGAGACTGCGCCGGCTGCGGGCAAGGCCGGGCATTAACGGTTGTGAGGAAGTGGGCCGGTCCCGAGCATTAAGAGCGAAGGCGGCCGTGAGGCCGCCTTGGTTTTCGTTCGATCAATCCGCCTTGTTGCGGCGGGCCGGGAAGAGGATGACGTCGCGGATCGACGGGGCGTTGGTGAGCAGCATGATCAGGCGATCGACGCCGATGCCGAGACCGCCGGCGGGCGGCATGCCCTGGTCGATGGCGTCGAGGAATTCCTCGTCCAGCTGCTTGTCCTTTTCGCCACGGGCGTGCGCCTGTTCCAGCTGCTCCACCATGCGGCGGCGCTGCTCTTCCGGATCGTTGAGTTCGGAGAAGGCGTTGCCCACTTCCCAGGCGTTGCAATAGCTTTCGAAACGCTCGACGAGGCGCGGTTCGCCCGGCACTTCCTTGGCGAAGGGCGAAATGTCCTTGGGGAAATGCGTCACATGGCTCGGCTGGATCAGCGTGCCTTCGACCTTTTCTTCAAAGATGAAGGCAAGGCATTCGCCCCAGGTCCAGTCCTTTTCGACAGCGAAGCCAGCAGCCTTGGCCGCAGCGCGGGCTTCTTCGTCGGTCTTGAGGGCAAGGAAGTCGATACCGGTTGCTTCCTTCACCGCCTCGGGCATAGGCACGCGCTTGAACGGGCCCTTGAAGGAAATCGTCTGGCCCTGGAATTCAACTTCGGTCGTGCCGTGAAGGGCAATCGCCAGCGTCTCGAACAGCCGCTCCACGAGACCCATGATGTCCTCGTAATCGGCATAGGCCCAATAGCACTCCATCATGGTGAATTCAGGATTGTGCCGCGTGGAGACGCCTTCGTTGCGGAAGTTGCGGTTGATTTCGAAGACCTTGTCGGTCAGGCCCGAAACCAGCGTGCGCTTCAGGAACAGTTCCGGCGCGATGCGCAGATACATGTCCATCTTCAGCGTGTTGTGGAAGGTCTTGAACGGATCGGCCGTCGCGCCGCCATAGATGGTCTGCAGCATCGGCGTTTCCACCTCGAGGAAGCCTTCGGCCTCCATGAAGCGGCGGATGCCGGAGAGGATCTTCGAGCGCTGCAGGAAGCGCAACTTGGATTCCTCGTTGGAGAGGATGTCCAGATGACGCTTGCGGTAACGCAGCTCGATGTCGGAGACGCCGTGCCACTTCTCGGGCATCGGCAGCAGCGACTTCGTCAGCATGGTGATTTCTTCGGCGTTGATCGTCAGCTCACCGCGCTTGGTGCGGCGCACCTTGCCGGTCACGCCGATGATGTCGCCGATATCGATCATCGGCAAAAGGTTGCGCGCCGCTTCCGGCGTCGTATCCTTGTGGCTGAAGATCTGCACCTTGCCGGAGGCGTCATGGATATCCATGAACATGCCGGAATTGCGCGAGGAATAAACGCGACCGGCCACCGTCACCGTATCGCCGGTTTCGACGTCGGCTTCGATATCGGCGTATTTTTCCGAAAGCTCCGCATTGCTCATGGTGCGGTGGAAATGCGCCGGATAGACGTCACCGATCTGCTCGCGCAGCAGCGCAAGTTTCTGGCGGCGTACTTCTGTCGCGTCGGAGGAGAGGGCGGTGGTTTCGGTCGTCTTGTCGTTCATGGTGTTGGCCTTTAGCGGGCTTGTTCGTTGCAGGTGGCCTTTGTGCGTTGGGCTTACCCCCCTCTGCCCTGCCGGGCATCTCCCCCTCAAGGGGGGAGATCGACAAGCGGCTGACACCTTGCCCATGGAACGGGTGGGAGCGGCATCTGATCTCCCCCCTTGAGGGGGAGATGCCCGGCAGGGCAGAGGGGGGTAAGCCCTAGGCAGAAGGCGTATTCTAAAATGCTGCCGTCACCGCCAGCACATAACTATCAGCTTCCGCTGCCAACCATCGTGGCCACAACGGCAATCGCCATCTTCAACCGCTGGCGCACAACGGAGCGGCCGAGCAGCGCCATCGAGTCAAACAGCGGCAGCGAGCGGGAGGAACCGGAGACGGCGACGAAAAGCGGCGGCGTCACGACGCGCAGCTTCTTGCCCGTGCGTTCGGCCACATCGCGCAGCTCGGCCTCGATCGCTTCCACGTTCCAGTCCGGCATCTTCTCGAGGTCGGCGGCAACCGTGGTGAGGATCTCGTGGATTTCCTCCGGTTTGCTCTTCAGCCCGGCAAAGGAAGCCGGCGTCAGTCCGACATCGCTCGCCAGCAGGAAGCCTGCAAGGTTCGGCAATTCGCCGAGTCTCGAAATGCGGCTCTGGGCAAGCTTCAGGCCTTCGGTCAGGCGGGCATTTTCCATCGCCCACTCCAGCGTGCGGGCAATGAATTCTTCCGGGGTCAGCTTCTCGCGCAGCCAGCGGCCGTTCAGCCAGTCCAGCTTCTGGATATCGAAGATGGCGCCGGCCTTGGAAAGCGCTTCCGGATCGAACTTCGCCGCCAGCTCGTCCATGCTCAGGAGCTCTTCGCCTTCGGCGATCTGGATGAAGAACAGGCCGAGGAAATTCATCAGCGCTTCCGGCAGGTAACCCAGCGCGGAATAATAGGAGATCGAGGTAGGGTTCTTGCGCTTGGAAAGCTTGGACTTGTCGGCGTTGCGCATCAGCGAAAGATGCATGAACACCGGCTGTTCCCAGCCGAAATAACGGTAAAGCAGGATGTGCTTGGGCACGGAGGCCAGCCACTCTTCGCCGCGCGCCACATGGGTGATCTTCATCAGATGGTCGTCGATGACGTTGGCCATGTGATAGGTCGGCATGCCGTCGGCCTTGATCAGCACCTGCATGTCGACCGAATCCCAGGGGATCGAGACATCGCCATAAACACCGTCATGGAAATCGCACGAACCTTCGGTCGGGATTTTCATGCGCACGACATTGGCTTCGCCGGCGGCGACGCGGGCGGTGACTTCCTCGGCCTTGAGGTTAAGGCAGTGGCCGTCATATTTCGGCGGCTTGCCGGCGGCGCGCTGCGCTTCGCGCATTTCTTCCAGCCGCTCGGGCGTGCAGAAACAGCGGAAGGCATGGCCTTTTTCCAGCAGCTCTTCGGCATAGGGCCAGTACATGGACTTGCGTTCCGACTGGCGGTAGGGGCCGTAAGGGCCGCCGACGTCGGGGCCTTCCGACCAGGTGAGGCCGGTCCAGCGCAGGGCTTCCAGCACCTTCTGCTCATATTCAAGGGTCGAGCGGGTGGCGTCGGTATCCTCGATGCGCAGGATGAACTCGCCGCCGTGTTTCTGGGCGAAGAGATAGTTGAACAGCGCGATATAGGCGGTGCCGACATGCGGCTCGCCGGTGGGGGAAGGTGCAATGCGGACGCGAACGCCGGAAGTGGTCATGAAATTCACTCGTCGTGGACGTGGCTGAAATATGGGTGGTTTCACCCGTATATCACGAAGTTTTCGTTTGGATGCGGCAGGAAATCATGTCGAAAGGCACAAATAAAGCACCTTTTGCACATTCCCGTTCGGCATCGGCTTAGGCCATATTATGCCGCAGGCGTCAAGGAAATAAGGAGCTTGCGCCGTCTTCCCCGGGGCGAGCCGCGCCTAGTTGACCGGCCAGACGTAAAGCAGCATCGGAATGCTGGCAATGACGATCATGATCGACAGCGGCAGGCCAAGTCGCGGATAATCGCTGAAACGGTAACCGCCCGGGCCCATGACAAGCGTATTGCACTGGTGGCCTATGGGGGTGAGGAAATCGCAGCCGGCACCGATCGCCACCGCCATCAGGAAAGCTTCCGGCCGGAAACCGAGCGTGGTGGCAAAACCGGCGGCGATGGGGGCCATGACCAGCACGGTGGCGGCATTGTTGAGGAAGGGTGTCACCGCCATGGCGGTAAGCAGGATCATGCCGAGCGCCGCGAAAGGGGGCAGCCCCTGCGCTGCCTGCCCGAGCCAGGCGGCAATCAATTCACTGGCGCCGCTGGTGCGAAGACTGTCGCTGACGGGAATAAGGGCAGCGAGCATGACGAGGATCGGCCCGTCGATGGATTTATAGACTTCGGCAAGCGGGATTGCGCCGACGACGATCATCAGGAAGGCGGCGGCGAAAAAGGCGACCGAGACGGGCACCAGCCCGCTGCCGGCGGCAAGCATGGCGGCGGCCAGCACGATGACGGGCAAAAGCGCGCGGCGTTGCACGCCGAGCAGGATTTCCCGTTGCGCCAACGGCAGAAGGGAAAATTCCTGCAGCACCTGCGGCAGGTTCTTGCGGCTGCCCTGCAACAGGATGACGTCGCCCGCCTGCAGGGTCAGTTCGGAAAGCCGCTGGCTGACGCGCTGGCCGCGCCGGCTGACAGCGATCAGATTGACGCCGCGCGTATAGGACAGGGAAAGCTCGCGGGCGGAAATGCCACTCAGCACCGATTCATTGCTGATCACCGCTTCCATAGAGATGAGATCGCCGGTTTTCTGGCCGTTTTCAGTCAGCGGTTTGCCGGAGAGCAGCAATTTCGCCTGCGAAACGATGCGGTCCAGCCCTTCTGGGCTGCCTTCCAGCAGAACCGTGTCGCCGGCCTTCAGCTTGACGTCGGGGAAGGGGGAGATGCGCCGCGGTCCGCGCAAGATGGTGCTGGCGATCACGTCGCCATCGGCCTGTTTCAAGAGTTCGCGCAGCGGCCTGTCGGCAAAGGTGCTGTCGGCCGGCAGCGTTGCCTCCGCCGTGTATGCCGCCTGGTCGAGGGCATCCTCCACCGATGCCTGCTGGCGATTGCGCACCGGCAAAAGCCGGTAACCGAAGGTCAGGAAGATGATGCCGATCACGGTCAACCCCGCACCGACGGGGGTGAAGTCGAACATCGAAAAGCTCTGGCCGGTCATTTCTTCGCGCAACCGGGAAACGACGATGTTGGGCGAGGTGCCGATCTGCGTCATCAGCCCGCCAAGCAGCGCGGCAAAGGCCATCGGCATCAGATAATAAGAAACGGGGCTGCCGGATTTGCGGGCAAACTGGAAAGCGACCGGCATCATGATGGCAAGTGCGCCGATATTCTTGATGAAGGCCGACATGATGGCAACGACGATCATCAGAAAGGCCAGTTGCAGCCCCTTGGAATGCATTTCCGGGAAATATTTCTTGATCGTCATGTCAACGACCCCCGAACGCGCCACGGCCGAACTGACGATCAGCGCGCTTGCGACGATGATGACGATATCATCGGAAAAGCCGGAGAAAGCCTTATTGAACGGCACGACACCAAGCGCCACCGCCACCAGCAATGCACTGCAGGCGATGACGTCGTAACGAAACCTGTCCCAGATGAATGCTGCCATCATGCCGGCGATCACGGTGAAGGCGAGGATCTGGTCGGTCGTCATGCTTGCCTGTGCTTTCGAAGGAGAGGCGCCGGTAGAGGGCTCTATCGGTGATGGTGCCGAAGAACGCAAGGCGGGGTCATGCGGTTCCGGGCCGGAGCTTCATATCTCTCCGTCATGCCGGATTTGATCCGGCATGACGGAGACAATGGCGTTGATGCCAGGGCGTTAACACCGGGATGTTAATGCCGGGTGTCGCCCGAAGCCTGTGCCTTCTTGCGCTGCCGCGCATTGCGCGCAAACATGTTGAGCACCTCCACCAGCGCCGAAAACGCCATGGCGGCATAGACGTAACCCTTCGGCACATGGAAGCCCATGCCTTCGGCGATCAGCGTGGTGCCGATCATCATCAGGAAGGCGAGCGCCAGCATGACGATGGTCGGGTTGCGCTCGATGAAGTTGGCGAGCGGTGTTGCGGCAAGCAGCATCACGGCAACGGCAACGACGACGGCGACGATCATGATCGGCAGGTGCGGTGTCATGCCGACGGCGGTGATGATGCTGTCGACCGAAAAGACGAGGTCGAGCAGCAGTATCTGGCCGATGGCCGCGCCGAAATTCATCGCCACCGGGCCGCCCACCATGTCTTCCTTGTGATCTTCAGGATCGACATTGTGGTGAATTTCCTTGGTGGCCTTCCAGACGAGGAAGAGACCGCCGGCGATCAGGATCATGTCCTTCCACGAGAAGGCGTGGCCGAAGACTTCAAACACCGGTGTGGTGAGCTGCACGATCCAGGCAACGGTGCCGAGCAGACCGAGACGCATGACGAGGGCAAGGCCGATGCCGATCTTACGGGCTTTTTCGCGCTGTTCAGGCGGCAGCTTGTTGGTCAGGATCGAGATGAAGATCAGGTTGTCGATGCCGAGCACGACCTCCATGACGATCAGCGTGACGAGCGCCACCCAGGCGGCGGGATCGGACAGAAGAGGGAGAATGGACTCCATCAGGGGAAATTTCCTTTCAGCAACAAGGCCAGCCGAAACATTCGGTGGGTGGAATTTATAGCGCAATACGCGAGAAACAAGCGCATGAGGCCCCCACCACGCAAGATTTCATCGAAATTTCGCGCAGGCCGGGTGTCGGCGCTGGTGCCGTTGCTGAATGAAGTCAGGCCCTGTTGGTTCCGTAAGCCGCCATGAATACCGTGATGGCGCTGTTGATCACCCGGTCGAGTTCCTCTTCGGGAACCGGGCCATCGATTTCGCCGAACAGGCGCAGCTTGAAGAAGGTGCCGGTGGAAAGCTCTATATATTGCCGGGCGGCAAGCTCGACATCGTCGACTTTCAGGTGTCCGAGCGCCACGTGGTGCTCGATGAAATCCTGAAGCACGGTGCGCACATTGTTGGGTGCCGCGATGAAGAAACGCTGCGCCAGCTTCGGCATGCGGTCGATGACGCCGATGACCGAGCGCATGGCGGGGACCATGTCTGAACAGATCATCTTGTTGGCGAAGGCCTTGCCGAACTGCTTCAGGCCTTCGCGCACCTCTTCGGTGCCGGCCAGAATGTTGCGCATGGAGGTGGCGAACTCCTGCCGGTGCTGATCGACGAGGGCGGCGAAAAGATCTTCCTTATTGGAGAAATAGACATAGATCGTGCCCTTGGAAACGCCCGCTTCCCGGGTGATGTCGTTCATGCTGGCGGCGTCGAAGCCCTTGCGCTTGAAAACGCGCCAGGCACCGGCCAGAATCTGCTCGCGCTTAGCCGGGTCCTCACCCGCCGCAAAACGCCCGGCGGGGTTCCCGGGACAGCCCGTTTCCATGTCCGCTTCCATATCCATGTTTTCCCCTGCCATCGTTATCGCCTCCTAGCACCACAATGGCGTAAAAAAAATTAACCAGACGTCGAACCAATCGGTTCGATAATACTTGATATGTGTCAGGAAAGAGATTATGTCAATCGAACCGAACGGTTCAGTTCGAAAAACTTTCTTCAATCTATCACGGTATACTCTCATGTCGGCCCAGAAGAATAGCGCGGTTCGCGCCGTCAACGATGCGGAAGAGGCGGATATCTCCGCCAAGGCCGAGACCTCTCCGGCAAAGCCGGCAGATGCCCCGCCGCAACAGCCGCCCCAGACAACCGCTGCTCCGAAGCAGAAGAAGCGTTCGAAGCTTCTGCCGGTCATCGCCGTCGCCCTTCTGGCCGGTGCCGGCTGGTACGGTTACAACTGGTGGATCGATGGCCGCTTCATGGTCTCGACTGATGATGCCTATATAGAAGGTGACATCGCCGTCATCGCGCCCAAGGTGTCTGGTTACGTTGCCAAGGTGAATGTGGTTGAAAACCAGGAAGTCAAGGCGGGCGATCCGCTCGTGACGCTCGACGATGGCGACTATCGCATCGCGCTCGATCAGGCCGAGGCGCAGATCCGCACCGAGGAACTGTCGCTGAAGCGTATCGATGCGCAGATCGTCGGCGGCGAGGCGTCGCAGGAACAGGCCGTCGCCCAGAAAGGCGCGCTGGATGCCGCCCTTCGTGGTGCCGAAATCACCCAGAAGCGTGCCAGCGAATTGCAGGCGAAGGATGTCGGCACCGTTGCCGCTTCCGACAGCGCCCAGGTCGCGCTCGATCAGGCCAGGGCGAATGTCGTGGCCGGCGATGCGGCGATTGCCTCGGCAAAAGCCAATGTCGAGCTGCTGCGCGCCCAGCGCGAGGAAGCCGAGAGCACCATCCGCTCGCTGCAGCTTTCCCGCGACAAGGCCGCTCGCGACCTGTCCTTCACCGTGCTGAAAGCGCCATATGACGGCGTCATCGGTAATCTGGCGGTGCAGACGGGTGATCTCGTCTCGGTTGGCAAGCGTCTGGCTTCGCTGGTGCCGATGAATGAGCTTTATATCGACGCCAATTTCAAGGAAACGCAGCTGGCCAGCGTGGTGCCCGGCTCGAAGGTGCGCGTGCATGTGGATGCCTTCAATGATGCGACCATTGAAGGCACGGTGCAGTCGATCTCGCCCGGCTCCGGCTCGGTCTTCTCGATGCTGCCGCCGGAAAACGCCACGGGCAACTTCACCAAGGTCATCCAGCGCGTGCCTGTGCGTATCGTCTTCTCCAGGGAAGACCTTGCAAAGCACAATCTGCGCGCGGGCTTGAGCGTGGTGGTTGATGTCGATACCCGCACGGCGCCGGAAACCACGAAAACGGCGCAAGTTAACCCGCAGGCCAAGTAAGGCTTCGTTGAGGGCAAGATCATGGCGGCTACGGTTGTCGGTACGGGCGGGGCGTCGATCCCCGCCGATCCTCCGATGGACAGGCGCAGGCTCATCGCGTTCTTTGCGATGGTCTTCGGCATGTTCATGTCCATTCTCGATATTCAGATCGTTTCCGCCTCTCTGGCGGAAATCCAGGCCGGCCTCGGTGCGGGGTCGGATGAGATCGCCTGGGTGCAGACCTCCTATCTGATCGCCGAAGTGATCATGATTCCGCTGTCAGGCACGCTGGCGCGCATCCTGTCCACACGCGTGCTGTTTGCCACCTGTGCCGCCGGCTTCACGCTTTCGAGCGCGCTCTGCGCCACCGCCACCAATATCGACCAGATGATCGTCTACCGGGCTATCCAGGGCTTTATCGGCGGCGGCATGATCCCCTCCGTCTTCGCGGCGGCCTTCACCATCTTCCCGCCATCGAAGCGCTCCGTCGTCTCGCCGATCATCGGTCTGGTCGCCACGCTTGCGCCCACCATCGGCCCGACGGTCGGCGGTTATCTCTCCAATGCCTTTTCCTGGCACTGGCTGTTCCTCGTCAACATCATTCCGGGCATCATCGTCACCATCCTGACCTGGAGCCTGATCGATTTCGACAAGCCGGAACGTTCGCTCTGGAAGAAATTCGACTGGTGGGGCCTCATCTCCATGGGGGTCTTCCTCGGTTCGCTGGAATATGTGCTGGAAGAAGGCAACAACAAGGACTGGTTCAACGACGAACGTATCGTGATCGGGTCCATCGCCATGGTCATCGGTGCGGTGGTGTTCTTCTGGCGTGCCTTCAAGGTGGAATTCCCTGTCGTGGATATCCGCGCTTTCGCCGATAGAAACTTCTCCATCGGCTCGCTGTTTTCCTTCGTCATGGGCATCGGGCTTTATGGCCTGACCTATCTCTACCCGCTCTATCTCGGCCGGGTCAGGGGTTACGATGCCCTGATGATCGGCGAGACCATGTTCGTCTCGGGCCTTGCCATGTTCTTCACCGCGCCGATCGCCGGCAAGGTCTCCACCAAGCTCGACCCGCGGGCGATGATGGCCATCGGCTTCATCAGCTTCGGCTGCGGCACGTGGATCATGACCTATGTGACGACCGACTGGGACTTCTATGAACTGCTGATCCCGCAGATCCTGCGCGGTTTTGGCCTGATGATGTGCATGGTGCCGATCAACAACATCGCGCTCGGCACGCTGCCGCCCGCCCGCATCCGCAATGCGTCGGGCCTGTTCAACCTCACCCGTAACCTCGGCGGTGCGGTTGGCCTTGCGGTCATCAACACCATGCTGTCGCAGCGCACCGACGATCACTATGTGCGGCTGGCGGAACATATCAGCTACTCCAATCCGCAGGCGCTGGAATGGCTGAACAATGTCGGCGCGAACTATGATTCCTACGGGCTGGACGGCGCGTCAGTCGCAATCAAGAAACTGGTCGGCATGGTCTCGCAGCAGGCATGGATATTGGCCTTCGCGGATGTGTTCTTCGCGCTGACGCTTTTGTTCGGCAGCCTGATCTTCATGACGATCCTGATCCAGAAACCCAAGGCAGCGCCGCCGCCAGACGCGGCGCACTAAAAAATCCCCTCCCATCCACCGCAGAGCTGGGGCCGTCGAAAATGACGGCCCCTTTTTTTTGTCTTCCTGTTGCCGCAGTGGATACGGGGCGAGCGGGTGCGGCATATTTCTTCTCCCCGTGGGGGAGAAGGTCGCGGCAGCGGGATGAGGGGGCGAGCTCTCGGTCAATCGCGAACGTCGCCCCCTCATCCGACCCTTCGGGCCACCTTCTCCCCGGCGGGGAGAAGAAACGCGCGGCACCGTTTTGCGAAGAGCCGCTGACCTCCACACTGCCTTTCCAAGAAATATGAGGTACGTACATCATTTTTCGGTTTACCTCGGCCCCAAAGCTGGATATTCAAGGGCGAGGGGAGGAGCCATGAAGCCGACAGTTCATGATATTGCCGAGCGCGCGGGCGTCAGCCTCGCCACCATCGACCGGGTGCTGAACATGCGTCCGGGCGTCCACGCCGCCACCCGTGCCCGGGTGGAGGCGGCGATTGCCGAGCTTGGTTATGTGCGCGATATCGCCGCCGCCAATCTGGCCAAGGGCCGCAATTATTCGCTGGTTTTCATCCTGCCGGGCAACGACAATTCCTTCATGGCGACGCTGAGGGCCGAGGTGCGGGCTGCCGCATCCCGCTCCCATCTGGAGCGCACGGCAATCCGCATCATCGAGGTGCCGCCCTTCAATGCCGCAGCACTGACCGAGGCACTGGAAGTGGCGCGCCGGGAAAAACCGTCGGGCGTGGCTTTCGTCGCCACCGATTCGCAAGATGTGGCGGAAGCGGCAGACCGGCTGGCGGAAGACGGCATCGCCACGGTGACGCTGGTTTCCGATCTTTCCGGCTCACGCCGTGACCATTATGCCGGCGTGGACAATGCCGCAGCGGGGCGCACGGCGGCGAGCCTGATGGGACGTTTCCTCTCCAGCCGTGGCGGGGATATCGCCGTTGTCGCCGGTTCCATGCTGGTGCGTGACCATCGCGAACGTCTGGAGGGTTTTCGCGCCGTCATCGAGGCTGAATTTCCGCAATTGCGGCTTCTGCCGGTGCTGGAGGGCAAGGATGACCCGGCAACCGTCGAGGCGCTGGTTGCCGGAGCGCTCGGCAATGCCGCGCTGTCAGGCATCTACAGCCTCGGCGCCGGTAATCGTGGCCTCATCCGGGCGCTGAGAGCCGCCGGTGGTGAAAGGCCGCTGTCGGTCATTGCCCATGAACTGACGGAAAACACCGCCAATGCGCTGCGGGAAGGCGTGCTTGATGCCGTGCTCAACCAGGATGCCGGCCACGAGGTGCGCAGTGCCATCCGCGTGTTGAAGGCACGTGCGGACGGCCAGTCCGTCATCGCCGCGCAGGAACGTATCCGTATCGACATATTCCTCAGGGACAATCTGCCCTGACAAGCATTTCCAGGAAAAGTGACCGCCGGTTTTCCATCCGGAAATGCGGTGACTTTTAAAAAACGCTGAAAGTGGCGCATGGAGCGCCGGAATGGAGAAATACATGTATCTCGGTCTCGACCTTGGCACTTCAGGCATCAAAGCCCTGCTGATGGATGGCGATCAGAAGATTGTCGGTTCGGCCAATGGCTCGCTGGAGGTTTCGCGTCCGCATCACGGCTGGTCGGAACAGGATCCGGCGGACTGGATCGCCGCCGCGAAAACCGCCGTCGCCGGCCTGAAGCAAAAGTTCCCGAAGGAGCTCGCCGCGGTGAAGGGCATCGGCCTTTCCGGCCAGATGCATGGCGCGACGCTGATCGATGCAGCCGGCAAGGTGCTGCGCCCCTGCATCCTGTGGAACGACACGCGTTCCCATGCCGAGGCTGCCGCACTCGACGCCGATCCCCGTTTCCGCAAGATAACCGGCAATATCGTGTTCCCCGGTTTCACCGCGCCAAAGCTTGCCTGGGTGGCGAAGAACGAGCCTGAAATCTTCGCGAAAGTGGCGAAGGTGCTGCTGCCGAAGGATTATCTTCGTCTGTGGCTGACGGGCGAATATATTTCGGAAATGTCCGACTCCGCCGGCACCTCGTGGCTCGATACCGGGGCGCGCAAATGGTCGTCCGAACTTCTCGCCGCCACCGGCCTCGATGAAAAACACATGCCGTCGCTGGTGGAAGGCACGGATGAGGCGGGCGTGCTCCGCGCCGAACTCGCGTCCGAATGGGGCATTTCCGGCCGCACCGTGGTGGCCGGCGGTGCGGGTGATAATGCCGCTTCCGCCTGCGGCATGGGCACGGTGAAGGAAGGCCACGCCTTCGTGTCGCTTGGCACATCAGGCGTGCTGTTTGCCGCCAACGCGTCTTATCTGCCGAAGCCGGAAAGCGCCGTGCACGCCTTCTGCCATGCGTTGCCCAACACCTGGCACCAGATGGGCGTCATCCTCTCCGCCACCGATGCGCTGAACTGGTATTCGCGCCTCACCGGGCAATCCGCCGCCGATCTGACCGGCGAACTCGGCGAAACGCTGCTTGCGCCGACCGGCGTTACCTTCGCGCCCTATCTTTCGGGTGAGCGCACCCCGCATAATGACGCGGCCATTCGTGGCTCCTTCATCGGTCTTTCGCATGAAAGCGACCGCAAGGCGCTGACACAGGCCGTTCTGGAAGGCGTCACCTTTGCCATCAGGGACAATCTCGAAGCGCTGAAATCTGCCGGCACCTCGATTTCGCGTGTTACCGCCATCGGCGGTGGTTCGCGTTCGGCCTATTGGCTGGCCTCGATTGCCACCTCGCTCGGCGTGCCGGTGGATATTCCGGCCGAAGGTGATTTCGGTGCGGCCTTCGGTGCGGCCCGTCTTGGTCTGATTGCCGCGACGGGGGCCGATCCGGTTGCCGTTTGCTCGCAGCCGGAGACGGCGCGGACGATTGAGCCGGTGTCTGATCTGGCTGGGGCCTATGAGGAGGCTTATCGGCGGTATCACGCGCTTTATCCGGCTATTCGGGTGCTTTCGCATTGAGACGCGGAGTTTGCCGCTTACCCCCCTCTGCCCTGCCGGGCATCTCCCCCTCAAGGAGGGAGATCGGCAGGACGCTATCTCTCGCTCCATCTTCAACTTCGCGTGAGGAAAAGACGTAGCCGCGTGTCGATCTCCCCCCTTGAGGGGGAGATGTCCGGCAGGACAGAGGGGGGTGAGCGGCAAGCACCGACCCTGAAATTTCAGAACAACCCACCAAGGAGGATCACCATGAGCACAGGTTTCTTCGGCGACATCGCCAAGATCAAATATGAAGGCCCCGACAGCACCAACCCGCTGGCCTTTCGCCACTATAACCCCGATGAAATCGTTGCCGGCAAGCGCATGGAAGATCACCTGCGTTTCGCGGTGGCCTACTGGCATACCTTCACCTGGCCGGGCGGTGACCCCTTCGGTGGCCAGACCTTCCTGCGCCCATGGTTCGAAGATACGATGCAGGCCGCCAAGCTGAAGGCAGATGTCGCCTTCGAATTCTTCTCGCTGCTCGGTTCGCCGTTTTATTGCTTCCATGACGCCGATGTGCGTCCGGAAGGCAAAAACTTTGCTGAAAACACGAAGAACCTCAACGAAATCGTTGATTATTTTGCTGAAAAGCAGGCGCAGACCGGCGTGAAACTGCTGTGGGGCACGGCGAACCTTTTCTCCAACCGGCGTTTCATGTCCGGTGCGGCAACCAATCCGGACCCGGATGTCTTTGCTTTCTCCGCCGCCACGGTGAAGACCTGCATGGATGCCACCAAGAAGCTCGGCGGCGCGAACTACGTTCTGTGGGGTGGCCGCGAAGGTTACGAAACCCTGCTCAACACCGATCTGTCGCGTGAGCTTGACCAGCTTGGCCGTTTCCTCAATCTGGTGGTGGAATATAAATACAAGATCGGCTTTGAGGGCACGATCCTGATCGAGCCGAAACCGCAGGAGCCGACCAAGCACCAGTACGATTACGACGTCGCCACCGTTTATGCCTTCCTGCAGAAGAACGGTCTGGAAAAGGAAGTGAAGGTCAATATCGAGCAGGGCCATGCCATCCTTGCCGGCCATTCCTTCGAGCATGAGCTGGCCATGGCCAATGCCTTCGGCATTTTCGGCTCCATCGACATGAACCGCAACGATTACCAGTCCGGCTGGGATACCGACCAGTTCCCCAACAACGTGCCGGAAATGGCGCTTGCCTATTACCACGTGCTTGCCGGCGGTGGCTTCAAGAATGGCGGCACCAATTTCGATTCCAAGCTGCGTCGCCAGTCGCTCGATCCGCAGGACCTGCTGATCGGTCATATCGGCGGTATGGATTGCTGCGCCCGTGGCCTGAAGGCGGCGGCGAAGATGGTCGAGGACGGCGCGCTGTCGAAGCCACTTGCGGAGCGTTATGCCAAGTGGGATTCGCCGGAGGCCCAGAAAATGCTGCGCGGCGAATTGAAGCTCGACGAAATTACCGCGCTGGTGGAGCGGGAGGATATCAATCCCGAACCGAAATCCGGTCGTCAGGAATATCTGGAAAACGTCGTCAATCGTTACGTCTGATGCGCAAGTCCATTGTTGAAAAAGCGGGGCGGGGGATCATCTCCCGCCCTTTTTATGCGCTGTCCATGGCGATCTTGCACCGGTCTCCCGCCTCCTGTTGTTGCGCAATTGTCACAATCTCCAGCCGTACGTCCTCGGCATTGGTCAATGCCGCAACGGTTTGATCCATCTCAATTAGTGTCTCCCACCCTTCGCCATAGTGGCCGTGACGGTCGTGGCACCGAGGATTCGCAGCCAGCCGTCATCAGCCGGTTTCTGGGTTGCCCGGTGACGGCTGCGGCATCGGCAAGTTCCGATGCGCCGCTTCGAGAAGGTGAGACGCGCCCTGGGGAATGTCCGAACGGATACAGGCTGCGCTAAAGGAGAGATGGAATGACGAACAGGAACAAAAGAACCGCCTTGCTTGCCAGCGTAGCGGTTAGCGCTGCGGCGATGCTGGTATCGGCCAATGCCATGGCCGCCGATCTGGCCCCGGCCGCCCCGGCGCCCACCGCCGAAGAGGCGATTGCGGCGGCAAGCCCGTGGATGCTGCGCGTGCGCGGTCTCGGCGTCATCACCAATGACAGCGGCAGCGTCGACGGCGTGCCGGGTGCCGGCCTTTCCTATTCCGATACGGTGATCCCGGAACTCGACATCACCTATTTCTTCACGCCGAATTTTGCCGCTGAACTCATTCTCGGCACCACCTATGCCAAGATTAACGGCGAGGGTGTGCTGGCCGGCACGCCAGTCGGCAAGACATGGCTGCTGCCGCCGACGCTGACGCTGCAATATCACTTCACCGATTTCGGCGCCTTCAAACCCTATATCGGTGCGGGCGTGAACTATTCGCTGTTCTACAACCAGTCCGAACAGCCCGGTTTCAGCAATCTCGACGTCAAGAACAAGCTCGGCGCTGCCGTGCAGGTCGGTTTCGACTATATGCTGGACGAACATTGGGGCGTGAACTTCGACGTGAAAAAAATCTTCCTGAAGACCGACTGGACCGCCGAACTGGGCGGCACGCCTATCAGCGGCAAGGCCAGGCTCGACCCCTGGCTGATCGGTGCCGGTATCACCTATCGCTTCTGATTCCGGGACGCCCTTCGGCGCCGCCTTTGACGGGCGGCCCGTTCTGAGTTATACGGACGGCCACGGGCAGAGAGCCCCGGCCGTCCGCAGGCATTTATGCCCCTGGTGAAGCTCTTTTCCTTGATAACGGTCATCCCCATGTTTTGCATGTCGTCGATGGCAACGCGGACCCCATTCGGAAAATTCGGCATGTCAATGTTGGAGAACCGTTATGAACGTGTCCAAACCGCTTCCCGCCCTTGAGGGGCTGAAAGAACAGGCAAAACGCCTGCGCGCCGCCCTTGAGGAACAGGGGCAGGCCATCACCCATTCGAAGGCGCTGGAACTCATCGCCGCGCAATATGGCTTCCGCGACTGGAACACCCTGCACGCAGCAGCCGGCAACCGCCCCGCCTTCAATCCTTATCTCTTGGGTTCCAGGGTAGAAGGCCTCTATCTCGGCCAGCCTTTCGTCGCCTCCGTGCTGGGTGTCCAGGCGCTCGGCGGTGACCCGGAACGCTATCGGCTCACCCTGCATCTCGACGACCCCGTCGACGTCGTGACCTTCGAAAGCTTCTCCGCCTTCCGGCAACGTGTCCATTGCAATATCGACACATCCGGCCGTACGGTGGAGAAAACCTCCAACGGCCGGCCGCAGGTGGAGCTGGTGTGGTAGGGGGACGGCGAGACTTACTTTGCCGTCACCTGCAAGGGTAGTTTTCAGCTACTGTTGAAGTTCTTGGCACTAATTCGCCGAACCGTGTTCAGGCCCTTGGCCAGGACACGGTTTCTCACATCGACATGCGCCAGTTTGTCCGATGTCGCCGCGTCGCAGCTTTATGGTGTTGTTTGTTGATTGCAATTTGTATTTAGGCGGCAGTATAGTCCCCATAAAATTACGAATACGACATTTTTTATAAATAATTTTGAATGAGGTATTGATGAGTGCGGATAGCAATCCCGGACGCTGGGTTTACGTCGATTCCATTCGGGGAATAGCGGCTCTTGCGGTAGTTTACATTCATATTGCCGAAATAGCCCATAAAAGCAAATTTACGACGAATGATATTGAGTATTATTTATTTTATTTTTTCTCGGAATACTTTGATCTCGGAAAGATAGCAGTCGTTATGTTCTTCGCTGTTTCCGGCTTTGTTATCCCGTTCTCTCTTCTGAAAGCGAGTAGCGCACCTTTGCGCGGTTTCGCAATATCGCGGTTTTTCAGGCTCTATCCCGCTTACTGGATGTCTATGGTTCTGGCTTTGGCGATCATTCCGATCGTGCGGGGAGATGTCTTCACGCTTGGCCAGATATTTGCCAATGTGACGATGCTGCAGCAGTTTCTGGGCCAGCAGAATATTCTCGGTGTCTATTGGACGCTGCAGATAGAAATCGTCTTTTATGTCGTCAGCGCGATGATGTTTTATGCCAGGCTCCTGCACAAGCCGGAAGGCGCCGCTGGTGCGGTGGTATTTTTCCTTATGTGCGCGGTCGCCATGGGCGCGGTGCGTTATGGCATGGGCATCAAACTGCCGGTGGCCATGCCGCTGGGGCTGACTGTGATGTTCTGGGGCTTGTTATGGCGTCATGGTGCCAGCGAAGAGGCCGGGCCGCGTCTGCGACGGCTTGTCCTGTTCACATCGCTGCTTGTGATCCTTGCCGTGCCGTTCATCAGCCTTCTAAGCTACAATGTGGATATGGGTTTCGGCGAGACCTGGTATCGCTATACAATCGCCTATTATGCGGGAATGGCACTGTTTGCGCTGTTCACGACCAAATTGCGCATCACCCACCCGCTCTTTGTCTGGCTCGGCGCGATAAGTTATTCCGTCTATCTGCTTGGGCCGGTCGCTCAACCAATCGTGGAATATGTGCTTCCCTATCGCCAGCTCGGTGCCTATCCCGTTCACGTCATTATCATATTGACCTCGGCCTTAACCGTGGTCATGGCCTATTTGAGCTACCGGTTCATCGAATTACCGTTTCAGAAGTTCGGAAAGAAGCTGGCCTCTCGCCAACCTGCTCATGTGACGGTGTCATCGGCATGAGATAGGGTACAAGACACGCCGGCATCGCCGCAGAGAGCGACAATGCCGGCATGTTCGTCTCAAATCCGCTTGCCCGTCGTATCGAACAGATGGAAATTCTTCGCCTGTGCGGCGATCTTCAGTGTCTCGCCAATGCCCAGCTGGGAGCGGCCGGGAACGCGGAAGACGATGGTGGTGCCATCGGCGAAGGAGCCGTGTACATAGCTTTCCGCCCCCACCAGTTCCACGGCATCCACCTGCACGGTGCCGGTGAAGGCGGCGTCGGCCGGGGCTTCGGTGGCAAGCGTGATGTCTTCCGGGCGAATGCCGAGTGTGGCGACGGTCTGCGGTAGTGCTGTAACACCGTTCACCGACCAGCCGGTAGAGCCACTGGACGAAGCCGTGCCGTGCGCCAGAAGGTTCATGGAGGGCGAACCGATGAAGGTGGCGACGAAGGTGGTCGCCGGCTTCTCGTAAAGCTCGATCGGCGTGCCCATCTGCTCGATGCGGCCGGCATTCAGCACCACCAGCCGATCGGCGAGCGTCATGGCCTCCATCTGGTCATGGGTGACATAAACGCTTGTCGTGGCGAGCGAGCGTTGCAGGCGGCGGATTTCCACCCGCATCTGCACGCGCAGCTTGGCGTCGAGGTTGGAGAGCGGCTCATCGAACAGGAAGGCCGCCGGCTTGCGCACGATGGCGCGGCCCATGGCCACGCGCTGGCGCTGGCCGCCGGAAAGCTGGCGCGGCTTGCGCTCCAGGAACTGCTCGATCTCCAGCGCCTTGGCCGCCTCGGTGATGCGCCGCTCGATCTCCTCCTTCGGCGTGTTGCGGTTCTTCAGTCCATAGGCAAGGTTCTGGCGCACCGTCATATGCGGATAAAGCGCATAGTTCTGGAACACCATGGCGATGTCGCGGTCGGAGGGTTCGAGATCGTTGACGACGCGGTCGCCGATGACGATCTCGCCGCCCGATATGCTTTCCAGCCCGGCGATCATGCGCAGCAGCGTGGATTTTCCGCAGCCGGAGGGGCCGACCAGCACGATCATTTCGCCATCGGCGATGTCCATCGATACGCCCTTGATCGCATCGACATTGCCGCCATAAACCTTGCGGACGTCTTTCAGCGCAATTTTTGCCATTATTTTTCGGTCTCCACCAAACCTTTGACGAACCAGCGCTGCATCAGCACCACAACCATAATCGGGGGGATGATGGCGAGGATCGCCGTCACCATCACATAATTCCACGGCGTCGAAGCGTCAGTGAAATCCACCATGCGCTTGAGGCCGATGATGATCGTGTTCATCTTGGCGTCGTTGGTCACGAGCAGCGGCCAGAGATACTGGGTCCAGCCATAGATGAACAGGATCACGAATAGGGCGGCGATATTGGTTCTCGACAGCGGCAGCAGAATGTCGCGCATGAAGCGGAACGGACCGGCATTGTCGATACGCGCCGCCTCGACCAGCTCACCGGGAATGGTCAGGAAGAACTGCCGGAACAGGAACGTCGCCGTCGCAGATGCCATCAGCGGCAGCGTCAGTCCCGCATAGGTGTCGATCAACCCAAGATCGACGATGACCTTGTAGGTGGGCAGGATACGCACTTCCACCGGCAGCATGAGCGTGATGAAGATCATCCAGAAAAAGCCCATGCGGAAGGGAAAGCGGAAGAAGACGATGGCGAAGGCCGACAGGAACGAGATGACGATCTTGCCGATGGCGATGGCGAGCGCCACGACGAAGCTGTTGAACAGCAGCCGCTCGAGGCTGACGCCGACCACTCTTTCGACGCCACCGACCATGGCGTCGGTGTAATTGGCGCCCAGATGATCGCCGGGCAAAAGCGACATGGGCGGGCGGATGATATCCGTCGACGTCATGGAAGAAGCGACGAAGGTGTAATAGATCGGGAAGGCCACAACGATGATGCCGAGAATGAGCATCAGATGGGCGACCATGCGGGCGACCGGGCGATTTTCAATCATTGTGAAATCCTCAGCCGTAATGCACGCGCTTCTCGACGAAGCGGAACTGGAAGGCGGTGAGCGCAATGACGATCACCATCAGGATCACGGATTGCGCGGCGGAAGAGCCGAGGTTCAGGTTCACGAAGCCATCATTATAGACCTTGTAGACCAGCGTTTCCGTCGCCTTGGCGGGGCCGCCGCCGGTGACGGCATGGATGATGCCGAAGGTATCGAAGAAGGCGTAAACCGTGTTGACGACCAGAAGGAAGAAGGTTGTCGGCGCCAGCAGCGGGAAAACGATGGTCCAGAAGCGCCGCGAACCGCGCGCGCCGTCAATGGAGGCCGCTTCCAGCAATGATTTCGGAATTGCCTGCAAGCCTGCGACAAAGAACAGGAAATTATAGCTGATCTGCTTCCACGCAGCGGCGGCGACCACCAGCAGCATGGCCTGGTTGCCGTCAAGCAGCGGGTCCCACATGATGCCGTTGCGTCGCAGGATATAAGAGAAGGTGCCCATGGCAGGGTTGAACATGAACAGCCACAACATGCCGGCGACGGCAGGCGCCACGGCATAGGGCATGATCATCATGGTGCGGTAAAAGCCCTTGCCGCGCACCACCCGGTCAGCCGCCGTTGCCAGAAGCAGCGCAAGTCCCATGGAGACGAGTGCGGTCAGCACGCTGAAGATGACGGTGACGTGCAGGGAGTTGAGATAGCTCTCATCTGACAGCACGGCGGAAAAATTGGCCAGCCCGACGAAATTGCTGTTCAGCCCGAAGGCGTCCTCGCGCATGGTCGACTGGTAGAGCGCCTGGCTTGCGGGCCAGAAGAAAAAGACCACCGTCAGGATGATCTGCGGTGCGACCAGCAGATAAGGCAGGATCTTGTTGGGGAATACGACGCTTTGCACGGCGATCTCCTGATGAGATGGAAACGCCGCCCGCACCCTTTTTGAGAATGCGGGCGGTGGCAGGGATCGTTTAGTTGCCGGCGGCCTGCTTGATGGCTGCGTCACCACGCTCGACGATCTTGTCGAGGGCGGCTTTCGCGTCCTGCTTGCCGGCCAGCATCGCCTCGAACTCTTCGTTCATGATGTCGCGCACCTGCGGCAGGTTCACGAGGCGCACGCCCTTGGAGTTTTCTGTCGGCGGCTTGCCCATCATCTGCAGCAGCGGCGTTTCGCGGGCAGGGTTCTTGTCGTAGAAGCCGGATTTCTTGGTTTCCTCATAGGCCGCGATCGTTACCGGCATGTAGCCGGAGACCTGATGCAGGCGAGACTGGATCTTGGTCTGCGAGAGGAAATGGAAGAATTCGGCAACACCCTTATATTCCGCTTCGCTCTTGCCACCGAATACCCAGAGGCTGGCGCCGCCGGGAATGGTGTTCTGCGGACCATGGCCTTCGTAATAGGGCAGCTGGCCAATTCCGTAATTCATGCCGGTCTTGACGATATCGCCAAGGCCGCCGGATGATTCGGTCAGGATGCCGCATTCGCCGGACATGAACAGCTGCTTGGCTTCGGAGGTGCGTCCGCCATAACGGAAGGTGCCGTCCTTGGCGAGATCGGCGATCGCCTGGAAATGCTCGACGAACAGCGGCGCATTGACCGCAAGCTTCACATCCGTACCACCAAGCCCGTTTTCATTGCTGCCATAGGACACGTTGTTCCAGGCGGCGAAGTTTTCGGTCTGGATCCAGGTAAGCCAGGTGGAGGTGAAACCGCACTGCGCGGCACCGCTGGTCTTGATCTTCTTGGCGGCTTCGAAAACTTCCGGCCAGGTCTTCGGCGGGTTGGCCGGGTCAAGGCCTGCCTTCTGGAAGGTGTCCTTGTTGTAATAGAGGATCGGCGAGGATGAATTGTAAGGGAAGGACAGCATGGTACCGTCGGGCTTGGAATAATAGGCGACGATGCCGGCCAGATATTCATCCTTGTTGAAGGTGTAGCCACCTTCCTTCAGCACATCCGCCACTGGCTTGATGGCACCGGCGGCACCCATCATCACGCCGGAGCCGGCGTCGAAGACCTGAATGATAGCCGGCGGCTGCTTGGCGCGGAATGCGGCGATGCCGGCATTCAGCGTTTCCGGATAGGTGCCCTTGAACACGGGCGTGATCTTGTAGTCTTTCTGGCTTTCGTTGAACTCTTTCGCAAGCGCGTCCACGACTTCGTTATTGGCGCCGGTCATGGCGTGCCACCACTGGATCTCCGTCGCAGCGAAAGCATTCGATGTGACAAAAAACGAAAGCGCGGATGCCGCAGCAAGGCGGTAGCTGAGTTTTTTCAAGGCGATTCCTCCCATTGTGAAAACAGTAAAAGATACAGTCCCTTATTACAGCCTTCCTCCTCGATCCAGCTGTGGGCGATCTTTTCTGTATTTGCATTTGGAATTAAAAACGAACTTGAACGAAAATGCAATAGAGCGTGGAACGAATAAAACGAAAGTGAAAGAAACGATTTTATTATTCCATTTTCGCTGCGCATGGTTTTTTCATGCGTCTTTATGCCGGCGCCCCAGGCGGCATGATTTTTCGCAGCCGGGTAACAATGATGGCCGAACGCTTTCAGAATAATATTGATATGTTATTACATTACATATTAAGCTGCCGCTGATTTTATGCGGTTCAAAGGTGCGGATGTGTTTGGAATGACGCGGAAGAAAACGGTTGCGCGAGGAGATGACACGGCTGTCTCCCAGCCCGTCAGAACGGTGCCGGTCACCCTGCTTACCGGCTTTCTGGGCGCGGGAAAGACTACCCTGCTGAACGAGCTTCTGAACGAACCGGCCATGCATGACGCTGCCGTCATCGTCAATGAATTCGGATCTGTGCCCATCGATCACGATCTGGTGCGCAGCGGTTCGGAACGGTATTTCAGAACCACGACGGGTTGCATCTGTTGCAACGCCACCAGCGATATCCGCACCTCGCTTTATGAATTGCATCAGGCCTTTCTGGAAGGGGTGATGCCGGAAATATCGCGTGTCGTTATCGAAACGACGGGACTTGCCGATCCCGCGCCGATCATCAACAGCCTGATTGCCGGCGGCACACCGGCGCTTGGGCTGCGCGACCACATCGTCGCCCGGCACTTTCATCTTTCGGGCGTGGTCACTGTCTTCGATGTCACGTCCGGCCGGCCGATGCTCGACAGCTTCGTCGAAGGCTGGAAACAGCTTGCCTTTGCCGACCACATCGTCCTGACGAAAACCGACCTTGCCAATACGACAGCGATGGACCGTGAAGGCCTTGCAGACCTCAACCCCGCCGCCCTGTTGCATGACCGCAATGCGGCCGGCTTCGATCTCATGTCGCTTTTTGCAACGAAGAATTACTCGCTACGCGGCAAGCCGGAAGATGTGCCGGGATGGCTGGCGGCCGACAGGCTGAGCCTGCATGCCGACCATGCCCATGATATCAACCGCCATGGTGCTGGCGTCGAGGCCTTTGACCTCACTTTCGACGGGGCTCTTGAGCCACAGATGATCGTTACCTTTCTCGAACTCGTCACCAGCAACGTGCATTCCGGCCTGCTGCGACTGAAAGGTATTTTCCAGGCGACTGACGATCCGGATCGGCCAGTGGTTGCCCACGCCGTGCAGCACCGGCTTTACCCGCTGGCAAGGCTCGAAAGCTGGCCGGATGGCAACCGTGCAACCCGGCTCGTGCTGATCGGCATGGATATGCCGCAACAGCCAATCCGCGATCTTTTCGATACATTGGCCTCGCAGGCGAGGCGAAAGGGTGCTTCATGAACAATCCGCTTGCGCGCAGCGGTTCCGCGATCGTCTCGCAGGCCCGGATTCTGAAACAATGGGCGCGCAACCTGTTAAATCTGCATGCCGATGACATCGTTACCGTCAGCGAACTATCCTGTGCCCTGCCGGATTGCCCGCCACGCGAAACGGTGATCGTCATCCTGTCCGCATCCGGTGATATCAGGCAACTGTCCATCCACAAGGCGCTGCTGGAGGTGGATCATGACGATATTGTGCGCGCAATTGCGGAGAATTCGGCCTGATATTGGATCGGTGATATCAGGGCGTGCTTGACGGTGTGCGCCATCATCCGGCACTTCAGGGGCAGCAGCGGGATTCGCTGGTGATGAAGGGCGGGAAATGGCCGATCTGGCGGTATATGCGGGTTTGTTTCTGACGGCCTTTGTGGCGGCGACCATTCTGCCCATGCAGTCAGAGGCGGCGCTGGCCGGTCTCATCCTCATGAAGTCACAGCCGGTCTGGCCGCTGGTGGCCGTCGCCAGTGCCGGCAATGTCGCCGGCTCCTTCGTCAACTGGCTGCTTGGCCGTGGCATTGAAGGCTTCCGGCACAAGCGCTGGTTTCCCGTTGGCGAGGCCGCGCTGCAACGTTCCCAGAACTGGTATCGGCGTTATGGCCGGTGGTCGTTGCTGTTAAGCTGGGCGCCGCTGATCGGCGATCCGCTGACGGTTGCGGCCGGCATCATGAAAGAGCCACTGCCGGTCTTTTTGCTGCTGGTCACCATCGCCAAGGTCGGGCGCTACCTCTTGCTGGCGCTGGTGACGCTGAATTTTCTCTGATTGTCTTCAGGATGTTGCGGCCCGTTCTTCGCTTCAGAAGACAGGGGAGCGCAGTCTCTTCAGGGCGCCTTGATCGCCTTCTGCGTCCGGTCCTTGCCCACCTCGATCACGTGGCGCATGGCTTTGACGGCGGCATCCGCATCACGTGCGGCGATGGCGTGGACGATGCGCAGATGGTTCGACGCAATTTCGGCGATGGTGCCGGGTGAGGCGGCAGGTGACGAAAGCTGGAAGGAAATGGCGAGTGCCGCTTCAATCAGCCCGCTTGCCGAGCGCATGAAGGGGTTGCCGGACATGTGCGCCACGGCAAGGTGGAATTCGAGATCGACCTTGGCGATGCTTTCCGGCGTATGTTTTGGATTGTCGAACTTTGCAGCGATGACGTAAAGCGAAACAATATCGTCATTGGAGGCCTGCAGGGCCGCTGCTGCTGCCGCTGCCGGCTCCAGCGCCAGACGGATTTCTGCCAGATGCGTGACGAATTCCTCGTCTATGCCGGCTTCGCAGCGCCAGCCGAGCACGTCGGGATCGAAGAAATTCCAGCTGGAACGATCAAGGACACGGGTGCCGACCTTTGCTTTCGGCTCCACCAGCCGCTTCGCCGCCAGCGTCTTCATGGTTTCGCGCAGCACGGTGCGCGAGACGCCGAAGCGCAGGGAAAGTTCGGCATCATTGGGCAGCAGGGAGCCTTCGGCAATTCTGCCCGAGACGATAGCGCTGCCGAGTTCGGAGACCACATGGGCGTGGCTGTTCCGGCGTTTTCGCCCGCTTATCGTCGTTTCGAGCAGCCCCAAGCAAGCCTCCCTTGGTGGTTATGCCGGGTGTGGCCCGGCCAGTCTCCTGTTTGAATACCAGATGATTGCGCGCTGCAACACGATGAAGACGAAAAGCAGCACACCGATGACGATTTTCGTCCACCAGGAGGACAGCGTCCCGTCAAAAACGATGTAGGTCTGGATCAAGCCCTGGATCAGCAGGCCGATGAAGGTTCCCGCCACCAGCCCCGTGCCGCCAGTTAGCAACGTCCCGCCGATCACGACCGCGGCGATGGCGTCGAGTTCAACGCCCACCGTCGCCAGCGAATAGCCCGACGAGGTGTAGAGCGTATAGACGATGCCGGCGAGGCCGGAGAGAAAGCCGGACAGCGCATAAATGCCGATGGTTGTCGCGCCGATCGGCACGCCCATCAGCTCCGCCGATTGCGGATTGCCGCCGAGCGCATAGATATTGGCGCCGAAGCGGGTGCGGCTGGCGATCAGCATGCCGGCGGCAAAGACGAGAAGCATCAGCATGGCGAGCGCCGTCAGCCTGCCGCCGCCGGGGAAGCGGTAATAAAAGCCCTGTATCGCATCGATGAACGGATGCGAGATCGGCACTGACTGGGTGGAGATAAGGTAAGCCGCGCCGCGCGCCAAAAACATGCCGGCCAGCGTCACCACGAAGGGCGGGATGGACAGGAAACGGATCATCGCCCCCATCAGGCAGCCGAACAGCGTCGAGACCACCAGCACGATGGCGAAGGCCAGCAGCGGATGGATATTATAGGTGCCGACCATGACGGCGACGAAGACGCTGGTGAAGGCGATGACCGAACCGATGGAAAGATCGATGCCGCCAGACAGGATGACGAAGGTCATGCCGACGGCCGCGATGCCGAGGAAGGCATTGTCGGTCAAGAGATTGCCGATCACCCGTGTCGACAGGATCGCCGGATATTGCAGCACGCAGAGAAGATAGGCGATCACGAAGATCGTCAGCGTGGTGAGGAAGGGCAGGTTGCGGCTGTGGATCATCGCGCGGTTCCTTCCTTGGTCATGCCATTGGTGGCCGCCGGTTTTGCATGCGGCTTCGGCGCTTTCACGAAACCGAGGACGGCCATGATTGCCGGCGATTGCAAAGTCAGCACCACCATGATGATGCCGGCCTTGATGATGAGGTTGAATTCCGGCGGGAAGCCCGAGACGAGAATGCCGGTATTGATGGTCTGGATGATCAGCGCGCCGATCAGCGAGGCGGTGATGGAAAAGCGCCCGCCATTCAGCGAGGTGCCGCCGATGACCACCGCAAGGATCGCGTCGAGCTCCAGCCACAGCCCGGCGTTGTTAGCATCCGCGCCGCGAATATCGGCGGTGACGATCATGCCGGCGATGGCCGCGCAGAGGCCGGAAACCCCATAAACGAAGAACAGCAGGAAGCGGGCCCGCACCCCGGCCAGCGCTGCGGCGCGGCGATTGATGCCGGTCGCCTCGATCAGGAAACCGAGCGCGCTCTTGCGCACCAGAAGGCCGATCGTGAGCGCCGCCGCGACCCAGATGATGACGGGCAGCGGAATGCCTGCGAACGAGCCGGAACCGATGGCGGAAAAGCTGTCATTGTTGAAGGTGAGAATGACGCCTTCGGTAATAAGCTGGGCGATGCCGCGACCCGCCACCATCAGGATCAGCGTGGCGATGATCGGCTGTATGTCGAGAAGGGCGACCAGCACGCCGTTCCACAACCCGCAGGCAATGCCCACGGCAAGCGAGATGACGATGACCGAGGGAATGGAATGGCCATTGCTGATGAGCGTGGCCGCGACCGCGCCGCAGATGGCGATGACGGCGCCAATTGAAAGGTCGATGCCCTTGGTGGCGATGACCAGCGTCATGCCAATGGTCAAAAGCGCGACCGGTGCGGCACGCACGAGAATATCCACCAGACTGCCATAGAGCCTGCCGTTCTGGAACGAGACATGCAGGAAACCCGGCGAAAGGATTGTTATCGCTGCCAGAATGATGAAGAGCGCGGCAAGCTGCGGAGCAATTCTTTTCAGGCGTCGTGTCACTGCTGCCATCATGCGGCCTCCGTTTTTGCCGCATCGGCAATCGCCCGCATGATGTTGTCGGCGGTCACGTCGCCGCCCTTCAACTCGCTGACATGACGGCGGTCTGAAAGCACGACGACACGGTGTGCGACGGCGGTGAGTTCTTCCAGTTCCGAAGAGATGACGACGAGCGACATGCCTTCGCTGCAGAGTTTTTCGATCATTTTCAGGATTTCCGCATGCGCGCCGATATCGATACCGCGTGTCGGCTCATCGAGGATCAGCAGCCGGGGGTGGGTGGCGAGCCAGCGCGCCAGAATGGCCTTCTGCTGGTTGCCGCCGGACAGGAATTTGATCGGCCGGTTGGGGTCGGCCGGGCGGATATCCAGCGACTTGATGAAGCTTTCGGCCAGTTCCGCTTTCTGCCGGCGCGACAGTGGCCGGGCCCAGCCCTGCCGTGCCTGAAGCGCCAGCGCGATATTGTCGGTGACGGAAAAGTCGCCGATGATGCCATCGGTCTTGCGCTCTTCCGGACAGAAACCGAAACCGGCGGTGATGGCGGCTTCCGGCGAAGAAATCGCCACTGTCTGGCCGTCGATGACAGCCTTTCCGGTATCCGGCCGGTCGATGCCGAACAGCAGGAAGGCTGTTTCCGTTCGGCCCGAACCCAGCAGCCCGGCGACACCGACGATTTCGCCGGGGCGGATGCCGAGATCGAAGGGGGCGATGCTGCCGCGTTTGCCGTAACCTTCGAAACGGATCGGCGGCTCGCCCTCGGCAACCGTATCTTCGGTCGCCTGATGTTCATGGGTGATGTGCTGAAGCTCGCGGCCGAGCATCATCGAGATCAGTTCGGAACGGGGCAGGCTGCCGATATCGCGGGTGCCGACGAGGCGGCCGTTGCGCAGCACTGTCACCCTGTCGGCTATGTCATAGACCTGATTGAGGAAGTGGGTGATGATGACGATGCCGATGCCGCGTGCGCGCAGGTTTCTCAAGACGCCGAACAGCATCTCGACCTCATGGGCATCAAGGCTGGCAGTCGGCTCGTCCAGTACCAGCACCTTGCCGGAAAGATCGACGGCGCGGGCAATGGCGATGATCTGGCGGATGGCGACGGAATAGCTGGAAAGCAGTGCGTTGACGTCGATGGAAAGTCCGTATTGGGCAAGCAGCGCCTGCGAATTCTTCTGCATCGTGCTGCGGTCGATCAACCCGAAGCGGCGCGGCTGGCGGCCGAGAAACAGGTTTTCGGCAACCGTCAGGTTTTCGAGAAGGTTCACTTCCTGATAGACCGTGCCGATGCCCAGCGCCTGCGCCTCGCCGACATTGGTGGGCGAGATTTCGCTACCTTCCAGAAAGATCGAACCGCTGTCGCGGTGATAAACGCCGGTCAAGATCTTGATCAGCGTCGATTTGCCCGCGCCGTTTTCGCCGAGCAATGCGTGGATTTCACCGCGACCGAGCGAAAAATCGACGCCATCAAGCGCCGTGATCCCGAGAAAGGATTTGCCGATGGCGCGTGCTTCCAGAAGTGGTGCCGTTTCGGACATTGAGCAGTTCCGTATCGAAATGGGTCTCGCCATAAGGGCGCAGAGTGATCGCATGAAGCGAGCGGGTGCCGCTTGTTTCTTCTCCCCGCCGGGGAGAAGGTGGCCCGAAGGGTCGGATGAGGGGGCTAGCTCTCGGTCTATCGCTACCGTTGCCCCCTCATCCCGCTGCCGCGACCTTCTCCCCGGCGGGGAGAAGAAGCAGGCCGCACCCGCTCGCTCCATAAAATCATTCAGTATCGGGCTTTAACGGCCGAAAGAAACGGCGCAGCTCCTGCGCCGTTTCCCCGAAGAAATGGCTCAGTACCCCAGGCCCTTCTTCGCCTCGTAAACCTTCATCGGATCATCGGATGCCGTATAAAGCTTGGATTCCGTCTGGATCCACTTCGGCGGTTCCTTCTTGTCCTTCAGATAGGCTTCGAGCGCGTCAAAAGCGGGGCCTGCCATGTCGGGTGTCAGTTCCACCGTCGCATTGGCCTCGCCATCCGCCATGGCCTTGAAGATGTCGGGCACGGCGTCGATGGAGACGATCTTGATGTCGGTTCCGGGCTTCAGGCCGGCTTCCTTGATCGCCTGGATCGCGCCGACGGCCATGTCGTCATTATGGGCGTAGACGGCACAGATATCCTTGCCGCCGCCTTCGGCCTTGATGAAGCTTTCCATCACTTCCTTGCCCTTGGTGCGGGTGAAGTCACCCGTCTGCGAGCGCACGATCTTGATGTTCTTGTGGGATTCGATGGCCTGCTCGAAACCCTTCTTGCGGTTGATGGCGGGCGAAGAGCCGGTCGTGCCCTGCAGTTCCACCACCTTGCAATCCTTGGATCCGACATCCTTGACCAGCCAGTCACCGGCCACCTTGCCCTCGTGCACCTGATCGGAGGTTACGGCGGTCAGGTAGAGATCGTCCGGCGCCTCGATCTGGCGGTCGAGAAGGATGACGGGGATTTTTTCTTCCTTGGCTTCCTTCAGCACCGCATCCCAGCCGGTCGCGACCACAGGGGCGATCAGGATCGCGTCGACACCCTGCGCGATGAAGCCGCGAACGGCCTTGATCTGGTTTTCCTGCTTCTGTTGTGCGTCGGCGAATTTCAGCGTGACGCCGCGCTTTTCGGCCTGCTGTTTGGTGACGGTGGTTTCAGCCGCGCGCCACCCGGATTCCGAGCCGATCTGCGAGAAGCCGACGGTAAGCGATTGTGCGGAAACACTGGATGCAAGGCATGCGGAAACGGCGACAGTGAATGCCGCAAGAGCTTTTCTCATCTTATCCTCCCAGAGATGATGACAGCGTGACGGGCACACTATGAGCATATAGTAATACTCTTGAAAAGCGGTTTTTTAGACCTTCTGCAAATTGCGCGATGTCAGTTCGATCGGAATTTTACCTTAAAATCCAATGAATCAATGACTTGTAAGTATTTCTCGTGTCTTTTTTCTCTGTGAAAACACATCGGAAACGGGCTTCGATGCGGCTTGACAGGCTAAGATGACATCTAATAGTAATACAAATAAGTAGATTGGCTTGAGACGGAGTGCGGCGCGAGAGACTAGCCGCCATCCGGCAGGGCAGGGAGGGAGAGACCGTTGCAGATAGCCGGTATCATCGTAAGCACCGAAAAATGTTCGGCTAAAGCCGAAGAACGGTGCCGATCCACTCGTCTGGACCGGCTCTGTCGGTTATGCGTGAACTCCGAAAGCTGATTCCATTTTCCTTGCGCACAACATAAGCTTGTCGCATTTCGTAATATTTTACCGTTGGCCACTTCCGGCTGGAGACCTGCATCATGACCAAATCCGACAATCTGCCTGCAACCCAAGGCAAGCTTCGCTCGCGCGCGTGGTTCGACAACCCCGCCAATGCGGATATGACCGCACTTTATCTCGAGCGTTACATGAACTTCGGTCTGAGCCAGGCCGAGCTTCAGTCCGATCGCCCGATCATCGGTATTGCCCAGACCGGTTCGGACCTTTCGCCCTGCAACCGTCACCATCTGGAACTGGCGAACCGCCTGCGTGAAGGCATCCGCGAAGCCGGCGGCATCGCGATCGAATTCCCGGTCCATCCGATCCAGGAAACCGGCAAGCGCCCGACGGCCGGCCTCGACCGCAACCTGGCTTACCTCGGCCTCGTGGAAGTGCTTTATGGCTATCCGCTTGATGGCGTCGTGCTGACCATCGGCTGTGACAAGACCACGCCTGCCTGTCTTATGGCGGCGGCCACCGTCAACATTCCGGCCATCGCCCTTTCCGTCGGCCCCATGCTGAACGGCTGGTTCCGTGGTGAACGCACCGGCTCCGGCACCATCGTCTGGAAGGCACGCGAACTTCTGGCGAAGGGTGAGATCGACTATCAGGGCTTCGTCAAGCTCGTCGCCTCGTCGGCGCCGTCCACCGGCTATTGCAATACCATGGGCACGGCAACGACCATGAACTCGCTGGCCGAAGCGCTCGGCATGCAGCTTCCCGGCTCCGCCGCCATCCCGGCCCCTTACCGTGACCGTCAGGAAGTTTCCTACCTCACCGGCCTGCGCATCGTTGAAATGGTCAAGGAAGACCTGAAGCCATCAGACATCATGACCAAGGACGCCTTCATCAACGCCATCCGCGTCAATTCCGCCATCGGCGGCTCCACCAACGCGCCGATCCACCTCAACGGCCTTGCCCGCCATGTCGGCGTCGAGCTGACGGTGGATGACTGGCAGACCTATGGTGAAGACGTGCCGCTGCTCGTCAACCTGCAGCCGGCCGGTGAATATCTCGGCGAGGATTATTATCATGCCGGCGGCGTGCCAGCAGTCGTCAACCAGCTGATGACCCAGGGACTGATCATGGAAGACGCCATGACCGTCAACGGCAAGACCATCGGCGACAATTGCCGTGGCGCGATCATTGAAGACGAGAAAGTCATCCGCCCCTATGAGCAGCCGCTCAAGGAGCGCGCCGGCTTCCGCGTTCTGCGCGGTAACCTGTTCTCCTCCGCCATCATGAAGACCAGCGTGATCTCGGAAGAATTCCGCAATCGTTATCTGTCCAACCCTGATGATCCGGAAGCCTTCGAAGGCCGCGCCGTGGTGTTCGATGGTCCGGAAGATTACCATCACCGCATCGACGATCCGTCGCTCGGCATCGACGCCAGCACCGTGCTCTTCATGCGCGGTGCAGGCCCGATCGGTTATCCGGGTGCAGCGGAAGTGGTGAACATGCGCGCACCGGATTATCTTCTGAAGCAAGGCGTCAGTTCGCTGCCCTGCATCGGCGACGGCCGTCAGTCCGGCACGTCGGGCAGCCCGTCCATCCTCAACGCTTCCCCGGAAGCGGCGGCCGGCGGCGGTCTTGCCATTCTGCAGACCGGCGACCGCGTCCGCATCGATGTGGGTCGCGGCAAGGCGGATATCCTGATTTCAGGTGAAGAACTGGCCAAGCGTTACGAGGCGCTGTCAGCCGAAGGCGGTTACAAGTTCCCGGACCACCAGACGCCATGGCAGGAAATCCAGCGCGGCATCGTCAGCCAGATGGAAACCGGCGCGGTTCTGGAACCGGCGGTCAAGTATCAGCGCATCGCCCAGACCAAGGGCCTGCCGCGCGACAACCACTAAAGGCAAGGCCATTTCGGCCGGCCGCTTTTAAAAATCAGCTAAAAATCAGCCCCGGGGTGCCGCCCCGGGGCTGAAATATTTTCGGACATTCGATAAGTGTCGCTCTTCAAAACCGCCGCTATCTTCCGGGCATGTGGCGTGTACAGCGCCTCGTCGCCTGCCTGCCTATTCCTTCGAATGGGAGAGCGGTTTTCCCAGATAAGGCAGGAAGAACATGTACAGCCCGCTGAAGACAAGCAAGGTCAGCGGAAGAAGCGGGGCATAAACGATCACCGGTGGTGTCGGGCCGAAAGCCATCGAAGCGAAGTTCGCCAGAATGGTAACGGTCAGCAGAATGCCCAGCCACCGATGGCTCTGCCTTATCCATTTTTGCAAGATCAAAGTCGCCCCCGAGAAAAAGCATCCATGATTGAATGTGACACACGGTTGCCTCAACGGGCCTGAACGAGCTTCCAGCCATTGCCGGAAGGGTCGCGGAAACTCGCATCCACCGAGCCGTAACGCGTGATCGGTTCCTGGGTAAATTCGACGCCGCGCTTGTGCATGGCGTCAAAGGCCTTCTGACAGTCCTCGACCACGAGAACCAAAGGCGGCATGGCGCCCTTGGCCACGGCTTCGTTCAGATCCTGCGCCGTCGCCTCGTCAACGGTCGGGGCCTGTGGTCGAAACAGGCCGAGCTGGAAATCCGGCTGGTCCGGATGCTGCACGGTCAACCAGCGATAATCGCCGTTGCGTGCGTCCGTATGCACACGAAATCCAAGTTTTTCGACATAAAATTGCAGCGCCTCGTCCTGGTCATGAACGTAAAGCCCGACGACTTGAACACCATTTTTCATGAGCTATCTCCCTTTCACTCACCGTGCCTAACGCCTTTCGCCTGTCGGCGCTTCTCCGAAACTGCGATTGTGAGATGGGGGCGATGGGCGGCGCTGACGAAGCAATGGGGAACCTGCTCGAGATCGGCAGGGGAAAGCCGCATCTGTCGCCGCACTTCGCTCGGGTTCTCCCCGGTTACATCGCGGAAGACGCGGCCAAATGTGCCGATGCTGTTCCAGCCGGTCTGCAAGGCGATGTCGATGACTGGAAGGTCGGTGTCGCGCAAAAGCGCCACGGCGCGCTCCACCCGGCGGGTCAGCAGATAGCGGTGAGGGGGTATGCCGAAGGCATCGCGAAACGATCTTGCGAAATGCGCCTGCGAGGCACCGCTGACTTTTGCAAGGCGTGAGACGGGCCATGCCTCATGCGGTGCCGCGTCCATATGATCCCTGGCGCGCAGCAGGCGGCGCAGGAGCAACAAGTCTCTGTTTGCAGAGTTCTTTTCATTTCCAGACGGCATGCGGCAATCATTGAATGAACCTGCCGTCCTTGGCAAGGTTCATGCCGGCGAGCCGCTGCGGGTGATTTAGATCACCGGATAAAGCGACCAGAAGAACAGTTCATATTCCTGGTCACGGTCGTCATCATGCTGTTCATCGTCCGGTCTGCGCGGCGTCTTGTCCTGAAACTCGGTTTCCACCCGCTCATTGATGACGGGCATTCTTCGGCCGATGCCAAAGAGGTCAAAGGAGAGCATGTTGAACCCTGCTACCATGGCCAGTTCCCTTCTTCACGCGAGTTAACGGTGTGTTAAGTTTCGCGCGTTGCCATGATTTCGTCAAGATTGGCCGCGGAATTTGTCTACTATTTTTAACAACAATGTCGTGATTGGCGTTTCACCGGTGCCGGATTTCACGCAATGAATGTTTGTGGGTGCCCTCAAACCTCTTTCGAAGCCGCCTCGGAATAGCTCTTTTCGGCCGCTTCAAGCGCGGAATCGGTATCGGTGGCATGGCCGAGGTTTTTCAAGGCACCTGAGACGGCTGCGATATTGGCTTTCACCGCCTGCGGATGCGCGCGCCGGCCGGTGTGGTTGAGCCTTATAAGCCGTTCCGCACCGGGGCCGACGCCGGCGGAAATATCCGCGCCATGCTCTCTGGATATAGCGGCGAGAAACGCTCCGGCTTCGATAGTATCCGGCAGGATCGCCGTGGAAACGAGGGCTGAGGAATGCGCGTCTTCCACCCAGTTGGCGATGCCGAGTGCCCTGATGCCATGACGGGTGGCCGCCGCCGCCCGCTCGTGGCGCACATTGGCGGCTGGCAGACCCTCCGCCTCGATCCTGTCGAGTGCGGCCTCCAGCGCGTAAAATTCCAGCGGCGCCGGCGTTCCGGGCAGTGCGCCACGGCCGGCATCCAGCCAGAGCTGTTTCTGGTCGAGAAGCGAGAGCATGGAGTTGGTGGGCGCTTTGTCGTGCGAAAGAAGTTCCCATGCTTTTGGGCTGACCGAAATGGCCGATATGCCTGCCGGGCCGGCCAGCGCCTTCTGCGGCCCGATGACGGCGATATCGACGCCCAGTCTGTCGACCTCGAAGGCATGGCCGCCAATCGAGGCGACGGCATCCACCAGCGTGACGACGCCTCTTTCTTGCGCCAGCGCGACAATGGCGGGCAGGGGATTGAGAATGCCGCTTGCCGATTCCGCATGCACGATGGCTAGAAGATCGAAACCCGGCCCGTCATCCAGCGCGCGCTCAACCTCGGCCAGCGTCACCGGCTTTGCCGGGCTGGCCGTCAGGTTGCGCACCGTTGCGCCGCCGCGTTCCAGCCAGCCGCCGAACCATGCGCCATAGGGGCTGGTGACGATGTTGAGCGCCCTCAGCCCCGGCCGCGCAAGACTTGTCGCCGCCGCTTCCAGCGCCAGCACGGCTTCCGCCTGTATCAGCAGCACGTCGTTTTTTGTGCCCATCAGGGCCGCCAGCCGGTCGGCCAGCATGGCGTAACGCTCGGCGGGGAAAGCGGGCGGGTCGAGGAGCAATGCATAATCCGGGGCGGGCATGTCTTATCCTTGCATGGTGGTGGTGATGAGCCGCGGTGCAGCGTCAATCAGGCTTCTGGCGGTCGAGGATTGCGGCGCGGAAATGATCGCTCCGGTCCCGCCGATTTCGACGATCCGACCCGCCTCCATGATCGCGACACGGTGGCAGACGGCGCGGATGACAGCGAGATCGTGGGAAACGAAAATACAGGAAATCGCCGTTTCCCGCTGGATTTCCACCAGCAGTTCAAGAATCTGCCGGCGAACCGAAACATCGAGCGCCGAGACCGCTTCGTCCATAATGAGAAGCGACGGCTTGAGTGCAATGGCGCGGGCAATCGCCACACGCTGCCTCTGCCCGCCCGAAAGTTCGAAGACGGAGCGACCGGCATAGGCGGCGGGCAGGCCGACACGCTCGAGAAGGCGGCGTATCTCCGCCGGGCGCTCGCGTCTCTGAACGATGCGGTGAATGCGCAGCGGCTCGCCTATGGCGTCCTCCACGGTGGCGCGTGGGTTGAAGGCGCCATGCGTATCCTGAAACACCATCTGCATCTGCTGCCGGGCGGTGCGCAATGCACTGCCGCCAAGCGAGAGCCAGTTGCGGTTTTCGAAACGGACCGTGCCTTCGTCGGCGGGGATCAGCCGCATGAGGATGCGCGCCAGTGTCGATTTCCCGCAGCCGGAGGGGCCGGCAAGGCCCAGCGTCTCGCCGCGCTTGAGCGAAAACGAGATATCGGAGAGCGCCGTCACCGTTCTTGCGCCGGTGCGGTAGGTCTTGGAAAGGCCGTCCACGCTCAGAAGGGTTTCATTCATGGCACGGCCTCGCTGACGAGCGGCGGGGTCGAAAGATCGAGGTAATCGGCAAGCAGAGCCCGGGTATAGGCATGCGCGGGCGCGGAAAGCACCCGCCGCGCCGGGCCGTGTTCCACCAGCTCGCCGGCGCTTAAAACAGCGATGTCGTCGGCAAGGCTGGAGGCAAGGCCGATATCATGGGTGATGAAGACAAGCGTTCTTTCTTCCTCGCGCACGAGATCATCGAGAAGGGTGGCGATGGCTGCCTGGGTTACCGTGTCGAGCGCGCTCGTTGCCTCGTCGGCAATCAGGATCGAAGGGCGCGCCGCAATGGCGGCGGCAATCGCCACGCGTTGCCTCTGCCCGCCGGAAAGCTGGTGCGGATAGGCGGAGAGCAGATGGGAGGGATGCGGCAGCCGCACTTTTTCCAGAAGATCGCGAGCAAGATCGCGCGCCGCTTTCCATGAGAGGCCGAGATGCCGCACAGCGCCTTCCGCCACCTGTTCACCGATGGTCAGGAGCGGGTTCAGTGTCGCGCCGGTATCCTGAAAAATCGTGCCGATATCGCGCCCCGGCATCGGCCTGCCGGTGAAAAGGCCGCTGTCACGGCTCCAGGAAATATCGCCCGAGACCCGCGCGGTCTGCGGCAGAAGCCCGGCGATCGCCTTGCCGAGCGTGGATTTGCCCGAGCCGCTTTCGCCGATGATCGCCAGCCGCTGCCCCTGCCGTATCGTCAGGGAAACCTTGCGCAGCGCCGGTGCATCGGCCGCGGCATAACGGACGCTGAGATCGTCGATCCGGCAAAGGGCGTTGCCGCTCATGGCGCCTGCCTCCTCGTCGCCATTGCCCGGTTGATGCCTTCTCCGAAAAGATAGACGCCGAGCACTGTCACCAGCAGGCCGATGCCGGGGATGACGGACAGGAACGCGGCTGAGCGGAGCACGTTGCGTCCTTCCGAAATCATCGAGCCCCAGGTGACGATATTGGGATCGCCAAGCCCAAGGAAGGAGAGCGCCGCCTCTGTGAGGATGGCCGCGGCAACGATGATAGCGGCGAGCGCCAGAACCGGCGGCAGGGCATTGGGCAATATCTGCCGGAAGGCGATTTCCAGCGGATGCATGCCGATGGCGCGGGCGGATTGCACATAGTCCCGCTCGCGGATGCTCAGCACCTGCGCCCGCATCAACCGCGCCGGATCCGCCCACGCGCCGAGCGCAATGGCCAGAATGACTGTCGGCATCGAGGGGCCGATGGTGCTGACAAAGGCAAGCGCCAGCAGGAAATTCGGCACGATCTGGAAGGCATCGGTAACGCGCATCAGCGCCTCATCCACGAGGCCGCCGGCAAAACCGGCAATCGTGCCGATGACGGTGCCGAAAACAAGTGCTGCGGTGGCCGCACCCATGCCGACGAGCAGCGATGCTTGTGCGCCATGGGCAAGTTCGGCCAGCACATTGCGGCCCAGCCGGTCAGTGCCAAGCGGCAGGGCGACATCCGTAAAGGGCGCAATTAACGGCTCGCCGACGATCGCCAGCGGATCGCCGGGAAACAGGAGGGGAGCGGAGAGCGCAATTACCGCCAGCAATGTCAGGATGACGGTGCCCATCACCCCTTCGAAATTGCGCAGGAGCCGGAGAGCGAAATTCATGTCGCACTCTCCCCGCTGCCGATGCGCGGATCGAGAATGGAATAGAGAATGTCGACGGCGAGATTGACGAGGATGACGAAGACGGCGCTGGTGAGGATGATGCCCATCAGAAGCGGCGTATCGCGACCGCTGACGGCCTCCTGCGCCAGCCGCCCGAAACCCGGAATGGCAAAGACACTTTCAATCACCACGCTGCCGCCCAGCATGGTTGCGGCCTGCAGGCCAAGCACAGTGATGAGCGGCAGCGCCGCGTTGCGGGCAACATGGCGCAGCACGATGCGCCGTCTGGAAAGCCCCTTGGACTGCGCAAAAAGCACGAAATCCAGCGGCCAGACCGCCGCCATGGCGGTGCGCATGACGCGCAGGAACAGCGCAAGATAGATGAGGCCAAGGCTGGCGACCGGCAGCACGAGATGGCGGGCAATATCCAGCGCCCTTGCAAAGCCCTGTTTGCCCGAGGCGATGGTTTCTATGCCCGAGGTCGGCAGCCAGCGAAGCTGCACGGCAAAGACGATGGCAAGCACGAGGCCGAGCCAGAAACCGGGCGTGGCGTAAAGCGTGAGCGACAAGGCGGAGAGCACCCGGTCGGTTACGCCACCGGGACGCGCGCCGGCGATGATACCGAGCGCGGTGCCGGTGATGAAGGCGAGTGCGGTGGCGCTGCCCATCAAAAGCAGCGTGTTCGGCAGCCGCTCAAGGATCAACCCCAGCACCGGCCGGTCAAAGGCAAGCGACCAGCCGAGATCGAGCCGCAGCACCGAGCTGGCATAAAGCCAGAAGCGGGCCAGCATCGAGCCGTTGAGGCCATATTGCTCGCGCAGCGCATCCCGCAGCCCGGCATCGCCGCCGCCGATGGAAACGAGATAGGCATCCACCGCATCACCGGAGGCATTTTCAAGCAGGGCGAAGGTGAAGATGAGAACGATCAGCAGCACCGGAATGGCGCTGATCGCCCTTCGCCGCAGCAAAGACGTCGCACGTTTCACGGCGCGGCCTCAACTATCGACCGCGGTGTCCGCCCAGTTGGAAACCGCCCAGCGCGGATTGCTGGCGACATGTTTGACCGTATCGCGCGCCACCGTGATGAAACCCCATTCAGCGACGTTGATGAGCGGCAGATCAGCTGTAACCTGTTGCTGGAAATCCTTGTAAAGTGCTGTCCGCGCGGCCGTATCCACGGTTTCCGCCGCCTTGTCGATCAGCGTATCGAGCGCCTTGTTCTCATATCCGCCCTGATTGGAGAAGCCGACGCCGGCGGGAATGCCGGAGCGCACGAGAATCGTGGTGGAGATTGCCGGATCGCCACGGAACACCGGGGGAGCAACGGCCAGATCGAAGGCGTGGTCGGTATAGACCGCCTTCTGGTGTGCTGCGGCATCATTATTGACCAGCTCGGCATCGATGCCGATTTCCTGAAGCGCCTGTCGAAGATAGGCGCCGAATTGTCTGGTTTCGTTGAAATAGGGCGCGGGCAGAAGTTTTAGCGAAAAACGCTTTCCGTCGGGTCCGCGCGCATAACCGGCCTCATCCAGCAGGGCATTGGCCTTGGCGACGTCGAAATCATAGGTCTCCACATCGCCGGTATAAAATTCAGGCACGTTTTTCGGTACAGGGCCTGTCGATGCCGTGGCATAACCGAGGAACACCTTGTCGATGACGAATTTCTTGTCGATGGCATGGGCAATGGCCTTTCTGACCTTGAGGTCAGCCAGTTCCTTGCGGCGATGGTTGATTTCCACCACCAGCTGATAGGTCAGCGCCTCATAACCGTCAGCAATCACCTTGATGCCCGGCTGCTTGGCGATGCGGGCAAGATCGGCGAGCGGCACGGCGGAAAAGGCGGCCAGTTGTATTTCTTCCGCTTCCAGCGCCGAGGCTGCCCCTGCACGGTCCGGCAAGACGCGATAGATGATTTCCTCGAGCTGCGGCTGGTCTTTGCCCCAGTAATTCGGGTTGCGGGTCAGGCGGTAATATTCGCCGGGTTTGTATTCGGCAAAAACGAAAGGCCCGGTGCCGACCGGTTTGGTATTGGCTGGATTGGTGGCGATATCGGTGCCTTCATAGAGATGTTTCGGCACGACGCTGGTGACGACAGGCAAAGCATTACGGATGAGCTGGAACGGTGTGGGTTTGGAAAAACGGAAGACGGCCGTGTGGTCGTCAGGCGTTTCCACCTTCTCAAGATTGGCGAAGACCAGCCGGCCGAGGTTCTGCAATGGTTTCCACACCGAAAGCGCCGAAAAGGCCACATCCGCCGAGGTGAACGGTTTGCCGTCATGCCAGGTCACGCCTTCGCGCAGCTTGAAGGTGGCGCTCAAGCCATCATCCGATCCCTGCCATTCGGTCGCAAGCCGCGGCTCCAGCCCGTCCTTGCCATTAAAGGAGGCTTCCGCCAGCGGCTCGACAATCTTGCTGGCGATATAAAACACGCCATTGGAGGCGACGATGGCCGGGTTGAGGTTTTTCGGCTCCGAATCGGCCGCGACGATCAGCCGCCCGCCGGATTTTTCCTGCGCTGCGGCAATTCCCGCCAGTCCCGTGGTTGCGGCAAGAGCAAGTGAGGTCTTGAGAAGCGAGCGGCGGGAGAGCTGGACAGGCGACATGAATTTCACTCCGGAAATGAGGGCGAGGCGGGCTTTTCCGCTTGGCCCGCGGCACGCCGATCTTAAGACTGCAACCTCGGCAGTGTCCACGTTAATTCGCGGCCTTTACAGCAATGATTTTACGTTGCTGATGAGTTTGAAGAAACAATATGCCTCACCCACGCCAATCTGGTTTTCCCCCGTTGCTGCGGAATATCCCCAGTTTGCGGAAAAACCGATTTAATAAAATAAAAACAGAGTGTTGATCGTTGTTTTTGCTGTCAGCGCCTACCACGGCGGGCTTGAGGGTGAGGTGAAATCTGCCGCCGGGGCGCCGTTTGGAAAGGGGTAATTAACCTTTATTTTCTATTTCAGGGAGACCGAAATATGTACGTTTATGATGAGTGTGCACGCTGCCATGAGCTTCTCCCGATCCAGATTCCAGAATTCGTCCAATAACGCAGGGGAGGGGAGCGAAAACGCCCGTCATGCCGGCGGCAAGGCGGTTGCCGGGCAGCAGACGGCGATGAAGGCAAGTGCCGCGCCCCGGCCCAATGCCGATATCAGCGCAGCCGACGCCATTGAAGGCCGTGCCGAAATGCCCGGCTGGCAGAATGCTTTTGTGCTTGGCCCCAATGTGCGCTTTACCCGCACGCCGGAAAGCGTCTTTAGCCGGCGCATGCCGGTCGAAACGCCGAATATTCCGGAAGAACTCCATAGTCTCGAAGAGGAAGCCGTGGCTGTCGCTGCGCCGGACACGGTGGAGCCTGAAGCGACGGTACAGCAGGCCGTCGCATATGAGGATGCTGCTACCCTGTCCCATCAGGTCGTAAAGCCGGCGGAGCAGCGCGTGCCGCCGCAGCGCATGCCGTTCCTGCCGCAGCCGCCCGATGCGCGCGGCGCCAGGGCGCTGACCTACAAATTGCGTCTCGAGCTTGCGCGCAAGCAGGCGGAAGAAGCCGCGGCCGCCGCACAGGCACCAGCGGAGGCCGTGCAATCTGTGCCGATGGTGGAAGCGCCGGTACAGACGGTATTTGCCACCGTTCAGCCGCAGCCTGCCGTCCAGCCAGTTGCTGTGGCGCAGGCCGCCATGCCGGCTGCGTCCGTTCCGGCCTTTGCCGCCCACCTGCCGGATGAGCTGTTTTGGGAAGTCATGACGCTTGATCTGCCGGGTGCAGCGGTCGAGACCGTTCCCGCCTATCTGCGCGCCAATTTTGCAAATCCGGCTCTTGCAAATCCGACGCTGGCAAATCCCGCTTTGACGAGCCCGGCGCCGATGGCGTCCATCCCTGCCGCTGCCGTGTCGTCGGCCGCTGCCGTCGTGCTTTCAGCCGAGCCGCCGGTCGTTACCGTGCCGGGCGGCTCCGCGATCCGGCTTTACCGGGAAATCGGGGTGCGTCAGGCCGTCGTTCCGGTTGCCACGCCGGCCGCAGAACAGGAAATCGCACTGCAGCCAGTGGCGGAGGAACCCGTCTTCATCGAGCCGCAGCGGCCGATCGAGCAGGCCCAGCCGATTGAAAGCCAGCCGGTAGCAAGAGTAGCGGCAGAGCCGCGCTTCACGCCACGCGCACCCATTCAGGCTTCGCAGCCGATGTTCCGCGAAGCGCCGGTCTTTGCCGAGGGAGAATATCAATATCCCTCCATCGATCTCCTGCAGGAAGCCCGCGTCCAGCAGACCACGACCATGACGCCCGAAGCGCTGGAACAGAGCGCCGGGCTTCTGGAAAGCGTGCTTGAGGATTTCGGCATCAAGGGCGAGATCATCGATGTCCGCCCCGGCCCGGTCGTGACGCTTTACGAGTTTGAACCCGCCCCCGGCGTCAAATCCTCGCGCGTCATCGGCCTGTCCGATGATATCGCACGCTCCATGTCGGCGCTGTCGGCCCGTGTCGCCGTTGTACCCGGCCGCAATGTCATCGGCATCGAACTGCCGAACCCGGTGCGCGAAACGGTCTATCTGCGTGAATTGATCGAAGCGAACGACTATGCCGAAACCCGCCAGAAGCTCGCGCTCTGCCTTGGCAAGACCATCGGTGGCGAACCAGTCATTGCCGAACTGGCGAAGATGCCGCATCTGCTGGTCGCCGGCACCACCGGTTCCGGCAAGTCCGTCGCCATCAATACCATGATCCTGTCGCTGCTCTACCGTCTGAAGCCGGAAGAATGCCGCCTGATCATGGTCGATCCGAAAATGCTTGAACTGTCGGTTTATGACGGCATTCCGCATCTGTTGACGCCGGTTGTTACCGATCCGAAAAAGGCGGTCATGGCGCTGAAATGGGCCGTGCGCGAAATGGAAGACCGTTATCGCAAGATGTCGCGTCTCGGCGTGCGCAATATCGACGGCTACAATGCAAGGGCAGCCGCTGCCCGCGCCAAGGGCGAAACGGTGTTCTGCAACGTGCAGACCGGCTTTGACCGCGCCACCGGCGAGGCTGTTTACGAGCAGGAGGAAATGGACCTTACGGCCATGCCTTACATCGTCGTCATCGTCGACGAGATGGCCGACCTGATGATGGTTGCGGGCAAGGAGATCGAAGGGGCGATCCAGCGCCTGGCGCAGATGGCGCGTGCCGCCGGCATCCACCTCATCATGGCCACGCAGCGCCCGTCGGTCGATGTCATCACCGGCACGATCAAGGCGAACTTCCCGACCCGCATCTCCTTCCAGGTAACGTCGAAAATCGACAGCCGCACCATCCTTGGCGAACAGGGCGCAGAGCATCTGCTCGGCCAGGGCGACATGCTGCACATGATGGGCGGCGGCCGCATCGCCCGTGTCCACGGCCCGTTCGTTTCGGACGAGGAAGTGGAAAAGGTCGTTGCGCATCTGAAGACCCAGGGCCGTCCGGAATATCTCGGCACCGTCACCGAAGACGCTGAAGACGCGGATGAAGAGGCGGAAGAGGACGTTGCAGTCTTCGACAAGACGTCGATGGGCGACGACGACAGCGACGATCTCTATGAAAAGGCCGTCAAGGTGGTGATGCGCGACAAGAAATGCTCGACTTCCTATATCCAGCGCCGCCTGTCGGTCGGCTATAATCGCGCCGCCTCGCTGGTGGAGCGCATGGAGCAGGAAGGCATTGTCGGCCCTGCAAACCATGTCGGCAAGCGCGCCATCATCGCCGGTGAGCGCGATCCCTATGATGCCATGGGCGCGGACGATTGATTGATTATTCGGGACGCGATATTCGATTGCAAAAACGCGCTCCGTGAATAGCCTGTGCGGCATGGATTCTGGAATCGGGAGGGTTCCCCGCATGTCGCACAGCAATGAAAACGTCGCCGTTCTCGCAAGGCTGGATGAGCTGGAGCGGTTCTGCCGCAGCATCTTCCTCGCTGCCGGCACGGATGACGAGACGGCCGATGCCGCAACCCGAGCCATGATGCATGGCACAAGGCTCGGCGTCGACAGCCACGGCGTGCGCCTGCTTGCCCATTACATCACCGCCCTTGAAGGCGGACGTCTCAATCGGCGGCCGCAGATCCGCCGCGTCTCAGGCTTCGGCGCGGTGGAGACTATCGATGCCGACCATGCCCACGGCGCCCGGGCCACCTATGCGGCGATGGACAATGCCATGGCGCTGGCCGAAAAATTCGGCATCGGCGCGGTGGCAATCCGCAACTCATCGCATTTCGGCCCCGCCGGCGCCTATGCGCTGGAAGCGGCGCGGCAGGGTTACATTGGCCTTGCCTTCTGCAATTCCGACAGTTTCGTGCGCCTGCATGATGGCGCGATGCGTTTCCACGGCACCAATCCGATTGCCGTCGGTGTGCCGGCGGCGGATGACATGCCCTGGCTGCTGGACATGGCCACCAGTGCCGTGCCCTATAATCGCGTTCTGCTTTACCGCAGCCTCGAACAGCAATTGCCTGATGGTGTCGCATCTGACGGTGATGGCATCGACACGCAGAACCCCCATGCCGTTGAAATGCTGGCACCGCTCGGCGGCGCATTCGGTTTCAAGGGCGCGGCGCTGGCGGGCATGGTGGAGATTTTCAGCGCCGTTCTCAGCGGCATGAAGCTCAGTTTCGATATAGATCCCATGGGCGGGCCCGATTTTTCCACGCCGCGTGGCCTTGGAGCCTTTGTTCTGGCGCTGAAGCCGGAAGCCTTCCTTGAACGCGAGGTGTTCGACGAGGGCATGAAACGTTATCTCGAAGTGCTGCGCGGCTCGCCGGTGCGGGAGGACTGCAAGGTCATGGCCCCGGGCGACCGGGAATGGGCGGTGGCGGCAAGACGGGAACGGGAAGGCGCGCCTGTCGATCCCGTTACCCGCGCGGCTTTTTCCGAACTGGCGTCGAAATTCTCGATCGTGCCGCCCGCCTATCACTAAGGCAGGGCCCGCAGCCCGTCAGGCGGGGCGCAGCAGCATGTTGGGACGCGGGTAGGGGGCTTTTGCCGCCCCCAGCCTTTCGGCGACGACCGGGCGTCCGAGATAATAGCCCTGCGCATAATCGATCTCCAGCTGGCGCACCAGCCGCAGCTGCTCTTCAGTCTCCACGCCTTCGATGAGGATCTTGTGGCCGCGGTTGCGGATGAGGCGGATCATGTCCTGCAGCATTGCCCGGCCGCGCGGCGTGTTGCTGTCATGCAGGAAGGAGCGGTCGATCTTGACGGTGTCGAAATCGGTCATGCGCAGCCAGGAAAGGCCGGCAAACCCGGTTCCGAAATCATCGAGCCAGATGTTGATGCCGAGCGTTTTGAGATCGTTCAGGCAGCGCAGCACATCCGAATGCATCTCCATATCCACACCTTCGGTGATCTCGAAGGCGAGCCTGTTGCCGGCGATGCCGGCCTCGACGAGGATTGCCGCAACCGAAGTGGCAAAGCCCGGGTTTTTCAGCTGCATGGGGGATACGTTGACGCTGACCACGGCCACCGGGTCTTCAGCAAGAATCTGCTTGCAGGCGGTCTTGATCGTCCAGAGGCCGAGTTCCATGATCGTACCGGTGCGCTCGGCAATCGGAATGAAGATGCCCGGTGAAACGGCACTGCCATCGAGCAGGCGCAGCCGCATCAGCGCTTCGACGCCCGGCGTTTCATTGGTCGAGACGTTGAGGATCGGCTGGTAGACGAGGGAAATGAGGTTTTCCGCAATGGCGATCTTCAGGAGAGCGGCGATGTTTTCCGTCTCGTCGCTGGTTTGCGGATCGTCCGGATCGAACAGCTTCATGCAGTTGCGGCCATTGCCCTTGGCGATGTAGAGCGCCCGGTCCGCCTCGTTGATGATTTTCTCCAGCTTGCCATCCGGATTGGGGCGGGTGAAGGACGCGCCGATGCTGACGGTGACGACGAAGGTGCCGTCCCGGCGCTGGTCGTGGGCAAGCGCCAGGTCCTCGACGGTGTGGCGGATCGTTTCGGCCAGTTCGCCCACCTGCTGCTTGGATTTGAACGGCACGAGAACGATGAACTCCTCACCGCCATAACGGCCGATGGAAGCGCCATGTCCGGCAATCGCATCCTGCAGCGCATTGCCGACCGTCACCAGGCACTTGTCGCCTTCCTGGTGGCCATAGCGGTCATTGTATTTCTTGAAGAAGTCGACATCGATGAGGAGAACGGCAAAACCCTCCTCCTTCCTGCTCCAATTGTCCCACAGCAGGCGCAGCTGATGGTCGATGGCGCGACGGTTCTGAAGGCCCGTGAGCGAATCCGTGTTTGAAAGCCGCAGCAGCGCCTGTCCGCGTTCATCCGCCGCCTTCTGCTGGGCCTTGGCCTCCAGCGCGTTGAGAAAGACGTGATAGCGCTCCCGGTTCAGGTTCCAGTTCACATAGGAGGTGAAGACGAAGCAGGAAATGTAGAAGGTGCCGAAAGCCACCTTGTAGAACACATCTTCGGGAAACTGCGTCACCGCCAGAAAATAGGTGACGAGGATGATGCCTGACGACACAAGTGACAGATGGAAGCGGAAGGTGAAGAACAGGTTGGCGCCCATCATGAAGATCGCCCCGAAAACCATGTAATAGGACATGTTTTCAAGGTTGTCGGTCAAAAGCGAAGGCAGCAGCCAGCCAATATAGCCCATGACGAGCGCAGTGGCGCAGGTGAGGTCGAGCGCTGCGGTGCTGGCGCCCCGGCGCAGCTGGATCTCCAGCGTCAGCAGTGATGAGATGACCACCAGCAGGCGGGCGATGATGGCGTAAAACGCGACGTCGGGGATTAGAATAATGTCGGTGACGGCAAATAGCAGATAGATGAAAACGGCCGTCCACAGGCCCTGTCTGATCGAACCACGGCGGCTGCGCTCACCTTCCTGCTGGTAAAGGGCAAGAAGTTCATCAGAAAACCGGGAGTCCGGCCGCCGATAGTCTTGCTGTCCACTCACCTCTCCCAACCTGTGCCTCATGCACTTTCCCATAGTGTTGCGTATACTTTTTAAGTAACTGCTTATTCCACTTTTCCGTGTGCTCATGCACACGGTGCGGGTTCCTTTCCATCTCTTTCGATATGTGTGCAGAACCGGGAAAGGAAGAACGCATCATACGGCCGCAACATTAAGTTTCACTAAATTGCGTATCCGTTTTCTCCTCCGCCCACGAGTGTGACCAAAAAAATACGCTAATGTAGAAATCTATCCCTACACCGCTCAAAATTTGAAAGCGAGTGGCGTTCCGTCTTCCAGAAACGTATAGTTAACAATGTGTTAATACTGGAGGCTGAAGTGGTGCGGGTAAAGAAGAAAAATCTGGACGGGGCAAGTCTGATCACCCCTGATACTGTCGCAAAAGAGATTTTTGCACGCAAAACCGAAACATTCGATGAGCAGTTCGCAGTTGCGAAAGCAGAGATTGCCATCATTCTCGAATTGGCACAGCAGCAATTCGACAATGGTGTTTTAGCACGTGAGATAATACATCGGACGGCAGGCGCGCTGCATGGATTGCGCGATAAACTCCACTCCAGCGTGTGGGCAGAACTGATCCCGCTGGTACAGAATCACGCCGTGTCGGAGCATTTTCTCGAAGATCCCTTCACCCGGTGGTCGTTTGAAAAGCCGAGGGGCTATTCGGGCGACGCCGAGCTGCTCGATTTCATCTACGGTCACGACAGCGTTGCCGAACAGGTGAAAAACGCCTCCCCGCTGGGGGCCGCCCTTTACGATTATACGAAAGATGCCAGCTCCTCGGTTGCCGTGCGCGAGCGGCGGGACCTGCTGACGCGGTTCGTGGATGAGGCCGCCGCCCGCCATGGCGAGGAGACGGAAATCCTCACCATTGCCTCCGGCCACCTGCGTGAGGCCGATGCTTCGGTGGCGCTGAAAGAGGGCAGGATCAAGCGCTGGGTGGCGCTGGATCAGGATCCCTTGAGCGTCGGCTCCGTCGCCCGTGATTTCGGCGGCCGCGGCGTGGAGGCAATTGACGGTTCGGTGCGCGATATCGTACTGCGCACGCAGGAGCTCGGCAGCTTTGATCTGATCTATGCGGCCGGCCTTTATGATTATCTGAACGACCGCGTGGCGATCAAGCTGACACGGCGCTGCATGGAGATGCTGAAGCCCGGCGGCATGTTCCTCTTCGCCAACTTCTCTGAAGATATCGTCGTCGACGGCTATATGGAGACCTTCATGAACTGGGCGCTGCTGCTGCGCTCGAAGGCGGATATGTGGCGGATCATCAATGCCAGCGCCGATCCTGCAAGTATCGAGGCGGAGGTGTTCTTCGGCGAGAACCACAATATCGTCTATGCGACGATGCGTAAGAAGGCGTGAGATAGAAAGCCGCTCGTTATTCCCTCATGGGAAGCGAGCGCGTGCCGCCTGTTTCTTCTCCCCGCCGGGGAGAAGTCCGCGGCAGCGGGATGAGGGGGGCGAGGAGTGCGGTCTATCGTTGGCGTTGCCCCCTCATCCGACCCTTCGGGCCACCTTCTCCCCGACGGGGAGAGGAAATGCGCGGCGACGTCGTGCCCCATTCCGTCACTCGCCCCTCACCAATAACCATTTGATTAAACCATATCGCGGCCTTAAGAATCCGCGCCTGATGCGTTGCAGAATGGAATGGCTGAAATGAAGAGATATTATTCGGATATGGGCGGTCTGCCGGGGCAGACGGAACTGCTGTCGAGCAAGGCTGTTTTCAAGACCGCCTATGCGGTCATCCCCAAGACCGTGATGTCCGATATCGTGACAAGCGTGCTGCCGCACTGGACCGGCACGCGGGCCTGGATCATCGCCCGGCCGATGACGGGTTTTTCCGAGACTTTCGCGCAATATATCGTCGAAGTGCAGCCCGGTGGCGGCAGTGAGCGGCCGGAGCCGGACGAGCGGGCGCAGGCGGCGATCTTCGTCGTCGATGGCGAAATGACCGTGACCTTCGATGGCGCGCAGCATGCGCTGCGGGAGGGCTCGTTCGCCTACCTGCCGGCCGGTGCGCGCTGGCAGATCACAAACTCGGGCAAGGCGCCCGTCAAGTTCCATTGGGTCCGCAAGGTGTTTCAGGCGGTTGACGGGCTGGAGGCCCCGCCGGCGATCTTTTCGCATGAAGACGAGATCGCCATGTCGGCCATGCCCGATACCGAGGGCAAATGGGCGACGACGCGCTTCATCGATCTCGAAGACGTGCGTTACGACATGCACCTCAACATCGTCACTTTCCAGCCGGGTGCGACCATTCCGTTCATGGAAACCCATGTGATGGAACATGGTCTTTACGTGCTGGAGGGCAAGGCGGTCTATCGGCTGAACGAGGACTGGGTGGAAGTTGAGGCGGGTGACTTCATGTGGCTGCGCGCCTATTGCCCACAGGCCTGTTATGCGGGCGGCCCGGGCCGGTTCCGTTACCTGCTCTACAAGGATGTGAACCGTCACGTGAAGCTCTGGTAAAGGGCATCCCGGCGGCGAAATCCGTGAATTATCGCGCAATCCGGCGGGTTGCGCGATAAATGCTTGCGTTAAATCGAATATCCCTAATAAATCCACATATGCGGACGGTATTCGCCGTGCCGCACCGTTTGGCATCCGCCTGCATCTCCCCTTGAGAAGACTGCCCGTATGAGTGAAACGATCGATACCAATATCTTCAATCTCGCGCCGGTCGCGATGTGGATCGAGGATTTCAGCGCCGTGAAGAGCCAGTTCGATATCTGGCGGGCTGAGGGCGTTGAGGATATCAGGGCGTTTCTTCTGGAAGATTTATCGCGTGTTGCGGCCTGTTCGCAGAAAATCCGCGTCATCCAGGTCAATGCCAAGACGCTGGAACTGTTTGAAGCGCGTGATCAGGCGCATCTCGTCGACAATCTGCATCGGATTTTTCGCGACGACATGCTGGAAAGCCATGTGAACGAGCTTTCCGAACTCTGGGCGGGGCGGACGGAATTTACCAGCAATGCGGTGAATTATTCGATCGGCGGCAGGCGGCTTGATATTCAGCTGCGCGGCGCGGTCATACCCGGCCACGAGAACACGCTCAGCCGGCTGCTTTTGACCACCGAGGATGTGACGGAACGGGAAGAAGCCCGCCGCAAGGAGCTTCTCAATCGCCGTTATGCCGAGGGCATGTTCAAACATTCGCCGGTTTCGCTCTGGGTGGAAGATTTCAGCCGCGTGCGCCGGCTGATCGAAGAAGTCAGGGATCGCGGCATCGTCGATTTCCGGGTGTTCACGGATGTGCATCCGGAATTCGTGCGGCAATGCATGAGCGAAATCCGTGTCATCGACGTCAACCGAGCCACACTCGACCTGTTCTGTGCGCCGGACCGGCAGGTTCTGCTGCAGCGGCTCGGCGATATTTTCCGTGGTGAGATGGAAAAGCCGTTCCGCGAGCAGCTGATGGAGCTTTGGAACGGCAATCTCAACCACCATCGCGAGGTGGTGAATTATGCGCTTGATGGTTCGGAGCGGCATGTTCTGCTGCATTTTTCCGTCTTCCCCGGCCATGAGCATGACTGGTCGCTGGTGCAGGTGGCGCTGACGGACATTACCGCGCGCAAGAAGGCGGAAGCCTATCTCGAATATCTCGGCAAGCACGATGTGCTGACCAAGCTGCACAACCGCGCCTTTTATTCGGACGAATTGAACCGGCTGGAGCGCAACGCGCTCAGGCCCGTTTCCGCCATCGTCATCGATCTCAACGGCCTGAAGGAGGCCAATGACAAGCTCGGCCATGATGCCGGCGACGCCCTGCTGCGGCGGGTGGGCGAGGTGCTGAATGGCGTGGTGACTGCGCCGAACCATGCAGCGCGCATCGGCGGTGACGAATTCGCCATCCTTCTTCCCGGCGCCGACAGGCAGATTGCTGCCGCCATGGTCGAAACAGTCTATGAGCTGCTGAAGATCAACAACCAGTTTTATTCAAGCGCACCGCTCAGCCTTTCGCTCGGGGTGGCGACCAGCGAAGCCGGCGAGACGATGGAATCGCTGGTGCGCCGCGCCGATATGAATATGTACGAACATAAGAACGCTTATTATGCGGCCCTGCGCAGCAGATCTGCCGATAATAGCGAGACGCCGAAGAGCAGCCCGCAGCCGGAAGCTACCCCGCTGAAGCGCCTGTTCTGAGAAAAGGCGCGGGCGTTCTTGTCTTCCGCCTCGGCCTTGTGCCGAGGATTTAACCACGTCGAATAAGAATCAAGACAGTGGCAGTTCCTCGGGACAGGCCCGCGGATGACGTCGGCGCAATTGGCCCGACTCTCCCTCCCATTTCACGGTTCCGCTCTTCCTTGGTGTTTTGCCAGCGCCGTACGCAACTTCACAAGCGCGTGAGACAGCTGTTGCGCTGCAACAATTCCGTTGCCGGAATTTTACATACGTCTTAGTATGTATGTAAATATGACCTTTTTTGTGGATTCGGAGCGCAGTATGGCGAAGAAATTGGGGCAGATCGTAGCGGTGTTGTTGACGGGCATCGTTCTGGTCGGATGTAGCGATGAGCAGGCATCTGCGCCCGGTGCGCCGCCGCCCGGTGCGGTCAAGGTCGTGACCGTGACCCCGGAAGAGCTGCCCATCACCAATGAATTGCCAGGACGCATCGCACCGACGCGGCTTGCCGAAGTGCGCCCGCGCGTCTCCGGCATTATCGTCGAGCGGGTGTTCGAGCAGGGCTCCCTGGTGAAGGAAGGCGATGTGCTCTACCGGATCGACCCCGCGCCGTTCCAGGTGCGCGTCGACAGCGCCGAAGGCACGTTGCGCCGGGCGCAGGCCGCGCAGTTGCAGGCACGGCAGACGGCTGACCGGCAGCAGCAGTTGCGCCGTTCGAATGTTGGCTCGCAGCAGGAATTCGACAATGCCATCGCCCAGCTGGCGCAGGCGGATGCCGAAGTGGCCGTTGCCGAGGCCGGTGTCGCGGAAGCCAGGCTCAATCTGCAATATGCCAATGTCACCGCACCCATCAGCGGCATGATCGGCCGGGCGCGCATCACCGAAGGCGCACTCGTCAGCGCCACGGGTTCCGAGAACCTGGCAACGATCCAGCAGCTCGATCCGATCTATGCCGACTTTACCCAGCCCGCCGCCGACCTCATTCGCCTGCGCAAGGCCCTGCAGGATGGCCAGCTGATGACCGGCACGAACGAGGCGGAAGTCAATCTGCTGTTTGATGACGGCACGCGTTATCCGATTTCGGGCCGCCTGCTGTTTTCCGAAGCGGCGGTGGATGAAACCACCGGCCAGGTGACGCTGCGCGGCGAATTCCCCAACCCGAACGGTGACCTTTTGCCGGGCATGTATGTCCGCGTCCAGATCCAGCAGGGCATCCAGAAGGCGGCCTTTGCCGTGCCGCAGCAGGCGGTGCAGCGCGATGCGGGCGGCCAGGCAAGCGTGCTTGTCGTTAATGCCGAAGACACGGTCGAGCAGCGGCGCGTCAGCGTCGGCCGCTCCATTGGTGACCGCTGGGTGATTTCGGAGGGCCTGAAGGATGGCGACCGCGTCGTTGCCGAAGGTTTCCAGAAAACCGCGCCGGGCGCAAAGGTGAAGCCTGAACCATGGTCTGCGGAACCCGCCGCCACTGCCTCTGCCGGCAGTGAAAACGCGGCTTCGTCCGAGACCGCGTCTGAGCCCCCGGCCGCGAAGCAATAAGGACCGATTTCCATGGCACGTTTTTTCATCGATCGGCCCATTTTTGCCTGGGTCGTCGCCATCTTCATCATGCTGGCGGGCCTGCTCGCCATTCCCATGCTGCCGATTGCGCAATATCCGAATGTGGCGCCGCCACAGATTTCCGTCGGCACGACCTATCCGGGCGCATCGCCGGAAGATATCTATCAGAGCGTCACGCGGCCCATCGAGGAAGAGCTGAATGGCGTCCCGGGTCTGATCTATTTCGAATCGACGTCGGAATCCTCGGGCCGTATCTCGATCAACGTCACCTTTGAACCCGGCACCAATATCGGCGAGGCGCAGGTCGAGGTTCAGAACCGTATCGCCCGTGTCGAACCCCGACTGCCGCGGGCGGTGACGCAGCAGGGCCTGCGCGTTGAACAGGCCGGAACCTCGTTTCTGATGATGGTGGCGCTGACGTCCGTGGACGGCAATACGGACGCCATCGGCCTTGGCGACTATCTCAGCCGCAACGTGGTCGGTGAGTTGCGTCGCGTTCCCGGCGTCGGCAGCGCGCAGCTCTTCGCCACCCAGCGCTCCATGCGCATCTGGATGGATCCGGACAAGATGCTGGGTCTCAGCCTGACTTCGAGTGATGTCATCAACGCAATCCAGGCGCAGAACTCGCAGGTCGCGGCCGGCCGCATCGGCGCATCGCCAAACCCGGTTGGTCAGCAGATTTCCGCCACCGTCAACGTGCAGGGCCAGCTGACCTCGCCGGAAGAATTCGGCTCCATCGTGCTGCGCGCCAATCCGGATGGTTCCTCCGTCCGGCTGCGCGATGTCGCGCGCGTCGAGGTGGGCGGGGAAAGCTACACCTTCTCGAGCCGCCTGAACGGCAAGCCCAGTGCGGCCATCGGTGTCCAGCTTTCGCCGACGGGAAATGCGTTGCAGACTTCCGATGGCGTGCGCGCCACGATGGAGGAGCTGTCGCGTTATTTCCCGGCGGGTATCGAATATGAAATTCCCTACGACACCAGCCCCTTCGTGAAGATCTCGATCCAGAAGGTAATCAACACGCTGGTGGAGGCGATCATCCTCGTCTTCGTGGTGATGTTCGTCTTCCTGCAGAACATCCGCTACACCATCATTCCAACACTGGTGGTGCCCGTGGCGCTGCTCGGCACCTGCGCCATCATGTATGTCTCGGGTTTCTCCATCAACGTTCTCACCATGTTCGCCATGGTTCTCGCCATCGGTATTCTCGTCGATGACGCGATCGTCGTGGTGGAAAATGTCGAACGCATCATGGCGGAAGAGCATCTGTCGCCGAAGGAGGCGACCCGCAAGGCGATGGGCCAGATTTCCGGCGCCATCATCGGCATCACGCTGGTTCTGACGGCGGTGTTCGTGCCCATGGCCTTCTTCCCCGGCGCCGTCGGCATCATCTACCAGCAGTTCAGCCTGACCATGGTGGTTTCCATCCTGTTTTCGGGCTTCCTTGCGCTGTCACTCACGCCGGCGCTCTGCGCATCGTTCCTGAAGCCGATCAAGGCCGGGCACCATGAAAAGAAGGGCTTCTTCGGCTGGTTCAACCGCGGCTTCGACAAGGCCTCGCATAAATACTCCTCGTCGGTCGGCAGCATCATCAAGCGTTCCGGCCGCTTCATGGTCATCTATGCGGCGCTGCTCGTCGGTCTCGGCTGGGCCTATATGCAATTGCCCAGCTCCTTCCTGCCCAACGAGGACCAGGGTTACCTGATCGTCGACATTCAGGCGCCGGCGGAAGCCAGCAGTGAACGCACCCTGCAATCCATCCAGGAAATCGAAAAGATCTTCCTGGCGGAGCCGGCGGTCGATCGCGTGATTGCGGTTTCGGGCTTCTCCTTCTCCGGTTCCGGCCAGAATGCCGGTCTCGCCTTCGCGACGCTGAAAGACTGGAGCGAGCGTGGGCCGGAGGATTCCGCATCCGCCATCGCTCAACGCATCAACGGCAAGCTTTGGGGCCTGCCGGGTTCGATGTCCTTCACGCTGTCGCCGCCGCCCATTCAGGGTCTCGGTAACTCCAGCGGCTTCACCTTCCGCCTGCAGGATCGCGGCGGTGCCGGACAGACGGCGCTGAGCGCCGCCGGTGCACAGCTGATGGCGGCCGCGCAGAAAAGCCCCATTCTGGCCGGCCTGCGCGTGGAAGGCATGCCGGACTCTCCGCAGGTCAACCTCATCATCGACCGTGAGAAGGCCAACACCTTCGGCGTGACCTTCAGCGACATCAACGCCACCATCTCGGCCAATATGGGTTCCTCCTACGTCAACGACTTCCCCAATGCCGGCCGCATGCAGCGCGTGACGGTGCAGGCAGAGCAGGGCCAGCGCATGAAGACCGAGGATCTTTTGAACCTCAATGTCCGCAATGCCAATGGCGGCATGGTGCCGGTAAGCTCCTTCGCCACTGTGGAATGGGTGCGCGGCCCGTCGCAGGTGGTGGGTTACAACGGCTATCCGGCGATCCGTATCGGCGGCCAGTCGGCACCCGGTTACTCCTCGGGTGATGCGATTGCCGAAATGGAGCGTCTGGCGGGCGAATTGCCAAGCGGCTTCGGTTTCGAATGGACCGGCCAGTCACTGCAGGAAATCCAGTCGGGTTCGCAGGCGCCGGCGCTTATCGGCCTCAGCGTGCTGTTCGTCTTCCTGCTTCTGGCGGCGCTTTATGAAAGCTGGTCGATTCCGCTCTCCGTCATGCTGGTGGTGCCGCTTGGCGTCATCGGTTCGGTGGCGGCGGTGATGCTGCGTGGCATGCCGAACGACGTCTACTTCCTGGTTGGCCTTGTCGCCATCATCGGGCTTTCGGCCAAGAATGCGATCCTGATCATCGAATTTGCCAAGGATCTGCGGGCGGAGGGCAAATCCACCTATGATGCGACGGTGGAGGCGGCCCACCTGCGCTTCCGGCCAATCCTGATGACCTCGCTTGCCTTCTCGCTCGGCGTGCTGCCGATGGCAATTGCGTCGGGTGCCAGTGCGGCGAGCCAGAACGCCATCGGCACCGGCGTTCTGGGCGGCATGATCTCGGCGACGATCCTTGCGATCTTCTTCGTTCCCGTCTTCTTCGTGTTTGTCATGAAGTTTTTCGGGGATCGGAAGAAGGACGACAAGATTGCTGCTGACGCCGTGTCGCCGGCGGAATAAAACGGATGTGAAGGCCGGGCCACATTCATGTGAATGACAGCCTGGCACGACAAGAAAAGGCACGGTGCGAAAGCGCCGTGTCACGACTGGAAGGAGACATCAGCATGCGCCGTACCAAGGCCGAGGCAGAAGAGACGCGTCAGGCGATCCTTGCCGCTGCCGAGCGTGTGTTCTTCAAAAAGGGCGTGGCCAACGCCTCGCTGGACGAGGTGGCGGCCGCAGCCGGGGTCACGCGCGGGGCGATATACTGGCATTTTTCCAGCAAGACCGACCTTTTCATCGGCCTCTATAAATCGGTGGCGCTGCCGGAATCCGATCTGCTTGATTTCGGTGATCCTGATCTCAAGGGCTCGACCCTGCTTTCCAAGATCGAGGAAGGGGCCTGCAAGTGGCTGGCGCTTCTGGCGCAGGACGAACAACGCCAGCGCATCATGACCATCAGCCTGCGCACCAGCTATTCAGACGAGTTCGCCCCGGTGCTGCATGCGCAGGAAGAGCTGGACCGTTACCACAAGGAGCGACTGGAGGCGGCTTTTCAGCGTGCGCAGGCCGAGGGCGTCTTCAACGACAACTGGACGGCGGAATCAGCACTCGGTGCGCTCTACTGGCTGATCAAAGGCATAGTTTACGACTGGCTGCTGTTCGGCAAACGTTTCGATCTGGTGAAGGAAGGCGCAGAAGCCATGCATCGTCTCATGAAGGGCTTCCAGCGTCCCCCGGCGCCATGATCAAGCGCCGTATCGTCCTGCCCGGCCGGTCAAATTTCAGTGTATTCTAAAAGACGAGCGAAATTTGCTTTACGTACCTCAAAACGGACGTTAGCTTCTTCCCTGAGCTTTGGGAGGAGTTCGCCTATGGTCAAATCAGCAAAAATCGAGAGGCAAAAACCGTTCGTTCTCACCGGCTGTCGGTGACGGCGCATGGCTTCTGCTGACGAAACTTCAGCCCCGGCCCTTGTCCGGACGGTTGGGCTGTCGAAATCCTTCGGCCCGGTTCAGGTTCTGAAAGATATCGAGATCGCGGTGCGTGCCGGCGAGGTGCACGCCATCATCGGCGAAAACGGCGCGGGTAAATCGACGCTGATGAAGCTGCTGGCCGGCAATGAGAAGCCGTCGGGCGGTGAAATCCGCATCGATGGCGCAGCCGTTACGCTTGGCGGGCCGGTGGATGCCGAACATCGCGGCATCGTTCTCGTACATCAGGAAATATTGCTGGCACCCGATCTGACGGTGGCGCAGAATATCTATCTCGGCCGTGAATTGCATAAAGGTCCTGTTATGGACGACCGCGCCATGCGCGATGGTGCGCGCAGGGCCGTTGGCGATCTCGGCGGCACGATCGATCCCGACGCCATCGTCGGCAGCCTGTCGATTGCCCAGCGGCAGCTGGTGCAGATTGCCCGCGTTCTGCTGGTGCCGCATCGCGTGGTGATTTTCGACGAGCCGACCGCGAGCCTGACGCCGATCGAGACCGACGCACTCCTGAATGTCATCCGCGATATCAGGGCGAAAGGCGTGGCCGTGCTTTATATTTCGCACCGCCTGCCGGAAGTGAAGGAGATTGCCGACCGGGTGACGGTGCTGCGCGACGGCAGGCTCGTCGCCTCGCATCCGGCCTCAGAGCTGGAGCCGGCCGATATGGCGCGGCTGATGGTGGGGCGGGATGTCGCCAAGCTTTATCCCGACCGCAATGCCGGCGGTGAGCGTGAGCCGGTTCTTGAGGTGGAGCATTTTAACGTTCCCGGTTATGCGCAGGATGCCGGTTTCCGCCTGCGCAAGGGCGAAATCCTCGGTTTCGCCGGTCTCGTCGGAGCGGGGCGGACGGAGCTGATGGAGGGCGTGCTGGGCCTTAGGGCCGGGCGGGGAACGGTTCGCCATCTTAGGCGCGCGGTCACTTTCGCCAAGCCCGAAGACAGCCTGAAGGCGGGCATCGTTTACTTGAGCGAGGATCGCAAGGGCAAGGGACTGCTGCTCACCAAGGATCTGCGCATCAATCTGACGCTTGCTTCGCTGAAGAAATTCAGCCGGCTGTTCCAGATCGACACCCGCCGCGAGACGGCGGCGCTTGATGATGCGGTGCGCGATTTCGACATCCGCACCGGCCGCAAGGATCTGCTGGCGGGCCAGCTCTCCGGCGGCAACCAGCAGAAGCTGTTGCTCGCCAAAATGATGTTGCTCGATCCGTCCATCGTCATCATCGACGAGCCGACGCGCGGCATCGACATCGGCACCAAGGAGCAGATTTACCGCTTCATCGCCGGGCTTGCGGAGGAGGGGCGCTCGATCATCGTCGTTTCCTCGGAAATGCCTGAGCTGATCGGCATCTGCGACCGCATTCTGGTGATGCGTTCGGGCCGGATCGTCGGTGAAGTGGCGGGGGATCGCATGACAGAAAACGACATCGTGGCGCTGGCGACCGGTGTTCACACGCAGGAACCCGCCTGAGGCTGCGGGTTTCGAAAGACATGGCCTGAAGAAAAGACAATTGAGGGGAAACATGACCGAGGCCGCAACTGACACCGGCAAGACGCCGAAGACCTCGAAGGACTGGGATCTGCGTGCCGTGGCGCCGTTTGTGGCGCTGGCCCTGCTGCTGGTTCTCGGCACCATCGCCAATCCCAATTTCATCGGCATCGACAATCTTCTGAACGTCGTCACCCGCAGCGCCTTCATCGCCATCATCGCGCTTGGCGCGACCTATGTCATCACCTCGGGCGGGCTTGATCTGTCTGTTGGCGCCATGGTGGCTTTCGTCGCCAGCCTGATGATCCTGTTCATGAACAGCGGCGTCATTGCCAGCCCGCTTTTGATGCTGCTGGCCGCCATGGCGCTGGCGCTTGCCATCGGCGCGGCCTGCGGGTTGGCCAACGGTCTCATCACCACCATCGGCCGCATCGAGCCCTTCATCGCCACGCTCGGCACCATGGGCATTTATCGCGGGCTGACCACATGGCTGTCGCAGGGCGGTGCTATTACCTTGCGCAACCCGGAAATCCAGACGCTGTATCGCCCGGTCTATTTCGGCAATGTGCTGGGCGTGCCAGTGCCGGTCATCGTGATTTTCGTGACCGCCGCCATCGCGGCCTTCGTGCTTTACCGCACCCGTTATGGCCGGCATCTGACAGCGGTCGGCTCCAGCGAGGATGTGGCGCGTTATTCAGGCATTTCGGTCGCGCGGGTGCGCACCATCGCCTATGTGGTGCAGGGGCTGTGTGTTGCGGTGGCGGTGCTGCTTTACGTGCCGCGCCTTGCCTCCACCTCGGCCACGACGGGCATGTTGTGGGAGCTGCAGGCCATCACCGCCGTCGTCGTTGGCGGCACGGCGCTGCGCGGCGGGGTGGGGCGCATCTGGGGCACGATCTGCGGCGCCTTCATTCTGGAGATCGTCGGCAACATCATGATCCTGTCGAACTTCGTCAGCGAATATCTGATCGGCGCCATTCAGGGGGCCATCATCATCATCGCCATGCTGGTGCAGCGCTCGCTCAGCCGCAGGTGACGTATCACGCCGCGCCATCTGGGGCAGGTGCGGTTGAAGGAGGAACGCCCCGGTCTTGGGAGGAAAGAGACTATGCGTAGAAAATTCATCGGCGTGGCCTTTGCCGCGCTGGCTGCAGTGCTGGCGGGCTCGGCCCATGCGCAGGACAAGAAGGTCACCATCGGCGTCTCCATTCCGGCGGCCGATCACGGCTGGACGGCGGGCGTCGTTTATCATGCCGAACGCGTGGCGAAGCTGCTCATGCAGGAGCATCCGGGGCTTAACGTGATCGTCAAGACATCGCCGGATGCCGCCAATCAAGCCAACGCGCTGCAGGATCTTGCCGTGCAGGGGCTGGACGCGCTGGTCGTGCTGCCGTCGGATCCCGATCCGCTGGTCAACGCCATCAAGGAGATCAAGGACAAGGGCACCTTCGTTGCGCTGGTGGACCGTGCGCCGAGCGTCAACGACAATTCCATCCGCGATCTCTATGTTGCCGGCAACAACCCGGCGCTTGGCCAGGTGGCGGGTGAATACATCAAGAAAACCACGCCGGATGCGGAAGTGGTGGTCATTCGCGGCCTGCCGATCCCGATCGACCAGCAGCGTCAGGATGGGTTCGACAAGGGAATCGCTGGCTCGAACGTCAAGGTTCTCGACCGTCAGTACGGCAACTGGAACCGCGACGACGCCTTCCGCGTGATGCAGGACTATCTGACCAAATACAAGAAAATCGACGTGGTCTGGTGCCAGGATGACGACATGGCGATTGGCGTGCTGGAAGCGATCCAGCAGGCGAAACGCACCGATATCCAATATATCGTTGCGGGTGCCGGCTCCAAGGACATGATCAAGAAGGTCATGGACGGCGACAAGCTGGTGCCGGTTGACGTGCTCTACCCGCCGGCAATGGTGGCGACCGCCATGCAGCTGACGGCCGGGCATTTCTATGATCAGGTGCCGGTTGCCGGGAATTATATTCTCGACGCGACATTGATCACCAAGGAGAATGCCGAGCAGTTCTACTTCCCGGATTCGCCGTTCTGATCTGATTTCCAGCTAATGCTGACGCCCGCCGCAAGGCGGGCGTTTCATCAGGGATAAACGTCTGTCGCAGCGCGGGAAGAGGGGCGCGGCAAACATTTCGTCACACGCGGCGTCATCCTCGGGCTTGACCCGAGGATCCATCAACCGCTGAAACATGGATCCTCGGGTCAAGCCCGAGGATGACGGAGGTGAGGGCGGTGTGACAACTTAACCGTCCGTCTCTTCACCCGTTCTTCCTGAACCACGCCGAAAGATAATCCACGAAGCTGCGCACCTTGGCCGGCAGGTAGCGGCGATGCGGATAGACCGCATAAATGCCGCGGTCCTTGGAAATATAATCATCAAACAGCGTCACCAGCTCGCCGGACTGGATATAGGGCCGGGCAATGAAGTCAGGCACCATGGCGATGCCGAGCCCGGCACGGGCGGCGCGCAGGGTCGCCTGGGGGCTGTTGACCTCGATCGGGCCGCTGATGGTCACCGAATTCGAGCCGCCATCCGGCTCCAGGTACCGCACCGTGTTGTGAAAACGGGTATTGGTGTCGATGATGAAGGGAACACGGGAGAAATCCTGCGGTCCGTCGAGCGGCCCGTGCTGCGCCACGAAATCCGCCGTCGCCACCGCATAGACGCGGAAATCGGAAAGCTTGCGGGCGATGAGGCCCGAATCTTCCAGCCGGGTGATCCGGACCGCAAGGTCGAAACCTTCCTCGATCAGATCGACAAACCGGTCCTCGGCGACGATCTCCAGCGACAGTTCCGGATTTTCCTTGGCGAAATCGATCAGGCTCTGGCCGACATCGGCATCGATGAAGGTGCGCGGCACCGAAATCCGGAGCTTGCCTTTGAGGTCAGCATTCTTCTCGCGCACCAGATCGGCGAGGTTGTCGATCTCCTTCAGTATGTCGGATGCGGTGCGATAATAGGTGTGCCCGGCCTCGGTCAGCGAAAACTGCCTTGTCGTGCGGTTAAGGAGCAGCGCGCCGAGATCGTCTTCCAGTTCCCGGACGTACTTGGACAGGAGCGCCTTGGAGCGTCCGGTCTTGCGCGCGGCGGCGGAAAAACCCTCCGCCTCGACAACATCGATAAAGGCGCGGATGCGGGTCAGCGTGTCCATGGAAATCCTCCGGTTCGTTCCATATAATTGAACGCTGAAGGGCGACTGTTCAACCCTAAATTCATTGCTGAAAAAATCCGCTAAATGGTGAAAAAAACCTCTTGATTATGACTGCGAATATTCTTATCTCCCGTGCTGCCCAAAGTCGCACGTGCCCATGTGTGTCCGCCGATTCCTCGATGTGGTGAGGATTTCGGTAAGGTACCTGGAACTAACCCCTCCAGTCGCTATTCCGGCCAACCGGGAAATGCGAGGACATATGAAGCAACGACGGTGCGGGCCTTTCTGGTTCTCTGCCGGCTTTCCATCAGCCGGGGTACTGAAGAGGCACACCATCATTGCCTGAAGTGCGGTCGGGTCAATCCCTCCAATCGATGGCAGACAAAGCCGAATGATGCTCTGGCAGGGCATCGTTCATATTCACGCCTTGAGCGTATGCTATCGATTCTGCGCCTCCACCGGCTGATTCGAATGCATATCTCGAGCGTCCTTTGTCCTCCGGATTTTTCCGGAGTCGGTTTTATAGGGAATATATCGATGACGACTGCACGCATTCTCGACTTCATCAAGACCCGACGTCCCGAAGGCCCTTGCCTTGTGGTTGATCTCGACGTCGTGCGCGACAATTTCAACGCGTTCCGGCATTCCCTGCCGAACAGCGCGATCTATTATGCCGTCAAGGCAAACCCGGCTCCGGAAATCCTGAAGCTGCTCGCTTCGCTCGGCTCCAGCTTCGATTGCGCCTCCGTGGCTGAAATCCAGATGGCGCTCGATGCCGGTGCAACGGCCGACCGTATCTCCTTCGGCAACACCATCAAGAAGGAACGCGATGTCGCCCGCGCTTACGCGCTCGGCATCGATCTCTTCGCCGTTGATAGCCATGAGGAAGTCGAAAAGGTTGCCCGTGCCGCCCCCGGCGCGCGCGTATTCTGCCGCGTGCTGACGGATGGCGAAGGCGCTGAATGGCCGCTGTCGCGCAAGTTCGGCTGCGTGCCGCAGATGGCCGTCGACGTTCTGGTCTATGCGCATCAGATGGGTCTGGAATCCTACGGCGTGTCTTTCCATGTCGGGTCGCAGATGATGAATCTCGACGCATGGGATGCCGCACTTGCCGATGCGAAGCGCGTCTTCGCTTCGCTGTCCAAGCAGGGCATTCACCTGCAGATGGTCAATATGGGCGGTGGTTTCCCGACCAAGTACCTGCGCGACGTTCCTGCTGCCGAAGAATACGGCCAGGCAATCGACACGGCGCTGCGCAAGCACTTCGGCAACCAGATCCCGAAGACGATCATCGAGCCGGGCCGCGGCATGGTTGGCAATGCGGGCGTCATCAAGGCGGAAGTTGTTCTCGTCTCGAAGAAGTCCGACAATGACAACCACCGCTGGGTGTTCCTCGACATCGGCAAGTTCGGCGGTCTCGCCGAGACGATGGATGAGGCTATCCGTTACCCGATCCGCACCGAGCGTGACCAGGACGAGATGCAGCCCTGCATTCTGGCTGGCCCGACCTGCGACAGCGCCGACGTGCTGTATGAAAAGAACATGTACCCGCTGCCGGTCTCGCTGACCATCGGCGACGAAGTTCTGATCGAAGGTACCGGCGCTTATACGACGACCTATTCGGCAGTTGCCTTTAATGGCTTCGAGCCGCTGAAGGCTTACGTCATCTAAGGCATCCGACCGAAAAGCGTACGCGCTTTTCGGGAAATCCGATGCTGATTGAAAGTCCGAACGCCGTCCGCTGAAAAGGGCGGCGTCTCGACCAAGCTTCCGTTCCGGCCTTGCCGATTGTGCTGTTGCGCAAATCCCTGCTTGCTGCTCCTCTTCCAGCCGAGGAAAGCGTGTCGGCGGGCCGGAACGGCTCCACCATTTTTCATCAAGGGCCGCGTGTGGGCGGTTGTGTGACGGGAGGCCAAGGATGGCCGCTCTTTTGAATTCGGTACGGGCATTTTTCACACCGCAGACATTTCATGTCGATCAGGAAAATCCGGGCGATGTCGTTGCCCGTGAGAACCTGCTGGACCGCGCCATGGGCGCCGGCCGCCGCCGCAAGTCTTCCGAGAAGCTGCGTGCCGGCCGCGTTCCGGCCGAAGGCCTGGCGCTGGTCGCCCGTGATGAGGGCGGCCATGTCATCGCCACGGTGCGCCTGTGGAATGTCGAAGCCGGCATTTCGCGCGAAGGCCGCGCGGTTGAAGCGCTGCTGCTCGGCCCGCTGGCCGTCGATGCCGCCCATGAGGGCAAGGGCATCGGCTCTGCACTGATGCGCGCGGCGATCGCCGAGGCTACCAGACGCGGCCATGGCGCCATCCTTCTGGTCGGAGATGCGCCCTATTACGAGCGCTTCGGCTTTTTCGCCAACAAAGCGCAGCACCTGATCATGCCCGGCCCGTTCGAGCGCAGCCGTTTCCTGGCGCTGGAGCTGAAAGCCGGCTGGCTGGAAGGCGCTGCCGGTCTTCTAGTGGCAAATGGCCGCCGGCTTTCGGCCTGAGCGATATCCGTTGATACCATTCCCCGGCTGAAAGGCCGGGGTTTCGTCTGCTGACCAGGCTGGTAGCCAACTCTGACGTCATCCTCGGCCTTGTGGCGAGGATCTAACCCCCGTCGAATAAAATCAATACGTTGGAAGATCCTCGGGGCAGCTCCGAGGATGACGTCGGCGCATGACTTTCCTTCTCATCGGACGACGCCGCTCTTCTTTGGTGTCCGGTTAAGGCGAAAATCCTGAAAGCCTATTCGAATAACAGTCTTGTGCCTTGTCCAGAAATTTGAACCGGACAGCAAAGGGACAAGTTCGGCATGTCGCAGGAGGGTTGCCACGGCTTTGCCAGCGGTCGCTCCGTCAAGAAACCGGTCTTTGTCGTTTCCACCCCATGGTCCTGCGGCCAAACCTTCCCCCGCCGATAATTGTGCGGAGTCACGGATTCTGACCGGGGAAATACTTAAACCCGGGGGTGTTTTTCAGCTGATTTTGACCGGGGAGTCAGCTTGAAATGGCCAAAAGCGCCATGCCTTTGATTTTAAACAATAATAATTGCTCATAATGGCTGCATTTTGCAAAGCGGAATCGGCACGCGCTTCCTGAAATTGACGTGTCAATGAAGTTGAGGGCGACCCAACACGTCGACCTTTTTAGTTGTCTCTTGCTTGGTTGGAGCAGATTGGTTCTAAATCAAATTCGAGGAACTGAACCAATGAACGACCCGCGATTTAGCGACCCAAAATCTGGTCATCGACTAGGGCTTGATCATTTCGAAGATGAATCAGCACGCAGCCGGTTGCACGCTGAAGTGATCCGGAAATGGAATAATGCAGGCGCAATTTTATACGACTTCTACGAGCTTCCGGAGACGATCAACGACGCCTGCGAAGTTTCATTTTCGAACCTCGGAATTGATGACGATGCATTTCTAATTCGCTTCGGTGAAGGTGCTAGCCCTTATCTGGATGAGAAACACGAGCTTTTCTTAGACGGTGTATTCGTTTTTAAGCAGACCTATGAAGGCCGGGAAGGGGTGTTTATCACGCTTGTGGCAGGCCAGACGGGTCGTGTTACCGAATTGTCAGAAGGTACATCGCGGATCGCGAGTGGGTGGATTGACGCAGATCGATCTGTGGATGACGGATTGGCGCACTTCGGCTTGGTCGGCGATCCCGCGATTTTGGGGTCTAAAAATCTCTTCGACGTCGAAATGTTCCTGGGAAACGCGATCGCGCGCGTCGGCGCTTGCAGGCCGACACTTCGTCCATCAAAATCCTACAACGGCTAAAAGGCTGCGTAGCCCCGGCTCGGCCGGGTTAACGGCCATGGCTGCGAACTCAAATTCTCCATGCGCTCATGCGAGAGCACCGTGTGCCGAGGGCGCGCGGCCGTTCTATGATGACCTTCGGCCAGTAACGATCCAACCCCAATCAGGCTTTTGACGTCATCAGGTAACCGGCGATTAATCTCGCGTTGACCGCGACTTGTTGTGAGAGTTCCCAGCATAGCCCCTCGCTAAGTCCAAACTGACCTTCCTCTGAAACAATCACAGAATAGGGTGTGGCGGGTAAGTTCGATGTAGAACACTGATCGCGTTTCGGCGAGTCCCCGTCACTTTTACCCCTTAGCGAGTGATGAGAATCGCACCTTCAATACAATCTAGGAGTGACGATTAGGACAAAGTAATTCACGCTTGATTTGTATAGGCCCAGCATGAGACACCACAAGATACACAAATATCATGTGAGTCCTCTATGTCCGACGCGAGTCACTCAAATGCGCAGGATTTCAGCCAGCTGGTACGGTCGAAGATCGAGGAGATCAGGCCAAGGCTACTTGATCTTTCCGCGAAGAACCCTTTGGTATCCCTGAGTTTCGGTTCTCGTTCCGCGGGGTATGTCCGCGTTGTCGACGAGCTTCCTGACAGGCTATTTTATTCGCTGTTGAATGACATTTCGCTTGATTTCCGCGCGCTTCCACCGCTTGAGGATGGACCGCCCGATGAACAAAGTGCCTCTTTCCTCGAAGAGTTCGCGATAGGGTTAGTGACGGACCCCATCTATTTGGAGCAGCATTCGAAGCTGAACGCGGATGCCGTCGACTATCCGGACCTAGCGCGAAAGTTGGAGCGAGACCTAAAGGACCGTGTCCGTGAAAACCTTGGGATGCCAAAACGGATTACGAGAAAAGACGAATCTCTTACGCAGCATGCCCGTAATCATGGTATCGATCCCGGTTTCGATCTGCCGGAGCCCAGTGAAGATACAGACCCAAAACATAACGATGACCTTATTCAAACGTTACTTCTCGGACCGGATTTAGAACGCAAGCTCAACGGGCTGATGGCCAAAGGGAAAACTTGGCAGCAGGAAACAGGGCTAAATCTACTTCGGGGCGCGTTTGGTTTCCTGGAGTGGAAGGACCCTAAGCGCGGTGACAACCGGGTTTATTACTCTCCCTTGGTACTGTTGCCGACGTCAATGTCCCGTCAGAAGACTCCTGCGGGACCGGTATTCAGTGTCGAAGGAGCCGGAGAATGTTGGTTTGCACGCGGAACTGAGCCGGTTTTTCCACCGAGAAGTGAGCCACCTCTAAGTATGGTTTTCTGATCAGGCTTTGGTCAAGGGATTGGCCTTTTCTCCTCTCTTCTGTGCTGCTGCGGCCGAGCTGGCCTTGAAGCGGAAGCTGTCGTTACCGGTTTCCAGGATGTGGCAGCGGTGGGTCAAGCGATCGAGCAGAGCGGTGGTCATCTTGGCGTCGCCGAAGACCGTGGCCCATTCGCTAAAGCTGAGGTTTGTGGTGATGATGACGCTGGTGCGCTCGTAGAGCTTGCTTAGCAGGTGGAAGAGCAGCGCTCCGCCTGACGCGCTGAACGGAAGATATCCGAGTTCATCAAGGATCAGCAGATCGAGACGGACCAGCGTCTCGGCAATCTGGCCTGCCTTGCCCTTTGCCTTCTCCTGCTCGAGCGCATTGACCAATTCGATAGTCGAGAAGAAGCGGACTTTTCGGCGGTGATGCTCGATAGCCTGAACACCGAGGGCAGTCGCGATATGGGTCTTTCCTGTGCCCGGCCCGCCGACGAGGACAATGTTATGCGCATCGTCCATGAACTCGCATCGATGCAGTTGGCGCACCGTCGCCTCGTTGATTTCGCTGGCGGCGAAGTCGTAGCCGGAGATGTCCTTGTAGGCAGGGAAGCGAGCAGCCTTCATATGATAGGCAATAGAGCGGACCTCGCGCTCGGCCATCTCGGCTTTTAGCAACTGGGACAGGATCGGCACGGCCGCATCGAAGGCTGGAGCTCCTTGCTCGATCAGGTCCGTGACGGCTTGGGCCATGCCATACATCTTCAGGCTACGCAGCATGATGACGACGGCGGCGCTGGCAGGATCATGACGCATGGCGACCTCCCACGATCCGGACCCGCAAACCATCGTAGCGTTCTACATTGGCCTTAGGTTCACGCCGCAAGGTCAGCGCCTGTGGCGTGTCGATGTCGGGGTCGTCAGTCGTCTTGCCATCTATCAGGCGATGCAGCAGGTTCAACACATGCGTCTTGGTCGCGACGCCTTGATCCAGAGCCAGCTCCACAGCCCTGACGACAACCTGCTCGTCGTGATGAAGAACGAGAGCGAGAATGTCGACCATCTCACGATCGCCGCCGGGGCGGCGAAGCATCTGGTCCTGCAATTTGCGTAAGGCGGGCGGCAATTCCAGGAAGGGTGCGCCATTGCGTAGAGCACCGGGCTTGCGTTGGATGACCGCAAGGTAATGCCGCCAGTCGTAAATCGTTCGCGGCGGTTTGTCGTGACTGCGCTCGATCACCCGCGGATGTTCGCAGAGGATATTGCCCTCGGCCACAACGACCAGCCGCTCGGGATAAATCCGCAGGCTGACGGGTCGGTTCGCAAAAGACGCAGGTACGCTGTAGCGGTTCCGCTCGAAGGTGATCAGGCAGGTGGGGGAGACGCGCTTGCTCTGCTCGACGAAGCCGTCAAACATGGCGGGGAGCGCCATCAATGCTACCCGCTCATCAGCCCAAACATCCGCGATCGTGCCGGGCAAGGTGCCGTGCGCTGTGTCGCGCCACAGGTCCTGGCAATGCTGTTCCAGCCAGACATTCAATGCCGCCAGATCCGGAAAGTCCGGCATCTGTTGCCACAAACGTGGTCGGGCATCCTGAACGTTCTTCTCAACCTGTCCCTTCTCCCAACCTGCGGCGGGATTGCAAAACTCAGGCGCAAAGACGTAGTGGTTCGTCATTGCCTGGAAGCGGACGTTGACCTGCCGTTCCTTGCCGCGGCCAACACGATCGACCGCGGTCTTCATGTTGTCGTAAATGCCGCGACCAGGGACGCCGCCGAACACCCGGAACCCGTGCCAGTGAGCGTCGAAGAGCATCTCGTGCGTTTGCAACAGGTAAGCTCGGACCAGAAAAGCTCGGCTGTGCGATAGCTTGATGTGCGCCACCTGCAGCTTCGTCCGCTCGCCGCCGACCACGGCATAGTCCTCACTCCAATCGAACTGGAATGCTTCGCCTAGGCGGAAAGACAGCGGAACGAATATGCCGCGGCCAGCCGTCTGCTGCTCAACCCGCCACTCACGGGCGAAGGCGGCGACACGGCCATAGGAGCCGGTAAAGCCCAGAGCCGTCAGATCGGCATGAAGTTGCTTCAGCGTTCGGCGCTGTTTGCGTGACCTTCCGGCCTGGGTCTTCAGCCAGCCAGAGAGTTTGTCGGCGAACGGATCAAGCTTGCTCGGTCGTTCCGGTACCGTGAACGTCGGCTCGATCGTACCCGCGCTCAGATACTTCGCGATCGTGTTACGTGACAGCCCGGTGCGTCGGCTGATCTCCCGCACTGACAGCTTCTCACGCAGTGCCATCCGACGGATGATGTTTAAAAGTCCCATGTGGATCACTCCGTTGCCCCCGTCGCTCTCCGCGTTGGGGGAAGGTTCACATGGCTCAATTCTCAATGGAAATTATGCGCCTAACCGGCTCAGTTCTGCGTGCAAACCAACACTTTCCAGCCTCCACCCGAATCGATCGAGATGTAACCTATCCCGTCAAAATCGGACGGTTTGACCACGTCCGCTTTAACGAGGGGAGCAACGTTCGGGGCCCCAGTCGCCCAATAAAGAAGCCTAATTCGAAAATAACATTCTGACGGGCTCGAGGCTCTGATGCAGTGCCGCCTGCGAGCCCACCTTCGTCGTCGGGAGTTATCAACACGACTGCGAAGCCTACGTCGCCTGCTTCTTCCTGAAATTTAGTCAGAAGGTGACGGCCAAGATTGGGGCGTTCATGTAGAATGATTACCTCAATCCCGATTCTCTCTAAGAACCGAGCGACCTCGTTTTTGGTTTCATTGTCTCGACCGTGGACAAGGAAAACTTTGCTTGATGGTTGTGATGCCGGGGTCGGTCCACCCTGCTGAGAGGGCAGGCTGATATGTTCGAGTTCCTCTTCGAGGTCCTTGATCGCTTGTTTCAATGTAGCCAAGGAAGTAGCCTTGTGCTTTGCAATGGCAGACCTAATCTGGTGTGCTGGCGTTGGCGTTCCAGTGTAGATAAAAGTCATATAATCGATATCTTTAGCTATCCTGTACCGATTATACTCTATGGTGCCGTGCCCAAACACGCTCGAAAGCATTGCATCGATACCCGTTTCGAGGCTCTGGACCTCTGGACTCGAAGTCTCATTTACAGAGTTGGGATCGAAAGCTTCTAACTCGATAATTTTTTTCTTGATACGAGTGATCGCGCTACGCATCTGCTCTGCAGAAAGTTTGGCGGGCCTTGGCGGTGGCGTAGAGGCGCGTGTCATTGGTATCTCCTTAGTCGACACCAACCGATAGTAGAGTAAACGCATCTTGCGCAAGTACTAGTGGGTTTAGTTTCACAGCTAATTTCGTGACGTCGTAGCACACGTATCACACCTCCCGCGGCAATGCGGTTGGATGAGCGTAGTGACAAAAAATCGCTTGTCCATAGCGCCGACGCTCACAATGGCGGCCGCTGAATAGTCCTGAGTTTTGTAACGAGGCCTTGGTTGTTATGGAAATAATGGGGATAGTTTCTTCTAAATTTCAAGAAAATACTTTGGACAACATGATGTCGATCGATCTCTGGTAGAATGTTTTAAATATACACGGAGAAATGATGAAGTGTGCTTAGGTCATTTTGGTGACTCCCGGTCAGAATCCGTGACTCCGTACAATAATTTTCCTGCACGCCTCTTGCTCTTGAGATTTTGCGGGTATATACCCGAGACAAATGCCAAACGATAGCTGCCACTGCATTCTGTTGCGCAAAGCATCCCGCAAGGTCTCGTCCTATTATGACGAGGCGCTGGCGCCGCTTGGCGTCAATATTGGCCAGTTCAGCCTGTTGCGGAACATCAATCGTACCGCGCCCGTGTCGCTTACCGATCTTGCCGCGCGGGTGGAGCTGGATCGCTCCACCGTCGGCCGCAATGCCAGGGTGCTGGCGCGCATGGGGCTGGTGGCGATCGGCCACGGCGAGGACCAGCGGGAGGCGATGCTGACCGTGACGGAGGAGGGGCAGGCGATCCTGCAGACGGGCGCACCGCTCTGGGACAGCGTTCAGGACGAGATCGAGGCCCGGCTGGGGCCGGAAAAGACCGCGCAATTGCAGGAACTGCTCGCCGCCCTGTAATTTTTTGATCATGAAGCGGGTATCTGCCCGTAAAATCGGGTATATACCCGCAAGACTCGGCCGAAGGCCGCTGGAAAGGGACCTTGAACATGCTCTCCACACGCCTTGCCAGCTGGATGGCCGGCAGAAACCTGCATTATGGCTGGCTTGTCGCCGCCACCACCTTTCTGACCATGCTGGCCACTGCCGGCGCCATGGGCTCTGCGGGGGTGATGATCCAGCCGCTGCATCAGGAATTCGGCTGGGATATCGCCGATATTTCCTCCGCCATGGCCGTCCGGCTGGTGCTTTTCGGCCTGCTCGGGCCTTTTGCCGCCGCCTTCATGAACCATTTCGGCATCCGCCAGGTGGTGTCGACGGCACTTGCGCTGATCATGGGCGGCATCGTCGCCTCGTTTTTCATGACCGAGGTCTGGCAATTGCTGCTGCTGTGGGGCGTGGTGATTGGTGTCGGCACCGGCATGACGGCGCTGGTGCTGGGCGCCACGGTTGCCACGCGCTGGTTTTCCAAACGCCGCGGGCTGGTGATCGGCCTGATGACGGCCAGCAACGCCACCGGCCAGCTGGTTTTTCTGCCGCTTCTGGCGGCGCTGACCGAAGCCTATGGCTGGCGGACAGCCCTGACACTTTCCGTCGCGGTGATTGCGGTCGCGATGATACTCGTGCTGCTTCTGATGCGCGACCACCCCGCCGATCTCGGCCTGCCGGCCTATGGCGAGACTGTCGTGGCGCACCCGCCCAGGCAAGATCACAGGTTCCTCGCAACGCTGGTATCGCCGATCCTGACGCTGAAAAGCGTCTCCGGCAACCCGGTCTTCTGGGTACTGTTCGGTACTTTTTTCGTCTGCGGCCTTTCCACCAACGGCCTCATCCAGACCCACTGGATTTCTATCTGCGGTGATTTCGGCATGGCCGCCGTCACGGCGGCGGGTACGCTGGCGGTAATCGGTATTTTCGATTTCTTCGGCACGATCTTCGCCGGCTGGCTTTCCGACCGTTTCGACAATCGTTTCCTGCTGTTCTGGTTTTACGGTCTGCGTGGCCTGTCGCTGCTTTATCTCTCCTTTTCCGGGTTCAGCTTCGTGGAGCTTTCGGTCTTTGCCGTCTTTTACGGGCTGGACTGGGTGGCGACCGTGCCGCCGACCGTGAAGCTCGCCGCCGAGAATTTCGGCCGCGAAAAGGCGGGGCTGGTGTTCGGCTGGGTCTTTGCCGGCCATCAGCTGGGTGCCGCCACCGCCGCCTTCGGCGCCGGTTTCTTCAAGAGCGATTTCGACACCTATATGCCCGCGCTGCAGATTGCCGGCCTGATGTGCATGATTGCCGCCGTCTCGGTGCTGCTGCTCAGAAAGCCGGGCTCCGCCAACCTTGCGCCGCAGGCAGCGTGACCGCTACCCACGGGTCGGACAATACGGGCGGCGGCGGATGATTTTCCGCCACCGCCTCTTTTGGCCCAATCACTTGCCGTAAAATTGCTCCCCGCTTTTCCCCGTTGCCCCTTTCGGCCGCATCATTGTTCCCGCAACCGGTAAGGAAGGGCGATACGCGCGGCGCCCTTCGCGAACCGGAGGCCGGCATCGACAAGCATGGTTCTGGCAGACCATGTTTCGGAAAGGCGCCCCGCAATGCCAGAAGCGGGGAGGGACCGATCCGATAGGTGCCGTGACAATACCCCGACCAAAGCGGGCCGGCATCACGGCCCAAGAAACGCGGTCCGGCAAATGCACGACTTTCACCACCACACTTCCATTCCATCCGCATTTGCCGGACCGATGGCCCGTCCCGCTGCCTTGCCGCCGCGGTGAATTTCCGTGCGCAAAGCGCTTTGGACTTGTTAACCTCCCATTCTGAAACGTTGTAGATTTCAGCGGCTCCGGCTGTACCTGCTGGCCGACATGGTCTAAACCGCTGTTCATCTTTTCACGCTCGATGGATATGAGAAGGCCTCTCCGATGACCGATCCCAAAGCGCTTGCAGCCCGTTTTCCCGGCGATTTCCTGTTCGGCGTCGCAACCGCCTCGTTCCAGATCGAAGGTGCCACCAAGGCGGATGGCCGCAAACCCTCCATCTGGGATGCCTTCTGCAACATGCCGGGCCATGTCTTCGGGCGGCACAATGGCGATATCGCCTGCGATCACTATAATCGCTGGGAAGAAGACCTCGATCTCATCAAGGAGATGGGCGTCGAGGCCTATCGTTTCTCCATCGCCTGGCCGCGCATCATTCCTGACGGTTTCGGGCCGATCAACGAGAAGGGGCTCGATTTTTACGACCGGCTCGTTGATGGCTGCAAGGCGCGCGGCATCAAGACCTATGCGACGCTTTACCATTGGGACCTGCCGCTGACGCTGATGGGCGACGGCGGCTGGGCCTCGCGTTCCACCGCCCATGCCTTCCAGCGTTACGCCAAGACCGTCATGGCCCGCCTCGGCGACCGGCTGGATGCGGTGGCGACCTTCAACGAGCCGTGGTGCGCGGTGTGGCTCAGCCATCTCTACGGCATTCACGCGCCGGGCGAGCGCAACATGGAGGCAGCCCTTGCCGCCATGCACCACATTAATCTTGCCCATGGTTTTGGCGTCGAGGCATCGCGCCATGTCGCGCCGAAGGTGCCAGTGGGACTGGTGCTGAACGCCCATTCCGTCATTCCCGCTTCCGACAGCAAAGCTGATCTGCAAGCGGCCGAACGGGCCTTCCAGTTCCACAATGGTGCGTTTTTCGATCCGGTCTTCAAGGGTGAATATCCGGTGCAGATGATGGAGGCGCTGGACAGCCGCATGCCGGTCGTGGAGGCGGAGGACCTCGCCATCATCAGCCAGAAGCTCGACTGGTGGGGCCTGAATTATTACACGCCGATGCGGGTTGCCGACGATGCGACGCCGGGTGCGGAGTTCCCCGCCACCACACCGGCTCCCGCAGTCAGCGACGTCAATACCGATATCGGCTGGGAGGTTTATGCGCCGGCGCTGCAGTCGCTGGTCGAGACGCTCTACAAGCGTTACGACCTGCCGGAATGCTACATCACCGAAAACGGCGCCTGCTATAATATGGGCATCGAAAACGGTGAGGTGAATGACCAGCCGCGGCTCGATTATTATGCCGAACACCTCGGCATCGTCGCCGATCTCATCCGCGACGGTTACCCGATGCGCGGTTATTTCGCCTGGAGCCTGATGGATAATTTCGAATGGGCCGAAGGCTATCGCATGCGCTTCGGCCTCGTGCATGTGGATTATGACACGCAGGTGCGCACGCTGAAGAATAGCGGGAAGTGGTACAGCGCGCTGGCTTCGGGGTTTCCGAAGGGCAACCATGGTGTGGTGAAGGGGTAAGCCCACCCATGGCGTGATTGCGTCAAAGCACCGACCTCTCGTTCGTCATCCTCGGGCTTGACCCGAGGATCCACGCTCGGGTCGTCTTGATGGATCCCCGGGGTCAAGCCCGAGGATGACGGAGAGCAACTTCGAAAGTTCCGTCCCCTTATTATCAGTTTCCCAAACTTTTTTATCGGTTACCTGGCGGTGCCTGCTTGTGCCCGCCAGCCCGTCGCCTATGTCAGACAGGCTACGAGGCGTAGCGCCCGTTCTGTCACCCAAGGGGCAGGGCGGGCTGGTCCTCCCAAGGGAAAACGAACATGCTTATCGAAAAACTCAACTGGCGTTATGCCACCAAGAAAATGGATCCTTCCAAGCCGGTGTCCGAAGACAAGGTCGAGCGCATCGTCGAGGCGGCGCGGCTCGCCCCCACCTCCAGCGGTCTTCAGCCTTTCGAGGTGATCGTTGTCACCGATCCTGACGTGCGCGCCAAGATCCGCGAGATCGCCTGGAACCAGGCGCAGGTTACCGATGGCTCGCATCTGCTGGTATTTGCGGCGTGGGACAACTACACCGAAGAGCGGATCAACCATATGTTCGATCTGGTCAATGAAGAACGCGGCATCAAGAATGAAGGCTGGGAAGCCTATCGTCAGATGCTGCTCACCTCCTATCCGCAGCGCGACCAGCAGGTGAATTTCGAACATGCCGCCCGTCAGGCCTATATCGGTTTCGGCATGGCGGTGGCGCAGGCCGCTTTCGAGGGCGTTGATTCCACCCCGATGGAAGGTTTTGATCCGGCCAAGCTCGATGAAATTTTGGGCCTTCGTGAAAAGGGTCTGCGCTCCGTTACCATCCTGCCGCTGGGTTATCGCCAGCCCGATGGCGACTGGCTGGTGAACCTGAAAAAGGTGCGCCGCCCGCTCGAGGAATTCACCAGCCGCGTGTGATTTTCATATCGTCGCGAAATCTTGACTACCGCAGGGTCGCCAAGGCGGCTTTGCGGTAGATTTTTTCTCTCTTTTCAGATAATTGAAAAAACATCCCTGTTAAAAGGTGGCGCCTGCGGGCAAGTATGCGCCATCGAATTGCCGATCCCCGGCATTTCTGAGTGAAAGCCTGACGAAATGACCCGGAAAATCAGCTGTCATCGAATGTGCCCCTAGGCTGCATGAAGAGAGCGGTTTCGTGCCGCAGCAGGATTTTTTGAGACCCGATCCGTCACGCGTTTTCCCAGAGTTTACAATGAATTTTCCATCATCCGCGGCACCGCCCGCGACCCGGCCACAGGCGGCCCCGGAGCGGGCGGTCAACGACCCGATGGTCACGTTTGAAGGCGTGACCAAGACATTCGGCGGTACGAGCGGCAAGCCCGGCTTTGCTGCTCTGGCCGGTATCGATTACGTCGTGCCGAAAGGCTCCATCACCGGCATCATCGGCCGCTCCGGCGCCGGCAAGTCGACGCTTATCCGCCTCGCCAACGGCCTTGAAAAACCCTCGTCCGGCCGTGTGGTCGTCGATGGTGTCGATGTCGCGGCGCTGGATGAAAAGAGCCTGCGCACGCTGCGCCGTTCCGTCGGCATGATCTTCCAGCACTTCAATCTTCTGTCCTCGCGCACCGCTTTCGACAATGTGGCTCTGCCGCTCGAAATATCAGGCATGGGCAAAAGGGAAATCGAGACCCGCGTTGGACCGCTGCTCGATCTCGTCGGGCTTTCCGACAAGGCGAAGCGTTATCCGGCGGAACTCTCCGGTGGCCAGAAACAGCGTGTCGGCATTGCCCGTGCGCTCGCAACCCAGCCGAAGCTGCTCCTCTCCGACGAAGCGACTTCGGCGCTCGATCCGGAAACGACGCAATCCATTCTCGAGCTTCTGAAGCGCATCAATGCCGAGCTTGGTCTCACCGTGCTGCTCATCACCCACGAGATGGAGGTGGTGAAGACCATCGCCTCACAGGTGGCTGTCATCGACAGGGGCCTGATCGTCGAGGAAGGTACGACCTTCGACATTTTCACCGCGCCGAAACACGAGACGACCCGCAGCCTACTGTCGTCCTCGGTCGGCGTGAAGCTGCCGCACTGGGTCACTTCGGGTCTGAAGCCGCAGGCGGCGGAAGGCGACCGTGTTCTGGTACGTCTGGTCTTTTTCGGCGAAACGGCGTTTCAGCCGCTGACGGCCCGCCTGGTCGCTGAAATCGGCCCTGACGTGAACATTCTTGCCGGCACCATCGAGGAAATTTCCGGCGAACCCTTCGGCTCGCTGGTGGTCTCCTATCCGGCCTCGCCTGAAGTCACGGCCCGCGCCGGCCGCTTTTATGCGGAAACCGGTCTTCACACGGAGGTGCTCGGTTATGTCGCCTGATATGATCTTCAACCTTCTGCTGAAGGGCCTGCTGCAAACCCTGCATATGGTCGCGGTCGCCGGCATCGTCGGCTCCATCATCGGCGTGCCGATGGGCGTTTTCCTCGCCACCAGCGGCAAGGGTGAACTGTTTCCAGCGCCGATGACCAACCGGATCCTCGGCCTCATCGTCAACGCGGCGCGCTCCACGCCCTTCATCATTCTTGTCGTGGCGATCATTCCCTTCACCCGGCTGGTGGCCGGCACGTCGATCGGCACCAGTGCGGCCATCGTGCCGCTGACGGTCGCGACCGTTCCCTTCATTGCAAGGCTGGTGGAGGCGGCAATCCGCGAGGTGGACAAGGGTCTCATCGAGGCAGCCCGCGCCATGGGTGCGACACCGCTGCAGATCGTCACCAAGGTGCTGCTTGCCGAAGCCAAGCCCGGCATCACGCTGGCGCTCACGCTCACCCTTGTCAGCCTCATCGGTTATTCGGCCATGGTCGGCGCTGTCGGCGGCGGCGGGCTGGGCGATCTCGGCATCCGTTATGGCTACCAGCGCTTCATGCCTGACGTGATGCTGGCGGTGGTTCTGGTGCTCATCGTGCTGGTGCAACTGGTGCAGAGCGCCGGCGACCGGCTGGCGCGCAGCTTCGACAAGCGGACCCGCAAGAATTAACTGCGTTTATAATAACAACCCAAGGAGACACCCATGAAAAAACTCATCCTCGCGGCTTCGCTCGCCGCTCTCTTCACCGCCGGTCAGGCGCTGGCCGAGACCATCAAGATCGGCGTTACCCCCGCCGAGCACGCGCAGATCATGGAACAGGTGAAGAAGATTGCGGCCGCCAAGGGCCTCGATATCGATATCATCGAATTCTCCGATTATGTCGTGCCGAACCAGGCGCTGAACGATGGCGAGCTGCAGGCCAATTCCTTCCAGCACCAGCCTTACCTCGACAACCAGATCGCTGACCGCAAGTTCGATCTCGTCAGCGTCGGCACCACCATCACCACCCCGATGGGCGTTTATTCCAAGAAGGTGAAGAACCTTGACGAGCTGAAGGACGGCGCGACCATCGGCATTCCGAACGACCCGACCAATGGCGGCCGTGCGCTTCTGGTTCTCGCTTCCAAGGGTGTTCTCAAGGTCAAGGAAGAAGCCGGCCTGAAGGTAACGCCTGCCGACATCACCGAAAACCCGAAGAACATCCAGATCGTCGAACTTGACGCCGCCCAGCTGCCGCGTTCGCTTGACGACACCGACGCTTCGGTCATCAACACCAACTATGCCACGGCAGCGGGCCTGAACCCGAAGAAGGACGCCATCGCGATCGAAAGCGAAAAGTCCCCTTACGCCAACATCATCGCCGTCCGTGCGCAGGACAAGGACAAGCCCTGGGTGAAGACGCTGGTGGAATCCTACCACAGCCCGGAAGTGAAGGCCTTCATTCTGGAAAAGTATAACGGCACGGTCATCCCGTCCTGGTAATCCCTGTTCGCCCTGGCGGACGTTTCGGCCTCTCCCGTTCGCGGGGGAGGTTTTTTCTTTGTGGCGCGCGTTTAAATCCATTTTTTATGAAAAACCCCCGGCATTTCATGGAAGGATTTTTCAGGTTCGCAGCCAGACTGTCGTTTTATACCCGTATCTTTTTGGGGCGTCGTCACAATGCCGTTTAACGGCTTCTGAATGTTTCCTTCGCAAGATGATGCTTTCGAAGGGGAATTTATGCGGATTGCGCCGCGAAACATTGGGGAATATTTGCCGGTCGGGCGCAGAACCGCCGTCGGCATCGTATTGTCCACTTTTGCGCTGGTGCTTCTCATCGTCACCGCGCTGGTGCTGTCGGCCCTCAGCCAGGTCCGGGAAAAGGCCAACCTGCTTGACAATGCCCGCTCCCGCGAGACCACGGCGGGTGCTCTGGTCACCTTCCGCGAGCAGCTTGGCGCCACGCTCAATGACTACGCCGCCTGGGACGATGCCGCCGAATATGTCTATGCGCCAGACAGGTTCGACTGGATAGCCAGCAATTACGGCGACATGACGGTCAACAACGATCTCTTCGATACCGCTGTCGTTCTCGACGAGGCTGGTGGGGTTCGCATGGCCTACCAGAACGGCAAGCCCGTCACATGGGCGCCTGACGCCTATTTCGCTGCAGGTCTGGAGGAGATGATCGAACGCGTGCAGGCCATGCGTCCGGGCATCACTTCCCAGGTCACCGGTTTTGTCAAAACCGACGATGGCGTTGCTGCCACGGGCGTCGCGCTGGTGCGGCTGAAGTCCGGTGCTCTGCCGCCCGTTGGTGCGGAGCGGCGTTATCTGATTTTCGCCCGCCATCTCAAACAGGCGATGGTGGACAAGCTTGCCCGCAACTACGTCATCGATGGTTTGGAACTGCAATATGGCGACGCGCCTTCGGCCAACCATGTGGATATCGTCAATCCGCTCGGCGATGTGCTGGCGCGGCTCGTCTGGCGCTCGCATTTGCCGGGCGATGTCAGTTTCCACGAGGCGCGGCCGGTGGTCTTCACCGCGCTCGGTATTGCCGGCACGTTCTTTCTGGTACTGCTCATCATCGGCTCGGCCACGCTTGACCGGCTGAAGGCGGATGAGGCGGCAGCAAGGGAAGAGGCGCTGCGCGACCGCCTGAGCGGGCTCAGCAACCGCGCCGGTCTGTTTGCCAAGCTGAACCGCATGGTGGGCAAGGCCCGTCACGACAGAACCGATATCAAGCTGCTCTACCTCGATCTCGACGGTTTCAAGGAAATCAACGATTCCTACGGCCATGCCGCCGGTGATCGGCTGATCAAGGGCGTGGCGGCAGCGCTTCGGGTGCTGGTGCCGGAAGGCGCGGTGCTGGCGCGGCTCGGCGGCGATGAATTCGCCATCGCCATTCAGGGCAACGATGTCTGGTCGGAAGGCCGCAAGCTGTGTCTGGCGCTGCTCGAACTTTTCACCGAACCCTTCAGCATCGGTGAAAGGGTGGCGAGCATCGGCTGCAGCATCGGCACCTCGGTTTCCCGTGCCGGCGATATCAATGGCGAGGAACTGCTGCGCCGCGCCGATATGGCCATGTATCAGGCCAAGGAGAACGGGCGCGGGCGTTACGTTTCCTATGAGCTGAAGATGGATGCGCTGCGCGAGGAAAAGCTGCAGCTCGAGGCTGATCTTCGCTGCGCCATCCTCAATGACGAGATTACCGTGGTCTATCAGCCGGTCGTCAACGCTGCGACGCGCTGCATTACCGGGGTGGAAGCGCTGGCGCGCTGGCAAAGGCCGGGGCACGGCTTCGTGCCGCCGGATATCTTCATCGCGGCGGCCGAAACCAGTGGCCTCATCGACCGGCTTGGCCTTATGGTTCTGCACAAGGCCTGCGAGACGGCGCGGCAATGGCCGTCCATCAAGCTATCCGTCAACATTTCACCCGTGCAATTCCGCAATCCCGCCTTTTCCGGTCATGTGGCGGATATTCTCGCGGCGACACAGACGCCATCCGAACGGTTGCGGCTGGAAATGACGGAGGGCTATTTCATCCAGCATCCGGAGCGGGCTGGTGCTGCGATCGACAAGCTGAAACAGCTTGGCCTGCATATTGCGCTTGATGATTTCGGTGCCGGATTTGCAAGCGTCGGATATCTGCGCCGCTTCGGTTTCGACCGGATGAAGATCGACCGGTCACTGGTCGTTGCGCTGGAACATGGCGGGCGCTCTCTGGAAATGCTGCAGGCCACCGTGGCGCTGGCGAAATCGCTCGATATCCCGGTGACGGCAGAGGGTATCGAGACCGAAGAACAGGCCGCCATCCTGCATCTATGCGGCTGCGACGAGTTGCAGGGTTACCTGTTTTCGAAACCGGTGGCCGCCGAAGACATCACCATCATGGTGGAAGCGCAGAACGCGCCGCTCTTTGCACTTCGGGCAGGGGCGTAAACGACATCAATTGATGCGTATCGACTGTTGAGGCAGCCGTTGTGTCACGGGGCAACCGTCCTGAACCTTGGTCCAGGACGAGACGTTGAGCTTCATCTCGCAACGCGCCAGATAGGAGCCGCCATCGACCTTCAGGCAGGATGTCTGGCCGAGTTCGAACATGGTGCCGCGATTTCGGCATTTGCAATTGTGAGCATCCGCCAAGGTGGGCATGAGGGCCATGATCAGCCCGGCTATGAGCACTCCAGAACGCATGGCTGAGGCTCCAAAGGACATGCCCCAGATTATACCTCTCCGAGAATATAGTCAAAATGGCCGTGGCTGCGGGTGGGCGCAGTTGATGGCCGTGGCCCGCTCCACCCCTCCCGATTTCAGCCGATCAAGATTGCCCTGATATCATTCACATTGGTCAGCGTCGGCCCCGTCACCACGAGATCACCGACCCCTTTGAAAGCGGTATAGCTGTCGTGGCCCACGAGCGACTGGCGCGGATCGACACCGGCAGCGCGCATGCGGGCAAGCGTGTCCGGTGTCACCACCGCACCCGCCGCATCCTCCACGCCGTCTATGCCGTCGCTGTCGCCGGCAATCGCCCAGATGCCGTCAGCGCCCTTCAGCGTCAGTGCAAGGCTCAGCAGGAACTCCGTGTTGCGGCCGCCCTTGCCGGCCGGTCCCTTGCCGCCAACTCCCCTGTTCAGCGTGACCGTGGTTTCGCCACCGGAAAGCAAAACGGCCGGGCCTTTGACCGGCAGGCCGTTGCGGCTGGCGGAAAGGGCGATGCCGGCCATGACCGCGCCGACATCCCTGGATTCGCCTTCAAGGGAATCACCGAGGATGAGCGGCGTAAGGCCGAGTTTCACCGCCTCTTCCGCTGCCGCCTGCAGGGCAAGCGAGGGGGCCGCGATCATCCTGATATCCTCATCGATATCGCCGGCCTTCGGTGTTTCCTCGCCCTTTTCCAATACCCTGCGCACGGTTTCGGGAAGATCGAGCTCATAACGCGAGACGATTTCCCGCACGGTTTCAATGTCGCTTGGATCGGCAACCGTCGGGCCGGAGGCGATCTCGGAGGGGTCGTCTCCGGGCACGTCGGAAATCAGCAGTGAAACAACCTTGGCCGGCTTGGCGGCCAGCGCCAGCCGTCCGCCCTTGATGCGGGAGAGGTGCTTGCGCACGGCGTTCATTTCCGAAATCGTCGCGCCGCTGGCAAGCAAAGCACGGTTGACGGCCATCTTGTCGGCAAGCGTCATTCCTTCGGCGGGGGCGACCATAAGCGCCGAACCGCCGCCGGAAATCAACGCGATCACCATGTCTTCGGCGGTCAGGCCTTCAACGGCGGCGAGAATGCGTTTTGCCGCTTCCGCACTTTTGTCATCAGGCACGGGATGCGAGGCCTCGATGATCTCGATGCGGCCGGCCGGAACGGCATGGCCATAACGGGTCACCACCACACCGGAGAGATCGACATCCGCCCAGGCCTTGTCGAGCGCTGCGGCCATGGCGGCCGAGGCCTTGCCCGCCCCCACCACCACGCAGCGGCCTTTGGGCGGGGAGGGAAGGTGGTGTTGCAGCACCTTCGCCGGATCGGCGCTTGCGACTGCCGCCATGAAAATCCGGTTGAGGGCGTCTTTGGCGCGGCGGTCATTCCATGCGGTCATCGGTTCATACTCCAATCCAGAGCGCGCCAAGCGTCAAAAGGGCGGGCAGCGCCTGAATGAACAGGATCTTCATGGTATTGGCGGTAACGGCACCGAAAATACCGGCCACCAGAACGCAGGTGAGGAAGAAGACCTTGAAGCTCAGCCCGGTATCGCCCTGCATGAGCCCATAGATCAGCCCGGCTGCCAGAAACCCGTTATAAAGCCCCTGATTGGCGGCCAGCACCTTCGTCTGCCGGGCGAAATCCGCCGAGAGGCCAAAGGCCTTGCGGCCGGCCGGCTTTTCCCACAGCAGCATTTCCAGAATGACGATGTAAATGTGGATGGCCGCAACCACGGCAATCAGAATGCTGGCGATCATCGGCGGTTTCCTCCAAAACCCTGATGTCCGTGGTGCATCGGTTCTCGTGAGAAGAACGGCAGCGAACGGACAATTCCGTTTTAACGGCGGGACGAAGCGCTGCAAGGGCTTAATCCTCTCTTCCCGTGCAAACTGTTGATGAGCGACAGCCTGTTGCTTGACTCTTTGCTGAAATAGGAACAAAACAAGAACAGCAAGATTGAAAATCCGGAATTGAAAACCGTCATGCCATGCAAAAGCGCGCGGACCAGTTGCTCGTTGTCGAAGAGCTGCGTGAAAGGCTGGAAAGGATCGGTAACGGCCCTGAGCGGCTGCACGAGACCCTGCCTTTCGGCGTGGATGCCATCGACCATCACCTGCCGGGAGGCGGGCTGAAGCTCGGTTGCCTGCATGAGCTGAGCGGCGGCGGCAATGGCGCTGCCGATGGGGCAGCGGCAGCGCTGTTTGCTGCCGGTGTGGCGGCACGGCTTTCCGGCAAGGTTTTATGGTGTGTCACCCGGCGGGATCTGTTCATGCCGGGCCTGACACAGGCCGGCCTGTCGCAAAACCGGCTCATCATCGTTGAATGCCGCGATGAGAAAGGCGTGCTCGACTGTTTCGAGGAGGGCTTGCGTTGCAATGGTTTCGGCGCGGTGATGGGTGAAGTGGCGAAACTGCCGATGACCGCCTCGCGGCGGCTGCAGCTAGCGGCGGAAACCTCTGGGGTTACCGGTATCGCCATCCGCCGCTTCCGGCGTCAAGCCGATGCGGCGCTGTTTGGCGAGCCGACGGCGGCGGTGACCCGCTGGCGCATTTCCGTGCGGCCCTCTTCGCCCTTGCCGGTGCCGGGGGTGGGCAGGCCGCGCTGGTTGCTGGAGCTCTTGCGATGTCGCGGTGGCGAAAGTGCCGAATTTGAAGTGGAAGCCTGTGATGCAAAGGGTCGTCTCGCTCTACCTGCCGACATGGCCGACGGATCGTTTCCGGCGTCTTTCGGGCAAGAACGCGCCGCCGGTTGAAAAGCCGCTGGTCATGATTGGTCGTCAGGGCAGCCGCCGGCTTGTGCTGGCGCTCGACAAGGCGGCAAAGGCGGCGGGCATCCGCCCCGGCACGCCGGTCAGCAAGGCGCAGGCGCTGGTGCCGGGTCTTCTCGTTGAAGATCTGGATGCGGCTGCTGATGCCCGCGCCCTGCAGCAACTGGCCTTTCATTTCCTGCGCATCTATGCCCCGATCGTCGCCGCCGACCCACCCGACGGGCTGGTGCTGGACACGGCGGGTGCGGACCATCTGCATGGCAATGAGACGCTGATGCTGAGCGGCATGGTCAACCGCCTGCATGCCGCAGGCTTTGCCGCCCGCGCCGCCATTGCCGATAGCTGGGGTGCGGCCCATGCGCTGGCGCGTTTTAGCCCTGAGGTAATCAGCATCGTGCCGCCGGGCGGGCAGCGTGCGGCGATCAGCGGCTTGCCGCTTGCTGCGCTCAGGCTGGAGGAGCGTATCGTTTCCGGGCTGAAGGTGCTCGGTTTCCGCAGCATCGGCGAGCTTGCCGAAGCCCCGCGCGCGCCGCTGACCCTGCGTTTCGGCCCCGAACTCGTCCGCCGTCTTTCCCAGGCGCTCGGCGAGATCGGCGAACCCATCGAACCGGTGCGGGTGGCTGAACTGGTGGAGGTGCGGCGCGCCTTTCCCGAACCCATCGCGGCGGCGGAAACGATTGCCCGTTATAGCCAAAAGCTGGTTGCCGAACTTTGCATCGCGCTGGAAAAGCGCGGCCTCGGCGCGCGCCGGGTCGATCTGGTGCTGCACCGGGTGGATAGCGGTCTGCAAGCCATACGGGCCGGCACGTCCAGACCGGTGCGCGATGTCAAACAGCTTGTCCGGCTTTTGACTGACCGCATCGACACTATCGATCCCGGCTTCGGCATCGAGATGATGGTTTTGACCGCCACCCATGCCGAGCCGCTTGTCGCCGCGCAGGCCCGTTCTTCGCTTCTGGAGGAAGGCCGTGCGGAAATCGCCGATACGGTCGATGTCATCCTCAATCGCGGCCACCGGGTCTATCGTTATGCGGCGGTGGCAAGCGATGTGCCGGAACGCTCCCTTACTTCAGTTGCGGCGCTTGCGGCGGAGGATACGCTCGGCTGGCCCGGCCATTGGCCGCGTCCGGTCAGGCTTTTTGCAAGGCCTGAACCCATCGAGACGCTGGCGCTGTTGCCCGACCATCCGCCGCGTTATTTCCTCTGGAAAGGCGTGCGCCATAATGTCAGGCGCGCCGACGGGCCGGAACGGGTGTTCGGCGAATGGTGGAAACGCGACCGGGAAAAGGCCGCGGTGCGCGATTATTTCATGGTGGAAAACGAGGGCGGCGAGCGCTTCTGGATTTTCCGCTCCGGTGATGGCGAACATGCCGAAACGGGCTCGCAGGGTTGGTTCATCCATGGGGTCTTTGCATGAATACGCCCCGTTATGCCGAGCTGCAGGTGACCACGCATTTTTCCTTCCTGCGCGGGGCAAGCTCCTGCGAGGAGCTTTTCGAACAGGCCAAAAGCCTCGGCATCGAGGCGCTGGGTATTGTCGACCGCAACAGTCTTGCGGGCATTCCCCGCGCTTATGAAGCCGCCCATAATCATGGCATCCGCCTCATCATCGGTTGCCGGCTCGATCTGGATGACGATCTTTCCGTGCTTGTTTACCCCATGGATCGCCCGGCTTACGGGCGGCTTTGCCGGCTGCTTTCCATCGGCAAGAAAAGGGGCGGCAAGGGCAAATGCCGGCTGGCTTGGGACGATCTCGTTGCCTATGGCGAAGGCCTGATCGTCGTGTTGCTCGCTGACCTCGCGGATGATCTCTGCGCACTGCGGCTGCGACGTCTCAAAGCCGCCTTTGCCGACAGGGCCTATATGGCGCTCAGCCTCCGAAGACGCCCCAACGACCAGATGCGGCTTTTCGAGCTATCGGAGATGGCGCAGGTCGCAGGTGTACCGACTGTTGTCACCAATGACGTGCTCTTTCATGTGCCCGAGCGGCGCATGCTGCAGGATGTCGTCACCTGCATCCGTCATAATTGCACCATCGATGAGGCCGGTTTTCGCCGCGAACGCCACGCCGACCGTTACATGAAACCGCCGGAAGAGATGCACCGGCTGTTTGCCCGTTATCCTGAAGCGCTCTCCCGTAGCCTTGAAATTGCGAAACGCTGCAAATTTTCGCTGAAGGAACTGGTCTATCAATATCCCGAGGAGCGCAGCCTGCCGGGGCTGACGGCGCAGCAGGCGCTGGAGAAGATGGTCTGGGAAGCGGTGCCGGGGCGTTATCCGAAGGGTTTGCCAGAGAAGGTGGAAAAGGCGTTGCATCATGAGCTGGCGGTTGTCGGCAGGCTGCAATATGCCTCCTATTTCCTGACGGTGAATGCCATTGTCCGTTATGCGCGCTCAAAAGATATTCTATGTCAGGGGCGTGGTTCGGCGGCCAATTCGGTTATCTGTTTTGTGCTTGGCATCACCGCCATCGATCCTGCCCTTTTCAGCAATCTCGTCTTTGAACGGTTCGTTTCCGAGAACCGGGGAGAACCTCCGGATATCGACGTGGATTTTGAACACCAGCGGCGTGAAGAGGTCATTCAGTGGGTCTATGACACCTACGGCCGTGACAAGGCCGCACTCTGTTCCGTCGTTACCCGTTATCGCGGGCGTGGAGCGCTGCGCGATGTCGGCAAGGTTCTGGGCCTGCCGGAAGACCTGACCAAACTTCTGTCTTCGCAGGTCTGGCGCTGGAGCGAGGGGGTGGGTGAAAAGCAGGTGAAGGAGCTGAACCTCAATATGGAGGATCGCCGCCTGAAGCTTGCCTTTGAACTGGCCAACCAGCTTGTCGGCACACCGCGCCATCACAGCCAGCATCCGGGTGGCTTTGTTCTGACCCATGACCGGCTGGACGAACTGGTGCCGATCGAACCCGCCGCCATGGATGATCGCCAGATCATCGAATGGGACAAGGACGATATCGATGTCGTGAAGTTCATGAAGATGGATTGCCTGGCGCTTGGCATGCTCTCCTGCATGAAGCGCGGCTTCGACATGCTGGAGGCACGCACGGGCGAGAAATATGATCTCGCCGCCATGCCGCCGGATGACGGGCCTACCTATGCCATGATCCAGAAGGCCGATACGCTCGGCACGTTCCAGATTGAAAGCCGGGCGCAGATGTCGATGCTGCCGCGCCTGAGGCCGAAGGAGTTTTACGACCTCGTCATTCAGGTTGCCATCGTTCGCCCCGGCCCCATTCAGGGGGATATGGTGCATCCCTATCTACGCCGCCGGCAGGGAAAGGAGCCGGTCCTTTTTCCGAAAAAAGAACTTGAAAGCGTCCTGGGAAAGACGATGGGTGTTCCGCTGTTTCAGGAGCAGGCGATGCGGATCGCCATGGATTGCGCCGGTTTCACCGCGGATGAAGCGGACCAGCTGCGCCGGGCCATGGCGACTTTCAAGAATGTCGGCACCATTTCCAAATTCAGGGAGAAACTGGTCACGGGCATGGTAGAGCGCGGTTATGAGCAGGAATTCGCCGAACGCATCTTCAAGCAGCTGGAAGGTTTCGGCAGCTATGGTTTCCCCGAAAGCCACGCGGCTTCCTTCGCGCTGATTGCTTACGCCTCCTCATGGCTGAAATGCCATCATCCCGATATTTTCTGTACGGCGCTTCTCAACTCGCAGCCCATGGGTTTTTACGCCCCGGCGCAGATCGTGCGCGATGCGCGTGATCATGGTGTCGAGGTGCGTCCGGTCTGTGTTAATAACAGCCGCTTTGATTGTACGCTTGAGCCTACGGGCAAGAAGAATGGCAAGGGTGAGGAGCGCTTTGCCGTGCGGCTTGGCCTGCGCATGGTGAAGGGGCTTTCCAATGACCATGCTGCAAAAATCGTCGCCGCCCGGCAGGATCGGCCCTTTGCCTCCGTCGATGATCTGTGGCGAAGGGCGGGTGTTCCGGCCGCCGCCCTTGTCTGTCTGGCGGAGGCCGATGCCTTTTTGCCGGCGCTTTCGCTTGCCAGGCGCGAGGCGCTCTGGGCCATCAAGGCCCTGCGGGATGAGCCGCTGCCGCTTTTCGCCGCCGCTGCCATCAGGGAAAATGCCGTTATCGAAGAGCTTCAGGAACCCTCCGTTGCGCTCCGGCCCATGACTGATGGTGGCGAGGTGGTGCAGGATTATGGCCATGTGGGGCTGACGCTGCGCGAACACCCCATGACCTTCCTGCGGCATGATCTTTCCCGCCGCCGCATTGTCACCTGTGCGGAGGCGGTGCGTGTTCGGGATGGCACATGGCTGGAAACGGCCGGTCTGGTGCTGGTGCGCCAGCGCCCCGGTTCGGCAAAGGGCGTGATCTTCATGACGCTGGAGGACGAGACGGGCATTGCCAATGCGGTGCTGTGGGTCAAAACCTTCGAAAAATACCGCCGCGTGGTGTTGTCCGCCGGCATGGTCGGCATTTACGGCAAGATCCAGCGGGAAGGTGAGGTGGTGCATCTGGTCGCCCACCGGCTGACCGATCTGTCGCAGGCCCTGGCAAGCGTGGGCGAGCGCAACCACGCCTTTCCCCTGCCGCATGGGCGTGGTGACGAGTTTCATCACGGCATGCCGCCGGATGATCACCGCGTTATCAGGAAACGCCCGCCGCCCGCCGACCATGATGACGATGCGGTCGAGCGGATAAAGGTCATTTCCCGCAATTTTCACTGAGAAGGCGGCTCAGCTCACCTCTTGCGCGCCATGATGTAAGGGCGGTTGTCATTGCCCTTCGTTGCATGAATTTCCGTCGCCAGAATGTCGAAACCACCGGCGTTTATATGCCGGCCAAGTTCGGCCGCGTTGAACACGCCGGCATAGGGCGCCTTGCCGATTGCCCGCATCGCGGGCAGGACAAGGCGGATAAGCGGGTTCATATCGCCGACACAGGGGGTCTTGGTAATGAGCAGGCCGTGCGGGGCAAGCAGGGCATGAATGTGCCGCAGCGTGCCGGGCAGGTCGCGGACCAGATGAAGATAGTTGAAACCCAGTACCGCGTTGAACTGCCTGTCGCCCGGCACAAGCGCTTCCGCAGTCGTTGTGCTGAAGGTGAGGTTGTGGAGAGAACCGGCGGCTTGTTTTCTCTCTTTGGCAATTGCAATCATGTCGACGGAAATATCCGTCGCGAGGTAGTCTTTGACACTAGCCGCCAGCCGGATCGCCGTCGTCCCGGTGCCGCAGCCCAGTTCCAGTATGCTGTCGTCGGGTTTCAGCAGGGCGCGGGTCCGCTCCAGCGTGCGCGCATATCCGGCCTCGTCTGAAATCCTGCCTTTCGCATATTTCCGTGCTGCCCGGTCCCAGAAACGGGCGTCGTCGGCCATGCTCATGGTGGATGCTCCCCGGACGATGCCCTTGCGCTTCAGGCGGATCTGTTTTTCACACAGTATCCTTACCCGGTTTGTCTGAAGCTTTTAAGCCGCATCCTCCAGCCCGGCCGCATCCTTGCGGCGGAACTGGCTGGGTGGCGCGCCGAGCACCCGTTTGAAGGCGCGGCTGAAGGAGGCTTCGGAATCGTAACCGAGCTTTTCCGCAGCGAGGGTTACGCGCATGCCTTCGCGCAGCCATAGACGTGCCTGATGCATGCGCACGCGCACCACATAACGCGCCGGGCTTTCACCCACCACGCGGGTGAAACGTTCCGCGAAACTGGAGCGGGATGCGCCCATCAAGGAGGCAAGCTCCTCCACACTCCAGTCCTTTTCCGGGGTGAGGTGGATGGCGGCCAGTACCCGCCCGAGTTCCGGATTGCGCACGGCGGCCAGCCAGCCGCTGGAATCGCCGCAGCCATGTTCCACCCAGGTGCGGATCAGGGTCGCGGTCAGCACATCGGCAAGCCTTGCCAGAATGCCACCGGCGCCGACGCGGTTCAGCTCCACTTCGCGCGCCATGGCTTCCAGCAGGTGGGGAATGGCCGGGTCGCTTTTGGCCAGATCGCTGGTCAGCATCACATCCGGCATCAGCTGCAGCAGCGGGTGCAGATTATCCATGTTGAAACGCATGGAAGCGGTAAAGGCCACGGTATCGCCGCCGGCGCTGGCGCATTGCATGTCGAAAATGCCCTGGCAGACTTCCTTCTTGCCGAAACGGTCAAAGGGCGAGGGCGTCACATTCTCGCCGCTGGCAAGCACATGGGCGTGCCCGCGCGGCAGAAGCACGGCATCGCCGCATTTAAGCATCAGCCATTCGCCGGAAGGCTTTCGCAGCTTCGCCTGGCCGACGCCGATAAAATGAAACCGCGCCGCTTCCTGTTCGGGAAAGGCGGTGGCCCAGGGGGTGGCCATGCGGCAGCGGCCATATTCCACGCCGTCAAGCCTCAGACCTCGCAGCATTTCCGTCAGGGCATCATTCATGACATCTCGCAAATTCGGACGATTGGTTAAGGAATACGGATTTTCTAGCATGGAAACGCCGGGGTGTCACGCATAGCTTATGACCATCGATTTGCGGGCGCTGAACCGGCCTCCCAGCGGTCTCATCGTCTTGCCCTTCCATTTCAGGGCGCATTCTGGCAATGCGCATCAGGAGATTTTCATGAATAACCGGACCATAAACGAGCTCGAATATGTGCCGCGCAGAAAAGAGCCGGATGCGAAGTGGGCCGCCGTGGTTTCGCTTTCGCTCGGTGTCTTCGGGCTGGTGACGGCGGAATTTCTGCCGGTCAGCCTTCTTACGCCGCTATCGGAAGATCTTGCCATCAGCTCCGGCATTGCCGGGCAATCCATCACCGTTACCGCACTGGTTGCGGCGGTTGCCGGCCCCGGCGTCGTCATCGGCACACGCGGCATTGACCGCCGCTGGACACTTCTCGGGCTCACCACGCTGCTGATCATTTCCAGCACGCTTGCCGCCTTTGCCAACGGGCTTTTCATGCTGTTTGCATCGCGCGTCCTGCTCGGCATCGGCCTTGGTGGTTTCTGGGCCATGTCGGCGGCGCTGGCGCTGCGGCTCGTGCCGCTCGACAAGATGCCGCGTGCCATGGCCATCATCCTGACAGGGGTTTCGGTCGCCACCGTCTGTGCCGCGCCGGTGGGCGCATGGATCGGCGCGACGCTCGGCTGGCGCGCGGCCTTCGTGGTTGCGGGTGTGCTCGGTGTCATCGCACTTGCCGTGCAGCTGCTGACCATTCCGTCTCTGCCGCCGGCCGGCGCACCCGGTCTTTCCACCATGTTCCGGCTGCTGCAGCGGCCGCAGGTCCGGATCGGCCTTCTGACAACGCTGTTCATCGTCGCGGGTCACTTCGCCGGCTTCACCTATGTTCGCCCGTTCCTGGAAGACGTGCCGCAGCTCGGCGTTGAAGCGATTTCCCTCGTTCTTCTGGTTTATGGCATCGGTGGTTTCTTCGGTAATCTCTTCGGCGGTTTCCTTGCCGAGAAGAACACGGCATGGGCCGTGACCTTCGCCGCGACGCTGATTGCCGCTTCGGCCTCCATTCTGGTGATTGCCGGCGCATCTCCCGTCGTTGCGGGTGTCGCCATCGCTTCCTGGGGTTTTGCCTTCGGCGCGCTTCCGGTCAGCGTACAAAGCTTCATCACCCGCGTGGCTTCGGATGAGGCGGAAAGCGCCGGCGCGCTGCTGCTCACCACCTTCCAGATCGCCATTTCCAGCGGCGCGGTTCTCGGCGGCCTGCTGATCGATCTGCAGGGGGCAACGATGGTCTTCGTCTTCGTGGCAATTTCTGCCCTTCTCGGCGCATCGCTCATGGCGTCGCGCCGCGGTGTGGTGCCGCAGGTAGAGGCATCGCAGGGATAAGAACCCGGCCAAACAAAAGGCCCGCATTCGTGCGGGCCTCGGGATAGGAGCCGCGTAACGCGGCTCTTTTTTGTGGGTGACGGGCAGGGAGCGCTGGATGTTCAGCGCATCGCCCCGGTCCCGGTCAGGCGGCCTGTCTGTCCCAATTGGCGAAAGGGTCCGGCAGGTGTCGCCATGCGTCGGGCGTGAAGGCTTCGGTGTCGATCAGGCAGGCATCGAGCTGGGCGCGAATGCGGGCCTCGCTCATGGGATCGGAGCCGATGAAGACGATTTCCTGCCGCCGGTCGCCGAAGACCGGATCGAGATAGGGTTTCATCATGTCGATAAACTGTTTTTCACGCGGCCATTGCTCCTTGGGCACGGCGGACCACCACAGACCCATCTTGCCGGTGCGCACCAATGCGCCCGCCTGGCTGATCTCGCCGACATAACGCGGCCGTGTCGCCAGCCAGAAAAAGCCCTTGGCGCGCACCACCCCCGGCCAGGCACGATCGATAAAGCGCTGGAACAGCACGGGGTCGAACGGTTTCTTGGCGCGGTAAACGAAGGAGCGGATGCCATATTCCTCGGTTTCGGGAATGTGGTCCTTGAAGCCGTGCAGTTCCTTGAACCACAGGGGATGTTCTTCGGCCCTGGCGAAATCGAAGCGACCGGTGCCGAGCACCTCCTTCAGTTCCACCCTGCCGAAATCCGCCTCGATGAGTTTCGCATCCGGGTTCAGCCCGACGATGATCTTGCGGGCCGCATCCCGCTCCTCGGGCGTGGCGGTGCCGATCTTGTTGAGGACGACCACATCGGCAAATTCGATCTGCTCGACCAGAAGGTCGACGATGGTGCGGTTGTCGCCATCACCCGCCGTTTCGCCCCGGTCGGCCAGAAAATCGGATGAACCGTAATCATTGAGAAGATTGGCGGCATCCACCACCGTCACCATCGTATCCAGCTGCGCGACATCAGACAGGCTGCGGCCGTTCTCGTCACGGAAATCGAAGGTGGCGGCCACGGGAAGCGGCTCGGCGATGCCGGTGGATTCAATCAGCAGATAATCGAAGCGACCCTGTTCGGCGAGCGCTCGGACCTCGGTCAAGAGGTCGTCGCGCAGCGTGCAACAGATGCAGCCATTGGTCATTTCCACCAGCTGTTCCTCGGTGCGCGAGAGATTGGCGCCGCCATCCCGCACCAGCGCCGCATCGATATTGATTTCACTCATATCGTTGACGATCAGCGCCACCCGCAGGCCATCACGATTGGCGAGGATGTGGTTGAGAAGGGTGGTTTTGCCAGCGCCTAAAAAGCCGGAGAGGACGGTGACGGGGAGTTTTTTCATGGGGACCTCGTTCTGTGGCAACAGTCGCGTGGGCGTTATGACGACCACGGCAGGCGATCTGGAAACGGAGGATTTTTGAAGTGCCGGTTCCAGTTATGTAACGTAATAACATTACATATATGCGACATGTCAACGGGCTTTGGAAAAAAAGCATCCGCGGAGGCGTGAGGTCTCTGCCCACCAGCGTGCCGCTCTGACTTTTCAATAGTTAATGTTATTTCATTACATATTCGTTTGACGAATGTAATAACATTACATATCAAGGGTCCGAATGAAACCCCGCCCAGGAGGGATCGATGAGCGATCCGTGCCTCACCTTCACAAATCTGACGCTTGGATATGCCGGCCGTGCGGCCGTGCATCATCTGGATGGCGATATCACCAAGGGATCGCTCACCGCGGTTGTCGGCGCCAATGGCTCGGGCAAATCGACGCTGATGAAGGGTATCGCCGGCATCTTGAAACCGCTCGGCGGTGAGTGCCGGATCAGCGCAGGCATCTCCGTCGCCTATCTGCCGCAGCAATCGGAACTCGACAGGTCGTTCCCGGCTCAGGTGCGCGATCTCGTTGCGCTGGGTCTCTGGCCCAGGCGCGGCCTGCTTGGCCGCCACCGTTCTGAGGACAAAGCGGCGATGGGCCGGGTGATGGAAGCGGTCGGGCTGTCCGGCTTTGAAAAGCGCAATATAGATTCGCTCTCCGGTGGCCAGATGCAGCGTGCCCTGTTTGCCCGCGCCATGTTGCAGGACGCGCAGTTGATCCTGCTGGATGAACCCTTCAATGCCGTTGATGAGCGCACCGTCACCGATCTTCTGGTGCTGATCAAGGCATGGGTTGCGGAAGGACGCACGGTGCTCGCCGTCCTGCATGACCATGAGCTGGTGCGGCAGCATTTCCCCCAGACCCTGTTCCTCGCGCGGCGTCTTGTGGACCTCGGCCCGACAGCCGATGTCCTGAAGCCGGAAAACCTGCGCCAGGCGCGGCATTTCCACGAGGCATGGGAGGAAAATGCACCGTGGTGCGCGCCGGGTGATGCGCCAAGGAACAATGCGCCAGTGACCAATGCACCGGCGACCGATGCGCTCGATGCCGGGCCGCGAGCGGCGTCATCCCATTCCCACATCCACTCCCACGCAAATTCGAATGCCCATGGCTGATTTCTTCATCGAACCCTTTGTTCAATATGTGTTCATGCAGCGGGCGCTTGCCGGCGCCTTGATCCTTGCCATCAGCTGCGGGCCGGTCGGGGTGTTCCTGATGCTGCGGCGCATGAGCCTTACGGGCGATGCCATGTCGCACGCCATCCTGCCGGGGGCGGCCGTCGGCTTTCTGTTTTACGGGCTGGAAATCCTGCCGATGACGATTGGCGGGCTGGTGGTCGGCCTCGTGGTGGCGCTGGGGGCCGGTGCGGTGTCGCGTTTCACCGTCCAGAAGGAGGACGCCTCGCTTGCCGCCTTTTATCTGATTTCACTGGCGCTCGGTGTTCTGCTCGTCTCGTGGCGCGGCTCCAGCGTCGATCTCATGCATGTGCTGTTCGGCACCGTGCTGGCGCTGAACAACGAGGCGCTCAGCCTCATCAGCGGCATCTGCATCGTGACGCTGGTGGTGATGATCACCTTCTGGCGGGCGCTTCTGGCGGAATGCCTCGATCCTCTGTTCCTGCGCTCGGTCAGCAACTGGGGCAGCCCGGTGCATTTCCTCTTCCTCGCCATCGTCGTGCTCAATCTGGTTGGTGGCTTTCAGGCGCTCGGAACGCTGCTTTCGGTCGGCCTGATGATGTTGCCCGCCGCCGCCAGCCGGTTCTGGTCCAACCGCGTGGCGCCCATGTGCTTCATCTCGATCGGTATCGGCATGGTTTCCTGCTTTGCCGGCCTCATCCTGTCCTATCACGCGTCGCTGCCCTCGGGCCCGGCGATCATCCTTTCGGCGGGCGTTATCTATGCGCTCTCCATTCTCGTCGGCACGCGCGGCTTGCTCGGCGATCTTCTCGGTTCCGGCCGCCACAGAACGGCCTGAAAACAGCGTTCGAAAAAAGGAGAACCTTCATGTTCAGAACCTTCCGTCTTGCCACCTGCGCAAGCCTTCTTACCCTTTCCCCGGTCCTGATGGCGCAGGCTTCGGCTGCCGAACTCAAGGTCGTGGCCAGTTTCTCGATCATCGCCGATTTCGCCAAAAATGTCGGCGGCGACCGCGTCGAGATCACCACGCTCGTGGGCCCGGATGGCGATGCGCATGTCTATGAGCCGCGTCCGGCCGATGCGGTTGCCGTCAGCAAGGCTGGCGTCGTGCTGGTCAATGGCCTGGAATTTGAAGGCTTCCTGAAGCGGCTGATCGACACCAGCGGCACCAAGGCGCCTGTCGTTGAACTGACCAAGGGTGTCGAGCCGCTGAAACTTTCCGAAGAACCGGCCGGCCATGCCCATCCGGAAGCGGAGGAAGAGGAAGGCCATGACCACAAGGCTGAAGAAGCCGGCCACGACCACGGCCATGAGGGACACCACCATCACGGTGAATTCGACCCGCATGCCTGGCAGTCGATCAAGAACGCGGAAATCTATGTGAAGAACATTGCCGGCGCATTTTGCGAGGTCGACAAGGCCGGTTGCGCCACATACACCGCCAATTCCGATGCCTATATCGCCAAGCTTGCCGCTCTGAACGAGAAGGTGAAGACCGAAATCGCCGCCATCCCGCCGGAAAAGCGCGTCATCATCACCTCGCATGACGCCTTCGGTTATTTCGAGCACGCTTATGGACTGAACTTCCTGGCCCCCGAGGGCATCTCGACGGAATCCGAAGCTTCGGCCGCTGATGTCGCCAAGCTGGTGGATCAGGTCAAACACGACAAGGCTTCGGCGATCTTCGTCGAAAACATCACCGACAAGCGGTTGATCGACCAGATCGCCAGCGAAACCGGCCTGAAGGTTGGCGGCACGCTCTATTCCGACGCGCTTTCCACCGCCGATGGCCCGGCCGCGACCTATATCGACATGATCAACCACAATATCCAGACCATCAAGGCGGCTGTGCTCAGCCAGTAAGCTCCGTGATTTCGCTATGAGCCTGGGGAGGGTGGCCTATGTCACCCTCCCTATTTTTTTGTCTGTCGCCGCGAATCTTGTCTTGTGTGTGTTTCGCGCTTGCCCGTTGACAATCGATCCGCCCTTTGAAATGGTAAGATGTCAGACCAATTTAGAGGATGCGTCTTGGACAGGTCCAGCCGGGAACTCATGCAGCCGATTCCGCCGAGCGACCGTGTGCGCCAGGTTGAAGCAGCGCTTTCCGATTATGTCGAGAGGGCAGGGCTGAAGGCCGGAGACCGGCTTCCCGCTGAACGCGAACTGATGGTGGCGCTGGGTGTTGGCCGCTCCACCATCCGCGAAGTCATCCGCAAGTTTCAGGCGCTCGGTGTCATCGACAGCCGCAAGGGCAGCGGTAATTATCTGCTGAAGCCGATTTCCGCGGCCACCGTGCATATGCCGATCTCCATCGATGCCGAAAGCCTGCGCGATGCGCTGCTGATGACGCTGGAAGTACGGCGCGGCATCGAGGTGGAAGCCTCCATGGCGGCTGCGCGCCGCCGCACGGCAGACGATATCGCCACGATGGAAGCGCGGCTTGACGAGATGGAGCGGGTGCATCTGGCCGAGGGAACCTCCGGCAAGGCCGACCTTGCCTTCCATCTGTCGATCTACGATGCCACCCATAATACGCTGTTCAAGCAGCTTCTGGAGCAGATGCGCGAAGGTTTCGAACGCTTCTGGTCGAAGCCGTTCGACCGCCCGGATTTTGCCGGTCGCTCGTTTCCCTTTCACCGCACGCTGTTCAACGCCATCGCCGCCGGTGATGCCGAGACCGCCCGTGAAGAAACACTGAAAATCCTCGCCGTCGTCGAGGAGGATATCAAGGACATGTCGAAATGAACCATGGCAACGATCTCTTCGATCCCGCCTCATTTATCGTTGCGCATGACGAGGCCCACGCCTTCGAGGCCGTGGTGCCGCCCATCGTGCAGACTTCGCTTTTCACCTTTTCCAGCTATGACGAAATGGTTTCCACCTATCGCGGCGAAAAGGTGCGGCCGGTCTATACGCGCGGGCTGAACCCCACCGTGCGGCTGTTTGAGGAGATGCTGGCGAAGCTGGAAGGTGCCGAAGATGCGCTCGGTTTTGCAAGCGGCATGTCGGCCATTTCCTCCACCGTGCTCTCCTTCGTTTCGCCGGGCGACCGGATCGTCGCCGTGCGCCATGTCTATCCCGATGCATTCCGCCTGTTCGGCACCTTCATGCAGCGCATGAATATCGAGGTCGTCTATGTGGATGGTCGCGACGAGGCGGCGGTTGAAAAGGCGATGCCGGGCGCAAAGCTGTTCTACATGGAAAGCCCGACGAGCTGGGTGATGGAAGCCCATGATGTCGGTGCGCTTGCCGCCATCGGCAAGCGGCATGGCGCCGTCACCGTCATCGACAACTCCTGGGCAAGCCCGGTCTTCCAGCAGCCGATCTCGCTCGGCGTGGATCTCGTCGTGCATTCGGCCTCGAAATATCTCGGCGGCCATAGCGATGTGGTCTCCGGCGTGGTGGCGGGTTCGAAGGCGATGATCGACCGCATCCGGGCGGAAACCTATCCCTATCTCGGTGGCAAGATGTCGCCCTTCGATGCCTGGCTGCTCATTCGCGGGCTTCGCACGCTGCCGCTGCGCATGAAGGCGCATCAGGCCTCGGCGCTTGAGATCGCTACCCGCCTGCAGGCGCTGGATGTGGTGGAGAAGGTCTGCCATCCGGGGCTGGCGAACCGCCTGCCGCCCGGCCTTCACGGCACGTCGGGCCTGTTTTCCTTCATCTTCAGGGAAGGGGTGGATGTGCGCGCTTTTGCCGACCGCCTCAAGCTTTTCAAACTGGGTGTTTCCTGGGGCGGGCATGAAAGCCTCATCGTCCCCGGCGAAGTGGTGCTCGAACAGAAGGCGCAGCCAAACTCCGCCCACACTTTCGGCATCAGCGCGCGTTCGGTGCGCCTGCATGTCGGGCTGGAGGGCACGGAAGCCCTCTGGAACGATCTCGAACCGGCGATCAAGGCGGCCTCCGCCGCCTGACGCGTTTTTAAACTGACGACAAAAAAGGGGAGAACGACATGAAAAAACTGGTAACAGCAGCAATCTTCACCGCCCTGATGACCGGAACGGCGCTGGCGGACACGACCTTGAAACTGGTCGAGGTCATCACAAGTCCCGAGCGGACCGAAACGCTGAAAGGCATCGTCTCGAAATTCGAGGCCGCCAATCCCGGCACCAAGGTGGAAATCATCTCCCTGCCGTGGAGCGAAGCCTTCCAGAAATTCGCCACCATGGTCTCGGCGGGCGATGTGCCTGACGTGATGGAAATGCCCGACACATGGCTGTCGCTTTATGCCAATAACGGCATGCTGGAGAGCCTTGAGCCCTATCTTGCCAAATGGGAGCACACCGCGGGCCTGAGCGAGCGCACGCTCGAACTCGGCCGCGATGTCAAGGACACGGCCTATATGCTGCCCTATGGTTTTTACCTGCGCGCCATGTTCTACAACAAGAAGCTGCTGGCAGAAGCCGGCGTGAAGGAGCCGCCGAAGACACTTGAGGAATTTGCCGATGCCTCCAAGAAGGTCGCAGCCCTTCCCGGCAAATCCGGCTACTGCCTGCGCGGCGGCCCGGGCGGCCTCAACGGCTGGGTCATGTTCGGCGCATCCATGGCCGGTTCGAACGAGTTCTTCACCAAGGACGGCACCTCCACCTTCGACAGCCCCGGCTGGGTGAAGGGCCTGACCTATGTGATCGATCTCTACAAGAACGGTTACGCGCCGAAGGACAGCGTCAACTGGGGCTTCAACGAGATCGTCGCCGGCTTTTATTCCGGCACCTGCGCCTTCCTCGATCAGGACCCGGATGCGCTGATCGCCATCGCACAGCGCATGAAGCCGGAAGATTTCGGCGTCATGACCATGCCCAAGGGCCCCGACGGCAAGACCTTCCCGACGATTGGTTTCGCCGGCTGGTCGATGATGTCGAAATCCGAAAACAAGGACCTTTCCTGGAAGCTGATCGAGACGCTTGAAGGGCCGGAAGGCAATATCGAGTGGAACAAGAAAACTGGCGCGCTACCGGTGCACAAGTCGGCGGAGAAGGACCCCTTCTATGCCAGCGAGCAGTTCAAGGGCTGGTTCGACGAACTGGCCGACAAGAACGCCGTGCCGACGACGATGCCGACCTATCTTGAGGAATTCGCCTTCTTCAAGGATTCGCTTGTGATCAAGACATCGCAGGAAGCGCTGCTCGGCGACATCACGCCGGAAGACCTTGCCAAGCAATGGGCTGATTACATGACCAAGGCGCAGCAGAAGTTCCTGGCCTCGAAGTAACGACATTGACCGGCTGCGCGGGCGCACATGCCCGTGCGGCGGGTCTTGCCGGCCTTCGCTGCGATAGGCCTTTTCATAGAAATTTTTCGGATCGGTAAGCCGAGAGGCTGGAAAACCCGTCCGTTCCATCGTCCGATCAGGGAGCGATACAATGTCCTATGCCCATGGCGCCGGGCCGGTGGCTGCGCGCAAACCGGCCGGCAAGCCCGCGATGCGGCGGTTTGCCGATTGGGCCGAACCGTGGCTTTACAGCGCGCCTGTGCTGGTGCTCATCGTCGCCGTCATGCTGGTGCCGCTGGTGCTTGGCCTCTCCTATGCCTTTCGCGATGTGCAGCTGCTCAATCCGTTTTCCGGCGGTTTTGTTGGCCTCAAACATCTGGAGGCGCTGTCGCAGGATGCGGCCTTTTACCGGGCGCTGAAAAATACGCTGTGGTGGACCGGCGCTTCGGTTTTCCTGCAATTCTTCTTAGGCCTCATTCTGGCGCTGCTGCTCGATAAACCCTTTGCGGGCAGGGGGCTGGCGCAGGCGCTGGTGTTCCTGCCATGGGCCGTGCCGACCTTCCTTGCCGGTCTCAACTGGGCATGGCTGTTCAACCCGGTCATCGGGCCGCTGCCGCACTGGATGGTCTCGCTCGGGCTGTTATCCGCACCCAACAATATCCTCGCCGATCCGCAGCTTGCCATGTGGGGGCCGATCATCGCCAATGTCTGGTGGGGCATTCCCTTCTTCGCCATCACTTTGCTTGCCGCACTTCAGGCCATCCCGCGCGATCTTTACGAGGCGGCGGAAATTGACGGGGCAAACCCGCTGCAGCGTTTCACCTCCATCACCCTGCCGTTTCTGGCGCCGACCATCGCCATCACCATCCTGCTGCGCACCGTCTGGATCGCCAATTTCGCCGATCTCATCATCGTCATGACCAATGGCGGGCCGGCGGACCGCACGCAGATCGTCGCCAGCTACATCTTCACCCAGGCCTTCCGGCGTCTGGATTTCGGTTATGCCTCGGCCATCGCGCTGGTGCTGCTGGTGCTGTTGCTTGCCTATTCCATGCTGATCGTGCTTCTGCGCCAGCGCCTGATCGAGAAGGACTGACCGATGACATCAAGGATATTTCTCACCCTTGCCCATCGTCTGGCGATCCTTGCCTATATCGCCTTTGCACTGTTCCCACTGTTCTGGCTGCTCAAGGTTTCCGTGACGCCGAATGATCTGCTCTATAGCGAAGGTGTGAGGATGTGGCCATCGCGGGCGACATGGGATCATTATCGTTTCGTCATAGAAAACAGTGCCTTCCCGACGTTTTTTAAGAACAGCGTCATCGTCGCGGGCTCCACGGCAATTGCCGTGACGATACTCTCGTCGCTGTCAGGTTACGCGCTGTCACGCTTTCGTTTCAAGGGCAAATACTGGATCGTGGCGCTGATGCTGATCACCCAGATGTTTCCGCTGGTCATGCTGGTCGCGCCGATCTTCAAGATGCTGTCGCCCCTCGGCCTCACCAACAGCCTGACGGGTCTGGTCATCGTCTACACCGCCTTCAACGTGCCTTTTGCCACCTTCCTGATGCAGTCATTCTTCGATGGCATTCCGAAGGATCTGGAAGAGGCGGCGATGATCGACGGGGCGAGCCGGTTTACGGCCTTCCGCCAGATCATCCTGCCGCTGACGCTGCCGGGCATTGCCGCGACGCTCGGTTTCGTCTTCACCGCCGCGTGGAGCGAGCTTCTGTTTGCGCTGATGCTGATCTCCGGCAACCAGAGCGCCACTTTCCCGGTTGGCCTTCTGACCTTCGTGTCGAAATTCTCCGTCGATTTCGGGCAGATGATGGCGGCGGGCGTTCTGGCGCTCATTCCGGCCTGCCTCTTCTTCCTGCTCATTCAACGTTATCTCGTGCAGGGCCTGACGGCCGGCGCGGTGAAAGGATAATCCCATGGCTTCCATCGAGCTGAAGAATGTCGGCAAGACCTATGGCGACCTCGCCGTGCTGCATGGCGTCGATCTTGATATCAGGGATGGCGAGTTCATCGTCCTCGTCGGTCCCTCCGGCTGCGGAAAATCGACGCTGCTGCGCATGATTGCCGGCCTTGAAGAGATAACATCGGGCGACCTGTCCATCGATGGCGAACGCGTCAATGATCGCCGGCCGAAGGATCGCGATATCGCCATGGTGTTCCAGTCCTATGCGCTCTATCCGCATATGAGCGTTGCCGACAATATGAGCTATAGCCTGCGCCTGCGCCGCAGCCCGAAGGAAACCATCGCGGCGGCGGTGGCCGGTGCTTCCGCCAAGCTCGGCCTCGATCCCTATCTCGCCCGCCGCCCGAAGGCGCTCTCCGGTGGCCAGCGTCAGCGCGTCGCCATGGGCCGCGCCATCGTGCGCCAGCCAAAGGCCTTCCTGTTCGATGAGCCGCTGTCCAACCTCGATGCCCGGCTGCGCGAGCAGATGCGGGCCGAGATCAAACGCATGCATGCCGATCTTGGCGCAACCTCGGTTTACGTCACCCATGACCAGATCGAGGCGATGACGCTTGCCTCACGTATCGTCGCCATGAATGCCGGCCATGTGCAGCAGATCGGCGCGCCGCTCGATCTTTACGATCGTCCCGCCAATCTCTTCGTCGCTGGTTTCATCGGTTCGCCCGGCATGAATTTCCTCGAAGGACGGCTCGTGCAGGAGAATGGCGGCAGTTTCGTCGTGCTGGGTGACGGCACGCGTCTGGCGCTTGGCCGGGAAGTGGACCTCGCTGATGGCGAGCCGGTCACGCTCGGCATCCGCCCGGAACATGTCACTGTTGCGCCGGCTGAAGGCGGTGTGGAAGCGACGGTCGATCTGGTCGAGCCAACCGGCCTCGGCGTCATCCTGCACCTCACCGTGCATGGATTGCCCTTCAAGCTGTTTTCGCCAGACCGGGCATTATTGCAACCGGGTAGATCCCTGCGGGTCGGTTTCCCGCAGGAAAGGCTGCATGTCTTCGACGGGAATGGCGTCAGGATCGGGGAGGCGTGAGGCTTACCCCCCTCTGCCCTGCCGGGCATCTCCCCCGCAAGGGGGGAGATCGATCTGCGGCAAAGTCTCGCACATCTCTAAGCTTGCGAGTGAAGCGATGAAAGAGCCTCTTGCCGATCTCCCCCCTTGAGGGGGAGATGCCCGGCAGGGCAGAGGGGGGTAAGCCCCACGCGCTTGCGGGTCCGCTGTGAATGAAAAACCTTGTGGAAGCCAGCACCTAGATCGCCACACCCTTCTCGTCAAACCTGTGTATCTTGGTCTCGTCCGGGGTGATGAAGACGGTATCGCCATGCCTGCATTCGAACTCGCCGTCCGTGCGGGCGGTGATCGGGCCGATGCCTGACACCTCGAGATGCAGGAAGGTATCCGATCCGAGATGTTCGGCGACGGTGACCTTGCCCTGCCACAGCCCGCTTTCCTTCGACAGCAGCAGATGCTCGGGCCGCACGCCGGCGGTGGTGGCGTTCTTGCTGCGGGCAAAGTCACCGGTGATGAGGTTCATGCGCGGTGAGCCGATGAAGCCGGCGACGAAGAGGTTGGCGGGGGTGCGGTAAAGCTCCATCGGCGAGCCGACCTGCTCGATATTGCCGCGGTTGAGCACCACGATCTTGTCGGCCATGGTCATGGCCTCCACCTGGTCGTGGGTGACGTAGATCATCGTTGTCTTCAGCGTGTTGTGCAGCTCGGAGATTTCCAGCCGCATGGTGCCGCGCAGCGCCGCATCGAGGTTGGAAAGCGGCTCGTCGAACAGGAAGGCTTTCGGTTCGCGCACGATGGCGCGGCCGATGGCGACGCGCTGGCGCTGGCCGCCTGATAGCTGCGAGGGCCGGCGTTCGAGATAATCGGTGAGGTTCAGCACCCGGGCGGCGTCTTCCACCTTTTTGTCGATCACCGCCTTGTCGAGCTTGGCCATCTTCAGCGGGAAGGCTATGTTGTTCCTGACACTCATATGCGGATAAAGCGCATAGGACTGGAACACCATGGCAAGGCCGCGCTCGGCCGGTGCCTTTTCGGTGGCGTCATTGCCGTCGATGACGATCTTGCCGCCGGAGACGTCCTCCAGCCCGGCGATCAGGCGCAGAAGCGTGGACTTGCCGCAGCCGGACGGGCCGACGAAGACGACGAATTCGCCGTCGTTGATATCGAGATCGATCGACGGGATGACTTTCGCCTCACCGAAGAGCTTGGACACGTTCTGAAGGGAAATGCTGCCCATGTTTGTCGTTCCTTATTTCACGGCGCCAAAGGTCAGGCCACGCACGAGTTGTTTCTGCGAGAACCAGCCGATGACGAGAATGGGGGCGATCGCCATCATCGAGGCGGCCGAGAGTTTTGCCCAGAACAGCCCCTGCGGACTTGAGAAGGAGGCGATGAAGGCCGTCAGCGGGGCGGCATTGGTGGTCGTCAGCCGGATCGTCCAGAAGGCTTCATTCCAGGCAAGGATGACGTTGAGCAGCAGCGTCGAGGCAATGCCCGGCACCGCCATTGGCGTCAGCACGTGCACGATCTCGTTCCACAGGGACGCGCCATCCATGCGGGCGGCTTCGAGGATCTCGCCGGGGATTTCCCGGAAGTAAGTGTAGAGCATCCAGATGACGATCGGCAGGTTGATGAAGGTGAGCATGATGGTGAGGCCGATGCGGGTATCGAGCAGGCCGGCATTGCGGAAGATCAGATAGATTGGCACCAGGACGGCGACGGCCGGCATCATCTTGGTGGAGAGCATCCACATCAAGATGTCCTTGGTGCGCTTGGTCGGCGAGAACGCCATGGCCCAGGCGGCGGGAATGGCGATGATCAGCGCAATGATCGTCGAGCCGAGCGACAGCACCACCGAGTTCATGAACGGCTTGAAGTAATCGCGCTGGGTCTGGACCGTCACGTAATTCTCAAGCGTGCCCGAGGGAATGAGGCTGAAGCCGGCGATCGCCTCCGGTTCGGTCTTGAGCGAGGTGAGGAAGGCATAGAGGATCGGGAAGAACAGCAACAGCGCCACGGCCCAGGCCGCGATGGAAAAGCCGATCTTCGCACGTGTGGTTGTCTTGCGGGCCATGATGTTTCCCCTTTACCGGTCGAGGTTCTTGCCGACGGCGCGCATCAGGAAGATGGCGACGATATTGGCGAGGATGACGGCGATGATGCCGCCGGCCGAAGCGCCGCCGACGTCGTAACCCAGAAGTGCGGTGCGATAGATGAGGAAGGCGAGGTTGGTCGAGGCATAACCCGGTCCGCCATTGGTGGTGACGAGGATTTCCGCGTAGACGCCGAGCAGGAAGATCGTCTGGATGAGAATGACGACGGTGATGGCGCGCGACAGATGCGGCAGGGTCAGATGGATGAAGCGGTTGACGAAGTTGGCGCTATCCATCTCGGCGGCTTCCTTCTGCTCGCCATCGAGCGATTGCAGCGCGGTGAGCAGGATCAGCGTCGCAAACGGCAGCCATTGCCAGGCGACGATGATGATGATGGAGAGCAGCGGAAACTGCGCGAACCAGTCGACCGGCTGCAGGCCGAAGAAGCGTGAGAGATCGGCAAGCACGCCGTAACCGGGATGCATGATCATGTTCTTCCACACCAATGCGGCCACCGGCGGCATGACGAAGAAGGGCGAGATGATCATGATGCGCACGATGCCCTGGCCGAAAATGTCATTGTCGAGCAGGAGCGCAATGGCAATGCCGCCGATGACGGTGATCGCAAGCACGCCGCCGACGATCAAAAGCGTGTTCCAGATCGACTGGAAGAAGGCCGGGTCGGTGTAGAAATACTGGTAATTGAACAGGCCCGCAAAGCTGACATTGGCCGGGTTGAGGAGATTGTAGTTCTGGAACGAGAACCACAGCGTCATCGCCAGAGGCACGATCATCCACACCAGCAATAACAGCACCGATGGCGCAAGCATCACCCGCGCCAGACCGCTCGTGTTTCGAGTTGCCATTAGTCGTCCTCCCTCACGGATACAGTTATGAGTTTGAGCGGGATTTCAAATGAATACCGCTCGCACTTCCCCCATTTCGCTCCGGCGGCCTCTGCCGCAGGGGCATCCGGATTTATGATTGCCGTCAGTGGCGGCCTTCGCCCGTCGCCGCGTGATAGGTCGCCAGAACCTGATCCACAGCCGCGATCAAAATCTCTTCCGCGTCCTCGCCCGCAACTGTTGCGAGCGGTAATTCGCCGAGATACTGGCGCAGCAGGGTTTCGGGAATTGTCTTCCCATCCAGCGCCTTATGCAAGGCGGAAACGGCCTGCAACGCTTCCGGCCGTGTCCAGTAATAACGGATGCGGTCGCTGTAACTATAGTGGCGCTGCAATCGCAGCGTGATGTCATCGCCATGGTAATGGCCCTGCCAGTCGCCCGGCGCGCTCAACATCAGTTTTTCCATGGTCCGTGCCAGCGGTCGGTCGCCATAGGTGCCGACCATTTCGGATGCGATCATATCAAGCGCATAAAGCGCTTCCCGGTAAGCGAAGGTGAGGCCCGGACCGACTTTGAGGATCGGATATCCGTCGCGCACCAGTGCGGCAAGGGCAGGCTCGCTCTGGTAATCGGTGGAATGGGCCTCGAACACCAGCTGCGGTTCGCCGTCCAGAACGGCGCTCAGCGCCTCCGCGGCCTGCGGATCATAAGCGACGACATTGTCGCTGCCGAATTCCACGCCCGGCTGCACGACGAAAGCGATGACCCGTTCGAAGGCTTGCGAAAGACCGTGCTGCGCGAATATCTCGCGGTGAAGGTCGATGGTGTTGCGCGCCGCCTGCGGCTGCGTTGGCGCAACCGTGTCGAGCACATGGTCGGCACCGCCAGGCACCGGCACTTCGGTGCCGAGAATATAAAGCGGTTTGGGCAGGCCGGCATCGGTGGCCGCCTTTTCGGCAACGGCCGCAAGTTTGGCGGCGCGGTTGGCGATGGTGACGTCATCCAGCGCTGCCGGCTCACCGGCACAGCCCATCGATGCATCGAGGTGAATCTTGCGAAAACCCGATGCCACATAGGCTTCGACCATGGCGGCGGCTTTTATCAGCGCCTCTTCGGCCTTCTCCCTGCGCCAGGGGTTGGGTCCGAGATGATCGCCGCCGAAAATCAGGAGTTCGCCGGGCAGTCCTTCTTCCGCCGCGATGCTGTTGACGAAGGCAACGAAATCACGCGGCGTCATGCCGGTATAACCGCCGAGATGGTTGACCTGATTGCAGGTCGCCTCGATCAGCACGGCTGTCTTGCTGGCGGCGGCGCGGCGGATCGCGGCGCGCAGGACGACGGGGTGGGCCGAACAGACGGACGTGATGCCCGCGGGTTTGCCGGCGCGGCGGGCGGCGGCGAGATTTTCCAGAATGGCGGTCATAGGACTTCCTCCGACAATTGCGCGGCCATGAAGGCATCGAGTTCGGCAAGGCTGGCAGCGCCCTCCATCGGGCCGCGCCTGATGACGTTGTGGGCACCCGATGCATTGGCGTAAGCGAGCGCTTTTGCCGGGTGCATGCCGAGGCGGCGGCAGGTGAGGTAGGTTGCGCCGAAACAGTCGCCGGCACCGGTCGGGTCGATTTCCGCCACCTTCAGGCCGGGGGCGTCGATGCGCCCATGGGCGCGGCTGAAATGGCTTGCGCCCTTCGCGCCGCGTTTCAGCACGATTTCGCCGACACCGGAGGCGAGCAGCTTTTCTATCGCCGCTTCCTCATCGTCCAGACCGGAGGCGGCCTGAAGTTCTTCGCCTGACGGCAGCAGGAGATCGGTGACGGCAAGCAGATCGTCGATCAGCCTGCGGCCTTCGTCACCCTGCGCCAGTTCCTTGCGGATGTTCGGATCGAAAGACACCGAACCGCCACGTGCCCTGACATGTCTGATCGCCGCCAGAATGATGTCGCCAATGCCGGCAATTGCGAAGGCCGATCCCATGACGTGCACATGGCCGGCTTTTTCGATGAGCGCCTGCGCTTCATCGGTCATCTGCGTTTCGCTGGCCGCCGAATGGGCGATGTTGAAAACGAAGTCGCGCGCGCCGTTCTCGCGATAGCGCACGAAGGCGCTGCCGGTCGGGCGATCTGGAATAGTGGCGATTGCCGAGACATCGACGCCGTCGCGGCGCAGCCTTTCGACATTGAGGCGGCCGAAATCGTCGTCACCGACTGCGGCAATGATGCCGGCGGTTCCGCCGCACCGCGCCACCTGATCGATGAAGATGGCCGGTGCGCCGCTCGGGAAAGGGCCGATCAGCGTTTGCGGCTCGAGAAAGCCGTTTCCCACCGTCGTCGCCATGATCTCCACGAGGATTTCGCCGGCCGTGATGGTCGGGCCCTGGGTCTGCGGCGCCAGTGTAGATGCCTGCCTCATCGTCTCCTCCATAAGCATGTGCTGCCGTCCTGCCGGGCAGGTGCATTTCCGGTCTGTTATTTTCTCGGATATCAGTTAAAGTTTACGCGCGTCAAGATATTAATGGATGAAATATCTGCTGCAATGCAGCAAGGAAAATGCGCGAAATAATAAATTATGGAGTGAATATACTGGTGTAAACAAGGATTTATGCAGGTTTCAAACGGTTTGGCTGCACGATGATTTATTTTTGGATGTTGACAATGGATGCAATTTCGCGAGATAAAAAATTTACGCATGTATTGTTATGCGTGGACATCCGTAAAGGAGGAGCGGGTATCATGAGCAAATTCATCGGAATTCTGTCGTCGTCTGTGGTTGGGGCCGGGCTTCTGGCCGGGCTGGCGCAGGCGGAAGAGATCAACATCGCCACCGTCAACAATGGCGACATGATCATCATGCAGAAGCTTTCCAGCGCCTGGGAGAAGGAAACAGGCAACAAGATCAACTGGATCGTGCTGGAAGAGAATGTTCTGCGCGAACGCGTCACCACCGACATCGCCACCAATGGCGGCCAGTTCGACATCATGACCATTGGTGGTTACGAAGCGCCGATCTGGGGCAAGCAGGGCTGGCTGGCGCCGGTCGACGATCTCGGCGACGATTATGATTATGCCGATCTGCTCGACCCGATCAAAAAGGGCCTGACGGTGGACGGCAAGCTTTACGCCGTGCCGTTCTACACCGAAAGCTCGTTCACGCTTTACCGCAAGGATCTGTTCGACGCCGCCGGCCTGAAGATGCCCGACAATCCGACCTACGACCAGATCAAGGATTTCGCCGCCAAGCTGACCGACAAGTCGAAACAGCAATATGGCATATGCCTGCGCGGCAAGCCGGGCTGGGGCGAAAACATGGCCTTCCTCGGCACCATGATCAATACCTATGGCGGCCGCTGGTTCGACATGGACTGGAAACCCCAGCTGACGAGCGAGCCGTGGAAAAAGGCGATTGCGGATTATGTGGCGCTGATGACCTCCTACGGTCCGCCCGGTGCGGCCGCCAACGGCTTCAACGAAAACCAGACGCTGTTTTCATCCGGCCGTTGCGCCATGTGGATCGACGCCACCTCGGCGGCGGGCCGCGTTTATGACCCCAAGCAGAGCCAGGTTGCCGACAAGACCGCGTTTACGCGTGCTCCGGTCGAGGTAACGCCGAACGGTTCGAGCTGGTCGTGGTCCTGGAACCTTGCAATCCCAAACAGCACGAAGAAGCTTGAAACCGCCAAGTCCTTCGTCAAATGGGCGACTTCGAAGTCCTATGTGAAGACGGTTGGTGAAAGCGAGGGCTGGGTGGCCGTGCCGCCGGGCACGCGCAAATCCACCTATGAGCTGCCGGAATACAAGAAGGCTGCGCCTTTCGCGGATACGGTGCTGAAGGCGATCATGTCTGCCGATCCGTCCAAGCCGACCAAGGATCCGGTGCCCTATACCGGTGTGCAGTTCGTCGCCATACCGGAATTCCAGTCCATCGGTACGGTTGTCGGCCAGCAGATCGCGGCAGCCCTTTCCGGCCAGCAGACCGTCGATGCGGCGCTCGAAGGCGCGCAGAAACAGGTCGAACGTGACATGACCCGCGCGGGCTACATCAAGTAGCCGCGTCCTCCCGGCGTGCCGTCCGTTTGCCTTCTGGTGGCGGGCGGCATGGGTGGGGATTGAGGGCCAGTTCTACCCTCATTCCTGTGCCTGTCACAGGAATCCAGTCAGCCCAAGTCTTTGGGCTGGAAGGACTTTCTCGCCGCGTGAGAGCCGCGTCGGCTGGATTCCTGTGACAAGCACAGGAATGAGGGGAGTGAGGAAAAGCATCGAACAACAAACGAGCATGGCCAATTGACCCGCCATGCATCACGGAGATCGACATGAGATTGAACAACAAGGTTGCGCTGATCACCGGCGCTGCCCGCGGTATCGGCCTTGGTTTTGCGCAGGCTTTCGCCGATGAGGGCGCAAAGGTTATCATCGCCGATATCGATATTGGCCGGGCCTCGGCGTCTGCCGCCGCCATCGGTCCTTCGGCGAAGGCGGTGCGGCTGGATGTTACCGACCTCGCTCAGATCGATGCCGTGGTGAAGGCGGTGGATGAGGAGTTCGGCGGCATCGATATTCTCGTCAACAATGCCGCGATCTTCGATATGGCGCCGATCAACGGCATTACCGAAGAGAGCTATGAGCGGGTGTTCGACATCAATCTCAAGGGACCGCTGTTCATGATGAAGGCTGTCTCCAATGTCATGATCGAGCGCGCGCGCGGCGGCAAGATCATCAATATGGCAAGCCAGGCCGGCCGGCGCGGCGAGGCGCTGGTGACGCTTTATTGCGCCTCCAAGGCGGCGATCATTTCCGCCACGCAGTCGGCGGCGCTGGCGCTCGTCAAGCACGGCATCAATGTCAACGCCATTGCGCCCGGCGTCGTGGATGGCGAGCATTGGGAAGTGGTCGATGCGCATTTCGCCAAATGGGAAGGCTTAAAACCCGGCGAGAAGAAGGCGGCGGTGGCCAAATCCGTGCCGATCGGCCGTTTCGCCACGCCTGATGACATCAAGGGGCTGGCGGTTTTCCTCGCCTCCGCCGACAGCGATTATATTCTCGCCCAGACATACAATGTCGACGGCGGCAACTGGATGAGCTGAAAAGCCGGAGATGACCATGCATGCCATTCAATTTGTCGAGAAGGGACGCGCCGTGCTGGCGGAACTCCCTGTCGCCGATCTGCCGCCGGGTCACGCGCTCGTGCGGGTCAAGGCTTCGGGGCTTTGCCACACCGATATAGACGTGCTGCATGCGCGTTATGGTGACGGTGCGTTTCCCGTCATCCCCGGCCATGAATATGCCGGTGAAGTTGCGGCCGTGGGTTCCGATGTGACAGGCTTCAGGGCCGGTGACCGTGTGGCCGTCGATCCCAATTTGCCATGTGGCACCTGCGCCAGCTGCAGGAAGGGGCTGACCAACCTTTGCAGCACGCTGAAGGCCTATGGCGTTTCCCACAATGGCGGCTTTGCCGAATTCAGCGTTGTGCGCGCAGATCACCTGCACGGCATTGGTTCGATGCCCTATCATGTCGCGGCACTGGCCGAACCGCTCGCCTGCGTCGTCAACGGCATGCAGAGCGCTGGCATCGGCGAGACTGGCGTGGTGCCGGAGAGTGCGCTGGTGTTCGGCGCCGGTCCCATCGGCCTGCTGCTTGCCCTGTCGCTGAAAGCCCGCGGCATTCAGACAGTAACGATGGCCGATATCAATGAAAGCCGGCTGGCCTTTGCAGAAAGCCTCGGACTGAAGGTGGCGGTTTCGGGCTCGGAAGCGCTCTTGCGGCAGCAGAAGTCTTTCGATTTTGTGGCCGATGCGACGGGTATTGCCGCTGTTGCCGAAGCGATGATCCCGCTGGTTGCGGATGGCGGCACCGCGCTGTTTTTCGGCGTCTGCGCGCCGGATGCCCGCATTTCGGTGGCGCCTTTCGAAATCTTCCGGCGTCAGCTGAAGCTTGTCGGCTCCCATTCGCTGAACCGCAACATACCGCAGGCGCTTGCCATTCTGGAGACGGATGGCGATGTCATGGCGCGGCTGGTGTCGCACCGGTTGCCGCTTTCGGAAATGCTGCCGTTCTTTACGAAAAAACCGTCTGATCCGGCGACGATGAAAGTGCAGTTTGCGGCCGAATGATCGTTTGGCCGTTGATAACCATTCGACCGGCTTTTCGTCCGAAGGCCGGTCGATATAGAGTACCACATGTAATATTTCTTGGGGGCAAGCACTTTGGCCAAATCTATCAGGACGATGGAAGAATTTTCGGAATTCGTCGGCCTTTCCCGCCCGACCGTTTCGAAATACTTCAATGATCCGGCCTCGGTCCGCAAGAAGACGCGGGACACCATCGAGGATGCGCTGAAGAAATCGGGCTTCCGGCCGAATATATTCGCCGTCAACCTCAACCGCCGCCGTTCCAATATCATCGGCATCATCATTCCAAACTCCACCGATCCGTTCTACATGGCGCTGACGAGCCGCATCGAACTCATCGCCAACGAGGCGGGGTTCCTCGCCTTCGTGCTGTCTTCGGATGGCAAGGCGGAAATCGAGGACCGGGCTATCCGCACCTTCAAGTCGATGAATGTGGCGGGCGCCATCATCGCGCCGCTCGGCGTCAAATCCCATCGCGCCACGCTGGAGCAGCTCGCGGCCAGCATTCCGATCGTTTATGTCGATTCGCCGCTGGATGAGACCTCGGCCTTTGTCGGAACGGACAACCGCCAGAGTGTCGGGCTGATGGTGGATTATCTCTGCCGTTCGGGCGAACCGCCCTGTTTCTTCGATATGCCGCAGGTCAATACCAACGCTGCGACACGCCGCACGGCCTATGAGGAGGCGATGCAGCGTCTCGGTTTCGAGCCGCATGTCATCGATGTTCCCGGCATCGTCACCTGGGATTTCGAGCGTTTCGCCTTTGATGAGGCGAGCCGGCTGCTGGATGGGGCAGGGCATTTGCCATCGCGCACCATTTTATGCGCCAATGACCGTATCGCCTTCGGCGTTATCGCCGCCGCCTTCCAGAAGGGCATCAAGGTTGGCCATGGCTCCGATTACGACCTCAGGGTTGCGGGCCATGACGATCATCCGCTGTCGCGTTATGCCTGCCCGCCGATTACCACGGTGGCGCAGAATTATAACGAGATCGGCAGGCTTTCGATCGAGCTTCTGCTGCAGAAGCTGGATGATGAGACGGATGACACGACGCGGATGCGTGAACGCATCCTCCTCAGTGCCGATCTGATGCTGCGCAAATCGGCCTGATAGCTTGTTAGATAAACTAAACGAAAAATCTGATTTTCTAAATAGAACTAATATCTGAACGCTCCTACTCTGGTCTCAAGGTTGCTTTGGGAGGCGACCGCGAGAGCCGGCGCAAAGGCGTGCCGGGATCCGGGAGGAACGCAGAAACGTCATGTGGCCAGCGCCGCGAGGGGTGAACCTTCGCTGCCTCGGTATCGCATGGCCTTCGCCGGGCAGTCTGGACATTCTCGCCAGCAATTTCCCCAGCGAAGGATGTCAAAACATGAATCTCTATTCTCTTCTGTCAGCGCGTGCAGCCGGCGGCAAACCTGTCCGGGTTGGTCTCATCGGTGCCGGCAAGTTCGGCTCCATGGTGCTGGCGCAGGCGCAGCGCATCGCCGGTTTCCACATGGTCGCCGTCGCAGACCTCAATGTTGGCAAGGCAAGGGAATCGTTTGACCGCGTCGGCTGGCCGAAGGAGCGTTACGACGCGACGAGCTGCGCCGATGCGTTGAAGAGCGGCAAGACCTATGTGACCGACGATGTGAACGAGCTTTTCGCCTGTGGCGAGATCGAATGCGTGATCGAAGCGACCGGCCATCCGCTGGCTGGTGCACGCCATGCGCTGGGCGCCATCGAGCACAACAAACATGTCGTCATGGTCAATGTCGAAGCCGATGTCATGGTCGGGCCGATCCTTGCTGAAAAGGCCCGGGCCAAGGGCCTGATCTATTCCATGGCTTACGGCGACCAGCCGGCGCTGATCTGCGAGCTGGTCGACTGGGCGCGCGCCACCGGCTTCGAGGTCGTTTCCGCCGGTAAGGGCATGAATTTCGAGCCGCGTTACCGTTATTCGACGCCGGACACGGTCTGGGGTTATTTCGGCTGGACGGACGAGGAAGTGGCCAAGGGCGACTTCAATCCGAAAATGTACAATTCCTTCACCGACGGCACCAAGGCGGCCATCGAAATGGCGGCCGTCGCCAACGGCACGGGGCTGGATTGCCCGGATGACGGTCTGGCCTTCCCGCCCGCCGGCCTGCACGATCTCGCCCGCGTCTTCCGCCCGGCTACCGATGGTGGCCGTATGTCGCGCTCCGGTCTGGTCGATATTGCCGCAAGCCAGGAGCCGGACGGACGCGAGGTGTTCAACAACATTCGCTATGGCGTTTTCGTCACCTTCAAGGCGCATAATGAATATGCCCGCGCCTGCTTCAAGCAATATGGCCTGCTGACCGATCCCTCCGGCTGGTACGCTTCCATGTGGCGCCCCTTCCACATCATCGGGCTGGAAACCTCGATCAGCGTGCTTTCCGCCGTGCTGCGCAACGAAGCGACCGGTTGCTCCAGGGAGTTCCGCGGCGATGCCGTCGCTACGGCGAAGAAGGACATGCAGCCCGGCGAGATGCTCGACGGCGAGGGCGGTTACGCGGTCTGGGCAAACGCCATTCCCGCCACCCGTAGCCTCGACATCAAGGCACTGCCGATCGGCCTTGCCCATAATGTCAAGCTGAAGCGCGCCATCAAGAAAGACCAGATCGTCAGCTTCGACGATGTGGAGCTGGTCAATGATCTCGATGTGGTGAAGCTGCGCCAGGACATGGAAAACCAGTTCCGTCCGCAAAAGGACGCCGCGGCGTAATGGACGGGAGAGAGGACATGTCGAAGGGAGCTTTCGTGGTGATCGCAGAATTCCGGGTGAAGCCCGACGCGATGGACGCCTTTCTCGATGCGGCGCGCGATGACGCCCGGCATTCGGTTCAGGATGAACCGGGCTGCCAGCAATTCGATGTGGTGCGGCCGGAAACCGGAAACAACGTGGTGTTCTACGAGGTCTATGACGACAGGCAGGCTTTCGACGACCATCTGAAAACACCACATCTCGACCGGTTTCGGGAAGCATTTCCCGCCCTCATCGAAGAAGAACTGCCGGTGCGTTTCCTGAACCGGCAATGGCTCTGAAGGATGGAAACGATGGCTGACATTCGCCGGATCGCCGTTATCGGAACGGGTATCATGGGCGCCCCCATGGCGGGGCGTCTGGCGGAGGCCGGGTTTTCCGTCAAGGCCTGGAACCGCAGCGCTGAAAAAGCTGCGGCTCTGGCGGCAAAGGGCGTGCAGCCGGCGGCCACGGCTGCCGAAGCTGCGGCCGAAGCCGATGTCGTCATCTGCATGCTGAGTTCCGGGCCGGTCTGCGACGAGGTACTGCTCGGTGCCTCGGGTGTCGTTTCCACCATGAAGCCCGGTGCTATTCTGCTGGTGATGAGTTCCATCCCGGTCGACAGCGCACGGGAACAGGCGGAGGCGGCAAAGGTTTATGGCGTCGCTTATGTCGACGCACCGGTTTCCGGCGGTGAAAAGGGGGCGATAGAGGGAACGCTCGCCATCATGGCCGGCGGTGAGCAGCGGGATGTGGATGCATTGCGGCCACTCCTCAATTGCCTTGGCCGCGTCACCCATGTCGGGCCGGTGGGCTGCGGCTCACTGGCCAAGCTTGCCAACCAGCTGATCGTCGCCTCGACAATCTGCGCCGTTGCCGAGGCTTTGACGCTGGTTGAAGCGGGCGGAGCCGACCCGGCGCAGGTGCGCCAGGCTTTGCTTGGCGGTTTTGCCGAGTCCACCGTCTTCCGCCAGCACGGAAAACGCATGGTGGAGGGCGATTTCCGCCCCGGCGGCCCTGCGAAATACCAGGTGAAGGATACGTCCACGGCGCTGGCTTTCGCCGAAAGCCGTGGCCTGAAATTACCCGTCGGCGAGGAGGTTGACCGGTTGTTCCGCTCCATGGTCGAGCATGGCGCGGGCGAGCTTGATCACAGCGGTGTGATCCTTGAGATTAAGCGCATGAATGCGTTCGGAGGAACGCTCGAAACTGTCCAGAGCATTTCCAGTAAAAGTGCGTAGCGGTTTTACGTCCGGATAATGCGCTAAAACAAAGAGATAGAGCACGTCCAAAGATTCCGTTTTAACCGGACGTGCTTCATAGATAACAAGGGAGGAACACATGAAAATTTCGAAACTTTACGGGCTGGCTCTCGCCGCCACCATGCTGGTCGCATCCATCGCGCAGGCTGAAACGCTGACGCTTTCGACGCCGGATGCCGACAATTCCGAAATCACGCTCGCCGCCAACAAGTTTGCCGAGATCGTCTCGAAAAAGACCGACGGCAAACTCAAGATCAAGGTATTCCCGAACGGCACGCTGTATGGCGGCGACCCTTCGGCGGGCGTCAAGCAGCTGGCCGGCGGTTCGCTGGACATGCTTTTGAATTCGACCTCGCTTTACGCGACCTTCAATCCCAAGTTCACGGCCATCGCCATTCCCTACCAGTTCCGTGATATCGACCAGCTCCGGGTCTATCTCGACAGCGATCTCGGCAAGGAGCTTTCCACCGATCTGAGCAAGATCGGCATTCTCGGGCTCGATCTCTGGTCGCGGCCGCTGCGCCAGATCACCAATTCCAAGGCGCCGATCAAATCACCGGCCGATCTCAAGGGCATGAAGCTGCGGGTGCCGAACAATCCGCTCTGGGTCGAGTTCTTCGGCGCCATGGGGGCTGCCCCGACACCGATGGCCTTCGCTGAAGTTTACAATGCGCTCCAGCTGAAAGTTGTCGATGGGCAGGAAAATCCGGTCAACGTGCCTGTCAGCGCCAAGCTTTACGAAGTGCAGAAGTATCTGACGATCAGCAACCACATTGCTGACGCCTGGGTGCTGGGCATGAACCCGGCCCGCTTCGAAGGTCTCGACGAGGGCTTCAAGACGGCACTGAAGGAAGCAGCGACTGAAACCGAGCTTTGGAAAGCTGAGAACGACGCTGCCGATATCGACCAGTCGCTTGAGACGCTGAAGAAGAATGGCATGGAGGTCAACACGCTGACCGATGACGAGCGCAAGGCGTTCGTAGAGGTTGCGGCCGGTCTCTCGGCGAAGTTCTCGGCGCTGGTGAAAGATCAGGCGTTCTTCGATAAGACGCAGGCTTTCCTGAAGACGAACTGACGTTTCCCGCACTTGGACGCCGGGCCTGCATCTTTTGGCAGGCCCGGCCATCCCCAAACGTCAGCAGGCGTTGCTTTGCCGGAAAGGCAGGGTGGCATTCGGTTCACCGGATATCCGGTTTCAGCAGTGGAAGGGTATTGTCATGCGCGATACGAAACCTTCGGTGCTCGGCACCATCGTAAAACTCATCGCCGATATAGCCGCGGGGGCAGCCTGCGCCGGCATTCTCATCGTCGTGCTTCTTCAGGTCATCGGCCGCCTCATCGGCAGTCCGCTTCCCTGGACCGAGGAGGCGACCCGCTTTCTTTTCATCTGGATGGTCTTCCTTGGCCTTGCCGCCGGTTTCCGCACCGTGGAAAGCGCCCGTGTCGTGGTGTTTCTGGTGCTGTTCCACCGCTTCTTCCGGCGGCTGGCGGTGCCGATCTATGTCGGTTCATCCGTTTTCTTCTTCGGCATGATGGGCTGGACGGGTTTCACCCTGGTGCGCCAGCAGATCATGATGAACGAGACCGCCGCCACCCTGCCGATCCCGATGTGGGCCATCGGCATGGTTTTGCCCGTTTCCGCCATCATCGCCGTGCTCGCCATCATCGAATCGCTGCGCAGCCGCCGGGAGCTCATCGCGCTTCCCGAGCTTGGCCTGCCGGCGGACGAGATCGCCCATGCCGATATCTCCATTTCAGCAGGACATTGAGCCATGTCGGTCTTTCTTCTCATCGCCTTTTTCGGTCTCAGCATGCTCGGCGTGCCGCTTGCCATTGCGCTGGCGCTCGCCAGTGTCGGCACGCTGTGGCTCTTCACCTCCATGCCCATGGACCTGCTGTCGCAGACGATGTTCTCGTCGATGAACTCCTTCCTTCTTGTCGCCGTGCCGCTGTTCATTCTGGTCGGCACGGTCATGGAGCGGGGGCGGGTGGCGGAGCGCATCTTTGATTTCGCCGAGGCCATGGTCGGCTGGCTTCCCGGCGGGCTTGGCCACGTCAACGTCATCTCATCGGTGATCTTTTCCGGCGTCTCCGGCTCGTCCGTCGCCGATATCGCCTCGGTCGGCGCCATCGAGATCAAGGCCATGGAGCGCCACGGTTTCCCGAAGGGTTATGCCGTCGGCATGACGCTCTGCACCTCCACGCTCTCCTCGATCATTCCGCCGTCGATCCTGATCGTGATTGCCGGCTCCATCGCCAACGTGTCGATCGGCACGCTGCTGATCGCGGGTCTGGTGCCCGGCCTCTTCATCGCCTTCGCCTTTCTTGTCTTCAACCACTTCTATTCAGTGCATTACGGTTACAATCCGCCGACACCGTTCAATTTCCGCCTGGTGGTCGTCACCGGTCTGCGCGCCATCCTGCCGATGCTGACACCGCTGATCCTGATCATCGGCATTGCCAGCGGCCTGTTCACGCCAACGGAGGCCGCTGCCATCGCGGTGGTTTATGTGGCGGTGCTTGGCGTCATCGTCTATCGCACGCTGCCGGTGCGGGAGTTGCCGGAAATATTGATTTCGACGGCGCGCATTTCCGGCACGATCCTGTTCATTGCCGCCACCTCGCAGCTTGCCGCCTGGGTCTTCACCTTCGATGGGCTGCCCGAACAGGTGGCCGAGCTTTTGCAGGCCATGAACCTCGGCCCCATGACCGGCATGCTCGTCATCTTCGTCTTCCTGCTGATCATCGGCATCTTCATGGAAGCGATCCCGGCGATGTTCATCCTCATCCCGGTACTGATGCCGCCGGTGGAGGCACTGGGCATCGATCCGATCCATTTCCTGATCGTGACTGTCATGACGCTGACACTCGGGCTGGTGACGCCGCCGGTGGGGGTCTGCCTATTTGCGGCGGCACAGGTGGCGAATATGAAGATCGAGGATGTCATTCGCGGTTCGCTGGCGCCGATGACGGTGCTGACGCTTGCCATCTTCGCGCTGGTGCTGTTCCCGGTGCTGACGCTCGGGCCAATCCGGCTGATGGGGCTTTATTGACGCGCAAACGGATTGCCTGAAACCTCAGACAACGCGGCGGGCTTGCCACTCGTCGCGTTGTTTTCTCATCCACTCCAGAAACAGCATGACTTTTCTCTGCCGCAGATGGGAATGCGGGCAGACGATCCATTGGGTGACGAGCTTGATGCGCGGCGCGTCCGTCACGGCCGGCACCAGCATCTTGTCCTGCAGCTCCCGCTCCATCATCAATGTGCTTTCCAGCGCCACGCCAATGCCGAGAACGGCGGCATCGATGGCCATGTGGCTGCGGTCGAACAGGACCCGCCGCCAGCGCTTTTCGGCTGTCACGCCGGCCAGCGGGAACCAGTGGTTCCATTGCGCCTGCGCCTTGACCGAATGGATCAGCCGCTGGTTCTGCAATTCCTCGGGCAGAAATTTACCCGCACCCTGATAATTCGGCGAACAGACCGGCAGGAATTCCTCCTCCACCAGCCCTTCGACGAAGAGGCCCGGCCAGCGGCCATCGCCATGGCGCAGCTCTATATCGACGAGTTCCTGCGAAAAATCGGTGGGCTCGTTGGTGCCGTCCAGGCGCACTTCCAGTTCCGGGTGTTCCTCCAGAAACGAGCCGAGACGCGGCAGCAGCCATTTGTTGGAGATTGTCGGCGTCGCCCGGATCGTCAGCGTGGTGACTGAACGGAAGCCGCGAATACTGTCGGTGGCGTCTGATATCTGTTCGATCTGGGCGGTGATCATCGAGAAATAGCGCTCGCCCGCTTCGGTCAATGTCACCTTGCGGCCGGTCCGCGCCATCAGGGTCGTGCCGAGCTGGCCTTCCAGCAATTGGATCTGCTGGGAAACGGCCGATGGTGTGACGCTCAGTTCCTCCGCCGCCCGGGAAATGCTGCCCGCCCTTGCCGCGGCGTGGAAAACGAGGATCGATTTTATCGGGATTTGCATGGGTAGGGCTTTGCTCAACGGAATACGGCGGTCACCTGAGTATCACAGGTGACCGCCGTGTTGAAAAGCGTTGAACGCGAGGCTTTTAGCGGTGGCTCGGCAGTTTCGGCAGGAACACCGTGAGCAGGCCGAGCAGCGGCATGTAGGAGCAGATGCGGTAGACGAATTCGATGCCTTCCTTGTCCGCATAAACACCCAGAACCGCAGCGCCGATGCCGCCGAAACCGAAGGCGAAACCGAAGAACATGCCGGCGATGAGACCGACGCGGCCCGGCACCAGTTCCTGCGCGAACACGACGATGGCCGAGAAGGCGGAGGAGAACACGAAGCCGATGACAACGACGAGAATGGCCGTCCAGAACAGGTTCGCATAGGGCAGCAGCAGCGCGAAGGGAATGACGCCGAGGATCGAGAACCAGATGACGACGCGTGAGCCGAAACGGTCGCCGATCGGGCCACCAAAGAACACGCCCAGTGCCGAAGCGCCGAGGAAGAGGAACAGCAGAACCTGCGCGTCCTGAACACCAAGACCGAACTTGTCGATGGTGTAGAAGGTGAAGTAGCTGGACAGGCTGGCGAGATAGGCATTCTTGGTGGCGGTCAGAACCACCAGTACCAGAAGCGTCATCATGACAGTGCCACGCGCAAGGGGAAGCGTGCGGCTGGCCGGCGCCTTGCCGACCGTTGCACGGCGGTGGCGGGTGTACCAGACGCCAACCCAGGAAAGTACGCCAAAACCGACGAGTGCGATCAGCGAGAACCAGCTGAGGCTCGTCTGGCCGAGCGGGATGACGATGAAGGCGGCGAGCAGCGGGCCGATGGCTGTGCCGGTATTGCCACCCACCTGGAAGAAGGACTGCGCCAGACCATGACGGCCGCCGGATGCGAGACGCGCAACGCGGGAGGCTTCCGGATGGAAGATCGCCGAACCGATGCCGATGAGGCAGGCGCCGATCACTAGAACCTCGAAACTATGGGCAAAAGCAAGCGTGATGAGGCCGGCGCAGGTGGACAGCATGGCGACGGGCAGGGAGAACGGCATGGGCCAGCGGTCTGTCACCATGCCGACGACCGGCTGCAGCAGCGAGGCGGTGACCTGAAAGGCGAAGGTAAGCAGGCCAATCTGCATGAAATCGAGCGCGTAATTCGCCTTCAGCAGCGGATAAAGCGACGTCAGCAGCGATTGCATGATGTCGTTCAGCATGTGGCAGAAGCTGGCGGCTGCGATGATCGAAAACGCCGTGCGTTGCGGATTGAAGCTGTTGCCGGCGCTGGTAACAGTGGCCATGATGAGGTCCTCTCGGGTTCCCGACGGAAGACGGGAAACATGTCTTTATTTCTTCCCGCTTTTATTCATATTGTTTCTGGCCTGCATTTGTGTTCTGGACGATTTTCTTTGTGAGTGGGCCAAATGGCAAAAATCAAATCGCGGCAGCCTTCAGGACTGACGCATGACGAGCATGAACGCAGTCTGAAATTGATCGACGGCACCAATGAGCCGGTGCTGGCGCTTTGCCGCGTTTACCCCACCGGGCACCGGACGCCGCCCCACAGCCATAGCCGCGTGCAGATCTGGTGCGCCCGTCAGGGTGTCGTGCTTGTCAGCACTGCGGATGGTCGCTGGATGATACCGCCCGGTCATGGATTGCTCATTCCCGCCGGGCTGCAACATGAGGCGGAAACCATCTCGACGGTGGAGATGCATTCGATCTACGTCCATCCGGACCTGTTTCATGCGGGCGCACCGCGCGTGGTGGAAATAACCGATCTCGCCTCCAGCCTGATTTCGGAATTGCTGGGTGAAGAACACCAGCCGACGGCTTTTCACCGGCAGGGCCTTGTGCGGGCGCTGTTATTGGACGAGGTCAACCGCCTGCCGGAAAGGCCGCTCGGACTGCCTTTTCCAGATAATCAGCGTCTGGCGGCGCTGTGCCGCGATTTCCTGAAAAAGCCGGTGGCGCGGGTGGAGATCGATGACTGGGCGGCGGCCATGGGCATCAGCCGGCGTTCTTTTACGCGGCTGTTCCGCAAGGAACTGGGGTTGAGTTTCGTCACCTGGCGCCAGCAGGCCTGTATCTTCGCCTCCCTGCCAAGGCTGGCAGCCGGCGAAGCGGTGACGAATGTGGCGCTGGATGCCGGTTATGAAAACATCCCGGCTTTCACCACCATGTTCCGGCGAATGCTGGGCAGTTCACCAAGGGCCTATCGGCAGGCGGCGCGGCAGCGCAGCGCTGCTTTTTCCGATTTCGAAGAGATCGAAGGTTAAGCCGCAGTCGCCCGCATGTCGCGGCGGAAATCGGAAGGCGACATGCCGGCGATTTGGCGGAACGCCTTGTTGAAGGCGCTGACGGAGCCGAAGCCGCTTTCCATGGCGATCTGCAGGATATTGTCCTTGCCGGTCATCAGCATCGCCTGCGCGCGCGAAAGCCGCAGCAGGGTCAGATATTTGATCAGCGTCATGCCGGTGGATTTGCGGAACAGGTTCATCGCATATTTCGGATGCAGCGATGCGGCACGGGCAATCTCTGTCGCGTCGATATCGTCAAGAAAATTGGCGGCGATGAAGTCGCACATGCGCACCACGCCGATGGAGGGCGCCATGCCCTCGTCATCCTCCCTGCGTTTGCCATTGGCGGCGGATGATATGACGGAGTAGGGTTCAAGGAACATCCGCTCGACCCTGAGCAGCAATTCCTCCACTGCGTGCTGGGCTTTCGCCTGTTCGCCCGAAGTGACGTAACGGAACCAGCGGCCGAAATTCTCCGCGTCTGCCCGGTCGGTCTCAGCGCTCACCATCGTAGCACCACCCATCAGCAGGCTGGAAACGGTGGCGGGCAGCCGCATGCGGAAGAAGTGCACCAGCGGCAGATGCGCGCCGGCGTAAAAGGAATCGTCGGAGGAGTGGTCCATCTGGTGCGGCTGGCCACCCCAGAAGATGCACATCTGGCCGGCATCGAGCGTCAGGTCGTGATCGCCCATGCGATAATGCACCGATCCCGACATCACGTAATTCACTTCCACCTGCGCGTGCCAGTGAGGCCTGAGCATGATGGGCGGATGATTGTGAAAAAGCTGCAGCGTTGTCGGCATGCCTTCGATGCTGCTTGCACCCGGCTGGTAGAAGGCTCTTTCAGCAATCTTACTTTCCGCCAAATCGATGTTCCCTTTTTACGAGACAGATTTCCTGCCGCCGCTAATGTGCCCATGTTCGCTGAAGAACGGCAATTGAAAAAGGGAGGTTTTCAATGTGCTTGAAATTTCTTGGCGCGTCTACGGCCATGCTGCTTCTCGCAGCTCCGGCTTTCGCGCAAACCGAAACCGTCACCATCTGGAGCTGGAACGTCGCGGCTTCCGCGCTGAAATCCACGGTAGAGGGCTTCAACAAGCAGAATCCGGATATCAAGATCGTCGTTGAAGACCTTGGAAACAATCAGGTTTTTGACAAGACGCTGGCTGCCTGCGCAGCCGGGGGCGATGGTCTTCCTGATATCGTCACTATTGAAAATTTCGAGGCGGAACTGTTCTGGAGCCGTTTTCCCGATTGTTTCGCCAATCTGACCGAGCTTGGCTATACGCCTGAGAAACAGGCGCTTTTCCCTGATTTCAAGCGCACGGAACTGGAGGTTGACGGCGTCGCCTATGCGGTTCCGTGGGATTCTGGTCCGGTGGCGGTATTTTATCGCCGCGATTTCTATGAGAAGGCAGGCGTTGATCCGGCTACCATCAAAAGCTGGGATGATTTCATCGCCGCCGGCAAGAAGGTCATGGCCGCCAATCCCGGCACCGTGATGGCGCAGGCCGATTTCAACGGCGACAGCGAATGGTTTCGCATGATCGCCAATGAGCAGGGATGCGGTTACTTTTCGACCGATGGCCAGAACATCACCATCAACCAGCCCGCCTGTGTCGCGACCCTTGAAAAGGTCAAGGAAATGAAGGACGCTGGCATCATCACGGCGGCGATCTGGGATGAGAAAATCCAGGCCAATACGGCCGGCAAGGCCGCCAGCCAGATGTATGGCGCCTGGTATGAAGGTACGGTTCGTTCCGGCTCTCCTGATCTTTCCGGCAAATGGGGCGTCTATCTGATGCCGAGCCTGACGGCGGATGGTCCGCATGCGGCCAATCTCGGCGGCTCGTCGCTGGCGATCAGCTCGACGTCTCAGCACAAGGAAGCGGCGTGGAAATATATCGATTACGCGCTGACCACCAATGAAGGCCAGGTGACGATGCTGAAATCCTTCGGCCTCGTTCCCTCACTGCTGTCCGCCATCGACGATCCTTTCGTCAAGGAAAAGCAGGCCTATTGGGGCGGGCAGGCGGTGTGGACCGATATTCTGGCCACCCTGCCGAAGATCGTGCCGAGCCGCGGCACGGCGTTCCAGTCGGATGCGGATGCGATCTACAAGGCGACGCAGACGAAATATTTCGCCGGCGGGTATCCCGATGCGAAAGCAGCGCTTGATGATGCGGCCAAGCAGATCGAAACGGCGACAGGGCTGCCCGTCGCGCAGTAAGCCGGCGGTTAGGACCGAGCGGGTGCCACAAGTTTCTTCTCCCCGAGGGGGAGAAGTCCGCGGCAGCGGGATGAGGGGGCGAGGGTAGAGATATCCGGAGAGCCAGCCCCCTCATCCGACCCTTCGGGCCACCTTCTCCCCCTTGGGGAGAAGAACTAGGCCGCACCGTTTTCGCAATGGCATTTTCCCTGAAAAACGGGGCAGGCCTTTCTGAAGCTTTTCCATTTATCCGGCCATCGCCCGGCATATGGAGGTCGTCATGCCGTCCAGGAACAGGATCGCTTATGCGTTCCTTGCGCCCTATCTCCTGATTTTCGCCACCTTCTGGGTCTGGCCGATCATCAGCTCGTTCATGCTGTCGTTCCAGAACACGCGGATTAATCCGTGGCGGTTTGCGCCTTCCATGAACTGGGGGCGGCTGGTTTCCGATCCGGCCTTTTATAACGCGCTTTATAATACGCTGATCATTCTGGTCATTCAGGTGCCCGTGATGATCGCGCTCGCCACCATCATGGCGGTGCTGTTGAATTCGCCGCTCCTGAAGGCGCGGCCGCTTTATCGTTTTGCCTTTTTTGCGCCTGTCGTCGTTGGCGAGGTGGCTTATGCGGCTGTCTTCCGGCTGATGTTCAGCGCCGATTTCGGCATCATCAACAAGCTCATCACCTCCGTCGGCCTTTCGCCCATCTCGTGGTTCGACAATGCCAATGCGGCCATGGCGCTGGTCATCATTGCCGTGACCTGGCGCTGGGCGGGGTATAACGCCATCATCCTCCTCGCCGGGCTACAATCGATCCCCGGTGATGTCTATGAGGCAGCGACGCTGGACAAGGTGAGCAAGCGCCAGCAGTTCTTTTACATCACCCTGCCGCTCCTCAAACCCATCATCCTGTTCTGCGTTGTCCTGTCGGTCATCGGCACAATGCAGCTGTTTGCCGAACCCTTCCTCATCACCAACAGGGGCGGGCCGGGCGGCGGCACGGAGACGCTGGGGCTGTTCCTTTATCGCCAGGGCTTCACCTCGCTCAATTTCGGTTATGCCTCGGCCATTGCCTACACCATGGCGGCGCTCGCCATCGCCATTTCGCTGCTTAATCTCTGGGTCGGGAGGGAGCCGAAATGAGATCGAAATCGAGATCGCTTTTCTGGCAGAAGATCGCGCTGCATGCGGCGCTGACACCGCTTGCCATCATCTGGCTGTTTCCGCTGTGGATGATGTTCGTGTTCTCGACCATGCCGGATTACGGCATTTTCAGCCCGGACATTGTTCTGGTGCCATCCACCAACTTCGTCGAGAATTTCAACAATCTGCAGGCGGATACCAATTTCCTCAGGGCCATGTTCATCTCGATCACCGTCGCCGTCATTTACACCGTGCTTTCGGTGTTCCTGACGTCGATGGCCGGCTGGGCGCTGGCGCGTTACCGCTTTGCCGGACGCGGGGTGGTGATCGCCATCATTCTCGGCACCATCACTTTGCCTTTTGCCGTCGTTGTCATTCCGCAATTCATCATGGTGGCGCGGGAATTCAAGCTCGCCAACACCTGGGTGGCGCTGATCGTGCCGCCGCTGTTCAACTCGCTCGGCGTGCTGTTCATGCGGCAATCCTTCTCGATGATGCCGACGGAGCTTTTCGACGCGGCACGGGTGGAGGGCGTCAAGGAATGGCAGATTTTCCTGCGTATCGCCCTGCCATTGGCGCGACCAACCATGGCGGCGCTATCGATCATTCTCTTCCTGGCCTCGTGGAACAATTACCTCTGGCCGCTTCTCATCAATTCCCGCCCAGGAATGATGACCGCACCCGTGGCGCTTGGCACCCTCATCGGGCTGACCAAAGTGTCATGGGGCGGCATCATGGCCGGCGCGGTGCTGCTCACCGCACCCATCCTCGTGGTTTTCGTGGCTTTGCAGCGTCACTTCATCGCCGGCATTTCCGCCGGGGCAGTCAAGTAAGGGGGCCGCATGGCGGAACTTTCGCTCAACAACGTGGTCAAGCGTTATGGCGCGCTGGAAGTGATCCATGGCGCAAATCTGGAGGTAAAGGACGGGGAGTTCGTCGTTTTCGTCGGTCCCTCCGGCTGCGGCAAATCCACGCTTCTCAGAATGATCGCCGGGCTGGAGGATATTTCCGGTGGCGATATCGTGATTGGCGGCAGGACGGTTAGTGATGCCGACCCGGCAGATCGCGGCATTGCCATGGTGTTCCAGTCCTATGCGCTTTATCCGCATATGACGGTGGCCGAAAACCTCTCCTTTGGCCTTAGAATGAACGGTAACCCCAAGGCCGATACGCAAAAGCGGGTCAACCGCGCCGCCGAAATTCTGCAGATCAACGAGTTGATGCAGCGCCGGCCGAAACAGCTTTCCGGCGGCCAGCGCCAGCGCGTCGCCATCGGCCGCGCCATCGTGCGCGAACCGCAGGTCTTCCTGTTCGACGAGCCGCTGTCCAATCTCGATGCGGAATTGCGGGTGCAGATGCGCGTGGAAATCTCGCGCCTGCACAAGCAGCTCGGCACCACGATGATCTATGTGACGCATGACCAGACCGAGGCGATGACGCTCGCCGACAAGATCGTTGTGCTGCGGGCGGGCAATATCGAACAGGTCGGCGCGCCGCTCGATCTCTATGACGATCCCGCCAACCGCTTCGTTGCCGGTTTCGTCGGTTCGCCGAAGATGAATTTTCTCGACGCTACCATCATCGGCAGCGGCGCCGACAGCGTCACGCTCGCTCTCGACAGCGATCCTGCGGTGCGGCTGACTTTGCCGATAAAGGAAGGCGTCAACGAGGGGGCCAAGGTCTCGCTTGGCATCCGGCCGGAGCATTTTGCCGATGCGGGCGGGGGTGATGCCGATCTCACCGTGCATGTCGATGTCGCCGAACATCTCGGCAATACCAGCTATGTCTATGCCCGAACCGAAGGCGGCGAGCAGCTGATCATCGAACGGCCGGAATCGCGCGATGTCGGCAATCGCGACCGGCTGACGGTCGGCCTTTCCGCCCGCCGGGCTTTCCTTTTCGACAACAAGGGCGAACGCCTGCGCTGAACCCTTTCCCAAGCACCCAAGACTGATATGAAAGACGAGGATTTCATGACGACCGAACAACCAATCCGCTGGGGCATCATCGGCCCGGGCACCATCGCCAGAACCTTTGCTGACGGTATCGCCCATTCCCGCACCGGCAGGTTAGAGGCCATCGCCACCCGCAATCCGGACAAGCCCGGCCTTGCCGAAGCTTTTGCCGGCGCGCGCATTATCCATGGGTACGACGCGCTGCTTGCCGATCCCGCTATCGATGCGGTCTATATCGCCACACCCCATACCGGCCATGCCGAATGGGCGATCAAGGCGATCCGGGCCGGCAAGAACGTGCTGGTGGAAAAACCCATCGCGCTCTCGGCCTATGATGCCGACGCCATTTTCCACGAGGCGAAAAAGGCAGGCGTCTTCGCCGGCGAGGCCTATATGTACCGCCTGCATCCGCAGACGGCGAAATTGCTGGAACTGGTGAAGGCCCGGGCGGTGGGCGATATCCGCATCATCCGCTCCAGCTTCGGTTTCAACATGGGTTCGTTCCGCGCCGATCACCGGCTGTTCGCCAATGAAACGGCGGGCGGCGGCATTCTGGATGTCGGCGGTTATCCGGTTTCCATGGTGCGGATGATTGCCGGTGCCGTGGACGGAAAACCCTTTGCCGAACCGGAAAAGGTCTCGGGTGCGGCGTATCTCGGCCAGTCGGGCGTTGATGAATGGGCCTCGGCCGTGTTGAAATTCGCAAACGGCATCGTCGCCGAAGTCTCGTGCTCGATCATGGCGGCGCAGGACAATGTGCTGCGCATCATCGGCTCGGAAGGGCGCATCGAGGTCAAGGATTTCTGGTTCGCCGCCGGCCACAAGGGCGGCACCGGCCGGATCGATATCATCAGGGGCGACAAGGTCGAAACCATCGAATTGCCCGAGGATCGCTGGCTTTATTCCTTCGAAGTCGATGCAGCCGGCGAGGCAATTCGCCAGGGCAGACACGAATTCGCGGCACCCGGCATGGCCTGGGCCGACAGCCTCGGCAATCTGCGTGTCATGGACCAGTGGCGGGCTTCCGTCGGGCTGGAATACAGCATCGAAAAGGCGACATCGCGCATCGGAAATATCGCCGGTGGCAAGGTCGTCGCCGGAAATTCGGTTCCCAGGCGGCAGATACCGGGCCTTGCCAAGCCGGCGTCCGTGGTTGCACTCGGTTTCGAGTTCTTCCCCAATTTCGCCTCCGCATCCCTGACGCTCGATGCCTTTTACGAGGCCGGCGGCAATCTTTTCGATACGGCCTATGTCTACGGCGCTGGCAGGACCGAGGCGATTTTCGGCGACTGGCACACCAGCCGCAATGTGCCGCGTGAGGAGATCGTGCTGATCGGCAAGGGTGCGCATTCGCCGCTCTGCTATCCCGACGTCATCGCCAGACAGCTGGACCAGTCGCTGGAGCGGCTGAAGACGGATTATGTCGATGCCTATTTCATGCATCGCGATAATCCCGACGTGCCGGTTGGCGAGTTCGTTGATGCCATGGATGCCGAAGTCCGGCGCGGGCGCATTCGCGGCATTTTCGGCGGCTCGAACTGGACGCGCGAGCGCATGGATGAGGCCGCGGCTTATGCGCAGAACAACGGCAAGCAGGCGCCCGGCGCGCTTTCCAACAATTTCTCGCTTGCCGAAATGCTCGATCCCATCTGGGCAGGCTGCGTGGCGGCATCAGACGACGAGTGGAAGGTGTGGCTGCAATCACGCCAGATCCCCAATTTCGCCTGGTCCAGCCAGGGGCGCGGTTTCTTCACCGACCGGGCAGGGCGCGACAAGCATGACGATGAGGAAATCGTCCGCGTCTGGTACTCCGACCGCAACTTCGTCCGCCGCGACCGGGCGATCGAGCTTGCGCAAAAACTCGGCCGCCACCCGATCCATATCGCGCTCGCTTATGTCATCGCCCAGCCTTTCCCGGTCATCCCGCTGATCGGGCCGCGCACGATTGCGGAGCTGGAAGACAGTCTTTCGGCGCTGGACATTGCGCTGACGCCCGAGCAGGTGAAGCGGCTGGAGGCGTGAAAGGCCTCTTTGCGATAGGTAAAACGGTGCCGCGTATTTCTTCTCCCCGCCGGGGAGAAGATGCCCCGAAGGGGCAGATGAGGGGGCCAGCTCTCCGTATATCTCTACCGTAGCCCCCTCATCCGGCGCTGCGCGCCACCTTCTCCCCGGCGGGGAGAAGAAACAAGGGGCATCCGCTCGCTCCCACTGACGATTCTCAGGGTGGAGACATCATCTTCCGCCTTCTTTCCTCTCCCGGCGACTGCTAAAGCGTAGGTTCACAAACCTGCCGCCAAACAATCACCGGGGTTCCCATGAGCGATATCGATCGAAGCCGTGCGCAGCAGCTGATGCAGGAGGCGGAGATTGATGCGCTGGTGCTGTTCCAGCCCGAAGCCTTCCGTTATGCGCTCGGTGCTCCTGCCGGCGTGGCGACGATGTGGGGCAAAGCGGGTTCCGCGATTGCGCTGGTGCCGGCAGATGCCGGGGCAGGGCTCGCCGCCGTCGTCAGCGATCATGCCGCCCCGCTCATTAGGAAGGCGGCACCTGATGTCGATCTGCGCTGCCATCGCATCTGGATCGATATGGTCGATCTTTCGGGTGTGGAAACCGTCGCGCAGGTGGATGATGCCTATCGCCGCAACAATTCCGGTGGGCCGCGGCCGGAGACGTTTGATCGCACCGCCTGTTTCGGCCTGCTCTCCGATCTTTTGCGGGATCGCGGGTTGGCTGCAGCGCGCATTGGTGCCGATCTTGAATTCATGCCCGCTGCCGATTTTTCAGCGCTTCAGCAGGCGCTGCCCGAGGTGAACTGGGTCGATGGTTCGACGGTGCTGAAACGTCTGAGGGCGGTGAAGTCAGAACGCGAGATCAAACTTCTCAGGCAGGCGGCAGCCGCCGCCGAGGCAGGGTTGGTCGAGATGGCGGCCGCCGTCCGACCGGGAGCAGCTCTTGCTCAGCTCTCCGCCGCCTGGAAATCCGGTGCGCAGGCATATGCCGCGACATCCGGTTTTTCGCTGAGCGGGCATTGGGACTATATTTCCGTCGGTCCGGCCCTGTCGGATATGACGGCGGCGGTCACACCGGGCGCGCTGATCAAGGCCGATGTCGGCACGCTGGTCGACGGTTATTCCTCTGACGGTGCGCGGACTTTTTCGTGGGGGCCGGTCTCGGCTCTTGCTGCCGATATTTTCAGGGCGCTGGAGGTTGCCTTCGCCTGCGGGCTGGAAGCGCTCCGCCCCGGCAACAGCTTTGGCGCGGTGCACGCGGCCATGCTGGCCTCGATGCGCAGGCAAGGTTTCGGCGAATATTATCGCGGTCATTTCGGCCATTCCGTCGGCGGCGGTGTGGGTATCGAGGAATGGCCGTTCTTTTCCCATGACAATCCGGAAATCATCCTCCCCGGCATGGTGGTCGCACTCGAAGCGCCCTTCTATGGCGAAGGGCTGGGCGCGCTGATGATCGAGGATCAGTTCCTCGTCACATCGTCAGGTGCGGAGTGCATGAACAGCCTGCCACGCACTCTCAGGGATCTGTCACGGCAGTGACGGCCTGCCGCCGTTCCTGCCTTTAGAGAAAGTCGTCGCGACGTGGGGTGAAGCAGTCGATCAGTTCACCCTCTTCCAGACACAGGCAGCCATGTTCGATATGGCCGGGAACGACGAGGCTGTCGCCTTTCTGCAGGTCATAGGCCTCACCATCGCGGTAAAAGCGGAAGCTGCCGCTGGCGACATAGGTGGACTGCACATGCGGATGGCTGTGCAGCTTGCCTTCTGCGCCGGTCTTGAACCGGAAGGACACGACCATCAGCTCCGGTGCCTCGGAAAGCACGGTGCGTTCCACGCCGTCATCGGGCGAAACGGTGGGGAATTTGGGAAGCTGCTGCATGTCGTTCTCCTCTGTCTTGCAATATTGATTTTCAGCGCGGCGCACGCAGCATGGCGCGATAACGCGTCTGACTGCTTTTCAGGTGGTTGCGCATGGCGCTGCGCGCTGCATCCTCGTTGCCATCCTGTATGGCGATCAGGATCGCTTCATGCTCGCCGACGAGACGGCTGAGATCGGCGGGTGAAAGCACGGTTTCTGCGCCATTATCAGCCACGGCGCGGCGCGGGATGACGGTTGGGCCAAGCACCTGCAGAAACTCGCTGAAGCGGGGATTGTTGGTCGCTTCGGCCACGGCGAGATGAAAGGCAAAATCGGCCTCGGCCGTCGGAATGCCCCTGGCGGCGCTGGCGCGGAAAGCGTCGAAGGCCTCGATGATCTTTTCTTCCTGCGCCGGTGAGCGGCGAATGGCGGCAAGGCCGGCGGCATCGCCTTCCACGGCGGTGCGCAATTCCAGCATCTCGATCAGCGACGAGACGCGGGCGAGATCGATATTGTGGAAAGGCCGCCGCTCGGTGGGCGCGGGCTCCAGTACGAAAACACCTGCGCCCTGACGCGGCTCCACCAGGCCGTCGGAGCGCAGCGAGGCAATTGCCTCGCGCACCACGGTGCGGCTCACGCCGAATTCCTGCGTCAGCTGCGCTTCCGATGGCAGGCGGTCGCCCGTCTTGTAACGGCCCTTGGCGATCTGGCTGCGGAGTTCCTCCGAAACCTTCACCACAAGCGTTCTGCCCTGTGGAGCTGCCGGTTCGGAGGTTGTCGCTTTTGTCATCTGTGTCGCCGTTCTAAAAAGGGTGCGGGGTTGCGTCCGGATGTCCTCGATACGTTATTCGCTGCCCGGCTTGCAATCCCGCTGATCACTCAGCCTTGCTTGAAGATCGGGTTGTCGACAAACGTGCCGCCCTGGAACCGCACCAACGCATCCTTCGGGTCCGGCATCGGTGTGGTCTCGGCTATATGCTGCCGGAAGGCCTCGGCATTGTCCTTCGGTTTCCAGCCCAGGAAACCGAGATGCGAATTGTCCCACCAGCCGGCTTCATTGGCCGAGGCCCCCCAGACAACCGGGCAGCCGAGCACTGGTGCCCGAAACACCGCCTCGATCAGCGACACGAAATCATCGTATGAAAACCAGGTGGACAACATGCGGTAATTATTGGGCACCGGCGTGCAGGAGCCGATGCGCACCAGTGCCGTCTCCTGTCCGAATTTATCGAAATACATGCGGGCGAGGTTCTCGCCGAAACATTTGGAGACGCCGTAAAGCCCGTCCGGACGCACCGGAACGTCGGGGCCGAGCCGCTCGGTCTGGGGATAATAACCGATCGTATGGTTGGAGCTGGCAAAGACTATCCGCGGCTGGCCATGGGCGCGGGCGGCCTCGTAGAGATTATAAAGCCCGATGATATTGCCCTGAAGGATCTGCTCGAAGGGCTTCTCCACCGATATGCCACCCAGATGAACGATGCCGTCGCAACCCGCAACCATGGCATTCACGGCATCCGCATCGGCAAGGTCGCATTGCACACATTCCTCGTTCGGACCGGCCGCATCGAGCGGGGAGAGATCGGCAAGACGCAATATCTCGGCCATCGGTGCGAGACGTTCACGCATGACGCGGCCAAGCTGGCCCGCCGCACCGGTAACAAGAAGCCGTTTCATTGCCATTCTCCCTCAGCTTTGCCGTCTCCGACGCAGTCGAGATATGGCGGCGCCTCTTGACCTTGTCATACAGATCGTACAAAAAGCGGATAACATATATTATGTGCCATACGCAACAATCATGAAGGATGAGTTTGATGTTGACCGTCGAAACAAGGCAGGCCGTGAACCCGGAATATGCAAAAACGCTGGACACCGAAGGGCTCCGCCGGCATTTCCTCGCCAACGACATGTTCCGTTCCGGTGAAATCAGGCTGATCTATACCCATTACGACCGGTTCGTCATGGGTGGCGCGGTGCCTGATGGCGCGCCGCTGACGCTGGACAAGGTGGAAGAAACCAAGACGCCGTCCTTCCTCGATCGTCGCGAAATGGGCATCGTCAATATCGGCGAGAGCGGCACCGTCAGCGCGGGCGGTGAGACCTACACGCTCAATCGCGGCGATGTGCTTTACCTCGGTGCGGGCAGCGGCGCGGTCACCTTTGACGGCGCTGGCCGATTCTACATCACTTCCTGCCCGGCGCATCGCAGCCTGCCGGCAAAGCTCGTGACGCTTGCCAACAGCAAGGAAGTCAAGCTCGGCGCGACGGAAACCTCCAACAAGCGCACCATCAACCAGTTCATCCACCCGCTGGTCATGGAAAGCTGCCAGCTGGTGCTGGGTTACACCATGCTTGAGGACGGCTCGGTCTGGAACACGATTCCCTCGCATATTCACGACCGCCGCATGGAGGCCTATCTCTATTTCGGCATGGATGAAAAGTCGCGCGTGCTGCACCTGATGGGTGAGCCGCAGGAGACCCGCCATCTGTTCATTTCCAACGAAGAAGGCGCCATTTCGCCGCCCTGGTCCATCCATTCCGGCGCCGGCATCGGCTCTTACACCTTCATCTGGGCAATGGCCGGCGACAATGTCGATTATACCGACATGGACTTCATCCAGCCGGGGGATCTGAAATGAGAAACCCCTTTTCGCTTGAAGGGCGCAAGGCGCTTGTGACGGGCGCAAATACCGGTCTTGGCCAGGCGATTGCTGTTGGTCTTGCCGCCGCTGGCGCAGAGGTGGTCTGCGCCGCCCGCCGTGCGCCGGATGAAACGCTTGATATCATCGCAAAGGAAGGCGACAAGGCGAGCGCACTGCTCATCGATTTCGCCGATCCGCTGGCGGCGAAGGACAGCTTCGCCGACGCCGGTTTCGATATTCTCGTCAACAATGCCGGCATCATCCGCCGCGCCGATTCCGTCGAGTTTTCCGAACTCGACTGGGATGAGGTGATGGACGTCAATCTCAAGGCGCTGTTTTTCACCACGCAGGCTTTCGCGAAAGAGCTGCTGGCGAAAGGCCGCTCCGGCAAGGTGGTCAATATCGCCTCGCTTCTATCCTTTCAGGGTGGCATCCGCGTGCCGTCCTACACGGCGGCGAAACATGGCGTTGCCGGTCTCACCAAGCTTCTGGCCAATGAGTGGGCCGCCAAGGGCATCAATGTGAATGCCATTGCCCCCGGTTATATCGAAACCAACAATACCGAGGCGCTGCGTGCGGATGCCGCCCGCAACAAGGCCATCCTCGAGCGTATTCCGGCAGGTCGCTGGGGGCACTCGCAGGATATTGCCGGCGCGGCGGTATTTCTGGCGTCGCCGGCGGCGGATTACGTGCATGGCGCCATTCTCAATGTCGATGGCGGTTGGCTGGCGCGTTAATCTGTCACAGATTTTCGAAATTCATCATACAAGATGTATGATGAATTGTTGACAAAGATGCGGCAAGCGGCTTAGGTGGCTTTCAGTCAGTGAACTTGCAGAGGAATTTCGATGATGAACCCTGAACAAATCAAGACGGCGCTCGGCTCCGGTCTGTTGTCCTTCCCGGTCACCCATTTCGATGCCGAGGGTCGTTTTGCGGCCGATAGCTACAGGGCGCATGTCGAATGGCTCGCCGGTTATAAAGCGCCGGTGCTGTTTGCCGCCGGCGGTACTGGCGAGTTCTTCTCGCTGAAGCCGGATGAAATCCCCACCATCGTTTCCGCCGCCAAGGAAGTGGCCGGCGAAACCGCCATCGTTTCCGGCTGCGGTTACGGCACCGAGATCGCCGTCGACATTGCCCGCTCGGTCGAAAAGGTCGGTGCTGATGGTATCCTGCTTCTGCCGCATTACCTCATCGATGCGCCGCAGGAAGGCCTTTACGCGCATATCAAGAAGGTGTGTCAGTCGGTCGGCATCGGCGTCATGGTTTATAACCGCGACAATTCCGTGCTGCAGGCCGATACGCTGGCGCGTCTTTGTGACGAGTGCCCGAACCTTGTCGGTTTCAAGGATGGCACCGGCGATATCGGCCTCGTGCGCCAGATCACCGCCAAGATGGGCGACCGCCTGATGTATCTCGGCGGCATGCCGACGGCGGAACTGTTTGCTGAAGCCTATCTCGGCGCCGGTTTCACCACCTATTCCTCGGCCGTCTTCAACTTCGTACCCGGCCTTGCCAATGAGTTCTATGCGGCGCTGCGTGCCGGCGAGCGCGCCACCTGCGAACGCATCCTGACGGATTTCTTCTATCCGTTCATGGCGATCCGCAACCGCGCCAAGGGTTATGCCGTCTCCGCCGTCAAGGCCGGTGTGCGCCTGCAGGGCTTCAACGCCGGGCCGGTGCGTGCGCCGCTGAAAGACCTGACCAATGAGGAAATCGGCATGCTCGAAGCCCTGATTGGCACGCAGAAGCGTAAAGCCTGATCACGGCATGACGGGAGGGGAGTCATGAAAATCACTGCGGTGCGCACGCATCTGCTCGAACACCGGCTGGACACGCCGTTTGAAAGCGCTTCCATGCGCTTTGATCGTCGCGCCCATATTCTGGTGGAGATCGAATGCGATGACGGAACGGTCGGCTGGGGCGAATGCCTCGGCCCGGCAAGACCGAACGCCGCCGTGGTTCAGGCTTATGCCGGCTGGCTTATCGGCCAGGACCCGCGCCAGACCGAAAAGCTGTGGGCCGTGCTTTATAATGCCCTGCGCGATCAGGGCCAGCGCGGCCTCAGTCTCACCGCCTTGTCTGGCATTGATATTGCGCTCTGGGATATCAAGGGCAAACATTACGGTGCTTCCATCTCCATGCTGCTTGGCGGGCGCTGGCGCGAAAGCGTGCGCGCCTATGCCACCGGCAGCTTCAAGCGCGATGGTGTCGACCGCGTGTCCGATAATGCATCCGAGATGGCGGAGCGCCGGGCGGAAGGTTTCCATGCCTGCAAGATCAAGATCGGTTTCGGCATCGAAGAAGACCTCCGGGTCATCGCCGCCGTGCGCGAGGCGATCGGGCCGGATATGCGGCTGATGATCGACGCCAATCACGGTTATACCATCACCGAAGCCATCATGCTCGGCAACCGCGCTGCCGATTATGGCATCGACTGGTTCGAAGAGCCTGTTGTTCCCGAACAGCTGGATGCCTATGCCCGCGTGCGGGCCGGCCAGCCGATCCCGGTTGCGGGCGGTGAGACCTGGCATGGGCGTTACGGCATGTGGCAGGCGCTTTCCGCCGGAGCCGTGGATATTCTCCAGCCCGATCTCTGCGGTTGCGGTGGTTTTTCCGAAACGCAGAAGATCGCCACGCTTGCCACGTTACATGGCGTGCGCATCGTGCCGCATGTCTGGGGCACCGGCGTGCAGATCGCCGCCGCGCTGCAATTCATGGCGGCGATGACGCCAGATCCGGTTCGCGTCAATCCGATAGAGCCGGTCATGGAATTCGACCGCACTTATAATCCATTCCGGCAGGCGGTTTTGAGCAAGCCGATCGAGGCGGTCAATGGCGTTGTCGCCATTCCCGATGGTCCGGGTCTCGGCATCGAGATCAACCGGGATGCCCTTACCGAATTCAGGATGCCGGACGCATGAGTGAGCTTGAACGCCAGCTGACGGGTGAAGCGCCGAACCCTGCTTTTCCGAGGGGTGCCGTCGATACGCAGATGCATCTTTATCTGCCCGGCTACCCCGCCTTGCCGGGCGGGCCGGGCCTGCCGCCGGGCTCGCTTCCCGGTCCCGCCGATTATCGGAAGCTGATGCAATGGCTCGGCATCGACCGGGTCATCATCACCCAGGGCAATGCGCACCAGCGTGACAATGCCAATACGCTTGCCTGCGTTGCTGAAATCGGCGAGGCGGCCCGCGCGGTTGTCATTATCGATGCGAAAACCACCGAAAAGGACATGGAAAGCCTCACCGCTGCCGGTGCCGTCGGGGCGCGCATCATGGATCTGCCCGGCGGTGCGGTGAACCTGTCCGAACTGGAAGCTGTGGACGAGCGGGCGCATGCCGCCGACTGGATGGTGGCGGTGCAGTTTGATGGCAATACGCTGCTCGATCACCTGCCGCGTCTTGAGAAAATCCGCTCGCGCTGGGTGTTCGATCACCATGGCAAGTTTTTCAAGGGCATCAAGACCGATGGCCCAGAAATGGCGGCGCTTCTGAAACTGATCGACCGTGGCAATCTCTGGTTCAAGTTCGCTGGCGTCTATGAAAGTTCGCGTGACAGCTGGCCCTATGAAGATGTCGCCGCCTTTTCGCGGGTGATTGCGGCCCATGCGCCGGAACGCATCGTCTGGGGCACCAACTGGCCACATAATTCCATCAGGGAGACTTCAGCCTATCCCGATGATGCCCGTCTTGCGGAACTGGTTCTCGGCTGGTTGCCGGATGACGCTGCGCGCCAACGTGCTTTGGTGGATAATCCTGAGGCGCTGTTCAAGCTGCCACCGTCAGCTGCGGCATAATTTCCGTCGAGACGATGGGGCAGGGCAAACCCATCATCCCTGACTGAAGGGTCTTGGCAAGTCGGGCTGGCAGGTGTTGTAATCTCGTTGAGGAAACTCATGAAAGCCACTGATTATTTTGATCAATTCTCAAACCGATATCGGCACTACAAGGGTGGCAGCTGGTGTTATGAGGATGGATGTATCTATCGGGGGCTGCAGCTTCTGTTCCAGGCGAGCGGAGACCGGCGCTGGAGTGAACATCTTCATCGTCTGGCTGATGCGCAGATATCGGCCGATGGAGTGCTTACCGGTTACGCGCCGGAAGAATATAATATCGATCATGTTCTCGCCGGGCGTGTCCTCTTTCCGCTGGCGGCGGAAACGGGTGAGGCGCGTTATCTGGCCGCCGCGGAACATCTGGCAGGCCAGCTCCACAGCCATCCGCGCATCAAGGCGGGCAATTATTGGCATAAGAAGCGTTATCCGCATCAGGTCTGGCTGGATGGGCTCTATATGGGGCTGCCTTTCCAGATCGAATATGCGCAGGCAACAGGCCGCGCTGAACTGATCGACGATGCACTTCGGCAATTCGCAACCGCGCTTGCACTGACGGCGGATGCCGGCGGACTTTATGTCCATGGCTATGATGAAAGCCGCGAGCAGCGCTGGGCCGATCCCGCAAGCGGCAAATCGCCGGCCATCTGGGCGCGTGCGGTGGGCTGGCTTGCCATGGCGCTGGTGGATGCGCTGGTCATCCTGCCGGATGATGACAGCACGGCGCAGCTTCGGGAAAAGACGCGTCTGCTTCTGGCGGGACTTATTGCGCGGCAGACGCGAAACGGTCTGTGGATGCAGGTGCTCGATAATCCGGCCCTTGCCGGCAATTACGAGGAAACCTCCGCCTCGGCCATGTTCGCTTACGCCTTGCTGCGGGCGAGCCGGTTGCGGCTCTTGTCAGGTAAAGAGGCGGATGTTGCCCGCGCGGCTGGCCGCCGGGCGCTTGATGCATTGCTGGAAACGCGGCTCAAGGCCGATGAAGAGGGTGTCGTCCGCCTAACCGGCATCGTCCATGTTGCCGGGCTTGGCGGCTTCGAGGGCAATTATCGTGATGGCTCTCCGGACTATTACCTGACCGAGCCGGTTGTCTCCGATGACGCCAAAGGCGTCGGGCCGCTGATGATGGCCTATGCCGAAAATCTGCTTGCGGGGTGAAAAAAGGGCGAGGGGGGCGGAAACGGTTTCCGCCCCTTTGGTTTTCCGGGATCAGAATTTGCGGCTGATCGACAGCTTGAAATTACGGCCCGGCTGGGCGGCGATGCCGTCGCTGAGATAGGGGAAGTAATATTTGTCGAACAGGTTTTCGACTGCCGCATGCACTTCCAGTCCGGCCATCATGCCTTCCTTCGGTGTCCAGTCGATAGCGATGCCGTGCACGGCGTAACCCAGGCTTTCGGGCCGTGCGTAGAAATATCCAGTACCCTGATTGACGGGCGTGCGCTCCTGATGGGCCACGAACTGGCCGTTCCAGCTCAGCGCCAGATCCCAGTCCGGCAGCTTGTAACCCAGTTGAAGGTTGGCGGTCAGCGGCGACAGGTCGTTCATATAGGTATCTGGACCATAGACATCGTTGATCGCGCCGTTGCGGGAACCGTTCATCCAGGAAACCCCGAGATTTCCGAAGATGTAGTCGGAATCATAGCTCGCCGAGACATCGAGGCCGTAAATCTTGTAGGACGGTGTATTCCAGTAGAAGGGCACATTCTTGACGCGGGCAAGGTTGGCGCTGCCGAACCGCCGGGTGATGGGATTGGTGACGTTATTGTAAAAGCCGCCGATCGAGGCCGTCAGGCTGTCGCCGTTCTGGAACACGTCATCAAAACGCTGGGAAACACCCAGATTGAAGTTGTTGTTGCGCTCGACCTTCAGGTTACGCGAGGTTCCCGACGCCGTGGTTGCCAGGCTCTGGCTTGAATAGAGTTCGTCAATGACCGGCGCGCGCATGGCATAGGCCCAGTCGGCAAAGAAGGTGGTGCCGGGCACCGCTTCCCAGCGCATGCTGAGAGCCGGCGTCGCGCCGCTATGCGACACGGCAGAATAATCGTGACCGGCGGCCGGTGTGTTATAACGCGGCGCGGCATTGGGCACGCCTTGCGAGCGGATATGGTCGAACCTGATGCCCGGCGTCACCTTGAACGTATCGGTCAGGCTGATCTCGTCGCGGAAGAAGGCGGCGATGGTTTCCTGCTTGCCTTCCGGCTTGATCCATGAGGCATAACGGCCGTAATTATATTGGGCACTGGTGCGGTTGGCGATGTCATACATCCACGAGTCCCGCTCATGGCGCATATATTGCACGCCATAATTGGCGACATGGGACACGCCGCCGAGCTCGAAATTGGAGGTGTTTTCCGCCTCAAGCTTGAAGTCGGTATATTTCGTGTCGTCCTGCATGCCGCCGAGCGAGCCTGTCGGAACGAAACCCGGAATGGCCGGACGGGTCATGTCGAGGCTGGTGGCGGAAAAGCTCGCCATCGCCTTGAAATTCACAAGGTCGCTGTCACCGTCATAGGAATATTTCAGCGTTGAGGAAAAATCCTCCATGTCGCGCCAGGCCAGTGCCCTCAGCCGCGCCAGATCATAACCATAGGTCTTGATGGAATAGGCCGTCAGACCGAGATCACCGCGATTGGCGGCAAGCGGGCCGTAATCGCCAGATTTGCCGTAAATGACCGAAGCGCGCAACTCATGGCCGTCATAGGCGGCACCGGCATTGGCGGAGAAGGAGGTGATCTTGTCGTTGGACGCGTCATAGACCTGACCGCCGCCGACGCGCATATTGTCGCTCTTGCGCCAGATGATCGAGGCAAGCCCGTCATAGGTCACCGGGCCGCCGAAATCGGATTTGCCATAGATCGCCGCCGATCCGAGCTTCTGTTTGTTGGCTGACTGGAAACTGGTCTTGCCCCATGCGCCGAAGCTCTGGCCCGGTTTCAGCATGTCGGAAGCCGTCTTGCTTTCCATGATGACGGTGCCGCCGAAGCCGCCATTGCCATAACGGACGGATGTCGCGCCTTTCTGGATTTCCACGCGCTTGAGCAGTTCCGGATCGATGAAGACGGTACCCTGGTCGTAACGCTCGAAATTCTTCGGTGCGCCATCCAGCAGCAGCCGCACGTCGGACTGCCGGGCAAAGCCGCGAATGGAGGTGGACTGCCCTTGCGAGCGCACGCCGCCGCTGGCGCTGACGCCCGGGGTTTTCTGAAGAAGTTGCGGCAGGGAGTTGGATTGCGCGGCCTCGATGGCGGCCTGATCGATCTCGACCACGCTTGGGGCATCGCCGTTGAAGACGCGTCCGCCCTTGAGTGTAATCGGCTGGAGCACGGTGCTTTCACCGCCTTCGGAGGCGGTGGCGGAACGGTTGGCCATTTCCATGCGGACGGTTTTTTCGCCGATGAACTGGTAACGAATGCCGGTTCCCGAAAGCAGCCGCTCCAGCGCCTCGGACGGCGTCATGGTTCCCGATACGGAAGCGCTTTTCAGACCCCTGGCAACGGAGGCGTCATAGACCATTTGCAGGCCGGACTGGCTGGCGAGACGATTAAGCGCGGTCGCCATGTTGCCGGCGGGCAGGTTGATCGCCACCTTCTGGGTTTGCTGCGCTAAGACCTGTGCGGGAATAGCCGCCATGGCCGCACTGGCAAGCAAAAGGGAAAATAATGATGCGCGGGCGCGTGTCCTGTGGCGGAAAGCGGGTTCTGGTCTGGTCATTTCGGGCACCTCTCCGGGGCGGCAGATATTGTTCTGCTCCACGAACGAATGGGCCCGTTTTTTAAGGACACCCCCGGTGAAAAAATTTCACTCAATAAAGAACCGTCAGATAAGGGCCGGCTTTGATGAGGCGGATTTCCAGCGCGGCGGCCAGATCCGCAAGAGCGGCATTCGGGTTGGAAAGGTCGAAATTGCCCGACAGCCGCTTTTGCCGCAGGCCCTCCCGCGTCATGACGATGCGGCCGGGAAGATAACGCTCGAAGGTTTCCGCCACTTCGGCAAGCGGCCTGTCCTCGAAGATGAAGCGGCCGTTGCGCCAGGCGGCGACGGAGGAGGGATCGACCGTTTCGATGCTGCCAAGCTGGCCGTTGGGCGAATAATCGACGCGCTGGTTTTCATGAACCCGGCCGTTCTGGCCCTGCTTGCCGGTTTCCACCTGCACGCTGTGTTCCAGCACCGTCACGCTCGTCGCTTCGTTGCGCATATCGACATCGAAGGCTGTCCCGAGCGCTGTTGTCGTGCCGCCTGCCGCCTCGACTGAAAAAGGCCGCGCCGCATCGGGGGCGACTTCAACGAAAATTTCCCCGCGCAGCAGCACAACGCGCCGCTCCTCTTTCGAGAAACGCAGTGCAATCGCGGAATGGGCATTCAGGGTGACGGTCGAACCATCCGGTGTCGTAACGACCTGTTGCTCCGCCGTGCCGGACATATGGTCGGAACGCAGACGCATGGGCATGTCGGTAAGGTAAAAGGCGGAAAGCAGCGAGACGCCGGCAATGGTGGCCGCCGCCGCTTTGGCTTTGCCGCCGCGCCGGCGCGTTGCCTTTGCCAGAAACGCCTGATCACCCGCCAGAAGGGCGCCGGCGTCGCCCATAAGACATCGGACACGCTCATAAGCCTTTGCATGTCGTTCATCCCCGGCGATCCAGGCATCGAAATGCGCAGCCAGCAGAAGGTCGTCCGGGCTTTCCCGTCGTTGCAGGAACCAGTCGACGGCCTCTTCGCGCAGCGTCGAGGCGCTTTTTGCCGATCCCGTCACAGCGTTTCCTCCAGGCACTCAAGGCAATGCAGATAGGCCTTGCGCAGATGACGATCGACCATGTTTTTGCTGATGCCGCTTCGCGCGGCGATATCGACCGAATTCAGGTTGCCGATGCTGCTGGCAAGGAAGATCTGTCGGCGCTGTAGCGACATCGACATGACGGCGCGGCGCAGCACTTTCAGGCGATGTTCCCGGTCGGCGAGGCTATCGGCATCATTAACCGGCTGTGGCGCGGCAAGCGCTTCCTCCATGCTGCCGGAAAACAGCCTGCGCTCGAATTGTTCGCGGCGGCGGCGGTCGATGCCGAGATTGGCGCAGGCGCGCACCAGAAAGGCGCGGATGAGCGAGGTATTTTCGGGAAGCCGGGGTTTGCCGGTCAGCCGCACGTAAAGATCGTGGACGATCTCCTGCGAAATGGCAGTCGTGTGTCCGCGCCGGTTCATGGCCTTGCACAGCTCCTCATAATAGAGCTGTACGGCGTCATCGATAAGTGCGCGGGACGTGGGCTTGCTCCACATGAGGCGGGTTCCCGGTCGGAAGGATTGAGCGATCCCGGGCTGCATAGGTGAAAAATCACCCCGTGGCAATAAACATGACTAATTTTATCATATATCTTTTGCGCCCAGCGAAAGATACGCCGGGAGGATGACGCCCGGCCGTCTTTCTAGCCGTCGCTGTGGTGAATATCACGGTCTGGCACAGGCCGCGCCGCCTGCGTCGAAACCTGACCCGTTGCGGCGCTGTTAGCGGGGGGTAAACCCGCCACTGCCGGGCAGGCCCAAAATCAAGCCTTGTTTTTTTCGATGAAGCGGATGGCATCACCCACGGTCAGGATCGTGTTTGCGGCGGAATCGGGAATTTCCACGCCGAATTCCTCTTCGATTTCCATGACGACCTGAACGACTTCGAGGGAATCAGCACCGAGATCGTCAGCAAAATTGGCGTCATCGACGACCGTGGCGGGGTCTACGCCCAGCTGGTCCACGATGATTTTTCTGATACGGTCTGCAATGCTGGACATAATGGGACTCCGCGAAAGTTACCTGTCTCCGATCCGCCCGATCCTAATTTGCGCCCGGGGTATCCCTCACAAAAATCGAAGCCGGTTTTCGCGGGGCGCGATGCGCAAAGTCAAAGGGCAAAGCATCGATGACATCCGGACGTAGCATGCCTTTCACGTCTGCGGAAGAGTGTCGGCCAAGGGGAAGTGTTTCATAATATTGCGCGGTGTATGCTGCGTTAAACAGTTTGTGACTGGAAGCGATGAGCCGCTGCGCGGTAAACCTCGTTTTTGCGGAATAATATCGTTCAGCCCCACCGAGCCCCAATATCATGGTCCAATCATCCCCGGAACGCTTCATATTGCTCGACGGCGTAAGGGGTGTGGCTGCCCTCTTCATCGTTCACCGTCATGCCGAGCAGCTTTTCGGAAAAAGCACGGCGTCGAGCTATCTCGCGGTGGATCTGTTCTTTGCTTTAAGCGGTTTCGTGCTGGCGCATGCCTATAGCAGGAAGTTGCTCGAGGGGGCGATTTCCCCCGGCTTTTTCATGAAGGCGCGCTTTGCCCGTCTTTATCCGCTTTACGGCCTGGCGCTGGCCCTGATGGCTGCGTACTTCATCTGTCTTTATGTGCTGGGCCTGCCAACGCCGATCGATGATCTTCATCGGCATATCGAGCCGGGCGAGCTGGCTTTCGCTCTGGTCACGGGGCTTCTCTTTCTGCCGGCTCCCTTCACGCTCACCCTCAACGGCGCGTTGTTTCTCGTCAGCCCGGCATGGTCGCTGTTCAACGAGCTGGTGGTGAATGTGTTTTATGCCCGCTGGGGCGTGCGGGCGACGGCGAAACAGACGGCTGCGGTGCTGGCCGTCAGCGCCATTGTGCTGATGGTGGCCGCCGCTGAGTTTGGCCGCTTGCATGCGGGTTTTCGCTGGCATGAGATGTATGCCGGCATGGGACGGGTATTTTTCTCGTTTTTCATCGGCGTGCTGATTTATCGTTACCGCAACCGCGTGCCGCAGCTGCGGCCGGTACAGGCTGTTCTTTGTCTTCTGCTGGTCTGCTTCATCCTCGCCGTGCCGATGACGCGGGAGCTTCGACCATTCTTCGATCTTATGGTCGTGCTGCTCATCTGGCCGCTGTTATTGTTTGTCGCAAGCCAGACGGTTCCGGGCCGCAGGACGGCAATGGTGTCGGCGTTTCTGGGCACGGCGTCCTATGCGGTGTATGTCCTGCATATTCCGCTTCTGGCCTGGACGGAGCTTCTGATACCCACGGTTGACGGGACGAACATGGCTTTGCCGGCCGGTATCGTTTTCCTGGTCGGGACGACCTGCCTGTCATGGTGGCTGACGGTGCATTATGATCAGCCCGTTCAGAAATGGGTGAAGAACCGCCTGAAAAAAGCCGGCCAAAATCAGCCAGACGGTTTGATCGGACGTTAAATTTGCGTGGCTTCAGTAATGCGCAAAGATCGGAGCCGTCAGCACGAAAGCCGCGACGAGGCTGATGATCGTCAGTTTCGCCGCTCGCATACGCCGCATCCTGCGGCCGCTCCAGTCATACGTCATACTCCACCCTCCACGCAGACGCAAAACTTGCCGATATGAAACCCGGTCAGGACATTGCCGCAAGCCAGTCGCGGTTCTGCAATGTCCGATGCTGCAAATTCCATACGGGAAGCGTCCCGTGTTGCGCGTGAACGCATGCAGGACGCTCCATTTCAGTCTTGCCTGATATAAGGCATTTGCCAAGCCGTTATTTTCATCGGTGATTTTGAAGGTTGCCCTTCATGCAACGCACGAGGGCATTTCCATCATCGATAAAGCGGCGGCAGGCCCTGGATCGCGTAACGCGGCAGCGGCTTCCAGGCCTTCACGCGTTCATGTTTGTGAACGCCGAACAGAAAAAGCATTTCGCCCGAAAGATCGTCCGGGTCGGTCAACCCGTCCTGAAACAGCTGTATCACCTTGCGGGCCGCATTGTTGTAAAGAAGAGCCTCGTCATCGACGAGGTGGTGGTCATAACCCAGACTTTCGAGCACCGATTGAAGCATTTTCAGGTCTTGTGATGAAATGATGCAATTGTCGCAAGTGGAAGACATGACATCCTCCTTTCTGTGGAGTACACAAAGCCGGAGCGTCACGCGTCCTTCCGGACGCCATGCAAGGACGCTTCAACGTTTTGAAACGACGGGCGATACCAAGGAAAACCATTTCCGGTGTCCCGGCCGATGCCGCCGTGCATGTCGTTTAAAAAATTGCGAAAAGTCCTGTCGGTCAACGACATGCGCAGGACGGGGGCTTTGGGACGGCATATCAGCCTGACGGCGGTAACGCCCATAAATTACCGATGGGGAATCGTGCGCCCTTTGGGGCTGATAGGCAAGTTAATTCGGCTGCCTATCGCACGTTCGGAGATATTTGTAATCTGCGGCATCTGTCATCCGCAGCATCGCAGGCAACAAAAAAGGCCGGGGCAATATTGCACCGACCTTCCTCATATCGCTTTCAACACCAGTGCCAGTACATCCGTGGTCAAAAGTCTAAAGCGACTAAAACAACTGCGAACGACAATTTCATTCGCGCTCACCAGCAGTTGCCATATGAGCTATATAGGTGGGCAATGTGGCCAAAACAAGTCCGGTAATTAAAAGGATGTTTTACCCTCCATAATTTGCCGGCAGCCACGTGAGACGCCCCCGTTATTTCTTCTTGCCGTCCGCCGTCGTGGCGTTTGCGAACTTGACCTGCGAACCGGTCGGCGCTGCGGCTGCAGCCTTGGTCTTGTCCTTCTTTGGTTTGCGGACTTCCTTGTTGCTACGCAATTGACCCTTGGCCATGGTGTTCTCCTCGTGTTGAAGCAGTATCTGATATGACGCTTGAGCATCGTCGCTCAAGGCGGGCAGGGGTGGGAAGCAGTTTCACCGTCAGGACAAGGATGGTCCCGTCAGTGACTGTTTCCCGAAGGACAGGGTCGGTTTGGACAGGCGAATGCGGCCCGCTGGAACGCTTCTCTTCGACACGTCGGTCTGGACGCCGAAATCCGGAAAAGCTGCAAAATAAGCGTCGCGATCCTGGCGGATGGCCGTTTCTTCGGCTGCGTTCAGAAGCAGGCGCAGCGACGCATTTTCCCGATACCCCGCGCCGCCGGTGCGGACGAGGTTGCGTGAAAGACTTGGTGAATAAAACTCGGAAGACATTACGTCCTCCTTTCGTTTGGGGCGAGGACTGTCTGTCCTCAATCACCAGCGCCCTTCAACAGGTTGCTGACAGGCGAAAGGTGCGCCTGTTGCGTATAAGGTTCAAGAGGTTTTTCGAGTAGACGACGGCAAAATGCGCAACGGCGCTATTTTTTACCGGATGGCCTTTTGGCAGGTGGGTGCGAAGTGGCGGCGGTTGCCGCCTCCTGCGCTTCGCGAAGCTGGCGAAGCCGTTCCGTCTTGCGCGTACGCTGGTCGGATTCGGCAGTGATAATCTGTCTTGCCGCCTTGTCCGTCATCGAGGCCTTATCCTGAGAGGACAGTTTTTCGGGTTTGAAAACAGCCTCTTTTGGTTCGGTCATGACGTTCTCCTTTGCGGGAAGGCAGGATTAGCAATTAGCGGGTGCGGGCAGCCTTTTTAGGAGCCGGCAGCAGTCCCTCGCGCTGCATCTTTTTTCTCGCCAGCTTGCGGTGGCGGCGAACGGCTTCGGCTTCTTCACGAACGCGCTTTGCCGACGGCTTTTCGTAAGCTTCACGAGCACGCATTTCGCGGAAAATACCCTCGCGCTGCATTCTCTTCTTCAAGACGCGAAGCGCTTGCTCGACATTGTTGTCTCTGACGATGACCTGCAAAATATCTCCTTAAAAGCAGCCGTCGCTGCTATTTTCTGACTTTGATCGTGCTCGAGTTGATCCAGCTGGATCCCGAAGCACGGGGTGCTAAACTTTCCGCATCCATTCCTCTCGATGAGGACGAAGCGGTATCGATTTCATCGGACGCAATGTTCCGTTCGAAGTTCTCGTTCTGAAAACGAACCCTGAAACGAACCAAACCCTGTGTTTCCGGCAGAACCATTGTGATCCGGCCAGGACCGCTGGGCTGATTGCTGCCAAGGACGCCCGCCTTGAGGACAATCGCATCGCCGGAGCGGTAAAGATTTTTGCGCATGAGAGCCTCCCATGGCCAAAAAAAGTAAAAGGCCGGGCTTAACCCGACCTCTCAGAATCATTACGCCGCTGCCGTGTTAACGCCAGCGGCGCGAATGACAAATCAGGCAGCGCGCAGATTGTCGGCGGAGCTTTTGCCCGAGCGACGGTCCTGAACGATGTCGTAGGTGACCTTCTGGCCGTCATTCAGCGAACGCAGACCTGCGCGCTCAACTGCGGAGATGTGAACGAAAACGTCCGTGCCGCCGTTGTCAGGCTGAATGAAGCCGAAGCCCTTGGTGGCGTTGAACCACTTTACAGTACCAGTGTTCATAACGATTTCCTTTCGTAGCAATCGTTGTGGTTCCCGCGATACCTTGCGGGATTGGATCGATTATTTGAGAGGAAATCCAACGAGAGCACGGAGGCTGGAGCGTCGGTCACAAGCAATGGTCGATTGGGCAAATATAGCCGGAATTTTCAATTTTGCAACGAGGGCGCGGTGGAAAATACGTTAAGTTATCTTAGTATTTCTTGTAAGTAATTATTTTAAAACGTTTTCCGCGATGCCCTGTAGCTGCCAGCCGCACGGGATACGTGTTAACCGGCACCAGGCGAAACATCCTTCGCGTTGTCGCCATCCGGCAGGCTGCCTGCGCCCGGCGTCTTGTCATAATCGGTAAGCGAAGGTTTGGCGTGCGGGCCGGCTGGCGGAATTTCGCCGGCCTTGGAAGGGCTCTTTTCGTCTGTCTTCGGTTTTTTCTGCTGCATCATGGCCTGTTCTCCTTTGGAAGGAAAACGCCGGCAGAAGCGCGAGGTTCCGCAGCTGTGCCGGGTTATGGCAGCTGTTCATACGTCAGCGGCGGGATCGCGGTTTTTTCTCGTCCCTGTTCATATCGCGTCCCACCCATTTGAAGAAAACAAACAGGCTGGCACCGATGATGATAAGCGGAACGAAGGCTTCAAAACTGGACATAATTCACTCTCTCTTCCCCCGATGATCATATTATCGGGATGGAAGAGGCACGTAATCTGCGGAATATCGTCCGTTCTTTTTGCCAGTTGCAGCGCGCGGCCCGCTATCGAAGCGGCCGCGCGCCGAAGATTCTAGAGCGGCAGTGATTTCACCGCTTCGGAGCCGCCCTCGCGGGCGCTCTTCAGCGCCGCCACGCCACAGAGAACCGACATGGCGCCGGCGCGTGAACCTGCCCGCTGGCGCAGCCGGTCATTCGAGCCCGGTTTGAAGATCATGTCGCGCATGCGGTTGTCGCCGCCATAATGGCCGCCCGGCTCATGCGGCACCCAGATATGCTCGACACCGCCGCCGAAGCTTTTGACCAGCAGGATTTCATCGGCCGGCGGCTCCGTCCAGGGCTGCTTTTCATATTGGCGCATCTCGATGCGGCCCTTATGGCCGTTGAAGGCGATGTGATGACCTTCAATCGGCATATAGGTGTTGAGCGAATAGGACACCTGCACGCCGCTCGCATAACGGATCGAGGCGCTCATCGTATCGGGGATGTCGATCTCTTCGCGGAAGACGCAGGCATCGCGCATATAACCGTCAATGCTCGACGGATCTTCATAGAGCGCATCGAGGAAAGGATCGGCGCCGAGATCCATGAAATAATCGCACTCATCCTTGTGCGGACAGGTGCGACAGCGCGTTCCGCGGAACGGGCCGTTCTTGCCGTAATGCAGCAGCTGTCCGAAACCCTTTACCTCGACGGGATCGGAATCGAGATACCAGTTCAAGAGATCGAAATGGTGGGTGGCCTTGTGCACGAACAGGCTGCCGGAATGTTCGGTAAAGGCGTGCCATCGGCGGAAATAGTCCGCGCCGTGCTGGTTGTCGAGATACCAGTGAAAATCGACTGACGTGACCGTGCCGATGGCTCCGTCGTCGATCAGTTCCTTGATCCGCGCGGCGGTGGGAGAGAAACGGTAATTGAAGGACACATCGACCCGGCGGCCGCTTTTGGCCTCCGCTGCGCGAATACGGTCGATCTTTTCCGGGGTGGTGGTCATGGGTTTTTCGCTGATGACATCGGCTCCGCCTTCCAGCGCGCGGATGATGATGTCGTCATGCGTATCGTCAGGCGTGCAGACGATCACCAGTTCCGGGCGCTGCTCCAGCATCATCCGGTCGAAATCGTCATAAAGCGGTGCGTTCGAACCCATCATGGCGCGGGCGCGTTCGGCGCGCATCAGGTTCAGGTCGCAAATGCCGACCAGCTCGACATAATCGCTCCAGCCGGCCAGAAGTTCGCGGCCCCACATGGTGGTGCCGCGATTGCCGGTGCCGACCAGCGCATAGCGTTTGCGTTTCACCCTTTCAGGCATTGTCTCTCTCCCGGATATCTCAACAAACAGTCTTGAAACGCTCGACCACCGTGGACAGAACCTCGTCCATTGGCCGCGCCTGCCAGCGATGCGAAAAGATTTCCACTTCCTGCGGGCCGTGGAAGCCGGCAGCCTCGATCATGCCGCGAAATGCCTTCAGGTCAATCACGCCGTCACCCATCATGCCGCGATCATTGAGCGGGTCGGTGGTCGGCACCAGCCAGTCGCAGATGTGGTGGGCAAGGATTTGCCCGTTCCTGCCGGCCCGCGCCACCTGCTCCTCCAGTTCCGGGTCCCACCAGACGTGATAGACGTCGATGGCGACGCCGGTGCCGGCCCCCAGCCGGTCGCAGAGATCAAGCGACTGTTTCAGTGTGTTGAAGCAGGCGCGCTCGGCGGCGTAAAAGGGATGCAGCGGTTCGATGGCAAGCGGCACGCCGGCGGCTCGGGCATAGGGCAGAAGTTCGGCCATGCCGTCTTCCACCATCTGCCGCGCGCCTTTCAGATCGCGGGAGCCGGCGGGCAGGCCACCCACGACAAGCACGAGGCAATCGGCCTTCATGGCGGCCGCTTCATCGACGGCGCGTTTATTATCCTCGATGGCACGGCGGCGGCCTTCCGCATCGGGGGCGGGGAAAAAACCGCCGCGGCAATGGCCGCTGAGGCGCAGGCCGTTCTGTTCGACAATGCGGGCGGCTTCCGCGAGCCCGACGCCGTGCACCTGTTCGCGCCAGGGCGAAATGGTGGTGATGCCATGGGCAAGGCAGGCATCAACGATGGCGCCAAAAGCACCGCCCTGGCGCACGGTGGCGAAATTGATGGAAAGGCCTTCAAGGCTCATATCGATATCTCCCCTGGTTCTGCTGCCTCAGCCAATGCCCCGGACCGAAAGAAACGCCTTCATGCGGTGCGTTGCGAGATCCGGTTCGGCAAGCACATTGGCCTTGTCCGCCAGCCGGAAAAGCTCGGCGAAATGCTGCGTGGAGCGGGTGCTTTCCTGCCCGCCAACCATGGTGAAATGCTCCTGCAACCCGTTGAGATAGGCGAGGAACACCACGCCGGTCTTGTAGAAGCGCGTCGGGGCCTTGAAGATATGGCGCGACAGCGCCACCGTTGGCTCCAGAATATCGAAGAATTCATTGTCCGCGCCGCGCTTCAGGCTGGCGAGAGCTTTGGAGGCAGCCGGCGCAATGGCGTCGAATATGCCGAGCAGGGCGTCCGAATGGCCCTGTTCGTCACCGGCGATCAGTTCGGCGTAGTTGAAATCGTCGCCGGTATACATGCGCACGCCGGAGGGCAGGCGGCGGCGCATGGCGATTTCCTTCTCCTTGGAAAGAAGCGAAATCTTGATGCCGTCGATCTTGTCGGCATTTTCCTCGATCATGGCAAGGCAGGTTTCCATGGCCGTCATATGGTCGCCGGAACCCCAGTAACCCTCAAGCGCGGGATCGAACATTTCACCCAGCCAGTGGATCACCACTTTCTGCTCGGCGCGGGAAAGCACCCTGGCATAAGCCTTGAGATAATCATCCGGCGAGCGGGCAGCAGCGGCCAGCGCGCGGCTTGCCATCAGGATAACGCGCCCGCCTTCTCCCTGAACAAAATCAAGCTGTTCCAGATAGGAGTCGATAATCTGGTTTAGATCATAACCGCGACTATCAAGATGGTCTGTGCCCACACCGCAGGCAATCAGCGCATCCTTGCGGCTGGCTGCTTCCCTCAGCGAACGGGAGATGAGTTCCTGCGCCTGCGGCCAAGCGAGCCCCATGCCGCGCTGCGCCGTATCCATCGCCTCGGCGACACCGAGGCCAAGGTCCCACAGGCGGTGACGGAAGCGCAACGTCGCATCCCAGTCAATGGCGGGCGTCAGCCACGGGTCATTATCGGCAAACGGATCGGCCACCACATGGGCGGCGGCGAAAGCGACGCGGTTGAAATCCGCAGCACTTCGTTTTTCAACCGCGACGGGCGTGCCGGACAATTTGTAGACCTCGATACTACGGTCGTCCTTCGGTAGCTTGAGTTCGCTCACGTCAGCCTCCTCAAGAGATTGCGGGAACGTCGAGCCAGCGGCGTTCCTTCCACGATCTCAGCCCCAGTTCGGCAAGCTGCACGCCCTTCACGCCTTCCATCAGCCCGTAGGGCCATGGGTCATTATCCACCAGATGGCGCACGAACATTTCCCACTGCGCCTTGAAGCCGTTGTCATAGACTACATTGTCGGGCACTTCCTGCCAGGTCTTGTAGAAATCGATGGTCTGCGGCTGGTCGGGGTTCCACACCGGTTTCGGTGTATTGGTGCGGTGCTGGGTGAAGCATTTGGTCAGGCCCGCCACCGCCGAACCATGGGTGCCATCCACCTGGAAGGTGACGAGATCGTCGCGGCGCACCCGCACCGCCCATGAGGAATTGATGTGGGCGATGGCGCCGCCTTCCAGCTCAAAAGTGGCATAGGCCGCGTCGTCCGCATCCGCCTTATAGGCTTTGCCCTGCTCATCAAAACGTTCCGGAATATGGGTGGCGCCGAGGCAGCTCACCGATTTTACCGGGCCGAACAGATTGTCGAGCACATAACGCCAGTGGCACAGCATATCGAGAATGATGCCGCCGCCATCCTTCAGGCGGTAGTTCCATGACGGGCGCTGCGCCGGCTGCCAGTCGCCCTCGAACACCCAGTACCCGAACTCGCCGCGCACCGAGAGGATTTTGCCGAAAAATCCGCTGTCGCGCAGCATGGCGAGCTTGCGCAGGCCGGGCAGGAACAGCTTGTCCTGAACCACGCCGTGCTTGATGCCGGCGCTTTCGGCGAGCCGGGCAATCGCCAGCGCCTCTTCCATCGTGTCGGAAATCGGCTTTTCGCAATAAACGTTCTTGCCGGCCTTGATGGCTTTCTCCAGCAGGCTGCCGCGCATCTGCGTCGTGCCGGCATCGAAGAACAGCGTATCGTCAGGGTTTGCAAGCGCCGCATCGATATCAGTCGTCCAGCGGGCGACATTATGCTTTTTCGCGATTTCCTCGATCTTTGCGCCGTTGCGGCCGACCAGAATGGGGTCAAGCATGACCCTTTCGCCGTTCTTCAAAAGCACGCCGCCCTGATCGCGAATAGCGAGAACGGAGCGAACGAGATGCTGGTTGTAACCCATGCGGCCGGTGATGCCGTGCATGATGACGCCGATACGTTTCATGAATTTCCTCCCAAGGCGGCCTTTTCCCGAAAGCCGCTTCCGTCAAACATGGCAATTTGTAACCATTTGGTTATTTGTGGTCGTGAAGGATGCGATCTGTCAAGGTGTTTTTGGCGGACAAAATTCAAATTTCGAGAGAGGTCGGAGTCTGGCTTCTTCACCGCGCCGCAAAAGAAAACGACGCGCTTCGCGGATGCGAAAGCGCGTCGTTGCTGTTGTTAAACGAGAATTCGGTTCTGCCGGCTCAGACTGGCCGCACTGCAGCAAGCAGCGTGTCGACGATGTGCTGGCCCCATCTTTCCAGTTCGGCAGGGTCGGTCAGGTCGCGCTGGAAGATCGTCGAGAGCGTGAACCGGTTCGAAAGATAGAAAGCACCGAGTGAAGCGATGGTCAGATAGACGTCGATCGGATCGAGGCCGTCACGGAACTCGCCGGTGTCACGGCCGCGCCGCAGCACCTCTTCCAGCTCCGAAATGAAATTCGAATGCATGGCGGCAATTGTCGGGGATTGCCTGAGATAGCGGGCTTTATTGAGGTTTTCGGTGGCGAGGATGCTCAGGAACTCGGGGTGATCGAGGAAATAATGCCAGGTGAAAAGCGCAAGCTCCCGCAGCCCCTCCGATGGGGGCTTGCGGGTGAGGTCGAGCCGCCTTTCGGTGTGGCGAATATGGCGATAGGCATCTTCCAGAACGGCGAGATAAAGCGCATCCTTGTCGCCGAAATAATGGTAGATCATCCGCTTGTTGGTGCCGGCGCGGCGGGCGACGACATCTATCCGTGCCCCCGCCAGCCCCTTGGCGGCCACCTCGCGGCGGGCGGCTTCAAGGATGGCGGCCCGGGTTCTTTCAGGGTTTCGCACCTGTGCGGTGGCGCGTTTGCGCTTGGGCGCAGGCGCTTTTTCCAAAGCCGGATCGAGTGGCTGGTTTTTTGTCGTTTCTTCCATTTCAGCACCCGCTTGACAATGTTTGCGATCAGTGTTCCCATGTAACCAATTAGTTATAAAACGGCAAGTGTCGTTTACGTTCATCATCAATTGGCAGTCAATAGGGAGGAGTTGCCAATGCCCATGATGCTTCACAGGAGAGGTGTGCTTTCAGCAGGGCTTGCGGCCCTGTCGCTTGCAACATTGGGAGGAGGGTCGGCGCAGGCGCAGGCCGCGCGCCTTCGCATGTTGTGGTGGGGGTCGCAGGAACGCGCCGATCGCACCAACAAGGCGATATCGGCCTACAAGCAGGTCAAGCCGGATCTCGATATTGCCGGTGAGTTTGCCGGCTGGAGTGATTACTGGCCGCGCCTTGCCACGCAGGTGGCGGGCCGCAACGCGCCTGACCTGATCCAGATGGATTATCGTTACATCTTCGAATATGGCCGTCGCGGCGCGCTTGCGCCGCTCGATGAATATATCGGCAAGGGCCTGAAGATCGAAGATTTCGGCAAGATGAACATCGATTCCGGCCGGGTTGATGGCAAGCTTTACGGCATTAATCTCGGCGTCAATTCCAGCGCCGTTTTCTTCGATCAGGCGGCCTGGGAAAAATCCGGCGCGACACCGCCATCCATCGGCCAGACCTGGGAGGAGTTTGCCGAAAACGCCGCCAAGCTCAGCAAGAACAAGCCGAAACCCGGTTATTATGCCACGGCCGATGCCAGCGGCGTGGAGCCGAGCTTTGAGAACTGGCTGCGCCAGAACGGCAAATCGCTCTACACGCAGGATGGCGGTATCGGCTTTGATCCTGCTGATGCGACCAAGTGGTTCACCCTGTGGGCGGATCTGCGCAAGAGCGGCGCCTGTGTGCCGGCCGATGTGCAGGCGCTCGACCAGCTCAATATCGAAACCAACCCGCTGACGACGGGCAAGGCGGCAACCGCATTCGCCCATTCCAACCAGTTCGTCGGTTATCAGAAGCTCAACAAGGCCAAGCTTGCCATAAGCTCCTATCCGAAGAGCACGAAGGATGGCCCTTCCGGCCACTATCTGAAACCTTCCATGCTCATCAGCGTCGCCAATGGCAGCGCCGGCATCGAGCAGGCGGTTGGGTTCATCAACTTCCTGGTCGCCGACCCGCAGGGCATCGATATTCTGGGCGTTGAACGCGGTGTTCCCGCTTCGGAATCCATGCGTAACGCGCTTACCCCCAAGCTCGATGAGGTCAGCAAGAGCATGGTGGAATATATCGCCGAGATTACCCCCGGCGTCGGCGATCTGCCGCCGGCGCCACCCCCGGGTGCAGGCGAGTTCGCCTTTGTCCTGAAACGCACGGCGGAGGAAGTTGGCTTCGGCAAGATTTCGCCTGAAGAGGGCGGTGACCGCCTCGTCAAGGAATCTGAAACCGTTATCAAACGGAAGTGATTGCGTATGGCATTTCGATCTGAAACTCTTGTGGGGGAGAGCCGTGGCGCGGCTCTCCCGAAGCGGGGCAGCGTGAAGCGGATGTTCGACCGCAATATTCACGCCTACCTGTTTCTCCTGCCCTGGCTGATAGGCTTCTTCGGCCTGACGCTGGGCCCGGCGCTCGCGTCGCTTTACCTGTCTTTCACCAATTATGACCTGTTGCAGTCGCCGGACTGGGTGGGGGCAGCGAACTATGTGCGCATCGCCACCGATGACCCTAAATTTGCAGCGGCCATGCAGGTGACGTTTACCTATGTGCTGCTGTCCGTGCCGCTGAAGCTCATCTTCGCCCTGCTGGTGGCGCTCGCCTTCAATCGCGGCATCAAGGGTTTGACGCTTTACCGGGCGATCTTCTATCTGCCGTCGCTGCTGGGTTCCAGCGTGGCCATTGCCGTGCTCTGGCGCCAGCTTTTCGCCTCTGACGGCCTCGTCAACATGATCCTGTGGCAGGCTTTCGGTTATGAAGGACCGAGCTGGATTTCCAATCCGGATTATTCGATCTACACGCTGGTCATCCTGTCGGTCTGGCAGTTTGGTTCGCCGATGATCATCTTCCTCGCGGGTCTGAGACAAATCCCGCAGGATATGTATGAAGCCGCCGAAATCGACGGTGCAAGCAAGGTGCGGCAGTTCTTTCGCATTACCCTGCCGCTCCTGACGCCGGTGATCTTCTTCAACGCCGTGATCCAGACGATCGATGCCTTCAAGGCCTTCACGCCCGCCTTCATCATTTCCGAAGGCACCGGCGGGCCGATCAACTCGACGCTGTTCTACACGCTCTACCTCTATCAGGAAGCCTTTGGTTTCTTCCGCATGGGCTACGCCTCGGCGCTTGCCTGGATTTTGGTGATCATCATCTCGCTGTTCACGGCCTTCTCGTTCCTCAGCGCGAAATACTGGGTGCATTACGATGACTGACGCTGTTACCGCCCCTCGGCCCGGACAAGGCCCGCAACGCACGCCGCTGAAATCGGTGATGCTCCACACCGCGCTGATCATTGCTTCCTTTGCGATGCTCTATCCGATCCTGTGGATGATTTCAGGTTCGTTCCGGCCGCAGGATGAGCTGTTCGGTTCTTCCTCGCTCATTCCCTCGTCAGTCGATATCGGCGGTTATATCCGCGGCTGGACCGGGCTGCAGGTGAGTTTCGGGCAGTTCTTCTGGAACTCCTTCTTCATCTCGGTGCTCGCCACCATCGGCAATGTGGTCGGCTGCTCGCTTACCGCCTTCGCTTTTGCAAGGCTGCGGTTCGGTGGGCGCAATTTCTGGTTCGCGCTGATGCTCGGCACCTTGATGTTGCCCTATCATGTCGTGCTCATCCCGCAATATATCCTGTTTCTGGAAATGGGCTGGGTGAACACCTCGCTGCCGCTGATCGTGCCGAAATATCTGGCGACGGATGCCTTTTTCATCTTCCTGATGGTGCAGTTCTTCCGCGGTATCCCGCGTGAACTGGACGAGGCGGCTGTCATGGATGGCTGCTCGCCCTTCCGCATATACTGGAAGATCATGTTACCCCTGTCGCTGCCGGTGCTGGCGACGGCCGCCATCTTTTCCTTCATCTGGACCTGGGACGATTTCTTCGGTCCGCTGATCTATCTGAACGACATCAACACCTACACCGTGCAGCTCGGCCTCAGATCCTTCGTGGATTCCACCGGCAGCTCGGACTGGACCTCGCTTTTCGCCATGTCCAACCTGTCACTGGTGCCGGTCTTCCTGTTCTTCCTGTTTTTCCAGCGGCTGCTGATCGAAGGCATCGCCACGACGGGAATGAAACGCTGAACCGAGAAAATATTTTATAAGACCATCAACACTGTCGCGGCCGCCCTTGGCGCGGCGCGACAGTCGGGAGAAACAGCATGGCAAGCAGCATTACTCTGGAAAAAATCGTCAAGCGGTTCGGCGCTTTTCCGGTCGTTCACGGCATCGATCTGAAGATCGAGCCGGGTGAATTCACCGTTTTTGTCGGCCCCTCGGGCTGTGGCAAATCCACGCTTTTGCGCATGATTGCCGGGCTGGAGGAAATCTCCGAGGGTGATCTTCGCATTGATGGCGAAAGGGTCAACGAAACAGCCGCCTCCAAACGCGGCATCGCCATGGTTTTCCAGTCCTATGCGCTTTATCCGCATATGAGTGTCTACAAGAACCTCGCATTCGGGCTGGAAACGGCGGGCTACAAAAAACCGGAAGTCGAGGCGCGGGTGCAGAAGGCCGCCGATATCCTTCAGATCGGCCCGCTTTTGCAGCGCAAGCCGAAGGCGCTTTCGGGCGGCCAGCGCCAACGCGTCGCCATCGGCCGGGCCATCGTGCGCGAGCCGAAAATCTTCCTTTTCGATGAGCCTCTGTCCAACCTCGACGCCGAACTTCGCGTGCAGATGCGCGTCGAAATCGCCAAGCTGCACCAGACGCTCGGCAGCACCATGATCTATGTGACGCATGACCAGGTGGAAGCCATGACGATGGCCGACAAGATCGTCGTGCTGCGTGACGGCCGCATCATGCAGGTCGGCCGCCCGCTCGATCTTTACAATAATCCCGCCAACCAGTTCGTGGCCGGCTTCATCGGCTCGCCGAAGATGAACTTCCTCTCCGCCAAAGTGGTTTCAGGCGACAGTTCCAACCGCACCATTGAGGTGGCCGGCCAGCGCATCGTGCTGGAAAAACCGGTTGCGGCGCAGGATGGCGAACCGCTGACCTTCGGCGTGCGCCCCGAACACGTCAACCCGCAGGCGCAATCCTCGCTCGGCGAAGCTTCCATCCAGCTCGTGGAACATCTGGGCGGCTCGACGGTGGTTTACACCAACACCCCGGACGGCCAACCGGCCACCGTGCTGCTGGACGGCCAGCGCCAGATCCGCATCGGCGAGACCATTCCCTTTGCATTCGATCTGGCCAAGACCCATCTGTTCGGGGCGGATGGGCGGCGGATATGAGAGTGGGTGGGTGAGAGCTGTCTCACCACAGGGCGGCTAACGAAGTTCGCAAAGCTTGCGTTATCATCCTCGGGCCTGTCCCGAGGATTTTCAAAGTGTTGATTTGTTCAACGTGATTAGATCCCCGGCATAGGGCCGAGGATTACGTCGCGTGTGAGGTTGCAATCGTGCACTAATCGGTATGACCGGCGAGGATCTCGCTTAGCGTCACCGCATCTTCCGCAAACTGGCCGACATCGTCACCCCTGACGAATTCCAGCATCGCATAAGCCGGTTTCGTCCATTCGCTCTGCGGTAACGCCTCGACACACGACCGCCAATAATCGGCGCGGTCGGCAAGCGGCAGACGGCTGGTGTCGGCAAGCCATGCAAAGACGTGCAGATGGCAGATGCGTGAGCCGATTTCCGATATTTCAGCGAGAGCCTTTTCGAGCGGCAGGCCGGGTGCCGGCTGCCAGTAGAAAAAGAGGTTGGGCATGGCCAAATCCTGCGCCAGTTGCAGGGCCGAGGGCAGGGTGTCCGTCAGTGAATTCGGGTGATATTCCAGCCCGATCGTCATGCCGTAATCTTGCGCATGGCGGGCGATTTCTGCCAGCGCCTCGGTGGCCCTGCGGCGCTCGGCGGGAGAGTAGTCGGTGGAGGGCCGTTTGCGTTGGCCCGGCCAGATGCGGATATGGCCGGTGTCGAGCGCTCTGGCGGTTTCGAGGACAGCGGTTAAATCTTCCCGCGTAAAATCCGGCGCGAAGATGTAAGAGCCGTAGGAAGAGACGGTCAGGCCCGCTTTGGCGGTCCGCTCGGCCACATCCCTTGCGTTTTCGAGATCGCCCGGCGGCACATGGATATCCGCGCCCCACTCGATTGCCTTGATGCCGTTTGCGACGGCAAGGTCGATGACAGCCAGCGGCGTCAGGGAGCGGAAGGTAACGGAGCAGAGGCCCGGCTCGAAAATTCTCATGCGATCAGTTCCAGATGTTCCGGCCGCACCTGTTGTTCAAGTGCCGCGCCCTGGCAAAAGCGTTCGATTTCCGCGATTGCCATGTCCCCTAGCCTGGCGCGTTCGAGGCCTACGGCGCCGGCGATGTGCGGTGTCAGGAAGACGTTGGGGAGGCTGTAGAAGGCAGAGTCCGGCGGAGGCACTTCCGGATCGGTCACATCGATGACGGCTTCGATACGCCCGTTTTTCAGTTCCGCCAGCAGCGCCTCTTCATCGACGAGCGCACCGCGCGCCGTGTTGATCAGGGTTGCGCCGTCCTTCATCCGGGCAAGCGCTTCCGCGCCTATCATATGCCGGGTCTGCGGCAGCGACGGCGCATGCAGCGAAATGACGTCGCTGATTGCCATCAGCGCATCAAGCGATACCAGCCGCACGCCAAGGCGCTCCGCCTCTGCTGCGCTTAAAAACGGGTCGAAAAGGATGATGTCGAGATCGAAGGGTTTCAGCAGATTGATGACCCGACGCCCGATGCGCGACGCGCCGACCACCCCGACCGTCAGGCCGAGATTGCCGATGGCCTGCGATTGCAGGTGATCGACGTTTTCCCGCCCGCGATCGTTTCCATAAAGCCGTCGGAAGCTGAATACGCGCTTGCCGGCAAGCAGGATCATCGCCTGCGTAAATTCGGCGACCGGCTGCGCATTGGCTTCCGCCGCGCTGCACACGGTGATGCCGCGTTCAAAGACCGCCTGCGAGAGGAAATATTTCACCGTGCCGGCGGCATGGGAAATCAGTTTGAGCTTTGGCATCAACGCCAGTTCCCGCGCGCCGATATCGGGACAGCCCCAGCCGGTCAGGAGAATATCCGTCCGTTCCAGCTGGTCTTTTACCGATGGATCGTGAAAGTCGCGGATCCGGCTGATATCGATGATATCGACGCTCTGCGACAGCCTGTCGAGCGCCTGTGGTGTCAGCACATGCTGCGTCCGCTCCGGGTCCATGGCAAGGCTGAGACGCGGAAGCGGGCTCGTCATCGTGGCTCTCCCGTCGCCGCCATGCTGCTGACCGGGACGCCGTGCTCTGCAAACAGGCGGTCGAGCGCCTTGATATCCGGGAGCGCTGGAACAGCTGCCAGGGCTTTTTTGCTTTCTGGCCCGGTCAGCCCCACAAAGACGGCGCAGGCAAGCAGAGTTTCGCCAGCTGGAATGTCCCCGCGCAATTGCGGCACCGTGGTTTTGGCATTGATGAGATTGGTATTGGGCAGCGCCTTCAGTGCGATGCCCTGACGGGGTATGACGGAGCCGAGATCGATGATCGCGGAAATGTCGGTGCCGCAATCCGCCGATGCATGGCCGGCTGTCTCGGTTACGGCATCGCTGTCGCCGTCGTTGCGATTGATGGCGAAGCCGCCCTCGGTGACGGAAAGTGGCCTGGCGCTGGTGATCCGATGCAGCCGGATGTGCCAGTCGCCGGCGGCAACCAGCGTCGTTTCAACCGCGACATCGGGGAAGGGTTTCCATGTGGCCCGCAGATTGTCCCCGGCCAGCAGAACCTTTTCGTTGGTTTCGCGCACGCGGTAATGCAGGCCGTCGTCAGAGAAGGCCAGCATATTGTCAAAACCATTGGTCTTGAAGCCGCGCTCATCCACCTCCACACCAAAACCATAACGGGAGGAATAGGCGAATTTGGCATATTTCTCCGATCCGCCGCGCATGGAGAGGGTTTCCTGCCCGCTGGAAAGTGCCGTGACGTTGCCTTTGGTCCGCATCATCACCATGCCGGGATGAATGAGCGGCCGTGGTTTGGTGGAGGTTTCGGGCAGCTTTTCTTCCGCCTGCCAGAAGGGGTGGCTTTCCGGCAGCGCGAGCGGCAGGAAGGCCTTGAAGGCCCAATAGGGCGAACCGGCCGAATTGTAACTTTCCGACATGGTCAGCTGCGGATAGGCGTAACCGATGGAGAGAACGCCGTCGCGGTCGGCGATCGGCTTTTGCGCCCACCAGCGCAGATGCTGCAGATAAAGCCCCTTGATCTCGCCCCAGGGCAGGGCCTCTTCATCGGCAAAGGCAAGGCCGGCCCAGAAGCCGCCGCAGGCGAAACGATAGGTCATGGACCGGCCGAAGGCGAGCGCCCCGCCATCCTCATCGAACCAGCTGGCAAAATCGCCGGCAAACAGGCGGGCGCGTTCACGGTAACGTTCGGCGTAAGCATCGTCAGGCTTGCTGAGTTTCGCGTAGATCAGGCCGTAAAAATGCATGGCGAAGGCGATATAGTGGTCGATGCGGCGATAATCGCCGTCCCGATACCAGCCGTCGGCAATGTAGAAGCCGTCCAGCTCCGCCTTGAAAGTTTCCGTCAGGCTGCGGTCGAAATCTATGCCGAGATGATCGAGCGCCATGTCGACCATCACCCGGAAGAACTTCCAGTTATTATCGGCATAATTGCGCTCGCGCGCCGTCAGCAGATAGCGGCGGACATTGTCTTTCTGCGCGTCGGAGAGGGGTTCCCAAAGATGTTGTGGCGCAAGCCGCAGCGCGAAGCCCAGAGCCGCAAGTTCGACCAGCCGCTGATCCTTCTGGCGCACGTCGCCCCAATAATCGGGATGGGCGGGATCGGTGCCGTTGGCGATGCCTTTTGCCAGAAGCGGCCAATGCTCGAAGCTGTCGCCGCTGAGCGCCAGCGGGGCGATGCCCCAGAGCGGCCGGGCAAACCCTTCCAGATCGGCCGCTGCCCGGTCAAAATGCGCGGCAGTGCCGCTGAGTGTCACCCTTGCGCCGCTTTGCGAAAAATAGGGCAGAAGCGGTGCGAAACTATCATCCAGCGCCTTCCTGACATCGGCGCGGGTTCTGAGCGGATTACCATAGAGCGGATTAAAACGGGCCATCGGATCATTGTTTGCCGCATCATGCATTACGTATCGCCTTTCCCGTCTTTTTCGCCTGTCCGGCGGTCTGTCCTTCCACCAGCTGCACGCCCAGCTGCACCTGCCGGGCATTGGCGGAAGGTTCCGTCAGCCGGCGGCGCATCAGTTCCACGGCCTCGCGGGCAATTTCGCGGCGGTCGACGCGGATGGTGCTGAGGCGAGGGGTGGAGAGTTCGGCAAAAGGCAGATCATCGAAGCCGATGATGGAAAGATCATCCGGTACGCCAAGGCCAAGCTCCTGCGCGGCCCCCAGCGCGCCGAGCGCAATCGCATCATTCATGCAGAAAATGCCAGTCAGATCGGGGTTCTTGGCCAACAACTGGCGAACCGCGTCGCCCGCCTGCCCAAAGCCGCTATCCACCGTCGTCAGCAGGAACTCCTCATAAATGGCTCCCTCCTGTTCGAGGATGGTGTGGCGGAAGCCGCGCATGCGCTCGCGTATGGTGTGGCGGTGGTGCGGGCCGATATAGGCGACCTTGCGGTGGCCGAGTTCCAGAAGCCGCCGCGCCGCCATCGCACCGCCGTAAAAATTGGAGGGCGAAACACAATCCAGCGTCATCGAGGGGTCGGCGCTGTTGACCAGAACCGGCTGCAGCACACCCTGCGTGATGCGGTGGATGATCTCCTCTTCAGGGTCGAGGCCGATGGCAAGAAGACCGTCCGCCTCGCAGACCCGCTGTGTCAGCGCGTCATCCACCTGTTTCTGGTGCAGCAGCCGGATATCGAGTTCAAACCCGTCCGTCTGGGCGAGGCTGCGCAGCATGTCGAAAATATCGTGATAAAAAGCGCCGATATCGCCGGTTGCCCTTTCGGCGGACATCAAGGCGAGAACCTTTTTGCCTTCCAGCGGCACGCCGCCGGTCTGGCTGGTGACCGGCCGCAGCGGATAGCCAAGTTCCGCCGCAACCCCCAGAACCTTTGTCTGGATCGAAGCGCTGATGCCTTTTTCCCCGGCGAGAACACGAGAGACGGTGCTGATGGAAACACCGGCGCGCTGGGCGATATCCGACTGGCGCGGGCGGCTGATGTCGGGCGTATCGTTCATGTCGTCTCCTGCGCTTGCAAAAAAATCTATTATGATGCAAATATTGCAAATACAGAAAATTTGCAAGAATTAAGTAGTCAGTGAAAAATTTGCAAAACGCGGGAGGAGCAGATGCAAACTATCGACAGACGTGGATTTTTGGTGACGGCGGCGCTGGCCGGTCTTGGGGTTGCGGCGGGCGGTTTCCGCGCGCTGGCGGCCGAGACCCGGCTTCGTTGCGTGTGGTGGGGATCAGCCGATCGCAACAAACGCACCAATGACGTTATCGCCCTTTACCAGAAGGCCGATCCGCAAACGGTGGTCAGCGGCGAAATGATCGCCGGCTCCGACTACTGGACCAAGCTTGCGACCTCGATGGCCGGACGCAATGTCGCCGATATCTTCCAGCTGGAACCATCCACCATCGCCGATTATTCCGGTCGTGGCGCCTGCATGGAACTGGACAAGTTCGTCGGCTCGGCGCTTGATCTTTCCAGCTTCGGCAAGAGCGAGATCGATCTTTGCCGCATTGACGGCAAGCTTTACGGCGTCGGTCTCGGTCTTAACTCCTTCTGCATGATGTATGATGCCGAAGCGATGAAGGAAGCCGGCGTTTCCATGCCGGAAGGGCAGATCACCTGGACGGCGCTTGCGGAACTGGCGCGCGATTTCAAGAAGAACGGCCCGGCGCGGCGCAATTACTGGGCGGTGCCCTATGGTGCGCGTTACCACTATGTCTTCGATGTCTGGCTTCGCCAGCGCGGCAAGCTTTTGTTTCAGGATGGCACCATCGGCTTCAACAAGGAAGACGCCAAGGAATGGTTCGCCTATTGGGAGAAGCTGCGCGAGGACAAGCTCTGCGTTTCCGCCGATATCCAGACGCGTGATGACAACACCATCGAATCCAACGCCTTGACGCTTGGCAATTCTGCCATCGGTTTTGCCTATTCCAACCAGCTAGTGGGTTATCAGGCGCTGAACAAGAAGACGCTGTCCATCGGCATGCTGCCGGGTGAGGGGGCTGGCAAGCCGACCGGGCATTATTACCGGCCGGGGCTCATCTGGTGCATTTCGTCCACCTCCACCAATCCGGAAGCGGCGGCGAAGTTTATCAACTTCTTCGTCAATGATCTCGATGCCGGCAAGGTGCTGGGTGTCGAGCGCGGCGTGCCGCCGGCAAAGAAGGTGCGTGAGGCGGTGTTGCCAAGCCTCAACGAGACCGAACGCAAGACGGTGGATTATATCGAGAGCCTGTCCGGCAAACTCGATCCCTATCCGGAGCCCGCCCCCATCGGCGCCAATGAGTTCGACCGCGGCGTGATGCGTCCGATTGCCGATTCGCTCGCCTTCGGTCGCGCCAGCGTGGATGAAGCGGCGCAGAATCTTGTCGACACCGGCACGCGGACCCTGCGCAAGCGCGGTTGACGACAAAGGGGCATCGCCACGTGGCCAAAGCTGCGTGACGATGCCTTTTTCATGTCTTTAACCTTCGGATATGCCCGAACGATAAACAACACTGGACAAGTACAGGGTATTTAAGCCAGAAATCCTGATCTGGATCGATAAATCTGAAGATTAGAGAATGGCCCCCAATTTCCTCCTGGTTGATGCTGAAAAAGAGTTCGATGTCCTGAAAGCGGCCGCATCTTTGATCCGCGTGCAGATATTGAAGCTGCTGCACGAGACGAGCGGTCTGAATGTCAACGAGATCGCGCAGCGGCTGGACCTGCCTCAGTCCACGGTATCCGCCGGCGTGGCCGTTCTTGAAGAGGCGGGGCTGCTGCGAACCGAGACGCGCAAGGCGCGCAAAGGCAGCCAGAAAATCTGCTTTGCCACCTGCGACGAACTCATCGTTTCCTTCCGAAAACCCGAGACACCGGCGGCCTCCAATTACATTGCGGTGGCCATGCCGCTTGGTCTTTACACCCAGAGTTCGGTAACGGCACCCTGCGGCATCTGTTCGCCTGACGGTATTATCGGGCTTCTGGATGTGCCCGATACCTTCATGGATCCTGATCGCATGAAGACGGCGCTCTTGTGGTTGACGTCGGGCTTCGTGGAATATCAATTCCCCAATAATGCCAAGATTCAGGGCCGAAACGTCGAGGAAATCGAGTTTTCGATGGAGGTCAGTTCCGAGGTGCCGGGAACGCACAGCAACTGGCCGTCGGACATAACCCTATCCGTCAACGGCAGGGAGATCGGCGTGTGGACCTCGCCGGGCGACTTCGGGGACAAGCGGGGTGTGTTTACGCCCGATTGGTGGAAACTCTCGGGTTCCCAATATGGCATGCTCAAAACCTGGCGCATCACGGCGCAGGGAACCTATGTCGATGGCACCCGCATTTCGGATGTGACGCTGGCGGATATCGATCTGGTGAGCCATCGTTCCATCCGCCTGCGCATCGAGGTCAAGGCTGATGCGAAACATCCAGGCGGGTTGAATATCTTCGGCCGGGGTTTCGGAAATTACGATCAGGACATCGTCCTGCGCCTGCGCACGGCAGACTGAGCCTTCAAATTTTAAAAGTATGATTTTCGCGGTTGACAGGCGCGGATTCCCTCGGCAACTATATTATCAAATATGGTTTATACCATATTTAATGATATAAATGCGCAGGGAGGAGAACCTATGAAAGCGCGGGTTTCAGTCCACCGGGACTTCCGGATTGGGCGTATCGACGATCGCCTATATTCCGCCTTCATCGAACATATGGGGCGTGCGATCTATGGCGGGATTTACGAGCCCGGCCATCCGCAGGCGGATGAGAACGGCTTTCGCAAGGATGTCCTGAAATTCGTGCAGGACCTGAAAATTCCCGCCATCCGTTATCCCGGCGGCAATTTCGTTTCGGCCTATCGCTGGGAAGACGGTATCGGCCCGCGCGACAAGCGGCCTATTCGTCTGGACCTCGCCTGGCGGTCGAAGGAAACCAACCAGATCGGCATCAATGAATTTGCAGACTGGGCCTCTATGGCCGGCATCGAGATGATGCTTGCGGTCAATCTTGGCTCCCGTGGTCTGGATGATGCCCGCAACTTCCTTGAATATGTGAATTTCCCAGGTGGCACCGAGCTTAGCGATCTGCGCCGCAGCCACGGCACCGAGCAACCGCATGGCGTGAAGATGTGGTGCCTCGGCAACGAGATGGACGGCCCCTGGCAGATCGGCCACAAGACGGCGGTGGAATATGGCCGGCTCGCCAATGAAACCGCCAAGGCTTTCAAGGGCTTCGACCCGACAATTGAAGCGATCGTCTGCGGCAGTTCGAATGACGGCATGCCGACCTATCCCGAATGGGAACGCGAGGTGCTGGAGGAATGCTACGAGAATGTCGATCATATCTCGCTGCACAAATATTTCGGCAATAACAGCCGCGACACGCTGAATTATTTCGGCAAGATCGAAGAGACCGGCCGTTATATCCAGACGATTGCCGGCGTCATCGATTATGTGAAGGCCAAGAAGCGCGCCAAGAATGATGTTTCCATCTGCTTTGACGAATGGAACGTCTGGTATCACATCCGCGAAGACGACAGCAAACGCATCAAGAGCTGGGACTGGCCGGAAGCGCCGGCCCTGCTGGAAGAGACCTATAATTTCGAGGATGCGCTTTTCGTTGCCGGTCTGCTGAATGAGTTCATTCGCCGCTCGGACCGGGTGCGCATCGCCTGCATCGCACAGCTCGTCAACGTCATCGCCCCCATCCGGGCGGAAAAGAACGGGCCGGCCTGGCGCCAGACGATCTATTACCCCTATCAGTTCGCCTCGCTTTATGGTCGTGGCGTTGCGCTGAATGTCGCGGTGGATTGCCCGACCTACGATTGCAACGCGGCTGATGACGTCAAATATCTCGATGTTGCCGGGGTCTTCAGCGAGGAAGAGGGCGTGGTGACGCTGTTTGTCCTCAACCGCCATCTCACCGAGGCGGCGGAGATCAATGTCAGCCTCACCGGATTCTCATCCGCCACCCTTAGCCTGCATCTTGCGATGGCGGGATATGACCTGCGGGTTGGAAACGGCCCCGACCAGCCCGACCGCGTCGTGCCGGTGCCGGGCAGTGGCGTCGCTGTCGAGGATGGGGCGCTCAAAGGCTCCGTGCCGGCCCTGTCCTACCATGTGCTGCGCCTGAAGGTTCAGTGAGGCGGTGATGGGTGTCCGTCTCAACAATATCGCCAAGTCCTTCGGATCGTTCGCAGCGATCCGGGACGTCTCGATGGAAATCCCGACCGGCAGCTTCGCGGTGTTCGTGGGGCCTTCCGGTTGCGGAAAATCCACCCTGTTGCGCATGATCGCCGGGCTTGAGGAGACCAGTGGCGGCCGCATCGCCATTGACGACCGCGATGTCACCGCGGTCGAACCGGCGGATCGCGGCGTGGCGATGGTCTTCCAGAATTATGCGCTCTATCCGCATCTGACGGTGTTCGAGAACATGGCTTTCAGCCTGCGGCTTGCCCGCCGGCCGAAGGCGGAGGTGAATGAGAGGGTGGGTGAGGCCTCCCGTATCCTGCAGCTTGACGAGCATCTGCACAAAAGGCCCTCCCAGCTTTCGGGCGGCCAGAGGCAGCGTGTGGCCATCGGCCGCGCCATCGTGCGGCAGCCGAAGGTGTTCCTGTTCGATGAACCCCTGTCCAATCTGGACGCCGAGTTGCGCGTGCAGATGCGGCTGGAACTGACGCGGCTTCACCGCAAGCTCGGTGCGACCATGATCTATGTCACGCATGATCAGGTGGAGGCGATGACGCTTGCCGACAGGATTTTCGTGCTGAAGGGCGGCATCGTGCAGCAGGCGGGGGCGCCGCTGACGCTTTATGACGATCCCGACAATCGTTTCGTGGCGGGTTTTATCGGATCGCCGGCGATGAATTTCCTGCAGGCCGATGTGGTGGAACAGCGTGATGGCCGCGTGACGCTGGCGCTCGAAGGCGGCGAGCGGCCTCTCGAAGCGCGGTTGGCGCAGCCGGTGTCGCCCGGCCAGCGGCTGGAGATCGGCATCAGGCCCGAACATCTGGCGATCACGGATGAGGGCGTCTTGCCCGTCATCGTCGAGGTAGCCGAGGAGCTTGGCGATCTGTCTTACCTCTACACCCGCACCGGGGCGGGAAAGGAGCTTATCGTGCAGCGGCAGGGCTCCCGCGAACAGCTGGATGGCCGGTCCGTCTCGCTCAGCGCCTCGCCCGACAGGGTTCTGGTTTTCGACAGCGACGGCAAAAGGTTGCGATAGGCGCGAGGAGGCGCCTTTCGATGCAGCAAACCATCCCCTGACGGGGTGTTTCAAGAAACGGGAGGAATGACGATGCGATTGATCAAGACATTGCTTATCGGCACGGTTCTGGGTTTGACCGCCATGCCGGCGCTTGCCAAGCAGGATATCATCTGGTGGGACTTTCTGGCCGGTGGTGACGGCGTGCGCATGAAAGCGCTGATCGAGGCCTTCAACAAGGAACATCCCGATATCCAGATCAAGGGCACGACGCTGGAATGGGGCGTTCCCTTTTACACCAAGGTCAGAACGGCCTCTGCGGTGGGTTCTGGGCCGGATATCATGACCTATCACCTGTCGCGCGCGCCGCTTGGCCTTGAAGAAAAAGTGCTGAGCGAAATCACCGCGAAGGATCTTGAGGATGCCGGGCTGAAGACGGAAGACTTCTTCAGCGCGCCGGTGGAGGCGGCCACCCAGGATGGCAAGCTTTATGCCGTGCCGTTCGATATTCACGCGCTTGTCCTTTATTACAACGCCGATCTTCTGAAGGGCTCTCCCTATCTCGATGCCGAAGGCAAGCTGACCGGCATAAAGACGATCGAGGATTTCGAAAAGGCGCTCGTCTGGGCGAAGGAAAATGGCGTTGAGACGCCGATCACCTATCAGTCGGGCGGTGAAGGCGGGGTGTGGCGGGTGTTCTACACGCTGCTGTCGCAGCAGGGTGGCGAACTCGTCACCGGCAAGGAGGTTCTGGCCGGCGACAATGCCGAAAAGGCCGCCAAAGCCATCGACACAATGTCCAGATGGCGGGAAAACGGCTGGGCGCCGGAACAGGCGGAATATGAGGCCTCGGTGGCGCTGTTTTCCGCCGGTAAATCCGCTTTCCAGCTGAATGGCGTCTGGGAAGTGCCGACTTACAAGGATCTGGAAAAGAACGGCAAGCTCGGTTTCAAATGGAGTGCGGTGGAAGTGCCGCCTTTGATGGGCAAACGCGCCACCTGGGCGGATTCCCACGCTTTTGCCATCCCCAATGAAGGCGACAAGACCGTTTCCGGCGAAAAACGCGCCGCCGTCATGACGGTGATCGGCTGGATGGAAAAACACGCCATCAGCTGGGCCGATGCCGGACATATTCCAGCCTATAAATCGATCACCGAAAGCCCCGAATATAAGGCCATGCAGCCCAACGCCACCTATGCCACGCTGGCGGAGGCGGCGGTGTTTGACCCCAAGACCACGATTACCGGGGTTGCCTCTCCGGCCTATGACGCGGCACTCAACGTCATCGCACCGGCCATCCAGGGTTTTGTCGGCAGCGCGGAAGCAGTCGAGCAGATCCAGTCCGAACTTCAGGGCAAACTCAAATAATCCACGCCTGCCCTCCGGTCCCAATGGCTGGAGGGCATCGCGCAATGCGCAGAGGCCCGGAGGCATTCCATGGCAATGATTGAAAACCGGCGGAAGAAGTCGCTGATCGCGCTGTCGATGGTGACGCCATTCATCGTCGTCTTCGCCACCTTCTTCCTTTATCCGCTGATCGAGATGGTGCGCATCAGCTTTACCGATGCGCCGCTGATCGGGGAGGGAAACTGGATCGGGTTTGAAAACTACGCGAAACTGCTGGGCGACCGGCTGTTTGTCACCTCGCTGAAGAACAACGGTTATTTCGTCCTCTTGACCGTGGTGCCGACCACCATCATCGCGCTGATGATTTCACTCGCCGTCAGCCGGCTGAAGGGCGTCGGGCAGACGATCGCCATGAGCCTGTTTTTCCTGCCTTACGTGCTGCCGGTTTCGGTCGTCACGGAAATCTGGGCGTGGATGCTCGATCTGCAATTCGGTGTTCTCCAGCCGGTCATTTCGCTGCTGGCGGGCAAGCCGGTTGCCGTCTTCAAGAACCCCTATTGGGTGATGCCGATGGTCGCTGTTGTCACCATCTGGTGGACGAACGGTTTTAACGTGCTGCTGTTCATTGCCGGCCTGCGCAATATTCCGGCCGAGCTTTATGAAGCGGCGGCGCTGGATGGCGCGACGACCTGGCAACGTTTCCGCCGCGTCACCTGGCCGCTTCTGTGGCCCGTGACAGCCCTTGTCCTGACGCTGCAACTGATCCTGCAGCTGAAGATATTCGACCAGATCTATCTTCTGAGCGGCGGCGGCCCGTTCAATTCCAGCTTCGTGCTTCTCCTCAAGGTTTACCGGGAGGCCTTCCAGATGAACAATGGCGGTTACGCCTCGGCCGTTGCGACCGTGCTTTTCCTGCTGATCGTCATCGTTTCCGTTCTTCAGTTCCAGCTGCTGCGCATCCGGAGGAACTCATGAGCCCGACCCGAAAACTTGAGAATATCGTTCTCACCTTTTTGACCTTTTCGGCGGCGCTGGTGTGGATTTTTCCGCTCTACTGGAGTTTCGTCACGTCGCTTCGCTCTGATGAAAATGTTGCCGGCAACACATCGCTGCTGCCGGATGAGTTCCAGCTGGGCGCCTATGTGAACGCCATCTTCAACACGCGGCTGCTGACCTGGTATGTCAATTCCATAGGCACCGCCGTCATCGTCACGGTCTCCGTCCTGTTCATTTCGATGCTGTGCGCCTATGCGCTGTCGCAGATCCGCTTTCCGGGACGGCGGCTGCTCTATGGCATCGTGCTGGCAAGTTTCATGGTGCCGGCGCAGACGCTTGTCGTCACGCAATTCATCCTGATGAAGAACCTCAACCTCATCAACACCTGGGCCGGCATCATCCTGCCGCAGCTCATCACCCCCATCGTCATCATCGTCTACAAGCAGTTCTTCGACAGCGTGCCGAAGGAGATGCGCGAAGCCGTGGTGCTGGATGGCGGCGGCGAATACACGATCCTGTTCCGGGTCTATCTGCCGCTCAACTGGGGGATCACGACCGCCATGGCGATCGTGACCTTCATTTCGGTGTGGAACGCCTTCTTCTGGCCATTCCTCGTCGTCACCTCGGAAAACATGATGACGATCCCCGTTGGCATCACCCAGGTCAACGACGCCTTCGGTGTCGCTTATGCCCGCCTGATGGCCGTTGCGATGCTGGCAGCACTACCGGTCATCATCGCTTACGTCATCTTCCAGCGCCGCGTGACGGAGGCCATCATGATTTCGTCAGGCGTGAAGGGGTAAGCCGAAAGGCCTTGTCTTTTAGACCGCCAGCAATGCCTCCTTGCCGACGTTATTGGCCTCGGCTGCTCCTTCCGTTTCGATCCGCTTGCCGGTGGCCGGGTCGAAGAAATGCAGCTGCGCAGGCGGCATGGTGAGGTGGATGCGCTGGCCGGGTTTGACCGAAAGGTCTTCGCCGATTGCGGCGGAGAAGGTTTCGCCGGCGATCTCGGCATGCACGATGCGGCCGGAGCCGAGCTCTTCGACGAAATCGACGATCGCCGGTACGCCCGCGCCTTCTTCCTTGCTGACAAGGCACTGTTCCGGGCGAATGCCCACCGTCACGTCGCGGCCGCGCAGTTCGAGACCCGTCTCCGGGAAGAGCCTGACCGCCGCGCCGCCCAGCATCACTGAAGGCGATTCGACTTCGACCCTTGTCGTGAACAGGTTCATCGCCGGGGAGCCGATGAAGGATGCGACGAAGGTGGTGGCCGGGCGATGATAGATATCGAGCGGATGGCCGACTTGCTCGACATTGCCCTTGTTCATCACCACCAGCCGGTCGGCCAGCGTCATCGCCTCCACCTGGTCATGGGTGACGAAAACGGAGGTGGCGGACAGGCGCTGGTGCAGCTTGCGGATTTCGGCGCGCATGGTGACGCGCAGCTTGGCATCGAGGTTGGAGAGCGGCTCGTCGAACAGGAACACCTGCGGTTCGCGGATGATCGCGCGGGCCATGGCGACGCGCTGGCGCTGGCCACCGGAAAGGGCGGCCGGCTTGCGTTCCAGAAAATCGGTAAGGCCGACGATCTTTGCGGTTTCTTCGATGCGGCGCAGGCGCTCGGCCTTGGCGACACCGGCGACTTTCAGCGCATAACCGATATTGCTGGCGACCGACATATGCGGATAAAGCGCATAATTCTGGAACACCATGGCGCAGCCGCGTTCACGCGGCTCGAGCCTGTTGACGACGCGCCCGCCAATGGCGATTTCACCTGATGTAATGTCTTCCAGCCCGGCGATCATGCGCAGAAGCGTGGATTTGCCGCAGCCCGAGGGGCCGAGGATAACGACGAATTCGCCGGATTCGAAAGAGAGATCCACGCCATGCAGGGTGGGTGTCTTGCCGTAGGATTTGCGGACCTGGCGGATATCGATCTGAGCCATGATGGGAAACCTTGTTGTTGAAAACCGCGCGCCGTCACTTCTCGGACGAAACGAGACCGCGGACGAACCAGCGTTGCAGGAAGGCCACGACGAGAAGCGGCGGTGTGATGATGATGAGCGAGCCGGCGAGCGTGACGTTCCAGTCCGGCGTGCCGTCTTCGGCGGGCAACAGCGCCCGCAGCGACATCATCACCGTCTTGTAGGAAGGGTCGGTGACCATCAGGAGCGGCCAGAGATACTGGTTCCAGGCATAAACGAACATGATGGTGGTGAGCGCCGCCATGTTGGTGCGTGACAATGGCAGGAGCATTTCCACGAAGAAACGTATCGCGCCCGAGCCGTCCATGCGCGCGGCCTCCGCCAGCTCGTCCGGGATGGTCATGAAGAACTGCCGGTAGAGGAAGGTGCCGGTGGCGGTGGCGACCAGCGGCAGGGTGAGGCCAGCATAGGAGTTGAGAAGGTTCCACTCCACCGTCACCTCGATGCCGAACAGGCCGAGAATGGAACGGAACGGCTGAAAAAGATCGGCCGCCACCGAATAGGTCGGCACGACGCGCACTTCGAGCGGCAGCATGAGGGTGATGAACACCGTCCAGAAGAACAGATGTTTGAGCGGCGAGCGGAAGAAGACGATGGCGAAGGCGGTAAACGCCGAAAGCGCCACCTTGCCGATCGTGACGAGCGTCGCCATGATCATGCTGTTCCACAGCGCATTGCCGAGATTGGCGCGTTTCCAGGCTGTCTCGGCATTGGCGAGAAACTCGCCCTGCGGCATGAAGTGGAACGGTACGCTGTTGACCTGGGTTATCGTCTGGCTCGCTCCGGCGATGATGACGACGAAGGGGCCGATGAGCAGAAGGAAACCGGCGACCATCAGAATATAGGTCAGGGCGTCGGCATAGGGGGTGCGCTGGATCATCGCCGCCTCACTTGTAATGGACCTGCCGCTCGACGAAGCGGAACTGGATGAAGGTGAAAACCATGATGAGGCCGATGAGGACGAGGCTCTGCGCCGAGGCGCCGGAATAGTTCAGCCCCTCGAAGGCTTCGCTGACGATGCGGTAGACCATCACTTCCGTCGCGCGGTTGGGGCCGCCCTCGGTGGTGATGGCGACGATGCCGAACGTGTCGGCGCCGACAAAGCCTTCGGTCATCATGATCACGGTCAGGAAGAACAGGGTCGGCGCGAGCAGCGGCACCTGGATATCGATGGCGCGGCGGATGGGGCCGGAACCGTCCATGGCGGCGGCTTCCGTCAGCGAGCGCGGCACGGATTGCAGGCCGGCGAACAGGAAGATGAAGGTGTATCCCGCCCATTTCCAGATGAAAATGACGATGACGAGGATCAGCGCATGTTCGCCGTATTTGGCCGGGTTCCAGATATCCGGCCACCAGGCGTTGAGGGAGGCGGCGAGACCACGCTCCGGTGACAGGATGAAGCGGAAGGCCATGCCGGCGGCAGGACCCGCGATGGCATAGGGCAGAATATAAAGCACCCGGAAGAAACCGGAGCCGGGCAGGGCGCGATCAACGCACAGCGCCAGAACGAGGCCGATGAGGATGGTGAAGAACGGGCCGGCAATGGCGAAAACCATGCTGACGAGCACGGATTGCCAGTAAAGCGGATCGAGGAAGGTTTCCTCGAAATTGGCAAGGCCGACAAATTCCGCAGCGCCGCCGAAGGGCGGTTCGAGCGTGAAGGCCCAGTTGATGACCGCTGCCACGGGCCAATAGAAGAACAGGAAGATCAGCAGAAGCTGCGGCAGGGCGAACAGCACGGGCAACCACGTGCTTTTGAAGACGGCGCGCTTTTCCATGAAAAAACCGGCAATGCTGGAGAAATGGGCGGACTTGCCCGCAAAGCTTGAAGCTTTGCGGGCAAGTCTTTAGAAAATTTACAGAAAATTAGTTCAGCTTGGCGCCGGCATAGGTCTTTTCGAAGCGGCGCAGGCCGGCGTTGGAGCGCTCGACAGCCTTGTCGAGTTCAGCCTGGATATCGGCATTCTGCATGAAGATCGCTTCGAGCGAGGTGGCGACTTCCTTGCGGATCTGCGTGAAACCGCCAAGGCGGATACCGCGGGTATATTCCGAAGGCGGCGTGAAGGTCAGGCTTTCAATCGCCTTTTCGCGGCCCTTATAGGGAGCCTTGTCATAGAAGCCATTGGCTTTCATGGCGTCGAAGCCGGTCTTGGTGACCGGGATGTAACCGGTGACCGTCGACCACCACTGAACCATCTCCGGCTGGGCGATGAAGTTCAGGAACGCGGCTGCACCCTTGTATTCGGCGTCCGGACGACCGGCCATGACCCACAGCGACGCACCGCCGACCAGCGAATTATGACGTTCGGTGCCCTTCCAGACCGGCAGCATGGCAACGTCCCACTTCACGCCTTCGGGCATGGTCTTGGCGACGGTGCCGTGATTGGCGATCGAGGTCATGAACATCTGGCAGGTCTGCGAGGTGAAGGCGGGCAGGATGTCCATGCCGAGCTGCTTGGTCTTGACGACGAACAGCTTCTCGTCCTGCATCTTCTTGAAGAACTTGACGTGATCGACGAACTTCGTCTTGTTGATCGTCAGTTCGGCGTCGAGGCCTTGGTAACCGTTGCCCTTGGTGGCGATCGGCTGGTTGTGGATGGCGGAGAACTGCTCCATCAGCATCCAGGTGTCGAAGTTGAAGGCCAGCGGGCATTCAAAGCCGGCGGCCTTGAGCTTCGTGGCGGCTTCCTGAACCTGTTCCCAGGTGTCCGGCTTGAAGGTGATGCCGGCTTTTTCGAAAGCGTCGATGTTGTAATAGAACATCGCGGTCGACGAGTTATAGGGGAAAGAGTTCAGCTCGCCCGCAGCGGTGGCATAATAGTTGGCGATGCCGGGGAAATAATTGTCCCAGTCGATCTTGTAACCGTTGTCGGCCATCAGCTTCTTGGCGGGAACGAAAGCCTTGGACAGCATCATGTCCAGCGTGCCGGCATCATAGATCTGGGTGATGGCGGGCTGCTTCTTGGCGCGATAGGCGGCGATGGTGTTCTGCAGCGTGGCGTCGTAATCATTCTGCGAGGTGCAGACGATTTCGAATTCAGCCTGCGAGTCGTTGAACTTCTTGCAGGTTTCCTGAACGCGATCGCCAAGATCGCCGGAAAGGCCGTACCAGAATTCGAACTTGGTCTTTTCTGCGTGGGCAGCGGTGGCGCCGAAGGCGGCAGCAATGGCGACGCCGGCCACGAAAGAGGTCAGAGCGGAAGATTTCATGAGTTGAGCCCCGTTGATGGAATAATGGCCTGATCGGCAAGAACATCATGTTCCCAGCACGAAGCCACGGGCTCTGCTAACAGCCGTCTTTGACGGATCGCTTACACTTTGTTGAACGTTTTATGATGACTTGCCGCGCAGGGCGATCTGCGCGGCGGGAAAAGTGTGATAAAACCGGAAAATCCGAATTTTCCCTTATATTTTAGCGACTTACGTTTGAAATATCGCTTCGCTACTTGCTGCTGAGTAAGCCGTCCGCGTCAACCGCGGCGTGCGGCTTCGATGGCGGCGACGTCGATTTTCTTCATGTCCATCATCGCCTCGAAGGCACGTTTGGCCTCAGCACCGCCGGCAGCCATGGCGTCCATCAGCACGCGTGGAGTGATCTGCCAGGAGACACCCCATTTGTCCTTGCACCAGCCGCAGGCGCTTTCCTCGCCACCATTGCCGACGATGGCATTCCAGTAGCGATCGGTTTCTTCCTGATCTTCGGTCGATATCTGGAACGAGAAAGCCTCTGTCTGTTTGAAGGCGGAACCGCCATTCAGACCGATGCAGGATACGCCGGCCACGGTAAACTGCACCGTCAGCACATCGCCCTTTTTACCGGAGGGGTAATCGCTCGGCGCGTGGTGAACGGCGGTTACCGCGCTGTCGGGAAAGGTCTCGGCGTAAAATCTGGCGGCGGCCTCGGCGTCCTTGTCGTACCAGATACAGATCGTGTTCTTTTCCATCAGTTTGCTCCTCCAGGTTGGAACTGATTTTCGTCTTGCCTGAACAGGCAAGGAAATTCGCCGGCCCGTGGCCGGCCCCCCATTCGGCATAAAATGCTTGTCGGAGACGAATGTTCCGAAAAAGCTGAAGGCCGCGCCACGGCTCCGGTTTGGCGGCCGTTACAGCCAGCGCCGCACCCGGCGCCGATAGGCCTCATATGCCGGACCAAGCTCTTTCGTCAGCACACGTTCTTCAATAGTGACCTGCAGCGACACGGCGATGACAAGAGCGATGGCGACAACAAGCTGTAGAACCGATGGAAACACCAGCACCAGCCCGGCAAACAGCACGATCTGGCCGACAAAGACGGGATTTCTGGAGCGGCCGAAAGGACCGCTGTCGACGATTGTACCAAGATGACCTTCGGCCGCGCCGATGCGCCATGACCTGCCCATATGGTTCTGCGCATAAAGCGCGATCAGGCCGCCTGCCAGCACCATCGCCATGCCGCCAATCCGGGTTGCGGTGCCAAGATCGCTGCGGCTCAGAAGCCAGACCGGATTTTGCGGCTCCAGCCACAGGGTGATGAGCGGCAGCAGAGCGCCAAGGAAAAAAGCGAGGCGAAAGAGCATGGCGGGAACGGCCTGCCGTTCGCGACCCTTTGCGAAGAGCCAGATCGGCTCGCCCGTCTGCCTTGCCAGCCGCGCCGTCAAAAACAGAAATCCGGCAATATAGGCCCACACGGCGAGTGCGGTTACGACATCGATCATGATTTCTCCCGAAAATACCGGCAAGCCGCAACGTATCGGCAAAGGACAGCCTTAGCCGATTCGTCTGATGGCCAGAGTATAAACAGGAATAATACGCGATTGTTACGCCCGCCCAATGGCCCTTTGGCAGAGGGAAACGGCTGCGGAAAGAAACGAAAGCTGGTTTAAATTCAGTTTGAGTTTTTCAATCGAACTCAACTGGCAGCATCTTTATCCTTAAATATTATTTAAGAATGTAACAGTAATATTATTGAATGATTTTCAGCGGAAATCATTAATCTGCCATCGGAGGATTGCGCGTGAGTTTTCTTGATCGTGGTGCCAATGCTTTCGCGGTTCTTGCCGCGCTTTCCAAATCCCAGGCAATTATAGAATTTGACCTTTCCGGGAAAATTCTTACCGCCAACGAGAATTTCTGTCGTGCGCTCGGTTACGAGCTTGCGGAAATCATCGGCAGGCATCACAGCATGTTCGTCGAGCCGGCCGTCGTGGCTTCGCAGGACTACAAGAGCTTCTGGGCAAAACTTTCCGCCGGTCAATTCGATCAGCAGCAATATAAGCGCATCGGCAAGGGTGGCAGGGAGGTCTGGATCGAGGCCTCCTATAATCCGGTGTTTCGCCGCGGCAAGCCGGTGAAGGTGATCAAGATCGCCACCGACATCACCGGGCGCAAGCTGAAGGCGGCGGAAGATGCGGGCAAGATCGACGCACTGTCGCGGGCGCAGGCCATCATCGAGTTTTCACCTGGTGGCGATGTCCTGACCGCCAACGAGAATTTTCTGGCGGCACTGGGTTACTCACTGTCGGAGGTTCAGGGCCGGCATCATTCGATGTTCTGCGAACCGGCCTATACGCAGTCGGCGCATTACAAGCAATTCTGGGAAAGGCTCGCGGGCGGTGATCTCGTGGCGGATGAATTCATGCGGCTCGGCAAGGGCGGCCGCAAGGTCTTCATTCAGGCCTCTTATAATCCGATCTTCGATCTGAACGGCAAGGTGTTCAAGGTCGTCAAATTTGCGACCGACGTGACCGGTCGTGTCGAAAATGTCGAAAAGCTCGCCCAATGTCTGACGGACCTAGCTGATGGCGACCTGTCGCAGAGCATCGACAAGCCGTTCATCCCCTCGCTTGAGAGATTGCGGACGGATTTCAACGCAGCCTCGGAAAAGCTGAAGAGAGCGATGACGCTGGTATCTGAAAATGCCGGCGCGATTTCCTCGGGCTCCAACGAGATACGCTCCGCTGCCGATGATCTCGCCAAACGCACGGAACAGCAGGCCGCCTCCATCGAGGAGACTGCCGCGGCGCTGGAGGAGATCACCACTGCCGTCAACGATTCCAGCCGCCGGGCCGAAGAGGCCGGCACGATCGTCGCCCGGGCTCGCGACCATGCCGAACATTCGGGCCAGGTGGTGCGCGATGCGATCGGCGCCATGGATCAGATCGAAAAATCATCGCGCGAGATTTCCAACATTATCGGCGTGATCGATGAGATCGCCTTCCAGACCAATCTGCTTGCGCTGAATGCCGGCGTGGAAGCGGCGCGTGCGGGTGAGGCGGGCAAGGGTTTTGCAGTCGTCGCGCAGGAAGTGCGCGAGCTGGCGCAGCGCTCGGCAACCGCTGCAAAGGAAATCAAGAGCCTGATCAACGCGTCCGGTTCGCAGGTGGAAAACGGCGTCGGCCTGGTTACCAAGGCGGGATCGGCGCTGCAGGAGATCGCGGCGCAGGTTCGTGATATCAACAGCAATGTCGTGGCGATTGTCGAAGCCGCCCGTGAACAGTCCACCGCGCTTGCCGAAATCAATCAGGCGGTCAACACGGTCGATCAGGGCACACAGCAGAACGCTGCGATGGTGGAGGAGCAGACTGCCGCCAGCCACAGCCTTGCCCGGGAAGCCGCCGCCCTGTTCGAACTTCTGGGGCAATTCAGGTTCGATGAGGCGCCGCGTTCGGCATCCTCGCTGCGCAGCAGCCCGGAGGTGCGACCGGCGCCGGCTCAATCGCGCCGCCCGGTATCCCGGCCCGTTGCGGCGCGTGGTTCTGCTGCGGTTGCCCTCAATCACGATGAATGGCAGGAGTTCTAGACGGCTTCTCGCCAGAGCGGGTAAAATCAGAGCGTCCAGCCGGCCCGGCAATCGGGTCGGCTGGATGTTTTACGCCGAGCCTTTTGATAGCGCGGATGCGCATCGGCAGCGCGAAACCGAAACGACCATTGAACAGGACCGAAGGTCGGGGCATATTTTCGCGATCGCCCGATAATCGGTGCTTTGCGTCTGGAAGTGTGGGGTCGTTTGATTGGCAGGTATATGGGCAGGGATATGGACAGGCCGTGTCGCTCTGGTCTTCTGCCTGCTGGCGACAGCGGGCGGTGCCGCCCGGGCTGAAGAGCCGGCGGAGGGGAAAAACGCCTGCGCCTACAGCCATGCCGTTGCGCCGGAACTCTGCATTCGGGTCGGCAGCTACAATAGCGATCTGTGTCATGCCATCGAGGTGCTGGCCGGACGTTACGCCGTGCCGCCGGATTATTTCGCCCGGCTGATCTGGCGCGAAAGCCTGTTCCGCGCCGATGCGGTCAGCCCGAAAGGGGCCGAGGGCATCGCCCAGTTCATGCCCGGAACAGCAAGGCTGCGTGGTCTCGAGGATAGCTTCAACATCATTGCCGCGCTTGAGGCGTCGTCGCGTTATCTCTCCGAGCTGAATGGTCAATTCGGCAATTTCGGTCTTGCCGCCGCGGCCTATAATGCCGGCGAGGCGGGGTTGCGGACATTCATCGCCACCGGCCGCCTGCCAATGGAAACCCGCGATTACGTGTTTGCCATCACCGGATATCCTGTCGAGAACTGGAAAGACAACCCGCCGGAGAAGGCCGCCCCGGCGCTGGATGACGGCCGGTCCTTCCTCGAGGCCTGCCTGCGTCTCGCCGACACACGCACCATGAACGATCCCGTTCTCATCTCCTCGGCCGACTGGGCGCCCTGGGGTGTGCAGCTTGCGGCGCATTACAATCCGGCGGTGGCGAACCGGCTGTTTACCCGCGCGATTGGCGGATTGTCGGAACCGCTCAATGCGGAACGTGCCCTCATCGTCAGGCAAAGAGGCGGGAATTTCGGTTCGCGCCCGCGTTATGCCGCCCGCATCGGCCGCGAGACCCGCGCCGAGGCCAACAGGCTCTGCGGAGAGATCCGGCAGGCCGGCGTCCCCTGCACCGTGTTCCGCAACAGATAAAGAAGCCTGACGCCCGTCGATCATAACAAGTTGATCGGGATTTCTGTCCGCCCTCCTTTCAGCATGAAATGGTTGACCCTAGATTTGCGCCACAGCGGCAGTAGGCAACCTATGCGGCTGGCGATATTTGCGAGGGGACGATTGAAGATGAGATGGCTTGGGACCGGATGTCTGGCGGCTGCGCTAATGATTGTCACCGCCTGCGCCTCAACCGGAGAAACCGATATTTCCCGCACGGTCGCAGCCTTTGTGGGGCAGCCGCGGGATGCGGCCATTGCCAGGCTTGGCCGCCCCAACAAGGTGGTTATCGAAAAGGGCGCAACCGAATCCTACTGGCTGAAGGTTGATGTGGAGACCTATGCCGGGCTGAGCAACCGGCGTGAATACAAGTCCGTGGATGGACAGACCCAGATGACGCAGACCGAGGGCATGAAAATGAAGGAACACCGCCGCGATTGCATCATCAAGATCACGGCAGATGCCGGCTCCATCATCAAGACCAGCGAGATTATCGGCAATCCGGCGAGTTGCGAAACCATTCTCAATCGTCCGGTTTCGTGAGCAATCTCATGTTTCGGTGAGCCGCGCGCCAGGTAGGCGCACGGCTCGAAAGTTTGCGGAAAGTTTCCTCAGAAGCGATAGTTCAGCCCGACCTTGATGGCATGCAGGTTCAACGAGTTCGAGGCATTGCGACCGTTTGCAATTCCGGACGTCCCGGCATGGTCTACATATTCGTAGATCGGCGATTCATAGGGCTCGCAGACTTCCGGCATGGAATCGCAGAGCCAGGCCATGTTCGGATCATTCTTCAAGCCGGGATCGACCATCTCCGTGCCCGTCTGCTCACTGGTGCGATAATCCTTGCCGGTGCCGGCGCGGGCGTTCTTGAACTTGAACGATTTGGCGCGGAAATGGCTGTAGCTGTAATCCGCACGGATCGACCAGTTGTCGTTCAACGCATATTCCGCACCGAGACCGACGGTGAAGCCGGCACGTGTTCCGGAAGCCTTCTCCACGAAGAATGCCGTCGTTTCAGAGCCGAGAGGATTGGTCGCGCTCGCGCCGTCTGAAATATACTGGTCGCGCCACTGGGTTTCTTTCGCAAGCGCCAGGCCGGCGGTGGAGTAAACGAGCAGCCTGTCATTCACAGCATAACCGAGCTTTGCCCGCAGACCGGCCGTCCAGTCGATATCGTAGCTGGTCGTTGCGTCCACGTGGCCGCTCTTTGCCAGCACCGGATCGGTAGAACCGAATTTTTCGAGGCCACGGAGATAGGTCTTGGTGTAATCGGCCTCGACGCCGACGACAAAGCCGTTTTCCAGCTGCCGGTCATAACCGGCCTGCAGTCCAAACGCGCCGCCCCGCAGGTTGAAATCGGCCGATTCCCGTGCGGCCGCATCGTTGAATGTGCCATCCAGCGAGGTCGTATTTCCGGCAAAATTCAGGAAATCGCCGCCGGCATGGGCACCCACATGGAAGCCGGTCCAGTCACGCACGAAGGATGCGTCCGTCGGGCTGCTGAAGGGGGAAAGGCCGGGCAGGGCCTCGCCGCCGCCGATCGTCGCGGTAAGGCTCGCATAGATCGTGCGGCCGGGACCGGGCTGCGTGACGAGGCCGAGCGGATCGACATAAAAACGGTCGAACAGGTTCTCCACCCGCAGGCTCGCCGTCATGTTGTCGTTGATCTTGTATTCGGTAAACAGATCGACCAGCGTATAGGGCTCCCAGTCGACAAGTGCGATGAATTGCGACGCACCCTGCGCGGTGACGTCGCCGTGGCCGATGGCGCGCGGGCCGACATAAGAGACGCGGCCGCCGACCGTCAGCCGGTCCTCGAGGAATTTCTGCGAAAGCGTCAGGTCGACCGTATATTCCGGCTGAACATGGTTCGTCGCATAGTCGCCATAGAGAGATTTACTGTCGCAGGTCTGGGTCGTGCGGCAATATTCGACATTCAGGAAGTAGTTGGCGGAAAGATCGGCCGAAAATCCGCCATTGGTGTAACGGCCGGAAAGTTCGATACCGGAAAATTTGGCGCGCGGAATATTGCCGATATTCAGCGTCAGCTGCGGTTCGGTCACGACGGTGCGCGAGATGTAATTCTTCACATCCCAGTTGAAATAACCGAACTTGATCATGGCGGTGTCATCTTCGGAGAAGATGCCGTCGCGAATGATGTTGGTGCCGATTTCCCAGTTGCTGGAGCGTTCCGGCAGGACGCCGGCATTCGCGATGACGCTGTTGAAAGCCGAGACGGACTCAATGATGGATGGCGAGCGCAGCGTATTCGAATAATTGACGTAGAACTGGGTGTTGTCGAACGGTTCCAGCGTCACTCCGGCAGATGGGCTGAAACCGCCATCATCCACTTTCAGGTCAACCGGCTTGTCCCGCGCCTGATAACGCTCATAGGGATCAAATCGGTCTTCAACCCAATAATGGGAATATCGCAGGCCGCCATTAAGAGTGAGCCAGTCAACCGGCTTGTAAGCTGCCTTGGCAAAGGCTGCACCTTCATGGCGAATGGCGTCGCGCGGGGTCAGCCACCCCTCCAGAACGGCGGTGTGGTTGCTGCCCTTAGTGTCTTCGGCGCGGTAGGAAAATCCGTAATTCAGGTCGAAATCGCCGTAATCCAGGCTGAACTGCGAGCGGTTGGTAATCTCCGCTCCCCACATATTGGTATCGGTGCCGACCCGGAAGCCTGATGGCAGGCCGATCTTCTCCGGCGTCAGGCCACGCCCGCCGCGCACGGGGTTGCGGACTTCGAGATGGTTGAAATAGAAATTCGACTTGAAGTCGATGAGGTCATTGTCTTCGGGGTTCCAGTTGTATCTGGCGGTAAATGTGTCGAGGCTGGTGCTGACGGTCTGTTCCTGCTGCTGCGCCTGTCCGGTATTCGACGTCAGCCGCGAGGCAAGCCTGTCGCCGGCCTCGCTTCTGTATCCCATGTAACCGATCTGAAATGTCTGGTCGTCTGACAGACGCGCCGTGACCTTCGCCAGAAGCGATTGCGTTTCCAGCTCGGTATTGAGGATTTCCTCGCCGCCGCGATAATTGGCCAGACCTTCATTGATCATCGTGTTGGGCAGAGTGCCGCCCCAATATTTCGTGTCGCCGATGTTTTTCGGGGATGCGACAGGACCATGGCTGCCGGCGTGATAATTGCCCTGACGGCGATGCGCATATCCGGCGACGACATTGATGTCCTCGCCCTTATAAGCGCCGATGACGCTGCCGGAACCGGTCGTCGGCTTGAGGAAGGCGGGTCTGTCCATGCCATCGGCAGACGGGGTCGCGGTGCCTGCGCCAGACTGGTAGCTGTAGCCGCTCAATGCGCCTTCCGTCGGGCTTGATGAATTGGTGCCGAAGCCGCCCTTGACCTTAAGCCCCCATTTCTCGCCCGGCTTGACGATGTCGTCGGCGCCGACCGTTCGCATCGCCACCGATCCGGCATTGCCGAAGGAAGCGGCATCGGCTCCCTTGGTAATGTCGACACCGGCGATGAAATCGGGATCGACATAGGTGCGGTTCGAGACGCCCTGGTACCCCTGATAGACCGTCACGGAATTTTCAGCGCCGTCGACCGTCGTGGCGACGCGGCCCATTCCCTGCATGCCGCGAATGTTGACGTCGATGGCACCGGCGCCGTTTCGCGCTTCGCCGGACATGACGCCGGCCGTGCCACGAAACATGTCGGCCGGGCTTGAGCCGCGGAAGCGCTCGATATCCTCGCCCGAAATGAAGGCGGTCGGGGCATCGTTGCTATAAGGTGCGTCCGGGCTGCCATATCGTCCTGACTTGCCGGTGACGGTGATTGTTTCGAGAACCAGCGAGCCATCCGCAGAGGTTGCTTCCGGTGCCTGTGAGGCGTTGGAAACCGTCACGCGATCGGGCGCGGTGAAGCGGAAGCTGAGGCCGGTGCCGTCAAGCAGCTTGCCGAGTGCTTCCCGCGGTGGCAGGGAGCCGGCCGCGCCGGAGGTCTTGAGCCCTCTCGTCAAGGATGCGTCGTAGAAAATCTGTATGCCGCTTGCGGCGCCAAAGCGCGTCAGCGCCACATCGAGGGACCCGGCTGGAATGGAAAACTGGCGCAGCTCCTGCGCAACTGCCTGGGTATGGGCATATAAGGATACGGAGCAGGCCAGTGATGCGCAGAATGCTGCAAGCCTCAAACGCCGTTCGCGACCACCGGATTTATGTCCCGTCGCCAATAAAGTCATCCCCGTATTCCCTTCCATTTCGCCGCCTTGCTGCGGCCTCTGATAGGGAAGACGACCGAGGCGCATGAACCCGAAAAGATTTGTGGAGTTTTCTTGTAATATTTTCGGATCGTCCGGAATCCAGTGCTGTCTCCGGTTTGAAAGGCTTCAGACGAGCAGCAATATTCCGCCTGCGCCGACCGCATGAAGATGCAGGGTTTCTTCAAGATGGGCGATAATGTCCTGCGGCCGGTTGAGCTGAAAGACGCCCGAGACGTGCAGGGAGCGCAGGCTTTGACGGGTGATGATGATCCTGCCGCGCCGGTGGCGGTTCAGGCTCGCGACGATGTCTTCCAGCGGACGGTTGTTGAAGACCAGCATGCCTTCACGCCATGCCGATGCCGTATCGAGGTCGATCGCGGATTTTTCCCCAAGGCCTGCTTCCGAATAGACGATTGCCTCTCCGGGAAGCAGCTGCGCATCGCCGAGACAGTGGACGCTGAGTGGGCCGGACAGGCATTCCACGGTTACGCCGCTGGCATTATGGGTGACGCTGAAGGCGCCGCCGGAGGCCTGCACGCGGCCATTGCCGGCTTTGACCACAAAAGGAATATTCGCCGCCTGCTGGACGGTGAAGACCGCAGCACCTGCCGTGAGATCGAACCGCCGTTCGCCGCGCTCCAGCGACAGGGCGGAGCCACCATCGAGAAAAGCGGTCGATCCATCCGGCAGGCTGACATTCTGCTGCTCGCCGACATCAGTTGAAAAATCCGCAAGCATTGCGCCGATGGAGGGCAGGTAACCGAGTTCCGGCAGCGCGACGGCAATACCGGCAAGGCCGGCGGCAAGGCTGCCGCCCACCAGAAAGGATCGTCTGGATGTGGCTTTGACGCGGGTCTGCGCCTGCGCTTCCAGGGCGGGGCCAAGATCGCGCCAGAGCGCCGACGCCTCGACGAAGGCGCGTTCGTGATCGGCGCTGAGGCTGCGCCAGTGGCGGAGCGCCTCCGTATCCTCAACCGTGGCCGCGCCGGAGCGCAGCCTGACGATAAAGGTCGTGGCCTTTCTTCTGAGCGCATCGGATCCTTCGTTCAACACGCAACCCCTATCAAAAAACCGTCTGGATGCCGGAATTTCACATGAACCTCATTAGCTCTAACGATCACAAACGGTAAATCCGAAAATTATCTGCGCCGCTCATGTCCCATTTTCTCGATGCAGTAGTTGAGGGCGCGATTGATCTCCATTTCCACCGTGCGGGTGGAGACATGGAACTCTTCCGCGATCTCGGCATAGGGACGAAATTCCAGCCGCGCCGCGACCAGCATCTTTCTCTGTCGATCCGGCAGCTCACCGATGACCCGCATGAGCTGCCGGATCTGGTCGCGGTCGATTACCTGCTGGTCCGGACCCGGGCGCTCGTCGCGAATGGAAAGGGCATCCTCGATCTGTTCGGTTGTGGCCCGGTGCCTGCGGCCCCGCCCGTGATCGATGGCCAGCGACCTGGCGATGCGCTTGAGATAAGGCACTGGTGCTGCGGATGCGTTCGAGCTGTTTCTCGCCAGCTTGATCCATGCCTCATGGGCAAGATCCTCGGCATCTTCGCGCGAGCCCGTCATCCGCGTCAGATATCGCTTGATATCCGACTGGGTTTTCAGGAATGCCGAAAGGAATTTGTCGTCGCGCTGCGTCATGACCGACCTGGAGATTGGACTTCAGGCGATACCCCGTGGCAGATGCGAATTCAATACTTAACTTAAATAATCATGTTAAAGCCGGCACGGATGATAATCGCGCAACCTGTGTGGGTCAGTTTCTGTGGATGAAAGCAACCGCTGTTGTTACCGTGAGCCTCTGCACATATGCTGGATTACTTAAATCACGATTTCCGGATATGGCGGACAGGCGCATAATGAGCTCCCAGTTGGATTTTTTCGGTTCCGCGGCAGCGCGGCTTCCCCAGGGTGAACGGGGGCGAAAAGCGGCCGGCCGCGAAACGGTGCAGAAGAACGTCGCGGATGACGAGACGCTTGCTGGATATCTTGAATCCACCGGAAATTACCGTGTTTCACGCCGGCTCATGCCGCGTACCGTCGTCGACAGACCGCGGCCGGAGTTCCCCCGTCAGGGCATTATCCTCGATACCGAAACCACGGGCCTCAATCATCGAACCGACGAAATCATCGAGATTGGCGTCATCGCCTTCACATTCGACGATCATGGCGCGATCGGCGATGTTACCGGCGTCTATGGCGGCCTGCGGCAGCCTGGCGTCACTATCCCGGAAGAGATCACGCGCCTGACCGGCATTACTGACGAGATGGTCACCGGACAGGTGATCGACATGGACCGCCTGAGCGCGCTTGTTGCCCAGGCGGATCTGATCATCGCCCATAATGCCGGCTTTGACCGCCCGTTCTGCGAGGCCTTCTCGCCGATTTTCCGCGAGAAGGCATGGGCCTGTTCGGTTTCCGAGATCGACTGGCGGGCGCGGGGTTTTGAGGGCAGCAAACTTGCCTATCTCATCGGACAGTCCGGTTATTTCCACGACGGCCATCGCGCCGTCGATGATTGTTTTGCGCTTCTGGAAGTGCTGGGTCACGCCCGTGCGGGGCAGGGCGAAGCACCCTTCGCAGAACTGTATCAGGCAAGCCAGCGCTCCCGGGTTCGCATTTATGCGGAAAACAGCCCCTTCGACATGAAGGATCATCTGAAAAAGCGCGGCTATCGTTGGTCGGACGGTTCGGATGGCCGACCCAAAGCCTGGTGGGTGGAAGTGGCCGAAGAAAAGCTCGATGAGGAGCTGCATTTCCTGCGGACCGAGATTTACCGCTGGGAGGCCGATCCCCCGGTCAAGCATCTCACCGCCTTCGACCGCTTCAAGGCAAACTAGAGCATTCGTGTCGGGGCAACGGACGTTGTCCGCCATCGATATCCGCCGGCAATCAGGAAAGTGGTGTGAGCGCGGTTCTCAGGCTGACACCCTGCTTCGGCTGCAGATCGAGATCGGCCTCGATATGATCGAGGTGATGGATCATGAGATCTGACGCGCCTTTTGCATCGCCCTTTGCGACAAGCTCGAGAATGGCAAGGTGTTCATTGTGGCCGCAGCTCGAAACACCCGAGCGGCCATAAAGGGCGACGACCAGCGATGAGCGGGCGACAAGTTCATCCATAAACCGCTGGAGGATGACGTTACCGGACAGGGCCGCCAGCAGGAGATGGAAATCGCCCGAGGCCTTTATTTCCGCCCGGCGCGCGGCCGGACCCCGTTCATTCATATAGTGCGCCTCGTCGACGAGGTGATGCTCAAACCGCACAATATCCGCAGGCGTGATGCGCTGCGCCGCCGCCGCGATGATGCCCGGCTCGATCAGGCGGCGTGAGGCGAAAATCTGGCGCGCCTCTTCCGGCGAAGGCGTGGAAACGAAGGCTCCGCGGTTACGCTCGGTCTTTACCAGCCCCTCGAAGGCCAAAATCTGCAACGCGGCGCGCGCCACCGTGCGGCTGACATCAAAGAGTGCACCAACCTCGGCTTCCGACAGTTTGGTTCCCGGCGCCAGCCGCCGGTCGATGATGGCATTGCGCAGGGATTCGCGGATCAGGAGCGAGCGATCCTCGATTGTGGCATCCACGGGGGCAGGGGTTGTTTCAGGCAAGGTCATGTCACGGATCCGATGTTGCCTCTTCTAACTCGGTGGCATCGGTTTTCCTAGGGGTGCCATTGCGGTGAGCAGGCGCTGACGCCGTCAGTCCCTCAAAATCCCCAGCCACACGACAACGAATGCCAGTTGATGGGCGATATCCCCTTGTACATTCTGCAATGTCCTGTCGCTCAAACATATGCGGGATCCGTTCCTCTTCAGAATGCTCAGGCGTTCCGCCTTGGCCAAGAGGGCGGTGACGTGGGCGCGGCTTATCCCATAGGCGCGCGCAGCCGCCTTGCGGGAAAATTCACAATCTGACGCATCTGATCTGCTGGTTTTCGCCGCAGACAGCAGATCCAGCAGCAGAGGAAATCCGGGGGCATGGCCCAGGAACATCAGGGTTTCCACTGATATGGGGGTGAGCGCCTGCTGTTGCTTCAAAAGCCAGCCGACGCCATCGACAAGGGTGTTGACGCCGATGTCATCTTTCGCCGGCCTGCCCGGAACCGGCTGCGCCTCCCATGGCGCGGCTGCGGCAAGATAAGCCTCGGCGAGCGTCTCAATGGCCGTTATCAGCCAGCCACACAACGACCATGGACGTTCGCGGTTGTCGCCACGGGGCTGATGCCGCCGGGCGGCGCCTTCGAGTTCCAGCCAGTCGATCAAGGCCCGTGTCCTGCGGCTGGAGGCCCAGCCTCGGGGGACGACGATCGCCTGAACCGCAGCCAGGGTAAATTGCCCGCCATGGATCGATGCCAGGCAAATGGCACACAGGATCGTTGCGAATGCGCCGAAATCACCGATGGCGCGAACGAGGCGCGGCTCCTGCTTGAAGACCATCGATATCTGCGAGCAAAGACGGATGACAGTCCCGTCAAAAGCGGCATCGTTCAGGATCCGGTTCGCAAGGGGTGTCAGCCTCTCCTGAAGCATGTCCGGCTGCGGCCGAACGGGGTCTCCTTGCGGGAGCGATTTTGAATCCTGCGCAACTGCTTTTCCAGATGCCTTTCTCCCACGGAATCTTAAGTTTCGCTACTTTATGGCGAATTTCAAAATATGAGTTTTGCTCGCCGGCTGCGGCCGTTCAGGCCCGCATGACAGCTGAAATGTTCCGGGTTCGGGAGATGCGTGCAATTTGTTGCACTCCCGCGCCGCTCTCCTTGAGGGTATTAAAAAATACTCTCATAAATTGAGTGTTAAAGAGCGCATTGAAATATGTGTCCTTTTGGAACGGTTTGCGAGAGCGGCGATAACAACAATTTTATCGTCTGTTTTCATTGCATAATTTTATTCGGCTTCGGACATAAAATCTTTCGTTGGGCAATCGAAAACACAATCTTTGATGGTTGTTTTCTCGGCCTTGACGGAGCGGCGAAAACTGCATTCCGAAGCCGCCTGGCATCCGCATGTTTCTACCGATTTTCTGGCGCGTCCGGCAGCAATGCCGGCTGGGCCGCGGCACGTCCATTCACCACAATTCTCAGAAGGAGGATAAAGCGATGCAACTTCGACATGTTATTTTTGCCGGCCTTGCGGCAATCGCGATGCAGTTTGATATTCCGTCCATGGGCCAGCCGGCCATTGCAAATGCGGCCGCCCTCACCACCGAACAGGTGGCGGCTTTCCAGTCAAAACTTGAACAGGCGGAAGCCAGCCGGGAGCTGCTCGGCCGCCGATCCGTGTGCCTGATGGAACATCTGACGGCGCAACAGCAGCTCAGCGCCGAACGGGAGAGGGCGCTGGGAGAGGCCATGTACCTGCAGATCGAGCTGGAACGGCAGGTGGCGCAGTCCGAAACGGCCGTGAAGGGTTATGAAGAACTGGTTCAGTCTGAGAGCGAGAACGTCAGGGCGCGTCAGGCCGTGTTCGAAAAAGCCCGAAGGGAAAGGGACGAGCAGGCCAAGAGAGTAACAATATGCAGCGGCGTCCTCTTCTTCCTGCCGGGAATTTGCCAGGCCGGTGACGCCGCAGTCAAGGCGCTGGGCTGGATGAATGACGCGGAGCGGGAATACCGCATCGCACAGCCACGGCTGGACAACGCCCGGACGGCGCTTGAGGGCGTTCGCAACCAGCTCGAAAACAACCGCCGCCAGCTGATAGCGGCACAGCAGAGCCACGCGGAAAACCAGAGCGCGGTGAAAAATCTGGAAGAGCAGATCACCAGGCTCAAAGCGGCGATTTCCACCATCAACGTCAAGGTTCAGGACTTCAACATTCAGGTCGGCAACTTCACCAATGCTCTGAAGGAAGCGAGTGAGGTCAATCCTGACGACGCGAAAATACGTCAGGTCGACCGGCTGTCCGCCGAGATCGACGGCCTGACCAAGGACGTGCCGCAGTTCATTTCCTCCACCGAGGCCGGACTGCCGGATGACGCGAAGAAACAATGCGGATCGTGAACGATCAATCCCATGACTCTCCGTAACCACACATCAACAGGAGCATTAAAATGAACAATGTCGTCAATCTCGAAAGCCGAGAAACCAAACTCAACAGCGCGATCGATGCCGATGTCGAAGCGATCGTGTCGAAGCCGGAATTCAGCCTTCCCAAGGCGGATACGGCGCTCGTCCGGTATTATGTTGATAAGATCCAGGGGACCTACGATGTCGAGCGCGCCAAGCGCGACACCGACAATGCGATCGACCTGCTCTACATCGCTTACAACACCACGCCGCAAGAGGAGGGCAAAATTCGCGGACGCATCAGCGCCATCATGGACAGCTTGATAACCGCGCAGCAGAGCAGTGAACGCACCATGAAACATGCGATGGATGTTGCCAATCGCATCCGCATTTCAGTCGACGACCTCTTCCCGGACTGGCTGGATGTCCGCGAGGGAAATGACCAGAGCGAGATCAAGGCCTTCGTCTCCAACGACCTGATAAAACTCGCGAAAAATATCCGCGACAAGGCGTTGGAAGTGCGGGACGACCTGCTTGAGGTCGCCTCCACCTATGATGGCATCATCAAGGCAACGGCGCAGATCACCGATGCGAGCGAAATGGTCTTGAGCAAGCGTCTCGAAGACAAGGCGACCATGGAGCGGGAAATCCGCGAGGCCGATGCGCGGCGCCAGCAGCTGGAATCGCTTGTGAACGATCTGAAGGCACAGGTTGCGGAGTTCGAAAAGAAGGCCCGTGAATATGAAAAGCGGGCCAATACGGCAGAGGAGCGCGCCTTCATCATGTCGATCGTCCGGGTCGGCGCGCAGATGATTTCAAGCGCCATTCCCGCCATCGCCATGGTGGCGGGCGGTCCTGCCTCCATGCTGGCCTCGTCGGTCGGCGGCGCGCTTTCGGGACAGCCCAAGGGCGGCCAGGATGTGGACGGGCAGGGGCAGGGTGGCGGCTCCCGCACACCGACAACCGGCGGCGGAAAGGCGGATGGGGCCGCCACGCAGAGCAAGCTTTCCGAGCAGAAGGCCGAACTGCGCAAGAGCGAGGAAAAACGCGACACCTTGAAGACGGATATCAAGGCGCTGGAAGACAGCAGGTCGGCGCTGGCGAAAGATGCCGAGGGCACCGATCCGAAATCGAGCAAGGCCGTGGAACTTGCCGAACTTGATAAGCGTCTGACCGCGCGCGCCGCGGAACTGAAGACGCAGGAGGAGAAGATCGCAAGTCAGCAGACTCTGATTTCCAGTCTACAGGCTTCACTCGACGCGCTCGACAAGGGGCTGGGCAAGCTCACCGACGAGCAGCAGCAACAGGCCGCAAGCCTGCGCGAAATGCAGATGAAGATGATCGACAAGGCGGAATCCTATGAGAACGAACGCCGTACCCAGGCCGCCGAACTCATAAAGATCAACGCTCTGCTGAAGGGAAAGCAGGCTGAGGACGATAAGATCAAGCTTGCGGTTCAATCCCTCAACGTCAGCATTACGGCGCTGAAACGCATGAAGGAAATCATTGAGGAAATCGCATTTTTCTTCAAAAGTTTCGCCGATTTCATGCAGGCCGTGGCCGACGATGCCGAGCACCAGATCAAGGCGATCGACAATGTGGCCGAGCTGGAGGTCATTCGCAAGAACCGTCTCGCCCAGCTCATTCGCTCCGTCAACGAGTTCTTCGTCAGGCAGACCGCCCAATGGTATGCGGTCGGGACCGTCAGCGACAGGTTCAACCGCAGCTTTGCGGACGGATGGTCAAAGCTCAACAAGCTGCAGGGGACATATCTCACCGGCACCGGCCTGACGAACTATATGGCGGAAGCCTCGGAAAAGCTCTCGGCCATCGTCGCCGAACGCGAAGCCGCAGCGGATGCAAAAATCGCGTCGTTGCAGGCTTATCGTCAGGACCTGAACAAAAGCGCCTGAAACTGCCGCTCCTGTCCCGGCCCGGCAGGCAGCGTCTCCATGATCCCAGCCACTGGTCGTCCCCTTTGGTCTCGAGATCATGGGCAGTGTCCTGCCGGCGCAATTGCCGGCAGGACGGCCAACAAGACCGAAACGTCAACACATCACCCGATGCAAGATCAACGACCGGCATCCGGACGCCATCGAAGTCCAACCCGTGCCGCGTCACTTTAAGGAAGGAGAATATCATGCCGACAGTCAACAACCCTCCGGTGCTGGTCGCTCAGGAAACGCCGTCCTGGTGCTTTGCCGCCGTGGAGCAGATGGTGCGGGCCTATCGTGAACTTGCCGCCACCACGCAATATGCCATCGCAAGACGCAACACCGCAGCGCTTGCGACCGTCGACCCGGAGGTTCAGGAGCGCTGGGAGCTGGCGCTTATTCTGGATCAATCCGCTGCCATCGATGAAATGGGCGGCGCCAATCCTGACAGCAATATCGTCAGGCTGGTTTCCAGCCAATGGAACGCCTTCGACCATGCAACGACCGGGGGTGGGTTCGTCGCCGATCTGACGCCGGAGATCGTCAGAGGCGAGATCGACAACAACCGCGTCTTCGTCATCGGCACGCATATCCATTATTACGTCGTCTACGGCTATACCGATGCAGGCAAGGATCTCGAACTTCATATCCTCGATCCATGGCCGACAGGGCATGGCGGCAGCAGAACGCGCATTGGCCTGCAGGAATTCCTCGGCATGGCCGGCCACACCGCCATCACCTTCGGTTAAGCCCGCAAGCGGAGTGTCGGCTGCGCGCAAAGGCGCATAACGACACCAAAACGTCTTGCCGGAGGCATTCCGGCACCCAGCAACCCTTCAAAACCATGCCAACCTGTCCTTACCATCAAAGGCCGGGAACAGCTGGCTCATGTCCAAAGGAGACACAATATGCCAATTCTCAGCGACTTCATGATCAAGCATATTCGCCCTTTCAGCGAGGACGGTTACAACACATTTGGCAACACCCAGACCATCGAGTTTCTCGCGGAGCTGGGACTCGACATGAACGACATCCTCAATATCCTCGCGGCATGGCGCAAGGCAGCCCTGGCTGATCCCGGGAAGGATGGCGATGTCTTCGCCGAGGCGGCAAATGCCGTTGCTCAGGCGCGGTGGGAGTCTCTCTACAAAACCGGAAAAAGCACGGTCATGTTTCTCGACGCCGTTCAGCTCGAATCCCTCAGCCATCTCGAGCCGGGGCCGGACAGTAATTTTACATGGAGACCCAAGACGCCGATCGCGGTCGCGGTAACCATCCACAGGAAAAGCAAGCAGTATGAAATCACTCTGGGTGCGGCCGGTTTCTCCGGCGGCACCGATGAGCGGGGATGGATATCCCACTTTTCCGAATTGCTGTAGCGGTTGCTTATGACATCAGGACACGCCGGAAAGTCAACGCGACTTTCCGGCGTCGACGTGACGGGCCCCTTCATATCCCTGTCGCAATAGTGTCTGATATCGACATTATTTTTTGAGGCCCATCTGTGTTGACGAATAGCCGTTGCACGCTCAGGGAGCTTTTCGTGAAGCCGTCAACGCAAGCAATACCAGCCGAAACTGAGAGCCAAAAAACCGGCACCCCTGGTGAAGTTTTCGTTGCCTTCCTGAAACTCGGCGTCACCTCTTTCGGTGGTCCCATCGCCCATCTCGGTTATTTTCGCGATGAGCTGGTCGTGCGGCGCAAATGGATCGACGAGGCCGGTTATGCCGATCTTGTGGCGCTCTGCCAGTTTCTTCCCGGCCCGGCCTCCAGCCAGGTGGGTTTTGCGCTCGGGCTTTTGAGGGCCGGGCCGCTCGGCGCTCTCATGGCATGGACAGCCTTTACCCTGCCATCCGCCATCCTGCTTTTGCTATTCGCCACCATTGCCGCTTCCATCGAAGGTCCTGTTGGTACCGGCCTGCTGCATGGCCTCAAGATCGTCGCCGTCGCCGTGGTGGCGCAGGCGGTCTGGGGCATGGCAAAAAGCCTTGCGCCGGATCGGCAGCGGGCCAGCATTGCGCTTTCCGGCATCGTTTGCGTGGTTCTTCTGGCCGGAGCCTTCGGGCAAATCCTGGCGCTTGCCGTCGGTGCCATTGCCGGGCTTGTCTTCTGTCGTAACGGTGCGGTGCGGGAAGCTGCCCATCTTCAGTTTCGGGTGCCAAAAAGCGTCGGATATATCGCGCTCGCGGCCTTCATCCTGCTTCTCGGCCTGCTGCCGCTGCTTGCGGCGGTGGCGGGATCGCAGGGCCTCTCCTTGTTCGATGCATTTTATCGTGCAGGTGCACTGGTCTTCGGCGGCGGGCACGTGGTTCTGCCGCTGCTGCAATCCGAAATCGTCGCCACTGGCTGGGTAACGGAAGATGCATTTATCGCCGGATATGGCGCGACACAGGCCGTTCCCGGCCCGCTATTCACTTTCGCCGCCTATCTCGGCGCGGTGGTGGGGCCGCAGCCGAACGGCGTTTTCGGTGCGGCCATCGCCCTTGTCGCGATCTTCCTGCCGGGCATGCTGCTTCTCATCGGCGCGCTGCCCTTCTGGGAAGGGTTTCGCCGGCATCTTCTGGCGCAGGCGGCCATGCGGGGTGCAAATGCCGCCGTCGTCGGCATTCTTGGCGCCGCACTTTATGATCCTGTGTGGACCAGCGCCATCTTCACGTCGAAGGATTTCACGCTGGCGCTTGCGGGTTTCATCCTGTTGACGGTGTGGAAGACCCCGCCATGGGTCGTGGTGGTGATCTGTGCTGCCGGCGGCGTTCTGTTGGCGCTGCTGTAAGCCTTTTCAGGCAAAGTCGGCATGGGTCGACATCCAGTCCGAGAAGGCCTGCATGGCGGATGTCTGCGGTTTTGATTGCAGCCGGGTCAGCCAGTAGCTTCCAAGCGATATGGTGACGGGGAAGGGCTGAATGATTGCCCCGGACGTCAGATGCCGCGAAAACATCGATGGCGGTGCCAGCGCCACGCCCAGCCCCTGCAGCGCGGCCTCCATCATTCCGAGCGAGGTGTCGAAAACGATCCCGGCATTCACCTGCGCTGCCGGGGTCACGCCGGCGGCCGCAAACCATGTGCTCCATTCGTCGGACCGGTAGCTGCGCAAAAGCGTCGCCTCGACAAGATCGGCGGGCGTTTTTAAAGTCTCCGCCAGTTTGGGTGTGCAGAGGGGTGAAAGCGGCGCATCGAAAAGCCGGAAGGCATCGGTGCCGTGCCATGAGCCCTGACCGAAACGAATGGCAAAATCCAGCCCCTCGGCCGCCATGTCCACCCGGTTATTGTTGGTGGAAACCCTGATATCGATGAAGGGATGCTGCTTTTGAAACTCCTGCAATCGCGGCAGAAGCCAGCCGACGGCAAAGGTGCCGACGACCCCCAAAAACAGCAATTCGCGCACCTGTCCGGCCTCGATCCTGTCGAGCGTAGTCGCCATCTGGTCGAAGGAACTGGTGACGGTGGGCAGAAGCGCTTCACCCTCGGCGGTGATTTTCAGCCCGCGTGGAAGCCGTTGAAACAGCGAGACACCCAGCCGCTTTTCCAGCACCTTCACCTGCTGGCTCACCGCCGCCTGCGTGACGCAGAGTTCGATGGCTGCACGCGTGAAGCTGAGGTGTCTTGCCGATGCCTCGAAGGCCCGAAGACCGTTGAGGGGAAGAAATTGCCGAACCATTTGAGACCTAGATTTTCTTGTATCTCTTCCGAGATATCATGGTTTGTTCGTGCAATGTAGGGCAGCTAAAGCTCTTTCGCTGGGGGCGGCGCAAACGCCGGTCATCTACCTGAGGTTTTGGAGAATGCGAAAGATGAAACTCAATCACGGACATATCGCCCTTGCGGCACTGCTCTCGGCCGGCCTGTTCACACAGGCTTCTGCCGCCGATGAAGCGAAGCTGAAGGCGATAACGGATGCCGCGATAAAGCCGGTCATGCAGAAAAACGGCATTCCGGGTCTGGCCGTCGCCATCAGTATTAATGGTGAAAACCACGTCTTCACCTATGGCGTCATGTCCAAAAGCACCGGCCAGCCCGTCACGCCACAGACCTTGTTCGAGCTCGGCTCGATCAGCAAGACATTCACGGTTGCGCTCAGCACCTATGCCGAGATGAACGGCCAGCTGTCGCTGTCCGGCAAGGTCGCGGATTATCTTCCGTCGATGAAAGGCAAGCCGTTCGGCGATGTCGCGCTGATGCATCTCGGCACCCACACCGCAGGCGGATTCCCGCTGCAGGTGCCGGACAACGTCAAGACAGAACAGCAGCTGCTCACCTATCTCAAGGCCTGGAAACCCTCATACAAGGCCGGAACCCACCGCACCTATGCCAATCCCAGCATCGGAATGCTCGGTTATATCACCGCAAAGGCCATGGGCCAGAGCTTTGATGACGCGATGCAAGGCACGCTGCTGCCCGGGCTGGGGCTGAAGAACACCTTCACCGTGGTGCCCAAGGCAAAGATGGCGGATTATGCCCAAGGCTATAAGAGAAATGGCGACCCGGCCCGCGTGACACCGGCCATCCTTTCTTCGGAGGCTTACGGCGTCAAATCATCGGCAAGCGACATGATCCGTTTCGTCAACGCCAATATGGGCCTTGAGACACTGGACGGAAAAATGCAGCAGGCGCTTCTCAACACCCACACGGGCTATTTCAGTGTCGGCGCGATGGTGCAGGACATGGTCTGGGAACAATATGCTTATCCCGTTGCCCTGAAGACGCTGGTGGACGCGAATTCCGGCGCCCTTTTGAAGACGGTTCCGGTCTCCGAAATCACCCCGCCGATGAAGCCGCGTCAGGACGTCCTCATCAACAAGACGGGCTCCACCAATGGTTTTGGGGCCTATGTGGCTTTCATACCAAAGCAGAAGCACGGCGTCGTTCTTCTGGCCAATAAAAACTATCCCAATGAGGATCGTGTCGCCCTGGCCTATGAGATTTTGACGGCGCTCGACAGGGCGGAGTGAGAAAACTTCGGCGCGGGAGTTCATCGCTCCCGCGTCGTCTGCGCTGACCGATCATCTTTGGGAACAGGAGCCTTGATTGCCTGTCATCAGGACATCACGCTTCGGCCTTAAGCGTCATTGATGCGCCGCCAATATGTTCTTCTCCTCATTGCCCTTACCCAGATTACCGGCTGGGGTTCGGTGGGAATCCTGCCGGTGCTTGCCGGTCCGGTCGCGGCGGAGTTTGCGACCTCCCTTCCATCGGTTTTTGTTGGAACCTCCGTCATGTTCGGGGCTATGGGACTTGCCGCGCCGTGGGTCGGTCGGGCGTTCCGCCGGTTTGGGGCACGTCGGGTCATGGCGGCCGGCGCCGGCCTCATGGGATTAGGCCTCTCCCTGCTTGGCTTGTCTGTGAACCTCACGATGTTCTGGATGAGCTGGGCTCTGACAGGGCTTGCGGGGGCGATGTTCCTCACAACCTCCGCTTATGCCTATATTGCCGAATATGCCGAGGATCAGGCACGCAGCCTGATTGGGACACTTATGCTGGTGACCGGCCTCGCCGGCAGCATCTTCTGGCCAGTCACCACGTTCCTCGACCATGGGTTGGGGTGGCGCGGTGTTGTCTTCGTTTATGCCGGCACCATGACCATGGTTGTCTGCCCGCTGGTATTGTTCGGTTTGCCGGCTACACATCAAGCGGCTCCTGCGGCAGCGGGTCATGGCAACCGGAAAAAGGGACGGGTCTTCATGTTCCTGGTCGCTGCCATCGCACTGAACAGCTTTGTCACCTTTGGCATTGATGCCATTGGCATACAGCTTTTGCAGGCGATGGGAATGGAACTTGCAAGCGCTGTCGCTGTCGCCTCGCTGCTTGGTGTTTTCAAGGTTGGCGGTCGCGTCATCGATCTCGTGGGCGGGCGAAGATGGGACGGATTGTCCACTGCGGTCGTATCGGGTGCGATGATCCCCGTGGGCCTTGTTGCGATATGGCTCGGAGGAGCGGGGTTTCTCGCCGTGGGTGGTTATCTCATGTTGTTCGGCGTCGGTAGCGGGGCTTTCGCGGTGGCGCGGGCAACCATGCCGCTGGTGTTTTTTGAAAAATCCGACTACGCGGCCGCGATGGCTACCATCGCACTGCCGATGAACCTTATCAATGCCCTAGCTCCCCCGGTTCTGGCGGCGTTGATGGGCGGTATCGGCCCGCAGGCGGTGTTTGCGGTGCTCGGGATCATGAGCACGGCAGCATTCGCGGTTTTGTTGCAGCTGAACAATATGAGGGTGCGGCAAGCTGTGGCTGAGTAATGGCGTGGGACGTCGATCACGACCGGCTACGCATCGCCGTGGAGGCGACAAGCCTCGTTCCCGCCGAAAGCGCCCGCCAGTGTCGGGAACCAAGTGTTAACCGACCCGCTTGAAATTCCCATTGTGGTAACCGCGGTGAAACGTGCCGTGTCGAAAATGACATCCGACAAATAATCGGACCATAGATGACGATGCGTTTCACCCAACTCAGGCTTGCCGGACCGGCTGCAGTGCTTATCGCCATATTGCTGGCAGGGCTGGCGGCCATTCCCTATTATGGTGTTGCGCGTCTCGATGCGGAGCTTCGCGCGCGGCAGGAAACCCTGGTGGGACGCAATATCTCCATATGGATTTCCGAAGTGGAGTTTGCGCTGACCGCATGGACGATCTGGGATGAATCCATCGCCAAGATAGACAATCTGTTCGACCTTGAGTGGACCGATCGCAATATCGGACGGTCGCTCATCGGCACGTCGCGTACGCGTTTCGTCAGCATTCTCAACGGCGACGGCGATCTGATCTATTCGAAGACGGATGACGAGGTGTTGTATCGCCCGTTTTTTGCCCGCGGCGCGGATGTGGTTACGCAGGACGCGCATTCGCTTGTGGATGCCGTGCGCGAAAAGGAACGTGGCGAAAGGCCGGAGGGCATTCCGCAGCCGATCGCCTTCAGCAAGATCGAAGTGATCGGTGATGATGCCGTCCTTTTGACAGCCAGCCTCTTCCAGTCGGACTTCAGGACGGCGACACCCCGGGGTGAAAAGGCGCCGGTGCTCATCTCCGCAATCCCCATCGGCGGCAGCCTGCAGGAATTTCTCGGAAACCGCTTCCTTCTGGACGATGCTTCCGTCGGGCCGGCCAGCAGCGTTCCGGCAGACCGCGCAAGGGTGGAAATCGCCATGGGGCCGAATGGGCAGGCACAGGCGCTGTCCTGGCAGCCGCTGACCCCGGCGCGGGATCTGCTCCGTCAGTCCATGCCGCTTGCCGTCACGGTTCTTGTCGTGCTCATAGCCGGTGGCATCTTCGCGGTGCGGATTTCCCGCCGTGCGGTTCATTCGCTTGTCGAGACCGAAAAACAGATGCGGCACGCTGCCACCCATGATTTTCTCACCGGGCTGGCCAACAGGTCGCTCGTCGCATCCGAATTCTCAAGGTTGTCGCAGCAGGGAGACCTGACTGTCGCCTGTCTTGATCTCGACGGTTTCAAGGCGATCAATGACAGCCACGGACACGCTGCCGGGGATGCCTTGCTCAAGGCGGTTGCCACCCGCCTTCGCGCTGCCTGTCAGGACCGCGACGTGGTGTTCCGCTTGGGCGGGGACGAGTTTGCCGTGCTGATGCCCGCCATTTCCCTTGCCGAAGCCGAGATGCGCTGCCGGCAGCTGTGCCTGCTTCTCTCCGAGCCCTATGTTGTCGATGACAGCATGATGATTATCGGTGCGTCCTTCGGGTTGAGCAGCGTCATCGGGGCGGAAACGTCCTGCGACGAGGCCTTCCGCTGCGCTGACGAAGCGCTTTACCGCGCCAAGGGTGAAGGGCGCGGCAAGGTGATGACATCGATCTGTGAGATTGAACCCGTTCGCCGGTTTGGCTGAACTGAGGGGTGGGTAACCCCTTGATGCCCGATGACAGCAGCCGGCAATCGCGCTACCGAAGACAGGATGCGCCGCCACCGATTCGGCCCGGAACGACGGTCGCATATCACATAAAGACAAATCTTTTATGCGGCTGCGATCTGCAACGGGGACGTTCGCCAAATCGCGCCGGCCGCTTTCTGGGGGACAGACGACGATGAGCGATACAGGTGGCTATTTTCCGCGCTGGCGACTGAAAACCGAAGGGCGCATCATGCCGGATGAGCGGTTGCCCGCCGGGCAGACCGCGGTTCTCGGTTTGCAGCATGTTGTCGCCATGTTCGGCTCCACGGTGCTTGCGCCGCTGATCATGGGGTTCGATCCGAACGTCTCCATCCTGTTTTCCGGCATCTCGACGCTGATCTTCTTCATCGCCGTCGGTGGCCGCGTGCCGAGCTATCTCGGTTCGTCTTTCGCTTTCATCGGTCCCGTGCTGGTGGCAACCGGTGCCGCAGCCGGTGCGGCGAGCCCGAATATCGCGCTTGCGCTTGGCGGCATCATTGCCGCGGGCGTGCTTTATGCCCTGATCGGCGTTATCGTCATGATTGCCGGCCACAACTGGATCGAACGGCTGATGCCGCCGGTCCTGACCGGTGCCATCGTTGCGGCGATCGGTCTGGTGCTTGCGCCGATTGCCATAGCCAGCGCCTCCGGCACCGGCCCCGGCAATCCCGATGGCGACCAGCTGTCGCGCTGGATTGCGATTTTGACCGTCACATCCGTCGGTGCAATCGCGGTCTATGCGCCCGGCATGGCGCGACGCCTGCCCATCCTTCTCGGTGGCGCCATCGCCTATATCGCCTATCTGGTGCTGGCCAACGGCTTCGGTCTCGGCAAGTCCGTGGATTTTTCAGGCGTTGCGGCCGCGTCCTGGTTTGGGCTGCCGACATTTACCACGCCGGTATTTTCCGCCTCGGCAATCGCACTGATCGCGCCTGTCGTCGTCATTCTGGTGGCGGAAAATCTCGGACATATCAAGGCGATCGGCGCGATGACCGGCCGTAACCTCGATCCTTATCTCGGCCGCGCCTTCATCGGTGATGGCATCGCCACCATCTTTTCCGGCGCGTTTGGCGGAACCGGAATGACGACGTATGCCGAAAACATGGGCGTCATGGCGATTACCCGCATTTTCTCGACGCTGGTTTTCATCGTCGCAGCGCTGGTTGCCATCATTCTCGGTTTCTCGCCAAAATTCGGCGCGCTGATCCAGACGATACCGGGGCCCGTCATCGGCGGCCTGTCCGTCGTGGTGTTCGGCCTGATCGCGGCGACCGCCGGGCGCATCTGGGTCGAGAACAAGGTCGATTTTTCCGAGCCGCGCAATCTCATCACCGTGGGTATCGCGCTGGTGCTGGGTGCCGGCAACTTCAAGCTCAATGTCGGCGGTTTCACGCTGGATGGCATCGGCACGGCGACGATCGGCGCCATCGTCTTTTATCATCTCCTCAGCCTTGGCGCTCCGGCCCAGGGGAAATCACGCTAAAGACTGAGGCCCGGAAGAACCGCTCGAATGTGATCGCCAAGCGCCTTGGCCGCCGATGATGTCTGGGGATCGGAAAATGCGATGGCTATTCCGATCGTCGGCAGCGGCGGCAGGCCATCGCTGACGATATGAAGGTCGGGCGGAACGGCTGTTTTCGTCAGCACGCTGATGGCGTGGCCGGAGCGGGCGATGGCGATGAGGCCTGAAAGGCTGGTGCTGGCAAAGGCGACCCGGTAGCGGCGATTGGCGCTTTCCATGGCATCGCAGGCCGCGCGATGATCCAATGTCGCTGGTGCCGAGAGCGCCAGCGGCAACACGTCCTTGGTCAGCAGGTCGGGTTCCGGCCTGTCCGCCACCCAGACGAAACTCTCCCGGCGCAGAACCTCGGGATGATCGGGATCGGCCTGTGAGACCAGCGCCATGTCGATCTGGCGGCGGCGCAGCAGCGGATGCAGCTCTATGGTTGGCGCGCAGACCATCCGCAGGTCGACTTTCGGATAGGTTGCGCAGAAGCCCCGCAGCAGTTCCGGCAGGAAGGCGATGGAATAATCCTCCGGACATCCAAGGCTGACGGTCCCCTGAAGGATAGCCTCGCTCATATCCGCAAGGATTTCATCGTGCCGGGCAAGCAGCGCATTGGCATGCGCAAGCAGCTTTTCTCCCGCGGCAGTCACCCGCACCCCGGAACCCGTTCGTTGCAGCAGGTTGTGGCCCACCTGCTCCTCAAGCCGCTGCATCTGCGTACTGAGGGCCGATTGCGTGCGCCCAACCTGCATGGCGGCAACGCTGATGGAGCCGGCGCGGGCGACGATGACGAAGTTCTTGAGAAGCGTAAGGTCGAGCATGGAGATATCAAAATTATCAATATCTGCTTCAGATACTATCAATTGGACTGCCTGCGCAAGGGCCTGTTACCGTTCTTCAGGATCACCTCTTTGGGGAACGTGCCATGGACAACATTTCGAAAAACGCCATTTCGCTGAACGATGAACCGGCCTTCTGGGCCGCCGCCAACAAACACCTGACCCGCTATGGGCCGGCCTTCGAAGAAATCATCGTCGAACGCGCCGCGGGAAGTTTCGTTTATGATGCGGATGACCGCGCCATTCTCGATTTCACCTCCGGCCAGATGAGTGCCCTGATCGGCCACACCCACCCGGATATTGTCGCCACCGTCAACCGGCAGATGGCCTCGGTTGCGCATCTCTTCTCCGGCATGTTGTCGCGCCCCGTCGTCGAACTTGCGGCACGGCTAGCGGCGCTGGCGCCTGGTCTCGACCGTGTGCAATTGCTGACGACAGGGGCGGAATCCAATGAAGCGGCGATCCGCATGGCAAAGCTTGTCACCGGAGGCCATGAGGTCGTGGCGTTTGCCCAGAGCTGGCATGGCATGACCGGCGCTGCGGCATCTGCCACCTATAGTGCCGGTCGCAGGGGCTATGGCCCGGCGACAGCCGGTTCGCTGGTCATTCCGGCCCCGAATGCCTACCGCCCACGTTTCCGCAACCCGGATGGATCGAATGACTGGCAGGCCGAGCTTGACGATGCCTTCGAGCTGATCGATCGCCAGTCGACCGGCAATCTCGCCGCCTTCATTGCCGAGCCTATCCTTTCAAGCGGCGGTATTCTTGAATTGCCGCTCGGTTATCTCGCCGCCCTGAAGAAGAAATGCGAGGAGCGCGGCATGCTGCTCATCCTCGACGAAGCCCAGACCGGCGTCGGCCGGACGGGGCACATGTTCGCCTTCCAGCGCGATGGCGTGACGCCCGACATCATGACGCTCTCCAAGACGCTCGGCGCCGGCCTTCCGCTCGCAGCCGTGATGACAAACGCCGAAGTGGAGCAAAAGGCCTTCGAGAGGGGCTTCCTGTTCTATACGACGCATGTGTCCGATCCGCTGCCGGCGGCTGTGGGTGTGACGGTCCTTGACGTGGTTGCGCGTGACGGTCTTGTGGAACAGGCGATTGCCCGCGGAAAGCGCCTGAAGGACGGGCTTTTATCCTTGCAGCAGCGGTTCGAATGCGTCGGCGACGTGCGCGGTCGCGGGCTGCTGCTGGGGCTGGAAGTCGTGGCCGACAGGCATACGAAGGCCCCGGGTTTCGAACTCGGTGCGCGCATCATGCAGGAAGCGATGCTGCGCGGCATGAGCATGAATATCGTCAAGCTGCCCGGCATGGGCGGCGTTTTCCGCATCGCTCCGGCGCTGACCGTGTCGGATGCCGAAATCGATCTTGGGCTGGATATTCTGGCGGATTCCATCAAATCCGCGCAGGCCGTGCGATAGGCCGTGATGCGCGCCTGACCGTCAGATTTCAGGCGAGCGGGCGGGGCGGGATCCACTCCTTTCAGAAGTGAACGCCATCCGATATCCCCACGGAAAAATCGGGGCTGCGGATAGTCCGCAGCCCGGCCAATCGGCTCAGGACGTTACGACGATGATGGGGCCAATCTTGTATGTCTGAACCTTGAGTGCGGTGCGCAGGAAGTTCAGCGCCCCCTCCGTATCGGTAACGAAGAGCGTGCCGCTGACGACCCGTCGAGCGGTCGCTTCGTCTCCTATGACGATGCGCCCGCGGAAATGCCGCTGTATTTCCTCGATAACATAGGAAAGCGGCACGTTGTCCACGGTGAGCTGGCCGCGACGCCAGGCGAGAGCGGTCGCGGCATCGGTTTTCCGGATCGTGCTTTCGCCTGTCTCGTTCAGGTGAAGCATTTCTTCACCTTCCGCGATTTTCACCGGGGTACTTCCCTCAGTCTTGAACTCTACCCTTACGGAATGTTCCGTTACGGCAACACGCGTGTCCGTCGCGCTTTGGCGAACATCGAAAGCCGTGCCGAGGGCTGTGACCAGCGTATCCTCGGTGCTGACGGAGAAGGGACGTTTTTCATCCGGAGCCACCTGGAAGAAGGCCTGCCCGCGCAGGAGCCGAACCGTCCTTCGACCGCTGGTGAAATCGAGTGCGATTGCCGACGATGCGTTCAACTGGACCCGCGAACCATCTTCCAGCGTGACTTCCGGCATTTCGCCGGCGCCGGACATGACATCCGCGCTCAGACGCATTGGGCCATCCAGGGCAATGAAGAGTGCGCCGGCCGAAATGATTGCCACGATTGAAGAGATGATCGCGTTGCGCCCGCGTGGTGAGGTCTCAACCGGCATGTCACGAAGCCCGGCATCGGAGCGGATCGCAGTTCTCGCTTCGCCGAGAATGCGCTTCGCAGCCGTGTAGGCCCGACAGTTTTCCGGATCCTGCTCCATCCAGCGACGGAACTCAGATCGCTCCGTTTCGGGCTGTTCGGGGTCGCGGTTGCGAAAGACCCAGTCGGCCGCATCTCTGTTTCGCTTGCGCTGATCGCGCGTCAGACGTCTACGTTGCACGGAACGCTCCAATTATGCTCTCCAATGTGTAGACGAATGAACTGCGTGGATTGGGATGTTTACTCCATTTCGAAAAGGCGGTCGAGGCAATGGCTGAGCGCGCGCCTGAGGTGCCGGTCGACCATATTGCGCGAAATTTTCAACTTTGCGGCAATCTGGTCCGGTGAAAGATGATGCAGCCTGTGCAGCACGAATGCCGTCCGCCGTTTTTCGGGCAGGTCGGCAATGGCCTGTTTCAGGATCGCCAGCCGCGCCTCGACCGCCAGTCCCTGATCGGGAGCGCTGTCCATCGCGACGACTGCCCTTGCATCTTCATCGGAGCCGGAGAAAAGCCGGGACTCGAACTGCTCGCGTCTGATCCTGTCAATCCGCATATTGGATGCGGCGCGGCACAGAAATGCTTTTATCGACCGTTTGCCGGAGAGCGCGTCCGGCTGCAATGCCAGTTTTACATAGAGATCGTGGACGATTTCCCGCGCGGCCCCGTCTGACCGGCTTCGTCCGCCCACTGCCTTGATGATATCGCCGTAATGCTCGACGATCGCCCTGTTCAGCAGGTCGGTTCCGTCACTTTCATTGAGGCTGGCCGTCGACGTCCGCATCGCTTTCCTGATCCTCCGCAAGCTGCAATCTGCGACAACTGAAGGGGCGAACAAGGAGCGCAAACCGCAGCTCTCCAAGGCCTTCGTCCGACCCAAGTCATCATCCGGCAGCAGAGTTTTGACCCATCATCGCCGTGGAGGAATTTCTACTGGTGGGTAAAAAGCGATGCAAGTGCAATGATTTACGGTTTGTGCCGAGAAAAAATCCTTCGCCGCACAAAAGAGGATATTTTTTATCATGTTTATGTCTGGATTCATTACATCTTTTGGCCTTGCGGAGGAAGGCGTGGGGATGCGTGAGGCAGGATTGTAATTTACGAAAAAGCTAACCAATGTTGCGAGGCCGCCACAGGTCGCAGCTCGCCTCAGCTGCGGGACGGGACGGGGACACACATCGGCGTTCCCGAAAGCGGATCCGGCATGATGACGGCGTTGACGCCGAAGACATCGAGAACATTCCTGTCGGTAATGACGGCGCTTGGCGTTCCGGCGTCAAATATCCTGCCATCCCTGATGAGAACAATCTCATCGGCGTAACGGGCAGCCTGATTGAGATCATGGAGCACCGCGACGATGGTGCGACCCCGATCATGAACAAGCTGCCGGATCAGATCCAGTATCTCGATCTGGTGGGCGAGATCGAGGAACGTCGTCGGTTCATCGAGAAGAAGAATGTCCGTTTCCTGGGCGAGCGCCATGGCGATCCATGCGCGTTGTCGCTGGCCGCCTGACAGGGATTCCACCTGTCGGCCGGAGAGCGACGTCATGTTGGTCAGATCAAGGGCATGGGCGCAGGCATCCTCATCACGGCTGGACCATCGTTCGAAAAGCCTGCGATGCGGATAACGCCCCTGACGGACCAGCTCGGCGACCGTCAACCCTTCCGGGGCCTGGGGCCCTTGCGTGAGGACGCCGATCTGTTTTGCCCGTTCCCGTGACGGCATTTTCCGTGTCGGCCTCTCGTCGAGAAATATCTCTCCCTTCATCGGGGCGAGAAGCCCGGCAAGCGCGCGCAATATCGTGGATTTGCCGCAGCCGTTTTGGCCGACGAGAACGGTGAAGCGCCCGGACGGGATTTCGAGGTTCAGGTCGTCAACGATGACGGAGCCGTTATATCCAAGGGAAAGCGCTCGTGTCGCGAGGTGATAGTGTTCAGACATGCCTGCGACCCTTCAGAAGATAGGCAAAAAATGGAGCACCCAGCAGGGCCGTGACGATACCGGCCGGCAGCTGCGCCGGTGCGATGATGGTGCGGCCGACAATATCGGCAATCAACAGCAGAAGACCGCCTGTCAGCGCGGCAACGGGAATGAGGGTTCGATGGGAATGGCCGGCGATCCGCCTTGCAATATGCGGGGCGATCAGTCCGACAAAACCCACCAGCCCGACCATGGCGACGGTCGCTCCCGATATCAACGTGCAGAGCAATATCAGGAATGCCCGCATGAGATTGACCCTCTGTCCCAAGCCTGTCGCCACATCGTCGCCGAAACGGATTAGATCCAGTTGCCGGCAGGAGAACCAGCTCAGGGCGAGCGGAGCGGCGAGCCAGATCAGGAGACTTTGGACCTTGCTCCAGTCGGCGCCGTAGACACTGCCCGAAAGCCAGATCATCGCGCGCTGAACATCAACGACATTGCCGAATGCGGTCAGAAAGCTGGTTCCCGCGCCGGCAAGCGCGCTTAGGCCGATCCCGACAAGGATGATCCGCAGAGAGGAAGTTCCGCGTTTCCAGGACAGGGCGTAAACCGCTGCCGCCATGGTGACGGCCCCCGCAAAACCCGCCCACGGCAGAACGGCTGGTGAAACATCGGCAAAAACGATGATCACCACGCTTGCGAAAAGCGCTGCGCCGGCATTGATGCCGAGAACGCCGGGTTCCGCCAGGGGATTGCGCATGACGGTTTGCGAAATCGTCCCCGCAACGGCAAGGCCTGCGCCCGCGAGCAGGGCCAGGATCGCCCTCGATAGCCGGAATTCGATGACGATCATCTGCAGGTCGGGTGAAGCCCCGCCGATGACCGCATTGGCAACGTCACGCCAGGCAATCGATTGGTCACCCCACATCATTGCAGCAACCACGGCCAGCAGGTTGAGAATGATCAGAACAGTTATCGCGCGTGTCACGGCTTATCTGCCCCCGTGCGATAACGTGCCAGCCAGAGGAAAAACGGCGCTCCAATCAGCGCCATCGTGACGCCAACAGGAAAACTCTGGTTGGCGAGGATGATCCGTCCGGCGAGATCGGCGACGACCACCATGGTCGCTCCGATGACGGCGCTGAAGGGAACGACCCAGCGGTAATCGACGCTGATTGCCAGGCGCACGATGTGCGGCACAACGAGACCGACGAAGCCGACCGGTCCGGCAAGTGCGACGGCGCTGCCGGACAGGAGAATGACGATGACGACCGACAGGCTGCGCCAGAGGGCCGGGTTCTGGCCAAGCGCAGTGGCGACATCGGTTCCAAGGCTCAAGGTCGTCAGATGTCGGGCAAGGACAAGTGATCCGAACAGTCCGGCAAGCGAATAAGGCATGACGGTGAAGACCTGATCCATCGTCCGGCCGCTCAAGGAACCGACGGTCCACAGGCGTACCGCATCGAGTGTCGTCTGGTCGAAGATCAGAATTGCCGTGGTAAGCGAGGTGAGGAATGTTGCGACCACCGCCCCGGCCAGCACCATCGCCAGCGGGGTCGCGCCGATGCGGCCGACGGAACCGATGAAGAAAACACACAGTGCTGCGAGTGCCGCACCGGCAAAAGCATACCAGACCTGCGCATTGCCACCCGAAGCGCCAAGGATCGTCAGGCTGGCGACGACCGCGAAGGCTGCACCGGCATTGATGCCAAGAAGACCCGGCGACGCGAGAGGGTTTCTTGTTACCGCCTGCATGATTGCGCCTGATACCGCAAGGCCGGCTCCGGCGATCATCGCCGCTGCAACGCGGGGCAGGCGCAGCAATGTCACGACGAGATGATCGCGCGAGCCGTCAAAGCGGAAGATTGCAGACAGCACCGTTGACGGCGACATGGGGTTTGGCCCGGCCGTTATGGCCACGACCGCAGAAACCAGTAGGCATGCGATTGCAAGAATGAGCAGTGCCGCACAGGAAAACTCTGCACGGCGGAAATGAATCGGTGTGTCTGCTCCTGACGGTCTGCGAAACGGTATCACGGTTTGCCCGGCAGATATTGCTCGATGTCATCGAGAACCCGGTTTGCGGAGCCGATGCCGTTGAAGCCCATCCATGTTTCGCGTGTGACCCGGTGAGCGTTTCCAGAGGCGACCGCCGGCAACATTTGCCAGAACGGGTTGCTGGTCGTGCGTGCGGCAAGCGCATCGTCCTGGTTCGCGTCATATCCGGCGGCAACGACGTAAAGGAGGATGTCGCCGTCGAGAAGGGCAAGGTCTTCCCATTCGGGCCGCTTGAAGACGGTATTATCCTGCGTCGTTTCGTAGGCGCTTCGCTTGACGCCGGCATCACGCAGAACCGCATAGGGCGCATAGGCGGCCGGGCCGTCGAGATAGAGATGAAAGCCGCTCGGCGTTACCCGCAGAACCGACATCGTGCGGGAGCCTGTCTTAGTTCTGATGGCGGCGACCCGTTGTTCGTAGCCCGCCAGCATTCGGGTCGCATCGGCGCTTTTTCCGGTAATCATCGCCAGGATGCTGAAATGTTCCTTCCAGTCCTTTGCGTCGATGAGGGCGGTCGGCGCGATCTTGGCGAAGTTCTGGTAGGATTGGCCATGCAGCGTTGCGTCGCCGATGATGAGATCGGGTTTCAGGGCGACGATGCGTTCCAGGCTCGGCTGACGCGCGTCGCCTATATCGGAAACGGAGGCTTCCTCGGCCTTTTTCTTCAGATCGCGGTCCTGAACGGTCAAAAGCGGCGCGCCGACCAGCGGCAGGCCCAGCTCTAGCGCCATTCCCAGATTGTAGAACGGATCAAGCGCGACGATCCTGCGTGGTGCATCCGGCACACAGAGGGGGGCGTCATAAACCCCTGATGTAACCGACTTGCCCGGACATTGCGCCGAGGCACCGGAGGCAAAAAGCCCGATCAGCAAGATGACAAACGATCGCAGGATCATTCTTTACTCCAGAAATGGAAACCTGCGCGGCGTGGAAGCCGCGCAGGAAATGGATCAGAATTTGACCTTCAGGTTCAGACCGACGCTGCGGCGCTCGCCGAGCGTGGCGGCGACATCATTGTCGTTGTAGACAAAATATTCCTCGTCCAGAAGGTTTTGTGCGAAGGCGTTGAGTTCCCACCGCTCGGTCTTGTAGCCGGCCTGCAGGTTCACGATCCAGCGGCTGTCGAGATAGTCGTGCGGCAGGCTGCCCAGCCGTGCCAGATAGCTCGACGTATATTTCGCGTCCGCGCCGATATAGACGCCATTATCGAAGGTGTAGCGGGCGCCAAGGCCGAGTGACCACTCAGGCGCTTCCGGGAAAGGCAGGCCGGACAGATTGCCGTAGGCAAGGTCGTTGAAGTCCTTGAACTCGGTATGGACATAACCGAGCGAGGCGAAGGTCTCGAGATTGTCGGTTACCTTGAACGATGGCTCGAACTCGAAGCCCCATGCTTCCGACGATGCCGCATTGATGATGCGGCGGGTCGTTGCATCCGTGGGATCGAGCTGCATCTGGACCTGCTGGTCCGAATATTTGGTGTAGAAGATGTTGGAGTTCAGGGTCAGCCGGTCGTCCAGGAATGTTCCCTTGTAGAAGAGTTCATAGGTGGAGGCCGTTTCGGGTTCGTAGGTATAGGAGGTGCGCCGGAAGGAATCGTAGCTCGCGCCACCTGTCCGGAACCCCTGGGAATAGGTAACCCCGACAGTCTGGGTGTCGGTCAGTTCCTTCGACAGACCGATTTTCGGCACGAAGTTGGTTTCGTGGAAGGATGCCGCATAGTCCGTCAGAACCGTCCGGGTGCCGCCAAGCGGCTGCGTCCGCAGAAGATACTGCGTTATGTCCTGATCCGTATAGTCGAGGCGTCCGCCAAGGGTGATTTTCCACGTCGGAACGAATTCATATGTCGCCTCTCCGAACAGGGCGGCATTGAACGATTTCTGCGTGTTGCGCTGGAACTGGTTGCGGTTGACGGTGGCGCTTAGCGGAATGGTACGGTCGTAGAAATTCTTCTCGTCTTCATAGGAGAAATAGACGCCGCCGACCCAGTCCCATCTGTCGCCTTCATAGTTGAGGCGCAGCTCCTGTGAGGCGATAAATTCCTTGTAGTATCCATGATAGGTGTTGATTTCGCCCGCGGTCCCATAGTTGGGCGAGAAGCGGTCGGTGTCGGAATAGCTGAAGGTTGAGAGGGAGGTCAGCTTCAACTCGTCTGAAAAATCATGCGTGATTTCCAGTCCGACATTATGCACTTCGGTCGGGCGATATTCTATGTAGGCAGGGATTTGATAATCGCCGCGTTTCTCATCGAAACGGAAGCGCGAGGCGCCTGCCGGGCCGCCAATGTCGCGGACATAGGGGTCGTCATGGGAGAATGAGTAACTGAAGAGGGCGCGTGTTTCCGGCATTTCCGCCGGTTCGAACAGCACCTTGCCGCGGATCTGGTAATAGAGATCGTGCGTGAAATCGTTATATCGATCGTAACCCACGAAGGTCGGATAGTTGATGTCGTTTTCGCTTCTCTGGATTTCGCCGGAGATGCGAACGGCAAGCTGGTCGTCCATCAGCGGCGTATTGACCATGAATGCGGTGCCGTAGAGATTGCCGGTGCCGATCGTGGCCGAAACCTCTGCTTCCTTCTCGAAGGTCGGATCCTTGGTCTTGATGTAGACTGCACCGGCCATGGCGGCGCGTCCCGAAAGGGTCGACTGCGGGCCACGATAGATCTCGACCTGCTCGACGTCGAACAATCCGCGCGCGCCACGCCGTGCGCCGCGCACCGTCTGCTGAACGCCATCGACGTAAAGCGATGCCAGCGGCGCTCCGCCGGGAACCAGGCCTTCCGAATTGACACCACGAATGATGAAGCCGCCATCCACCCAGTCGGCATCCATCACGTTCGCCATGCGCCGGAAGCTGTCGCGAAAACTGTGTATTTGTCCATCGGCAATTTCCTGCGCGGTGACGATACCGATGCTCGAAGACGTGCTGGCCAGCGTCGTGGCATTGCGGGCGCCGTAAATCGTGATCGCCTGCAGCACCGTCGTGCCGTCGCTGCCGACAGCATCGGTATTATTTGCGGCAACGCTGAGGACGATCTGATTTTGACCCGCGAAACGCGACTGGACGCCGGTGCCGGCAAGCACTGCGTCAAGCGCCTGGGACGGCGTCAGATTGCCGGAGGCGCCACGGGACCTTTTGCCATTGGCAACCGATCCGTCAAACATGATCTGCAGGCCGGTTTGTGTGGCGAGCTGATTGAGGGCGGAGGTGAGCGGCCCGGCGGCAATCGAAATCTGTCGCGGTGACGCGCTTGTCTGGCCGGTGCCCTGCGCTGCGGCCGGCGCATGCATGGCCAGAGCAGAAACCGAAGTTGCGAGCAGCATTGCCACCCATCCAGCCAGACCGGTTCGAGCCGTTCTGGCGTTAATTCCCTTGCATTCCATTGAAGCCCCCGCTCCCGCGCGCTCGATAAGCTATTCAGACAAAAGGCGGTAAAATCCGCCCACTCATGCTGAAGACGAACAGGGAAGGGGCTATGGGACTCTCAAGTCGAAATAAATTTATGAAAATAATAATTCTACTTCAGGCAGAAATGGGCGCGCATTTCCTGTAGCAGACAGGCGTCCCGTTCATCGCTGGACTTCAATACGCAGGTCGGGCACTTTTCCGCACCCTCAACGGTATAGTACCGGCAGCATCCGCCCCGCGCGCGAAACGTGTAGGTGAATGGTTCCTTCAATGCGCTGTCATGCAGGGTAAGGTCAAAATACCCCAGCTGACGGTTGTTCAGCGGCGATCCCTGTACCTTGACGATCGCCATTGCCGTCGACAGAGCATCGGCGAGACAGCCGAACCGTCTTCCGACGTCAAGAAATCTGCCGGCGATGGCGTCTCCCACCAGCCGCCACTGCGCATTCTTCGAAAAGCCGGTTCTTTTTGCCAATGCTTCCACCAGCGGATGGAAATGTTGCTCGACGCCCATTCTGAAATGCTCGCAGAGGCCTGCGTGGTCCGTGACTGTCGAATGCGGCCCGTCATCCCGATCCGCAAAGATCTGCGGTGACAACAGCCTCACGCGGGCCCGCCGCACCGTCATCGGCTCTCCATCATGCTCGCCATGATGGGTATAGAACTGCAGCGAAAAGGCATCAGGCGACATATCAGGCACGATGCCGCGGCCAACCAGCAACGGAACTGTGGCCATGAAGAAGATGTAGCAATAGTCGCTCATCAGAAATGCGGCGCGGCTTTTGAGGTCAACGCCGGGATCGAACGACCCCTCATAATCCAGGAATTCCTGCAATGCCGAAGGGCTGGAAAACAATTCGGCAGCGGTTGTCCAGCCGGGAAGCATTGCGCCGGTGCTGCACGGCACTTCGGGCCACATGGACTGCTGGAGAACGGTCGCTTCCGTCAGAATATCGCTGGCTTCGGGGATGCCGGCAGTTTCATGATGTCTCATTGTCTGCCGCATCCGTCAGATTCGCATCTCAAATCAGGTTCATGCCTCTCTCGCTGAAACAGCCCCTGCCTGCATCGCATCGGTTTGCCACAGCTGGCCCAGTCTGCCGATTAAGTGCGCAAACGCTTGCGGAGCAAGCATATGCGACCCTTCGATCCGATGCATGGTGACATCCTGACCGATACAGCTTTCCCACGCACGCGCCGCATTCCAGCTGACCAGATGGTCGGCATCGGCCACGAATACATGTACCGGAAGCGTAACAGGGACATGCGGGGGCGTAAATTCATAAGTCTCGCAAATACGAAAATCGTTGCGCAGAACGGGTTCGAACAGAGCCATCGCCTCGGTGTCGCGTAATATCTCGTCCGGCGTACCGCCGATTTCGACCAGCGACTGGTGAAAATCCTCGCGCGTCATGACGTGAATGGGCTCACGCCCTTCGAGAACACGGTCGGGCGCGTTCGAGCCCAGAATGTAGAGTGCTTCCGGGAGCGGCAGGCCCCGGATGGAGAGGTGCCGGAGCAGCTCATAGGCCACCACAGCGCCCATGGAGTAACCGAACAGGGCATAGGGGGCCTGAAGCAGCCCGGAGATTTCGTGTCCCACATGTTCCGCAAGGCTCTGGATATCGTGCGGCAGCGGCTTGGTGAAATGCGCTTCGCGACCCGGCAGGGCGACTGGGGTGACGTCAAAGACGCTCTCAGAATGAACCCATGACCGGAACAGGCTCGGGCCGGCGCCGGCTGGCGGAAGGCAGATCAACCTGGGACGAACTGTCATTGTGTGTCCTTGTATCATATTTCAATCGCATTGTGTTCGCCCACGGGCGCGGCGGTTGCTTTCAGCGCGTCGATGAATGCTGCAAATGCCGCAAGGACCGGACGGTCGAACAGGACTTTTACGGGAAAATTGATCGCAAATTCTCGCCGTACCCGGTTGACGACCCGGGCAGCCAGAAGCGAATGGCCACCGAGGTCGAAGAAATTATCGCTATTGCGCTCGGCCTCGACTTTGAGAACCTCTGCCCAGATCCGGGCGATCCTTTCTTCCGTTTCCGTCCAGGCGGTAGCCGGAGACGAAGCGGAGAGGGGTAGATCATTGCGTGTTTCCGCCGAAGACTGCGCAGGCCTGTCGATATGCACCGGCCTTGCATCCGTATCGGATACGTGCGGAACCGTTGGAGTGCCGCTGGCCATCTCGCCGATTGTCTCCCCCAGCTCATTCAGGAAAGCCTCTACCTCCTGCACGGCAATACTGCGCCTGTCGTATCGGGCGGAAATCGCGATCTTCGTGGCGTCGGCAGCGGCAAACAGGGTGAGGGGATAGTGGGTCCATTCATCGACGTCGACGCCGGTCACGGCGAATGTCGCTTCCGCCGATATGTCTCGGGGCACGGGATAGTTTTCAAAGACCAGCAGGCAGTCGAAAAGATCGCCCCGCCCGGCCTGTATCTCGCGCAACGGCAGATAGTCATGCTCCGCACAGGCGGACTGGCGTTTCTGCAATGTCTGCAGCCATGGGGCAAGGTTGCCCTTTTCAACGTCGATGCACACCGGCAGCGTGTTGATGAACAGGCCGACCATGTGTTCCACACCCTGTAGTTCAGGTGGACGCCCGGCCGTTGTCGCACCGAAGACGACATGTCTGTTGCCGGTTTTTCGGGCCATGACGATGGCAAGTGCGGCCTGCAGCAGGGTATTGGGGGTAATCCCCATGTCCCTGCACAGTTTTGCCGCCTGCGTGGAAACTGCGGGATCGCAGGCGAGGTGATGACTGGAGAAATCCGCCTCGCCGCCGGTGGCGTCGCGGGTAATCCTGCACGGTCCGTCGATGCTGGCAGTGTAGTCCGTCCAGAACGCACGCGTCGCATCACGCTTCCTGCTTTTCAGCCAGGCAATATAATCCACATAGGGCCGTGGTGCGGGTAGCGGCGGACGTGATGAGCCGCGCTGTCTCTGATAGGTCCTGAAGGCGTCTTCGACGATGCGGCCCGCCGACCATCCGTCGAGAATAATATGATGATACTGAAGTACCAGACGCGAATTTCCCCCGCCATAGTCGATCCATTGCAGGCGGACCAGCGGAGCGGCCTTCAGATCGAAAGCCTGCCGCCGGTTGGTGGACAGAAGCGCACGGAGGCGGCTTTGCTGCTCCTCTACATCAAGACTGGACCAATCCAGTTGCGACCAGGCGAGGCTGGCATCGCCGTGGACCACCTGAAAGGGTTCGTCTCTTTCTTCCCAGTGAAATGTAGTGCGCAAAACGGCATGGCGCGACACCATCTCGCTCCAGCAATCATGCATGATTTGCGGATCGATCGCGCCTCTCAGTTGCAGGACGATCTGCGGCACGTAGACGCCTTCGTCAGGCGTGGCGATGGAGTGGAACAGCAATCCTTCCTGCATCGGTGACAGCGGATAGATGTTTTCGATAGCCGGGCGGCGGCGGCTTTCAAGCGGGCGATTGTCCATTGTGTCACAAGCTCTTTAGCAGATTGTCGAGTTCGTCCTGGCCGAGATCCATCAACGGGAAATCAGAAATGCTGTAACCAGCACCTGAACCATCAAGGCAATGCTGGATCAGCGTTTCAAGATTGTCCCGGAAATGGCCAGCCAGCATCTTGATGGTGTCCCCGGAATGCAGCTGCGCGCCATAGACCCATTGCAATTGCAATTCGCCACGCACCACCATGGCATTGATCTCGAGGATCGTATCGCGCGGGTTGCCGGGGCCGTACATCGGACCGGAGGTGATGCCGGAGGGAGCAAACAGGCTGTCGGCGCCGAACATGGCATCCATCTGGCCGAGATAGTTGAAGCGGACCTGCGGTTGGCCGTAGTCCAAATGCCCACCCCTGTTGCGAAGATATTTCAGAACACCGAAACCCACGCCATTATTGGGAATTCGCCGCAGGGTGTCCTTGACGTCGAGAAGCAGGCGGTCTGGCGTAGCGTCATCGGGCGTATCGAACAATACGGGATAAAGCGCGGTCAGCCACCCCACCGTTTCGGAAATGTCGATATCCTCGAACAGATGCGGTCTGCCGTGGCTTTCCATTTCGAGGCGCAGGCGTGGCTTTCCGCTCCATTGCCGCAGCGCCAGATAAAGGGCTGCGACCAGAACTTCGTTCGAGGCGATGCTGAAGCATTCCGGCACATCCCGAAGCAGTTGCCTTGTTGTTTCGGCATCGATCGTCTGCCGGTACGTCACCGCATCCGATTGAGTATTGCTGCCACTCTGGTCGTCGAGCGGCAGCGCCTGCACGTCTTCTTCGCAGATGCCGCGCCAATATGCCTCCTCTCCATCGAAAAGCACCGACCGCGAAAGCCGGCTGTTCCAGCTGCCCGCCGTGACCGCCCCGGAGCGGATGGTGCCCGTTTCCAGATAATGCCGCTCGATATCCGCGACGATCATTCGCCAGGACACGCCATCGACGATGAGGTGGTGGGCCGCGAGGATGAGGCGCCCGGAACCATCGGGCAATGTCGCGAAAATCGCGCCGAAAAGAGGCCCGGCACCAAGGTCGACGCTGGCGTGGAGCTTTCTGGCAAAATCCGTGACGTCGTTCTCATCCGTGGCGGCCAGTCGCTGCATGAGGGGCATCGCCGAAAGAGGGGCGAATTTCTGTTGCCATTGCCCGTTTTCACGCAAAAATCTGGCGCGAAGCGACTGATGTTCATCGAGAACTCTGGCGATCGCCTTTTCGAGCTGGTCGAGATCGAGAGATCGGGTGGGTTTCAGGATCAGTCCCTGGTTCCAGTGGGAGAGATCGGGCAGGTCCTGATCCAGAAGCCAGCGCTGAATCGCGCCGAGCGTAGCGTCGCCATCGGCATGACCGTTTTCGGCCGTCGCAGTGCTTTCCGTGCATGTCGCTTCTGCGAGCGATGCGAGCGTGGGGTAGAGGAACACGTCGCGCGGGGTCATCCTCAACCCCTTCTGGCGGGCCTGTGAAACCAGCTGGATGGCAAGGATGGAATCGCCGCCGAGCGAGAAGAAATTGTCGTTTCGCCGGATGTCTCCGCAACCGAGCAAGCCTTGCCATATCTGCGCCAGCACGTCTTCCTGGTCATTGAGCGGACTTGCAATTTCACCGGAGCGCTCGCCATGGGCTGCCGGGTCCGGCAGCGCGGATCTATCCAGCTTACCATTCGGCAGGCGTGGAAGTGCGTCGAGCCTGGTCGCAAGCACGGGAATGAAATGCTCGGGCAGGCGTTGCCGGAGAATTGCGACAAGTTTGGCGATTTCGAGGGCAGGATCACCGGCAATCCACATTGCCAGGCGCGGATGATTGGAGGCGTCGCGCCAGAGCCCGGCAACGGCCTCGTGCACCCCTTCCTGCTGAAGCAATACAGCCTCAATTTCACCCGGTTCGATACGAAAACCGTTGAGCTTCAACTGCCGGTCGCCGCGCCCCATGTAATCGAGGCCACCATCATCACGTCTGCGCACGACATCGCCGGTCTGATACATAACGCGGTGTTCGCTGCAATCGGCAAAAGGGTTGGGCAGAAAACGCTCGGCGGTCTGGCCGGGCCGGTTCCAGTAGCCACGCGCCAGCCCACTGCCGGACAGGAACAATTCACCGGGAACTCCAACCGGCACCTCGTTTAACTCGCCGTCGAGTACATAGGCGCGGGTATTGGCAATCGGCACGCCGATGCCGAACCATTCTCCCGATTTGGGCACCGGCGCCACCGTCGAATACGTCGTGTCTTCCGAGGGGCCGTACAGGTTATAGAGGCTTTCGACATGGTCGTCGGCGTATATCCGCGCGACAAGTTCACGCGGCAGCGGCTCTCCCGCAAGGCAAACCGTTTTCACGCTCTCCGGCAGGGGCCCGAGTTTGAGCAGCTCGGACATTGGCGTCGGAACGGTGTTCACCAGCGTTACTTCACCTGAAAACGGTGCGCTCGGGAAAGCGAAGAGATCGTCCACCATGAAGATGCGTCCACCCGCCGCAAGCGTCGCAAATATTTCGAAGATCGAAAGATCAAAGCAGATCGAGGTGGAGGCGAGCACGCCGGACAGCTGGTCGCCGGTGAAGCTGTGCAGGCACCATTGCACGAAAGCAACGGCGTTGCGATGTTCGATGGCCACACCCTTCGGCCTGCCGGTCGAACCTGATGTATAGATGATATAGGCAAGATCGGAGCCTGACGTCGCTGGCGTCGGCACGGCGCCGCCTGCCAGACTTTCCACCATACCCGGCGTCATGCAGCGGAAATTCTGTCCGACAGCCGAAATATCATCCTCTGTCGTGACCAGAATGAGTGCCAGATCGGCGTCCGCGGCGATGAATTCTATGCGGTCGGCGGGGTAACGCGGGTCGAGCGGCACATAGGCCGCGCCGGTGCGAAGAACTGCCAATATGGCGACCACCAGCCCCACGCTTCTTTCAAGGCGAATGCCGACGCGTTTCCCACTGCTTATGCCGGCTGCGGTGAGCCCGCTGGCGAGCCGGTCGGCTCTTCGGTCAAGTTCGGCATAGGACAGGCTTCGGTCCTGATCAGTGACTGCTATTGCCTGCGGATTGGCGTCAGCACTCGCTTTCACGAAGTCGTGCAGGCAGCGCCGCTGCGGCTGAAATGCCGCCTCCGTCTCGTTCCATTGCCGCAGCCTTTTCTGCTGGCTGCCCGACAGCAGGGACAACCTGTCGAGTGGCACATCAGGGTGTTCCACAATCTTTTCAAGCAGGGCGACCAGCGCATCACCAAGAGATTCCATGGTTGAGCGGCGGAAAAGATCGCTGCGATATTCCAGACGGCACGAAAGTTCGTGCGCTGTTTCATGGATGAACAATGTCAGGTCCACACGCGACGACGTATCGGGAAGCACCAGTCTTTCCCAATCCATGCCGGCAAGCGAAATGGCTTCGCGCCGGGTTTCGACGGTCGAGACGAGCATGGCCTGGAACAGCGGGTTATGGCTCCATGTCCGGGGAAGTGAGAGCGCATCAACCACTTTCTCAAACGGCGCGGCCTGGTTGGCGAAAGCGCTTAATGCCGTGTCGCGGGTTGCCTTCAGTGCTTCGTTGAAGCTCTCGCCGCCCTGGGTCTGCAATCGGATCGCCAGCGTGTTGGCAAACATCCCGATGATGTTTTCCAGATCGGGGTGGAACCGCTCGGATATCGGTGTCCCGATGACGATATCGCGCATGCCGCTGGCGCGCTGGAGCAGCGTCGAGAATGCTGTCAGCATTCCCATGAAGAGGGTAGCGCCTCGCTGGTCGCAGAGTTTTCGCAATCCTGCGAGCAAAACTGCATCGAGCGAAAAGCGGATGCTGTCACCCGAGAAGCCCTGTATGGCGGGCCGCACAAAATCCGTCGGCAACTCCAGCAGCGGCGGAGCGCCCGCAAGTGTTTTATGCCAATAATCGACCTCGCCCTTCGTGTCCTGTTCCCGCTGCCAGATTGCAAAATCCGCATATTGCAGCGGCAGCGCCCCGTCTGGCGGTGCGGTTTTCTTTAAGAGGGATACATAAAACTCAGCAACATCGTTGAGCAGAATTTCCGCTGAAAGGGCGTCACCGATGATGTGGTGCAATATGAAAAGCAGAACATGGTCCTGCGGGCCGGTGCGGAAGGCGTGAATGCGCAGCAGCGGAGCAACGGCAAGATCGAATGGCCGGCGCGCGCAATCGAGCAGGGCGGCCTCGAGTTCCCTATCGCCGATCTCTTCCGGCACGATCCGGAATGTCATCTCGGGGTCAGTCTCGACGAATGGCTTGCCATCGACGGAGACGAACCGGCTGCGCAGGATATCCTGTCTTTGCGCCGTCAGTTCCAGCGCATGCGAGAGGATTGCGAAATCGAGCGGTCCCCTGATCTTCAGGGCAAACGGAATATTATAAAGCGGGCTGTCCGGTTCAAGCTGCGCCAGCGCCCATTGTCTGTTCTGTGCATGCGATAGCGGTGTTCGGCCGGTATGGTTCCGCTTTGCCAGTCCGGATGAACCCGGTTCCGATCCGCGTCCGGTGATGGCCACCAGCGCATCGACGGCACCGGCAAATTCCGCAAGTCTGGGTTTCTCAAAAATGGTGCGCAGCGGCAGGTCGACGGCAAATGACGTCCGCAAACGCGCCAGCATCCGCGTCGCCAGCAGGGAATGGCCGCCAACCGTGAAGAAATTGTCGTCGCGGCCGATCTTCTCGGCGCCGAGCAATTCACGCCATATAGCCGCAACCATCTGCTCGGTGCCATCGCGCGGAGCGGCATAGGCGGCTGACGAGACGATCTGTTTTGGTCGTTCAAGCCGCTTGCGATCGATCTTGCCATTGGCGTTCAATGGAAAACTGTCCATCCAGACATAGGCTGAGGGAAGCATGTAGGAGGGAAGCTGTGACGCGAGCGCGTTGCGGATCGCTTCCTCGTCCACCACGCCAGTCCCGTGGCGGCAATAGGCGACAAGATTGCCCGAGCCTTCCTCATCCTGCCAAAGGGTAACGACGGCCTGTTCGATGGATGACTGCGAGGCAAGGATCGCCTCGATCTCGCTGAGTTCGATGCGGAAACCGCGAAGCTTGACCTGAAAATCGGCGCGGCCGACATAAAGAAGGTGTCCGGCGGCGGAACGCCGCATCAGGTCACCGGTTCGGTATAGCCTTGACGCTTCAGGCCGATCGTTCGAGCCTGCGGCTGGGCCCTCGGCGAATGCGCGCGACGTCAGATCGTCCCGGTTGAAATAGCCGGGGCTCAGACCTTCGCCACCGATATACAGTTCTCCGACGACGCCTGCGGGCACCGGCATCAGCGCGTCATCGAGCAAATGCAGCTGCGTGTTGGCGATCGGCTCGCCGATCGGCAGGGCTGGAAGCTCCAGATGTCCGGGGGTTATGCGAGTGCAGGTGGACCAGATGGTCGTTTCGGTCGGGCCGTAGAGGTTCCACAATTCGCTACCGGTCTCCAGCAGGCGGCGGGCAAGGCCCGGCTCGAGCGCTTCGCCGCCGCAAAGCATCCTGAAACCCGCCGGAGCCTTCCAGTCGGCATCGGCCATCAGTCGCCATGTCGCGGGGGTTGCCTGCATCATCGTCGCGTCATGGTTCCGGATAAGTTCCGAAAGGGCCATATCGTCATAGACATCATCGGCTTCGGCGATGATCAGCAGGCCGCCGACCATGAGCGGCATCAAAAGCTCGAGGGTGGCGATGTCAAAGGCCGGCGTGGTGACGGCGAGGAACCGGTCTTCAGCGGTCATGCCCGGCCGTCTCGCCATGCTGGTCAGAAGATTGACCAGGCTTTTCTGCCGGATAGGCACGCCTTTCGGCCTGCCCGTCGAACCCGATGTGTAGATGATATAGGCCAAATCGTCAGGCAACGTCTCGCGGTGCGGATTACCGAAGGAGCCGGTTGCGCGCAGCAGAGGTTCAATCGCCATGCAATCGGAAGGATATGCCGCTTTCGCAGCGTCATCGTCAGCCTCGCTGACGAGAATGATGTCAGGCTCGCAGTCCTCGAGAATGAGTGAGCGCCGTTCCGCCGGGTGCCCGGGGTCGAGAGGCACATAATGGCCTCCGAGTTTCAGCACCGCGAGGATGGCGATGACGAGGTTTTCGGAACGCGGCAGGCAGATGGCGATGCGGGGATGGGATTTGCCGTTGCCGATGCGACCACGCAAACCGGACGCCACGCGGTTGGCGGCATCATTGATATCACTATGGGAATATTGCCGGTCGCCGCAGCGCACGGCCGCAAACGAGCCGCGCGCCTTTGCCGTCTCTTCCAGCAGCGCTGCGACATCTCTCAATGGAAAGGCGGTGGTCGTCCGGTTGGCAGCCGCTATGGCCGCATGCTCTGTCTCGTCCAGCAGGTCGATTTCGGCGATGCGACCGCCGGGATTCGACACGAGCCCGCCGAGCAGTCTCATGAAATAGTCTGAGAAGCGTGCCACCGTCTCAGGCAGGAAAAGTTCGGTATTGAACTCGAAAATGCCGCTGAAACCTTCGGTGCCTCGTCCCTCGTGCATGTCGAGGCTGAGATCGAAACGCGAGGCGCCTGAATCGAGCGCGATCGGCGTGACCTTGATATCGCCGAGGTCGAAAGTTGCACCCGACGCATTGTGAAGCACGAAAGTCGATTGGAAGAGGGCGTTATGGCCGATGTCACGCTCGACATTCAGCGCATCCACCACCTGCTCAAAGGGGACATCCTGGTTGGACAGGGCTTCAAGCGTTGTCTCCCTGACCCGTTCGAGCAGCGCATCGAAAGTGTCATTCGGTTGCAGGCGGGTCCGCATGACGAGATTGTTGACGAACAGCCCGATGAGGTTGCGGGTCTGCGCTCTGTTGCGGTTCGATGCCGTCGTGCCGATGCAGATGTCGTCGGATCTCGAAAGGCGGGCGAGCAGAATTTGATAGGCCGCCAGCAGCACCATGAATGTCGTCAGTTTCCGGCTTCTCGCCAGATCCTTGATGGCGGCGGAGAGTTCCGGCCCAAGGTGGAACTTGTGCCGGGCACCGCGAAACGCCTGCGTCACCGGCCGGGCGAAATCGAACGGAAGTTGAAGCAGCAGCGGTGCATCACGAAGCTGTTCGCGCCAGTAATCGACCTGGCCGGAAAGCTCCGCAGTGCCGTTGCGCTGCCATTCGGCATAGTCGCGATACTGGATATCGAGTGCCGGAAGCTGGCCGGTGGAGGGAGATCCGGACGCGCTATAGAGCCTGTGGACCTCGTCGATGAGGATCTGCAACGAGGCGTAGTCGGAAATGATGTGATGGATGACCATGACGAGGATATGCTCGTCAGGTGCGACGGAAAACAGGCCAACGCGAAACAGCGGACCTTGCGAGAGCTCGAACGGCTCCCGCGCGAAGCGGCTTATGGCGGCATCGCGTGCGGTCTCGTCATCGCCCGGTTGGTGAAAGCTGAAGTCTGCCGTTGACCGGGAGGAAATGACCTGGAACGGCTCTCCGTCAATAACCTTAAAAACCGTCCGCAGGCTTTCATGGCGCTCTACGACGATATCGAAGCAGGCCTTCAGCCTGTCGCGGTCGAGCGGACCTTTCAGCCTGATGGCCAGAGGTATTGAATATGCGCCTGAGCCGGGCTGCATCTGCTCGACGAACCAGATACGTTCCTGAGCATGGCTCAGGCGGAAATTCTTTTTTTCGGATGCCTGCTGTCCGGCCATCATGCGCTGCAGAAGCTGGCGCTTTTCATCTGCGGTCAGTCGGGAAATATCCATCGTGTTCACGTCTACTGGTCCTTTTGGCCGGAGAGCAGCTGCTCCAGCATTTTATCCACGTCATCATCGGAAAGGTCGCTTACGGATGTCTGCGCGGCGATCGGGAAAATTCCCGCTTCCACGCCGCCCGGCAGGGACGGTGAAAGAGAGCCGAGCAATTCCGACTGGGCTTTGACGGTGGTGGCCCCGAAGAGCTGAGCGAGGGTCAGGTGCACCGAAAACTCCTGCCTTATGCGCGACAGCAGCTGCATGATCGTCAAGGAATCGCCGCCCGCTTCGAAGAAGTTGTCCTCCACGCCGGCGCTGTTACTGGACAGGAGCTCGTGCCAGATCGCCAGCAATGCGGCCTCGTTTTCCGTTGCCGGAGCAACGCTGTGGCGTGCCCTCGCGCCGGGTGCGGGCAGGGCCTTTCGGTCAACCTTGCCATTGGCGCTGAGAGGCAGCCGCTCCATGATCACGAATTCGCGCGGGACCATATAGGCGGGAAGTTTTGCGGCAAGAAAGGCGCGCAGCCGCTCAGAGAGGGTTTCACCCCGCATTTGCGCGGAGGCCTGCCACTGTGTGCTCCATGCGGGATCGATGGACCCGCCGGCGAGCACGTAAAGCGGCTCCTCGTCTTCTTCGGTTGCCAGAGCCGATGCCACAGCGGAGAGATCGACGCCGCCGGCCGCGCACAGGCCGATATCGAGACGCGGCGCATGCAACATCATCACCTGCGCCATATGGCCGGCTTCCAGCAGGCAGAAGTCTCTGGCCTTTTGCCCGTAGCTGCGCGCCATGGCCGCCTTGAGGCCGGTGAAAACCACGAGGAAAGCGCTTGGCCTGACGATATCGTCGCTTTTACCGGCGATTGCCGCGATCTGTTCCTGCGAAACGGCCGCCAGAAATTCCAGCCGGTGTTCGGCGGGATGATGACGATACCAGCCGGCGGACAGCCCGTCGATCCGGCCGTCCTGGACCAGAATATGGGTCTGAACCGGATAAAGTCCGCCCGCGGACGGGTAGAGGGCCTTTTTCAGCGGTGTGCCGGGGACATCGAAGGCCCGTATGCTGGCGAGCAGATGGCCGATGCGCTGAAGCTCCGCCGGGGCGGTCAAAAACCGGCGATGACTTTGCCGGGCGATCGCTTCGTGGAACAGGCCGTCCGGCGTGGCCAAATCGACGGTCCTTCCGGCATCGCCCAACCTGCCATCGCCTGACCGGCCGGCCTTCGCTTCCAGTTTGCCGATGAGGCTGCCTTGGGTATCTGGAACGATATAGGCAACGAGGGCAGGTGGCTGGCCTGTCGTCGTCACCACGGCTTCGGCGACATTTTCATTTTGCAGCAGCGCGGTCTCGATTTCCCCGAGCTCGATCCTGAAGCCGTTGACCTTCACCTGGAAATCTTCACGCCCCAGAAACTCCAGCAGTCCCTCCGGCCGCAGCCGCCCGAGATCGCCGGTTTCGTAAAGCAGCAGCGCGCCGTTTTCAGCCTCTTCTTCGTCCGCAAAACTGTCGGGAATGAAGCGATCGGCGGTCAGCTGCGGCCGCCCCCAATAGCCTCGCGCAACACCGATGCCGCCGATAAACAGCCGGCCCGTGACCCATGGCGGGCAGGGCCGCCCCTGATCATCGAGGACATACCAGCGCTGGTTTGCCAGCGGCTGGCCGTAGGGGATGCTCGTCCAGTCCCGCAGTGCTTCCCCGATCGGGTGGAAAATCGACCAGATGGAAGCTTCGGTTGCCCCGCCGAGGCTGATGAGATCGGCATCTGGCAATTGTGCTTTCAGGGAGGGAGGCAGGCTGACGGGAATCCAGTCTCCGCTCATCATGATCAGGCGCAGGGGTGGTTTTTCCTTGAGCGCCGGCAACTCGGCCAGCAGCAATTGCGCAAGGGCCGGCACCGAGTTCCATACAGTCACCCGATGTTGCAGTAGAAGCTTCATCCAGCCGGCATTGTCCGACACTTCCTCGCGTACGGGAATGACGATGGCGCCGCCAACCGCAAGCGGACCGAATATATCGTAAACAGAGAGATCGAAGCTCAGCGACGAGAGCGCGAAAACCCGGTCCTCAGTGGAAACGCCAAAGCGGCGATTGATGTCGAGGATCGTATTCAGCGCACCGCGATGATCGATCATCACGCCTTTCGGTTTGCCGGTCGAACCCGAGGTGAAGATGATATAGGCGAGATCCGATGGTTTGGTCACTGAGGGTGAAGGTCTGGCTCCGCCATCTTCGGGGACCGCGATCACGGTTACCCGCTGCGGCCAGTCGCCCCCTTCGGCGATGACGAGATCGGCCGCCGTGTCTTCCACAAGCTCGAAACGCCGCTGTGCAGGCAGGTCGGGGTCAACAGGCACATAGGCCGCGCCGCTTGCCAGAATGCCGAGGCAGGCGATCACCTGGCCTGCACCCTTCGGCAGAGAAACGGCAACCCGGTCGTTCGGACCTGCTCCGGCCTTCTGCAGATCAGCCGCCAGCGCCAGCGCCCGTTCGGCCACCTGTCCGTAGGTCAGTTCGATGCCGCCTGCACAGACGGCGATCTTGTCAGGGCTTTCCGCAGCTCTCTGGAAGAACGCCTCATGCAGTAGCTGCGTGTCGTCGGGAAGCGCGATTTTCGCCCTGTTGTTCAGCGTTTCGAACGCCTGGCAATCAGCGATATCAGGCTCGGTCCGCCATGCTGCGTCGTCGCTGGCCAGCGCCCGCAGCAGGGTCTCATAGGCGGCAAACATCATGTCCAGCATGGCAGGCGGAAAAAGTTCCTCGACCGCATCCCAGTTATAGACGAGCTCGCCCTGATCTTCGGAAACCTGATGGTCGAGATAGACCTGCGGCGTCTGGCTGACGCTGTCCACCAGTCGTGTATCGAGACGCGGAGCGTTGTCGTCTCTCGAGGATTGGCCCAGAACGCTGGTGAAAACCACGGGCATCAGGGCGCCGCCGGAGCGGCCGTTCTGTTTCGCCAGCTCACGAAGCACGGAAACGCCGCTGAAAAGCCGGTGTTCCAGATCTTCCATCAGGCGCAGCTGAACCTGACGGGCACGCGTGGTGAAGTCGGCGCGGGCCGAAAAATCGAGCCCCAGCAGGAGTGACGCCGTGAAATCGCCGACGATCTTTTCCACGTCCTGATGAACCGGCTCGCGATTGAAGACGGTGAGATTGAGGGTGAAATCCTGACGCCTGCTCCAGCGCGCCAGAACCTCCGCAAAGATCGTCATGATCGCGGCTGTCGGGGTGAGGCCGGCGCTCTGGGCCAGTTCCTTGAAGCGTGACCAGTCTTTCGCGGCAAGCCGGCCCCGGCGACGCGTGAAGCGCGGATGCTCGATCTGCGATGGGTTACATGCAAGCGGCAGATCCGGTGAGGCTGGCAGGGTGGCTATCCGGGCAGACCAATGCTCCCGCGCCCGCTCATAGGCTGCACTGTTATGCGCGGATTTCTCAAACAGAACATAATCCCGGAATGTCAGTCCGATTTCGGGAAGCGCACGTTTCTGCATGAGCGCTGCGAGTTCGGTGCCCATCAATTTCAGCGACCAGGCGTCACCGATGAGAACATCGAAACTGACGAACAGCCTCGTCGTTTTTTCATCGAGCCGGGCAGCTTCGATGTGAAACAGCGGCCAGCGGTCCGCCTTGAAAATATTGTGAGACAGCCTGTTTCTGATGTCCAACAGGCACGTGGCCCGATCGGCCGCATCACGCAGGTCCACGACCGGCAGCGCGTAATGGGGAACGTCTGCCAGCACGCGCTGCCGCCCGTCGGCATCGACGATCGCGCGCAGCATGTCGTGGCGCGCGACAAGACCGTTTATGGCGTTTTCCAGAGCACCCGTATCGAGATTGTCGATATCGAATTCCCGATAGCCGTGGGAACCGACGCTGCCGAGTTCGAAACCCTGGTTGCGGCCGATCCAGTAGGCATGCTGGATATCCGTCAGCGGAAACGGCTCATGGCGGTCTTCAGGATTATGGACCACCGCAAGCCCGTCGACGTTGAGGGCGTCCGCGGCCTCATTATCAAGCCGGTTTGCCAGCCCAGCGATTGTCGGTGTCTCGAAAATTGCCTTCAGCGGCAGTGAAACCCCGAAATCGGCCTTGATGCGGGCAATGATCCTGATGGCGAGGAGTGAGTGGCCACCCATCTCGAAGAAGCTGCGCTCGACATCGATCATGCTGGTTTGAAGGACGTCCTGCCATATGGCTGCAAGCCGTTCCTCGATTTGGTTTCGCGGCGCGGTACCGCTTCCCTCTGGCGTCTTTATTTCAAGTGCGCGCAGGGCGCTCCGGTCAATCTTGCCGTTCGGCAGATGCGGCATGGCCGGCAGGATGGTCCATAAGGCCGGGACGAGGTGGGAGGGCAGCTGCCTTGCCAGTGCAGAGCGGATGTCGTCCACTGTCAGCTGTCGCCCAGCATCGAGCGAAATATAGGCGGCCAGCTTGCGTTCCGGGCTTGCTTCATCGCCTATGACTGCAATGACGGCCTCGTTGACGCCGTCGATATCCTCGAGCCGGTGCTCGATCTCGCCGGTCTCGATCCGCAGGCCCCTGATCTTGACCTGATTATCGAGACGTCCGTGGAATTCCAGCGCGCCATCCGCACGGCGTCTGACCCGGTCGCCGGTGCGGTAGAGATAGGCGGACGACCTGCCGGAAAAAGCGTCCGGAACGAAACGCTCGGCCGTCTGGCCCGGGCGTCGCAGATATCCGCGGGTGACACCGGCTCCGCCGAGATATAGTTCGCCCGCAAGACCGTCAGGCCGGAGACGTCCGGCCCGGTCGAGGACATAGGCTTCCGTTCCGGGCAGGGGTGCGCCGATGGAAACCGTTTTTTCCCCGTTGACGGCGCAAACCATCGCACCCGTCGAGTAAGTCGTATCTTCCGAAGGCCCATAGAGATTGTGTATGCGCGCCTGCGGTGCCTTCTTCGCCAGTTCTTCAAGCAGGACCGGCGGCAGCGGCTCCCCGGCGAGATTGATGGTGCGGACGGATGTCGGAAGCGTGTCGTGGCGCAGATATTCGCGCAGCAAACTCGGAACGGTGTTGATCAAGCTGACCCCGGCGACATGCTGCAAACGCGGCAGATCGAAAAGCGTGTTGGCCAGAACCACCTGACCGCCGCAGGAAAGCGTGCCGAAAATCTCGAATATGGAGAGATCGAAGCACACTGAGGTCGATGCCAGGACACCTGCCAGCTCGTCACCGGTGAAATTGCTGCCGGTCCACTGCATGCGGGCGGCGGCATTGCCATGCGTGATCGCCACGCCCTTCGGTCGTCCCGTCGAGCCTGATGTATAGATGATATAGGCGAGATCGGCCGGATCACAGGCGTGAGCTGCGGAAAAGACCGCATCGGGAAGTTTGCCGACCTCAAGGAGGGTCAGTTCATCCGTGGCGTCGAATGCCAGCCGGTCGCTATCCGTCAGGACGACCCTGATGGCCGCATCCCGTGCAATGAAGGCAAGCCTCTCGGACGGATAGTCCGGGTCGAGCGGCACATAGGCCGCGCCGGCTTTCAACACACCGAACAGGGCCGCGATGAGATCCGGCGTGCGCTGCATGCAGACGCCGACGATGGAGCCACGGCCAAACCCGCCGGCGGCGAGCGCAGCGGCAATCGCGTCGCTTCGTTGATCGAGCTTCCGGTAGGTGAGGCTGCCATGTTCGCTGGCCACTGCGGATTTTTCCGGTGTGCGCGCCGCCTGCGCCGTCAGCATCTCGTGCAGGCAAAGCCCGCTCTGTGCCAGAGCCTGACCGGCAGACCGGCGGATCTGCTCCTGATGCTCGTCGTCGCAAAGAAGGGAGAATTCCGATATCCGGCGGGCGGGGTCCTCGGCGATCGTGCGCAATACATGTTCGAAACGCCGCCAGATCGTGGCGATCGTCTCCTCATTGAAGAGATCGGTTGCATATTCGATCTTGCCGCCGATGTCGGGGTCATTGTCCTCGAGGTTGAAGCGGATTTCGTTTTTTGCAGCACCATCGGGCAGGCGCAGTGTCTCGATGGCAAGACCGTCGAGTTCAGGCAATCTTGCCAGATTGTGCTGAAGATCGAATTTTGCCTGAAACAGCGGCGTCATCTCGGACAGGGAGCGTTTTGGATTGAGAGCCTCGACGATCCGCTCATAAGGCACGTCCTGGTTCGCCAGACCGGTGCGGACGGTCTCGCCGACGCGCTGCAGCAGGCCGGAGAAATCCGGATTACCCGCAAGATCGGTACGCAGCACCAGCGTGTTGACCAGAGGGCCGATCATCGCCTGGGTTTCCGGCCGGTCGCGGTTTGCGACTTCGCTGCCCACGACGATGTCGTCGCTGTCGCAATAGAGATGCAGCACCAGTTTGAAAGCGGAGAGAAGCAGAACGTAGAGGCTGACATTATGTGCCCGTGCCAGCGCCCTCAGCTGTCCTGAAAGTGCAGGGTCGACGGAAACCGCAAATTGCGCGCCGAGGAAAGTGGCGATGGCCGGTCGCGGACGGTCGAATGGCAGGTCCAGCACCGGCAGATCCGTTCCGAGCGCCTTTTTCCAGTATGCGAGCTGGTTTTCAAGCACCGGGCCGCGCAGCATCTTTCCCTGCCAGATCGCCCAGTCGGCATATTGAACGCGAATATCAGGCAGATGGTGTGACTGGCCGGTCGTCTCCTTGTAGAAGCCCGCGAGGTCACGGGCGAGCACGGTCATCGACCACCGGTCGCCGGCGATGTGATGCAGCCCGACCGCCAGCAGATGATCTTCGGCCGAAAGGCGCACCAGCATTGCGCGCAATTGCGGATGGCTCAGATCATAGGGTTCGGAAAGCCGTTGCAGGATGTGCTGCTTGGCTGTGGCTTCCGCATCGGTGTCCTGCGCGAGGTCGAGGAATTCGATTGCCGCGTCGCCGGCCGCCAGAATATCCTGTTCCGGAAAGCCGTCGGCGCCGGGAATGAAGCGCGTTCGCAGCGGTTCATGCCGTTGTACGACCTTCGCCAGCGCCTCTTCCAGCGCCGTCCTGTCGAGTTTCCCGCGAAACCGCAGGATGCTGCGCATATTGTAAGCCGTGTTGTCAGGTTCAAGCTGCTGCATGAACCACAGGCGCTGCTGCGCAAAGGACAGGGGCCGATCGCCATCGCCTTCCTCACGTCCCGGAATGACGGAGTCGAGAGCCGACTGATATCCTCGCTCGGCAAGACGCTGCTCTATGAGGCGACGGCGCTCGGGCGAAAGGTTCGCGAGTTTGGCGTAGAATTCGTTCATCGTGCTTCTGCTCCTCCAAGCGCGCTCTGGACTTCACTGTCGGAAAGGCTTTCGATTTCCATTAACAGCGCTGCCATCTCGTCCAGGTCGCCTTCATCAGGCATATGGGCGGTAATCATGCTCGCCACGCGGGCGACCGTCGGGTTTTCGAAGAGGAGTTCGCGCATTTCGATCTTGACCGGGAATGTTTCCCTGAGCTTGGCGACAACGCGGATGGCCAGAAGCGAGTGGCCGCCCAGCTCATAAAACCCGTCATCGACGCCGATCCCGCTCACGCCGATCAGTTCTTCGAAAATGCCCGCGACCGTGGTTTCGGTGTGGGTGCGCGGGGCAATGAAGGGTGTGGCCATCGCCGGCCTTGCACGGCCCGAAACAGGCGCTTTCGACAGCTGCGCCTTCTTGACCGCCGTCGGTGCAACGGTGATGTCGCTGCGCGAAAGCATCGTTGTGCCGGTAATGCCGTTCTCGATGATCCTTCTCGTCAGGTCCCAGGCATCATCAGAGGCAACCGCATAGGCGTTGGTGTCGAGCGAGGAACGTTTGCCGGCGGCCAGCACATCGATGAGCGGATAACCAATGGCAAACCAGGGCATTCTCGCGCTGCGCGACTGGGCAGCCACAAGCAGCTCCACCGCCTGATATCCCGATGTATAGGCGGCCAAGCCCACACCGCCGATGACGGTCGCGAGCGATGACTGAATGCAGCAGAAACCTGCCCGCCGTTGCTCCATCGCCTTTATGAGTGCCCGCAGCGGCGCGATGCGAACCGTTTCATTGTAGGTGAGATGTGTGTCGTCCATCATTGAGAGCGGCGCTGCCGCGTGCCGGTTTGCCTGAGGCATGCTCAGAAAAATTCCGTCGATCCGGCCATGCCTCGACACCACCTCATCGAGTGCCGCGCCGATGGCAGCAGGATCATTGCAGTCGATCCGGCGCGTATCGAGAGCTGCGTCCAACTGAATGGCGGTCTCCGCATCCTTGATGGATTGGAGCACGGACAGGCGTGTGCCGGATATTTTCGCCAGATGATCCAGCCAGACGGTGCCGACACCTTCGGCGATATTGCCGATCACGAGATAAATGCCGTTTTTCTTCAGGCGGGCGGATGCCTGCGGTTCAGGCAGTTCTAGTGGCGCAAATCCATGCGACCAGCGATGCGGGCCCCTTATGGCGATCGCTGGACCGGTTCCGTTGAATTCCGCCAAGAGGCGGTCCGCAACCGCCTGATCCGCCATGTCCTGCGCGACCATGATATCGATGTGCCTGCAGGTCAGGTCTTCATATTCCTGGCCCGCAACCTTCAGGATGCCCGACAACTGAGACTGCAGCTCGTCGAGATTTTCCAGGCCGGTAACATCCGTTGCGCCATTGGTCACCAGCGTCAGATTACTTTTGTGCCCCTGTGCGGTGAGCGCCCGCACGAGATTGAGCAGGGTCGTAACCTCGTCCCGCCGGCCGGGCTTCAACGGCCAAAGATATAGGATGTCCTGTGGCAGAGCCCCGCGTTCGCCCAGGGTATCGAGCAGCCGGGCAAAATCCGCCGCGGAATGTCCGGCAAGGCTGAAGCAGCGGAAATCGCACTCGTCGAACCTGTCGCCTTCAATGGCGCGATAGGCCTGAGCGCCGGCGCCTTCCAGCCGTGCGGCGAGGGATTTGCCGATGCGTCCTTCATCAAGGATCAGGACACGGCGGTTTCTGCAATCTGCCGGGGTTGCCGGCGACAGGCGCTGCCATGTCGGACGATAGATTCTGGCGCTGTCGACGGCGGTGGAGACGGGCGCCTGGTTTTCTGCCGTCTGGGCGGAAATCCAGTAACGCTGCCCCTGAAACGGATAGGTAGCGAGTGGCACGCGGCTGCCTTCAGCCGATACGGCCTGCCAGTCGAGATGTCCCCCGGTCCGCCAGTATTGTCCCAGTGCAGCAAGGTACTGGCCCGTCTCGTTTTCCGGTCTGGCACGGCCAAGGCACGGTATGATCCGGTCTTCCGCGATAGCCTGTTCGCTTACGAGACCCGACAGTGCCGAGCCGGGTCCGGCCTCGATGAAGACTGTATTGTCGATGCCGAGAAGGGTTCGCATCCCCTCGTCGAAACGCACGGTCTGTTCCAAATGTCTGGCCCAGTAATTCGGATCCGTCGCCTGCGAGGCGCTCAGCCAGGTTCCCGTCACATTGGAGATCATCGCAATGGATGGCGGGGAAAGCCTGGCATTTCGCAGTTCCTCCAGATAGCGCGCTGCGGCCTGCGCCATCATCGGCGAATGGAACGCATGTCCGGTCTTCAGCCGCCGCGTCACGTAACGCGCCTGTTTGAGTTCCGTTTCAAGCCTTGCGATGGCGTCCGTGCTGCCTGAAACGACGCTGAGGCCCGGCGCGTTGCTGGCCGCCAGGGCGATGTCCACGTTAATCCAGCGGTCGATCGGCGCGTCGGGATGAACGACCGCAAGCATTGCACCGGGAGCGGCCTGTTGCATCAACCGGCCGCGCGCCACCACAAGCGAAAGTGCCGTATCCAGATCGAAGACGCCCGCCAGGCAGGCCGCCACATATTCGCCGATGCTGTGGCCATGGAGCGCCTGTGGTATCACACCCTGCGCCATCCATGCCTTTGCAAGGGCATATTCCACGGCAAACAGCGCCGGCTGGGCAAAATCCGTATTATGGATATCCTCATGTCCGGCAAAGAGATCAGCGCGGAAATCGCGTTGCATGATCTTGGAAAGACGATCCGCGCAGGCATCGAAAGGCGCACGGAAAAGCTCCACCCGCTCGTAGAGATCCTTGCCCATTCCGGCATATTGGCTTCCCTGTCCGGGAAACAGGAAAACCGGGGGCGGCGTGCTGCCGGCAATGGATGGTTTTTGCGCAGCAAGACGGTGCAGTTCCGCCGCGGCTGACGCCAGATCATCCGCAACCAGCGACTGGCGATGGCTGAAAGCCTTCCGGCCATGACGCAGCGTGAAGGCAACGTCGTTGATCGCAAGTTCCGGGTTCGCCTCGAACGCTTTCGCCTGTGCCGAAAGCAGTGCCGAGAGCGCCGCATCGTTGCGCGCTGAAAATACCAGAAGCTGCGGCGATGCCGGTTGTGTCCTGGCGCGCGCGCCTGCGTCGGTTGGTGCCTCTTCCAGCACCAGATGCGCATTCGTTCCGCCGATACCGAGAGAACTGATGCCGGCTCTCCGGGGGCTTTCCACCGCATCCCAGTCTCGCAGGGCCGTATTGACCGCAAAGGGGCTCGCCGGGAAGTCGATCTTCGCGTTTGCCTGTTTGAAATGAAGGCTTGCGGGAATTCTGCCGTGCTTGAGGCAAAGCACGGTCTTGATGAAGCCTGCAATGCCTGCGGCGGTATCGAGGTGGCCGATATTGGTTTTCACGGAGCCGATGGCGCAATATCCGGTGCGCGTCGTCGTCTTGCGAAAGGCCTGCGTCAGCGCTGCAATCTCGATGGGGTCGCCCAGCGATGTTCCCGTGCCATGCGCTTCGATATAACCGATGGAATCGGCTGGTATTCCTGCGGCGGCGTGGGCCTCGCTTATGACCATGGCCTGGCTGTCCACCTGCGGCGCGGTAAAGCTCGCCTTCAGCGCGCCGTCATTGTTGATGGCCGAACCGATGATGACAGCATCGATCGTGTCGCCGTCTGCAAGCGCATCTTCAAGACGCTTGAGCACGACGACGCCGACGCCGCTGCCGGGAACGGTTCCGGCGGCATCCGCATCGAATGCCCGGCAATGCCCGTCAGGAGACAATATTCCGCCTTCGCGCGCTACATATCCGTGCGAACGGGAAACCGTCACGCCGCCCGCAAGCGCAATATCGCATTCGCCCGCAATGAGGCTCTGGGCCGCGACATGGATGGAAACAAGCGATGAAGAGCAGGCCGTCTGCACGGTCATGGCCGGTCCGCGCAGATTGAGCTTGTAAGCCGTGCGCGTCGCCAAAAAGTCCTTGTCGTTGGCGACGAACAGTTCAAAGGGGCTGATCGATTGGCGCACCGCGGCATTGGCGTGCAGGTTCAGGAGATAGGTATTGAAGCCGCTCGAGGCATAGACGCCGATGGAACCGTCGAAAGTGTCGCCCTGATATCCGGCGCGCTCCAGCGCCGCCCAGGCGCATTCGAGAAACAGCCGCTGCTGCGGATCGAGAATTTCCGCCTCGCTGGGGCTGTAGCCGAAAAATTCAGCGTCAAACTGGTCGGCGCCCTCCAGCGGCGCTGAAGCCCGCACGAAATCCGGATCGATGAGCTGCTCGGGCGGAACACCCAGCGCGCTGAGTTCCTCGTCGGTCCATTCTTTGACCGACTCCCGGCCATGAACCAGATTATCCCAGAAGCTCTCAATGTCGGAGGCTCCCGGAAAGCGGCCTGCCATACCGATGACGGCGACCCGAAAGGCATTCCGATCCTGGTTTGAAGCGCTGGTATAGTCGGACATATGCAGTTCTCGCTGGATTAGAAATTGAACACGCACGTTACTTGTGGAACGGGCAGCCTTTTTTGGGCGGATCGATCATGCCGAGGCGACCGCGTTCGAAACGCTGGAGCGTATCGATTGCCTTCCGGTCGCCGTATCGCAGGCTTCCGGCGTCGGAGCCGACGAAACGTGAGCAGACGCCGACATGCCCTTCCGCCAGATATTTGTAGGCTGCGACGAATTCCGCATGTGCGTCATGGAGTTCGACCGGCAGGGTGGCGAACACGTCCTTCATTTCACGCCAGACCTGAATGAGGACGGCATGGTCAAACGACATCAGCCCGCTGAAATCATCGGATTCGACTGATGGCGGCGTCATGGAGACGCGGATGGTATTTTCGTAATCCGCCTTGCTGAAGCTGGCGGCGAGGTCCATGGAGCTGGCAGATGTGCGCAGAAGCACCGCGGCGGCCCGCAATTCCCTGTCCGCTTCGGCATGGTCGCCCTCATGCACCTGCATATTGAAACGACGAAGGCACAGAACCAGCCCCTGCACGTTCATGAAAAACGCCCAGTGGAATTCGCGCCAGATCCGGGAAGGCGAGGGGGAAGCAATGGTCATCTCGCACACTCCACGCCAAAGCACCTTGCAAGAAGCCTTGCATGAACCTCGAAACCATCAAATTGGGCTCTAGCGGCCTTTTCCGACAGGTGTGGCGCCCGGCAGAAAAGATCGGTAACCGACAGCGCGACCTGCAGGAAGCTGCGCAGCAGAACATGGGCGGGCTGTGCAGTGGTAATGCGGTTCACGCGGAAATACCGGTCATAGTCATTGGCGTGAAAGGACGTCAGCGGCAGGCCGCTGATATCCACGACGCCGGGGTCTGACATCGGCTTTTCCATGTTGCCCAGAAGCGCGGCGATGCGCGCGCGGCATTCGGGATGATGCAGCGTGAACGCTTCGAGCGCCTCGCAGATGATGTGCTGCAGGCGGGCTCTTTCGTGTTCTTCCGGCACCATTACCGGTGCCAGTGCCTCCGGCAGGAGCAGATCAAGAATGGCATCCTGCGCAAGCCAGTCCCTGTCCGGTCCGGCGTCCTCGCGGGGCACCGGGCTTGGCCATGGTTGATCGTCCATGGGGTCACGTCCTATTCTTGCACGCTGGTTGTGTTTACGGCCTCGCCGTCCATCAACCGCCGCAAACTCAAGGGGCGCATGTCGGTCCACTCAACCTCGATATGATCGAGGCACGCCTGCTTCGATCCGGAAAAGCCGCTTGGTCGCCACCCTGTCGGGACCGCCTTGTAGACCGGCCATATTGAATATCGCTCCTCGTCGCTGATCACGACGTTGTAGTGCAGGTCTTCAGCCGGGGTCTGGGAACTCATGGTGGTCACTCCGATCAATGTCTGTCGAGAAGACGGTGGTCCGCCAGAGCCGTCAGGCCTTGCAGAACAGCGTCGTGAACAAAGGTGATGTCGTCATCGCTGTGGGCGGTTGAGAGAAAACCGCCGCGATCTCCGGCACGAAGGTGGACGCCGGAGGTCAGAAGAAGGAAGGAAAGCGCAGTGACAGCCTGCGGCGAGATGCGGCTGCGGCCAGCGGATATGGCAAAGAACGAACCGAAGCTCATGAACGCAACGGGCAACCCCGCATCCCTGAGCGTGCCGTTCAGCCGTTCCACGAATGCCTGGGTCCTGGCGTTGAGGCTTTCTTGCAGGGCCGGTCCGTCTTCCAGCAACCGCGTCGCAACCGCCTTTGCGGCTGCGAGCGCCAGCGGATGGCGGCAATAGGTTCCGGCAAAAAATGTCGGGGCCACTTTCGGGAAGGAGCTGTCGCCGTAAGCCCATGCTCCGCCATCGACGAAATCCATGAACCGCCCCTTGCCGGCGATGAGCGACAGCGGCAATCCGCCGCCTGCGATTTTGCCATAGGTGGCAATATCAGCATCTATGCCGAAATGGGACTGCGCGCCGCCGGGTGCGACGCGGAAGCCGGTGATCATCTCGTCGAATATCAGCGCGCTTCCGGTCTTTTCGGTCACGCTTCGCAACTCATGCAGAAACTCGCGCGGCTGTAGTTCGGGGTTCCGGCTTTGAACGGGCTCGACGAGCACGCCGGCAAGCCTTTCGCCGTAACGCCTGATATAATCGATGGAGCGGGGATTGCCGTATTCCAGCAGCACGATATCGCGGGCGGAGGAAGGGGCGACGCCCGAAAAGCCGGGAACTGCCTTCGTCAGCACCATGCGTTTCAGGAGCGGCTTCAGCGCCACCAGCCATGCCGGATGAGACCGCAGCAACGCGCCCCTGCGGATATATTCCAGTTTGGTCGCCTTATGCAGGGCAGGGTCGGAATGGCCGTGATACGATCCTGTAAACAGCACGATCTTGTCGCGCCCCGTTGCGGCACGGGCGATGCGCATGGCCGTCTGCACGGCTTCGGTGCCGGTATTGCTGAATGTGACGCGGTCTTTTCCGGTGATGCGGCAAAACAGTTCCGCGGTCTCGCCGGCCAGATCGGATTGCGGCCCAAGTGCAAAGCCCTTGGCCAGCTGCGCTTCGATTGCCGTGCGGATAAAGGACGGATTATGGCCGAAGAGATTGGTGCCGAGGCCCATGAGAATATCGACATATCTGTTGTTGTCGATGTCCTGCAAATAGGCGCCTTCCGCGTGGGTGGCGACGATGGGATACAGGGCCTCTTTGGTTTGCATCGTGAAGGGAAGGCCGATCGAGCTCTTGTCCGAAAGGAAATCCCGGTTATAGGCGGCGGCGCGCTTCGAACCCGGTGTCTTGAGATTGAAGCTGGCAACGATTGTGGTGACAGGGTCGGTCGCGGGGGCAGTTGCTGGGCCGGCATTGTTGTGAATATTCATTCGACGGCCTCCTGTGTGACTTCCTGCCCCGCGCTGTCGCCGGCAATCTTCGTGCAGAGGAAGTAGACCGCCCTCTCGTCGGTCACCGGACCGCCATCGGTGCTTCGCATTTTCACCGAAAAGCCCGATGCCCGGAGAAGTTCGGTCACGGTTTCCAGATTGTGCCCCCAAACAGGGTTGGTCACGGAGTGGCGCTGCCAGTTCTTTCCGGGAATGCCGAAGCGGGCGATGAGAGCGAGCCGCCGGCGATTGGAAAGCAGCCGGGCCGCCAGCCTGTATGCCGCCTCCACCGGGGAGAAGCCCGCCTCTTTTGACCTCGTATGGATTTCAACCGTGAAGGACCCCTCGTTCGACCGTGAATCATAACGAGGCGTGATCAGCCAGGCATAATCGTCGGTGAGTTCACCCTCAGCCGGCACATCGCGCCAGTAGCGCACCATCTGGCCGGGATGGTTGATGTCGAAAGCAAAAATTCCGTCATCCTTCAGGCAACGGTGAACGCTTGAAAAAACCTTCTGTAGGTCTTCCGTATTCTGGATGTGGTTCAACGATGCGCTGGTGCACACCACGCCGTCAAAGGGGTGTTCAACGGTGAAATCCCTGGCGTCCCCCAGAACGAATTCAAGATCGGGCGCATTGCCGCGGGCATGGTTTATCATGTCCTGCGAACCATCCAGCCCGGTCACGGCATATCCGCGCGCAGCCATCAGCTTTGCAAGGTGCCCCGTTCCGCAGCAGAGATCGAGAACCGAAGCGCCGTCGGGCAGTTGCGAAAGAACCGCGCGTGCCAGGGGCTCGATCTTCTGCTCGCTATAGCGCGGGCCAAGCGTGTGGTTGTAGAGCCAGGCCCAATGGTCGTAATTGCCGGCTTCGCTTGATATGACTGTGCTCATCGTTCACCCTGCTTTCGCGCGTCATCGGACGTCGCGTTCAGAAAGTTGGCCTTGGCAAATGCGCGCAGATATGTTCGCAAAAGCTCGAATGTCAGGGCCGGTTCGCGGAATGGTGCGTCGGACATTGCCGCCTGCGTGAGGTGGCAATCGAAGTTGCGCGTCTGTTTTTCATCGCTCTTGCCGGCGGCGGAAGGCGAGCGCAGCAGTCCCAGCAATGGATAAAGCGGGTGGTCTGGCGTTCCACGCGCCACATCGCCCAGCATGTCCTGCCATTCCCGCTGCGAAACCCGCTCAAGCTCGATCCCTTCCATTTCGCAGGCCTCGAAGAGCCGGGCGCTTGAAACGGGGGAGGAGTGAATGAGATGGAAAACCTGTCCCGCCGAAGCCGGTTTGCCGGAAAGATGGACAATCGCCCGGGCCACATGGTCGACCGGCAGCATATCGAGCAGCCTTTCGCCTTCCGGCGCTGTGCCGGTGTAAAGATAGGCCTGCACCAGACGGCACAATATGTCCGAGCCGTTGAAGGCGCCGGTAACGCTGTCGCCGGATATCGCTCCCGGCCGGTAGATCGTCACCGGCAATCCCCGCTTTCCGGCTTCGTTGACGAGATGCTCCGCCACCCATTTGCTCCGGTTATAACCGCCGGCGGGTGGGGCAAACCCTTCCACGCTCTCCAGTTCGCAGACAGGCCTGGCATCGCTGCCGGAACCGCGGCGCGGCGTCAGCGCGCTGAGTGTCGAGATGTAATGAACATGCCGCCCCGCCCCGGCGCAGGCCAGTTTCAGAACTTCCCGGGTTCCAAGCACATTGGTCTCGCGCAACCGCTCATACCGATGCAGATGGTGCACTTCCGCGCCATTGTGGAAAATGCAATCGGCATTTCGGACAATATGGTCGTAGTCTGCCGCGGCTAGCCCGAGATTTGGTTTGGAAAGCTCGCCCGACAATGCCGTCACACGCTCCGTCAGCACGGATTGGGGCAGGTCATATTGCCGGAAGGCCTGCCGCAGGCGGTTCATTCCGTCATCGCCACGCACCAGGCAGGTGACTTTTCTCGCCGGGTCGCGAAGCAGCTCGTGGAGCAGATAGGTGCCGAGAAAGCCGGTCGCGCCCGTCAGGAAGACGTGAGCGGTGCCGCATTCCGCTCTTGCCGTTGCACTCGGGTGGATTGCGTCATCCAGCTTTATGTCGCGCTTCAGCAGCAGGGCTTCTTCGTCGCTGCCGCTATCGCTGTCGTCTCTGGTCTGCAGGCGGTTCGCCAGCGCTTCCACCGTGGAGGCGTTGAAAAGATCGAGAACGCCGATATCGAGGCCGAATTTTTCCTTTGCGACGGCGCAGAAACGCGTGGCCAGCAGCGAGTGGCCGCCAAGCGCGAAGAAGTCATCGGTTGCGGCAACCTGCTCAATATTCAGAACATGCCCGAATGCGCTGGCTATCCGGGTTTCCGTTGCGCCTTCCGGCGCCCGGCTATCGGGGTTTGTTTCGGCGCGCGGCGTGGGAAGCCTTGAGGGATCGATCTTGCCGTTCACGGTGAGCGGCAGCGCCTCAAGCCAGTCGAACGTGTCGGGCACAAGGAATTTCGGCAGGCGGTTTGCCAGCCATGCGCGGATTTCCGAAGGCGTGGGTCTGGTTGCCACGTCCTGATCGGTTTGGGGAACCGCATAGGCGGCGAGCCTTTTGCCGCCGCGTCCGTCGTCACGTACCGCCACCGTCGCCGAAACGATGGACGGGTGGGCAAGCAGGCCGGCCTCTATTTCCCCGGGCTCAATGCGGTATCCACGGATCTTGACCTGGCTGTCCAGCCGCCCTGACACGTGTATCCGGCCATCGGCAAGCAGCACGGCGCGATCGCCGGTGCGGTAGAGCACGCCCGCTCTCCCGTTTGTGGCAAATGGATCGGGAACGAAACGTTCGGCCGTCAGCGCCGCGCGGTCGTGATAACCGCGGGCAATGCCGCAACCGCCGATATGAAGTTCTCCCGGCACGCCGAAGGGCAACAGCTCGAGATTATCGTCCAGCACATAGAGCTGCTTGTTTGCCGCAGGCCTCAGCACCGGCAGGCCGGCGCGCCCGCCTCCCATGTCGACCATGCTGGCATTGACGGTGGTTTCGGTGGGGCCATAGGCATTGATGAAACGACGGTTCTTTCCCCATCTTTCGATGAGTTCCGGCATCGGAACCTCTCCCCCGACCAGAACGGTGCGCAGCGATGGCAGATCGTCGACCGGCAGGGAAAGCAGGGCGGATGGCGTCATCGTCAGGTGCGTTACCTGTCGCGTGTGCAGGATATCGGCCAGTTCGGCGCCGGGAAGCGTCGCATATCCGGGCAGAAGGAGAAGTCTGGCGCCGGCGCCGAGACTCATGACGAGTTCGGGAATGGAGGCATCAAAACTGAAGCTGAAGAATTGCAGCACACAATCGCCGGGCCTGATGTCGCAGGCGCGGATCTTGTCCCTCGTCAGATTGATCAGCCCGCTATGATCGACGAGGACGCCCTTTGCCTTGCCTGTCGATCCCGACGTGTAGATCACATAAGCCAGCTGTGACGGATGCGTCACCGTTTCAAGATTGTCGGCGCGTTCGTGGTGGGGGAAATCCTCATCCAGATTGAGCCGGTCGGCTGTCGCTGGGAGATCGATCGAGCTGTGGCTGACGACAAGCCGGGCGCGTGCATCCGACAGCATCGCGCCAATCCGCTCCGCGGGATAATCCGGATCGAGAGGCAGATAGGCACCGCCTGCTTTCCAGACCGCAAGCCAGGCGACGATCATGTCGAAACCGCGCGGCAACGAGATTGCGACGACGGTTTCCGGCGTAACGCCTTTACACTGCAACAGCCGCGCCAGCCTGTTTGCGCGCGCGTTGAGTTCGCCATATGTCATGGTATCATCAGTTTCCGCGCGCGGCATGATGAGTGCCACGGCGTCCGGCGCGCGCGCCACATGCGCTTCGAACAGCTCATGAAAGTAGTGCGGGCCAGCGTTTTCCTGCGCCGTGCTGTTGAAGTCGCAAACCCGCTGCTGTTGTTCTTCCCGTGTCAAAAGCGCAAGGGTTGCGATCGGCAGGGAGGGGTTGGCGACGATGGATTTCAGCAGTTGCTGGAAATGGCTGGCGAACCGGCCGATTGTCTCGGCGTGGAATAGTGCGGTCTTGTATTCGACCGTGCCGGAAAGCCCGGCCTCCGTCTCGCGCAGATCAAGGCACAGGTCGAGCCTCGAAACCTTGTCCTGGCGTCCCAGCCGGCGCATTTCCAGCCCGGGAAGCCGGATGCGCTCGCGTGGTGCTGCGTCGAGCTGAAATTTTATCTGAAACAGCGGATGGCTGTCGGGGTCGCGTTGCACGCCGACCATATCGACAATGCGCTCGAACGGCATGTCCTGATGGCTGATGACCTGTTGCAGGGTCTCATGTGTTTGCCGCAGGGCCTTTTCAAAATTGCCGAAGGGATCGACACGCGATCTGACGGGAAGAGGATTGACGAACAGCCCGACCAGATCTTCCGTCTCCACATGCGGGCGGCTGGCGACGGGCGTGCCGATCACCAGATCGGTCTGCCCGGTATAGCGGTGGATCAGCAGGTTAAAGGCGGTAAAAAGCGCCGTGAACAGCGTTGTGCCATGCGCGGCGGCAATCTTGCGCAGGGAATCGGCCGTCGCTTTGTCGATCGAGAAGTCATGCAGTTCACCTGCATGGCCATGGCCTGCGGTGCGCGCCATGTCCGTTACCAGCTGCGTTGTCTGCAAAGGCTGCGAAAGGTGCCGCTTCCAGAATTCCTCGAGCGCTCCTGCCGTTTCCGCCGCCAGACGCTGGCGCTGCCATGCGGCGAAGTCGCCATATTGTATCGGCAACGCAGCTTCCGGCGTCGCGCTGCCGGACACCTGCGCGCTGTAAAACGCGCCGAGGTCTTTCAGCAGGATTTCAGTGGACCAGCCGTCGGCGCATATGTGGTGCAGCGTAAAAACGAGGACATGGCGGCCGTCGCCGCACTTGACGACGAGCAGGCGGATGGGCGGTTCGGCGGCAAGATCGAAGGGTCTGCTCGTTTCCGCATGAATGACATCTTCGATTGCCGCATCGGCAGGTGAAATACTGACGACGGAAAAAGGCGTGTCACAATCTGCGGATATGGTTTGTCCGGGCACGCCCTTGTCGCTGTATATGCGGGCGCGAAGCACCGCGTGGCGGTTCATGACAGCGGCAAGCGCCGCCCTCAGCGCATCGAGGTCGAGGGTGCCTTGAACGTCGAGCGCAATGCAGATGTGATGCAATGCAGAGCCCGGATAGATCTGGTCGATCAGCCACAGTCTTTCCTGGGCGAATGAAAGCGGCGGGCGGGTCTCGTGGCGGGCAGGAATATTGGTCTGGCCGGGTGCACCGGCTTCCGCGTGCGCCATGTTGAGGAATGCCAGAATGTCGTTTTTTCTGGTCCGGATTTCGCTCATCACGGCATCGTTCAGGCGACCGTCAGGGTCCGAACATTTCAGGCTGCCGGCGTCGATCCAGACACGGATATTGTTTTGATGAAGCCGGGTTATGAGGGTTTCGACTGGCTCGATGTAATTCATAAGCCGTCCCTTGGCTGTATCGGCTTCGCGCGATCCGGAGAACCAGCGACAAGCCCTTTCAGGCTGGCGCCAAGCAGCAGTGTTCTCATCGGCAAAACAACTATCAATTGCATATTCAGCTGCCTGAAACCGGTCGTCAATTTCAATTTCTTATTCTTGACTAGGCGATTCAAGAATTATATGCAAGAGGTAATTGTTGTCATCGAGACGCGGCGAGCAGCGACGACTGCCGCTGGCGGATAAGTATGGGCAATTGGAACGGTGAGCATCCTATGGTTGCTCGTCGCGAATATTGATGTCCCGACGTCAGGAGCTTTTTCAGATGCAGATCATACCGATGTTCGCTCGAAAGCCATCTGGGGAAAGAGATTTTATAACAATAATACATAGGCTTGAGGACATCGCCGCCGACCGTCCAGCAGATGAGGCCTTCCGTTTTTATCCTGACGATCCAGGCGCGGTCGACGAAAGTCGCAGTGATGGCTGGACGTGGGGAGAATTGAACGCTCGCGTTAAAATTGTTTCTGACGAGGTTTCCAGAACGGGTCTTGTCGGGCAGGGCGGCCGGGTCCTCGTCGTTTACCCGCCGGGTCTCGCCTTCATCGCGGCCTTTCTCGGATGCCTGCATGCCGGTGCCGTTCCGGTGCCCGTCCCGGCGCCGCGGCGGAATGAGGGAATACACCGTTGGTTGCATATTGCGAAAGACGCCGGCATCTCGGGAATAGTATGCGCCGCCGAATTGAAGGAGCTGCTGGAACCGCTTCAGAGGGCCGTTGGCCATGGATTTTGCCTTGCACCGTCAGGCGCCGATCCCAATATTCCGCTGCAGGATCTTACGCCTTCCTCGAGCCTTCCAGCGGTTCTCGACGGCAGCCGGATTGCATTTCTGCAATATACGTCCGGTTCGACCAGTGATCCGAAAGGCGTCATGGTCACGCATGCCAATCTGATGGCCAACCTGCGGCAGATCAGCCTCGCGTTTCATTATGGCCCGGAGGATCGGTCCGCGACGTGGTTGCCCCATTATCACGACATGGGGCTGATCGACGGCATCCTGTCACCGATCTTCAACGGATTTCCGGTGTCGATCATGGCGCCAGCGAGCTTTCTGCGACGGCCGCTGCGGTTCCTTGAACTGGCGACGCAAAACCGGGCAACCATTATCGGCGGACCGAATTTCGCCTATGAGCATTGTGCGGACCGCTACAGTGAAGAAGCCGCCGCGCAGCTTGATCTCTCCACGATCCGGATCGCCTATAATGGTGCGGAGCCGGTGCGCCCGCATACGCTGAGGCGCTTCAGCGCGCTGTTTGCCGACCATGGCTTTCGGCACGAAGCCTTTTATTGCTGCTATGGCCAGGCCGAAGCCACGCTTTTCCTGACCGGAAATGCCCCGTCTGATCCGCCGCAATTGCGGAGCTTCGAGCGTGAAACGCTGGCGAACCAGGGAACGGCGCTGCCGCTCCCCGCTGGTGCGGATGAGCATGATGCAATCGAACTTGCGGCCTGCGGACGTCCCGGGGCGGATATCGAGATCGTTGTCATGGAGCCCGAGGAAAACCGGCTGCTCGACGATGGGCAGGTCGGCGAATTGTGGATCCGTGGTCCGAATGTCACGCCCGGTTACTGGGCGAGGGCAAAAGCAAGCGCGGAAAGCTTTGACCAGAAAGTTGCCGGCGAGGGTGGCTGGCGCCGCACGGGCGATCTTGGCTTTCGCCATGACGGGCAATATTTCATTACCGGCCGCCTGAAGGATCTCATCATCATCAGGGGGCAGAACCATCACCCCGAGGACATAGAGCAGACCGCCTTCTCGTCGCATGCCGCGCTCGCACAGGGGCGGGCGGGTGCTTTTGCGCTTGATGTGGATGGTGAGGAGCAGGTCGGTCTCGTCTGCGAGCTTACCCGTGATGGTCTGCGCAATCTGGATGCCGAAGCCGTTCTGCACGCCATTCGCGGGGCCATCTCCCGTGTTCACAAGCTCAAGCTTGCCACCATCGTCCTCATCCGCCCCAGCAGCCTGCCGCGCACGCCGAGCGGCAAGGTCCGGCGTTTTGCCTGCCGCCAGGATCTGCTGACCGGCAATCTCAAGGTGGTCGAGCGTTGGGAGGCCACCCCGCAGGCGAGTTTCACGCCGGTTGCCGATCCGGGTGCAGTTGTCGACTGGGCGCAACAATTGTCTCGGGTTGACCGATCCCGGCATCCGGCTTTGCTTCGGCAGTGGATCAGGGAGGAAGTTTCATGGCTTTCCCGTCTTCCTGCCGGAACCCTGCCCGCTGCAAATGCCGGTTTTTTTGATCTCGGACTGGATTCCGTGGCGCTTGTCGGCCTTGCCGGAACGCTGGAGCGTGAATTGGGTATCAGAACGCAACCGACGCTGTTTTTCGAGCACGCGACGATCGATGCGCTGGTGGAGCATCTGTGCAGCGATCTCATCGCCCCCGAGGTAACGGTGCAAGTGCAGGAGACGCCGGCGCAGAATTCCCGGTCGGACGACGCGGGGGAAGAAAGCGACCTGTCGTCCGAACTGGCTGCCCTGTCATCACTTCTGCAGGCTGGAACAGGCCGAAAATAATCTCACGCTTTTCATGCAATCGATGATCGGAGCCATCGCCGATGAACGTAAAACAACAGGCCGGGGCCGGCAGTCAGCCCGATCAGGCGACATTGCTCGGAATATTGCGCGACGCCCGGGAGCGTCTGGAGATTTTCCAGAAACGCCATGATGAGCGCGTCGCGATCATCGGCCTCGCAGGCCGTTTTCCCGGTGCCGATGATATTGACGGGTTCTGGCAGCTGCTTGCCGGTGGCGGCTCAGGATTGACGGCGGTCACGGATGCGGATCTCGAAAGCGCCGGTATCGATCCGCAATTGTCGGGGCAGTCCGACTATGTCAGGGTCTGGGGTGGGTTCAGCGATCCGACCGCTTTTGATGCCGGGTTTTTCGGTTATGCGCCAAGGGAAGCCCAGCTGCTTGATCCGCAGCAACGGGTATTTCTGGAATGCGCCTGGAACGCGCTGGAACATGCCGGTTATGGAAGCGGGAAAAGCCGGGGCCGCACGGGTGTTTATGCCGGCGGTTCGCTGAATTATCACTTCACCCATATTCATTCCGACCCGTCCCTGCGCGACAGCGTGGCACCGCTGCAGGCGGGGCTCGGCAATGTTTCCGGCATGATCGCATCGCGCGTGGCTTACCACCTCGATCTTGAGGGGCCGAGTGTGGGCGTTCAGGCAACCTGCGCCACCGGTCTGGTGTCGGTGCATCTCGCCGTTCAGGCATTGCTTTTGGGCGAATGCGAGATGGCGGTGGCAGGTGCTGTCTCCGTTGGCCAGCCCAGGCCTGCCGGTTATCTCTATGAGGCAGGGGGCATCGGTGCCCCCGATGGCCAATGCCGGCCATTCGATGCGGCTGCCAGCGGCACCATATTCACCAACGGTGTTGGCGCCGTGATCCTGAAGCGCCTTGGCGATGCGAAGGCGGCCGGCGATACGGTTTATGCCGTTATTGCCGGGTCGGCGATCGGTAACGACGGCAGCTCCAAGGTGGGATTGACGGCTCCGAGCGTCAAAGGCCAGGCCTCTGTTCTCAAGAAGGCGCTGGCCAATGCGGGCATCGCTCCCTCGGCAGTGGATTATGTGGAGGCCCACGCGACCGCGACCGCGATCGGCGATCCGATCGAACTGACCGCGCTGAACCGTATCTACGGGCCGTCGCTTCGCGCCGAAGGCCGGACTTGCCTCATCGGTTCGCTCAAGGGAAATGTCGGGCATATGGATGCCGCGGCCGGCATTGGCGGGCTCATCAAGACTGTCCTTGCCCTGCGGCATGAATGCCTGCCGGCGAGCGGCAACTTCACGACGCCCAGCAGCGCCTGCGATTTTGAAAGCGGCCCCTTCCGGGTGGCGGCCGGCAAATCCGACTGGAAAGCCGATGCCGACAGGCCGCGCCGTGCCGCCATCAGCGCATTTGGCATGGGGGGCAGCAATGCCCATGTGATCATAGAGGAAGCGCCCGCACGACAGGAATCGGCGGAAGGCGAGACGGGCGCGTTGCTGCTGCCGCTCTCGGCGCGTTCGGTGGCCTCGCTCGCCGCAATGCAATCTTCCCTTTCGGATGCGCTTTCGAAAACCGGAAAACATCAGGGGGTGTCCCTTGCCGATGTTGCCCATACGCTGCAGACGGGACGAGAGACCTTCAACCACCGTTCCATCACGCTTGCGACGACATTATCCGACGCCGCCGAGAGACTGAAAGCCGCCTCCGGGCCCGGTTACGTCACAGGCCAGATCCCGCAGCATGACCCAAGCCTGGTATTCATGTTCCCGGGGCAGGGCAGCCAGCATGTGGGAATGGCCCGGTCACTCTATGAGCGCGAAGAGCACTTCCGGGCAGCACTCGATGAATGCCTGTCATTGATACCGGACGATCTTCAAATCCGGGCGTTGCTTCTTGCAGGGCCGGATGCCTCCGATACCGGGCTGGACCGCACGGACCGTGCCCAGCCTGCGCTGTTTGCCATCGAATATGCGCTGGCCAGAATGTGGATGCACAAGGGTTTGCAGCCGCGGGCCATGATTGGCCACAGCGTTGGCGAATATGTCGCCGCCTGCCTCGCCGGCGTGTTCTCCCTGAAGGATGCCATTTTCCTCGTGCTGGCACGGGGGCGGTTGATGCAGGGTTGCGCCGCCGGCGGAATGTTGTCGGTGATGCTGCCTGAGGCTGATCTGCGCGCCCGGCTGGATGAGGGGCTGGAAATAGCTGCCGTGAATGGCCCGGGCAGCTGCGTTGTTGCTGGCGACATGGAGGGTCTGCATCGTTTTGCCGAACGGCTGGAGAAGGACGGGGCCGGCTGCCGGCTGCTCAGGACATCGCATGCGTTTCACAGTGCGGCGATGGAGCCGATTCTCGAGGAGTTTGCGGGCCTGTTCGACGGCATCGCTCTCTCTGCGCCGGCAATCGATGTGATGTCCAATCTTTCGGGAAACTGGCTGCGGGCCGAAGAGGCCCGCAGCCCGGCATACTGGACCGAACATCTTCGCAGGGCGGTAAATTTCAGCGACGGGATGAAACACCTTCTCGAACTTTCCGCTCCCGTTCTGCTGGAGGTCGGGCCCGGCTCGACGCTTTCAAGGCTGGCGCGCCAGCAGGCGAATGATGATTGCCGCATTGTCACGTCCCTGCCGGATGCGGCCGGAACGGCCGACGCTGCCGACCATGCGTTGCTGGCGTTCGGACAGCTATGGCTGGCGGGCATCGATGTCCGCTGGGAGGCGCTTGACGACGGATCGCCGCGCCGCCGTGTGGGTTTGCCGGGTTATCATTTCGAGCGGCAATCATACTGGATTGCGCCACCCACGGTTGGGCGGGAAACGGCTGCTGCCGCAACCCACAGACCGATGGCCGAATGGTTCCATCAGCCGGTGTGGAAGACGCGGCCGTTGAAAATCGGCGTATCGGCAGCCGTCAAAGGTCGCTGGCTTGTTTTCGGTGCGGCTCTTCCGGAAATTCCGCAAGGGATCGATGCGGTTCTTGTGGGTGAGGGAGCGACATTCAGCGCTTCGGAGAAAGCCTATACGATCGATCCGGCGAGCGCCGAGCATCTCCTTGCCCTGTTCGACGATCTCGCCAAAAAGAACTGGACGCCGGATCAGATCATCAGCGGTTTCGGCTTGGCGGATATGGACCTGCCGGACGCCGCGTGGAATTTTGCGCTTGCCCTTGCCGGAACGCTTGCCGGTGGCAACCAGCGTCCGGATGTGACATTCATCGGCAGGTCCATGCACGGTATTTTTGCCGCCGATGAGGTTCAGCCCGCCAAAGCCCGGATTAACGGGTTGGCGCGGATGCTGAGCCAGGAACTGCCGGGACTATCGTGCCGCAGTATCGATGTTCAGGGCCTGCCGGACGCAAATGCCGCAAAATATATTCGGGATGCCGTCTCTTCGCCTCTGGTCGAAGGGGAGCAGATTTATGCCCTTCGCGACGGTATTTTGTTCGCGCTCTCCCATGAGCGGGTCGAACTCAGCGATGTTGAAGCCGGTTCCATTGCAAAGCCCGGTGAAACCTATCTTGTCACAGGCGAACTTCTGGGAGGGCTGGGGCTTGTCTATGCCAGCGCGCTCATCAAAGCTGGAGCAAAAGTCATTCTGGCGGGTCGTACGGGAATTCCGCTGGTGCCGGACTGGGAGCGCTGGCTTGCATCTCACAGCCCCCGTCATCCGGTCAGCCTTTTCATCCAGACGCTCAGATCGCTCGGAACCCCCGGCAGGGACTATCTTCTCTTTTCGGGGGATGTGAGTGAGGCGCAATGGCTTCGCTCCTCACTGGAGGAGGGAGAAAAAAGCCTCGGCACCGTGAAGGGTGTTTTCCACACAGCCGCGATGGGGGACCAGTATTTCGGGCTGCTCGGCAATGAAAATTTCGACACCAAAAGCCTTCAGGCCGTAAAATCCGGCACCATTGACGCCCTTGATCGTGTTCTTGGACAGCGCGGTGACATTTTCGTCCTTGTCCAGTCGTCGCTCTCATCGATCGTTGGTGGCAAAGGCCTTGGCCGATACGCTGCGGAAAATGCCTATCTGGATGCTTTCGTCTCCGCAAAAAAGCACGCGTCCGGTCCGGTCTGGAAATCCGTCAACTGGGATGCTTGCGCATCGGTTCACGCGCCGGAGGCCGGCCATGCGGCCCATCGGGAAATAACCCCGGAGGAGGTATGGCAGGTCACGGCGCTGGTGCTTTCGCAGGCTTCGCCGGCGTCAATCGTCGTCACGCCCTATGATCTCGAAAACCGTCCGGCAGTGGACGTCCAGGGTTCCGACGACGCCACGGCGAACGGCCAGAAATCCGCCCGCAGCGGGGTGTCGGCCGCCTATGCCGCGCCGCAGGGGCCGCTTGAGGAAGAAGTCGTCGCCATCATGGCGGAGCTCCTAGGGATAAATGGTATCGGCGTTGCCGACAATTTCTTCGAACTCGGCGGGCATTCGCTGCTCGCCATCCAGGTCGTCGCCCGGCTTCGAAAGCGCTTCGACGTTGAAATTCCAATGCGGGCCCTGCTTTTCGACGCACCGACGGCCGCCGGCCTCGCCAGGGTCATTCAGGAGGGTCTCGACGCCCGCAACCATGAGGCGGATATGCTTGCCTCGATGCTTGATGACGTCGAGGCCGGGCGTTGAAGACGCCGATAACGCTCACACACAATCGGGATCATTCTGATGAAATTCAGCCTTTTTTATTTTGACGGTGACGGGTCGCGTCCGGGTCAGGAAAACTACCGCCTGTTGATGGACAGCGCACAGTTTGCGGATGCGAATGACCTGGAGGCACTGTGGGTGCCGGAACGGCATTTCCACGCATTTGGGGGCCTCTACCCCAATCCCTCGATCGTCAGTGCCGCATTGGCGATGGTCACGCGCAAGGTACAGCTGAGGGCCGGAAGCGTCGTTGCCGCCCTGCATCATCCTGCCCGCGTGGCGGAGGAATGGGCGGTCGTCGATAATCTGTCCGGCGGCAGGGCAGGTATTGCGATTGCGGCCGGCTGGACCAAAGACGAATTCGTTTTCTCGAAGGAACCGCACGGGAACCGCCGCAGCACCATGTGGCGCTCTTATGAACAGATCAGCCGTCTTCTCGCCGGCGAGGCGGTCGCATTCGAGGATGCGGACGGTAACATCGTTGACGCAAAAACCCTGCCGCGGCCCGTGCAGTCGCGCATCCCCTTCTGGGTTGCATGCCAGTCCACAGAGACTTTCATCGAAGCAGGCCGCCGCGGCCTCAATGTTCTGACGGCCCTGCTTGGTGAGACGACGGAGTCGCTTGCGCCGAAGATCGAGGCCTACCGCAAGTCGCGGGAAAAACATGGGCATGATCCGGCGGCGGGAACCGTCAGCATGATGGTCCACACATTTTTGGGCGATGATACCGGTAAGGTAAAATCAAATGTTTCCAAACCTTTCGGAGATTATCTTCGCACGCATTATCATCTTCTCGAAGGCCTTGGGCGGAGCATGGGTGTCGACATTACGCTCGATAACTTCAGCGATGACGACCTCGACAGCCTGATCGAATTCGGCATCGAGGGTTTCATGAAAGGCAGGTCGCTGATCGGCACGCCGGAAAGCTGCCAGTCGACGGTGGATACATTGGCGGAAATGGGCGTCGATGAAATCGCCTGCCTGATCGATTTCGTTCAGGATTACGAGCTCGTCATGGACAGCCTGCCATTTCTGCTGAAACTCGTGGAAGCGAACCGCCCGCCGGTTCGTGTTGCCAGAGCGGTCTGAAGGATTTGCGATGATGTCGAATGCCGAAACGATTGCTCTATTGCGTAACCGCATCGCAAATCTTGACCCGGAGCAGCGGGCAAGGCTGCGCTCGCAGCTTGAAGCACGTGGCATGTCCTGGCAGGATGTTGCGCCTGACGACGGCGATGCGGATGTTGCCGGGCGATTGCCGCTGACGTCATCGCAGATGCATTTCTGGCTGCAGCAGAAGATCTACCCTGATAGTTCGGCCTATGTCATTCCGTTCAGCTGGCATATTGATGGCCCGCTGGACCACGACGCCATCATCCGCACGCTTCAAATTCTCGTCGCGCGGCACGAGCCGTTGCGCACGGCATTTCCGCTCGAAGAGGGAAGGCCGTGGCAGCAGGTTCACGGCAGTATGGCGCCCGAACTGGTCGTTTCCGATTGCCGGAACATGTCTGCTTCCGATTGTGACGAGGCGATAGGCCGGATCGCCCGCACCCCTTTCGATTTGTCCAAGGCGCCGCTGATGCGCACGCATCTGCTGCAGCTTGGAGAAAACGAGCATATTCTTGTGTTCGTCTTTCATCATACGGTTGCCGACGGGTGGTCGCGCGGCATTCTCATGCGTGAATTTTCGTTGTGTTACGCTGCTGTGGCGAACGGTCAGGAACCGGTTCTCGATCCCTTGCCGCAATCCTATGGCGACTTTGTCCGCGCCAGGCAAAAATGGTCCGGCACGAAGGATTACGAGCGGCAAAAACAATACTGGGTCAACCGGCTGCAAAATCTCGAGCCGCAGGAGTTTCCAGCCGACTATCCCCGCCATGAAACGGCTGACATGGCCAGCGAAACGCTGGTGAAGGAGATTTCGCAGGATCTGATGGCGGAAGTGTCTGCTCTGGCCGCCAGGCTCGGTACGACGACCTTTGTGGTGTTTGCCGCCGTTTTCCAGCTTTTGCACCATCGCTATACCGGTCGCCGTGACCTTGCCGTATGCGTCCCCGTTGCCGGTCGGAGCGATCCCGATTTGGCGGGATTGATTGGCCTGTTCACCAATACGATCGTGTTGCGCAATGATCTCAGCCCGGCCATGTCATTCCGGGACTGGGCGAGGCGCATACAGGAAGATTTCGCCAACGCGTTGGAACATCAGGACTTTCCCTTTGCGGAGTTGATGGATGTGCTGGGCAGCAACCGCGAAGGGGTGGAAAATTCGCCATTCCAGATTTCCTTTCAGGTCCAGACCCAGGGCTACAGGCAGCAGAATGCGCAGGGCTTCGATCTGGGCAATGCCAGCCTGCGGGTGAGGCAGGAAGCGATACCGGTCGCGGAAGCAAAGCTCGACATGAGCTGGATGATCATGGAACGCGCATCGGGCGCGCTCGTCACCGTCGAGTACCGGTCCGGCCGGTTCGAGGCGGTGCGAATGGAGCGGCAGCTGGAGCATTTTGAAAACCTGCTGCGGTCGGTCGTTGCTTCCCCCGACGCGCTTTTACCGACCTTCGAATATATCTCCGCCGGCGAGCGTGAGGGTCTTCTGTCGGCGGGCGCGCTCGTGGCGCGGCCTCTCCCGGTCAAGGGGGTGCACGACCTGATAAGCGGTGCGGCACGTCTCCATCCCGAAAAGATTGCCATTGAATGCGTGGACAGGAGCTGGACGTATAGTCAGCTCGAAGAGGCGTCGAATAATCTCGCAAGAGCGCTTCTGACACTGGACCGGCCGGTGAAACCGGGAATGCGCGTGGCGGTTTCGCTGCCGGGGCAGGCGAGCTGCATCATATCTTTCCTTGCGATCATAAAGGCCGGCGCGGTCTATGTTCCGATCGATCCGCGCCACCCGGCAGACAGGATCGGTTACGTGCTGGAGGATGCCGCGGCGGTTCTGGTGCTGACTGACAATGCGGGGCTTTTCCCTGGCATTGCCTGCATCGATCCTGTTCATCATCTTGAAGATCAGCCGGATGCCCGGCTTCCGGCGATGCCTGATAACAGTGACATCTATATTCTCTACACAAGCGGCAGCACGGGGCGACCCAAGGGAGTGCCGATTACGCATACGGGCCTGCTCAATCAGTTCCAGTCCATGGCGCGCCACCCCGGTATAGGGGCTGGAGACCGGATGCTTTCGGTGACGACGCCGGCATTCGACATCTCCGTTCTGGAAATGCTCTGGCCATTGAGCGTCGGCGCCACGGCCGTCATGCGCGAACCGGACCTTTTGCTTCAACCCGAGAAGCTGGGAAGGACAATCGGCGAATATGATATTTCGCATTTTCAGGCGACCCCCGCCACATGGAGAATGCTGCTGGACAGCGGCTGGGAAGGAAAAAAATCCCTCACCGGACTATGCGGCGGCGAAGCTCTCGATGCCCAGCTTGCCGGCCGGCTCATTCAAAAGATCGGTTCTCTCTGGAATGTCTATGGCCCGACCGAGACGACGATCTGGGCTGGTGCATTGCTGGTGGAGGAGGCACATTCCAGAAGCGGCAAGGTGCCGATCGGCGGCCGCCTGGATAACACCTCGTTCCTCGTCCTCGATGCCTATATGGATCCCGTTCCCGAAGGCGTGCCGGGAGAGCTGCATATTGGTGGCATAAGCCTCAGCCGTGGCTACTGGGACCGGCCGGCGCTTGCGGCCGAAAAATTCGTTCCCGATCCATATGACCGGACATTGATGCCGGGCTCCCGCCTTTACAAAACAGGTGACCTTGTCGTGCGCAGGCCGGACGGCAATCTGGAATTCGTCGGACGAACCGACTTCCAGATCAAATTGCGCGGCTATCGCATCGAGGTTGGAGAAATAGAGAGCCTGCTTCAGGAAGAAGAGGGCGTCGATCAGGTTCTGGTTCTGCTCGATGCGAACAGGGAGCAGCTTCTGGCCTATGTTCTCCTTGAGGATCGCTCCGGCAAGGTCGACAAGGGTGCCATGGGTATCCGGCTCAGCAGGGCGCTTTCGGCTCGGTTGCCGCGTTACATGGTGCCGTCGCATTTCATTCTTCTGGAAGAGTTTCCCATGAATGCGAATGGCAAAGTGGATCGCAAACGGCTGCCGCTGCCGGATCGCTCGGAAAGGTCGGTTTCCGAAATCAGCTCTCCGGGAAACCGGGTCGAACAGGCATTGCACGCCGTCTGGCAGCAGATGCTGAAGCGCGACGATATTGGCGTCAGCGACAATTTTTTCGAGCTGGGAGGCGATTCCCTGCTGATCGTCGCCATGCCCGCGAGGGTTCGCGATGCGCTTGGCATCGAGCTGGAAGTCACGGATTTCTTCCGTTTTCCGACACTGCAAACGCTGGCTGGCCACATAATCGATCTGCAGCAGGGCAAAGCCGAGCCATCGGAGAGTGGACGGGGGCGAAGCGACACCAGAGTGCAGGGGCGGGAACGGCAATTGCAGCGGCGCATCAGGTCAGGCAATTTCGCCTGACCTGTCCATGAAGCCGATCAGGATAACAGCGATGGAACAGGGCGCCGCAACCGCCGGGACAGAAGACATCAAGACGCATGGAAAGCCCACCTTATTCCAGCTGAGCTTTCCGCTCCTGCTTCATTCGCTGCTGAGCTTCTTCGTCAATCTGGCCGATACGGCGATCATAAGCGCCTATTCGGCAGAAGCCGCGGCCGCCGTTGCTGTCGCCAAACAGGTTCTGCTGATAGCGTTTGAATTATCCGGACTTATCGGCATCGGCGCCGTCATCGTCATTTCCCGGCACCTTGGCCGGGGTGAGGTGGAGGCGGCGCGGCAGGTGGTTGCGGTCGCGCTTTTGACCAACACGATCGTTGGTCTTGCGCTTGGGCTGTCATTGATCGTTGCGGGACCCCTCGTGCTTGAGCAACTGGCGGGTTCGACGTCGCTGAGTGCTGAAGCTGGCCTCTATCTGGACATCGTCGCGGTTGCCATGGTCTTTAACGGCTTCATTGCTGCCGGTCTGGCCTGCCTGCGCGCATTCGGTCACAGCCGGCTGATCCTGGCATTCGGGGTGGGGGTATCGGCCTTTTATCTCCTTGCTGAATGGGTTCTCATTCTGGGAGCCGGGCCTCTGCCGGGCATGGGCGTGACGGGCGCGGCAATCGGCACCCTGAGCGTTCGCCTGCTGACCGCTGCCGTTCTGACGCCGGTTCTGGTGCGCAAGCTCGGGCTGCGTTTTTCGCTTGCCGATACGATTGCGCGTCTGGCGACGGCCCGGTGGATGATCGCAATCGCTTTGCCGAGCGTGACCGATTACATCGCCTACAGTTTTTACCAGATCATTCTTCTGGGGCTGGTCGCCAGATTCGGCGTCGAGGCCGTGCTGGGGCGCACTTACACGATGCTTGCCATGGCTTTTCTGATCGTTGTCGTCATGGCAATCAGTCAGGGCAACGAAGTTCTGATCGGTTACCGGTTCGGCGAACGCAAGCTTGACGCGGCGACCCGTCAGGCTCTCCGGTCCGCAAGCATCGCTGCAGCTGCGACAACCGGGCTTGCCACGCTGATCTGGCTCGCCTCGGTTCCCTATACCCGGTTGTTTACCGACAACCCGGCGATCATCGAATTGGTCGGCAGCCTGCTGTTTCTGACGATATTCATTCAGCCCGGATTTGCATTCAACACGATCCTGTTTCAATCGCTGCGGGCTGTCGGAGATGTCCGCTGGCCGGTTTTCGTCAGCCTGACCGTGACATGGGGGCTCGGCCTTCCCATGGCCTGGTTTTTCTGCTCGTTCCTCGATCTTGGAGTGACGGGCGTATGGTGGGCGCTGATTATCGAGGAAACCATAAAGGGCGGCCTGTTCCTGCAGCGCTGGCTCGCGCGCGAGGTAAGGCAATAGGGGCAGGATCATCCATACGGCATGCCGGAGGCCGGCTTATATCCCTGGAACAATTGAACGGAGCGATATAACACGGTAGTGTGAGAACCGGATCGACGATCCCCCACTCGTCATGAGGACGTTCATAAACGATGCATCTGAAACGGCAGACTGAAATCGCCTTTGGCATACTTGCAGTATGCGCGCGACAGGGGAACGAAATCGTATCGGTTCAAAAGGTCTCGCAGGAAATCGGTTCTACGAAAGACCACACCTATCAGGTTGTCGCCCTGCTGGCGCGAAACGGTCTGCTGCTGAGCGAGCGAGGTCCCGGTGGCGGCCTCAAACTGGCAAGGGAGCCGGAGGCAGTGAAGCTGACCGAGGTGCTGCGGCTGATACAGCCCGAATTGCTCGGGGAAGGCGCAGATAACCTCCCGTCGCCCCAGTCGGACGCCGAAGCATTGCTTGGCCGTATCGTCTCCACGACATCGTCTTTTTTTGCCCGTCTTCTCGATCGCTTCACGGTTGCCGACCTGATTGCTCCTGACAGTAATCTCCGTGTCAGTTGTCTGGATTGCGGCCTGATGGCGTCCCGCCACCAGGCAACGATCTCCATGGCAGATGATGACCAGCCTCAGCCTCTGGTCGCCAGACAGTCCGGCTATCGCAGCTAGTCGCGCCAGCCGGTTAAGTCCGGCGCATTTTTCAGGCTATGGCTCGATCTGCCACGTCCTCGTCTTCCATATCGGTGTTTTGCCCATTGGGCAGGGTTTCGATAAAGAAGTCGAAGGGACGACGTGCCGTTTCCTTGACGCGATAGCGCAGAACATCCTTCACGTCGTTTTTCGGCGTGAATGTGAGGACCATGGGCGCGGTGTCATAAAGCGCGCTCTCCTGAACGTAAGACGACGAGCATATGATGACCTGATCGCCACGCTGGCAGGTGCGTGCCGCCGCACCATTCAGGATGCAGCATTTTGATCCTGCCTCGCCGAAAATCACATATGTCGAAATTCTGGCGCCGCTTTGCTTGTTCCAGATATCAACGAATTCAAGAGGCCTGATACCTGCGAGGTCGCAATGCTCGGGATCCAGGGTGATCGACCCGTGATAATCAAGATCGGCTCCCGTTACGGTGATGCCGTGTAACTTGGCTCTGACGATGCGTATCAAATGCAACTCTCCTCAACATGATTTCAGATTGTCGCATTCAACCGGCTTACAGCTTCGGTTTCTCCCGCAGATGGCGCTGGCAGCGTCATTCGTCGGCTGCGACACTTTGAACTGCTGATCTTCGTCGGGGTGACATCGGTTATCTTGCAGGTGTCCGCCAGTTCGATGAAATAGTCGGAGGTTGCTTCCGCGAGCATGTGGAAAATGCCCGCCGTGCCGGAAGGATTGGCATTGCGTGTGCGCGGCCGCCTGACAATCGTCGGCTGTGTTGCCCGCAGGATCATGCCCACGGAAAGACTTTCCGGATCCACATTGAGAACGATGCCACCGGTCCGTCCGCGCCTGCTTTGCAGCAGTCCGTTTCTGACCAGAATTGCGACCACCCTTGCGGCGTGATCTTTTGTGACCCCAAGCCGATGAGCAAGCTTTCGCGTCGTATGGGCTTCCTCTGTTTCGTGTACGAAGTTCGTCAGAATGCCGATGGCGATTTCAGATTCCCTGGTCAGATACATCACATGGTTCTCCTCACACCGAGAGACAGGACGTTCAAATTCTCTCTCGTTGTTTAGACGAGCAGGATTTGCTCTTTAGGACCCTGTCATAAAAAAATATTGCGTCGGAGGGCGGTATCGGGAAATGGCGGATGGAATTCCGAGCGACCGGATCGTCCGCGTTGCGGGCGGTTTGCGGTGAAAACTTTGGTGGCCCGCATTCCCGCCGTCTTCGGTCTCATCATCGACCTTATTCTCGATATTGCCGAGAAGAGGCTGATCACCTGGCGGCCGAATACGGGTGAAGAACGACCTGCCTGAGGTCTGGCTTGTGCTGATACCAAACGAGGCGGCCTGTGGGCCGCCTCGTTTCATGAAAGGAACAGGCTCTGCCTGAACCCTGATCTGTCGGGATTGCACCCGGCGATGGTCGGCGCTCAGGAAAGCGTCTGTTTGAGGACGGCGAGCGCCCCTTTCGTCAGGACGTCGTCCGCGCCAATCGATGTCCTGAGCCCGGATACATCTGCGGCAACCAGATAGAGATCGTTCAGCCCGTCATTGCCGACGATAGCTGCCTCGTCTCCCTCCGCATACCATCCGGCATCGCGGGCCTGCCGAAACTCCTGCCCGATGACCAGTCCCCGCACATAGGAGCGCAGCTGATCCGGCGAAAGCCGGCCGGCAAGCCCGCCGGTTCGCGCTGAAAACAGCAGCGACAGCATGGCGGCGGATCGTTTTGCCTCTTTCAGACCCCAGCGATAGGCCTCGGGATCATCGACCGGCGGCTGCGTTGAACCGCGCGCGATGAAGGAATGATTGATGAGCAGATTGAAGATTTCACCGGTCACGAATGTCTGGAAACCGTCAATCCGCCCCGCCTTCACCCGCGCCCATTTGCTGTGGGTTCCGGGAATGATGAGGGTGGCGTCTTCGCCAAGGCCGTGGCCGACGATCTGGGTTTCTTCGCCGCGCATCACATCCGGAAAGGGCTGGCGGGCGGGGTCGTTGAGACCCGGCAGGAAGACGAGGTCGGAGCCGTTCGGCAGCGACCTGCGCACCGTGCCGGCGGCAAGTTCCGCCGGGCCTGCCGGGCACGGCACGTAAGCGACTTCGACCCAGCCATTGCGGCTGGTGATCATGCCGAGGGCCGCGACGGGCAAGGCCCCGTGGCGAGAGAACAAGGGTGCCAGTGCAGTCATCAGCGCCGCCTCATGTTCACCCTTGCCAAGGCTCGAAATACCGTCGGCGGTTTCCAGATGATCGAGTTCTTCGCCGCCTTCACCAACGAGCGCCGCCCTCAGTGATGTCGTTCCCCAATCAACGATGATCGATGTCGCCGCTGCTGCCATGTCTTGAACCTCCTCGTTCATTTCATCTTGGGGCTTGTCATAGGGTGCGAGTCTATGTAGTGTCAATTAGTGAATTCAAGGTATCAAAATATGATACTTAATTGGGAGGAGAAAGATGGTGGCTGGCCTCAAGGGGATTTTGCCTGTTCTGCCCACGCCGTTTCTGGCTGATGGCGGCATTGACGAAGCGGGTATGAAGCGGCTGGTGGTCTTTGCGCTCGACAAGGGCGTGGATGGTGTCGTGTTTCCCGGTTTCGCCAGCGAGGTGGAGGCTTTGAATGCCGCCGAGCGTGCAACGCTGCTGACGATCGTCGTGGATGCGGTGGCCGGCCGGGTGCCTGTTGTGGCCGGCGCCAGTGCGGCCGACTGGCGCGAGGTGGTCGAGCATGGGCGGGCGGCATCGGTGCTCGGCATTCGCCACCTGATGGTGCAGCCGCCCAAGTCGGTCGGCACGGATGCGCCGGCGCTGATCGAATTCCTCGGCAGGATCGTCGAGGTGCTACCCGAGGTTGAAATCATCCTGCAGAATGCGCCTGCGCCGCGCGGCTCCGACCTTTCGCCGCAGGCGATCGTGGAGATCGTGCGCGCCTTGCCGCAGGTGACCTATGTCAAGGAAGAAACGCTTCCCGCCGGCCCGGCCATCAGCCACATCATCGCCCATGCGCCTTCGACACTGAAGGGCGTCATCGGTGGCGGCGGCGCGCGTTACATTCTCGACGAATATGCCCGGGGTGCTACGGCGGCCATGCCGGCGCTGGAGATCGCCGAGGAACATGTGGCCATCGACCGGGCGCTTGTTGCCGGGCGGCAGAAAGAAGCTCGCCGGATCTATGTCCGCACCCTGCCGCTTCTGGTGTTGCAGGCGGTCTATCGCATGCGGCTGACCAAATATGTACTCGCCCGTCGCGGCGTGATCGAAGGCGTCGGCGTGCGTGCGCCGACACCCGAGCTTGATGCGGCGGCCATTGCCGATATTGACGCCAATCTGGTCGAGCTTGGCCTTGTTGCCGCGGAGGCCGCATGATGAACAGCCCCATCGCAACCGTCGAAGTCTTCACGCTGACCCAGCCGCGCAAGGTGCCCTATCTTGGCGCGCTCAGGGAAGGCGAGGTGGTCAATCCCAACGGCTACATCGTGCGCAAGGGTAATCGCACGGTCTACCCCACCTTCGACCGCAGCGTGCTGGTGCGCATGACCACCGAGGCCGGTACTGTCGGCTGGGGCGAGACCTATGGCATCGTCGCCCCCGGCGCGGTCGCCGCCCTCATCAATGATCTTCTCGCCGGTTTCGTGATCGGCCGCGATGGGTCCGATCCTTCGGCTGTTTATGACGACCTCTACGACATGATGCGGGTGCGCGGTTATACCGGCGGCTTTTACGTCGATGCGCTCGCCGCACTCGATATTGCGCTCTGGGATATTGCCGGGCAGGAAGCCGGAAAATCGGTTCGCGACCTTCTCGGCGGCGGGGTAGATACGTTTCCGGCCTATGTTTCCGGCTTGCCTGAAAAAACGCTGAAGGCGCGCGGGGAACTGGCGAAATACTGGCAGGATCGCGGTTTCAACGCCTTCAAATTCGCAACGCCGGTGGCCGATGATGGCCCGGCGGCGGAAATTGCCAATCTCCGGCAGGTGCTTGGGCCCCAGGCGAAGATCGCCGCAGACATGCACTGGAACCAGACACCGGAACGGGCGCTGGAACTGATTGCCGAAATGCAGCCCTTCGACCCGTGGTTCGCCGAAGCGCCCGTCTGGACGGAGGACATTACCGGTCTGGAGAAGGTTTCGAAGAATACCGACGTGCCGATTGCCGTCGGTGAGGAATGGCGCACCCATTGGGATATGCGCGCCCGCATCGAACGCTGCCGTATCGCGATCGTGCAGCCGGAAATGGGCCATAAGGGCATCACCAATTTCATCCGCATCGGCGCCCTTGCCGCCGAACACGGCATTGAGGTGATCCCGCACGCCACCGTTGGCGCCGGCATCTTCCTTGCCGCCAGCCTGCAGGCGTCGTCGACATTGTCGATGCTGAAGGGACACGAATTCCAGCACTCGATCTTCGAGCCGAACCGCCGCCTGCTGGACGGCGACATGGATTGCCGCGAAGGCAGGTATCACCTGCCGTCGGGACCGGGACTTGGGGTAAGGCCGTCGGAGGCGGCGCTCGGTCTGATTGAACGTATCTGATTTGGTTTTTTGGAGGAGGAAACCATGACCAAAAGAATGAAAAAGCTGGCGTTCAGCACTGCGACCGCCGTTTTGATGACCTTGGGCGTTGTTGCGCCCGCCATGGCCGATACCGTGCTGAAGTTCATTTCCTGGCAGACCGACGATGCCGGAACGGGCGAATGGTGGCATTCCGCCATCGCCGCCTTCGAGAAACAGCATCCGGGGGTGAAGATCGAATTCACCAAGGCGGAGCGCAGTTCCTACGCGGATACGATGACCACGCTTTTCGCCGCCAACCAGCCGCCGCAGATCGTGCATCTGGCGTCCTTCGAATTCCAGATGTTTGCCGATAGCGGCTGGCTGGAACCGCTCGACCCGTGGCTGAAGAAGGATGGCATCGACATGACCGGCTGGGCTGGCCAGCAGAAATGCGAATGGAACGGCGAAACCGTCTGCATCATGACCAACTATTTCGGTTTCGTCATGGCCTATAACAAGAAGCTGCTGGAAGAAGCCGGCGTTGCGGTTCCGAAAACCTATGACGAGTTTCTGGCCGCTGCAAAAGCCACGACCAAGGATCTGAACGGCGACGGCATCATCGACCAGTTCGGCACCGGCCACGAAACCAAGGGTGGTCCGGGGCAATATCTGACGGAAATGCTGAACTACATCATCGATGCCGGCGCCTACTGGACCGACAAGGACGGCAACATCACCATCGACACGCCCCAGATGGTCGAGGGCCTTTCACGCTGGAAAACGGTGATGAAGAGCGGCATCAGCCCGGTGGACATGAGCGCCAGCGACGTGCGCAAGCTGTTTGCCGATGGCAAGATGGCCATGCGGCTCGATGGACCGTGGCTTTATGGCACGACTGAAAAGGGTTCGGCCAAGAGCGACATCGTTTATGTCGCGCCGCCGCTTCATCCGCCGCTTGGCGGCTCGTCCAACGTACTGGCGATGCCTGCCGATATTCCCGACGACCAGAAGGCATTGGTCTGGGATTTCATCAAGCTGACGATGACGCCGGAATTCCAGCGCAGTTACGCCACCCTTGGCGGCAACACCCCACCAAGCCCGAAGGCGGATGTCTCGGGTGTTGAAAAGACCATCCCGCATTTTCCGGTGCTGATCGAAACAATGAAGGCCGCGTCGGAAGCCGGTATCGACCGCATCCCGACCGGGCTTGAGCTTTTCTACAACGAGTTCAGCAAGATGGTGATGGAAGAAAGCCAGCGGATGATCATTCAGGATCTCGATCCGGCGGAGGTGGCGAAAACCATGCAGGCAAAGGCCGAAGCCATCAAGGGTTGATCCCCCATTGTCCTGATCTTGTTGTCCTGCCATGGCCCGTAAAGGGCCATGGCCATCATTCGCATCCGGCAGGAGGACCATCCATGACCGAACCCGTTCGGGCTGGGCGTCGCAAGTTCTTCGATCTTGCGCGTCCCAGCCGGCAACATCTCCTCGGCTATATTCTGATCGCGCCCGCGGTCCTGATGGTTGCCGCCATCATCGTCTGGCCGCTCGTGCTGGCCGTTGACCTTTCGTTTCAGCAGGTCAAGATACCAAGGCTTGGCGGCGCCAGCCGGCCGTTTTCGCTGAGCAATTACGCCTGGCTGTTCTCGTCGCCGGAATTCTGGCTGGCCTGCTGGGTAACGCTGAAACTGGTCATCGTCGTTACCGCCGGCAGCGTCGCGGTTGGCCTCAGCACGGCGCTTCTCGCCAATAACCGTTTCAAGGGCCGCACCGTCGCGCGGCTGGGAATGGCGCTACCCTGGGCGGTGCCGGAAATCATCGCGGTCGTCATCTTTGCGTGGATGTTCGACACTTCCTTCGGCCTGTTCGGCTGGCTGGCGATCAAGCTCGGTTTTACCGATCAGATGATCCCGTGGGTCAGCAGTTCCACGGCCGCATTCTGGGCCGTGGCGATCACCATGGTGTGGAAGGGTTTTCCTTTCGTCTCGATCATGTGTCTGGCTGGCCTGCAGTCCATCCCCGCCGATTATTATGCGGCGGCCAAGGTCGATGGCGCGAGTGTGTGGCAGCGTTTCCGCTGGATCACCATGCCGCTTTTGATGCCGGTGCTGGGCGTGACGCTGGTGCTGACGCTGCTGTGGGTATTCCGCGACTTTTCCATCATCAAGGTTCTGACCGGTGGCGGGCCGCTGCGTTCAACCCAGACGCTGTCGATCATGACCTATGACCAAGCCTTCCAGTATCACAATTTCGGTCGTGCCGCCGCCGTCGGCGTGCTGACGCTGGTGATCTGCATCGTCGCGAGCCTCCTGATGCTCGGCCGGCGTTCGAAATCGATCTATTGAGGAGGCTTTGATGAAACGGACATTTTTACAGAGCCTTGCCCTTTACGCGACTGTGATCTTCACGCTGGTGATGATCCTGTTTCCGGTCTACTGGCTGCTGGTCACGGCACTTTCCAGCACCGATGAGCTTTACCGCCTGCCGCCGACCTTCTGGCCGGACGATCCGCAGTGGGACATCTTCGCCCGCGTCTGGGCGGCAAAACCGATCCTGTTGTGGCTTTGGAATTCGATGCTGGCGGCCATTGGCTCGGTGGCGCTGTCGATGCTGGTCTCGGTCAGCGCCGGTTATGCGCTGTCGCGTTATTCCATGCGGGGTGGCGCGACCATGGGCCTCTTCGTGCTGACGGCGAAGATGCTGCCCGCGACGCTGCTGGTCATTCCGCTGTTTTCGATCTTTTCCAGCTTCGGCCTGATCGGCAGCCTGTGGACGCTGGTTCTGGCGCATTCGACAATGATCATTCCTTTCGCCACATGGATGCTGAAAGGCTATTTCGACACCATTCCAAAGGAACTGGAACAGGCTGCCATGGTCGACGGCTGCTCGCCGATCGGCGCGATGGTGCGCGTCGTGCTTCCCATCGCCACGCCGGGGCTTGCCGCCACCGCACTTTATGCCTTCGTGCTCAGCTGGGCAGACTATGCCTATGCGCGCACCTTCCTCGTCAACTCGCCGGACAACTGGACGGCCAATCTCGGCATCACCACGATGCAGGGCGAATATGTCACCTACTGGAACGACATTTCCGCCGCATCCGTGTTCATCGCACTGCCGATCATCGCAATCTACCTGTTCCTGGAACGTTATTTGGTCGGCGGCCTTACCGCTGGCGCGGAGAAATAAGCATGGCCAATATTTCCATTCGCAACGTCAGCAAGTCCTATGGCGCGCTCAACGTGCTCAGGCCGTTTTCGCTTGAGATCGAGAACGGCGAGTTCGTGGTGCTGGTCGGGCCTTCCGGCTGCGGCAAGTCGACGATGCTGAAAATCCTCGCCGGCCTCGAACCGGCAAGCGAAGGCCAGATCTTCATCGGCGACAACGAAGTGACGGATCTGGCGCCGGGTCACCGCGACATCGCCATGGTTTTCCAGAACTATGCGCTTTATCCGCACCTCACCGTTCGCCAGAATATCGGCTTCGGTCTGAAGATGCGCGGCACCGACAAGACCGAGATCGACCGCCGGGTTGATGATGCGGCGCGCATTCTGGAAGTGACACCCTATCTCGATCGCAAGCCCAAGGATCTCTCGGGCGGCCAGCGCCAGCGCGTGGCACTTGGCCGTGCCATCGTGCGCCAGCCGCAGGCCTTCCTGATGGATGAGCCGCTGTCCAATCTCGATGCCAAGCTGCGCGTCCACATGCGTGCCGAAATCGGCGCGTTGCACAAGCGCATCGGTGTCACCACCGTTTATGTGACGCATGATCAGGTCGAGGCGATGACGATGGCGGACCGCGTCGTCATCATGCAGGGCGGCATCATCCAGCAGATCGCCGCACCCGACGAGCTTTTCAACAATCCGGCCAATCTTTTCGTTGCCGGTTTCATCGGCTCGCCGGGCATGAATTTCCTCAATGCGGAACTGCGTGACGGCACTGTTACCCTGTTTGGGCAACAGGTCTCCCTGCCGGGTGCCGTCGGCCGCCAAGGCAGCGTGATTGTCGGTCTGCGGCCGGAACATCTCGTTCTGGGCGATGCGCCTGTTACCTTCGATGTCCGTCCGACGCTGGTGGAGAGCCTGGGATCGGAAAAATACGTCTATTTCGATGCGGAAGGTGCAAGGGTCGCCGATGGCGAGGAGGGCAAGTCCAAGGGGCTGATCGCCCGCGTCTCGCATACCGGCAGCCTTCCCGGCAATGAGGCGCTCCGGCTCGGTTTCGATCCGGCCCAGCTTTATCTCTTCGATGCAAAGACCGGAGCACGGCTATGATTCTCGTTACCGGATCGGCAGGCCGTGTCGGCCGTGCCGTTGTCGCAGCCTTGCGCGCACAGGGCCGCGCCGTTCGCGGTTTTGATTTGAGGCCATCGGCAACCGGCGGCGAGGAAGTCGTCGGGTCGCTGGAGGATGCGCAGGCATTGTCCGAGGCCATCAGGGGCGTCAGCGCCGTCCTGCATCTTGGCGCCTTCATGTCATGGGCTCCGGCGGATCGCGACCGCATGTTCGCCGTCAATGTCGAGGGCACGCGCCGGCTTCTGGATGCGGCGTCAGCAGCTGGCGTGCGGCGGTTCGTTTTCGCTTCGTCGGGTGAGGTCTATCCGGAAAACCGGCCGGAGTTCCTGCCAGTCACCGAGGACCATCCGCTTTGCCCCAATTCGCCCTATGGTCTGACCAAGCTTCTGGGCGAAGAGCTGGTGCGCTTTCACCAGCGAAGCGGCACCATGGAAACGGTGATCCTGCGGTTTTCGCATACGCAGGATGCGGCGGAACTGCTGGATGAAGAGAGTTTCTTTTCCGGTCCCCGATTTTTCCTGCGGCCGCGCATTCGCCAGCAGCAGAATTTTGGAAACACTGCCATCGCCGAATTGCTCCAGTCCCGCGATATCGGTGAGCCGTCGCACATTCTGGCGCGCAATGAAAAAGGCCGGCCGTTCCGCATGCATATAACCGATACGCGCGACATGGTGGCGGGCATTCTGCTTGCTCTCGATCACCCCGGGGCGGCGGGCGGCACCTTCAATCTCGGCGCCGATGAGCCGGCCGATTTCGCCGCGCTTCTGCCGAAAATTGCGGCGCTGACCGGCCTGCCCATCGTGACAGTCGATTTTCCCGGCGACGGCGTTTATTACCATACGTCCAACGAGCGGATCAGAAACACTTTGGGGTTTGAAGCGGAATGGACGATGGACCGGATGCTGGACGACGCGGCGGCCGCAAGGCGGCAGCGACTCGTGAAGGAGCAGAGGCAATGAAACCGGAGACGCCGGGCGGCACGGCGGCGCTGGCCAAGGGCCTGACCCTGCTCGACATGGTCGCCGATGCGCCGGAACCGCAGCGTTTTGCCGAGCTGCTGCGCGCCTCCGGTCTGCCGAAGCCGACATTCGCGCGCATCCTGCGCACCCTTATCGCTTATGGCCTCGTCCGTCAGGATGAGGCCCGTGGCACCTATGTGCTGGGCCAGCGTTTTCTGGAAATGTCCCATAAGGTCTGGGAGAGCTTCGATCTCGTCTCGGCGGCGACGCCGGAACTTGAGCGGCTGGCGGCTGAACTGGGTGAGACGGTTGCGCTGTGCCGGCTTGACGGCACCATGACGCAATATCTCGCCGAACGTTCGCCGAACGGTCTTTCGGTGCGCGTCGAGGTGGGGCGTCGTGTTCCCCTGCATTGCACCGCACCGGGCAAGGCGCTGCTCGCCTTTCAGGACCCCGCCGTTGGCCGTGCGCTGCTGGATCGCCTGACGCTCGATCTGCAGACACCCAAAACCATTACCAGCCTCGATGCGCTGCAGGCCGATCTGACGCTGACCCGGGCGCGGGGTTATTCGATTTCCTACGAGGAGCATCTGCCGGGCGTGAATTCGGTCGCGGCCCCTGTCATGGGCCGTGACAATACGCCGATGGGCGTGCTCGTTGCACTCGGGCCGTCGTCGCGGCTGGATTCTTCCAATATCCATCCCGCCGGGCGTGAATTGATTGCCGCAGCCCGCCGCATTACCGGTGCAGCCGGGGCCGTGGCGATCAGCTCGCGGCCACGCCCGCGTTCGGCAACGGGCCGCCCCAGCGCCGAACTCAGCTGTATTCTGCCGTGGGGTGCGCAGCTGGGGGAAAGCCCGGCCTGGCACGAGGGGGAAAACGCGCTCTACTGGGTGGATATCCTGCATCCGGCGGTGCACCGCTTCGATCCCGCCACCGGCCGCAACGAAACCTGCGAGACTGGCAAGCTGGTCAGCGCCGTCATTCCGGTCACCGGCGGGCGGTTGCTGGTGGCGTCGCAGGATGGCGTCGAATGGCTGGATTTCGCCTCCGGCCGGCTGACCCCCTTCGTCAGCCCGGAGGCTGGCATTGCCGATAACCGCCTGAACGATGCCAAATGCGGGCCGGACGGCGCGATCTGGGTCGGCTCGATGCGCATCGATGCTTCCAAGCCCACGGGTGCGCTTTATCGCATCAATGCCAATGGCGCATCCGAGCGCAAGGAAGGCGGCATCATCGTCTCCAACGGTCTCGGCTGGAGCCCCGATGGCCGGACCTTCTATTTCGTCGATACCGTGCCCGGCCTCATCCATGCCTATGATTGCGATCCGGCGACGGGCGCGCTGTCGCAGCGCCGCGAATTCGCCCGCATTCCGGTGGCCGATGGCCGGCCGGATGGTCTGGCCGTGGATGCGGAAGGCGGTGTCTGGTGCGCCATCTGGGATGGCTGGTGCGTGCGCCGCTACCTTCCGAACGGCAAGCTCGACCAGGTGATCGACATGCCGGTGCCGCGCCCTTCCAGCATCGCCTTTGGCGGGCCGGACTTGTCGACGCTGTTCATCACCAGCGCCCGCACGCGCCTGCCTGCCTCCACACTCGCCGATGCGCCGCTCTCCGGCGGCCTGTTTTCCTGCCGCCCGGGAATTGCCGGCGCGCGCATCTCGCTGTTTGAAGGATAAAGGATGCGTCTCGAAAGCGTCTTTGGATTGAAGGGCCGCACGGCGCTCGTCACCGGTTCCAGCCGTGGCATAGGCGCCGCCATTGCCGAGGGGCTGGCGGGCGCGGGCGCCCACGTCATCCTGCATGGCGTAAAGCCGGGCGCTGCCGCGCCCGTGCAGCACCGGATCGTCGCAAGCGGCGGCACGGCACAGGAACTGGCGGGCGATCTCTCCGAACCCGGTGCCGGTCGTGATCTCATCGAACGGGCCGAGGCGATAGCACCGGTCGATATTCTTGTCATCAATGCCAGCGCCCAGATCAACGCCGTGCTTTCGGAACTGACACCCGACGATCTGACGTTTCAGCTGGCGGTCAATCTGGGCTCGACGGTGGATATGCTGCAGGCGGCCCTGCCGCGCATGGCGGCCCGCAAATGGGGCAGGGTGGTTTCCATCGGGTCGATCAATCAGCTGCGTCCGAAGGGCATCGTCACCGCCTATGCCGCCACCAAGGCTGCGCAGCACAATCTGATCCAGAGTCAGGCGCGGGATTATGCGCGCGACAATGTCTTGCTCAACACACTCGCGCCCGGCCTCATCGACACCGACCGCAATGCCCACCGTCGTGATGAGGACCCCGAAGGCTGGGCGGAATACGTCCGGACGCTGAACTGGATGGGGCGTGCCGGGCAGCCGGAAGAAATCGTGGGTGCCGCCATCTTCCTGTCGTCGCAGGCCTGCAGTTTCATGACCGGTGAAACCGTGCTGATGACGGGCGGTTACTGATCACGCTATCCTTCGCAGGACCCGCATATTGGCGGATACGTGCCGGCGGATGTACTGACCACGCGCGCTGTGCCGCTCACGGATCCTTGGGCGGAACGCCGCGAAGCCGCTCGAGAAGATAGGCGTGGGTTGCGGCATTGGCGACGATCAGCGTGCCGGTCCGCTCATAGATTTCAGGCCCGCGCCCCCACCAGTCCGTCACAATGCCGCCGGCTTCCTCAACGAGCAGGATACCGGCTGCGGTATCGACAAACCCTGTCTCCTCGTAATAACCGGTAAGCCGGCCGCAGGCCACGTAAGCGCAGGAATTGGCGGCGCTGCCGACGACCCGCACCGCGCCGATTGGGCCCCGAATATCGTCCAGACGCTGGTAGGCGCCGGGATAAAGCGAAAGATTGGGTGTTGGCAGGCCGGTGCCGACGCACATGAGCGCGATATCGCTGCTGGCATTGACGCGCAGGCGTTCGCCGTTGAGATATGCGCCTTCGCCCTTGATCGTCGTGAACATCTCGTCGGCGACTGGATTATAGACAAGCCCGCAGATCGTCTCGTTGCCGCGGCGCAGCGCAATGGTGATGGTGTAGTGCTGGCCATAGATGAAATTTGTAGTGCCATCGATGGGATCGACCAGCCAGCGATGTTCGGCATCCGAACCGTCAACCGGAGCGAATTCCTCGCCGGTCAACCCCCAGGGATACCGGCCGAGCAGGCGTTCGCGGATCAGCGTTTCGGACTGCCGGTCCGCATCGGACACGAAGTCGCCCGGTCCCTTGACGCCGATCTCGATGTCGCGGAAGCGCCTGAAATGCTGGAGCGTCAATGCGCCGGCCTCGCGGGTGGTGGCGATCATGTCTTCCAGAATGGCGGTGTAGTTGACGGTCATCGGCTGAATGCCTCGGTTAGCCCTTCCGGGTCATCGGTGGTGATCTGGTCGACCTTGAGCCGCAACAGCCGCACGACATCGGTGATCGATTGCGGCGTGATGCTGTTGATGGTCCATGCATCGACACGGCGGCCGGCGGCGTGGACGGGGGCGATGATATCAATGCCGGCATCCTCTGCAGCAAGGATGATCCGATAATCGAGATAGATCATTCCGGCAGCCGGTGCCGTGGCGAGCGCCTGTTCGATGAAGTTGGAAAAGTCTTCGCCCCTCTGCAGCCTTGCGAGTGTGTCGTCCTCACACGGGTCATATCCCGTCTTGAGGTCGGGTACCGATGCGGCAAGCGCGGCGATGGCGTCGAAATCCCCGCCGGACAGGATCATGGAGCCCGCCAATGGCGCGATGCTTGCGCTGAAACCGGCGATGACCTGCGGGGTGAGGGCATGCCGGTCTTCCTTGAAATCGAGCTGCAGCAGGGCATCGGGATGGATGATCTCGCGGGCGAGCAGGGCGCAGAGGTCTTCGAGCAGCATCACCCTTGAGGATACGGGCTGACCCTGATTGTCGCGCAGATGCAGCTGGCGCAGGTTGGCGGCGGAGGCGTCTCGCACTCTTCCGGCGCCGGTGGTTTCCCGCTCCAGCGTCAGATCATGCAGCACGGCGCAGCCGTGGTCGGCGTGAATGACGAGATCGACTTCGATGCTCGCGCCAAGGCACATGGCCTCGATGATGCGCTCGCCGGTGAAGGCGGTATCGGCGGCGCGGCGGCGGCCACGATGCCATTTGAGCCAGGTGCGGTGGCCGTCACGTTCGAGGAGGATAGGCATGTTCATGGTCAGCTCCGGTAGATTTGCCGGTTGTCGCGAAAGGCCGTGACGGCGCGGGGCAGGATATCGACCCCCTGTCCGGCCCGGAAGAGATCGGGATGGGCGACCATCGATTTGATCCTGACACCATCGGGAAGATCGAGATCGACAAGGCCATGGGTGCCATAATCGGTCACCCGGTGAACGCTTGCCTGCGGCGTCTCGGATGCCGTCAGATCAACGGCCTCGGGGCGGATGGCGAGAATGGCGGGACCGTCGGAGACGGGCAGTGGCACGGTCAGGCCGGCATGGGTGAAGGTTCCGCCCGAAACCACGCCTTCGATCAGGTTCATGGTGCCGATGAAGCCGGCGACGAAGGGGGTCTGCGGCTCGCGGTAGATGACGTTTGGCCGGTCGATCTGCTCGGTCTTGCCATTGGCCATCACGACGATGCGGTCGGCCATGGAAAGGGCTTCGTCCTGTCCATGCGTGACAAACAGCGTGGTGATGCCGAGACGCTGCTGGATATCGCGCACCTCTTCCCGCAGGCGCTCGCGCAGATGCTGGTCGAGGCTGGCGAAGGGTTCATCCAGAAGCAGGATTTTCGGCTCCAGGACCAGTGAGCGGGCGAGCGCCACGCGTTGCTGCTGGCCGCCGGAGAGCTGGCTGGTGGCGCGTTCGCCATAACCGGAAAGCCCGACCAGTTCGAGTACCGCTTCGACCTTCTCCTTGATCTGGGAGGCCGGCATGCGCCGCAGCTTGAGGCCGAATGCGAGGTTCTTGAAGACGTTCATATGGGTCCAGAGCGCGTGGCTCTGGAACACCATGCCGGTGGGCCGGCGCTCGGGTGGCAGATGGGTGACGTCTTCGCCGTCGATGGTGATCCGTCCGCCGGTCGGCTGTTCGAAACCACCGACCATGCGCAGCAGCGTTGATTTGCCGGAACCGGAGGGGCCGAGAAGGCAGACGAGTTCACCATCGGCGACGTCGAGCGAGAAGTTGTCGACTGCCTTGGTGCCACCGGCGAAGGTTTTCGTAACCCCGCGGATATGAAGTACGGACATGAATATTCCTAACCGCCGAAGCCGCGGGCGAAGGCGCCGCCGCCAATGACGCGGCGGGCGAACATGAGGGCAATGAATGACGGCACCCAGAGCACGACGGACAGGACCGCGCCATACTGGATGACCATCTGGTTGTTGATGTAGCTGATCATCAGCACCGGCATCGTGCGGATGCCGGGGGCGCCGATGAGCCATGCCCCTTCGGTTTCATAGAAGGTGCCGACGAAGCTCAGGAGCACGGCGGCGGCAATGGTCGGCCCGGCCTGTGGCAGCGTGATCGACCAGAAGACCCGCAGGGGACTGGCCCCCACATCGCGGGCCGCCTCTTCCATGCGGCGATCGACGGCCTGAAACGCGGCGACGGGTATCCAGATCATGAACATCAGCGTGCCGACGAGTTGGATCAGGACGACGCCCCAGAATGTGCCGATGAGGTTGAGCTGCAGAAAGATCGCCGCAATTGCCACCAGCAGCCCGAATTTCGGGAAGGCATGACCGGCAAGGAAGGAGAAGAACAAGAGATTGCGGCCGGGAAAGCTCATGCGGGCAAAGGCATAGGCGGCGGGAAGGCAGATCAGCGCCGAAAGCAGGGTCACCACCGTCGTCAGCCGAAAGCTCAGCATCAGGGCGTTCCATACATCGGGGCGTCCGAGTGTCTGGCCCCAGAAACGGAAGCCGAACTGTTGCGGCACGACGTTGGGGTAACGCCAGACTTCGGTGAAAGCCCAGGTGCCGACGACGATGAGCGGCCCGACGATCGCAACGGTCAGAAGGGCGGCGAAGAATATGCCGGGCCAGTCGAGGCGCCTGCGCGCCGGTGCAAAAGCGGCCATGTTACTTCCCCTGATTGCGTGCGACTGAGCGCACATAAAAGAGGCCGAAGGCAATGCAGAAGCCGAAGGCGATAACGGCCTGGGTCATGGCGCCGATGGGGTCCTGCATATCGCGAAGGGTGCGCTGCATGAAGGGACCAATCATTTCCGGCGATGCGGGGCCAAGCAGATAAGGAAGGGTGAAGGAGGAGAAGATGCCGAGCACCGAAAAGGAAAGCGCCACGAGAATGGAATTGGAGATGCGCGGCAGGATGATGTGCCAGAAGACCTGCAGCGCGTTGGCGCCCACATCCCGCGCCGCTTCCACGGACTGGTTGGCGACACTGCCGAGGCCCGCCAGCAAAATCAGCACCGTCAGCGGGATATTGTCCCAGACAAGGCCGATGACCGGCCCCCAGGGGGTCAGATAAGGCGTGCGGATTTTCGGCAGGTCGACCGCGTTGAGCAGAATATCCACCATGCCATTGGGCCCAAGCACGCGGATGAAGGCGAAGGCGAGGATGATGGAAGGCACGAACATCGGAAAGATCGCCAGCGCCTGCACATAGGCCGAAAGGCGGCCCTGGGAAAAGCGCAGATAAAGCGCGACCGGCAGGCAGATCACCAGAAGCAGCATGGCGCAGACCAGAGTGGTCCAGAGCGTGACGGCGAGATTGTCGAGGCTGTAGCGATCCGAAAAGAAGAAGACGTAGCTCGAAAGATCGAACGTCGTTTTTCCATTGGTCCCGGTACGCCAGACGGTGCGCCCTATGGCGTTGATGGCCGGCCAGATGACGAGCCAGATCATCAGGAAAACGGGAATGGCGACGAGCAGGAGGCCGATTGGTCTCCTGCCTGCCATATTGTCGATGAGCGGGCGGACCGCTCCTTCTGCTGCCTCGGTCACGACTTGCGGTCGACGTTCGGAGCAACGTGACGGTACCAGCCGTCATTGATGGCGGTTTCCCATTTGCCGGCCGGGAAGGTCGGAATGGTCTGAGGAATGATGTCGGCGAAGCGCTTGCGCAAATCGGCTGGGACATAGTCCCAGGAAACGCCGGGGAAACCGCCGAGCTCGGTTAGGATGGCGCCCTGGATTTCTTCGGAGAGAACGAAATTCGCCAGCTTGAGGGCGGCATCGCGATTGGTGCCGTTCGCCAGCACCACGGCCCGGGAAAAATCGCCGCAAAGCGCGAGATCCTGAAGCTGAACGAGGCCTGTTTCCGCAGGAAGCACACCCTGATCGATCGCCTTCAGAACCTGATCGGACCAGACGGGCGTCATCGTCACGACGCCTTGCGACAGCAGCTGCAGAGACTGGGTGTTGCCGGAGGCATAGGCGCCCTTGTCATAAAGCGACGGGGCGATATCGGTCAGCAGATCCCACGCCTTGCCCAGTGCCTTGTCGCCGAATTCCTGGGTGTAGTTGTCGACCGTGAAAGCCTTGGGGTCGAGACCATTGGCCTGATGGATGGCGCGGCGAACGAAATTGCCGCCGGAACCGCCCTTGTCGGGACGGTTATAGACGAACTGGCCGGGATTGGCCTTGATCCAGGTAACCAGCTGCTCCCAGGTCTTCGGGGCATCCGCGGGCTTCAGCTTGGCTGTGTCATAGGCGAGCAGAACCTGGCTGCCGCGATAGGGCAGGCTGTATTCGCTGCGGATGGCAAGCGGGTTGACGCGCGAATAGTTGGAGAGACCGGCTTTCGCCATGTTCACATAGATGCCGGCATCGATCGCGCCTGCGGGCAGCAGCGGATCGGAATGCTCGAAATAGTCAGCCTGCGGATCGGTGCCTGTCTGCTTTGCTGCAATGGCGCGTTCGCCGATGGCGATAATGCCGGCATTGTCACCGGCGTCCACGAGATTGAGTTTGATACCCGGATTGGCCGCCTCGAAAGCGGGTTTGACCGTGTTGGTCCAGAAATCGAGGATGTTGCTGTCGGCGCCAGTATACCAGTCGATCGTGCCCGGGGCGGCGAAGCTCATGCGCGGCGCAAGGGCAAGGCCAGCGGCGGCGCCTGCTGCTGATATCATGAAGGTGCGGCGTTTCATCTCTGTCTCCAGTGCTCTCGGCGAGTGGAATTGTTGAGCGCTGACCCTTTTTAGAAAGATCGGAACGGCGCTGGCCCGCCTTTGCACAGCCGTGCATTTTTTAACGGGTCGGCGGCGTTTCTAATGACTTTCCTTAACGCTTTCGTGACACCCGGACACGCGGATCGGCTGACGAAAATTAGCGTCTAAATAATTTAGCAATGTCGCAAATTGTCATGACTTGCATGGGCCGGGTAACACTTCATTCAGTGGTTTTGTGAAATCTAAAATACGCAGGTTCCAAGGTTTCATCGGCGGAGCCGGTAGAGCAATCGGACCCCCATCTCACCCACGCTTTGCGGTTTTGAGTTGATGTCCGCTTGTAGCCCTATGAGGGGCACAGCTACCCGCGATGTTTCTTTATATCTTTCCCCGGCCACCCCATGCGGACGGCTGGCGGAGCGCTTGCCCCGAGGCCATTCATGTCTTTCCTGAAGAATACCAAGATAAAAACGAAGGTCGTTTTTGTCATTTCGCTGATGAGTTTGATGTCGCTTTCCGGCATTAGCTACGTCAGCCTGCAATATAACAATACCGACCGCGTTTATAGCGACTTCATCGCCAACGAGGCTCTTGCGGCGGTGCTGAACGCCCGGACCAGCGGCAATCTCAATGCGCTCGGCATGCAGATGCTTCGCGCCAGCCTCAATGATCCCGCCGGCAGTGATTTCGAATCGGCAGTCAAGACGTTCAGGGCAGACCGCAAACAGCTCGAAGAGCGCCAGAACAAGATCATGGAGCTGGTGCCGGCCCGCACGGATGCCGCCCGCGATATCCTGAAGGGTGTCGTTGAAGTCGAGGAGATCGGCAATCAGGTCATCGCCCTGATGCAGGCGGGAAAAACCGCCGAAGCGCAGCAGATGGCGCTGAACGTCCTTCGGAAAATCGGCGAAGTGTCGCCGAAGATCAGCGCCGGCAACGAGCAGCTTATCCAGGTCATGAATGACGGCCGGCAGCAGCTCAGCGCAAGCACCGATACGACGATCTGGACGGGCCTGATCGGCATTGCGCTTGTTTCCCTGGCCCTGATCGGACTTGGCCTGTTTGTCTCGTCGCGTGGCATCACCACCCCGATTGCGCGGCTTCGTGAGCGCATGGGATCGCTGGCGGCCGGTGATACGGCAGGCGAAATCGACGGAATGGACCGCAAGGATGAAGTTGGCCAGATGGCCGCTGCGGTTCAGGCCTTCCGTGAAAATGCAATCGAGCGTGTGCGGCTCGAAAATGAAACCGAGGCCAACCGGTCGACTTCTGAAAAGGACCGGATAGAGCGCGAGAAGCAGAAGGCGAAAGAGGCTGCCGACGTACAGTTTGCCGTCGACAATCTTGCCACCGCGCTTTCGAAGATCGCTCAGGGCGACGTTACCTATCGGATCGTGCAGCCGTTCGTTGCCGGCCTTGACGGTATTCGCGGTGATTTCAACCGGGCGGCCGAACAGCTGCAGTCGACCCTTACCCAGGTGGCACAGAATGCCCGTGGCATCGATGCCGGCGCCAACGAAATCCGGTCTGCGGCAGATGATCTGGCGAGACGTACCGAACAGCAGGCGGCGGCCGTTGAAGAGACTGCGGCGGCGCTGGAAGAAATCACCATCACGGTGAAGGACTCCACCAAACGTGCACAGGAAGCCGGTCATCTCGTCGGCCGCGCAAAGGTCGGCGCGGAAAAGTCGGGCGAAGTTGTGCAGAAGGCCGTCGCGGCGATGGAACAGATCGCGACATCCGCCAATCAGATTTCCAACATCATCGGCGTGATCGACGAGATCGCCTTCCAGACCAACCTTCTGGCGCTGAATGCCGGCGTGGAAGCGGCGCGTGCCGGTGATGCGGGCAAGGGCTTTGCCGTTGTCGCGCAGGAAGTTCGTGAACTGGCGCAGCGTTCCGCCGGTGCCGCCAAGGAAATCAAGAACCTGATCACGACATCGAACAGTCAGGTGGAGCAGGGCGTGCAGCTGGTTGGCGAAACCGGCAGGGCGCTGGAACTGATCGTCACCGAAGTGCAGGACATCAACCGGCACGTCGCGGCGATCGCGGAATCGGCACAGGAACAGTCCTCCGGCCTCCAGCAGATCAACACGGCTGTGAACCAGATGGATCAGGATACCCAGAAGAACGCCGCCATGGTGGAAGAAAGCACGGCTGCAAGCCACGGTCTTGCACGCGAGGCGTCTTCGCTCAACGGCCTTATTGCCCAGTTCAAGCTGTCCGAAGGCGGTTACAGTGAAGCTTCCGCGCCGGTCCGCACCGTCTCTTCGTCCGACAGGCCCGCGGCATCTCCGGCGCGCGCGCTCGGCGGCAGGATCAGGGCTGCATTTTCCGGCAATGCCGCACTGAGCACCTCTGCGGACAGCTGGGAGGAGTTTTGATGATTGCCGCGTTTTTGACGGCGGATTCACGGCTCCTTTTGATCGCCGAAAAGACGATGGTCTGATATAGGAATGGGCGGTTCGCAGAAGGGCCGCCCATTTTTGTCGCGACAGTCGGACAACGGAACGATTGAAACGATTATACTGAAATGCGACATCTTGTCAGCCGGCCCCGGTTGGCGTACTCGAAACCGGTACAAGACCCAGACCTATTGACGTGACAGTTCGGTGGTGCTGGGTTTTGGCTCCATACATATCAGGACGTTGGGATAGCGATGAACCTTTACTTGGATTACCTGGCTGAGATCAAAAGCAGAGAACAACAAGGGCTCGCACCCAAGCCGATTGATGACGGCGCATTGACCGCCGAAATCATTGCGCTGATCAAGGATGCCGGTAGCGAATACCGGACGGACGCCCTCAAATTTTTCATCTACAACTCGCTGCCGGGCACCACGAGTGCTGCGGGCGTCAAGGCGGCTTTCCTCAAGCAGATCATTCTCGGCGAAGTCGTCGTGCCAGAGATCACGCCTGCCTTTGCACTGGAACTGCTGTCGCACATGAAGGGTGGCCCTTCTGTCGAAGTGCTGCTCGACATCACACTCGGTGATGACGCGGCACTTGCCGAGCAGGCGGGTGAGGTTCTGAAGACCCAGGTCTTCCTTTATGACGCCGACATGTTCCGGCTGCGCGATGCCTTCAAGGCAGGCAATGCCGTCGCCAAAGGCGTGCTTGAAAGCTATGCCAAGGCTGAATTCTTCACCAAGCTTCCGGATGTGGAAGACGAGATCAAGGTCGTGACCTTCATCGCCGCCGAAGGCGATATTTCGACCGACCTTTTGTCGCCCGGCAACCAGGCGCATTCGCGCTCCGACCGCCAGCTGCACGGCCAGTGTATGATCACGCCGGAAGCGCAGGCGGAAATCGTCGCGCTTCAGAAGCAGCATCCCGACAAGCGGGTGATGATGATCGCCGAAAAGGGCACGATGGGCGTTGGCTCGTCACGCATGTCCGGCGTCAACAACGTGGCGCTGTGGACCGGCAAGCAGGCCAGCCCCTATGTGCCCTTCGTCAATTTCGCACCCGTCGTTGCCGGCACCAACGGCATCTCGCCGATCTTCGCCACCACCGTCGATGTGACGGGTGGTATCGGCATCAACCTGAAGAACTGGGTGAAGAAGCTCGGTGAAGACGGCAAGCCGATCCTCAACAATGACGGCAACCCGATCCTCGAGCAGAAATATTCGGTCGAGACCGGCACTGTCCTGAAGATCGACGCCAAGAACCGCAAGCTTCGCGACGAAAGCGGCAATGAGCTGGTCGACGTTGCCGCCGCCTTCACGCCCCAGAAGATGGAATTCATGAAGGCGGGCAGCTCTTATGCGATCGTCTTCGGCAAGAAGCTCCAGACCTTTGCGGCTCAGACGCTCGGCATCGAGGCGACGCCGGTCTTTGCCCCGAACAAGGAAATCGCGATCGAAGGTCAGGGCCTCACTGCCGTTGAGAAGATCTTCAACCGCAACGCCGTCGGCGTGACCCCCGGCAAGGTGCTGCATGCCGGTTCGGACGTTCGCGTCAAGGTCAACATCGTCGGCTCGCAGGATACGACCGGCCTGATGACCGCGCAGGAACTTGAGGCGATGGCGGCAACCGTCATCTCGCCGCTGGTGGATGGCGCCTATCAGTCGGGCTGCCACACGGCCTCCGTCTGGGACAAGAAGGCGCAGGCGAATATTCCGAAGCTCATGTCCTTCATGAACAATTTCGGCGTCATCACCGCGCGCGACCCGAAGGGCGTCTATCATTCGATGACGGACGTGATCCACAAGGTGCTGAACGACATCACCGTGGATGACTGGGCGATCATCATCGGCGGCGACAGCCATACGCGCATGTCCAAGGGCGTCGCCTTCGGCGCCGACTCGGGCACCGTGGCGCTGGCGCTGGCGACGGGTGAGGCGACCATGCCGATCCCGCAATCGGTCAAGGTCACGTTCAAGGGCACGATGCAGCCGCATATGGACTTCCGCGACGTCGTGCATGCGACGCAGGCGCAGATGCTGAAGCAGCATGGCGATAACGTGTTCCAGGGCCGCATCATCGAAGTCCATATCGGCACGCTGCTCGCCGACCAGGCCTTCACCTTCACCGACTGGACGGCCGAGATGAAGGCCAAGGCGTCGATCTGCATCTCTGAGGACGAGACGCTGATCGAGTCGCTGGAGATCGCCAAGTCGCGCATCCAGATCATGATTGACAAGGGCATGGACAATGCCGCCCAGACGCTGAAGGGCCTGATCGCCAAGGCGGATCAGCGTATTGCCGAAATCCGCTCGGGCGAAAAGCCTGCCTTGACCCCCGACGACAATGCGAAATATTTCGCCGAAGTCGTTGTGGATCTGGATGTCATCGACGAACCGATGATCGCCGACCCCGACGTCAACAATGCCGATGTCTCCCGGCGTTATACCCATGATACGATCCGCCCGGTCTCCTATTATGGCGGCACCAAGAAGGTCGATCTGGGCTTCGTCGGTTCGTGCATGGTGCATAAGGGCGACATGAAGATCGTCGCCCAGATGTTGAAGAACATCGAAAAAGCCGAAGGCAAGGTCGAGTTCAAGGCGCCGCTCGTCGTCGCTGCACCGACCTACAACATCATCGACGAGCTGAAGGCGGAAGGGGATTGGGAAATCCTGCAGAAGTATTCCGGCTTCGAATTCGATGACCTGAAGCCGAAGACCACCAACCGCACCGAATACGAGAACATCCTCTATCTGGAACGCCCGGGCTGCAACCTGTGCATGGGCAACCAGGAGAAGGCGGAAAAGGGCGACACCGTTCTGGCAACCTCGACCCGCCTGTTCCAGGGCCGCGTCGTGGAAGACACGGCTGAAAAGAAGGGTGAATCGCTTCTGGCCTCGACCCCGGTCGTCGTCCTGTCGGCAATCCTTGGCCGCACGCCGAGTGCGGAAGAGTATAAGGCAGCCGTCGAAGGGATCGATCTGACCAAGTTCACCCCGTCGAAGGGCACGCCGATCGATTCCCTCTCGGTCCATTATTGAGGTTTCGGCACCGGGAGGTGAAAGCCTCCCGGACATGACACGTTATCTGAAGCGCGTCATAATGATCTGAAGGGTGCCTGCCGAAAGGCGGGCATCCGAAACCATGCGCCGGTCCATCGCAGCATGGAGGCGGCAATAGTCGCACCGCCAGCCCGAATGCGCCGGGTGCCGTCCTATTTTTTCCAAGATATCAGTTCGCTCCGGAATTGTTTCCGGACGTCATCACGCCGGTCCAGTCGTCGATGAAACGTTTGCGCTGGGCGGCGTCCTGCGTCGCCAGAAGGGCGGGGCCGATGCGGATGAGGCGTCCGACACCACTTTCGATGAGCGAGGGAGGGCCATCGACACCGGTCGGCATGGTTCCGTCCTGCGAGAAGAAGAAGGATTTTTCCCGGGCGATACGCCGGCCGCGTTCCGAAAGAAGATAATCAATGAAGCGTCCGGCAAGCGCTGGCCGCCTTGCCTTTTGCGGAATGAGCGCCGCCCTGCTCAGAACAAGGGTATAATCACGCGGCAAGACGATCTTCAGCTTCGGATCGCGCAGGGTCGCCGCATAGGCGTAGGAGCCTATGACATTGTAGCCTATATATATTTTCTGGTTGGAAATATCGGAGAGCACGGAACTGTTGCAGCAGCGCAGCTGGGTGTCGACGCGGCTCATGCTTTCCAGCAGGCGGCCATAGGCGGTGGAATTCTGCTCCGCGTCGAGGAAGGCCAGAAGATAACCGACGCCTGACTGGCGAAGATCATAGGTCGCGACGTGGCCGCGGTAGAACTCCTGTTTTCGGCGCAGCAGATCGGCAAGTTCGGCGCGCGTATGCGGCACGTCCTGCGGCGGAACATAATCGCTGTTATAAACGATGACACTTGGCTCGAATGTGAAGCCATAGACCTCGTCACGCCAGCTATTGGCGTGGTTCTCCACCGCGCGCGTCTCTGTCGACACATGCGACAGGGCACATCCGTCATTGGCGAGCTTCACCATCTGGTCCACCGAGGATGACATCAGAAGGTCGCCGAAATCCTTGTCCTCCCGGCAGGCGGCGTCCGCCTCGCGATAGAGATCATTGGTGACGAAATCGGTGTAGTCGATGGCGATGTTCGGTTCGATCTGCTGAAAATCGAGCAGAAGCGGTGTCAGGGCGGATGTGTCGGCCGCGCCGTTGATGACGAGACGGCCCGTCTCTTCGGCCGGGGCGGGAAAATATGTCGAGGTGCCCTCCGTCGGCTGCGGGAGGGCCGAGCCCGTGGCCAGCGCTGAAAACAGGATTGCCAGGAAAAGTTTTTTCACGCGCTGTCCTCCCCGGCGCAAGGCAAGTCAAGGATGACGGTGAAACCCGCGTCGCCCTTTTCGCGAAAGCGGATCAGGCCGCCATGCGCGACCGCGACTTCCGCTGCTATGGCAAACCCGAGCCCCGAGGCGGTGCCGACATTGGGAGATGTGGCGTTGAAACGGCGTGACATCTGATCCCATCTTTCCGGCGGAATGCCCGGTCCGTCGTCTTCCACCTCGACGCAGATCCGCTCGCCATGTTGCATCACCCGGACGTCAAGGCGCGACACCGCGCCATGGCGCAGCGCATTGCTGATGATGTTGGCGATAGCTTCCCGCAGGCTGACCGGGTCGCCTTTGACCGGCATCAACGCTTCGTCGGCCTCGAACGAAATCACCATGTCGGGATCGACGGTCAGCGGAACGGCATGGTGGAACGCCGTGCGCGCCACCGCAACCAGATTGATGTTTTCGAGCTGGATGGTGCCGGAGCGATGGATGACCATGGCGTGGCTGAGCAGCTGGTTGGTCAGCTGCGCCAGTTCGCCCGTGCGTATCTTGATGCGCTGGGTGCGCTCGCGATTTTCCGGGATCATGCTCGCTTCATCAAGCATGTCCACCTGGGCGGAAAGCCCGGTCAGCGGCGTGCGTATCTGGTGTGCGGCATCGGCGATGAACTGCTGCAGCCGCACGACACGTTCGTCCAGCCGCCTCATGAAGTGGTTGATGGCGCCCAGAAACGGCTGCAGCTCCTGCGGTGCGGGCATTTCCATGGTTGTCAGGTCTTCGGGGTTGCGCTGCCGCAGGGCAAGCGCCAGCCGGGTGACGGGCTTCAGCGCATAACGCACGGCGAGAAAGGTGCCGCCAAGTCCAAGCAGGATCATGATGCCGACAATCAATATGGCGCCCTGGGTTATCTCGGCGGCCAGCGCCCGGCGCGCCTCGGTGGTCTGCGCCAGGATGACGTAGATCCATCCGCCCTGCGCCTGATCGGCCAGCGCGCGCGAAACGGTGATGACCCGCACTTCCACGCCGCGATATTGTTCCGTTTCGAGCTGCGGATCGTAACGGGCAGCGACATAATCATAATCGGCATTGAGGTCGGGATAACCGCTGACGATCGCGCCATCCGGTCCGACGATGCGATAGAAGATGCGGTCCCTTTCCGCAAAGCCAAGCAGTTCGAAAGCCGAGAGCGGCAGATTGACGATCAGCTTGCCGTCATTCTGGGTAATGCCGTCGGCAATCTGCATGGCGGCACCGCGCAGAAGCTGGTCATAGGTCTTGTTGGCGGCCGTCTGGGCATAATAACCGGCGGCGGAAATCAGGATACTCGCCACTATGAGCAGAACCATGCCCACGCGAATGACGAGGCGTGAAAACAGCGATGGCTCACGGGTTGTCATCGATCACCAGCTGATAACCCATGCCGCGCTGGGTAATGATCGATACGCCTGAACCCTCGATCTTCTTGCGTATCCGGCTGACATAAAGCTCGACCGCATTGTGGTTGACGCCCTCGTCAAAGCCGAACAGCGCATCCATCAACTCGTCCTTGCTGAACAGACGGCCGGGACGGGTGGCAAAAACCTCGAGAATGGCAATTTCGCGCCGCTTCAGCTGCACTTCCCGTTTGCCGATCCGAACATTGCGGCTCTGCTGATCGAGCTGCAGATTGCCGCAGGTGATGATATTGGTGGTTTCGCCGCGGTTGCGCCGCAACAGCACGCGCACACGCGCATCCAGCTCGCGAAAATCGAACGGTTTGACCAGATAATCGTCCGCGCCAAGATCAAGAGCGCTGACGCGGTCCTCGATTTCCGAGCGGGCCGTCAGTACCAGCACGGGAACCGTTTTTTTGGCGGCCCGCACACGGCGCAATATCTCGAACCCGTCAAGCCCGGGCAGCATGACGTCAAGAATGATCAGATCGTAATCGGTGAAGTCGAGAATTTCAGCCGCGACAAGTCCGTCTGCCTCCCAATCAACCGAGTGTCCCACCCGCTCCAGCCGTTGATTGATTGCCTCCCCGACATCCCGTGTGTCTTCGACCAAGAGGATGCGCATGGACCATGAATTGCATGAAAAATCAAACATGACAACAAAAACATATTTGAACGTGACAGGTTGCTGACAGATTCATGGATAAATTTATGTAGCGTGGCGATCTATTCGGTTTATCGGATGGTTTTCACTATATCCGTGGGAGGATATCGATTTTATTGGCGGCTTGATCTGCTTCGTAAGAAGTGGAAGTACTATTGCTTTGCTTAAAATAATCGAGACATTCAGGCGTGTGTCGGCAAGTAAAATCTGTCGTAACTTGGTCGCTTCTCTTCCCCCGGATTTCTTGAATCATTGTGGGAGGACCAGAAATGAAGCAATTTTTCTCTTATGCGCTGACCGCGAATGCGGCGGCCCTGCTGCTGGCCATGCCGGTATTTGCGGCCAGTGACGATCTTGTCGAGGCCGCACGCAAGGAGGGTTCGGTCACGATCTACGCGGCCACCGACCAGGCGCAGGCGCAGGCAGCGCTCGACGCATTCACGAAGAAATATCCCGGCATCCGTGTCGACTACAACGATATCGGCACCAATGGCGTTTATAACCGCATCATTTCGGAGGCCGCCGCCAAGCAGGTGGGTGGCGACGTCTTCTGGACTTCGGCGATGGATCAGGGCGTGAAGCTTGCGACGGATGGTTATCTGGAGGCCTACAAGTCGCCCGAAATGCCGTCGCTGCCCAGCTGGGCGGTCTTCAAGGACATTGTTTACGCCACCTCGGTCGAGCCTGTCGGCATGATCTACAACAAGACCGCGCTGCCGGAAGACAAGGTGCCGCAGACACGCGAAGACCTGATCAAATTCATTTCCAGCGGTGAATATAACGGCCGTATCGGCACTTTCGATCCGGAAAAGTCCGGCGTCGGATTTCTGATTCAGACCAGCGATCTGGAAAAAACCAGCAATTTCTGGGACATGACCAAGGGGCTCGGCAAGGCGAAGGGAAAATCCTATTCCTCGACAGGCTCGATGCGCGAAACCGTGGTTTCCGGTGAAAATGTCCTCGCCTACAACCTGATCGGCTCCTACGCGCTGGACTGGGTAAAGAGCGCGCCGAACCTTGGTGTTGCTTTCGGCAAGGATTACACGCTTGCCTTCTCGCGTGTTGCCGGCTTGCTGAAGGACGCGCCGCACCCAAATGCCGGCAAGTTGTTCATGGACTTCCTGCTGTCGCAGGACGGGCAGAACGCGCTTGCTTCAAAGGGCATGCCGGCTCTGCGCAAGGACACCACCGAAGGTTATAATATCGACACGCTCAACGCACTGGTCGGCGGCAATTTGAAGCCGATCGCGCTCGATGAAACGCTCCTCGGTTTCATGGAACCCATGAAACGGTTGAAGTTCCTCAACGAGTGGCGCGCAGCGCTCAAGGGCTGATCGCGCCCCGGGCACGCAAGTCCCCCAGGACGGGGCCAGGCACCGAGCTTTTTTAAAGGCACAGAACGGTGTCTGGCCCAGGGCCGCGGTCGTGCCATTCCTATGAAAATCCATTCAACAAACGTCTGTTTCCCGGAGGTTACAACCCATGCCGGTGGATACCATTACCCAAAACCCACCCCGAGAACTATCCCGCGAGCCGCGACTGAAGACGCCGCGTCCGCCCGGCGAAGCGCTGCTCTTCCGCCGGCTCGTCATCGGTTTCCTGACGCTGTGCGTCCTGACGCCCATTTGCCTGATCATCTACCAGAGCTTTCTCGATGGTCCGTTCTTCAGCCCGAGCGCCAGCCTCGGCCTGAGCGCATATGAATATATTCTCGTCGACCCGATGTTTTACGACGCCTTGTGGAACACGGTCATCATGGCTGTGGGCATGGTGGCGATCGCCGTCCCGCTGGGCGCAGCACTCTCCTTCCTGCTCACCCGTACCGATGTGCATTTCCGCAAGGCGCTGGAAATCATCGTGCTGGTTCCGATGTTCATTTCGGCGCTGGTGCTTGCTTTCGGGTATACGGTTGCCATCGGGCCGTCCGGCTTCGTCTCGATCCTCGTGCGCGATATCATCGGTTTCGTGCCGTGGAACATCTATTCCCTGAGCGGCATCGTGCTTGTCACGGGGCTGGCGCATGTCCCGCATGTCTATCTTTACGTGTCGGCGGCGATGCGCAACCTGCCGTCTGATCTTGAAGAAGCGGCCCGCATCACCGGCGCGCCCATCTGGCGTGTGTGCTGGGATGTCACCGTGCCCATGGTGCTGCCCGCGCTGATCTTCGCCACCGCGCTTAACCTGTTGATCGGCTTTGAAATGTTCGGTGTGCCGCTGGTGCTTGGCGATCCGAGCGGCATCAACGTCCTCACCACCTATATCTACAAGCTCACGACACTTTTCGGCGTCCCTACCTATCAGCTGATGGCTGTCGTCGTTGTACTGCTCGTGCTCCTGACCCTGCCGCTGGTGTGGTATCAGCGCCGGCTGCTGCGCCACAGCCGCCGTTATGCGGCCCTTGGCGGAAAAGGTTCGCGCACCACCGTCATGCGGCTGGGGCGCGCCGGCCAGATCATCGCGCTTTCCATCATCGGTTTCTGGCTGTTCCTGTCGGTCATCCTGCCGATCGGCGGAATTATCCTGCGCGCCTTTGTCGATGCGTGGGGGCAGGGCGTCAATCCTTTCGCTCATCTCACCACCAAGCATTTCAATGCGCTTTTCGAGGTTCCGAGCCTTTATCGCGGTGTTCTCAACACGATCATTCTCGCGGTCGTTGGTGGCGCCGTGGCCGTCGCCTTCTATCTGGTCGTCGGTCTTGCCGGGCACCGCAATCGGGACGTATCCAACACCGTTCTCGATTACATGGTTCTCCTGCCGCGCTCCATGCCGAGCCTGATCATCGGTCTCGCCTTCTTCTGGCTGTTCCTGTTCATTCCGTTCCTGGTGCCGCTGCGCACGACGCTGATAAGCCTGTTCATCGCTTATCTGATCGTTGGCCTTTCCTATGGCCTGCGGCTGCTGCAGGGCACGCTCATTCAGGTCAGCCCCGAACTGGAGGAGGCCGCACGCACGACGGGTGCGACAATCGGCCAGACCTGGCGTGACGTCGTCATTCCCATCGTGCGCCCCGGTCTCGTCGGCGCATGGGCGCTGATCATGATTGTCTTCCTGCGCGACTATGCCACCGGCATCTATCTCATGAGCGCCGGAACCGAAGTCATCGGCTCGCTCATGGTTTCCATGATTCAGTCCGGCGCAATGGACACGATTGCCGCGCTGGCATTCGTCAGCATCGTTCTTACCGGCGCAGGCCTCGGTCTCGCCCTTCGTCTGGGAGCAAAAATCCATGACTGAACTTACTGTTCGTGACGTTCACAAATATCTCGGCGGCCTGCATATTCTTCAGGGCGCATCCTTCACCGCCGAACGCGGCTCGATCGTTTCCCTGCTCGGCGCGTCGGGTAGCGGCAAAACAACCCTGCTGCGCTGCATTGCCGGGCTGGAGCAGCCCGAACAGGGCCTCATCAGCATCGGTGGAAAACCGATGCTCGATGGCAGCAAGGGCCTGACGGTTGCACCGGAAAACCGCAATATCGGCCTTGTCTTTCAGTCCTATGCGCTGTGGCCGCATCGCACCGTGATGGAAAATGTCGCCTATGGCCTGAAGCTGCGTGGCGTGAACCGGGTGGATGCCGGCAAACGTGTTCAGGCGACGCTGGAAAAGATCGGACTCGGCCATCTTGCCGAGCGTTATCCCGACCAGCTTTCCGGCGGCCAGCAGCAACGCGTCGCAATCTGCCGCGCGCTGGTCTATGAGCCGCGTGTCCTGTTGATGGACGAACCGCTTTCCAATCTTGACGCGAAGCTGCGCGAAGAGGCGCGTTACTGGATCCGCAAGCTCATCCTCGATCTGGAAATATGCGGTGTTCTCGTCACCCACGATCAGTCGGAAGCGCTCGCCGCATCCGACAATATCCTGCTTCTGCGCAACGGCGCCATCGTTCAGGAAGGCACACCGCAGGACATCTACACCAAGCCGAAGAGCTTTTATGCAGCCGACTTTCTCGGCGCAAACAATGTCGCCAGCGGCGAGATACGCGGTCTGGGTGAAGATGCCAGCATTCACGGGCCAAACTGGCAGCTTGATGGCATTGTTTTCGGCAGGAACGAAGAAAAAGAGGACAAGGCGGTCATCCGCGTCGAGCAGATCGCTGTGCATGACAATCCTGGCCAGAACCGCAGGGAAATGCATCTGGACGCCTGCCTCTATCTCGGCGACCGCTGGGAATACCGCCTGAAGGCCGGCGACTTCGCCGCCAAGGCCTTTGGCGCGAAGGCGTTACCGGAAGGCCCGGTCTGGGTGGATATTCCCCGTGAAAGCGTCTGGCTTTTTGCCGGTGCTCGATAATATCCCGTCCGTCCGGTCGGGCCTGTCTGTGGCGGACCAGTATGGCCGGTAAGAGTAGCCTATGGTCCATCGTTGCGTCCTTCACGGGAGCTGCGATGGACCGCAATGCGATTTTTCAATCGGCCGGTTTTGTGTCGCGCGGCTGATGCGCCAGGGATATTGTGATCTCTGTTAATGTCTGACTTTCGATTTTCGGAATAACTAATTAAATAATCTTGTAAAAATTATATTCGAAGTTCCAACGTGCCGCCCCGTAAATGGGGCGGCAGGATGTATGTTCAGGTAATCTCAGGCTCAGGTAACTGAGCTTGAGATTACTGGCGGCTGGTAGGCCGGCTTATTCAGCGGTTGCCTGAATGTCGACCTTGTCGAGGAGAAGCATCGGATTATCGGAGGCTGCAGCAAGATCAAAAAGGCCAAGGCCATTTGGGCCCGTTGATTTGACTGTTACCGTCAAGGTTCCCGGCTTGTTGATGAACTGGACAAGTGCGTCCACCGCGCCCTGGAGTTTCGGTTGTTCGGCGGCCACCTGCTGCAGCATCGCGTTGGCAACCAACGTAAACATGCTACGCACCTGATCTTCGGTCACCTCGTTCTGCAGGGCATAAAGCGTGATCGCCTTGGCCATCATGCCTTCGTCCTTGATCGTGAATTTCACCTCGCGACCGGCAAGCCCGAAAAGCGCAGCTTGGGCGCGGCCAAGGTCGAAGGAGAAAAACTCTTCCGTGAAGCCGCTCACCAGACCGGAAAAGTTGACGCTGCCAATATCCTTGCTGCTGAGCGAAACTTCGCGGATCAGCAGGTTTTTGTTGGGTTCATCCCAGCCTGCGGCGAGAGCGTAAGACATGGCGATCGACTCAAGACCCAGTTTGCGCGCTTCAACAAAAACTTCCTCGGTCGAATCCGCCGGGATGGGCAGGGAGAGGTCCTCCTGCCTGATCTCGATATCGGTCGGGATGCCATTGAAGGGTTTGGTCAGTCCCATCTCGAAATTCTTGAGCGTGAACTTGATGCGCTCAGGCGTGCCTGCGGCCTCTTCATCGGTCTTTTCCGGTGCGGCGATATCAACGTTGATGCCACCGACACGCACCTTGCCGAGTTCCGGTATCAGCCGATTGAACGGAAATGTCTCGATTTTCGTTTCATCGAAACCGACGATCTGGGAGAGACCTTCGATTGTGGAACTCCAGTCAAAGCCCTTGAGGCTTGCCTCGGCGACTTCGATCTTGCCGTCGCCATCGCCAATCGACATGCCGTTCAGGCCGAAATCGAGCTTGCGGCTGTCCATCTGCATGTCGATGCGCTCGATGGTGGCCTTGACCCGCTTGCCGTCCGCCCCTTCGCTTTGATCAGGCGCGTCGACCTTGAAGCCCAGCAGCTGCATGTTGCTCTTGCCCATCATGTCCAGAATGGACACGACCTTGCCGAAAAATGCCTGGCGCTCCTGTGGTGAAAGCTCATCGGCATTTTGGGTTGTCGTCAGCGCCTTCAGGGTTTCCAGCAGCGGCTCGGCCGGCATGCGAGCGGTAAAGCCGTCGCTGCGTATTTCGTCGTAGCTGAACTGACCGTCACCGTCGGAGAAGGAAATCTTGCTGACGGAGAGTGGTCCGTAAAGAGGTTTTGCGTCCTTGTCTTCGGGCCCGGCTTTTTCCGTATAGAGCCTTGCAAGGTAGGCGGCGTCGAAGTCCTGGCCGGTTATTGCACCCGTCGAGACGACCATGTGCTTCTTTTCCATCGTGCCAGTGCTGTCCGGCAGAGCCATCTTGATGTCATAGCTGGCATTGTCGATCGTATAGCGGGCGACCCGGCCATCGGCGATATCAAGCAGAGCCGCGTTGTTGTAAACGGTCTTCTGCTCGGTGTCGGCGATAGACTGGGTGAATGTCAGTTCAGGCGTGGAAATGCGCGTCGCTGCGAAGCGCTCCATGCGCCGGGACAGGGAGTTTGCATTGCCATCGCCAGATACCGTTTCCACTTTCTTGAAAGCGGCGTTCTCGACACGGGCATGCGCCATGGAGATCTTGCCGGTCGGCACGTCAATATCGATGCCATTCATATCGAGCGCGCCTTCCAGGAAAGGAAGTTTGGGACGCCCGTCGATAGCTGCAATCTGGATTTTCTTGCCGTCTTCAAGCGGCAGGGTCAGCTCGCGAATATGGATTTGTCCGAGAAAGTCGACGTCCACGGAACGGGCGGTTGCGCCGCTGCGGGCAATCAGCTCGTCGACCTTTGCTTCGTAGAAGGCTTTACCACCGATGACACCTGCAGCCGCGATGGCAATAACCGCAACCGCTGCCCATAAAGCCTTGCGCCGGCCCTTGCCGACTGGAGTGTTTACCTGTTCCACGAAGTTGGTCCTCTGTAATGCGAATTAACTTTGCGCGTCTTTTAGACACGCGAAAGTTGCCGCGCAAGTGTACCGCCGGAACAGCTCGACATTATTTGCAGTGGTAGATCGTGGCGCGAGCGGCGTCATCTGTGGCGTTTTTGAAGGCTTCGGTCACTTCCAGAACATCAGCGCCATGCCGGCCACGACCAGCGCTGCCCCGGCCCATGCGCCGGGTGCCGGCAATTCCCGCGTTTTCAGCCAGAGCAATGGCAGGATGATGACGGGCGTTGTTGCAGACAGTGTCGAGACGATGCCGATCTTGCCGCCGGAAAGTGCGAAAAGAAGCAGCGTCATGCCAAAGGCAAGGGCGATGATGCCGGTAAGCGCCGTCTGCAGGAAAATGTTCATCGTCAGCGGGCCGTTCGGCCGCACTGCCTTGATGGGCAGCATGGTGAGCGCGGTCAGGCAGACTGCCGCGATCCCAACGCGCAGCATCGAAGCGGTAATCGGATCGATGCCGCTCGCCATGACGGGTCTTGCGATCAGCGAGCCGACGGCCTGACTGAGCGCGGCCAGCAAGCCGAGGAGCACGCCGAGCCAGAGTGATCCCTTCACTCTTTCCCATTCGTGCAGCTGCGCCTTGCGCTTGCCGAAGAGGATTGCGAGCAGAACACCGCACAGCGTCAGGCCTATGCCGGTGACAGTTGTTACGGAAAGCTCCTCGCCAAGCACCGCCCATCCCAGCAGCGCGGCGATTGGGGCGTTGAGGGCAAACAGGATTCCCGAGCGGCGTGGCCCCACCCGATTGAGGCAGGTGAACAGTAGCGTATCGCCAACGAAGATGCCGATGAAACCGGATAGCAGAAGCGCCGACAGCGCCTCGGGCTGCAGTTCCCGCCAGGTTCCCGAAGCGAGGACATAGACCCCGAGCAGGGAAGCGACAAAAAGCTGCCGTGTCCTGTTGAAGGCGAGCGCTCCCAGATGCCCCGCCGGACGTGCCGCCAGAAGTCCGGTCATCGCCCAGCAGGTTGCGGCGCCCACGGCAGCCAGTTCATAAATCGGCATTTTTTCCCCGTCGCTTCATGGCGTGCTTGCGGCCACGGACACTATCCCTGCCTGCACCCATCGCAGATTCCGGGTTCGCCCACCATACCATAAGCATCGTCATAAACAGCATGGAGCAGCGCCTGGCTCACCGTCCGTGCCGGGTCAGCAGGCGGCGTGCCATTTCCGATGTCGGTGTCCATCGTCATAGAGACTGCGAATGAATGGTGAGGCCTGAGGCTGCTTCCTGTTGCCACCCGCAGAAGCGGCCGTCACGCCAAGGCCAATGCAGACGAAGCGGCTGGCCCGCTCCGTCGAATGGACAGTCTTATCTACAGCGCTTCACACGCCGTTGATGATATTGCAAATGCCTTCGCGGATGACGTTCTTGTCCGCAATCTGTCCTGCCTGAATGTTGAAAACAGCGTCGATCCGTACGCCGGCGCCTTTCTGCCGGGCCACAACCCGCAGCGTCTGAATTCTGCCGCTGCCGCTGGTCTCCTGGTGCGCATCGATCGAGGACAGCGCCTTGTTGACTTGGATGCCGGAAAAGCCTTCTGCTGCCACAGCCTGAGCGAGCTTTTGAAGCACGGCGGGCGCTTTTGCCTTCGGCAATTCCTGCCATGATTTGTAAGAGACAGCCGTCACCATCGGCACGCCGGAGACAGCGAAGTTCTTCTCGCAGGATGCCGCAAGGGCAGGGCTTGAGAAGCTGATCAGGCCAAGAGCTGCTATGACATATTTCATTTCGAACAATCCAGTTGTTGATGAAGATTGAGAGCTATCGGCCGCATCAGAATGCCGACCGTTTTCCTCTGTAGGTGGATGGAGGCGGGAGAGCCTCATGGGCCTGTGCAAGCGTTTCAAGCCACGTGGCCAAACCGGCGGGAACTTCCTCATTGCCCGCTTCCAGTGCCTCGATCCACGAAAGCTCACATTGCAGGGCGGACGCAATATTGATCGGCGTCCAGCGGATGACCCGCAGGCATTGATTAAAGCGTTCTGGTGACATGATGATTTGATATTTTCCCCGTCTTTTTCCGGGCAAGGCTCACTCACACAGCCAAGAGAGTCAATCCTTTTCTGCAACTTTTGATGGCTAATTTCCGGCTCGACAGTTGCATCTGCTGCCGGCTGCCGACCGGCAGGCGCTGGAGAGATTAAAAGCTCGGTTGCCTGAACGAAATGCCGAGGCGAGGCATCGGCGCCTCATTCCCTGCACCACTCCACAAACGAAAACTTAGTTGATTTACTAAGTTTCCCTTGCGGCGTCCCAGTGGAACGTGATAGTTAGCAACATGACTAAGCATCATCCCGAGTTATCACTGATCTTCCAGGCTCTTGCCGATCCGACGCGGCGGGCCATTCTGGCGCGACTTGGCGCAGGGCCGGCACCGGTCATGGAGCTGTCCGCTCCCACGGGGCTGCGTCTGCCCACGGTTATGCGGCATCTTTCCGTGCTGGAGGAGGCGGGGCTGATTGTCACGTCCAAGGATGGGCGGGTGCGCACCTGCGCGATCGTGCCGGAAGCGCTGGAGCCGGTACGCACGTGGCTCGATGAGCAGCGGGCGATGTGGGAGAGCCGGCTTGACCGGTTGGAGGCATTTGCAATGCAGGCCATGAAGGAGGATTCAAAATGACGACGAAACCGGATCAGGAAGGCGCGCGCGCCGAACCGCATCTGACACAGGACCGTTTTGCGACGCTGAGTTTCGAACGGGAAATTGCCGTTCCGCCATCAGCGCTCTGGCAGGTCTGGCTGTCACCCGCCGCCCGGGCGGTGTGGGCTTCTCCCACGCCCGCGGTCACCGTGGAGTTCCTGGAGGCGGACAGCAGGGTGGGCGGTCGCGAAGTTTCCCTCTGCAAGGTCGCCGGCCAGCCGGATATTCGCTGTGAATGCGGCTGGCTGGAGTTGCAGCCGGCCCGCCGCAGCGTGAATTACGAGGTGGTGTCCTCCGGCGGCGTAACGCAGTCGGCAGCGCTGGTCACTGCCGATTTTCGGGCTGTGGAAGAGCGTAGCCGTTTGACCGTAACGGTTCAGCTTTCCTCGCTGGCCGAGGATATGCGGGATGGTTATCAACAGGGTTTCAGCGCGGGTCTCAACAATCTGGCCGGTGTGGCCGGTCGAACCATGGTGCTGGAACGAGTGATAAAGGTGCCGCGAGACATCGTCTGGAAAGCCTGGATGAACGAGAAGACGCTGCCGCAATGGTGGGGTCCTGAAGGATTTTCCTGCCGCACGAAGAGAATTGACCTGCGAACCGGCGGCGAATGGGTATTCGACATGATCGGCCCTGACGGCACAGTCTTCCCGAACCACCATCGTTATATCGAGGTCCGCCCCGAAGAGAGGCTCTCCTATACGCTGCTGTGGGGCGAAAACGGGCCAAAACATGCCGATGCCTGGGCCTCCTTCGAAGATCAGGATGGCGCGACGAAAGTTGTGCTGGGCATGGTGTTCAGCACGGAAGCCGAGTTCCAGCAGGCAAAGGGTTTCGGTGCCGTGGAGCTGGGTCAGCAAACGCTGGGCAAACTGGAGCGCTTCGCCAGAGCGCTGTAAATGTACCGGGCCAGCAGCATAATATGCAAGGCCTCTTGATATCGGCGGTCTGTCTGCCAGTGGCAACGTGCGTGGCCATCGCGGCCTGCGGTCGCGAACCGCATTAACGCGGCTTCTCGATTGCTTCATTGATCAGTCGAATTCGCTCGCGAGCGCCATGGCGGTATATGTCGATCTTCACGCTCGCCGGTATGGAGAGATGCATCATACGCTCCCATCGACCACCGGTCGGGAAAATCGGCGGGATCGTCCATCTTTTCCTCGCCGGGCAGCCCGTCGAGATAAACCTGGCCGTGCCTGACAATCAGCGGGTAAGGAGGAATTCCGGCGGCGTATATCCAGGTAACGGCGTCCCCTGTCATCAACACGCAGACCAATAGGGGAAAACGCTCTGGTGGCCATGGCGTGTCATGCCCAGCCTTTCAGCGCCCGCCCGGAGTAATAGCTGGGCGTGATGGCGCGGTAGATCGGTATGCTGGCGGCGCCGAGATGAGGCGAGTCGCTCATAATTGATTTGCGTATTTCCGGGGGCTCGACGAAAAAATCTTCGCCGAGTATGTCCAGCGAACCGATACGCCGCACGATATGTTCGAGAATCCAGTCCGGCAGCGATCCACCGAAAATAATGGCTGCCGGATCCATCGTGCGGGCGACCGTCAATGAAAGAAGACGAAGCTGATCCGTTGCCCGTTCCAGCCAGGAACCCACGGCAGGATGGTCGGCATAACTTTCGTCAATGTCTTTCAGGCGTCGAATGCCGATGCCCTGAGCAGCCAGAGTGTCGCACAGGTCCTGTCCCGAGGGGCGGGGATGGGATTTTGGAAACAGTCCGCCGAACTCGCCGGCATTGCCATTGGTGCCGCGATAGAGATGGCGCTGCACCACCACGGCGCCACCAATGCCATATGTCAGCCAGATCATCGCGAAATTGCGGATATTGCGGCCTGCGCCATAATAGAGCTCGGAAAGAATGACGGTATTGCCGTCATTTTCGTGAAAGACCGGGAAGTCGAAATAGGGCTGGAAGTCCTTGTCGACGTCGATGTCGCGCCAGCTTTCGAACTGCTTGATACGGAAGACATGGCCGCGATCCCGCCTGAAATGGCCGGGAAAGCTGATGCCGCAGCCCAGCACATCTTTCTTTCGTATCTTCGCTTTTTCAAGCACTTGCCGGGCGGACGCCTCGGCCATCTCCATGATATGCTCAAAACTGTGCCCCTCCAGTTCCGACCTGATTTCCTGCCTTATCGTGCCGTTGAGATCGGCCACGCAGACACGCAGATCGTCTGGATTGAAGTAGACCCCCAGCGTGAAAAGCCCGTTCGGATTGATCTCGATGGCGGTGGAGGGTTTGCCCCGTTTTCCGTCATTGCGGACTTCCTCCGCTTCGACGATGAGGCCGGATTCCAGAAGATTGGCGGTCAGGCGAGTAAGGGTCGGTGCGGAAACATCCATCTCCCGCGCCAGTTCGATACGCGACATGCCTCCCTTACCGCGCAAAATCTCGAGCAGACGCCGCTCGTTGTAGCCGAGATCGATCAAAAAAGTCTCCCGCGAGAAATCATGCCGGATGATTAGCGAAAATTACGCGATTGTACACCGCGCTTTCCCGGAAAATCCGCCGTAGAGATCGGAGGCCTGTGAATGAAAATCATAAAGAATTGTGCTTTTTCAATCGGATATTTTATTTTTATATTCGAAATAAATTTCGGCTTGACTAATTAATTTACGTAAAGAAAATAAATAACAGACAGCGGGTGGCGACAGGCAAAACCAAAAAGAAATCATGTCGCAGGGCCGGACTGTCAGGGAACAAAAAAACGGAGACCCCTTATGCGTCAATCATGCACTATTTTCGCGCGCCTTTTTGCCGGCGCCACTTTCCTTGCCAGCGCGGCTTTCGCTCATGCCGAAGGTACCGTCGTGGTCTATTCCGCCGCCCCGCAGCAGCTCATGGACGAGTTGTTGCCCATGTTCGAAAAGAAAACCGGCACCAAGGTTGAGCTTGTCAAAGCCGGGTCCGGGGAGCTGATGAACCGCATCAAGGCGGAGAGCGGCAAGGCGGCGGGCGATGTGATCTGGAGCGTCGATGGGACGGTCATCGATTTCTCCGCCGACCTTTTCGAGCCATACAAGCCGGTTGAGGCTGCGTCGATCAACCCTGCCTTCTCACCGAGCGCGAACTGGGTGCCTTTCACGGCTGTCGTCACGGCCTTTATCGTCAATAAGGAGGCCCTGAAAGGCGCTCCCGTTCCGACATCCTGGGCCGATCTCGCAAAGCCGGAATACAAGGGCCTGATTTCGTCCGCCCGCGCCGATCAGTCCGGCTCGGCCTATATTCAGATGGCAACGGTATTGCAGGATTTCGACAGCGAGGAAAAAGGCTGGGAAATTTATACCGGCATCCTCGGCAACTCGGTTCTTTCCACCTCTTCAGGCGCGGTGCCGCGTTTCGTCAACGATGGCGAACAGGCCGTTGGCATTACGCTGGAAGATGCCGCGCTGCGCTACAAGCTTGGCAGCGCGCCGGTCGAAATCGTTTATCCGAAAGAGGGTACGGCAATCGCGCCTGACGGCATGGCGCTCGTGAAAGGAGCGCCGAATGCCGACAATGGCAAGGCCTTCATCGATTTCATCGTCTCCAGGGAAGCGCAGGAAATCGTGGTGAAGGCGGGTCGTCGTTCGGTTCGAACCGATGTTCCCGCCAATCCGGCACTCGTTCCGCTTTCCGATGTTCCAGACGCGAAATACGATTTCAAATGGGCTGCGGACAATCGCGCGCGCCTGATGGAAAAGTGGAACGAGACATTGCTCGACGTTCAGTAAGATAATTGCCGGGGACGGCGCAGAAGCGGCGTCCCCCCCTTTATCCCATTCACAATTCGCTTTTCGTTTGTCCAGCGTGGTCACCGGCCGTGCAGGATCTGTCATGGAGCAGCACATGGCCGCCGTGGAAATTACCAGCATAAAAAAGAGCTACCGGGATGTCGTTGCCCTTTCCGACATCAATATCTCCATCCCCTCGGGATCGTTCTTTACGCTTCTCGGTCCGAGCGGATGCGGCAAGACGACCCTCCTGCGCACGATTGCCGGTTTTCACCAGCAGGACAGCGGCAGTATCAGTATCGAAAGACAGGCGATCGAGCATGTGCCCGCACATAAGCGCGATGTCGGCATGGTTTTTCAGGATTATGCGGTATTTCCGCATATTTCCGTCTTCGACAACATCGCCTTCGGTTTGAAGCAGCGCAAGGCGTCTTCCGCCGAAATTCGTGAACGTGTCGGCAAGATTCTCGATATCGTGCAGCTCGCTCCCTACGCCAAGCGCATGCCGCATGAATTATCCGGCGGTCAGCAGCAGCGCGTCGGTCTGGCGCGAGCGCTCGTCATCAATCCGAAAGTGCTGTTGATGGACGAGCCACTATCCAACCTCGATGCCAAACTGCGCGTCGATCTGCGGCGCGAGTTGCGCGAAATTCAGCAGGCCATGAACATTACCACGGTTTATGTGACCCATGATCAGGAGGAGGCGCTTGCCATGTCCGATCTGGTCTGTGTGATGTATGGTGGCGTCATCCAGCAGGCAGCCGCACCCTGGGACGTTTATAACAATCCCGCCAACCGTTTTGTCGCCTCCTTCGTGGGGGCAAACAACTTCCTGACGCTGAATCGTTCGGGTGGCCAGACATCCATTTCCGGGCACAGGGTGGGGCTGCCACAGGTCGATGCCATTGCGCCGCAACGAACGGTCGTTGCCGCCATCCGTCCCGAAGCGATTACCGTTGGCTCGCGGGCAACCGATGGCGGAGACCGCATCGAACTACCTGTCACCATAAGACAGGTGAGCTTCACCGGCCGCGAGATGAATGTTGCCGCAGTGCTGTCGTCGGGAGAGGAAATCGAGGCTATCACCAAGCCGTCGGCTGATATCATCGCCCTTCAGCCCGGCCAAAAAACGGTTTTCTCCTGGCCTGCTGTTGATACCAAGCTCTTTGGCGAGGGCGTTACCGGGGAGCGCCTGTCATGACGGATATGACTGCGACTTCAATGCCTGGAGGTTTTCGCCTGCGAATGCCGGGTTTCTGGACAAGCGTAACGGTACTCGCCGTTATCCTACTGGGGATATTCCTGATCCTGCCGATCTTCAGCGTATTCTTCATCAGTTTCTTCGATGCCAAGACGGGTGCTTTCGGTTTCGGCAACTATGTTCAGGTGCTGACGCGGCGTTTTTATACCGTGGCATTGTGGAATACGCTCGTCATCGGCGTGCTCGGCATGTTGGGGGCCTGCCTGCTCGGTATTCCGCTTGCCTTCTGCACGTCGCGATACCGCATCAAGGGCCGCACCTTCATTGCCACCTTTGCTGTGCTGGTTCTGTGCGCGCCGCCCTTCATCGGCGCCTATGCCTGGATCATGCTGTTCGGCGCCAACGGTGCGGTCACCAATCTCCTGTCTTTCGCCGGCATTTCACTGCCGACCATCTACGGGATACCGGGTATCGTCATGGTCTTCAGCCTGAAGTTCTTTCCCTATATCTTCCTGATGACGGAAAATGCGCTGAACACCATCAACAAATCCTATGAGGATGCGGCGGAAAACCTCGGCTGCACGGCGTTCCAACGGTTCCGCAAGATCACCTTGCCGCTGGTCTTTCCGGCAGTCAGCACCGGCGCGATCATCTGCTTCGTATTGTCCATTGCAGACTTCGGAACGCCGGCAATCCTCGGCAAGGGCATCAGGACACTGTCGACCATCGCCTATGCGCAATATACCTCCGAAATGGCCGGCACACCGACCATGGCAGTCACGATTTCCATGGTGATGATCGCCATTTCCATGGCCGCACTTCTGTTGCAGCGGCACATTCTCGCCAAGCGCCGTTATGCCAGCTCATTGACCAATCGGCCGGTAAAGCTCTCCATGCGCCCGCTGAAATCTTTCATCGTGCACGGCTTCTGCTATCTGGTCATCTTTGTCGCCATGCTGCCGTCCCTTACGGTCATCTACACATCGTTCCTCGCAACAAACGGTCCCGTCTTCACAGGCGGCTTCGGGTTGGACAGCTATGCCCGCATTCTTCGCGATTCACCGCAGGCGATTGCCAACAGCTTCACCTTTGCGCTTGCCGCTGTGGTGTTGATCGCCATCGTTTCCGGCCTGCTCTCTTTCATCGTGGTCAGGCGGGACAATGCAGTATCAGGCTCGCTCGATCTTCTGCTGATGGTTCCCTACCTGATACCCGGCGTCGTCATGGCGATTGGCTATGTCACGACGTTCCGTTATCCGCCTTTTGACATTACCGGCACGGCACTCATCATCATCCTGCTGGTGTTTATCCGCCGCCTGCCTTATGGCGTGCGCTCCACGACCTCGATCCTGCGGCAGATCAAGCCGTCCATCGAGGAGGCCGCGGTCAATCTCGGCGCTTCGCCGGCGAAGACGTTCATAACGGTGACGGTGCCGCTGATGTTGCCCGGGCTCATCATCGGTTCCTTAATGAGCTTCATCACCGCTATCAACGAATTGTCCTCGACGCTGATCCTCTACACGGCGCGGACGATCACGATGCCCGTCCTGATCTATATTCAGGTGATTGACGGCGAGTTCGGCACGGCCGCGGCACTTTCCACCTTACTTCTCGTCAGCACCGGACTTTGCGTCTTCGTCGTCTTCCGGCTTTCGGAGGAAAAGGAAGCCTCTTTCGTCTGAAACCATCCAAATATCATTCAAAACTGCAGCAGCGGCGACCCATGTGTCGCCGCCAGCCTCCCTCTGCAAGGACACCAGAAAGATGAATATCGCGAGCTTTTCGCAATCGAAATACAAGAACGCCGCAAAGCCGGGGGACGATGTGGCACTTCTCATTCCCGGACGGGTTCTGGCCGTTTTCGACGGCGCGACCGATCCGACCGGAGCAAGTTACAGTGGGCTTAGTTCCGGCCGCATCGCAGCCCTTGCCGCCGCCAATGCCGTTGCTGAGATGAGCCTTGACGGCAGGTTGGAAACGCTCGCCGCGCCCGCGCTTTTTCAGAATATCAGCGATATTCTGAAAAAGGAGGCGCAGCGCATCAATGCCGGCCATCCGCCATCGACCACCCTGGCGATCGTGGCGGATATGGGCGACAGCTTCCGCCTGCTGCTTGCCGGCGATTCCGGCGTCAGGATCAACGGCACCCGTCTGTTTCAGCACACAAAGCTGATCGATACGGTAAGCACTTCGGCGCGTATATTCGTGTTCAAACAGCTTCTTGCCGCCATCGGTGATGGTGATGCGGCCGAGGCGCGCACACGCGCGACGATCTTCTCAGGCCTGCGTTCGGCCGTCGCAAGCGGCATCATGACGGCGCGGGAAGCGGAAAATGTCGTCATTGCCGCAGCGGGCATGAGCGGTCTCGAGAATAACATCGAAACGGTCGAGGAATTCCTGATGGGTGGAATCCGTGTCCAGCCGCAATTCGCAAACCGGCATGGGCATGTACTGGGTTACGCCTCGGTGAATGGCGGAACCGTCATGCACGAGGGGACGGTTGACCTTCGCATCGCCAAAGACGGACTCTCTAGCGTTGAAATATTCTCCGACGGCTATTTGTCCCTGCCGGCGGGGACGGATGTTACGGCCTGGGAAGCGGAATTCGCACGTGTCGAAGCGGCGGATTTTCACAAGCTGCGTGAGTATCCGTCCGTCAAAGGTTCGACAACGGCGGAATTCAGCGATGACAGGACCGTCATTTGCCTCAACCTGGTTCAAGGATAGTCCAGTTTACGAACCTCATGTGAGCCGGCCGACATCGCGTATCGATGTCGGCGTCATTCGCGGTCAGCCAGCCTGAGATGCTTGCTGAAAGAGATGGTCATGCTGTGCCTGCAAGGAGCAAGAAACTGAAGGTTTGTTCTCCCCCGTGCCCGGTTCATTTAGGACTGGAGACCAAGCTGAAGCCAAAGTTGAAAATGTATCGATGTTCAACCGGCAACAACATACTCCATGCCAATTTGGCATTAACCTCAATCAGGACCAACATTCTCGACTCGGCCAAGGCATTCGGTGAGGCCATTGTGAAGGCCCTCGAAACAAAGACGCAGTAAACAAACGATCATGATGGCACGTCCGACGATCTGAGGACGTGTCTCACCTTTCGGCAGTCTCCAGGGGCCTCGATTTCAGATCCGGATGCCCGGGAAGTTGTCGAACAGGTTCGAGCGGCCGTAGACCGCTGGCCGCTGTTTGCTGAAGAAGTTCGGCTATCCAGATCCCGCGCTGCTGAACTCGATAAACTCCTGAATGGCACTAGGTCAGCTGGTCGGTAATTTTAGTGCTCCCTTGTCGCTGAATATCCCTTCAGATGAACATCAAGTCGTTGCAGATTTGTCGAGATCAGACGGCAAGGGGAAGCCTCACGATGACAAGGGTTCCCATGCCCTGATCGCCTTCGAAGAGGATCGAACCGTGGTTTATCGCGAGAATTTCCGTTGCAATCGCCAAGCCAAGTCCAGACCCGCCAACGCTTTCATCGAAGCGTTGGCCGCGTTTCCCAATGAGCTTGAGGTGGGACTGGCCGATACCCGGCCCGTCATCAAAGATGCGCAGCTCTGCGACGTCCTTCCGCCTTGATGCTGACACCCGTACCGTCGAGGTGGCCCACTTTGCTGCGTTTTCCAAAACGACGCCGACCAGTTCGACGAGATCGTTTTCATCGATATCGACGTCGATGTTCTGCGTCATGTCGATCTGCCAGTTCAGTTGCTCGCCTTCTTTGGTTTTCTTGAGAACGGCGACGGCCCGGCTGACGATCGATCCAAGTGGAGCCCGCAATGTGTGCAGCCGCGCTCTCTGTCGGAGTTTCGACAATTTGAGTTGATAGTCCACCCGACTGTTCATTTCGTCGGACAGATCGAACAGGACAGACGCGGCGGACGTTTCGCCACGGCGTCTGAGGTCGTCGGCAACCGTCACAAGGACGGAGAGGGGCGTCTTCAATCCGTGCGCAAGATCGGAAGCGCGCGCCCTTGCAAATTCGATCGATGTTTCCTGCAGTTTCAACAGTTCGTTCACTTCGGCAACAAGCGGATACACCTCTGTCGGATATTCGCTCTCCAGCGAGGTGGCGGCGCCTTTGCGGATGATCTCGACTTCGCTCTTCAATTGCCGGAACGGCAGGAGGCCGAAATGAACCTGCAACAGGGCGGCAAGGACGAGCGACGCACCGAGTACGGCGAGCGCCGCGGTCATTTCCCATGCAAATTTGTGAATGGTTTCGTCGAGGATGGAACGGTCCAGTGCGACGACGATCTGATAGTGACGTTCAATATCCCTGGCCTTGAAGCGCGTCGTCAACGACAGTGCCAGCAGGGATTGGCCTGCCGGGCCGTCAATACTGGCGAAATGCTCGCCGTCGGTGCTAACCTCCGTCTCGAGATTTTTATCCCACAAAGAGCGCGAGCGCAGCGCCTTTTGATTGTCTATGTCGGTGATCTGCCAGTAAACGCCGCTAAACGGGGTTTCATATCTCGGGTCGGGCAGTTGTCGTGTCAGACGGGGCCGATCTTGCCGCGCATCAAGGTCGATGATGGCAACGAGCCGCGAGAGTGTCGCGCTGAGATCGGACCGAACTCCCTTTTCGACATTTTCAATGAACAGATAGGATATTGCAGAACCGGCAAGTATGAGCGCGAAAAAAATCCACACCGCACCGGCTACGATCATGCGGGATTTCAGCGATCTTGACTTCATGCGGCATCGCCGCCCAGGAGATATCCCAACCCTCTGCGTGTAATGATGATATCGGCGCCCAGTCGGCGGCGAAGCCGTCCGACCAGCACCTCGACGGCGTTGGACAGGCGGTCATCATCCTGTGCATAGAGATGTTCCGTGATTTCCAGCTGGGAAACGACCTTCCCCGGCCTGTGCGCCATGAAGGCTAACAGGCGGTATTCCTGGGGAGAGAGTGCGACGGGCAATCCACCGATCGAGACCTGTTTCAGCCGCGTGTCCAGGGTGTAGCGGCCTATCGTGATGTTCGGCGAGGAAAACCCGGCTGCGCGCCTCACCAGCGCCCGGATACGCGCCACGACTTCCTCCATCCTGAAAGGCTTCACGACATAATCATCTGCACCGGATTCGATACCTTCGACCCGTTCGCTCCAGTCTCCACGGGCTGTCAGGATGAGAACCGGCGCAGCCCTGCCGTCGCGGCGCCATCGCTTGAGAATGGTCAGTCCGTCGAGGCCTGGAAGGCCGAGATCTAAAATGACGGCATCAAATGCCTCGGTTTCGCCTCGAAACCAGGCGTCTTCGCCATCGAGCGAGATCTCTGTCACGAAACCGGCAGCCGCAAGCGCAATCGAGAGCGACTGAGCGATCCGTTTATCATCTTCGGCGATGAGAACGCGCATGGTTCACTTCACTCCGATGAGACGGCCGTTATGCGCGTCGAAGGAGTATCGTCGCAACCGGTCGTCATTTTCCAGGACTTTGAGCTCGTATCTGAGGCCGTTGCGGCGCGGTTTGAGCTCAGCGTCCAGAATGCGGCCGTCCGTGAGCGCCTGGGTTTTTGCCGCAATGCTGTCGAGCGAAAGGATATTTTGCCCCTGAAGACCATTTGGGGCCCCTTGATCCTGCTGTTGGTAATCTTCGATCTCGTTGGAAAAGCCGCGCATCGAGCTGGCAGCGTCGCTGCCATTATAGACGCCCTCGGCCACGCCATCGTCGCTTTCGGTCTCGGAGGAGGTCTCGCTTTCAGCGCCTGCGCCCGTGTCATCTTCAGCATAGGCGCGCGCGTGGACCACGGTGGAGAGCATCAACGCCAGCACGACGGAGTATCGGACGCATCGCTTTGGCTTGGTGGGTTTCACATGGACCTCCTTGGTCGCAGCACCTTTAGACGATTGAAGATGACAATTCGCTGACAACGGCTTCAAGGGGCTGTCAGGTCCAGTGGAATATATCACTGCCTGACGCGTTTTGGCTCGTCAGGTTCAGTGAGGTTCACCGATGTTCTTGCGCCTACTTCCAGCCGCCGTGTTTGTTGCCATCTTCTGGATGATTGCGCTCACGATCCTGGCCACACGAAATCCGCCCGGTTGGTCCGTGGACGGACCCTTAAGGTGCCGTGACCGGACATATACGGATTGCGCGCTCCTGCGATGACATACAATAGGTACGAGAGATTTGAAAATGCCTGAAAACAAAATGAAACTTGTGTCGCTTCTTCCGGTTCTCGCGGCGCTTACGGTTAGTCCCCTGGTCCAGCAGACTGTTCTGGCAACCGCCGTCGTTTCGCTCTCGTCAGTGCGAGCGGTTGCCGGCTCGCCCGTCCGGATGAACGCGCCGGCCCTTCTTGGAGACATGCGCGCCTCTCTGGGGGAAATCGCTTTTTCGTTCAGCGAAGCGAAGGGCGAGAAACGGCGTCGCAGTGGCGTGGCGGTGCTCGCTGCCCTCACGGAGGCGACACGGTCTGTGCAGGGCCTTGAAGCGGCAATTGCATCGCGTGAACCCGCCCGCATTTCGCGGGCCACCAAGGCGCTGTCCCATGCGGTCGGTAATCTGCAGACGCGTTACTCCCTGTCATCAGCCAAATGCGACGGGGCGACGAGAGCTCTCCAGCGCTTCAATGCGGCCTGGGCGGAATATTCGAGCCGTTTCGTTCTCGCAAAACATAAGGGATTTGCGACAAATGCAAATGCATCGGATGTGAAAGCGCTCAAACGAAAAGTTGCCGACTTGTCGTATAGAATGCAGCAGTTGGAGGACGAGGTCGCCGACAACGCAGCTCTTCGCACTGAGGTTATCAGGATGCGGCGTGAAATTGTGATAGCGCAGCGCGCGCCTGCAAGTGGATACGACTACCAGCGCCTTTCGTTCACACTGACGGTCCTGTCCGGCTCCTTCGCAGCTCTCTCACTCACCACGAGGGAGTATTATCCAGGCTATTATGTAAGGATCGTCGATTTTGAAAGCGACCGGTCAATCGACAGTTACTGGGACGGATATTACGACGGGTATTACCAAGGCGTTGCTGACAGCTATTACAGCGAACCCGTGATCATTTCTGCTCCGATCATGACCGAAAGCCGCCCCGAAATCTTCCAGAACGTCACTTATGAAACGATATACAACGTCACGAACGAGACGACGAATATCTACCAGACGATGCCCGAGGAAGATTTGTCGGATGTCGCCGTCGCGCCCGTTCCACAGGATGTGAACTTCAGCGTGGAAGACGTTTCCACAGACCAGACCCTGGCTGCTCCGCCGGTTGATGAGTTCAGAAACAACGCTGTTCCTCCGTCGGCAGAGGCTTCCGATCAAGGCCCTGAAGTCCCGATCGACAGCCGCCTGAAGGATCAGGATCCCGCTACTCCTGGCGGTCAGGACAACCCGCCGCCTGTGGTTCCGTCTCCGCTGGAACAACACCCTGATGCTGCGGAGAGGGGCGCTTTCGATCCTGCCACAGACGGCACTTCGCCACACCATGAGGACAAGCGGGAGGATCGTGAGGACTGGACGCCGCCCGATCATTCAACATCTGATACATGGCCGTCCAATGAGGATTCGAGCGGGGCAAGCGTTGCTCCTGCGCCGGACGATCAAGGCCCGGACGAGGACCCCATGGTGAATACCAGGCCATGAGCCACGCTGAGCCTCGGCGCGTTGCGCGCCTCATAAGCTGTGTTCCAGTTCCTGCCAGCTGTGCCTCTTCCCTCGGCCAACCAGCGCCAGATAAGCGAGATAAGACATGATCATCAAAACCATGACCGCGGCACTCACCATTATCGCTGCCACCACCGGGGTGGTTTCTTCTTCAAATGCAAAGGAAGGCATCGTTCGGGTTGCAGTTTACCGCGGGCCGGCCAGTTGCGAGGATTGTTCTGAAACGATGCGTCAATCGATTATGGCGCTCGGACCTGAGTATCGGGTCGATTACGTCGGTGCTAAAGAGCGGATCGATATTCGCGACGAGACGCTTTCAAAATATGACATCTACGTCCAACCGGGTGGGGGACAGGATATTCCAGCTGCATTTGAAAGCCTTGGTGAGCAACGGGTTGAGGCCATCCGCAGGTTTGTTAAGGCAGGAGGCGGCTTTTTCGGCTCGTGCATGGGAGCCTATCTCGCAAGCGGTTCGGGCATAGGATTGATCGATGACGAGCTGGAATCCGAGGTCGGGCGGCCCGGCTTTCCGGTAAATTCGATCATAAGCACGGTGGTGTCGACAAGGTGGAGCGGTAAAGAACAGACAGTCTTCTTTCAGGACGGGCCGTATATGCCTGAGCCGAAAGACAGCAGCGAGTTCAAGAAGATTGCTACGTATCAGAATGGCGATATTGCCGCTGCTCGTTACCGTTTCGGCAAAGGTGTCGTCGTGCTGACGGGGCCTCATCCGGAGGCGGATACATCGTGGTTTCGTGAAGCAGGCATATCAATCAGCAAGATGCCGGATCAAAGCTTGCTCCGCTCCGTTATGGGCGAGCTTCACGAATGATGTGGGCCGTATCGTAGAGGATACCCTGCGAGGCATGATGGCGATCTGCCGGTGATGTTGGCCTCATGGCACGTTAGGCGCCTCAGCGCCCTGTAAACGTCTCGATACCGGCCTCTTGTGCGGATCGGCTATTCCTCTTCAAAGCCGCTCTGCGCGTGCGAGATCGTCTTGCAGGTCCCGCTGTCCTTCTCGCCCACCATGCGCTTGTCACGAATGACTGAACCCTTGGCGATGTCGATCTCCCATGCCACCGAGCCTTCATTCAGGCTCGCCTTACCACCGGCAAAGGTGCCCTTTTCCATCCTCTGACTGCCAGAAGCCGGGACATAAACTCCAAATGTTCCGGCGGCTTCGTCGAGAGCGAAATTGAACACCTGGGGTGTTCCCTTCGAAGTTGCGAATTCACAGCTGAGATATGTCGGTGCGGTAAAGGCGACAGAGCTCGAAAAAAGCAGGGCAGTAACGGCAAATCCGGTTCCTGTGATGACTTTCAATTCCTGATCCTCATTCGCGTTTTCTCGTTAGACTAGAAATATTTCAACCGGTCGGCAAAGTAAACGATATAGCGATTTGACTCCTGTGGCGCTCACGATCGACCAAAGAGCACGCGTTGCCCACGCCGTGATGAATATTGACAATATATGCTACGCTTTTCATAATCGAGGAGACCGAAAGGAAAACGCCATGGCGTCCGGAAGCATTCACGTCAAAGTCAGCGGTGCGCTGCAAGACCATATCCAGCAGCAGATTGGTGATGACGGTCTTTATGAGAATGCGAGCGAATATATTCGTGCGCTTATTCGGCGTGACCTGCAAACCCGCGACGAGGCCTGGGATACATTGCAAAAGGAACTGGCTCCCGCAATGCGCGCGGACGACAGCGAGTTTAGAGCCGTCTCTGCTGATGATGTAATCGGCCGAAACAAGCGTCGCTAGTTATGGCAGCTTATCGCTTTTATGCGCCTGCCGATGCCGCACAGGATAAAATCTGGCGCGACACCGCAGATACTTGGGGTGAAGCGCAGGCTGAGGCCTATATACGTGGCCTGCACGCGCATTTGCAGCGCCTCTGCGGCGACCACTTGCTTTGGCGGCGCCTTCCCCAAAGACTTGCCGTCCCCGGCGACCTCAAGAGCGAGGCTTATTTCAGCCGGTATGAGCATCACTACCTGTTTTTCCGAGAGCTTGATAACGGTGACCTGGGTGTGATGAGTATTCTGCACGAGCGGATGGATATGGCCGTTCGCTTGAGAGAAGATCTCACGGCACTCGATGCCAGAGGCATTATCCCCACTGACTAGAGTGGGTGCGTGAGCCTTTCTGCTTATGCTGACTGTCCGGTTGAAATGGAGGTAGTTCAGTCCGGACCTAACAAAGGGTTGGTGGCCTACAACCAAACGCCGGACTGTGCTCCGGCGTTTTTACTTCTGTCGTCCTATGTTGCGAGATATAGAGAAGATGATTTAGGTGGTTATGACATTTTTGTTAAATTATTACATATTTATATTTGTATTTCATTGTATAATTAATATTTAATGCTTGTTAATTTATTCAAATTTTGTTGATATAGAGAATTTATCGTTTTTTACTTTTGATTTTACTTAGTTTGTATTTTAAGTGTATCTGCCGTTCCGGTTCAGGCGGTGAAATTTCACTTGCCTTGTAGGTCGGCAGAATGATGAAGCTATAAATGCAGTTCCGCCAAAAGATGTAACGCGATGATGCCTAATAAGTTTTTCATGACGTAACACTGAGCATGAACCTCGGCATGGGGCCTAGGGTCATGCGTTGGACGACAGGCAGAGTTCTGCCGAAACAACGGAGACTGAGATGCCTTATTATTCCGGAGACAATAACGCGAACAATATTGACTACAGCAACAATACTTATGCGCCATCGGCAGGTTGGCCTGCCTATCAGGCTTGGTGGCAACTCCTAGGCTTGGGAGGAGATGACCGTATTATAGGATCGCGCTGGAACGATTATATTGATGGAGGAGATGGCTCCGACGCGCTCTTTGGCTACACTGGGAACGACTCTCTGTATGGCCGTAACGGTAATGATTTCCTCTATGGTCACGATGGGGACGACAACCTCAATGGTGGCGCAGGCGACGACCTCTTACGAGGCCAAGGTAATAGCGACTGGTTGTCCGGCGATGACGGAAATGACACACTTGAAGGTGGTCCTGGGGATGATACGCTTATTGGCGGGATCGGTAACGACGTCAATCGAGGCGGGAGTGGAAATGATGTCATTCTTGATGGCGCTGGAAACGACATTCTCAATGGCGGAACGGGTAACGACAGGCTGTGGGGCGGAGCTGGTAACGATCGCTACGAGTTCCTTGAGGGTGGCATTGATGTCGTCAACGACGGCGTAAATGAGGGAGGAAGTCCTCGTACTGACTCCGTCTATGACACCCAAGATCGAATTGTTGTTTCCTATCTTTCGAACGAAATTGAGCTCATTCGCTTTCAGAATTCGAACGATCTGTGGATCACATCAACAACCGATTTTGCTGATGAAACCATAGATGCAGGGGTAAAAATCGAAGATTATTATCTCGGCGGTCACTACACAGTAGAATTTTTACAAACGGCCGATAGCATGACTTTCAATATCGCAAATTATGCTCCGACAGATAATTTTATTTAATTGAATATTTTAAGCTATGTATACGGGCGACGTACTCTTCCGCCCGTATACATATGTCGATAAGCGATTTTAAGAATTTTATTGTCTCTGAGACAGGAAATTTTGTCTCTGCTGCTTGATTTTCTCTATATTTTCTAGAAGATTTTGAGTGTGATGATATATCGGATCTTGCTTCATGGCCTCGTAGTTCACGACGCGCTCGGTTTGATTTGTATTAGAAAACGTACTGAACTGTAATTGTGTCAGGGCCGTATCTGCTTTTACAATGCTGCCGCCCAGAAGCTTAGAGATTTGTTCGGCCCGAGCTTGCGCAAGGTTGGGGCCGTTTGTACCATTCATGTCGCTTATTAGTAAGCTCATCAGACTCTTTCCAAGAGCTTCGTCGGTGGTTTCTACTCCACCTTGGTTATCGATTTTTGCAACAATTGTCCCGCTGACACTCACGGTCGCGTAGAGTTTTATGTCGGAATATTTTGACATATCAGGTATTTTTTCGTCGTTGCTATATTCACGTTCAAGGTAACTTCGATTCGCTTCTATAGCTCTTTCATCCGACTCGACGAAATTTCGATATTCTTCTTCTGATAGCTCTGCGATGTTGACTATGTATAGGTCAGGTTGTGCTGAAAAAACCGTATTGTCGGCAAAAATCGCATCGGGGGAACAATGTCGATTGCGTCAAGGATGTTTCGCGCGCGTGATCCGGAAGGCGGGACGCACCATCTGGCCTTCGGCCTTGGGGCGCTGGCGCTGGCGGCCGCGGTATTTTACGTCGATACCTATACCGACATAGAAGGGGCGATTGCCGTCCTCTATGTCATCACGATGCTTTTGGCCGCGCAGGCTGTAAGCTGGTCGGGACTGATCGCGATCTCCTGCGCCTGCGCCATTCTCTCCCTCCTGTCCTATGCAGCGACCCATGCGCAGGACGCGGACTTCCAGTCGGCCCTTCGGTTGGTCGTCGCCCTTGCAGCGCTTGCCGTCACGACCGTGCTGCTTCTGAAAACGGAGACCGCCCGGTTAGCGATGGTGTCGGTCAATACGGCACTGAAGGAAAGCGAAGAGCGTTATCGCTCTATCTTCGACCGCACGCGCGTCGCACTCTGGGAACGCGACTATTCGAAACTTCACGCCCTGCTGATGGGCCTCAAGCAACAGGGCATCACCGACATGCGCGCCCATGCTCGCGCCAATCCGGACTTTGCGCAGCAATGCATCGATCTCATCACCGTCGTTGCGTCGAATGAGGCCGGAAAGGAAATGCTGGGTTACGACTCCTCAATCCGCGGCACTCTCCAGCAATCGGTCGTTTCTTCTTCAGGCAAATTCGTCGATGTCCTGCAGGCGATCATCGACAACCGGCCTGTCTTCGAAGACAGGGTGGTGGTGCGCACAGACACCGGCGAAGACAAGCTGGTGCTTCTTTCCATCAGTTTTCCTGCGGAAGCGGCCTCCTTCAACCGTGTGGTGGTCAGCATGGTGGATATCACCCAGCGCGAAATGGCGCTGAAGGCACTGGCGGAAGCGCAGGCGGAGCTGACAAAGGCCTCGAAGGCGGCGGCCGTCGGCGCCATGTCCGCATCGCTCTCCCACGAACTGAACCAGCCGCTTGGCGCCATCATCGTCAACGCGCAGACATTGCTGCGGTGGCTCGATCGCGATCCGCCGGATATTGCCGCCGCCCGCCGGTCGGCCGAACGCATGATCCGCGACGGGCAGCGCGCCAGTGAAATCATCCAGAACACACGCAGCCTGCTCGCCCATACGAGCGGCAAGATGGAAACCTTCGACCTGGATGAATTCATCGATGAAACGCTCAGTCTTCTGGAACATGAGCTGGAACGCAGCGGAACCACGGTATATGTGGAAAAAACCGCCACGCCGCCGATAATGGCTGTCAGGATCGAGTTGCAGCAGGTTCTCATCAACCTTCTCACCAATGCCATTCAGGCCATGGACGAGGCGGGTACCGGCAATCGCACCATCACGGTGCGAAAGGAGCGCGAAGACAGCGACAATATCCATATTGCCGTTCACGACAATGGACCGGGTTTCCCGGTGCAGATGAAGGAAAAGCTGTTCTCTCCGTTTTTCACGACCAAGGAGACCGGAATGGGCATGGGGCTTTCCATCTGCCGCACGACACTGGAAGCACGGGGCGGCAGGCTTACCGGTGACAATCATCCTCTCGGCGGGGCGGTCTTTACCATTTCCATGCCGGTTAGCCAGGAGATGGAACATGCCTGAATTGCGCAAGTCGGCAAAGGAGCCACCATCACCCATCGTGTTCATCGTCGACGACGATTTGTCGATGCGCGAAGCACTCACCGATCTTTTCCACTCCATGAAATTCGATGCCGAAGCTTTCGACAGCGCCGCCGCCTTTCTCGAAAAAGCCAATCTGAACCGGCCCGGCTGCCTGCTGCTTGATGTGCGGCTTCCGGGCATAAGCGGCCTTGATTTCCAGATGCAGCTGGAACGCGTCGGAAACAGGATGCCGATCATTTTCATGACCGGCTTCGGCGATATCCCCATGAGCGTACGGGCGATGAAGGCCGGCGCCGTCGATTTTTTGACCAAGCCCTTCAAGGAACAGGACATTCTTGACGCCGTTGCGGCAGCGATGGAAAGGGATGCGTCGCAACGCCGCGAAAGCGCCCAGAATGAGGCCGTCACCTCCCTTGCCGAACAGCTGACACCAAGGGAACGCGAGGTCATGGGCGCTGTTGTCCGCGGCCTGATGAACAAGCAGATCGCCTATGAACTCGGCATCAGCGAAGTTACCGTGAAACTGCACCGTGGCAATGTCATGCGAAAAATGGAGGCCAGATCGGTCGCCGACCTCGTGCGGAAAGCAGAGTTGGTCGGCGAGAAGCCCAGGCCACCTGTATCTTAGTATGGTATCTTTCGCACGGGCACGCGCGCATAGAAGATGAAAGAAAAACAGAAAAAGGTCGCTTTCATTGCCCCCCGTTCCCGTCATTGCCGTCGTCGACGACGATCCCGCCATTCGCGAAGCCATGGATGATCTCATCATGTCCTTCGGTTACGAATGCCGCCTGTATGCTTCTGCCGAACACTTTCTGGAAGCGCAGCAGCAGACGGACATCGACTGCATCATCGTGGATGTGAAGATGCCCGGACTCTCCGGCATCGAATTGCAGAGTGAGTTGAACCGGCGCGGCGAGCATGCGCCGATGATCTTCGTCACCTCCTACCAGGATGAGCGCACCCGGAATGCGGCCTTGAACGGCGGCGCTTTGGCCTTTCTCGGCAAGCCGGTGAATATCGTCAGTCTGATCGGATGCCTGGAATCCGTTCTCGCCCGGCCGTCCTGACGGCTGACGCTTCGCCACCGAGCAAGTGAGCCAGCCCATATCCGCTCACAGACAAGCCTTCCATCGCTTTAACTGCATCCTCTCAGGTAAAATCCGTCGCTACTTCATGCTCCGACGCCTGGCGTCCGGGCAGGCATTGCCGTTGAGCGGATACCTCACGGCGCTTAGCCCGCCGCCAACACCTTCCGCTATACGAACTAGACCTCTGTATAGATGCCGGCTCCGCTTCTCCGCCGTAGCCTTTGCTCCAGTCAAGCGCTTCCCCACCGAACGTTCCTGACGACACCATCACCCCTTTTTAGGAGCAGGGTATGACCTCCATCAGCAAGAATGCCGACCAGCAGAGACCCCGTCGTCTCAAAGTCGCAGCGGTGTTGGCACTGGGTACGGTTGCCGTGCTCGGTGGCAATGCTTTCCTGATCAGGAATAGCGAACCGGCGCTTGCGGCCTCCGAAGACGTCGCATCAGCCAGCGCCTTCCGCATCCTCACACCGCAGACGATTGACAGGCTGGGCGGACTTTCCGCTCCCGTGCCGGCGCTCAGTGAAACGTCCGAAGGCACACAGGCTGTTCCAGCACTGGACAAGACATCCTGCATCGCCACCCGCGCCACCCGGAAAACCGACCGGCGCGACGCGCTCGATCCAAAAGCCTTCTGCCAGCTGCAACACCGCCTTTTTAATGCCGAGCTGATCGACCGCATCGCCGTGCTCCAGCTCGCATCACAGACCCGCTCTATCGACACCTCGGCCGATACCTCGGCCCAATTCGCCATGAACAAGGAGTTCTGAAATGGAAACATTGACCAGACGCGCAGTCCTCGCAATCGGCGCCGTCGGCGGCACTGCTCTTGCCGCCAGCACGGCCGGAGCAGCATCTTTCGGCAATCCTGATCAGCCCGCCGAAGGAGCAATCAATGCCAATGCCGCGGGCCTCAGCGATCCCGGCCCGAAGAACCCCGCGATCAACGACCAGTTCCCATCCTTCCAGAGCCCGCCGGCGACCGATGTGGGCGACATGCAGCTCTTCTGGGGCTCGTTCAACAACGCCGCCAAACGTATCCAGAACGGCGGATGGGCACGCCAGGTCACCAAGTCGGACTTCGCGATTTCGGATGCCGTGTCCGGCGTCAACATGCGGCTGGGACCGGGCGGCATTCGCGAGATGCACTGGCACCGCGCCGCAGAATGGGCGATCATGACCAATGGGCGTTGCCGCATCACTGTGCTCGATACGCAGGGCCGCGCCTATGTACAGGATGTCGAGGCCGGTGATCTCTGGTATTTTCCGGCCGGTTACCCGCATTCGCTGCAGGGGCTTGGCCCTGAAGGATGCGAATTCGTCATCGTATTCGATGAAGGCGATCAGTCCGAATATGGCACCCTGCTTCTCACTGACTGGCTGGCGCATACCTCACCGGAACTGCTGGCCAAGAATTTCGGCGTCGCGCAGGACGTGTTCCGGAACATTCCGCTGCAGAACCTCTGGATTTTCCAGGGCAAGGAGCCAGGACCGCTCTCCGGGGATCAGGAGGCCGTTGCCGGTGCCGGTCTTCCCCCGTTCCCGTTCACCTATAAACTCGCTGCATCAAAACCGCTGAAGGAAAATGCCGCGGGCATTATTCGCCTTGCGGACAGCAGCGCCTTCACCGTGTCCAAAACCATCGCCGCCGCCATTGAAACGATCAAGCCCGGCGGTGTGCGCGAAATGCACTGGCACCCCAATGCGGATGAATGGCAATACTGGATCAAGGGCGAAGGCCGGATGACCGTGTTCGACGCGGGCCCGCGCAGCCAGACGGCCGACTTCCGCGCCGGCGATATTGGTTACGTGAAAAGAAGCCAGGGCCACATCATCGAAAATACTGGGACGACCGACCTGCAATTCGTCGCGGTCTTCAAGACTGCCGAATATCAGGAGGTCAGCCTGTCCTCATGGCTCACGCACACCCCGCCGGCGCTGGTGGCCCAGCATCTCAACGTCAGCATTGAGGACGTGGCGAAATTTCCCGCAAACCAGCCGGCGATGATGCCGGGCTGAACATCCATGAGCCCAAAGACCGGCGTTTCGGCATGTCCGATCCGCCGGTCCTTGCCTACCGAGACAAGGCGACATCTGACCCGAATGGCCATTCAACTTGACGCAGCGTCCCGCGCCTTCAGCCACAGGCCGAATTCCTGAACAACGGCCACCACCTTCTCCAGCCGCCGGCCTTCCTCCGTCAGAGCATATTCCACCTTGATTGGCGTGGTCGGATAGACCGTGCGCGCCACGAGTTCTGCGTCTTCAAGTGCGCGGAGATCGAGGGTGAGCATTCTCTGGGAAATGCCCGGCACCAGTCTCCTGAGTTCGTTGAACCGCTTCGGCCCGTCCACAAGATAAGACACGATGAGCAGACGCCAGCGCCCGCCGAGCAGATGCATGGCTTGTTCAACGGAGCAGCCCGATACGGTGTCCTTCATCGGTTAGCCTTTCAGCTGCACCAGGTATAATTTATGTACCTAGATGACAAGTTTTTGCGTTCTTACGTTTTTATACCGCCTGACCTACATGGAAATCACGCCTTTCCTGCAACGGAAGAATGGCGCCGAAATCCATGGAGACCTATCAGAATGAAGTTGTATTTCATGCCCGCCGCCTGCTCGCTTTCTCCCCATATCGTCGCAAACGAGCTGGGTCTCGACGTCGAATTCATCAAGGTCGATCAGAATGATCGCACAACGGATCAGGGGAAGAACTTCTACAACATCAACCCGCATGGCTATATTCCGGCGCTGGAGCTTGAAGACGGCAACGTGCTGCGGGAAGGTCCCGTCATCGTTCAATATCTTGCAGACCAGAAGCCCGAGGCGGGCCTTGCGCCGGCGAATGGAACCTTTGCGCGCTACAGGCTGCAGGAGATGCTGAGCTTCCTTTCGACCGAAATCCACAAGGGCTTCATCCCGCTCCTTTATGCGCGTCAGGCTGGTGATTATATCGAGACGGCAAGGCCGAAGCTGGAGAAACGCTTCGCGTGGATCAACGAGCATCTTGCCGACAAGGATTTTCTGATGGGGGACAGGTTCACGGTCGCTGATGCTTATCTGTTTGCCCTGGCGGGTTGGGGGCAGGCCCCATGGCTGAAATCCTATTACAATGCGCCAATCCACTTCGATCACCTGCATAACCTGCAAGCCTGGTACAGCCGCGTGAAGGGGCGCGAGGCGGTTCAAAAATCCATTCTTCAGGAAGGCCTGGAATTGCACTGACAGGGTGGGTGTCTGGCCTTCACATATCCGGAAACAGCTCCGGGATCTGGAGCGATCGCCGGCCCGCCCCAAGGAGACGAGCCGGCAGCTTCAAACCTACAGAATGTCAGATTGCCAGAACCGATACAGCTCCGCGACATTGCTGCTGGTCATGAGCGGCATTGCGGCCTTGAGCCTTTCTGCCGGCCACTCCCACCATTTCATCTCCAGCAGGCGGGCAATGTCATCGTCATCAAACCGCTTGCGAATGGTTCTGGCGGGGCTGCCGCCGACGATGGCGTAGGGTTCGACATTCTTCGTCACCAGCGCCCGGGTTCCGATGACGGCGCCATCGCCGATCTTGATGCCGGGCATGATGATCGCTTCCGATCCTATCCAGACATCATTGCCGATGACGGTGTCGCCCGCCGGCAGATAGCCATTCTCGGCTTTCTCGAATTCCGGCACCTCCGGCATGAAGAAGAACGGGAAGGTGCTGATCCACTCATTCCGATGGCCCTGATTGCCCGCCATGATGAAGGCGGCGCCTGAACCGATTGAGCAGAAGCTTCCGATCACCAGCCTGTCCGCACCCTCATCCGGCAGCAGATAACGGGCGCAATCTTCAAAGCTGTGGCCGTGATAATAGCCGGAATAATAGCTGTATTTACCGACGACGAGGTTCGGGTTCTTTACCTGCCTGTCGAGCGTGATGCCCCGGAAGGGGCTTTCGAAATAATTTTCCATCGAGTTAGTCTCACTGCAAGTGTTCGCATTCGCTCGCCTTCAGGCAAGCCGACGCCAAGCGTGAAGCCGGCCGGCTTCCCGCTCGATGCTCCTCGCGCTGCGGCGGGAGCTAGATGCAGGTGATACTCGAGGTTTTTATCATCCGGTCTGATTAGCGCAAAAAGCCTCGAAGGCCAAGCCATGCTGACCGGCAGTGTGGGGGAAATCGCCTGGCGCTCGTCACCAAACTCGGAGCTGTTTGACCTATCGCACAGACGAAGCACACGCGATGCCACAGAGTACCTCCGTAACGTCATGTCATCCCCGCCGTCGCAATTGTCCGTCTCGGGTGAAGCGGCAGGATGGGAATATCAAGCGAATTTCAGAGAGTGTTCGGGCGGGAATTCCGGCAATGATCACAAAGGCGACGACATGGCAGAAGGGGATGCGCATTCTGTGCGCTCTTGCCCTGTTCGCCATCGGTTTCGCCCATCGCGTGCCGGTGGCAGAAGCCGGGTTTGCCGCAACTGAAATCTCCGCCTATATGCTGCCGGATGGCAGCCTGCCGGATCTTTGCCACACTTTCGATCACGACGATGGCCAGTCCCACCCCGACCGGCACGCCGTTGTTCGCCTCTGCGAGGTTTGCCGGATCGTGGCCGGCATCCTGCTGCCGCAGCCGGCCGATGTGACCGGCATGCCGCTCCTCATCAAGACCGGTGAAGGTTTCGTGGCGGATACGGCCGCGTTCAGGCCAACAGTTCTTCTGATGAGCGCCGCGCCGCGCGCACCACCTCTTTCCGCCTGACCGCATGAAAGGCGTGTCCCTGCGACAGCCCTGAGGTCCTGCGGGCCGGCAGACGGGTTTCTCTCCTTCCCTCCCCGATGCCGCCCCAGGCCGGCCATGGCAGCCGTTTTTCCGGAACGGTGTCGGATTTCCGGCTCTTCCGCCACGTTGATCGGCGGGGCGCCGGGATCGGACGGGCTGGCAGGCGACACGCACTTTCCGGCTGGCACTTGCTGGCGTGCTCGCCGACGTGCTTTCCGGCCTTGCATCTCCGGCATAGGCCAATATTACCGCAAAAGGCCTGCGGGACCGGGAAGTGACGATCCCTCGACACTGGTTCTGATGGCGATGCACGACCTCAATCTCGCGGCGCGACACGCGCCACGTCCGGAAAACCGCTTCTGAAACCTGCGGATTCAGGCGCGCAGATACACCTCGACATTGCGAAGCGATGCGCGCAGCGTTTCCACCTCCCGCTCATCCATCAGGCTGAAGGCGGTCGATAGCGCATCGGCCGTCGCCGCATCGTCGGCAACCACCGAGACCCGCGCATAACGGCGCGCGCTGAGGCCCGTGCGCGGATCGAGGATATGACTGAAATTGCCGGCGTGGTCGAACTGGAACCCGGCACCCGCCGAGGTCGCCACGGCACGGTCGGTGATATCGAGAACCATGTCAGGAAGGGTGGCATCTTCCGATTGCGCAAGACCGATGCGCCACGGCGCGCCTTGCGCATTATTGCCGATGGCGCGATTTTCGCCCATATCCACCAGGCTGCTGGTCACACCCGCATCCCGCAAGAGGGCAACGATGCGGTCGGTAATATAGCCCTGGGCAATACCGTTCAGCGTCAGCGCCATGCCGCGCTGCCCCAGTGCAATACGGTTCGCGTCGAAACTTACCTTGTCGAAGCCCACCAGCGCCAATGCCTTTCTCAAATCCCGTGCGGATGGGCCGGCGGGATCGGCACCGTCGCGCGAAAAATGCCGGGCATGCAGCAGCCAGAGCGGCTGTATCGTCGGATCGAAACATCCGTCCCCAAGCCCATGGAAGCTGCGGCACAATTCCAGCAGCTCCACCATTTCGGAGGGCGGCGTGGCAAGGGCGCCGGTGCGATTAAGCTCGCTCAGCGCCGATTCCGGTCGAAACAGGCTGAAGATACTCTCGAGGCGCGCCACCTCGACCACCACCCTGCGCAGGAGGCGCTCCGCCTCTGCAGGGTTTTGATGATTGAGCACAAGCGTTGCCGGCGCGCCGAGTGCCTGTCCCCGCCAGACAACGGGGGAGACTGAGGCAAAACCACTGTCAGGTAAAAGCGGCAGGCCCGCAAAGGCAGCCATGAGCGTGATGAAGCGGCGACGGCCTGGTTTGTTATCCATGATCATGCGCCCCTTCCGCGGCCGGATCGTCCGCCGCCTCGCCACCGGCGCCAAGAATGTAATTCTCGGGCAGATCGTTGAATTTCACGACTTCGCCGCCGTTCTTGCCGACGAATTGCCTTGCTGCCGCCTCTTCGGAAAAAGGCACGGCTTCCTCCGCGCCCATGCCGCCGCGCAGGGAACTGCCGATCACGAAGAAGGCCTTGCGCGCGTCGATCCAGTTTTCCGCGCCGGGCTTTTCCCAGCTTGCAGCCTTGCCCATATCGGACACGTAAATCGCCGCGATCTCCTTCGGTTCGTCCGGCAGCATGGTGAAGGCCACCGTGTCCCGTGCTGAGGAGAACCATATGGCTTCCGGTATCTGGCGCAGGATGATCTGCCCCTTCGGCCCGGCATGTTCCAAGACGTTCATGCCGCAATATCGCCCCATGGCCTCGGCGGTGAGCGAAAAGGGCGGCGGCGTTTCCGCCTGCTGCTCATTTTCGCAGGCGGCAAGCAGCAGCGAAGCCACAAGAACAAGGGCAAAACGGGCCGTTTTCATACATCCCTCCTTGAGAAAAACAGCGAAGCGAGGCCGAGCGGAACAGCTGTCCAGGCGCAAAGGGCGGCAAGCAGCACGCCACCGGTGAGGATGGAGTTTTTGGCAAGCCCGCCCATGCCGGAAAGGGCCGCCGCCCCGCCGCTCCCGAGATTGAGGAGCCGATAGGCATCCGTCGGATTGGCGAGCAGCAGGAAATCCAGCAATCCGCCGGGCAGCGAACGGCCCTGCGCCGCCACCAGCCCGCCAAGCAGGGCCATGTCGTAGATCAGCACGAAGAACAGCCAGATGCCGATCGTCACGCCACCCGCCGTGCTGCGCTCCGAAGATAGCGCACTGACGAGATAACCGATGGCGACGAAGACCGCGCCAAGCAGCACGGACGATGCCGTCATCGAAATAAACGACAGCCAGCCCTCAAGGCCGGTCGCGCCGCCCATCAGCGCCAGCGCAAGCGCCGCCGTGCCATATCCGCAGGTGGTGGCGAAACAGAGGATGGCGATGTGGCCGAGAAATTTGCCCAGAACGATCTGGCTGCGCCCTACCGGATAGGCGAGCAGCAGCAGCATGGTGCCACGCTCCACCTCACCCACGATGGCATCGTGGGAAATCAGCAGCGCGATCAGCGGCACAAGGAAGATCGTCAGGCTGGAGAGACTGACGATGACCACATCCATGCGGCTGGCGCCGACATTGCCGGTCGGTGCGCTGCCGAGAAACGTCAGCGTCAGGGCGAGCATTGCCAGCAGCAATGTCGTGGCCAGCACCCAGCGATTGCGCATGCCTTCGCGAATTTCCTTTCCCGCAATGATCAGGATATTATTCACGACGCGGCCTCCTGGCTGTTCAGGAAATGGGCATAGAGATCATCGAGCGTCGGCTCGATTAGGCTCAGGGCTTCGATACCGGCGGCAGCAGCCGTGAGGCGGTGCAGCAGCGGCAGCCTTGCGGCATGCGCCACCTCCGTCTCGTAAGCGCCGTCTCCGGTCGGTGTCCATTGCACCGCGGGATCGGCGGGCGCTGTGGCTCCGCCGCCGCCAGTCGGGCGGATACGGATACGCGACGGCAGGCTGGCGATCCGTCTCAAATCATCCAGCGTGCCATCGGCAATGCGCACGCCACGATTGACGATGATGACGCGTCCGGCCCGGTCTTCCAGTTCCCCCAGCGCATGCGACGACAGGAGGATCGTCGCGCCGCCTGCCCGCAATTCATCGACGAGGTTGTAGAAATTGCGCCGCAGGGCCGGGTCGAGGCCGCTGGTCGGTTCATCGAGCAGCAGAACCCTTGGTGCACCGAGCAATGCCTGGGCAAGGCCAAGCCTCTGCCGCATGCCCTTGGAATAGGTGCGGATGGGGCGGTCGGCGGCCACAGCGGCAAGGCCGACACGCTCGAACAGGCTGTCGGCGGATTGCATGGGCACCCGTTTGAGGCGCGCGTAGAAGGCAAGCGTTTCCCGCCCCGTCAGCGCCAGGTGGAAAGACACGCTTTCCGGCAGGTAACCAAGCGCCTGACGCACGGCGAAATCGCCATTCGCCGGGTTCTCGCCCAGCACCTCCACATGCCCCGACGTCGGGCGAATAAGCCCGAGCAGCAATTTGATCAGCGTGGTTTTTCCGGCGCCATTGTGGCCGACCAGAGCTACGGTCTCCCCTTCATGAAGGTTAAAGCTCAGCTCGCGCAGGGCATTGACCTTGCCGCCATAGGTCTTGGTCACATCGTGAACGCTTACGGTCGTGCTCATGAGCGTGGTTCCCTGGGAGGCTGCGGCGGCGACATCAAGGGATGACTGTCGGTGACCCCGCCCGGCAAAAGGGCTGGAAACCGCGCCTGCGCCCAGCGCACCACCTGCACGGCGGGGCTGCTGGTCAGCACCCGCGCCTGCGGCGCGGTCCACAGCACGCGGTCAATCAGATCATTCGGGCGATAGGGATTGTCGGCTATGCCGTCACCATCCAGATCGAAAGCGGGGTTGTCGCTCCAGTAATTGCCGCGCCCCTTTTCCGACCAATCGACATAACGCGTGCCGACATATTTGACCTGGTTGCGATTGGCGATGAAGGCATTGCCGCTCATCATGTTGCCTTCCGAACCGGCGGTGAAATGAATGCCGATATCGCAACCTTCGAAACGATTGTCGCGCAGGCGGTTGCGGTTGGCATTGTAGATGAAGACGCATTTTTCCGGGCCGGGTCGCATTCCCGAGGTATCCGCGGCAGTCTCGTCATCGGCGGCCGGCACACCATGTTCCTGCGAGCGGATGCCGCGCTCGCTCCAGCGCGATGCGGGCTGCATATGGCCGCGCACCGTGTTGCCGGTGACAGTTGAACTGTTGGCGTAATTCAAAAGCAGGCCGTGGTCCCGGTCGCCATCGGAGACGTTTCCGGTGATCTTCAGGCGGCTGGAAAACATGATGGCGTATCCCACCGAATTGCCGGTGGAGACATTATCGCTGATCTCGCTGTCGTTGGTGTACATGTAGTGGATGGCAAATCGCAGCTTGCTGAACCGGTTACCGCTGAACACGTTGCGTTTGCTGGCATTGGTGGCGATGCCGTCGCGCCCGAAGCTGATGTCATTGCCGGTGACGCGTGCGCCGGGCGCGTTCCACAGGGTTACCCCGTTGCCGGTTTCGCTTAAACGACCTTCGCCCGTACCGATAATGACATTGTTGCGCGCGATGGAATCGTCGGCGCCATGCAGATAGACGCCATACAGATTTTCTTCGAAGCGGCTGTTTTCGACAATCGCCCGTTTGGCGGTGCGGGCGACGAAGACGCCCGAATTCATGTCTTCCAGCGAACCGCCCGAGCCGGATACGGTAATGCCGCTGAAGATCACGTCTTCGGCGGTGATGGTGACGACACTGCCCTGACCGGTGCCGCGAATGGCCGCACCCGGCTCGCCGCGCAGCGTAATGGACGTGCCAATGGTCACCGGCCCGGAAAAATCACCGCTTTCCAGCACCAGTTCGTCGCCCGTCTGTGCACGGTCGATGGCCTGTTGAAGTATTGGGGTCGCGGCAGCGGAAAGGCGGATGGTTTCAGCATCCGCCAAGCCGGGAATGGCGGCGACAATCGCCACCATCCCCCATCTCGCCGCATCTTTTGGATGCCTCATGCCTTTTTCGGCTCCACCAGCATGCGGCCCTTCATTTCCATGTGCATGGCATGGCAGAACCACGAGCAATAATACCACCACACACCGGGCTTATCGGCCTTGAAGGTGACGGATGCCGTGGCCTGCGGCGCCACTTCCATGTTGATGCCGTAATTGATGATCGAGAAGCCGTGGGTCAGGTCTTCCACCTCATCGATATTGGTGACGTAGACGGTCACCTCATCACCCTGCTTGACGGTGAAGCTTTCCAGACCGAAAGCGGGCGCCGCCGATGTCATGTAGACGCGAACCTTGTCGCCGTCACGAATGACTTCGGAATCGATCAGCAGATCGATGTTGTCGGCCTTCGCCTGGGCCACCGCATCGGCAAAGAAGCTGTCGTCGCGGCTCCAGATGCTGACCGGGTTGATCTTGGAATTATGGACGATGGTGGCGTCATGCGGCTCGGCAAAGGTGGGATTGTCGTGAACCAGCACCATCTCGTCGCCGGAAATATCGATCAGCTGATCGTTTTCCGGTTTCAGCGGACCGACGTTCAAATACCGGTCCTTCGAGAACTTGTTGAGCGAGATGAGCCATTTGCCGTCCGCATCCTTGGTCTGGCCCATGGATGTGTGGTTGTGGCCTGGCTGATACTGCACATCGAGCTTCTGGCGGACCGGATTGACCTTCTCGCCCTTGTAGGCGCGTTTGGCATCCTCAAGGTTCCATTTGCAGATCTGGCTGTCGATGAACAGGGTCGTGTAGCAATTGCCGCGACCATCATAGGCCGTGTGAAGCGGCCCAAGACCGAGTTCGGGTTCGGCAACCACGGTATCACGCGGCTTGATCTTGTCGGCGAAAAGGTCGTCGAACAGCCGGACGTCGAAGACGGTGACCGTCGGCGACAGCTTACCATTGGCGACCACATGGATGCCATCCGGCGCGGTGTTCATGCCGTGAGGGCCGTTGGACACCGGGATGTAGCGGGTGAATGGCGAGCCATGGCGACCATCCACAACCGGCACACCGCCCATTTCCTTGAATTCGCCCTTGGCGACGGCTTCCTCGATGCGCTTCAGGTTGAAGACGACGATCCAGTCCTGATCCTTCGCCATCATTTCCTCAAGGTTCACGCCCTCTTCGGAATTGTAGCAGGTGGCGAAGGCATATTTGCCCTGATAGTCGGCATCGACATTGTCGAGATTGCCGTCGACCATCACCTGCCAGGCAACCTTCATCGTGTCGCCGTCAATGGCCGAGAAGATGGCATGATACTGCTTGTGATCATCGAGAACCGAACCGTCATTGGGGATCGGCACCCGGTCCTCGCCATTCGCGAAGACATAACCGGTGCGCGGATATTTCTGCACACGCAGGCCGTGAACCGTGTGCTGGTTGGGCAGCTGGATGATCTTGTCGCATTTCATCACGTCAAGGCGAATGCGGCAGACGCGGGTATTGGCCTTGTCGTTGGCGAAGAGATAACGGCCGTCATAGGTGCCTTCCGTAAAGGACGGATGCGGGTGGTGCAGGTCACCGTTGAGGTAGATGTCGCCCTTGTCCTTCAGATATTCCTTCGTTTCAGGCAGCAGCCCCTCCGTCAGGATCTTGCGGCTTTCATTGGTCTGACCCCAGCCGGTGGCGCTATCGCGGTTAAAGACCGGAATACGCATCAGTTCACGCATCGACGGCAGGCCGAGAATGCGCAGTTCACCGCTGTGGCCGCCTGAGAAAAAGACGTAATATTCGTCCAGTTCACCGGGCTTGACCTCGAAGGCCTGTCCGCCTGCGGCGAGCGCCGGTGCCGCCGTGATGCTGGAAACCGCCAGCGCGCCGCCGACCGTCGCTGCGCCCGCCACCGCGGCAACCGCCGTGGAGCCGAGAAGCTGGCGCCTGCTGAGGCCAGTTTCGATATTTCGATCCGACATGTCTTCTCTCCTTTGATGGTGGCTCAGGCCTGTTCGCCAGCCACTCCTTCATCTGTGCCGATCGGTTTGCCCTTGTGGGTAACCACGGTTTTCGGACGCTCTTTTCCCTTTTCCGGAGGGGTGGAGAGCGCCACGAATTTTTCCCGCTTCAACCGCACCTGAATCATGTGCGGACAGCGGTGGTCGTCCTGGTAAAGTTCCTGGCAATGCATGCAGTAGATGCACTCGTTGACGTTGATCTGCCCTTCGGGATGGATCGACTGCACGGGACATTCCTTGGCGCAGCGCTGGCAGGGCGAGCCGCATTCCGGCCAGCGTTTCAGCCATTCGAACATGCGCAGGCGACCGGGAATGGCGAGTGCGGCACCCAGCGGGCAGAGATACCGGCAATAGAAACGTTCGATGAAAAGACCGGCGGCGAGCAGCGTCAGCGCAAAGATCACGAAGGGCCATTCGCGGGCGAATTTCAGGATGATCGCCGTCTTGAACGGTTCGATCTCGGCAAAGGTCTCCGCCAGCGCCAGCGAATAAAGCGACAGGCCGAAGAGGCCGAGGAAGATGATATATTTGACCGGCCAGAGGCGCTCATGCAGCCCCCAGGGCAGCTTGACCTGCGGCACCTTCAGCCATTTCGCGACGCCGTTGGTCAGTTCCTGAAGCGCACCAAAGGGGCAGAGCCAGCCGCAGAAGGGCCCGCGCCCCCAGAACAGCAGACCCGCTGCAACCGCTGCCCAGAGAATGAAGATCAACGGCGCGGACAGGAAGAAATCCCAGTGGAAACCGGAGATCAGCGCATTGATGAAGGTGAGGACATTGACCACCGAAAGCTGCGCATTGGCATACCAGCCGAGCCAGACCAGCGCGAAAAGCAGATAGCCGCGCCTGATCCAGCCGAACAGCCTGGGACGTTTGACCAGCCAGTCCTGAAAAAAGAAGATGGCGGTGAGAACCAGCAGCCCGGCAAAGGTTACGGCGACCGAGACGCGGTTCATTTCCCAGATGCTAACCCAGAGCGGCGCGTTTTCCAGATCGAACGGCACATCTGCCGGCGTCGTTGCTGCGGCTACCGGTGGGGCCACGGGTGGGGCTGCCGGCGTCTCGATGCTGACGTAGCCGGCGGGCAGCGTGTAGCCGAGATCGTATGGCATCGTTGCCTTGTCCCGCACACCCGTGGTGCGCTGCACCAGCAACTGTAACTCCCACGGCTCCGTCACGTCGAAAGCGAAACTGTCAGGGATCACGTAAAGGGCGATTTCACGCAGATGCGGCGCGCCCTCGGCGGCGATCTGCGTCAGCCGCGTGTGATCCCGATCGCGGAAGCGAATGCCCTGCCCGTCCTGAAGCAGCTCGATACGGTCGAAAATACCGCCTCGCACATAACCCGACCCCTTGAACGAATAGGCGCCGTCACCCGCCACGAGAATGGCGGACTGACCCGGCTTCAGGCGTTTTACCAGCCTTCCATAACCTTCTTCACCCAGCAGGCTGCGGCCGATGGCGGGAACGCTGACCGGAGCGACGTAGAGATCGATGAACGGGTCCTGCGGATTGGGCGCTTCCGGTGTCCGGGCCGCATCCGGCTGGCCGGCCTTTGCAAAGGCATCCGAGACTTCACCGACACTGAGGCGCAGGGCGCGGATGGAACCATCGCCGAGCAGCGTCTGCCAGTCGGAAACCTCCTGTTTCGAAACATCGAGTTTTTTGACCGGCTGCGGCGACGCAGCCGCGACTGCAGCATTTGTGCCATCTCCGAGCCTGCCGCTGCGAATGAGTTTGACCGCCGAGCGGACGACGCTGTCGCCCATTACAAGAACGGTCACCGTTGCGCCGCTGACGATATCGACCTGCGGCGGGCGTTCCGCACCGGTAGCGACCTTGGCCAGATCGCGGCCGATCACCGAATTCAGCGCAGCCACGACCCGGGTTTCCGGTATGCCGATCAGCACGATCGGCTCCTTGTGATCGACGAGCTTCAGACCACGCACGACGCCGGCCCTGTCAATGCCGACAACGATGTGAATCGGTTTTCCTGAATAGCCGGTCGAATTGGTGAAATCCGAGTTGAGGTAAGCGTAACCGGCGATATCGCTGCCCTTGTAGACGGGCACGATGGCAGGCTCCCCCACCGGCTCGCCGAAGCGGTCGGCCGCGGCAAACAGCTCCGCCGGCTGAACCTTGGCGAGATAATCGACAAGACTGCCGGCAGCGAAGGCCTGGCCTGCGAGGGTGAAAAGCGCGATCAGAAAAGAAAGAAAAACAGCCAGACCTTGTTTCCCGATATGAGTATTTTTCGGCATTGGGCATTCCATCGGGGTGCGACACGACGTTCACTCCCACGCTCGGCCATGTCGCATCGGTCGGGCCTCGGTGGGTTGAATGCAAAATAGTCGCGCCGCCGGATGCCTCATTGATCCAGAACAAATACCGCGTTGTTTGATGTGGCAGTGTGGGACAAGGATTTTGAAGAGAAACCCATGTCTAGACTGAATGCCGAACCGCCCGTTCTGACGACGATGCACGCCGTGCTGGAAACCGCAGCCCGCATGGAACAGGAAGCAATCGACGGCTATGTCGCCCTCAGACAACGAATGCTGGATGAAAACCAGCCGGCGCTTGCCGTCGTTTTCGAACGGCTGATTGCCGAGGAGGAAACGCATCTGCGTCAGGTCGGCGTATGGGCTGCCGAGACGGCACCGACCGACACTGCGGGCACCATCGCCGCCCCGGACCTTTCACCCATGTTCGATGCGGAAGGCGCCGATATGGTGCCGCCAGAAACGCTCGACGCCTACCGCGCTTTTTCGGCCGCCGTCAGGAACGAGGAACGGGCATTTATGTTCTGGAGCTACGTTGCCGCCCAGGCGCCCAGCGCCGACGTGCGGCAGGCGGCGGAAAAAATGGCGCGCGAGGAACTCGGCCATGTCGCGACGATGCGCCGGGAAAGGCGTCAGGCGTTTCATGCCGCAAGGGTCGCCGCACCACCGGGAGACACGCCGGATATTCTCGGGCTGGAGGAGCATTTTTTAAAACTCCTCACCGCTGTGGCAGAATGGCAGGACGATCAGACCTCAAGGGCATTTATCGAGGAAACGCAGGCGCGGATCAGGTCCATCCCCGGCCTTAAATTTCGTCACAAGCCACGATTGTCCGGGCAACTGGATCTGGTGCTTGGTCAGCCGGTTACGCTTTGCGGCATCCTGCTCGACTATTATCTCGACGGGATGAACTGCGAGAAATCCGAACCGGCTCTGGACTTCTGCGCTGCCGCCGCGTCGCAGCTCGTCCGTTGCCTCGCCTTCTTGCGCAGCCTCGCTTCCGCGGCTTGATGACGTTCCTCGCCCGTCGCGAACATGCGGCAGAAGCACGCGAAACTCCACCTGTACCCTGCAGCCGGATGTCATTGACCGCGACAAGCCGCTGGGCGAGATAGCCCTGCCGAAACCGCCATGTGAAAGTGGAATCCCTGGCGGATTTTCAGGCGATCGGTGCTCACCCGATAATCTCCAGCAGGTTAACTTCCCGTTTTTACGAGATGCACTAAAATAAGCGGATTCTGATATTGGATTCGCCGCACCCGGTTATCATGGCTTGCGGCAAGCAGACGGCGCCATCATGCGACTTAGCACCATCACGAATCTGGCCTATGCCGTGACCCTCGTACTCACGACGGTATCGGCGACCACATTCATTCTGTCAGCCAGAAGCGCTTCTCAAGAACGGGTGGCCATCCAGGATCACCTCCAGTTGAATGATCTTGCCGAGGAACTGGCGCTCATTGCGGACGAGCGTACCGAGGAGGCTCGTCTTTACGTCATGCGCGGTGACGAGCAGCACCTGGCGAAATTCTACGTCGACGAAGATCAGGAAAAGCACCTCGAAAACGCCGTGGATAAGCTCTCCGCGCTCGGTGTTTCGCCGGAAGAGGCAGGCTCATTTCAGGAGATCCGCAAGAGCGCTGACGCGCTGGACAGGATGGAGCGAGAGGCCATCAGCCTCTATCGATCCGGCCGCCAGAACGATGCACAGCAGATCCTGTTCGGCGATGAGCATTATCGGCTGCATGCGGGGCTGATAAACACCGTCGCTGGTTTGAGAGAGGGTATCGCAGCCCGCTCGCAGGCAACGGTTGACCAGGCAAAAAGCCGGAGCGATTTCTATGGATCGATCGCCAAGGCGATGCTTGCGCTCACCGCCCTGATGTTTGTGGCCGTACTTTATTTCGTCCTGACCAGACGTGTTGCCGCGCCGCTTATCCGGATGAGCAATATCGTTACGCGCCTTGCCAGGCAGGACTACAGTATCGATGTGCCCGACGAGGGACGTCGTGACGAAATCGGCGACATGAACCAGGCCATCCGCATCTTCCGCAGCAACGGGCTTGAGCGGGACCGGCTTGACGCGGAACACCGCAAGAACCAGCGCATAAAGGACCTGATCCTGCAAATGATGCATCGGATTCAGGCATGTCAAAACCAGGATGAATTGTCCGACGTCGTTTCGAAATTCATGCCGCAGATTTTCCCCGCCATCGCCGGCCGCCTGCTTGTCATCAAAGAACACAGCTCGGTTCTCCAATCGACAGGGCAGTGGTCCAATCCGTCGTTTTCCGCTCCGGAGTTTTCGATCGACGATTGCTGGGCGCTCCGACGCGGGCGTCCCCATGCCAGTAACCCTGATGGAGACGACGTCGCCTGCCATCATATCAAGGGCAGTGTCGGAACAGGCCTGTGTATACCACTCACGGCACTGGGTGACACCGTTGGCTTGTTATATCTTGAAATTCCGCAGGGCAACGAGACACTGGAGACCGAGAGACTATATCTGGAACTCCTCGCCGAGAATGTCGGCCTTGCCGTCGCAAATCTCCAGCTTCGGCAGCGACTGGTCGGCATGGCGAGACAGGACGCCCTGACGGGTCTCCTGAACCGCCGGTCTCTTGATGAGGAACTGAACAGGCATATCGAGAAGCCAAGCCAAAATCTCGCCTGCCTGATGCTCGATATAGACCATTTCAAGCGCTTCAATGACCGCTTTGGCCATGACGCCGGAGATGCAGTGATGCAATATGTCGCCCAGGTCCTTTCAGAAGCGATCGGTGGTCTGGGTGAATTATTCCGTTTTGGCGGCGAGGAATTCACCGTGCTCATGCCGGCTGCCGGTGTTGAAGATGCCATCAAGGTGGCGGAGAAACTGCGGCACGCCGTCGAGCGAGCGCCTTTCACCTACCGAGGTCGCCTGCTTGACCCAATCACCATATCGATCGGTATCGCGACATCACCGGATGCGGGGACCGTGAGCAGCGTGTTGGAACGCGCGGACGCCGCGCTTCTGAACGCCAAGCAGACAGGCCGGAACCGGTGGGTTTCATCGGACGGTCTTTAAGCTAAAGAGCCTCCAGCCCGTTAGGCTGGAGGCTCCTGTCTGCTATTCAAAGCCGATCATTTCCGGTAGGCGAGACCGCCCCAAATCCGCCCTTCATCCCGATGTCGACCGCCATGAACGGCACCGATATAGGCCGCGGCAGATGCCACAATGGCTGAAGCCGCCAGCAGGAATGCCGTGAGGATGCCTGCAACGCGTGCCTTCTCAGCCGCATCAGCTGCCTTTGTCTTGGCGTCGTCCAATGCCTTCTGAGCCTGGGCCTTCACGTCATCGATCTGCTTTTGAGCTTCATCGACCTTTTTCTGCGCTTCGGTTCGCACGGCCTGAACACGTTCAACCGTCTCGTTTACCCTTGCCTGCGCATCGGTCTGGCTGATGCCGGTGCGAGCCGCGATCTGATTTGTGAGCCAGGTTCTGTCTGCATCAGAAATCTCACCGGTCGTGAGCAGATTGCCGAGAATGCCGCTGATCTGCCGCTGATAATCGCCAGCGGTTTGATCACCCTGCGGCTGGGTGGCCTGCGCATCCGTTCGCAACAATGTATCGGTGAAGTAGTCGATGGGATTTGCCCTCATGCCCTGCGGAAGCATCTGCTCAATGCTGGGCGCTGCAGCCTGACCGGCACCTTGTGCGATACCGCCCGCGGCACTGCCGGCTCCCGAGATCAAACCGCCTGCGACCTGACCGGCGCCTTGCACCACTCCGCCAACCGCCGATCCGGTGGCTTCAACTGCGGTTTGCGCCACACTTCCCACGGCTTTCGCTCCGCCGGACAGCACGCCGAGAGCAAGGAAAGCGGAGACGACTGTGCCGATCCCCCAGACCACCAGGCCATTGAGACCGTCTCGAACAGTCTGTTCGTTTCGGTCAGCCTGCCCGGCTGGACGACGCATCCGGCCGGTGATGTAGCCGCCCAGCATGTAAGAACCGACCATGGAAATAATAACGAACAGGCCGGTTATGATCAGCCAGATCGAGCTGACCTCGCCGCCATCATCCACCGAGATTGAACTCAGACCCAATCCGCCGGCAAAGGTGGTTAGTACCGCCATGGCCCCAGATGCAATGACCGCGCCGGCGAAAATGGCAGGCCAGTCGACATAGCTGCGATTGGTTTCAGTACCGATTGAATCGACCATTAGCGTAACCCCAGCAGTGAAAGAATGAACAAGACGATTACGACGAGCCCGACGAGATAGATGATAGAGTTCATAGGGTATCCCCTCCGAAAGGACGATAAATCCTCCGCGTAGCGGTTGATTATGTGCTGGTGACAGGTGCGAGCTGATTGCTCTACAGACCAAACTCGCAGCACCTGAAAAAGTTTCACGACGGCAGGTTCGGATAAAGAAAACCCCGCCGAAGCGGGGTCTGTTGGTTACCAGTTCTGACGACCATACCAGTCGTCAACGTCCTTCTTTGTACGATCCTTCTCGTAACCGTAACGCTCCTGGAGCTTGCCTTCGAGCTGCTCGCGCTTGCCGTTGATGACGTCAAGGTCGTCGTCGGTGAGTTTGCCCCACTGCTCCTTGACCTTGCCCTTCATCTGCTTCCAGTTACCTTCGACACGATTCCAATCCATTTGGGCCTTCCTTTGCTTTGTGGTTACACCATGTAAATGACCGCACATCGCAGAGGTTCCGAAATGGATCACCAGCGCGACATTTCAATCGCGGAATATGTGGGCAGGCAGTCTGAGCATATGCGTGAATAGCGGGACGACGCACCAGAGATTGACCACAGCCGAACAGGGAAGAGATCCCGGCCGCCGCGCCTAGTCGCCAGTGCCCGATACGGCAGCGGCCAGCGCCCGGATTGCCGATGCGTGGGCTGGTGTTCGCGCTCGCGACAGCAGGACGATGTCGGAGGGTGGGAGTGTTGGTAACCCCAGCTCGGCACCCCTGTCGGGCAGCCCACGGGCGCTGATGTCGCCAAGCGGCGCGACGCCCGCCCCTGCAAGAAGTGCTTCATGCAGCACCGAACAGCTTCCGGCCGTGAAGGCGTCACGCCATTCAACGCCTGCCCTTCCAAGCTCCGATACCGCGATTTCCCGGACTGCGCATTCAGACCCCAGTGAGACCAGCGGGACGGCGCCATTTGCGCGCCGCCGCCAGTCCGGCGCGGCCCGCCATCCCATCCTGTCGGTGCGAAGGATTTCTCCCTCGGGGCCACCGCCATTGCGCCGGATGATGGCGGCGTCGGCCTGCCCGGACGCAAAACGATCCTTCGCGCGCCGCGAAAAGCCGATTTCCACCTCAATCACCGCATTGGCGGGCAGCGCCGCGCGCATCGCCCGTATGGCTGTCGAAAGACGGCTGCCAATCGCGTGGTCACTGGCGGCAAGGCTGAAATGCAGCGGGGTTTCATCGCTGAAAACAAGCGCTTCCTCGTGTTTGGTAAGTAGCTCGCGCGCCTTCGGCAGGAAGACCTGACCGTCCTCCGTGAGCCGCAGGTGGCGGGGCGAGCGGTCGATGAGCCTTCTGCCGATGCGCTGTTCCAGCAACTTCAGTTTCTGGCTGACGACAGGTTGCACGGTTCCCGCCGCCTCGGCCGCCTTCGTCAGGCTGCCGAGTTCGACGCAAAGAATGAACAGGCGAACGCTTTCGAGATCAATCATATGAAATCACTATGTATGGAATATTTATCATCATCTTCTCATTATGATGAAATTTGCGCAAGGTCATCCCGCAACAAGGAGATAGACCGATGCCCATGATCAAAGCCCGATACACCAGACCGCAGAACGGAAACGACCCAAAACAGGAGGTCGCGGCCTTGCTGTCCCGCCTCACGGCGGAAATCCTGCACAAGGATCCGGGCGTCACCGCAGTCCTCGTCGAAAGTGCTGATCCCGCCGACTGGATCATTGCCGGATCGAGTGTCGCAGACCAGAAGATCGGCACCTTTTATGTCGAGGTTTCGATTACCGACCACACCAATATCAAGGATGAAACGACCGAATGGGTCCGGCGCGTCTATGACGAAATGAATGCGCTGGTTGGCCCGGTGCATGAGGCCAGCTATGTTCTGGTTCACGCCGTTGATGGCGACGCCTATGGTTATGGCGGGCAAACCCAGAATCAGCGATGGGCGCGCAGCCGCACGAATGTGAGAGAGTGAAAGGATCACTTTGGATCGACGTGCCGAATGTTGTGCAACGCACAAATTTCGGAGGAATAGGCATGAAATTCGGATTTTTAGATACATATCATCCGGAAAAATTCGTCTAAAACTCTCCCAACTCAAGGAGAGACACCATGACGGACACGACATCAGAATTTGATGGGGCAACAATTGGGCTGGAGGCCGCCGAGGAACCCGCATGGACGGCTGCGACCTGGTTTGCGGTTCTTTCGATGGCGGCCACCAGCTTTGCGCTGGTATCGGCCGAGTTCCTGCCAGCGGGATTGTTGACGCCCATGGCGCGCGATCTCGGCATCACCGAGGGAACCGCCGGGCAGGTCGTCACGGCGACAGCTTCCGTGGGCGCCGTGACGGCTTTGCTGAGCAATGTTCTCATCGGCAAACTGAACCGCAAGACCGTGCTTGTCGGTCTTAGCGCGCTGGCGATAGGCTCCAACATTCTCGCATCAGTTGCTGCCGATTTCTGGCTATTGCTGGTGGGCCGGGCCGGACTGGGTATCGCGCTCAGCGGCTTCTGGGCTCTTTCCGTTGCCGTCGTGGCGCGGCTCGTCGGCGCAAATTCCACCGGGCGCGGCATGGCCATCGTCACCCTCGGCGTTTCACTTGCCACCATCGCAGCACCCTCGATGGGCGCCTTGATCAGCGACTGGCTGGGATGGCGCATCGCCATGTCGATGACGGCGGGACTTGCAATCATTGCCATGCTGCTGCAGATCCTCAGCCTGCCGTCGCTGCCGGCAAGCACGAGCAACAGTCTTTCCGATGTCCTGCGGCTGACGCGACGGCGCAGCGTACAATTGGGGATGCTTGCGATCCTGCTGCTGATGACGGGGCATTTTGCCGGCTCGGTCTATGTGCGTCCGTTCCTCGAACAGGTAACATTGCTTGAAACCACGCCGATTGCTCTTGCCCTGCTCGGCTTTGGCGTCGCTTCGGTGATCGGCAATGTGCTGGGAGGCCGAATGGCTGACACCAGTATCCGCCTTGCGCTCATCGTCACCGCCGCCCTGATGGCATTTGCGACGATCGCCCTCGTTGTCTGGGGTGCTCATACCAGTGCCGCATTTGCACTCGTCGCCCTTTGGGGCCTTGCCTTCGGCATGGCGCCCGTGGTGCTGCCGACCAACCTTTCCCGTGGCGCACCCGACGCCCTGGAGGCAGCTGGCAGCCTGATGGTCGTTTCATTTCAGGTTGCCATCAGTATCGGTGCGGTTTTCGGCGGTTACATCGTTGATTCCTATGGGGCTACTGCGCCATTGGCTCTCACCGCCATCCTCGCCGCATCCACAGTCGGTCTCGCTCTGCTGCAGCGTCCCGACTGATCATTCGGGGCACGGAGCCGATCCAGAAATTGTGCTGGCGTTACTTACGCCAGCACGCGCGTTTTTTTAGCTTTCCTTTCCAAGAGGCTCATGCCGCGGGTGCGGGTTCATTCAAACGGCACCCAAAACGCTCAGCGGAAAACCAGAGGCGCTCCAATCACGCTTCGATTGGAAAGGCAAAACCGGCTTTAACCCGATCCATCACAACCATGGTCTTGAAGCCTTTAATGTCGTGGTTTTCATAAAAGAACCGGCGGGTGAAGGCCTCGTAATCCTCCATGTCCTTTGCCGTGATGACCAGGATGAAGTCGGCGTCGCCGGTGACATAATAACCGATCATGACTTCCCGCGTGGCGCGAATGGCGGCCTTGAAGCGATCGACGATGTCCGCCCGCTCGCGCTCCAGCGATACCAGAACGATCATGGTGATGCCGCGCCCGACGGCTTTGGGTGAGATGATTGCCACATCCGCTTCAATCACCCCCTCCTCGCGCAGGCGCTTCAGCCGCCTTTGACATGCCGTGGGCGACAGGTTGACGATCTGCGCCAGTTCTTCCGATGTCAGGCGGTTGTTCTTCTGCACGGCGTCAAGCAGCGCCCTGTCGGCTCGATCTATGGTGGTCATGCAGAATTCCTGCGTCAATATGAGAAACTAAGCACTATTCCTGCGTAACGACAGGAACAAACGCCGCCGATCGATGATGCCGCGCCGTTAAGCTCCTTGCAAATAAAAAGGGAGCCTCCTCATGAAAGATATCGCCAGCGCGGCGCTAAAAAGTCTGCATCGGCCCGATCTGGTCGAGCATCGTGCCTTTCTTGATGGGGCATGGGTGGCGCGTGACGAGAAACTGAGCGTTATCGATCCGGCCACCGGCGACCACCTCGCCAGCGTGTCCTCCTGCTCGCTCGACGATGTCGATGTCGCAATCGATGCCGCCGGCAAAGCCTTTCTCGACTGGCGCGAACGGCTGCCCGTCGAACGGGGCGACATCCTGCGCGCCTGGGGCAGGTTGATGCGTGAAAACGCGGATGATCTCGCCACCATCATAACCGCCGAACAGGGTAAACCGCTTTCTGAATCCCTTGGCGAGATTTCCTATGCCGCCAATTTTCTCGACTGGTTCGCGAGCGAAGGCGAACGGTCCTATGGTGAAACCATCCCGAGCCATTTGAAGGGCGGTAGCCTGTCCGTGCAGATGCAGCCAATCGGCGTTACCGTGGCAATCACCCCATGGAACTTCCCTTCCGCCATGATAACCCGCAAGGCCGGTGCCGCTCTTGCCGCCGGTTGCACCATGATCGTCAAACCGGCACCGGAAACGCCGCTCTCGGCTCTGGCTCTGGCAAAGCTTGCGGAAGAGGCGGGAATGCCATCAGGCGTTTTACAGGTGTTGCCTGGCGAAGCTGCCCCGCTGGCGCGCCGCCTTCTGGACCACACCGATGTTCGCGCATTTTCCTTCACCGGTTCGACGCAGGTCGGACGGGTCCTCCTCGAACAATCGGCGGCAACCGTCAAAAAAGCATCGCTTGAGCTTGGTGGCCATGCGCCTTTCATCGTGTTCGAGGATACCAACCTGTCCCAGGCGGTCAAAGGCTGCCTCGGCGCCAAATTCGCCACATCGGGACAGGACTGCCTTGCGGCAAACCGCATCTACGTTCAACGCGCAGTTTACGAACGGTTCATCGACAAGTTTGCCAAAGCGACGTCCGAACTTGTGGTCGGCCACGGCCTTGAACCCGATATCGATATCGGCCCGATGACACGCGCTTCTGTCGCCGAGAAATGCCGTCAGCAGATCGCCCAGGCTCTGTCAGCCGGCGCACGTCTGGTCTGCGGCGGGCAGGATAGTCCCCTGGGCGGCAATTTTGTTACGCCGACGGTTCTTGCCGACGTTACCGACGACATGCTGATCGCCCGCGAAGAAACCTTCGGGCCGGTCGCCGCCATATTGCCGTTCGACGATGAGCAGGAGGTAGTCCGCCGCGCCAACGCGACGGAAATGGGGCTTGCAGCCTATCTCTACACCAACGACCTCGGCCGCGCGATGCGTCTCACCAACCAGCTGGAATACGGCATGGTGGCCGTCAACACGCCGAAATTCACCGGCGCGCCCATTCCATTCGGCGGCTGGAAACAATCCGGGCTTGGCCGCGAGGGGTCGCGCCATGGTCTCCTGGAATATCTCGAACCCAAATATGTCTGCTTCGGCAATCTTGCTGCCTGAAAGGAATTTCTGTCATGACCATCGACATCAAACGTATCGCCGAAATGGATCGCAACGCAGTTCTGCACCCCTTTACGCAGCTGAAGGATTTCGCCAGCGGCAAGCTCGGCGAACCGACGATCGTTGAAACCGGCAAGGGCATTCGCATTCAGGACGCGCATGGCAAACAATTGATCGATGGTTTCGCCGGGCTTTATTGCGTCAATGTCGGATATGGCCGCACCGAGGTGGCCGAGGCTATTTCCCGTCAGGCCTATCGCCTTGCCTATTACCATTCCTACGCCGCCCACACGACCGACGAACTGGCAATCCTTTCTGACCGGCTGGTGAAAATGGCGCCAGGCAGGATGAGCAAGGTCTTTTATGGCATGTCCGGTTCGGATGCCAACGAGACCCAGGCAAAGCTTGTCTGGTATTACAGCAACCTGCGCGGCAAGCCGGAAAAGAAGAAGATCATCTCGCGTGAGCGCGGATATCACGGCTGCAGCGTCGTCTCCGGCTCCATGACCGGCATGAGCTTCTATCATGATCATATGGACCTGCCGCGTGCGGGCATTCTGCACACCGGCGCTCCCCATCATTATTGGGGCGCGGAAGCAGGTGAAACCGAACTCGAATTTTCAAAACGGCGTGCCGACGAGCTCGAGGCCCTTATCCTCCGGGAAAATCCCGATACGATTGGTGCCTTCATTGCCGAACCGGTACTCGGCACCGGCGGCATTACACCGCCACCGGAAGGTTATTGGGCGGCGATACAGACTGTCCTCAGGAAATACGACATCCTGCTGATCGCCGATGAAGTGATCACTGGTTTCGGGCGTACCGGCTCCATGTTCGGCTCGCAGCATTATGGCATCGAACCGGATCTGATTACCGTCGCCAAGGGCCTGACCTCCGCCTATTTCCCGCTGTCCGGCGCAATCGTCGGCGAGAAGGTTTACAAGGTGATGGAGGAAGGCGCCGATCGCGTCGGTGCCTTCTCGCACGGCTATACCTATTCGGGCCATCCAATTGGTGCGGCAGCGGCAAATGCCGTACTCGACATCGTGGAAAAGGAAGACCTGCCGGGCAATGCAAGGGCTGTCGGCAGCTACTTCCAGGAACAGCTCAAGGCGAAGTTTGCCCAGCTGCCAATCGTCGGTGAAGTGCGCGGTGTGGGCCTGATGGGCGCAATCGAATTTGTCGCCGATCGTGACAGGAAAACCCGCTTTGCCCCCGGTCTTGCGGTCGGCGCGCGCGTTTCCAAGGCGGCGCGCAACGGCGGTCTCATTGCACGTGCCATGCCGCATGGCGATATTCTGGGTTTTGCGCCGCCACTCGTCACGACAAAGGCAGAGGTGGACGAAATCATCACCATCGCCGAAGCTGCCGTTCGCAGCGTCATGGATGAACTGGTACAGGCGGGCGAAAAAATCTGAGGATCCGCGCCATCCCGCTTCCACCATCAATGCCTGTTTGAGCGGCAACAGCGTGACGATTGCGCATATTCGCCGTGCAATCGTCACCGGCAATGCATAAGGCTTCATCTTTTTGAAGAACCGTGCATAATGTCATGAAATTACCTTCGCCAAAAACGAGACAATTTCATGCGTCGTCAAGCCAATCCGCTCAGCCCCGATCCGGTTCCCGCAACAAAACCGGTGGCATGGCGGCCAAGCCTGACCAAGCAGAAGGGCGAGACCAAACATTCGGCACTGACGGAACGGATCATCGCCGATATCGATGCCGGCGTCTTGAAGCCGATGGACCGCATGCCGACCCATCGTGATCTGGCCCGTGATCTTGGCCTTTCCGTCCAGACCGTCAGCCTCTCCTACAAGGAGGCTGAACGGCTGGGTTATCTGAGCGGCGAAATCGGCCGCGGCACCTTCGTCAAGGCGCGGGTAACAGACCGGGCGGGCCGCATGATGCTGGATCACAGCCCGACCGAGGTGCTTGATCTTTCCATCATCCGCGGCGTTTATCTCGAGGAGCACGAAGCTGCCTCGCGCGCGATCCTGCGCGAACTGGCGGATAGTGACAATTCAGGCTTCATGCGCCCCTGCCGTCCGGTCGCGGGACTGGACAGTCATCGCGAGACGGCACGCAGCTGGCTCGGCATGATGGGCGTCACGGCCGGTGCGGAGCGTATCCTTGTCACCAACGGCGCCGCACACGGCATTTTTCTCGCGCTCAGCTGCATCGTCCGTTCGAGCGACGTCGTGCTGTGCGAAAACCTTACCGACCACGGCATTATCGGTCTTTCGAACATCCTGGGGTTCAGCCTCAAGGGGCTGCCCACCGATGGCGAGGGCATTCTGCCCGACGCGCTGGAGGCCGCCTGTGCTGCGGGCGGGGTGCGGGCGCTCGTTCTCATCCCCACCCTCAACAATCCCACCGGCCACGTCGCGGGCGCGGAACGCCGGCGCGACATCGCCGCGATTGCGCAACGACACGGCGTCTTCGTCATTGAGGATGAAGTGTATCGCCCGATGATCGAAGACGGGTTGCCGTCCATCACCGAGATGCTGCCGGATCTGGGCTTTTTCGTTACCAGCTTTACCAAGACGGTCCTGACAGGGCTGCGGGTCGGTTATCTCGTCGTACCACCCGCCTATTCCATCCGCGCCGCCTCCATCCTGCGGGTGTCGAGCTGGAGCGGTACATATCTGACCGCCGAAATCGCCACACGCTGGGTTGAAAACGGCACGGCGCGCCGGCTGCTGGACGTCCAGCGCGCCGAAGCCCGCGCCCGACAGACCATTGCAATGGAAATCCTCGGCAACCATATCGCCTCGAGCCATCCCCTCTCCTTCTGCGCCTGGCTCAGGGTTCCGCCGCACTGGACGGAAGACGGCCTGGTCCGCTCCCTGACCAACCAGAACGTTGCGGTCACGCCATCGGAGCCCTTTGTTGCCGGGCCAGGCCACGGCGGCGGCATCCGCATATGTCTCGGTGGACGCCTCAACCATCAAAGCCTCGCCAAGGCACTGACGACGGTGCGCCAGGCCTTCGAGCAATTGCCGCCGGTTTATGACATCGGTTCCATCGGCTGAAACGCCCTTGCCCGAAAATCATTGAATCATTACAATATAATAATTGACATGATTTTACTTCGCTCTCAACATGACAATCATGAAGAGCGAAAACCTTTCCATATCCGCTGACACATTCCTGCTGCCGGTCTCGCTGACAGATATCGAGCAGGCTGCCACACGTATCCTCGGCCACGTGGAGCGGACGCCGCTGGTTCGCTCCGGTGCCCTGTCGCAAGGTCACGGCGCGCCGGTCCATCTCAAACTGGAAACCCTTCAGCCGGTTGGCGCCTTCAAGCTGCGCGGCGCGATGAATGCGATCCTGTCGCTTGACGACGAGGCACGCAGGCGGGGCCTTGTCACCGCCTCGACGGGCAATCATGGCCGCGCTGTCGCCTATGCCGCGCGCAAACTCGGCATTCCCGCCACGGTCTGCATGTCGTCGCTCGTGCCGGCAAACAAGGTCGAAGCCATCCGTGCCCTCGGCGCTGATATTCGCATCGTCGGCACATCGCAGGACGACGCGCAGGAGGAAGTTGAACGCCTGACAGGCAGCCACGGCCTGACGGCGATCCCGCCCTTTGATGATGTGAATGTCGTGGCCGGTCAGGGCACGATCGGCATCGAAATTGTCGAGGACATGCCTGATCTGGAAACCATCCTCATTCCCCTCTCCGGTGGCGGCCTGGCAGGCGGCATTGCCGTGGCCATCAAGGCGTTGCGACCGCAGGCCCGTATCATCGGCATTTCCATGGAGCGCGGCGCGGCCATGCATGCATCGTTCTCGGCCGGCAGGCCTGTCTCCGTGCGGGAGGAGGAAACACTGGCGGATTCGCTGGGTGGTGGCATCGGGCTGGAAAACCGCGTGACTTTTGCACTCTGCCGCGCGCTGCTTGACGAGATCGTGCTGGTTTCCGAGGCCGAGATAGCTGCCGGGATCTGCCATGCGGCACGCGAAGAAGGTTTGATCGTGGAAGGAGCCGGCGCGGTTGGTTTTGCTGCGATCTCATCGGGCAAGATCAAAATCAGCGGCCCCACCGCTCTTATCGTATCCGGCGGCAATATCGACCCGGCCATTCACAAGACGATCGTCGAGGGAGCTGTCGCATGAGCCGCATCACCATCCTGACCGAAAACGACCTGCGCGCCATCATCAAGCTCGACCTGTCTTCCATCGACTGCATCGAACGGGCCTTTGCGGCACTGGCCACCGAAGCCGTCGCCATGCCGCCGATCCTGCGTCTCGATATTCCGGAGTTCCGCGGCGAAGTGGATGTAAAGACGGCTTACGTGCCCGGCTTTGAAGGTTTCGCCATCAAGGTCAGCCCCGGCTTCTTCGACAATCCGAAGCTTGGCCTGCCGAGCCTCAACGGCCTGATGATCCTCTTCAGTGCGAAAACGGGACTGGTGGAGGCGCTGCTTCTCGACAATGGTTATCTCACCGATGTTCGCACCGCCGCAGCCGGCGCAGTCGCTGCGCGCCACCTGTCGCGCGAGGATGCCTCCACCGCCACGATTTTCGGCGCAGGCATGCAGGCACGGTTGCAGCTGGAAGCCCTGATGCTGGTGCGCCCGATAAGATCGGCCCGGATATGGGCCCGAAACCATGACAGGGCGCAGAAACTCGCCGGCGATTTCTCCCGCGAACACGGTATCGAGATCACCGCCTTGCCCGACCCGCGTGCCGCAATACGAGGCGCGGACATCATCATCACCACAACGCCATCCGAAAAGCCGATCCTGTTTGCCGACTGGCTGGAACCGGGCCAGCATCTGACCGCGATGGGATCGGACGCCGAACACAAGAACGAGATTGATCCCGGCGTCTTTGCCCGGACAACCTATGTTGCAGACCGTCTGACCCAAACCCGCATTCTCGGCGAGCTGCACCATGCCATCGCCGCAGGGCGTGTCATGCCGGATCAGCAATTTCCCGAGCTTGGGGCGATCATCGCCGGCAAGGCGCAGGGAAGAGTGAACCGCGACCAGATAACCTTTGCCGACCTGACCGGCACCGGCGTGCAGGATACCGCCATCGCCAATCTCGCCTTCACCCGTGCAAGGGAAGCCAATAGCGGCCAGATCATCGAAAACAGCATAAAAATGGGAGACGCAGCGTGAGCATAACGCTGAACTTTACGCGCGAGGAATATGCCGCGCGCCTGTCAAAAACCCGCAAAGCCATGGAAAAGGCCGGCATCGACCTTCTTGTGGTCACCGACCCGTCCAACATGCACTGGCTGACCGGTTATGACGGCTGGTCCTTTTATGTGCATCAATGCGTTCTGGTGCCACCGGATGGCGAGCCGATCTGGTATGGCCGAAAACAGGACGCCAATGGCGCAAAGCGCACGGCCTACCTCGCCCATGACAATATTATCGGCTATCCTGATCATTACGTTCAATCCACCGAACGGCACCCGATGGATCTGCTGTCGCAGATCATCGAAGACCGGGGCTGGTCCGGCCTCACCGTCGGCGTCGAGATGGATAACTACTATTTTTCCGCCGCCGCCTTTGCGTCGCTGCAGAAACATCTGCCGAACGCCCGCTTCAAGGATGCGGCCGGTCTCGTGAACTGGCAGCGCGCAGTCAAGAGCCCGACCGAACTCGATTATATGCGCAAGGCAGGCAAGATCGTCGAGTTGATGCACAAGCGCATCGTCGATGTGGTGGAGCCCGGCATGCGCAAATGTGATCTTGTTGCCGAGATTTACGATGCCGGCATTCGCGGCACCGCCGAATTCGGCGGTGACTATCCCGCCATTGTTCCGCTTTTACCGTCCGGAGCCGACGCATCGGCGCCGCATCTGACGTGGGACGACAAACCCATGCGCCTTGGAGAAGGGACATTCTTTGAGATCGCCGGCGCCTACAGGCGTTATCATTGCCCGCTGTCGCGCACCGTTTTTCTCGGCAAGCCGACACAGGCATTTCTCGATGCGGAAAAAGCAACGCTCGAAGGCATGGAAGCCGGACTTTCGGCAGCGAAGCCAGGCAACACCTGCGAAGACATCGCCAATGCCTTTTTCGCCGTGCTGAAAAAATACGGGATCATCAAGGACAACCGTACCGGTTATCCGATCGGCCTGTCCTATCCGCCTGACTGGGGCGAGCGCACCATGAGCCTGCGGCCCGGTGACCGCACCGAGCTGAAACCCGGCATGACGTTCCATTTCATGACGGGTCTGTGGCTTGAGGACATGGGACTCGAAATCACCGAAAGCATCGCGATCACCGAAACCGGCGTCGAGTGCCTGTCGAATGTGCCGCGGCAACTCTTCGTGAAGGGCTGAGATGATGTTGAGCACCGCTCCTCGCCCCTCGCCGATCACGCCCTCCGTCGATTTCGACGCGAAAGGCGTGCAGCACGGTCATTTGCGGCTCCCCTATAGCCGCGATGACAGCGCCTGGGGTTCGGTGATGATACCGATCTGCATCATCGCCAATGGCGAAGGCCCGACAGCCCTTTTGACCGGCGCCAATCACGGCGACGAATATGAGGGGCCGGCGGCACTTTTCGAGCTTGCCCATACGCTTGATCCGGGTGAGGTAAGCGGGCGCATCATCATCGTGCCGGCGCTTAACTATCCGGCCTTTCGCGCGGGCACACGGACGTCGCCAATCGACCGGGGAAACCTGAACCGCAGCTTTCCCGGCCGGCCCGACGGCACGGTGACGGAGAAGATCGCCGATTACGTGACCCGACATCTGATACCGCTTGCGGATATCGTTCTCGATTTCCATTCCGGCGGCAGGACACTTGACTTCCTGCCCTATGCCGCCGCTCACGAATTGCCCGACAAGGCGCAGGAGACCCGTTGTTTTGAGGCGGTGGCGGCCTTTGCAGCGCCCTATTCGATGAAGATGCTGGAAATCGACGCCGTCGGCATGCTCGATACGACCGTCGAGGAACTCGGCAAGGTCTTTGTCACGACCGAACTTGGCGGGGCCGGCACGGCGAGCGCTAGATCGATCGACATCGCCCGAAAAGGCAGCCTCAACCTGCTGCGCCACGCCGGCATACTGGCTGGTTCGCTGGATGTTCAACCAAGCCGCTGGCTGGACATGCCCTCCAGCGATTGCTTCACCTTTGCCGAAGATGACGGGCTCGTCGCCTTTGTCCGCGATCTGGGAGACGCGGTCACGGCAGGTGAAATCATCGCCCGGGTCTATCCGGTTGGAAAAACCGGCCTCGCGCCAGTCGATTATCGCGCATCCATGCATGGCGTGCTCGCGGCACGCCACGTTCCCGGTCTGATCAAGGCCGGCGACTGCCTTTCCGTCATCGCCACGGTAACGGAGAACACATAGTCAAACGAACCCACGTGAGATCCGAAAACGGACCACGCAACCCAACCAGAGGAGTAATACCATGCACATCACCAAAATCGCCGGGCTTTCCGCCCTTGCCCTTGCCATCGGCGTGACTTCGGCCAGCGCCTTGACCCTCGAGGAGGTCAAAAGCCAGGGATATATTCGTGCCGCCACGGCAAACGAAGTGCCCTATTCCTACATGCAGCCCGACGGCACATCTGCCGGGATCGGCCCTGATGTGGCAAATGCGGTTCTGAAATCGATGGGTATCGAGGAGGTCAACTGGACGGTGACGCCCTTCGGCACGCTGATCCCCGGCCTCAAGGCCCGTCGTTTCGATTTCGCGGCGGCAGAACAGAACATCTCGCCCGAACGCTGCAAGCAGGTCTCCTTCACCGAGCCGAATTCTTCCTACGGCGAAGGCCTGCTGGTGAAGAAGGGCAATCCGAAGAAGCTGACGACCTATGCCGATATCGCCAAGGATCCGTCCTTGAAGGTGGCCGTCGTCTCGGGCGCCAACAATGTCGACTTCCTGCGGGCAGTCGGCGTCAAGGACGAGCAGATCGTCTTCATTCCGGCCAATGCCGACGCGATCCCCACCGTCCAGAGCCGCGCGGACGCCTATGCGGCCACGGAGCTCACCGTCTCCGAACTGGCCAAGAACCAGGCCAATGTCGAGCAGGTCACGCCATTTGAGGATCCGGTGGTAAAGGGTAATCCGGTCCGCAACTATGGCGGCTTCGCCTTCCGCCCCGAGGACAAGGAGTTGCGCGACGCATTTGACGCCGCTCTGGTCGAGTTCCGCAAGACGGATGACTACAAGAAAATCCTGTCCAAATACGGTCTGTCCGAACAGAGTATCGCGGCAGCGGCCGAAAAGAAGGTCGCCGATCTCTGCGCCGGAAAATAAAGCTCAGCGGCGCCCGGTTTTCGCCGGGCACCGCTCGTCAGGAACTTGGGAAAACGCCAGATGGACATGACCGCCTACCTGCCGATGATGTGGCAAGGTGCCGTCGTCACCATGACGATCACGCTCGCAGCGCTTGTGGTCGGCACGCTGCTTGCCTTCTTTTTCGGGATTCTGCGTGTCGAGGGCGGACCGATCCTGTCCAGGGTCGCGCTTTGTTATACGGAGGTGTTTCGCGGCACCTCGTTGCTGGTTCAGCTCTTCTGGTTCTATTACGCGCTGCCGCTGGTCGGGCTGAGCTTTGATCCGATCACCACGGGTATTCTGGTGCTTGCCGCCCATGCCGGCGGTTATGGCGCGGAGATCGTGCGCGGTGCGTTGTCCTCCGTTTCCGTGCAGCAGCTGGAAGCAGCCCGCGCGCTGAATTTTACGCGGATGCAGACGCTGTTTCGCATCTCCCTGCCGCAGGCAATCGTCGAGATGATGCCGGCATTCGGCAATCTGGCGATAGAAACGCTGAAGCTTTCTTCACTCGTGTCGCTGATCTCGATTGCCGACCTGACATTCGCGGCGCAGTCGATCCGCAACCTGACGCTGGATAGCACCAGCATCTATTCGATCACGCTGCTCTGCTATTTCGCGATGTCCCTCGTCCTGATGGTCATCATCCGGGTGATCGAACATTTCGTCAGGCGCGGCAACGTCTTCCCCCGCACCCGCCATTCGTAAGGATATCTTCTCATGATGTATGGCTACGAATGGGACACCACCACATGGCTCACCTACACAACCTCGATCCTGCCGATCATACTGATCGGCCTGATGGTAACGTTGAAGGCGGCAGCCGCCGGCTTCGCCATCGCGCTGGTTCTGGGGCTCGTTTTTGCGCTGCTGCGCCGCAGCCGGGTCAAGCTGATCTCCTGGCCGACTGCGCTGGTTGTCGAGTTCCTTCGCGATACGCCGCTTCTGGTGCAGCTGTTCTTCCTTTATTACGTGCTTCCGGATTTCGGCATCGTGCTGCCCGCCTTCCTGACCGGCGCGCTGGCGCTCGGCCTGCAATATGCGGCCTACACGTCCGAGGTCTATCGCGGCGGCATCGAGGCCGTGCATCACGGCCAGTGGGAAGCGGCGACTGCACTTAATCTCACACGCATGCAGACCTATCGGGATATCATCATTCCTCAGGCCATTCCGCGCATCGTTCCGGCCATGGGCAACTACCTCGTCGCCATGATCAAGGAAACGCCGGTGCTTTCCGTCGTCACGGTTCTGGAGATGATGGGGCTTGCCAACATGATCGGCGAGCGCACCTTCGAATATCTGGTCCCGCTGACGCTCGTCGGCCTGATCTTCCTCCTTCTGACAATAATCTGCTCGGCAGGCCTCAGCCGCCTGCAAAGGGCGCTTCCAAAAGCAGGAATACCCTTGCGATGACCAACACCACCAATCAGCCGCTGATCGAATTTTCCGATGTCACGAAGCGTTTCGGCATTCTGACGGTTCTCGACCAGTTCAATTTCAGCGTGACAAAGGGCGAGAAAGTAACGCTTATCGGCCCTTCCGGCTCCGGCAAATCAACGGTTCTGCGCATCCTCATGACGCTGGAACCGTTCCAGGAGGGCAAGCTTACCCTTGCCGACATCTCCTATCATGAACAGGGCGGCAAAGGCCCCTTTCAGGCTTCGGAGAAGCATCTTCGCCAGATCCGCAATCACGTCGGCATGGTCTTCCAGAGCTTCAACCTCTTTCCGCATATGACGGTGCTTCGCAACATCGTGGAAGCGCCGGTGCGGGTGCTGGGCATCGCCCGCGCAGAAGCGGAAGCGCGGGCAATCGAATTGCTGAAGATGGTCGGGCTGGCCGACAAGAAGGATCATTATCCGGTGCAGCTTTCCGGCGGTCAGCAGCAGCGCGTCGCCATTGCCCGCTCGCTTGCCATGCGTCCGCGTGTCCTGCTTTTTGATGAGCCAACCTCGGCACTTGACCCGCAACTGGTGGGCGAAGTGCTTTCCGTCATTCGTGATCTGGCCCATGAACACGATCTGACGATGCTGCTTGTTACCCATGAGATGCGCTTTGCCCGCGAAGTGTCAGACCGGGTCTGCTTTTTCGACAAGGGCCGCATCTGCGAGCAGGGAGCACCGGAGGAAATTTTCGGCGGGCCGAAAGAAGAGCGGACCCGCGAATTTCTGTCATCGGTTTTGCGATAAAGCAGCATCCACGCCAAGGCAGGCCATAACCGTTTAAAGCGACCGCGTGCGTTGCCTCGATATCTTGACGTGATCGATCAGCGCCCGGAGTTTGGGCGCCAGATTACGCCTGTTCGGATAATAGAGGTAGAAGCCGGGAAAATAAGGCGAGTAATCTTCAAGCAGCGGCATCAGCTCGCCGCGATCGATCCAGCTGCGGAATGTATCTTCGATGCCGAAGGTGATACCCGCTCCCGCCACCGCCATCCGGATCATCAGTGCCATGTCGTTGGTGGTGATCTCCGGCGCGACCGCGACGCTGAATTCCCGCCCGGCCTCAGCAAACTCCCAGCGATAGGGTGCACTGCGCGGAGCCGACCGCCAGCCAATGCACCGGTGATGCGCCAGTTCTTTCGGGTGAATGGGCTTGCTGCTGCCTTTGAGATAATCAGGCGAACAGACTGCCAGCTGCCGCACATCCCCGGATATCGGCACGATGATCATGTCCTCATCGATCACTTCGCCCAGCCGCACGGCTGCGTCATAGCCTTCGGCAACGATATCGAATTCCTCATCGGTCACCACGACATCGAGGTGAACGTCGGGATAGGCGGCGGTGAAGCCAGCAAGAAGCGGGCCGGACAGGAAGTTTTCTGCAATGGAAGAAACGGCAAGCCGCAACAGCCCGTTCGGACTTTCGCGCAATTCGCCCGCCTGTTCCACCGCCGCCGACATTTCGGCTATGGCCGGCGCGATATTGGCATAAAGCCCCTCACCCGCCTCAGTGAGACTGACGCTGCGGGTGGTGCGCAGCACCAGCGCCAGGCCGAGCATTTCCTCCAGCCGCCGAATTGTCTGGCTGACGGCGGAACGTGACACGCCCATACGGTCGGCCGCAGCGCTAAAACTCTTCAGCTCCGCCACCAGCGCAAAGACCGAGAGAGCGTTCAGATCGAGCGTCACTGTTTAGCTCTCCTTACCACTATGGAAATTAATAGGCATCTTATCTCAACAATGCTGCCTGTCTATCTTTCATGCAACCGCAAAAGAGCGGTGATTTCAAAAAGGAAGGACAGAACGATGGACAAGGTTGTTCTCATCACGGGAGCCTCCAGCGGCATTGGCGCGGGTATCGCGCGTGAACTCGGCAAGGCTGGTGCAAAACTCATGCTCGGCGCCCGCCGCACGGAGCGGCTGGAGGAACTCGCAAAGGAGATCCGGGAAGCGGGCAACGTCCAGGTGGCGGTCAGCCGACTGGATGTCACCAACCGTGCCGACGTGGCCGACTTCGCGGAGAAGGCCCGCGAAACCTTCGGCCGGGTCGATGTCATGATCAACAATGCCGGCGTCATGCCGCTTTCCCTGATGGCCTCGATGAAGGTCGACGAATGGGACCGCATGGTGGACGTCAACATCAAGGGCGTATTGCACGGCATCGCGGCCGTGCTGCCGGAAATGACGTCGCGCGGTTCCGGCCACATCATCAATATCGCTTCCATCGGGGCGCTGTCGGTGGTGCCAACCGCGGCCGTCTACTGCGCCACGAAATTTGCCGTCCGGGCGATTTCGGACGGGTTGCGGCAGGAACGGCCGGATCTGCGCGTCACCTGCATTCATCCCGGTGTGGTGGAAAGCGAACTGGCGGAAACGATCACCGATCCGGCAGCAGCCGAGGCCATGAAAACCTACCGCGCCATTGCGCTGAAGCCCGATGCCATCGGCCGCGCGGTGCGTTTCGCCATCGAACAGCCTGATGACGTCGATCTGAACGAGATCGTTGTTCGCCCAACGGCTGCCGCCTGAGGAGGAAAACAGATGAAAAACATGACAATACCCGTTGCCGCTGCCATCGCCATGCTGACGGGGAGCGAAACCGGCGCCGGTTCCACGCCCCCGCAAGCTCACCCGTATGTCGGCATGTGGGTGACAGGTGACGGCCATGTCCGTCAGGAGCTTTTGGCCAACGGGCGTTATGATGAAGCCCGCGGCAACCGCAAAAGCGCCTATCAGGGCCGTTACGTCGTGACCGGCAATCACATCGATTACCGGGACGATACCGGCTTTACCGCAGATGGAACGTTCATAGATGACGTCCTCCACCATGGCGGCATGATCTTTTACCGGGAACGGTGAAAAACGATTGCAATGATGGATCGCGCCTGCCCGCGATCCATCACCGGCTGCCACCTGCGACATCACAGTATCTTTTGACAGCTGTTCGCGGTGTTTGAGATCGTTCTCGATACACGTGGGAAAAACGATTTCGCTGGCCACTTTCCGTAGACATTGCATGCGACGGAGCATCGACATACCGTCGGCCGGCCTGCGCAGTCGGTAAGGAGGATGCGATGAAAACAGATTGGAACGTGGTCAGGGACCTGATGAATGCCGCAATCAATGCCTGCGAGCGCATAGAGGCGTCAGGATATGTTGAGGCCGACCGCGATGCGGTGATCGATATCGCAGGCCAAGAGGTCAGCGTCCAGGATTTGCTTGTGAGCGCATGGACTTACCCTGAAAAGCTACGTTATCAGATTATACGCGAACGCCACGATGCGGGGGTCGATCTGCCCTATGTGCCAGAAACCGCGCGCATTCTGCTTGCCATGTCTCAGGCTGCGGCTGAACTCGTGAACGCAGGTGACGTCACGCCCGCCGAAGAGAAGCTTCGCAAAATGATCGCCTGGTTCGATAGCCACCTGGCTTCAGGCATCGAAACGGCAACGGCCAATCGCAAACAGGCCTGACCACAGCCCTTTAACAGGACTCAATTTTGCTTGATCCCAGCGTTCAGCGCGTGCTCGCGGGCGGGCCATTTCGCCGCATCCCTGCCCGGTCCTGTTCAATCCGCCGGGGTGGCCAGAACCTCTCCTTCCCTGTTCTGCACGAGGCTTGCGGGCGATGACGGCTGAGGATCAACATCAGGCAGAGGTGGGGTGAGCAGCCATGCGGCTGGGTAATCTTTCCGAAGGTGCCGGGCATTATAGCGAACATGGGTTCCGGCCGCATGGCGGCGCGTGCCGAGCATCGCCTCCTTTGACAGGACCGCGCTTTTGATTTCGTAGAGTTTTCGTTCATCATCAAGGGCAATCGTCGCATCGGAGAGATCGAAATTATCGACGTGGATGGTCTGACCCTGCGGCGTGCCGAGAACCCATCTGTCGGAATCGACGAAGCCGTCGATATAGACATTGCCGGTAGAGGCGTACAGGGAGGTGCCCATCGGCAGCGTGATGCCATCAACGACATTGCCATCGGCAAGAATGCATCTGCTGAAGGCGGATATGCCGCCATCGAGCCGCAGATCAAACTCCACCGGCCGGGTCGCGTCGCAACGCCAGCCGCTCTGGGTGGTTACGCCATTGCCGGTTATCCGCATGTTGTCGGGGGTGAAGCCAATGGTTTCGTAGTTGTCGTTGGTTTTTATCGCGATATAGCGGGCGATTTCGACGGCATCGATATCTGCAACGCGCACGGGATGCGGAAACACCGCGCGGCTGAAGGCATCCCTGTTATTGGCAATGGCCAGTTCGAGTTTCGTGCCTTCGGGCATATCGATCTGGCCAAGCCGGGTTGGTTCAAGCAGTTCCGGCTGGTAGTTTGCCGTCCTATCCCGGTCATAGGCCCGCATCTCGAGACAAAAACCAGCGATCTGCAACAGGGTGAAAACCGCGATGGCGGTCACCAGCCCGTAGGGCAAGATCACCGGGCGCTTCCGCCGGCCGCTCGCATATCGAATGAGCAGCCCCAGCGTCCAGACGGCCCAGACAAAGGTCGTGGCAAGAAGGAAGGCGACAAGAAGCACCGCTTCGACGGACGGGAGTGCGACAGGGATCATGCGAATAATGGCCTTGGGCGGATCGTTTCCGATCCCGGGATATCCCGGAGCTTTAGCGCATAAGAGGTGTTTTCTTCAACTCGCAGATTGCGATCTCTGCCAGCCGCCGGCGCTCATGCGTTATCCCTGCGAGACCAGGCGGCGCCATATGACGGCCGCATGGTCAGCGCCACGTACCGGACATCAGCCGCCGAGGACGAAACGGGAAAATGCCAGGGAGTTGCGGGCGTCCTCGTCCATTCTGGCGACATCAGCGCCGTTGCTCAGATCACGCCACACCTTGATATCAGAACCGATGGTGCCACCGGTCTTGACGAAGGGCTCCATGACGACGGCACCGGTGTAATTGATATCGCGAAGAGCGAGACCGATTTCCTGCCAGGGCATCCTGCCTTTGCCTGGAACACGGCGATTGCTCTCGCCGGTGTGGAAGTGACCCAGCAGCGGGCCGGCCGTGCGGATGGCTTCGCCGAAACTGTCTTCCTCGATGTTCATGTGGAAGGTATCCAGCATGACCTTCACATTGTTCTTCCCGACATCCTTGACGAAGGCGACGCCTTCGGCCGCCGTGTTGAGCACGTGGTTTTCAAAGCGGTTGAGGACTTCGATGCAAAGGTTGATGCCGAGATCATTGGCGAAATCGGCAATGCCGTGAATACCCTCGACTCCACGCGCGTAATCACCCGGCTTGTCGACCGGCTGCGAATAATCGATCGGCCAGTAGGAATGCAATGCGCCGCCGATGGTGCGGATGTCGAGCTTGGCGACATTGGTGAGCGTCCTCTCAAAAAAAGCCTTGCCCGCTGCGCGCACGGCCGCATTTTCCGACGACAGGTTCTTTGATTTCGACGGGCCGATGCCCGCAGTGAGGATGATGCCGTTATCCTTCGCGCTCTGCTTGATCGCGGCGAGTTCGGCGTCGCTGTATTCGTTGATATGGTGGGCGGCGACTTCGATGATATCGAAACCGAGTTTGGCGACCTTTTCGATATAGGGGCCGAACTTGGCGCTCCACTCATGTTCCCAGTAAGAATAATAGATGCCGTGTTTCATGGGGATTTCTTTCAGTTTTGTTTCAATTGGTTAGGATGTGCCCGCTTCCCGGATTGCCGATGCGAAGATCGGGTTCGGTGCTCGTCGAGATGATGAAACGGCCGTTCGGAAGATCGTTCTCCTCGACCTTCCGGTTGATCTCGTCCTCGGCAAGACCGAAGCCCAGCCAGCGGTTTCTGAGCCGCGCACGCAGATCGTCCTCGCCGACATCGACGAAAACCGTCAGATCGAAGATCGGCTTGAGGCGGTTCCACGGCGACTGGCCGGCGAGGAGATAATTGCCTTCACAGACGATGATATCGACGGATTGCGGGATTAACCGGCCGCCTGCGCGGGCAATTTCAATCGCCCGGTCAAAGACTGGAACGGCGATGACATCATCCTCATTGGCCTTGAGGCGCCCGAGCATGTGTCGCAACCCGTGGGCATCGAACGTATCGATGGCGCCCTTGAACGGTCGGCGGTTCATCTCTTCGAGCACGGCATCGTCATAGTGATAACCATCCATCGGAAAAAGCGCGGCTGGCTCGCCTCCGCCGGCGTTCAACACATCCACCACACCTTCGGCAATGGTCGATTTTCCCGATCCCGGGGCGCCGGCAATCGCGATCATCACGCGCCGGCCTTTTGCCTTTTCCAGACGCTGGAGGGCCAAGCCCGCAATCTCACGGGCATTATCGTCAATTGTGCTCAAGGTGTTCCTCGCCCCGATAATGATTGCGGTCAGAAAATCCGGTACTGGCTTGCCTTGTCGCGCAGGAAGGCCAGCCCCTTGTCGAGGACCTCGTCTGCGCCTGAAGCAACCGGCCGCCAGGTGGAAATCGCACCCGCCATCTCCTGCGGCATCGCGGCGAAACTCTCGAGCGTCAGCACGCCCTTGAAGCCAATGGCCGCGAGTGCGGCAAACACCGCGTCCCAGGCAACGTTGCCGAAGCCCGGCGTACCGCGGTCGCTTTCCGACATATGCATGTATTTCAGATGGTTACGGGCAGCGATGATGCCACTGGCGATGCCCTTCTCTTCCATGTTCATGTGGAAGGTATCGAGATGGACAAAGATATTGTCGGCACCGATACGCTCAACCAGCGCCACGGCCTGCTCGGCTGAGTTGACCAGATGGTTTTCGTAGCGGTTGACGGCCTCGATACCGAATTGCAGGCCAAGCGTCTTCGCGTGGCCGGCAGCCTGAGATAGTGCGCGTGTCAGATTGTCGTATTCAGCCTGTGTCGGCGGGAAACCCGTACGCTCGCTGGTGCCGCCATAGGTGACGCCCGTCAGCGCTTCCGCCCCCATTTCGGAGGCCTTGTCCAGCGCGGCCTTCAGATGCGCGACGGCTGCTTCCGGGCGGATGGAGGCCCAGGCAGGCTCCGGCAGAACCAGCGAGCAGACAGCCCGCAGACCGTATTTCTCCAGCAGGGCGCGGGTATGCGCCGTATCGACCGATGGGAGATCGACAAGCGGAATCTCGATGAAATCCTGCCCATAATCCGCAGCACCGGCAATGGCCCGCCTGGCGCTTTCATGATCCCAGTTGAGGGACCACATCATTGCGTGAACACCGAAGCCTTGCACGTCATACCTTCTTTCTGAGAGATGCGAAGTAACCTGAAAACAGGCCGCGCGCCGCCATGACGACAATCATCAGCACACCCCACAGCGCCGTTGCCAGATGCTGGTTGGCGCCGAGAAGGTTGAGCCCGGACGACAGGAGCTGCAGCACGATCAGGGCGACGAAGACGGGCAGCACACGGCCAAAGCCGCCGAATGGATTGATGCCGCCGAGGAACGCCGCCAGCACCGTGATCAACAGGTAGGATTCACCGTGTCCCACACGCACCGAGTTGAAACGGGCAAGCATGATGATGCCGGCGACGGCACACATGAGACCCGAGAGCGTGTAGACGAGCACCTGGATCTTGCGGGTATTGAGACCGGAATAACGCGCCGCCTCGATATTGGAGCCGATCATCAGCAGACCGAAACCGAGCTTCGTGCGGGTCAGCAGCACGTGCCACAGCCCGACGCAGGCGATGAAGATCAGCAGCGGGATGGGCAGCCCGAAAAGCGTGCCGTGACCAAGCGGCGCCATATAGGCCGGAAAACCGGAAACATCACCGCCACGCGTCAGGAACTCCCCGAGCCCGCGCAGGAAAATCATCATCGACAGGGTGACGAGGATCGGATGCGCGCGGGTATAGGCAATCGCCGCGCCGGTCATGGCGCCGGCAGCACCACCGGTGGCAAGGGCGGCGAGGCAGGCGAGCAGGAAGGCGCTCGGCGGTGCGTCCACGCCGCCATGGGCCTGCAGCACCCATGCTGCCGCAAGCCCCGACAGATTGGCGGCGAAGGTGACGGAAAGATTGATCCCGCCGGTCAGCAGCGGCAGCAGCATCGCCAGTGTCAAAAGACCGAGTTCGGGCAGCTGGAAGGCGACCGAACCGAATGTGGCGAGCGACAGGAAATTATCCGCCAGCGTCCCGAAGATGAGCATGACCGCGACAAAGGCAATCACCGGCCCGGCCATGTCAGCACCGAAAATCGCGTTGAATTTCCGAACGAAGCTGCTCATCGCTGCGCACGCCCCTTTTTAGCGGAGGTCCGCAAAGCTGCCGGCAGCAGCTTGTCGAACCGGGTGGAGGAAAGCGTGATTGCGATGAGAATGATGGCGCCGACGATCATCTTGAATGCAAAGGGAGACACGCCCATCAGGTTGAGGCCGTTCTGGGTGATGGACACCATCAACACACCAAGCACGCAGCCGATGACCGAACCCTTGCCGCCGCCAAGCCGCGCGCCGCCAAGCACGGTGGCAGCAAGAACATCCAGCTCGCGGCCATAAAGCGCGTTGGGCACGACCTCCTGCGCGTAATGCGCCTGCATGAGCCCGGCAATGCCCGCCATCAGGCCGAGCCAGCCGAAGGAAATATAATGCATGGCGCCAATATTGATGCCAAAGCGGCGTGCGCCTTCCGGATTGTCACCGAAAGCATAAAGTTTGCGGCCGACGGTGGTGCGAGAAATCATGAACCAGGTGGCGAAGCAGCAGAGGATCATGACCACGACCGGCAATGTCAGCTCGACCCAGGAACCATCCGGCATCTCGCGCTCATAAAACACCACGCGGGTCGAAAGCCATTCCGGCAGATCGTAGATCGACACGCCCTTGGTGAAGAACATCAGCAGGCCGAAGAAGATGTTGAAGGTGGAAATGGTCGCAACGATGGAAATGATATTGAGCCGCCAGACCAGAAAGGCGTTGACGAAGCCGAGACCAAGGCCGACGGCGCCGGCAATGATGAAACCCTCCGCCCAGTTGCCGCCGCCGAGCGCATTGAGCGCCAGCACCGTGACATATTGCACGACGGAAGCGGCAACCGCGAAGGAGATGTCGATACCGCCCGAAATCAGCACGACAAGCAGGCCGACCGCAAAAATGATGTTGACCGCCGAGACATTCAGCACGTCGAAGGCGTTGGAGATGGTGAGGAAACGGTCGGTTGCAAGGGACAGGCCCGTGCAGAGCAGCACCATGACCACAAGCAGCGTGAATTCGGTCGTATGTCCGAGGATGAGCCTACGCATAGATGGCGGACTCCAGTTCGGTAAGCGACACATGTCGCGGATCATGGGTGGCGTGGAACCGGCCTTCGACCATGTGAATGATCCTGTCTGTGTTGAAATAGACTTCCGGCGGTTCATCTGAGATGACGATGATCGACAGACCTTCGGCTGCGAGCTTGCGGACGATTTCGAAGATGCCGGCACGCGCGCCGACATCGACACCCACGGTCGGCGCATCCAGAATGAGGATTTTCGGCCCGATCGCCAGCCACTTGGCAATGGCGACACGCTGCTGGTTTCCGCCCGAAAGCGTACGGATCGGGTCTTCCGGCAGGCCGATCTTGACACCGAGCGCTGAAATCCAGCGGGAAACCACATCCGCCTTTTTCGATGGCGAGATAAGGCCGCCCGTCAGCAAACGGTCAAGCGAGGCCATGACGAGATTATCGGCAATCGACTGGGGCTGATTGAGACCAAGCGCCAGCCGGTCTTCGGAAAGATAGGCAACGCCGGCCCGGATCGCATCCCGGTTGGAGTGGAAATTCACCTTCTTCCCGTCGATCAGGATTTCACCCGATTGCGGCCGATGCATGCCGAAAAGGGTCAAGGCCAGTTCGGTGCGTCCGGCTCCCAGCAGGCCGGTAATCCCCAGCGTTTCGCCCTGCCGCAGATCGAAAGACACATCTTCAAACTCACCGACCCGGCTGAGCCCGCGGACGGACAGAACGACCGGCTTGTCATCGTGATCGGCAGCGATGACGGCGCTGTCGAAGTTGCGGCCGGTCATCAGTTCGGTCACGCGTGACTGGGTCATGCCTTCAACCGGGAAGACTCCGACAAGCGACCCATCGCGCAGCACGGTGATGCGGTCCGAAATCTCAAGCACTTCCGCCAGCCGGTGCGAGACGAACACAACCGCAACGCCGGAGGCGGAGAGGTTGCGGACGATGTCGATCAGGTAGTCCGTTTCCGATTGCGTCAGCGACGCGGTGGGCTCGTCCATGAAAACGAGGCGCGCTTCCCCGACCAGTGCACGGGCAATCGCCACGATCTGACGCTGGGCGATGGGCAGTTCCTTGAGCGGCTTGTCGAGATCGATCTCGACGCCGAGCCGGGCCAAAGCCTTCTCGGCCGCTTTTGCGATCGCGCCTTTGTCGACCAGCCCGTATCTGCCGTTCACCGCGTACTGAAAGCCGATATTTTCCGCCACCGACATTTCATCAAACAGCGCCAGATCCTGCCAGATCACCTGAATGCCAAGCGCTTGCGCAAGTGTCGGGGTCATTGCGGCTATCGGCTTGCCGTCGAAATACAGTTCAGCATCATTTTCGGGTGTATAAACGCCTGTTATGACCTTGATCAGCGTGCTTTTGCCACAGCCGTTTTCACCGGCCAGGCAATGCACTTCACCGGGATTGACCTCGAAAGAAACGCCTTTCAGGGCGCGCACGCCGCCAAAGGTGACTTTGACATTCTTGAGGGACAGGAGCGGTTCTGCGCTCATGATAGCGTATCTCTCCTTTCGCCGCGAAAGCATCGCAGACGTGGCGCTCGGCATGTTTCTTGGGATGGGCGTCGCGCGAGCTTTTCGTCTCGCGCGACGCCTGCGGCTCCGGGGAGGATCAGAGGCCCATGGAAACGAGCTTGTCGATGCTTTCCTTGTCGATCTTCAAAAGCTGATCGACGACGATGGTGTTACCCTCGGGATTGATGGTGCCGAGACCTTCGATATTGTCGCCGGCCTTGGGCGTTTCGCCCTTGGCGATACGGTCGGCGAGCGTGATGAAGACCTCACCGGCCTGTTTCGGGTTCCACATGAATCCGCCTGTCAACGCGCCCGATTTGATCAGCTTAGCGCCCTGCCCCGGCGAAAACGGGCCGATGACGAAGACCTTGCCATCCTTGCGCCGCTCTTCGACGGCACGCCCGGCACCGATCGGTCCCTGCGAACCAAAGGCAAGGAAACCGCTCAGGTCGGCATTGGCGGACATCAGGTCAAGCGCCGTCGACCGGCTCTTGTCGAGATCTTCGGCGACGCCGTAGCGATCGCCGACGAGCTTCATGTCCGGATAATTGGCCTTGATATAGGCGATGGCGGCATCGGCCCAGGCATTGTGAAGCGGCACGGTGAGCGAACCGACGAAGACGGCATAAGAACCCTTGCCGCCCATCTTTTCCGCCAGAAGCTTGCCATGCGCTTCACCAAAACCCTTGGCGGAAGCCAGTTCGAAATCCCAGTCGGCGCCGAGCTGCTTGGGCGATTCATGGGTGATGACCTTGATGCCGGCGGCCTGGGCCTTCTTCAGCACCGGTTCCAGCACCTTCGCATCATTCGGCACGACACCGATGAAATCGACCTTCTGGGCGATCAGGTCTTCGATGGCACGGACCTGCAGCGCCGGGTCGGCGCTGGTCGGGCCAACCATGAAACCGTCAACGCCGAGCTTCTTGCTCTGCTCCTTGATGCCGGCCTCCATGGCGTTGAACCACGGAATACCGCCGATCTTGACGACGACGCCAACCTTCGGCCCTTCGGCGAAGGCCGCGGATGAGAGCAGCGCAAGCGACAGGCCGAGCGCCGCAGCAATAATTTTCTTCATGATGTTCCTCCTCAAAAAATCGGCAAACGAAATCCGCCGCAGCCAGTTTTTCCCTGCCGCGCTTCAAATCTCTCATCTCGCATATTCGAGACTCTCCCTTGCCACTCCCATAGCAACCATCCTGCACAATCGATATTGCCAAACTGCACAATCGATGGTGCAATAACCATATCATGAAGCTCCCTTCCGTCAAGGGGATGCGTGCTCTAATAATCGGAATCAGTTGGGGAGATCGAAGTGACAGGCATAAGTTCCAAGAAAGCCACCATTTATGACTTGTCGCTATTGTCTGGCGCATCCGCCTCGACAGTGAGCGCAGTGTTGAACGGATCGTGGCGCAAGCGGCGGATTTCGGAGGAAACCGCAGACAAGATTCTCTCGCTCGCCAAGGCACAGCGCTACACCACCAATCTGCAGGCCCGTGGCCTCAGGAGCTCAAAATCCGGTCTCGTCGGGCTTCTGGTGCCGGTTTATGACAACCGGTTCTTTTCATCCATGGCGCAGACCTTCGAGGGGCAGGCACGCAAACGCGGCCTGTCGCCGATGGTGGTTTCCGGGCGGCGCGACCCCGAGGAGGAACGTCGCACCGTCGAGACACTGATCGCCTATTCGATTGATGCCCTGTTCATTGCTGGCGTCACCGATCCCGATGGCGTTCACCAGGTCTGCGCCCGCGCAGCCCTTCCCCACGTCAATATCGACCTGCCCGGCAAATTTGCGTCGTCCGTCATTTCCAACAACCGGCACGGCGCGGAAATCCTGACATCGGCAATCCTTGCCCATGCGGCAAAGGGTGGGTCGCTCGGTCCTGACGACGTCATCCTGTTCGGTGGTCATGACGACCACGCCAGCCGCGAGCGAATTGACGGCTTTCATGCCGCGAAAGCCGATTATTTCGGCGTGCAGAGTGGTGACGATATCGAGATCACCGGCTATTCGCCGCACATGACAGAACTGGCCTTCGAACGCTTCTTCGAGCGCAGGGGCCGCCTTCCCCGCTGTTTCTTCGTCAATTCATCGATCAACTTCGAAGGGTTGCTTCGTTTCATGGGGCGTCATGACGGGGAAGCGTTTGGCGACATCGTCGTCGGCTGTTTTGACTACGACCCCTTCGCGTCATTTCTTCCCTTTCCCGTTTACATGATCAAACCCGATATTGCGCAAATGCTCGAAAAAGGGTTCGAACTACTGGAAGAGAACCGCGCAGAGCCCGAAGTCACCATTATCGAACCGCAGCTCATTCCCCCACGCACCGCCCTTGAAGGGCCGCTTGATGATATCTGGGATCCGGTCGCGGTACGCCGCATATCAAGATGAAACACTCCGCTCCATCAGCGGAGGTTTCCTCCGGGGAAGTGCCAATCTCCGCTTGACCTCAACCGCGCTTGACGTCGTATCGATTTGCATGAAGCCCACCATTGCAATGGAATGACGATGATCGAGAAACTCCTGAAGATGCTGGAAGACGGTAAAGATGCTCCGCTCCTGCGCTTTTCACTGGCGAAGGCCCTGATGGCCGCGCGGCAATTCGACGATGCGGCGCAACATCTGCGCGAGGCGGTTCACCAGGACCCCGACTACTCGGCCGCCTGGGCGGCACTTGGCGAATGCCTTATGCATCTCGGAGACGACGAGGGTGCCGTTGCCGCGTGGGTTGAGGGGAGCGCGGTCGCCATGAGAAAAGGAGACATCCAGGCGAAACGGCAGATGGACGTCCGGCTTCGACGTGCGCAATCACGGCGCCTCACGGCCGCCCAAGGGTAAGCCGTCGGTCGATGCCAATCTTGCCGAGAAACGCTTCATCATGGCTGACAACCAGGAGCGCGCCGTCATAGGCCCGCAGGCCGGCCTCGACGGCCGCAATGGAATCGATATCCAGATGGTTCGTCGGTTCATCGAGGATCAGCAGTTGCGGCGGCTGCGGACCACAAAGAACGCAGGCGAGACCTGCGCGCAGCATCTGGCCACCCGAAAGTGTTCCGACGATCTGCAAGGCGGCATCGGCACGAAACATGAAGCGGGCAAGCGCTGACCTGCAGGCGTTCTCCCCGGCCTGCGGGTTGAGGTGAAGGAAATTGTCGCGGATCGACAGCTTCGGATCCAGCAGGCTGACCTGCTGGTCCAGAAAGACGGACGTCACACCGAGGTGGGCCGTCCCTGACAATGGCTGCAGTTCATTCCTGATCACGGAAAGCAGCGTCGTTTTTCCCGAGCCGTTCGGGCCTGTCACGGCCACGCGCTGCGGGCCGGTGATTTCGAAGGACAGATCGGCGAATACGGGCTGTTTTCCCGAATAGCCCGCGGTCAGGTTTTGCAGGCTCAGCACGGTCCTGGTCTTGTGCAACCCGCTGGGTGGCAGGGTGACAGTAAGGTCCTGAAGGATTTCGATCCGCTGGCGCGCCGTCTGCAAATCCTCGGTCGCTTCGGCTTTCAGGCGACTGGCGAGATTGGCATTGTCGCCGCTGGTTTTCTCGGCTCGCCTCTTCATGCCGCCGGCGGCAATGCGGGGCATATCCCCCTTTGCCGCTTTGGCGGCGCCCTTTGCGTCGCGCCTTGCCTTGCGTTCCAGTGCTTCCTGCGACCGACGTTTTACCTCGGCAAGGCGCTTCTCGGCGCTGGCGAGATCCTGTTCGGCGGCGGCGAGTTCCTGTGCCTTTTGCGCGCGGTAATGGCTCCAGTTGCCGCCATAACGGGTTGCGCCCAGCGTCGTCATTTCGACGATCGCATCAAATGTATCAAGAAGTTCCCGATCATGGCTGACGACAATCGCTCCGCCACGCCAACCCGCCAGAAAATCGGCGACGAACAGACGACCGTCACGGTCGAGATTGTTGGTCGGTTCGTCGAGGATAAGGAAGTCCGGGGCGGCATGGATTTGGGCCGCAAGTGCCGCCCGTGTGCGCTGCCCGCCGGACAGTGCCGAAAGCAGCGTTGACGGCGAAGCGTCCAACCCGACCGCAGCCAGCGCATCGGCAATTTTTTCCTCTAGCATCCAGTCGACGTCGCCAAGCTCTTCGAGTGTGGCCAGCCCCGCCTGGGCGCGGGAAAGAACCTTGAGCGGGTCACGCGCATTGAAAAGATCGGCGACGGTCTCCCCGGGCATGACCTGCACGATTTGCCTGAGAACGCCGATCCTGCCGGAGACGGAGACCGTGCCGGCGGACGGTGACAATTCCCCGGCAATCAGCTTCAGAAGCGTCGTCTTGCCGACGCCGTTGCGCCCGACGAGGCCAGCCCGTTCGAGACCGAAGCGAAGATTGATGTTGGAAAAGAGCGGATGACCGTCAGGCGTGGACCATGAGAGGTCTGAAAGGGTGATGGAACAAGGCATGGATATGGTTTCCCCTGATGACAAGGCGTTGCGGCTTTGTGATCGGGTTGAAATCCATGGTTCACCATCCTGTTGGTATTGCGGAGAGAACGCCACTAACCGAAAAAAGCGGCGCGTTCGTGGCACTGGTTTGAAGTTGCGGATGAAACGCCGGAGGATGAACTCCGGCGTCTCGTTGTTTCAGGCCACCAGGCCCTTGGTCAGTTCCAGCGCCTGCCGCTCGAACAGCCGGCGGTAGATGCCGTCATTGAGGCGGATAAGCGCCTGATGGTCGCCTTCTTCGACAATCTTGCCCCTGTCGAACACCAGCAGCCGGTCCAGCGCCCTGACGGTGGAGAGCCGGTGCGCGATGACCAGCGTCGTGCGGCCAACCATCAGCCGTTCCATGGCCTGCTGGATCTGCACTTCGCTTTCGCTGTCGAGGCTCGAGGTCGCCTCGTCAAGGATCAGCACTGGCGCATCAGCAAGGAATGCACGGGCAATGGCGACGCGCTGGCGTTCCCCGCCCGAGAGCTTGACGCCACGTTCGCCGACCATGGTTTCATATCCTTTTGGAAGGGACATGATGAACTCATGGGCACTGGCCTGTTTTGCCGCCTGCTCGATTTCACGCCGCGAGGCACCCGGACGGCCATAGGCGATGTTTTCCGCCAGCGTGCGGTGGAACAGGATGGGTTCCTGCTGCACGATGGCGATCTGGCCGCGCAGGCTCGATTGCGTCACACCGGCGATATTCTGCCCGTCGATGCGGATTGCGCCCGACCTGATGTCGTAAAGGCGCTGGATGAGCTTGACGAAGGTCGTCTTGCCCGAGCCGGAATGGCCGACCAGCCCCACACGTTCGCCCGGCTTGATGGTGACCGAGAAGTCATCATAAAGCGGGGTGGGATGCGCGCCATATTGGAACGTGACGTGATCGAAGAAGATCTCGCCCTTGCCGATATCAAGCCGCGCGGCATCCGGCCTGTCTTCGACGCCAAGCGGCATCTTGTCCAGCAGCACCAACTCTTCCATGTCGTTGACGGCGCGTTGCAGGTTGCGGATATCCTGCCCCACATCACGCAGGTAACCCTGCAGCACGAAGAACATGGCAAGCACGAAGGTGATATCACCCGGCGTCGCCAGCCCCTGTCGCCACATGATGAGACCGGTGCCGAGAATGCCGGCCTGCATGGACACCATCATGAAGCTCTGAATGGTGCCGTTCAGCGTGCCGCGCCGCCATGTTCTGCGCGTGCGGTTATCCCATTTCACCAGCACGTGGCCCAGCCGCGTTTCCTCACGCGTTTCAGCGCCAAAGGCCTTGACGACCGAGTTGCAGCTGATGGCATCCGCCAGTGCCCCGCCAAGCCTTGTATCCCAGGCATTGGCAAGCCGTGCCGCAGGCGACACATAACCCATGGAAAGCGCCACGGTGACACCGACATAGATCAGCGAGCCAAGACCAACGATGAGGCCCATGACCGGCCAGTAGCTGCCGAGCACGATGGTGGCGCCGACCAGCATCACGAGGGATGGCAGAAGGGCGATGAGCAGCAGGTCGTTCAGCGAATCCAGCGCCCACATGCCGCGCGTAATCTTGCGCACCGTGGAGCCGGCAAAGCTGTTGGCATGCCAGTCCGTGGAGAACCGCTGCACCTTGTGGAAGCCGTTATTGGTGACGTCAGCCATGGTTTTCAGCGTGAGCCTGATGATGCCGTTAAAGATGAACCAGCGCAGCACCACGCTGGTGAGACCAAGCGACACTACGATGACAAAGGCGTGCAGCGCCTTGTCCGCCCCGTTGCCGCCGGCGATGGCATCAACGATCTGGCCGGAAAAAACCGGCACCATGACTTCGGCCAGCGTGCTGGCAATGACCAGCACGATGATGAAACCCACCAGTGCCGGCCGGTGGCTCCAGTGGTGAAAAACAAAGCCGAGCACATGACGATAGGCATCGGCGCGGAAATCGAGCTTCTTGCGAGACATTTTAACCAGCACGGCGCCAGAAAATCGGCAACCGGTCCTCAAAACGGAAGTTGGATGGCACAGCCCGGACGGGAGACGAAATGATCCCGTCAGATCAATCGGGCTATGAAGGAAAATAAACCGCATGTCGGGCGCGCGCAGGGCGGGCCGCGAATGGATATGACCTAGTGTCGGGTCATTCCCTGCGGGAGGATTTCGGTGAATGCTGGTGTCATGCAACGCCTCCCTTTGTTTGATCTGACGCGGTGATACGTTTTGTAGCTGAGTGATTTGAGCTTGCCAAGCCGGTTTTTGCAACCTTGTGGCAAGTGATGCGTAAACGACACATTGGCCGATGCGACAGGCCCGTTCCTCCTCGGGCAATAACGGCTTCGTCCACGGGTCTTATAGCTGGCATGTCATGCTGCGCACCCCAGGAGGGGGCGCGCAACGTGATATCAACGGATCGGGATCCCGTTCCCGATCAATCCATCTGCACATTGGCGTTCTTGACGACCGGTTCCCACTTGGCGATTTCGGCCGCAACGTGGGTCTTCAGCTCATCGGGTGACGACGCGACGATCTTGGCACTGAACTCCGCCATGCGCGCGGCCACGTTCGGATCGGCAAGCGCTTTCTTGGCGGCGGCATTCAGCTTGTCGATCGCTTCGGCCGGTGTGCCTGCCGGCGCAAAGAGCGCATTCCAGGTATAGGTTTCATAACCCGGCACGGTCTCGGCAATGGTCGGCAGGTCCGGGAAAGATGAGGCGCGCTCGGCCGTGGTTACACCAAGTGCCCGCAACGTGCCGGACTTGATGTGGCCTGACGACGACGGCAGATTGTCGAACATGATCGAAATCTGGTTGCCAAGAAGATCATTGAGCGCAGGACCAGCCCCCTTATAGGGAACATGCTGCATGCTGACACCAGCCATGCTCTTGAACAGTTCGCCCGAGAGATGCAGCGGCGTGCCATTGCCGGAAGAGGCATAGGCATATTTGTCCGGCTCGGCCTTGAGAAGCGCAATCAGTTCCGCAACGCTGTTGACGTTGAGCTTCGGATTGACGACCAGCACATTCGGCACCACCACCAGCAAGGAAACCGGGGCGAAATCCTTTTCCGGATCGTAAGGCTTTGTTTTGAGAATAAGCGGGTTGAGCGCATGGGTCGCAACCGTGCCCATCAGGATCGTATAGCCGTCTGGCTCGGCCCGGGCGACACGGTCGGCACCGAGATTGCCACCGGCACCGGCAACGTTTTCAACGACGATCTGATGGCCAAGCTCATCGCCCATCTTCTGCGCGATGACGCGCGCCACCACATCGGTGGAGCCGCCCGCCGCGAAAGGCACGACCAGTGTAATGGTCCGATCGGGAAAACCCTCGGCGCTCGCCGTCATTCCCAGCATGCAAAAAGAAGCTGCCGTGGCGGCAAGCTTCAACACCATACGCCGTTTCGAAAACCGGTAATTCATGAACCCTCCTTCAACATGGCCTCCCCGCCATGCCGGCATAGTAGCTCAAATGCCCTTGAGAGCAAGCCGTGGGCCGCCGCTGCCGGAAAACCGGCGCCAGGAGGATATCAGACACACGGGCCTGAAGCCGCGCCCCAACGGGAAAGGCCCTCCCGGTTAAGGAAGGGCCTTATCTTGTTACCAGCGATAATAATCGCGACGGTCACGCCATTCACGGTGTTCCCGCCAGTCGCGGCGGTCTCGCCGTTCCCGCCATTCTCTGCGGGCCTGACGTTCGCGCCATTCGCGGCGACCTTCCCAGCGGTCGCGCCTGTCCCAGCCACGCTCGTAACGCGGCGGACCATTCGGACGGCAATATCCGCGCGGCGACAGATGAAAGCCGCGTCCGCAGGCATAGTCGACGGTCTGAACATTGGATGTCGCGGGTGCCGATGGCTGACCCACCGGCATGGCGTTCGCGCCGGTGCCGAACAGGGCGCTGAGAATCATTCCTGCGCCAAAAATCATCTTACGCATGTCATCTCCCTCCTTATGGGATGGGGGGATTTAGCGCTCCGGCGGGTGAACTGCGGCTGAATGAATCTGGGTGTTTTCGTGGCAGGAAATCGCACTTCATGGCGAGGATGAGGCCACGCAGCCTGACGCATGGTTGCGGCCGCGTGGTTTTGGCCCTAGGTCTCAAGGCGACGGGGAGACAGCGATTGGACATCAATCAGGACGAAAAGCACGATCCGAAGCCAGCGGGCAGACGCCCGATCTGGCCATGGCTGCTGCTGGGGCTTTTCACGCTGCTCGGCATTCACCTCTATATGGAGGTGAATGCCGCGATCGACGATCTCGCCCGCACCTGGAGCGACCTCGTGCAGCTATTCTGGTGGATCGTGCCCGATCCGCAGGACTGACGCCCGTCAGGACTGGATCAGCGCAATGCCGCGGTTCTTAAATCCGAGGGTGACATCGCTTTGCGGCGGCAGGCTGGTCTCGACCGCATGGTCGACGATGAAGAGCGTGCCGATATCGGTCTCGACTTCATATTCGACATGACCACCGAGATAAGCGCTGTGCAGCACCCGGCCGGCAACCCCTTGCCCGCCCGGCTGGCCGATGGCAATCGAACCCGGACGCACGGCAAGCTTGGCCGGACCGGGCCGGGCATTGCGCGCCGAAACGCGATGATCGATACCGCCGACGCGAATCAGTGCATCGGGCCCCTCAATGCTGATCACCTCGCAGCCGACGACATTCGCCTCGCCCATGAAGTCGGCGATGAAGGCAGAGGCCGGGGCCTCGTAAAGATCGCGCGGCGCACCCGACTGGGCGATCTCGCCATCCTTCATCACGATGATCCGGTCGGAAACCGCCAGCGCCTCATCCTGATCATGCGTCACATAAACGGCGGTAAAACCGAGCCGCTGCTGCAATTCGCGAATTTCAGTGCGCACCCGGCGGCGAAGGCGGGCATCGAGGTTGGAGAGCGGCTCGTCCAGCAGCAGCACCTGCGGTTCCAGCACCAAAGCGCGGGCGACCGCCACGCGCTGCTGCTGGCCGCCGGAAAGTTCGGCGGGCAGGCGGTGGCCCATGCCGGCGAGGCCCACGAGCTTCAGCCCCTCTTCCGCTTTCTCCCGCGCTTCCGCCTTGCGCAATCCCGAGGATTGCAAGCCGTAGGCGACATTATCGAGCGCCGTCATGTGGGGGAAAAGCGCATAGGACTGGAAGACCATCGAGACATCGCGCTCATTGGCAGGCAGCATGGTCACATCCTTGTCGCCGATGAGGATGCGGCCGCTGGTCGGATGTTCGAGACCCGCCAGCATGCGCAGCGTCGTCGTCTTGCCGCAACCGGAGGGGCCAAGCAGGGTTACCAGCGTGCCGGGCTCGATGGTGAGTGACAGGTCGGGAATGGCGGTGAAGGCGCCGAAGGTCTTGCGGACATTCTGAAAGGTGACGGAGCCGGGTTTTACGGAAATCATGCGGTTTTCTCCTGGGCAAGAGGAACGGAGGAAGCGGATGGCAGGCCGGCGACGCGGTTTTCGCGCCGCAGGCGTCGCTCACCAACAATGAGCTGGAAGCCGGTAATGACGGTGATCATCACCACGATCAGCATCGAGGAATAGGCGATCGCCACACCATATTCGCCGTTTTCGACAAGGCCGACGATGTAGGACGTCGCCATGTTGTACTGGGCGCTGACAAGGAAGATGACGGCGCTGATGGAGGTGATGGCGCGCACGAAGGAATAGACCAGTGCGGCCGTGATCGCGGGCCTCAAGAGCGGCAGGATGACCTTGCGGATGGTGCGGAAACTATTGGCCCGCAGCGTCAGCGAGGCCTCGTCAAGGCTCTTGTCGAGCTGGCTCATCGCCGCGATGCCGCCGCGCACGCCGACCGGCATGTTGCGGAAGACGAAGCAGGCGATGAGGATGAGTGCCGAACCGGTCATTTCCACCGGCGGCAGGTTGAAGGCCATGATGTAGCTGACGCCAATAACCGTGCCGGGAATGGCAAAGCTCATCATCAGCGCAAATTCGAAGAGGTTCCGCCCGGCAAATTTCTGCCGCACGATGATGTAGGCGGTCAGCAGGCCAACGGCAGCGGTGAGCGGCGCCGAAACCAGCGCGATCTCCATCGTCGTCCAGAACGAATTCCAGGCAACGCCCGTCCAGGCGATCGAGCCGTTCGAGAAGCTGACGGAAAAGGCGCGGATGTAGTGATCGAAGGTCAGGGAATTATCGAGACCCCAGGTCTTCACGAAACCGCCTACAAGGATCATGCCATAAACGACGATGGTGAAGACCATCCACGGCACGACGATGGCGTGAACACCAATGGACAGGCCGCGTGGCAGGGCAATATGCGCGCCGCTGTCGCCCTTGCCCGTCACCGTGGCGAAATTCTTGCCTGCCAGCCAGAAACGCTGGGCAAGGAAGGCCGAAAGCGTGAAGCACAGGAGGATGATCGCCAGAACCGCGGCGCGGGAGGGATCATTTTGGGAGCCGACGACGGCAAAGAAGATTTCCGTCGACAGCACGCCATGGGTGCCGCCAAGCACCAGCGGATTGCCGAAATCCGCCATGCTCTCGATGAAGCCGATCAGGAAGGCATTGGCGAGACCGGGCTTCATCAGCGGCAACGACACCCGCCAGAAGGTGCGCCAGCGGTCGGCACGCAACGTCTGCGAGGCTTCTTCCATCGACGGGCTGACGCCTTCGACCACGCCGATCAGCACCAGAAACGAGATGGGCGTGAAGGAAAGAACCTGCGCGATCCAGATACCGGTCATGCCATAAAGCCAGCGACCGGGTTCGATGCCGAAGAGATAGGAAAGCCATTCGGTGACGACGCCAGCGCGGCCGAACAGCAGCGTCAGCGCAAGGCCGATGACAAAAGGCGGCGTGATGATCGGCAGAACGGTGAGAAGCCGCAGGCCTTTCTTGAAGGGAAAGCGCGTACGGGTGGCGATCAGCGCAAAGCCAAGCCCGAGCACGGTCGAGCCGAAGGCGGTCATCAGGGCGAGAAACAATGTGCGCCAGGCAACGCCGCAACGCTCTTCACCCGTGACGCAGCCAAGGCTCCAGATGCCGGGATCCTTGATATTGCGGATAAAGCCATCGGCATTGAAGGAGCCGTCGAAATCCTGAACGGAGGCGATCAGCATGCTGCCGATCGGATAAAAGACAAAAACCGCAACGAGGAAGACCAGAACGGAAATGGCGCCGACGACAAAAGCGTCGCCTTTCATGACGCCACGTTCGGCAAGTCCGAAGGCAAAAAGAAGCACGAAGACGAACGACATGACGACGGCACCCGCCCCCATGGACGCCTGACCATCGGCAAGCATGCCGAAGAGGTTTTCACTCACCGTCCAGGTCCAGCCGGTAAAGCCGATCGCCAGCCCCTGCAAGGCAAGGAAAACCAGACCGGCAGCACCGATAAAGGCAAGCAACCCGCCCCGGCGCATCGGATCACGCATCGGCCGGACAAGGCATGCGGCGAGGAAGAAAAGAACGATGCCGACAAGCCATGGTTTTCCATAGGACAGTATCTGCAGCACGCCCGGCGCATTGCTGGCGGTGGAAAAAAATCCGGACAGCCAGCGGAAGCTGAAAAAGCCGCCTTCGATGCGATACCAGGGGAGAAGAATGAGGGCAAAAGCCCCGAGCGCCAGGACGATGTCCAGCCTGCGATTGCCACGTGTCATGGCCGACCTCGCTTATTTCATGCCGATGAAAGAGTGGCGGACACCCCGGCTTTAAAAGCCGGGATGCCTGTCGCCGAAGTTAAGATCAGTTGGCGACCGCACCAACCTCACGGTCCCAGCGTTCCAGAAGCGCCTTGCGCTTGGCCGGGTCGCCATAGGTCTTGAAGTCGTAGTCGATGAGCTTGATGTCCTCGAACTTCGGCGCTTCCTTCGGCACTTCCGCCGTCTTGTTGGAGGGAAGCTGGAAGGACTTGGCGTCCTTCATGCGCGACTGCACTTCCGGCTTCAGCGCCCAGTCGTACCAGGTCTTGGCATTGTCGAGGTTGCGGGCACCCTTGATGATCGACATGGAGCCGATTTCGTAACCCGTGCCTTCGCAAGGCGCGATCGACTTGACGGGGAAGCCTTCCGCCGTCTGCGCCACCGCATCATGCATGAAGACGATGCCGAGCGCCGTCTCGCCACGCGCCGCCGCCTTGACCGGTGCGGAACCCGACTTGGTATATTGCGAGATATTGACGTTGAGCTTCTTCAGATAGTCGATCGCCTGATCTTCGCCCATGATCTGTGCGAGCGAGGCAAGCGCGGTATAGGCGGTGCCCGAAGAGTTCGGATTGGCGATCTGGATTTCGCCCTTCAGTTCCGGCGCCAGCAGGTCGGCCCAGCACTTCGGCTCCTTGTAACCCTTCGACTTGAAGATTTCGGTGTTGTAGCCCCAGCCCAACGCACCGGCATAAACGCCGACAGTCCTGTAACCGGTGCTTTCGGCCTGTTTCACGGCCCAGTCCTGCAACTGGTCGAGCATCGGCGATTTGTATTCCAGCGTCAGGTTTTCCGAGGCCGCCTGCATATGCGGATCGCCGGTACCGGCCCACCAGATATCGGTCTTCGGGTTGCGGGCCTCCGCACGCACCTTGGCATAGGTCTCGCCAGAAGACAGGCGCACCATATTGACCTTGATGTCGTGCGACTTTTCAAAATCGCCCTTCATCTGTTCGCAGATCACGACATCGGCCGAGCAGATGAGGTTCAGTTCGCCCGCCGCCTGCGCGGAAACGGCGCTCAGTGCCGTGCCGGCAAAAAGCAGGGTGGAAAGTATCGTCAGTCGCATGGTTATCCTCCTGTAGCTTGCGTCTGAATTCCTGGGCACGCGCGGACATGGCGCTGCCGGTCGCGGCGCCCTGCGGCGCGCACGCTGTCTTTTGGGATGTCGGTTTTCTGACCCCTACTGGGTCTGGCTCGGGTGGATTTCGCTGTCGAAGCGGCTCAATAACCGACTTCGCTCTTCGGGCTGTCCGAAGGTGGCGAAGTCGTAATCCACCATCTTGATCATCGATATATCGGGTGCGGTCAGCGGCAGTGTCGCCCGGGCATTGGAAGGCACCTGGTTCTGGCCGGCCGCAGCCCCGGTCGCCTGCCCTTCCGGGCTCAGCGCAAATTCCACGAAATCCTGCGCAAGGGCCGTATTGCGGTTGCCCTTGACGATGCTGACCGCGCCGATCTCGTAACCGGTGCCTTCGCAGGGGGCGACGATGACCAGCGGAAATCCTTCGATCTTCTGGGTCACCGCGTCATGCATGAAGGAAATCCCGATCAGCACCTCGCCCCGCGCCGCCGCCTTGACGGGCGCTGCACCCACCTTGGTGTAACCCACGACATTCTGGTTCAGTTTCGTCATGAAACCGAAGGCCTCCTCCTCGCCAAACAGCTGGACCAGCGTGGCGAGCATGGTGAAGGCGGTGCCGGAATAGTTCGGATTGCCGGTCAGGATATGGCCGCGATAAATATCCTTGGCCAGATCCTTCCAGCAGGTGGGAGCCGGCAGATTGTTTCTGGCGAGCAGTTCAGAATTATAAGCGAAACCCAGCGCCCCTGCATAAATGCCGGCGGACCTTGATCCGGACATCGCATAAAAATTCTGCGCCCAGGGCAACAGATCCTGCGGGTGCCGCGGCTGATATTCGTCCAGCAGCCCTTCCGAGCCGGCCTGCAGATGGGTATCACCGGTGCCGCCCCACCAGACGTCGACTGTCGGGTGAGAGCGTTCAGCACGAATCTGGTCGAGAATTTCGCCTGTGCTCCTGCGAACCATCGAAATCTCAAGGCCGCTTTTTGCCTCGAAAGCCCGCTGCATGGCCACGCACCAGGCCTCGTCGACGCCGCACAGGACGTTCAACTTCGGCTCGGCCATGCCATGCCCTGCGCCGCACAGCCATAAAGCCATGCTCGCCGCAAGTGCGGTCAATCGTTTCACTTAAAGCCTCCCTGCCTGGAACCTCCCCGTTCCAGTCTCCACCAACAGCATGTCACATTCGGCCCGTACCGCAATCGAAGAATGGTTACCAATCTTTCACCGCACCGCCGAACAAGATTACAGATATTACAATTATGACAGGGGAGATAACCAGCGAGCCTTTGAAGATCGCCGCAGCCGAGCCTATGATGACGGCGGGAGGAAGATGCAGTGCTTAATCAGAAGGTTCGCATTCTGATCGTCGAGGACGATCCTGATATGGCCGAGCTTATCTCGGACCTCGTCGAGGCCGAGGGCTGGCTGCCCACCTGCGCCCGCTCCGCCGAGGAAGCGGACGAGATACTGGCGCGGGACAGGATGCAGCTGGTGCTCGTTGACCACAATCTGCCCGGCACATCCGGCCGCACCTTTGCCCAGCGGCTGCGCGGCAAGGTCGATAGTGATATCGGCATTGTCATGGTCACGGCCGCCGGCAGCGCCGCCGACCGGGTTCTCGGTCTGGAAACCGCCGCCGACGATTATGTCGTCAAACCCTTTGAACCCATCGAACTGACGGCGCGGATCAAGGCCGTGTTGCGCCGGACGATTCCCTCGCTGAAACAGGAGAAGGACAGCGAACGTGATCATGGCCGCACGGCCCTTCGCCTCGGTGACTGGGCGATCGATCTCGATGCCCGCCGGGCCGTCTGCCTCGCGGATCGCAGCCGCACGCTGACCAGTGCCGAATTCGCGCTGCTGGAAATTCTCGCCGAAACGCCCAACCAGCCCGTCAGCCGCTCGCAGATCCTCGACCGGCTGGGTTCGGAAAGCGACCGCTATATCGACCGCAATGTCGATGTGCTGGTGCTGCGGCTCAGGCGCAAGATCGAGATAAACCCCGATCTGCCGCGCCATATCAAGACCCGGCGCGGCAAGGGATATGTGCTCCATACCGATGAGGGCGAGCTTTCCCCGTGATCAGCCGTTCCTTCCTTTCCTCGATTGCCTTTCGCCTGCCTTTTGCGATCGTCTTTACCTGCGTCCTCGTCTTCAGCCTGTCAGCCATCGCCATCTATGGCCTGCAGCGCGCCCGCGATGAGATGGCAGCCTATGGTTTGCAGGCCTTTTCCAGTCTAGCAAAGGCATCGCTGGTCTCGCGGCAGGTCTCCGATCTCGTCTCCAGTGCACCTTTCCTGATGAATGCCGCCTCGCCCTATCGCGTTTCCAGCGAAAGCCGCTCCGTGGTCCAGCAGGTCGACCTGCTGCTTGAGATGACCGGGCCGGGCAGCGGCGAGCGGGCAGTGCGTGGCTTTGCGAGCGAACGCATCGTTGAACTGCTCCAGCTTATCCGGGCGCAGACGCTCGATCTTGCGAAGGATGCCGATGCCGCGCAGGCGCACAAGGCGGAAGCGGCGGCGGCACTGGGCGAAATCGCCACCGGTCAGGGCATCCTCGACCCGGAGCTGCGCCGGCGCATGAACGGTATCGTGCAGGCCGCCTCCGCATCCGACAGTCTTTTCCAGCTGGGCGAACTGCGCCGCCGTTATGTGGCAGAAACCACGGCCCGCCAGCAGGGTTACCCCGGCGAGCGCCTGCCCGTGGCCGAACTACAGCCCTATGAGCGGGTCTTTGCGGCCCAGAGCCGTTATCTCCTCGAAATGTTCGCCATCCGCGCCTCGGTCTCCCGCCTTCACACCGTATCGCGCGATCTTTCCCATGTCACGGAAACCCAGGGCGATGCGGTTGCCCGCAGCCTGAACGAAGACCTGATCTCCACCTCCGATGCGCTCAGTCGCCTGCTGGTCATCGTGGCCCTCGCCTCCCTTCTGGTTCTGGTGGTGGCGATCCTCTCCATCCGCTCGGTGATGCGGGTGTCACGCGGGATCGCGGCGCTCTCCAACGGCATGAATGCGCTTGCCAAAGGCGAAAAGGATGTCGGCCCACCCTCCTATAGCGGCTCGGAAACGGAGCTGATCCGCCTGCTCGACGCATTCCGCGCCTTTCATGACAGCGTCGACCGCGTCTCGCGCCTCAGGCGCACGGCGGAAGCGGCGGCCCGCACCATCCGCTCGACCTTCCGCAACATGAATGAGGGCATAGCGCTGTTTGATGCAACCGGCCGGCCGATCACCATGAACCGCCGCATCATCGAACTGGTTGGGCGCTCCGGCTCGTCGCGAAAACTGCCGATCCGCCGGTTTGTCGAGCCGGTCCCGGAAATCGATCCGATGCTGCTGCCCTTCGAGAGCGAAAAGGGCGAACTGATGGAGCGCGCCGTCGTGCGCCACCGCACCACGGACGAGCGGGTGATCGAAGTATCGATGTCGCGCCAGCCGGATGGCGGCATCGTGCTGCTTGCCCGCGATGTCACGGCACTAGATCGGCAGGAGGCGGAAGCCGTAAAGGCCCAGCGTCTGGACGGCATCATGCGCATGACCCACCAGGTCAGCCATGAGGTGGGCAACATGATCGGCATCATCACCGGCAGTCTTGGCCTGCTGGAGCGCGAGGCGGGCTTCAACGACCGCCAGAACCGCCACATCGCCCGCATCCGCAAGGCGGCGGATCGCGGCCGGTCTCTCGCCAGCAGCATGTTGACCATCGGCAGCCAGCAGCCGATCCATCCAAGCTCCATCAATGTCGCCAACCTGCTGCGCGGCATGGCCGATATTCTCGAGATCGCGGTCGGCCCCAAATGCCGGATCGCGCTCAACCTCGATGACGGTCTTCCCACAATCCCGCTCGACCCGGCACTTTTCGAGCAATCCATCCTCAATCTCTGCCTCAATGCGGCGGCAGCCATGCCTGATGGCGGTCTGATCTCGATCGTGGCGGCCTGCGAGAAGGATGCACTGGTGATATCGGTCACCGACGAAGGCATTGGCATGACGCCGGAGGCGGTGGACAAGGCGTTTGAGCCCTATTTCACCACCCGCGGCGACCATGGCGGCGCGGGCCTTGGCCTTGCCATGGTCTATGGCTTCGTGCGCCAGAGCGGCGGCGAGGCGCATATCAGTTCCAAGCCCGGTGAAGGGGCGAAGGTGCAGCTGACATTTCCGGCAGGCACCGGGCTGGCGCAAAGGTCGGCCTGAAGCGGCTTCCGCGCTCGGCCAGGCGGCCGGTCAATCCTTCGCGCCGGCGGCCTCCAGCAGCGCAACGATTTCCGTCAGCCCTCTTTCGTGGGCATGGGCAAGCGCGGTCCTTCCGTCAAAATCCTTCACCGCAACGTCAGCGCCACCGGCAAGAAGCGACCGGACGATCCGCTGCGATACCGCCCCGCCATCTCTCAGGATTGTGACTTCAAGCAGGGCCGTCCAGCCGAGCCGGTTGACGTGATCGACATCCACACCGGCTGCAAGCAGCATATCGACAGCTTCCGGATGTCCCTTTTCTGCGGCTGGAATGAGGGCAGTACCGCCAAAGCGGTTGGTACTTTCAAGATTTGCACCCTTTTTCAGAATCATCCGCAGAATTTCGGTTCTGCCCTGTGCACCCGCCACCAGAAACGGGCTGTCCTCGATATTGTCGCGGGCATCGACATCGGCACCGGCATCGAGAAGCAGGCGCGCCGCCGCTACGTCGTTCTGCCATACCGCCACCAGCAGACGCGTCTGGCCCTGCGCGTTCCGCTCTTCGGTGGCGCCACTGCTTTTCAGCAGTTGTTCAAGCCGCACGTGATCCTTCGCCGTTACCGCTTCCAGAACGGCAGCCTGAGCATTTGCGCCAAGGGTCATCATCAGCACTCCACATAAAACCAGTCGTCGCATCACCACCTCGAAAGAATGCCGGCACCGGTGGTGCGGGCAGCACCATTATTCCAGACGACCCGCATTCGCTTCAAGACCCGCTTTTTGCCGCCTCAGGCCATCTGCACGAAATGGCCGGGTGAAACGGTCGCGTAAGTCCGCTCCGGCGTTTCATAACCCATTGCCCGTATGGGGCTTTTCAGCTCGTCATTGGAAACGCTGCGTCTTATACCGCGCCGCGCCGGATCGGGCACCGGCACCGCCGCCATCAGCTTTTTCGTATAGGCATGTTGCGGATTGTCGAAGACCGCCGCCCGCGGGCCGATTTCGACGATCTCGCCGAGATACATCACCGCCACACGGTGACTGACGCGTTCCACCACCGCCATGTCATGGCTGATGAACAGGAAGGCGAGGTTTAGGCTCTGCTGCAGGTCGAGCAACAGGTTGCAGACCTGCGCCTTGATCGAGACATCGAGCGCCGAGACGCTTTCATCAGCCACGATCACCTTGGGATCAAGCGCAAGCGCCCGGGCAATGGCGATGCGCTGGCGCTGGCCGCCGGAAAACTCATGCGGGTAGCGGCCGGCCATATCGGCCGACAGGCCGACCTTTTCCAGGAGATCGGCGGTTTTTTCCTTCGCCTGTTTCGTGGTGCCCAGCCTGTGCTTGATGAACGGTTCGGAAATCGCCGTGCCCACCGTCATGCGCGGATTGAGCGACGAGAACGGGTCCTGAAAGATCATCTGGACGGATTTGCGCATGTTGCGCAGGCCGGTGGTATCAAGCCGCATCACATCGTAGCCATCGAGCGATACATCGCCGGACGACGGCTCCACGAGGCGCATGATCGAGCGACCCGTGGTGGATTTTCCGCAGCCGGATTCACCGACCAGCGCCAGCGTCTCGCCCTGGAACAGATCGAAGGAGACGTTTTCGACGGCATGAACCGCACCCGTCTGCCGCGCCAGCAGTCCGGAGCGGATGGGGAAACGCGTGACAAGGTTTTTGACCGACAGGACCGGCGTCTGACCGCTCGCCACGGTCTCGGCCACCTCCTGAGGCTCGGTTGAAAGACCGGTTTTCATGTCGAGCACCGGAAAACGCGTCGGCCATTGCCGGTCACGCATCGAGCCGAGCTTCGGCACCGCCGAAAGCAGCGCCCGCGTATAGGGGTGCTTGCCGCGTTTGAATATCTCCTCGGTCGGTCCGGTCTCGACCTCGTCGCCGCGATACATGACGATCGTCCGGTCGGCGATTTCGGCCACCACACCCATGTCGTGGGTGATGAAGAGAACCGACATGCCCTCCTCTTCCTGCAGCAGCTTGATGAGATCGAGGATCTGCCCCTGAATGGTGACGTCGAGCGCCGTCGTCGGCTCATCGGCGATCAGCAGCTTCGGCCGCGAGGCGAGCGCCATGGCAATCATCACCCGCTGGCGCATGCCACCGGAAAACTGGTGCGGATATTCGTCGAAACGACTGGCCGCATTGGGAATACGCACCTTTTCCAGAAGCCGCACCGTCTCCGCCCGCGCCTCCTGTTTCGAAAGCCCCTTGTGCCTGATGAGGACTTCGGAAATCTGGCGGCCGATGGTGAAGATCGGATTGAGCGAGGTCATCGGCTCCTGAAAGATCATCGAAATATCGTTGCCGCGCACGCCGCGCATCTCTTTTTCGGAAAGCGCCAGCAGATTGCGCCCATTGAGCAGCACTTCGCCTTCGATCCGGCTGGAGGAAGGCGCAAGCAGACGCATGAGCGACAGCGAAGTGACGGACTTGCCGGAACCGGATTCGCCGACGATTGCAACGGTTTCACCGGGCGCAACATCGAAGGAGACGTTGCGCACGACGCTTTTCCATTCGTCATCAACGAGAAAGGACGTGGTCAGGTTACGGACGGAGAGGACGGGTTTTGTTTCCATGGTCTCACCGCCCCACCGCATAGGCCTGCATCAGCCGCGGTGTCGCGGCCGCCCGCAGCAGGCCGTCCGCATCCCGCCTTGCTGCGGTCAGTCGCCCGACCGACCAGGCATCGGCAACCGTGACCCGGTGGCCGCGACGGCGAAGCTCATCGAGCGTCGCCTCACCCGCTGTGCTTTCCACCATGATTTCACCCGGTGAGCTGGTGCGCGGATAAAACGAGCCCGGAAAATGCGAGGTGTGGAACAAAGGCATGTCGATGGCCGCCTGCAGGTTCTTGCCGTGATGCGCGTAACGCAGGAAGAAAGGCAGCTGCCACTGATCCTGCTGATCGCCCCCCGGCGTGCCGAAGACCATCGAGGGCCGGCCCTGATGCAGCGCAAGCGACGGCGTCAGCGTGGTGCGCGGGCGTTTGCCCGGCGCGAGCGAGGTCGGCAGACCTTCCTTCAGCCAGAACATCTGGGCGCGGGAATTGAGTGCGAAACCGAGGCCCGGCACGACCGGCGACGATTGCAGCCAGCCACCCGACGGCGTGGTGGACACCATGTTGCCCCAGCGGTCGATGACGTCGATATGCACCGTGTCACCGCGCTTCTCCGTCAGGTGCGACATGGTCGGCTCGTAGACGGTGCCCTTGCCGCTCATCTCGGCCAGCATCGCCATGGTGGCGTCCACCTGATTTTCGTATCCGGGCACGGTGCCGGGGCGCAGCTCCAGCGAGGCCTCGCGGCCGATCAGCGCCCGGCGTCCGGAATTATACCCCTCGGAGAGAAGATATTCCGTTGGTATCTGACCAAATTCCGGGTCGCCGTAATAGACCTCACGGTCGGCAAAGGCGAGCTTCATGGCCTCAACGATGGTGTGGATGAAATCAGGCCCGGACGGGTCCATCGCGGCAATGTCGAAGCCCTTCAGCAGCGCAAGCGATTGCAGCAGAACCGGACCCTGTCCCCAGGCGGGCGTCTTCGCAATCGTCCAGTCGTGATAATCAAGCGTCTGCGGCGCTTCGACGGTCGCGCTCCACCCGGCCATATCCTGCGCCGTCAGCACGCCCTTGTGCCGTGCGCCGCTGGCATCCATGACTTCCGCCGTCTTTACGTAACTGTCGATAGCTTCCGCAACGAAACCCCGGTAGAAGGCATCGCGCGCCGCCTCGATCTGGTTTTCGCGGCCGGTGCGCGCTTCGGCTTCGGTGATAATCCGCTGATAGGTCGCAGCCAGAACCGGATTACGGAAATTGGCGTGAGGCTCGGGAGCCGCGCCGCCCGGCAGCCATGTCTCATGGGATGTCGGCCATTCCTTCTCGAAGAAATCGGCCAGCCCCTTGATGGTGGCGGAGACACGCGGCAGCGTTGGATGCCCCTGCTCGGCATAATAGATGGCGGGTTCCAGCACGTCGCGCACGCTCATCGTGCCATAATCGCGCAGCATCAGCATCCAGCCGTCGAAGGCACCGGGGATGACGGTGGCCAGCAGCCCGTCGCCGGGGATCAGTTTCAGCCCTTCCGAAGTGTAATGTTCGATCGTCGCACCGCTCGGGGCCGGACCCTGTGCGCAGATGACTTCGACCTTGTCCTTCTGCTTTGAATAAAACACGGCCGGCATATCCCCGCCCGGACCGCAGAGATGCGGCTCGACGATCTGCAGCACGAAACCGGTGGCGACGGCGGCGTCGAAAGCATTGCCGCCCTTTTCGAGAATGGCCATGCCGACGGCCGAGGCGATCCAGTGCGTTGAGGTGACGACGCCGAAGGTGCCAAGGATTTCAGGGCGTGTTGTGAATTCAGTCATTCCGATATTCCTTGTAAAAAATCATGCTTCGCGCGGATCGAGCGCGTCACGCAGGCCATCACCCAGAAGGTTGAAACCGATGACGACGAGGAAGATGGCGATGCCGGGCCACATCGTCATCCACGGCGCCTGGCTGAGGAAATTCTTCGCGGTGTTCAGCATCGAACCCCAGGAGGGCGCCGGTGCCTGCTGGCCAAGCCCGAGGAAGGAAAGGCTCGCCTCTGCGATGATGGCGGTCGCCACCGTCAGCGTCGCCTGCACGATGATGGGGGCAAAGACATTCGGCAGGATGTAGCGGGTCATGATGTCGATGTGGTTGAGGCCGATGGACCTCGCGCCTTCGACATAATCCTCCATCTTGACCGCCAGCACCTGCCCGCGCGTCAGCCGCACGAAAACCGGCATGGCGGAAAGGCCGATGGCGATCATCGCATTGGTGAGGCTCGGGCCGAGGAAGGCGGCGAGCGCGATCGCCATGATCAGGAAGGGCATCGCGAGGAGCGCTTCGGTGATACGGGAGATGACCATGTCCACCCAGCCGCCGAAATAGCCCGAAATCAGGCCGAAGGGCACGCCGATGACCACCGCGATCATCACCGAGACGACACCTGCCATCAGCGAGGCGCGGGCGCCATAGATCATGCGCGAGAGAATGTCGCGGCCAAGATCGTCGGTGCCGAGCCAGTGGGCCGCCGATGGCGCCTTGCGGATGGCCGACCAGCTGGTCGCAACCGGGTCGGCAATCGGCAGGATCGGTGCGGCTATGGCAAGCACGGCGAAGAACAGCACAATGGTCATGCCAACAAGCGCCGATTTGTTGCGCTTCATTTTTTTCCAGGCGCGGCTTTCCTGTCGTGTCGCCGGTACGGATAGGTTTTGATCGAGAACGGTCATGATATCAGCCTCAGATGGTCGCCCTGAGGCGGGGGTTGAGCAGGACATAGGCAATGTCGGCCAGAAGGTTCATGAGAATGAAACCGACGGCGGTGCAGAGCACGATGCCCTGCACGACGGCATAATCGCGGGTGAACACCGCATCGACCGTCATCTTGCCGAAGCCGGGAATGGTGAAAATCTGCTCCGTCAGGACCGCGCCGGCCAGCAACTCGCCGAAGAGCAGCGCCAGCAGCGTGATGACCGGCAGCAGCGCGTTGCGGAAACTGTGCGACAGAATGATCTCACGCGGCGAAAGCCCCTTGGCCCGGGCGGTGCGGATATAATCGGAACTCAAGACCGCCACCATCGCCGAACGTGTATGACGCATCAGCGTTGCCGCAAGCGCGTTGCCCAGCACGAAGGCCGGCATGATCATGGTTTCGATGGAACGGACAGGGTCGACGAAGATCGATTCATAACCGGACGCCGGCAGCCAGCCGAGCTTCACCGACACCAGCAGGATCAGCATGATGCCGAGCCAGAAATTCGGGATGGACAGGCCGGAAAGCGCCACGATATTGGCCGTGTAGTCGATCCACGTATTCTTCTTGACGGCAGCGAGAATGCCGATGGGAATGCCGATGACCATGGCAAAGAACATCGCCATGACAGCCAGCTGAATGGTGACCGGCAGCTTCTGGCCGATCAGTTCCAGCACCGGCTGGTTGGTGCGCAGCGAAATGCCGAAATCACCCGTCACCACGCCGCCCAGCCAGTTGAGATATTGCAGTGGAACGGGGTCATTGAGGCGATATTTTTCCCGCAGGAATTCAATCGTCGCCGGGTCGCGCTCCTCGCCAGCCATGGCAAGAACCGGATCGCCCGGCAGGAGTTTCTGCAGCGAGAAAACGAAGATCGAAATGATGAGAAGCGTCGGGATCGCGACCAGCAGTCGCTTGCCGATATAAACAGGCATGGCATTGCCCCCCGTTTGAGTCAGGTGCTGGGGGCCGCACGGCAAGCCGTGCGACCTGTTCAAAGCTGTCAGTCCTTGGAAACGCCGAGAAGGCGGATCATGCCATCGGGCGACGGCGCCCAGCCCTTGACCTTGTTGGAAATGGCATAGGCATAGGGCTGGTGGCCAAGATAGATGATCGGCATGTCATCGTTGAGGATGACGCTTGCGGCATCATATTTTTCCTTGCGCACCGCATCTTCGGTCGAGGCGCGGGCCTCGTTCAGCAGCTTGTCGACTTCAGGATTGCAATATTTCACATCGTTGATGCCGCCCTTGCAGGTGACGAATTGGTGCAGGTTGCCATCGGGATCAATGCGCCCCGACCAGTCGGAACGGCTGAGCTGGTAATTGCCGGCGGTCTGTTCGGACAGCAGCGTCGCAAATTCCGTCGCCTTCAGGGTGACGTTGAAACCGGCCTCCGCCACCATGGACTGGATGACCTGCATCATCTGCGTCTGTGTGGTGTTGTTGGCGTGCTGCAGCTCGACGTCGAGCTTCTCGTAACCCGCCTCCTTCATCAACTGCTTGGCCTTGTCGATATCGCGCGGTGGTACCGGCAGATTCTGGTTGAACCATGGGCTCGTCGGCGGGAACGCCTGGTTGCCACCCTTGGAGGTGCCTTCAAAAACGATCTGGCCGATCGCCTCGCGGTCGATGGCATAGGAAAACGCCTGCCGCAGGCGCTTGTCCTTGCCGAGCGGATTATCCGCACGCGCGCCATTGTTCATGTTGACATACATGGCCATGTAACCCGGCCCGATTATATCGGCATAGGTCAGCTTGGAATCGTTCCTGACGGATTCCGCATCGGACGCCGAAATGCGTTCGGCAATATCGAGGTCGCCGGCGCGAAGGTTTGCAAGCTTCACGGTTGTATCGGGGATCGGCAGATAGACGACCTTGTCGACGAGGACCTTGTCCTTGTCCCAATAGTCAGCGAATTTCTCGAGCACGATACGGTCCTGCTGGATACGCTCGACAAATTTGAACGGCCCGGCACAAACCGGTTTCGAACCAAAATTCGCGCCCAGTTCCTTGGCCGCCTTCGGTTCAACGATCATGCCGGCGCGGTCGGAAAGCTGTGCCAGCAGGGTAACGTCGGGCGTCTTCAGCGTGAATTTCACCTCCAGCGGTCCCGTCGCCTCAACCTTCTCGACGGAGGACAACTCGCTTTTGCGGCGCGATTCCGGCAGCGTCATGTTGCGCTCGATGGTCGCGACCACGGCAGCCGCATCAAGCGTCTCGCCATTGTGGAACTTGACACCATCGCGGATTTTCATGGTCAGCACCTTGCCGCCTTCGGACCAGGCCCATTCGGTGGCAAGCTGGGGCACGATCTTCATGTCCTGCGAGATATCCACCAGCTTGTCGCACATGGCGGTGTAGACGATGCGGCCAACGAAGGTGCGCGATTGCGCAGGGTCGAGCACATCGGCATCGTCATTGAGGCCGATGCGCAATTCGGACGATAGCGCCGGTGCGGCGAGCAATGCGCTGGCGAGCAGCGCCGCAGTCAGTGTCTGGATCTTTTTCATGTTCGTTCCTCTGGTCTGGTTATTTTGACTTTTTGTCATTGGCCGCCCCTTGCGGGACGACAGTTTTCATCCGTGGCCTCAGGAGGCCTCAGTCAGCGAATTATCGGCCTCGGCCGCATTGCCCTCCCCGGTGTTTTCCTCCAGAAAGCCGAGCGAGGTGGCGCGGATCAGCCTTTCCTGATGCATGAGAAGATGCTGGCGCATGGCTTCACCGGCGCGCGCCGGATCACGGTCGGCAATGGCTTCGACAATGGCCATATGCTGTTCGAAAGACGCCCTGCCATTCGTGCCGCTGCGCCGGGCAAGCTCGCGGATCGACTGCCATGCATCGTCCTGGCGAATGCGGTTGACGACATCGAAGATCGACAGGAAAAGCTTGTTGCCGGCGCTCTGGGCGATCTGGCGATGGAGCGAGCCATCCCATAATTCCTTGGCGTCGGCATCCGTGCTCTGGCCGGTCTTTTGAACAAGCGCGCGCATGCGCTCCACCTCGGCCGGTTTGGCGCGCATGGCCGCAAGCTGCGCCAGCTGCGGTTCTATGCGCAGGCGCACTTCCATGATTTCCATGAAATCCGTTCCAGCGACCAGTTCCGTGACCTGGGCGGACCAATCATCCGGTTTTTCACCCACAAAGGTTCCGGCCCCCTGCCGCCGCCAGATCAGGCCTTCGGCTTCCAGAACCTCCAGCGCCCGACGGATAGAACGGCGGCCGACGCTAAAAGTCTCCGCAAAGGCCCGTTCCGTCGGCAGACGCCCGTCCCTCGCGAGATGATTCGCCTGAATATAGTCACGCAACCGCGCCAAGGCGTAGTTGGAATTGTCGTTAGGGCCTGCTGCCACGCCGCACCATTTGTCTGAACCAATCTGATATTGGTTCATTTGGTGAGAAATTCTTGCCGACGTCAAGCGCATTTTTGAGCGACGATTTTTCACGCTCAAAATATGGGCATGTGGCGTTTTTTTGAGAGTGAAGTGCGACGCAGGCGCATGACGTTCTCACCTGCCCTGTGTTCCTTAAGGCCCGATGGAAAGCCGGATGCGTCCCGACAGGCGCTCTCCGGGCGGGATGATCCTGACGCCAGACGCTTCTTGCTGCGTCTCCGGCAGGCCAAGCGCTCCGGCGGCCATGGAAACGGGCTCGAGGCAAAGATAGCGGTCCATGCGGTGAACGGCGAGATGGCCAAAAACCGGATCGGCCTCGATCCGCAGCGAAAACCTGTCAAATTGCACATGCGCATTTGACCAGTCGGTATAATGCAACGTGTATCCCGTTGCAGCGGGAATGGCGGCGTTGTGGCGAGGGACTGCCGGCTGGCCGGTCGGCACGTTCTGCGGGTCCAGCGGATATTGCAGTCTGGCATCCGTGCGCGCGTCGCAACCAAGTCCGGCGGCCAGATAGGGATGCCATCCGAGCGCCATCGGCGCGGGCACGTCCGCGAGATTGGTGATCGACAGATCCACGGTGAGGCCGGTGTTTTCAAGCAGAAAGGACTGTTCGGCACGGAAGGAAAAGGGCCATTCCCCGTCAGCCTCATAGTCAAGTAACAGCCGTGCCCGATCCGAATCCAGGTCGGAAATCTCCCATGCGCGCCGGTGAGCAGGTCCATGCATGGCATCCGGCGCAAGGGCCGGATGTGGCAGGAGGTCATGGCGAACGCCGGCATGAACGAATGAGCCGCCATAAAGCCGGTTGTGATAAGGAAACAGCGGGTATGCGCCGGCGCGCGGCCAGTTGAGCGGCTCGAAACCCTCCTCGCTTGTCGGCACCAGAATATCGCCGTGGTCTGCATGGTGCAGATGGGTCATCCTGCCGCCCCATGCGGGGCGCAGGCGGGCCGAAAACGGCCCGCAGCTTATTGCAACCGTTTCAGGCAAAGGCATAGGATCCGTCAGGCCGTTTCGGCACCCGTCTTTGCCAGTGAACATAACCATCTTCCTGCATGGCTTTTTCATCCATCTCGACACCCCAGCCGGGGCGATCCGGCCTCAGTTCCAGATATCCATCCTTCGGCAGATAGGGGTCGACGACATAACGGGTTTCATCCTCGCGTTTTTCCAGATCGGTGCCGCCATAGACGTAGCATTGCCCTTTCGGCAGCCGGTATTCGAGAATACGGAAATTCTGCTGGGCAGCGGAAAAATGCACATTGACGGCGGTGGCGAGCGGCCCCATCGGGTTATGCGGCGCGATGCTGACAAAATGGGCTTCCGCAAGCGTGGCGATGCGGCGCATCTCAGAAATGCCGCCAACGACGCAGATATCAGGCTGGATGATATCCGCACCCTTTACCTGAAGAAGACGCAGGAACTCATTGCGATTATACAGACTTTCCCCTGTTGCCAGCGTGCAGTTCAGCCCCTGCTTCAGGTCTCCCCACATCTCGATGTTTTCCGGACGCAACGGCTCCTCGAAGAACAGCGGATCGTAAGGGGCAAGCGCGTTGCCGAGCTGGCGGGCGGCCGCAGGCTCGAAAATCTTGGCATGGGCATCGAAGGCAATGTCGTAGTCGGGCCGCACGGTTTCACGCAGCGAGCGGAAATATTCGGCAGAACTGCGCACCACCTCGCCCCAGCGATGGGCGTGGATATCGAGGCGCCACGGGCTGAGCTTGAAGGCCGTGAAGCCCCAGTCTTCATTCAGACGATCGAACTCTTCCTTTGCAGCCGGAGCGTCCGGAGCCGTGTAGACCCCGGCATAGACCTTGATACGGTCGCGCACTTCGCCGCCCAGCAGCTTGTAGACCGGCACCCCCGCCGCCTTGGCGGCAAGGTCCCAGAGGCAATGGTCCAGCGCCGAGATGGCCGAGAGACCGAGCGCGCCGGGCGGAAAACGGTTTTGCTGCAGAAGGAGATTGTAGAGATATTCAACCCGCGTCGGGTCCTGCCCGGCAAGGAAACCATAGAGATAATCCAGCAACGGCGGCAGGGCGAGATCGGGGCCGTGATTGTAACACTCACCCCAGCCGGTCAGACCGTCATCGGTATCGAGAGCGACGACAACGCGGGGACGGTCCTTGTCGCGGGTGACGAATACCCGCATGCGATCGATTTTCATGCTTTAGTCTTCCTCGTGAATTGCAGGATGCAACGGCCGCGACGTTATCGGGCCGCAACCCCGTTCTTGATCTCGGATGGCTCGACATAACGGAACCTTCGGGTGCGATCCCGGTCGCGCGGGTCGGGGCGCGGAATGGCGGAAAGAAGCGCCTGCGTGTAGGGGTGATCCGGCGCGTTGCAGACCTTTTCCGCCTCTCCCACTTCCACCAGCTTGCCGCGATACATCACCCCGACGCGGTCGCACATGTATCTGATGACGCCGATATCGTGGCTGATGAAGATGTACGCAAGCCCCAGTTCGTCCTGCAGCCGCATGAGCAGATCCAGCACCTGGAACCGCACCGAAACATCCAGCGCCGATGTCGCCTCATCCGCCACGATGATGCGCGGCTTCAGCGTGATGGCACGGGCGATGCCGATGCGCTGGCGCTGGCCGCCGGAAAAGGCGTGCGGGTAACGCTCACGCCCGGTCGGGTCGAGACCCACCTGCTCCATCAGGGCGCAGACGCGTTCATCCAGTTCCCTGCCCCTGGCAATGCCGTTGACCAGCAACGGCTCGCCGATCACCTGCGCCACCGTCATGCGCGGATTGAGTGAGCCGAACGGGTCCTGGAAGACCATGCGCAATTCGCGCCGTGCGGCTTTCAGCTCGGCACCTTCGATTTTGGCCAAATCGACCACCGTGCCATCCGCCCGGCGATAGCGCATTTCGCCGCCGGTCGGATCGTAAAGGCGCATGATCGAGCGGCCCATCGTGGTCTTGCCGGAACCGCTTTCGCCGACGATGCCGAGCGTCTCGCCGGGCAACAGCTTGATCGAGACGCCATCCAGCGCCTTCATCTCGCCGAAATGCATGGAGAGGTCGTTGACCTCCAGGATGGGCGCTGCGGCAAGATCGAGCGGCGGGCGGGCAAGCCGGATTTCCGCTTTCTGCTCCAGTTTCAGCACCGAGCCGATCAACATGCGGGTATAGGGATCCTGCGGGCTGTGGAATATCTGCTCGACAGTGCCATATTCCTTGGCGACACCGTGATGCATGACCAGCACGTCATCGGCAATCTGCGCCACCACACCCATGTCGTGGGTGATGAACAGCACCGCCATGCCATGCGCCTTTTGCAGCCGCGATATCAGGTCGAGGATTTCGGCCTGTGTCGTCACGTCAAGCGCCGTCGTCGGTTCGTCGGCGATCAGAAGCTGCGGCTTGCAGGCCAGCGCCATGGCAATCATGGCGCGCTGGCGCATGCCGCCGGAATACTGGAAGGCATAACGATCCAGCGCCTTTTCAGGATTGGGGATTTCCACCTGCCGCAGCAGCTCGATGGCCTCGGCCCGCGCCTGCGCCTTGCTCATCTTCAGATGCAGCCGCAGCACCTCGGTGATCTGGTCACCCACGGTGTGCACGGGTGAAAGCGACGACATCGGCTCCTGAAAGATCATCGCAATATCTGCGCCGCGTACCGAGCGGATCGCCCGGCTGCGCGGATCGAGCTTTGCGAGGTCGAGAGACGTGCCATCGGCGCGGTTGAGGATGATCGACCCGGATGCAATGGAGCCGGGGCTGTCGATGATCTGCAGGATCGAGCGGGCGGTGACGGACTTGCCCGAACCGCTTTCGCCGACGACACACAGCGTCTTGCCGCGGTCGATGGAAAAAGACAGATCGTTGACCGCCCGGAATACCCCGTTTCTGACCGGAAACTCGGTGACCAGATTACGGACTTCAAGCAGCGGCTTTGCTGGCTTCATGGAGAGAATATCGCTCATCCGGGGCCTCACTTGTTATAGGGGTCGGCTGCGTCGCGCAGACCGTCACCGAGCAGATTGAGCGCCATGACGGCAACGACAACAGCGACGCCGGGCAGGAACAGCCAGGGTGCGGTTGCGATCGAGCGGATATTCTGCGCCTCGCGAAGCAAAACGCCCCAGGAAATCGTCGGCGGCTGAAGGCCGAGGCCAAGGAAGGACAGCGAGGTTTCCGCAAGGATCATCGCTGGAACCGCAAGCGTGACCGAGGCGATGATATGGCTCGAAAAACTCGGCAGCATGTGGCGGAAGATGATGCGCCCTTCCGGCACGCCATCCAGCCGGGCCGCAGCCACGAACTCTTCGGTTCTGAGCGACAGGAAACGGCCGCGCACGACGCGGGCAAGCTGCGCCCAGCCGGTCAAGGACAGGATGATGGTGATCATCATGTATTGCAGCGTCGCCGGCCAACCCTGCGGCAGGGCGGCGGCCATCGCCAGCCAGATGGGAATGGTGGGCAGAGACAAAACGAAATCGATCACGCGCTGCATGACGAAATCGATGCGGCCGCCATAATAACCGGAGATGCCGCCGAGAACGACACCAAGCAATAGCGAGAAGAACACACCGACAAGACCGATCGACAGCGAAATCTGCGACCCCTGCACGACCCGGCTGAAGACATCACGGCCGAGACGATCCGCGCCGAAAAGAAACAGCGGCCGCGTCTTGTCGGTGGAAGCAAGCAGGTGGATATCCGTGGTGAACAGGCCGAACACGGAATATTCGTAACCACGGCCGAAAAGCTGGACCGGGATTTTCGTCGCCGTATCTTCGACGAACACCGCCGCCAGTGTCTCGGGATTGCGGGTCAGCTTCAGCGGATAATAATGCAGCCCGAGCGAGAAACCGTCGGTCGTATCGATGAAGTGGACGCGCTGCGGCGGATGGAAGGTGGCGCGGGCATTCTGCAGCACCGGATCGTTGATGGCGAAGAAGCCCGGCACCAGCGCGACGATATACATGGCGATGGTGATGAACAGGGCGGCCATGGCCAGCTTGTGGCGTTTGAAGGCCCACCAGATGAGCTGCCACTGCGAAGCGACGGCGGCGCGGTCCTGCCGGGCATTGGTGGTCATGGTGATATCGCTCATGGCGCCCTCCTATTCGAGACGGATGCGCGGATCGACCAGCGCAAGCAGGATGTCGCTGATAAGCGAACCGATCAGCGTCAGCGCGCAGATCAACAGCACGAAAGCGCCGGCGAGATACATGTCCTGCGCCATCAATGACTGCAGAAGCAGCGGTGCGGCCGTCGGCAGATTGAGCACGATGGCGACCACCACGGAGCCCGAAATGAGATTGGGCAGCAGCCATGCGATGGTGGAAATGAACGGGTTGAGCGCAATTCTGAGCGGGTATTTCGTCAGCAGCTTGAACTCGGACAATCCCTTCGCCCGCGCCGTGGTCACATAGGGCTTGGGCAATTCGTCCAGCATGTTGGCGCGCATGACGCGGATGAGACTTGCGGTGGAAGACACGGCAAGGATGGCGACCGGCAGCCAGATATGGGCCATCAGGTCGATCATCTTGGCAATGCTCCAGGACGCCGTTTCATATTCTGCCGAAAACAGCCCGCCGACATCAGCCCCGAACTCCACCGCCGCCACATACATCAGCACCAGCGCCAGCAGGAACGACGGTATGGACAGGCCGAAAAAGGAAAAGGCGGTGAAGAGATAGTCGCCGATCGAATATTTGCGCACGGCGGAGAAAACGCCGATCGGAAGGGCGATGGCCCAGGTGGCGAGAAGGCTGGCGACGGCGAGAACCAGCGTCAGCGCCATGCGCTCCCAGATGAGGCCGGAAACCGGCTGCTGCCATTCGAACGAAATGCCGAAATCACCGCGGCTGATGATGCCCCATATCCATTTCAGATATTGCACGATCATCGGGTCATCGAGACCGAAGCGTTCACGCAGCTGCGCCGCCGTATTGTGGTCGATGACCTCGTTGGAGGCGGCCAGGGTGGCGATATAGGTCGTCACATAATCGCCGGGTGGCAGCTGGATCAGGACAAAGGCAAGGAAACTGACGGCAAACAGGGACGGTATCATCCACAGCAGGCGTTTTACGATAAAAAGCAGCATGTCGTTCTCGCAATCACATTGGACCGCACCCGCCGCCTTCCAACCAGGGAGACGGATTGTGGGCGGTGGAAACAACCTGAGAGGCGTCGCCGCGATGAGGCAGCGACGCCCATATGGTGGTGTCAGCTTGTGAAGGTGAACTGTTGTGGCAGCGCCGGCCCGGGATTGGGCCACGACCAGCTGTCGGGTTCCGTCTCGGGCACGTTGCGCAGATTATTGCGAATGATGCCGAAACCACCGACAGCAAGGCAGAGGCCGATCGTCTCGAACTCTTCCGCCGCGATATCGAAGATTTCCTTCATCTTCTCACCGCGCTTGGCAAGGTCGGCCGTGGAGCGCGCCTCATCGAACAGCTTGAAGCGTTTTTTCTGGCTTTCCGGCGGCTCCTCGCCCTTCTGGCCGTTGGACGTATACCAGAGCGCCCATGGAATGGCGTAACGCGATCCCTGCGGGTGGAAAGCGAAGAAATCGCGCGGGTCAAGCATTGGATCGAGACCACCCGGGCCAGGCCAGACCGCCGCATCATGGGCGTTGTCATCGCCGCGCGTGTAATAGAGAGCGCGTTCGATGGTATTGACCTTGATATCGACGCCGATCTGCGCCCACTGCGCCTTCACCAGTTCCAGCGCATCGACCAGATCGGGATAAAGCGTCGGGATGACATCGATGGAGAAGAAGATCGGCTGGCCGTCGGGACGAAGCCGCATGCCATTGCCGTTTTTCTTGTCGTAGCCGGCCTTGTCGAGAAGTTCATTCGCCTTGGCGGCATCATATTCGGTGTACTGGCGCCCCAGCTTTTCATTGTACCAGGGGTGGGTCGGGCGTGGCCCGGCCTGATATCCCTCGCTCTGGCCGAAATAGACGATGTCGATGATTTCCTGCCGGTTGAGCGCAATGGACAGCGCCTGGCGGAAGGACTTGTCGGCAAACATCTTGCGCATTGCCGGGTCTTTATGGGTGATGTTCAGGTAAATCTGGCACTGCTGCGAGGCAGAAGGCACCAGCGTTAACAGACGGTAATCGCCTTTTTTCATGTTTTGCGAGAGCGTCGGCTTGTTGGCGAGAACGCTGATATGGCGTTCCTGAATGTCGATCTTGCCGGAAATGACGTTCAGCATCAGCGATTCGACATCCTGCGAGATGCCGAAGTTGACTTCGTCGATGTAAGGAAGCTGGTTGCCTTCGGTATCGACCTGCCAGAAATAAGGGTTACGGGTCATGACCACGCGGGTCGCGCCGCCGGAATAGGGTTCCTTCACCACCCATGGATCAAGCGTCGGCTTGTCGACATTCGACCAGCGCGACGGGATTTCGATATCACCGCATTTGGCGCGGAACAATTCCGTCCAGCTGGATACGCCGGCCGCCTTCACATCGGCATCCAGCGAGGGGTTGTATTTCGGCAGGAACTTGCTGCAATAATGCTTGGCAAACAATGTCGGATGCTGGCCGAGCGGTGTGGCGAGGTTCTCGAGATAGAGGGCATTCGGCGCCGCGAATTTGAACCTTACCGTGAAATCATCGACCTTTTCGACGTCGACGGCCTCACCCGCAACGGAAAGCTGGGCCGGGGTGGCGCTGTAAAGCTCCTTGTTCTTGATGCAGTCCTCGATGGCGAACACCACGTCATCTGCGGTGAATGGGTGGCCGTCCGACCATTTCGCGCCCTGCAACAGATGGAAGGTGAACTGCGAGGCGTCGTCATTGACCTCCCATTTCTCGGCAAGGTTCGGCAGAACTTCGGTGAAGTCCATGTTCCAGCGCACCAGCCCCTGGTTGCCGACCATGCGCAGAATGCCGTTATGGTCCGACGAACCGCGCAGGCCGCGGCGCAATGTACCGCCATAGGTGCCGATCTTTTCATGCGGCGTCACCACCATCGGATTTTTCGGCAGGCGCTCGGCCAAGGGCGGCAGTTTGCCGTCTTTTACCAAGGCAGCCAGTTCCGGCGCTTCCTTGCCGGTGGCGGCCCGCGCCGAAGTCCCGATGACGGAAAGGGCGGCGACGCCGCCAAGCCCCGCCATAAAGGTCCGGCGCGTCACGCCAAGCGAAAATTTATCCCCATCGCGCATCGATTATCCTCCCAAAAAATCACCGGCAGCAAAACAGCCTTCACTGTGTCGCAGCGGCCCTCCCGGCCAGCCAGCACGCCGATCCTCCACCGGCAGGGGCAGACCATATGGGCGTTTTCAGATGATTACAAGTATTGACAGCTTTTTACATATTTTTTATTCGTAGAGCGATTTTCGAAGACAGGTTTGACGATAAAGATCGGAACGGCAGCGCTCCACGCTGATAAAACCCCGGTATTTCTGTTGCGAATGACATACAGGAAACCGTTCAACTTCAGCGATTTGCAACGAAAGGTGTGCTGATGGACAATACGACCACATCGTCGGCCGCACGCGGCGAGACCCGGCTCAGCGACATCGTCTACGAAAAGATCGTCGGCATGATTTCGGACGGGCGGTTTCCCATAAACGAGCGGCTTCCGTCTGAACAAAGCCTGGCGTCGCTGTTCGGGGCTTCCCGGCCGGTGGTGCGCGCGGCGCTGGAGAGGCTGCGCAATGACGAGCTTATCGTTTCGCAAAAAGGCTCCGGCTCCTATGTGCGCCAGCAACCCGACTCTTCGGTGTTGCAGCAGGTGCCGGTCGGGTCACTCGCCGACGTGCAGCGCTTCTTCGAGTTCCGGGCCGGCCTTGAGGCCTCGGGAGCCGAACTTGCGGCGCGCAACTGGCAGGCGGCCGACAAGACGCGGATCGAGCAGGCCATCGCAGCGCTGGAACAATGTCTCGAGCGCAACGATCTTGGCGCAGAGGAAGATTTCGCCCTGCACGAAGCCATTGCCAGGGCAAGCCATAACCAGTTCCACATCACCGTACGCATCTGGTTCAAACCGCATTTCGCCATCGGCCAGTCGGTGACACGCAGTCTCAGCCTCAAACGTACGCCGCAGCATGTGCGCGAAGTGCAGAACGAGCACACCGCCATCGTCGAAGCGATTTTTGCGCGCCACGAGCAGGCGGCGCATGACGCGATGAAAGACCACATCCTTAAAGCCCGCGCCCGCATGTTTCAGGGCGTCGGTGGCTAGACCGATCCCGCAATCTTAAGAGAACGAGGCCTGAAAGGGCGATGGAGAATAATCAGTGAGCCAGCCGCGCATCATAGAACCGAAACTCCGTCCCCTCGTCGATACGCCTTTGAAGGTTGGCGAATCGCCCGCATGGGACGAGCGGACGGGCAATCTGTGGTTCGTCGATATTCTTGCCCCGGCGATTTTCCGCCTGCATCCGGACGGAAAGCTGGACAGGTTCAACATGCCCGCCCAGGTGGGCTGTCTTGGTCTGTGTGACAATGGCCTCGTTGTGGCGGGCCTCAAGATGGGGGTGCATCTGCTCGACCCCGCAAGCGGCAGGCTCGACCTTCTATGCGACCCCGACGAAGGACGACCCGACAGCCGCCTCAATGACGGCAAGGTTGGCCCGGACGGGCATTTCTGGGTGGGAACCCGCGACGAGGCCGCCGTGCCTACAGGCAATGCACGCCTCTATCGGGTGGCACCTGACGGCGGCATCGAGCGTATCATCGACGGCAATATGTTCACATCAAACGGCCTCGCCTGGAGCCCGGATGGAAAGCGGATGTATCATTCCGACAGCAGCGGGCTCATGTATCAGGCGTTCGATTTCGATGTCGCAACCGGCAGGCTCGGCCCGGCCGAACGCCTTCACGATTTTGCGCCCGACGAAGGCAGGCCGGATGGCGCGGCGACCGATAGCGACGGCTGCTACTGGAGCGCCGGCGTTCAGGGCGGACGGCTCAACCGATTTACGCCTGAAGGCGAATTGTTCGAGATCTACAAGCTGCCCTTCAAGGGGCCGACCATGCCGTGTTTCGGCGGTCCGGACCTCAAGACGATCTATCTCACCAGTCTGGTAACCGAAACCGACGGTGTCTCCACGGCCGGCACCGTCGTTGCGTTCGATGCGCCTGTCGCCGGCACGCCCGTTCACACATTCTCCATCTGAGACGCCCTTTTACCTTGAGGAACAAATTGATGACGACATTCGATTTTCGCCAGGCCCTGCAGGGTATCTCCGGCGTTCCCGTGACGGCTTATGATGCAGGCGGCGAAGTGGACGCCGGTGTCACCGCCGAGGTTTACGCCCGCGTGGCAAAGGCAGGCATCCACAACATCGTCGCGGCGGGCAATACCGGCGAGTTCTACGCCCTGACGCCGGCTGAAATTCTACGGGTTTGTGAGGCCGCGATAAAAGGCGTAAACGGGAAGGCCCCGGTAACGGCGGCGATCGGACGCTCGCAGCGCGAAGCGCTGTCCATGGCGCGGCAGGCAAAGGACATGGGGGCTTCCGCCGTCATGTCGCATCAGCCGGTCGACCCGTTTGCAGCCCCGCAATCGCAGATCGACTATTTTCTCGGCCTCGCTGAGGGCAGCGAATTGCCGCTAGTGGCCTATGTCAGGGCCGACGGTTTTTCGGTCGATGACATGGTAAGGCTTTCCAGCCACCAGAATGTCGCCGGCATCAAATTCGCAACGACGGATATCATGCTTCTGTCGCGCGCGATCGCCGCCTCCAATCCGAACGGCGCACTATATGTCTGCGGATTGGCTGAAAGCTGGGCGCCCGCCTTTTGCGCCGCCGGTGCACGCGGCTTCACATCCGGTCTGGTGAACGTTGCGCCGCAATTCTCATTGCAGGTCCTCGACGCACTGACATCAGGGGATTTTGACGCGGCGCGCAAGATCGTCGAAAAGATCGAGTTGTTCGAACGGTTGCGGACACGTTATCGCAATGGCGCAAATGTGACGGTGGTGAAAGAAGCGATGGAAATCCTCGGCCTCGCTGTCGGTCCCGTTCGCGCACCCGGACTTGCACGTCTCGACAAGGAAGATCGCGCAACGCTGGAAGGATTGCTTGCCAGCTGGCGCTGACGGACGCACCGCCCGCGGGCCGTATGTCTCCGTGTTCGAGTCTGACCTGATGGGCCAGCTTGTGACCGGCAACTCGCCGGTTGCCGGTTACGTTTCCATCAAACGAGTGGCAGTCGGGCCTCACCCCTCGACTGTCGCCAGCGATGGCAATTGAAGGAGCGCGGCCAAAAGCATGTTGCAGCCGGCAATACTATGCTCGGGTTCAACATGTTCCGCCTCGTTGTGACTGAGGCCATCGCGGCACGGAACGAAAATCATCGCCGATGGCGCGACCCGGTTCATGAACAGCGCATCGTGAAAAGCACCCGACAACATCCGTCGCGTCGCAAAACCGCGCTCGAGCGCAGCACGGTCGAGGGCCGATAGAATGCCTTCCTCAAAATTTGCGGGCGGCATGTCGAATATCTGACGGATTGTCGCTTCGCAGCCCTGCGCCAATGCAGCATCCCCAACAACCGCACGGATTTTCTCCTCCATGTCGTCAAGCCTTTCGGAAGACGGGTGTCGGAGATCCACGGTGAAGGTGGCGGTTTGCGGAATGGCGTTGACGGCGCCGGGCTGCAACGCAATTCGACCGACCGTGAAACGAGCGTCAGGGTCTGACGGCATGATAGCGGGAAAAAGGGATCCAAGCGCATTCACCGCGGCATGAAACGGATCGCGTCGGTACATGAGTGCCGTCGTCCCTGCGTGAGCGGTCTGTCCGGTCAACGTCACTTCCAGCCAGCGTGTACCCTGTATCCCCGTGACGATGCCGATCGGCAGTCCCTCTTTTTCGAGAGACGGTCCCTGCTCGATATGGACTTCAAGAAAAGCAAAGACCGGAAACCCGAGGCCACGCATGGTTGCTTCGGGCAGGCTTTGCAGGGTTGCGGCAAGCTCACCTGCAAATTCGGCGCCATCATCCGTTGCCGGCAGGCTTGACCAGTTCGTTGGTATTGTCCCGCTCGCAAAGGCCGTCGACCCCATGCAGCCGGGCGCAAAGCGGCAGCCTTCTTCATTGGTAAAAGCTACGACCTCAACGGGACGCTCCGTCTCAACGCCGAAATCTTCAAGGGTCTCAAGAACCTCAAAAGCTGAAAGCGTTCCAAGCGCGCCATCAAATCGGCCACCCGACGATTGACTGTCGAGATGGCTGCCGATCACCAGCGGTGAAAGACTGTCGTCCCGCCCATTTCTGCGAATGAAAAGATTGGCGATGGGATCCTGAAACACGGAAAATCCGCGCTCCAGGGCAAGTTGCGTCAACAGCCGTCGTGCCTCGCGATCAAGCCGTGTAAGGGCCTGCCGATTCACGCCTCCCCTGTCGGTGGCACCGATTGCTGCGAAACGATCCAGGTTTGCCAGAAGTCTTTCACCGTTGATCGCAAACTGTCCCATCTTCATCTCCTCATCGGGCATCAAGGGCGGGCCGGGCAGCCGCCACGAAAGAACGCACGCGCGACAGCTCCACGGGGTTCCACCACACCCCACCTTCCTTGAGCGATGAGGCGACAATCACGCCGTTGGTACGTTTGAGGATTTCGACGATATTGCCCTCATTAACACCCGATCCGACCAGCAGCGGCAGATGCGTCGCCGCACCGATTTCCTCTATTTCCTCAAGGGATGCGCTGTTGCCGGTGCGCTGGCCCGTCGCAATGACACCATCGGCATCGAAGAAGGCGAGATCGCGCGTCAGCTCATCAATGCTGCGATCCGCCGTGATGGCATGGGCGCCGTGCTTGACATGGCTGTCTGCAAAAACCTTGATATGCTCCGCCCTCAGCAGCGAACGGTAGCGCATCGCCTCGGCCGCTCGCCCCTCCATGAAACCTTCATTGGCCACATAGGCATTTGCCCATTGGTTGACGCGGATGAACTTTGCCCCGCCCGCCATGGCGATCGCGAAGGCCGGGATGGGCGCATTGGCCAGCACGTTGATGCCAACCGGCACGCCGGCGGCGCGAACGATACGGTCCGTCACCACGCTCATGAAGGCTGACGTTTCCGGTCCGATATCGTCCGGCTTGGAAAATGGCACGTCTCCGTGGTTTTCGATGACCAGACCATGCATGCCGCCCTCGACAAGGCGTTCCGCATCGCGCATGCACGTATCGTAGATGGCATCCATGCTCGCGTTCCGATAACGCGGCGCTCCCGGAAAGGCCGGGCAGTGGACCATGCCGATCAATGCCTTGCTTCGGCCGAAAATTTCTTGAATGGCATTGGCTGTGTTGTCGGATATGGTCTGCATTTAAATCCCTTTCGAAAGTTCTTCATGCGCGCCTTTGTTATCGGCAATATCGCACTCGATGAAACCTATTCCATTTCCGCGCTGCCCGAGGCAGGCGCTTCGATATTTGGCGAGCAGGCCTCGCGCAGTCTCGGTGGAAAAGGCTGCAATCAGGCCATTGTTCTTTCACGATGCGGCGTCGAAACCACGCTGGTTGCTGCCGTCGGCATGGACGATCGCGCCATTGCGATCGGAAGAGCGCTCACCCGCGAGCGCCTGACACCGAATCTCATTCCCGTCGACAGCCCCACCAGCGATATTTCCATCATTCTGACAACTCCGGACGGCGAAAACTCGATCATCACCACCCGTGCAGCAGCAGCAGCGCTTGATGAAAAGGCAGCCTTGAACGCGCTTGGCGACGCCGCATCCGGTGACCTCCTCGTCCTGCAGGGCAATCTCTCGGAAGAAACAACCCTCGCCATTCTCAATGCGGCAAGATCGAAGGGGTTAAATACGGCCTTCAATCCTTCACCCCTGCAACCCTGGTTCGCAAGCGTCCTGCCGCTTATCGATATCGCCGTTCTCAATCGTATCGAGGCTGAAGCGCTGACCGGCGAGAACGGTGCCGAGGCTGGCGCTTTTCTGCTGCGTGCCGGTGTCGGCCTCGTCATCGTCACGCTTGGTGGACAGGGCTGCGTGCTCGTGTCCACCGAGGGTGCTACCGAAGTGCCGGCCGCACCCGCCGCAATCGTCGACACCACGGGTGCCGGCGATTGCTTCACGGGCGTGGCGCTTGCTTCCGCCATGCTTCGCGGTGTCGCCGTGGATGCGCGCGCCCTTGAAGATGCCTCAAGGGCCGCCGCCATCACGGTCGGTCGCCGTGGTACGCAGGATGCCTTTCCCAGCCATGAAGAGCTGATGGCCATTCTGCGGACTTAGCCCCTCCGATCACGACTTTTCCGTCAGCCAGCCGAGAATGTTCTTCCACAGGCGACCATACCCGTCCCATTCGCAGAAGGCAGGAGAGAGCCAGTGCGGACCGATGTCGGAGGTCCATGCCGCCGTGCGGCCCTTGCCGAAACGTCCGGTCACGAGCAGGGGATGGGAACCCTGATCTTCCGGCAGCCGGGCAACCACCTCGACATCGGCGCGATCGCGAACCTCGACCTCGTTCACCCCGAGCAGAAGCGGCCACTCGCCAGAAAGGCCCGCGACGGTCGGATGGTCGGGTTTCAGAATATCTGCGGTCGAGCCTTCCGGAATTTCCACCCGGTCATCCCAGGGAAGGCAGGTCACGGGCAAAGTATCTTCGACCGGCGTACGACGCCAGCGGGCCTTGCCGTCGATCCCCTGGAAGGAAAAATAACCGCCGACCATCAGCAGGCCGCCGCCCTTTTCGACCCAGGCCTTCAGCAGTTTCAAACGGTTCGGCACTGTTTTGGAGTGCAGCCAGACGGCTGGCGGCAATAGAAGCGAATTTGCGCCGATATCTGAAAGAATGATCGCGTCATAGACGTCCAGTCCGGCCATCTCGAACGGGAATTTTTCCACCGCATCGTGGGCTGTCATATAGGTCAGCTCATAGTCGCTGCCCTCCAGCGCCTTGACCAGAGGCTCGGCTCCGAGATGGAAGGTGACGCTGCCGAACTGATCGAAACCTTTGTAGTGAGTAGCCGAGCTGACCCAGCTTTCACCGACGAGAAGCACTTTTTTTGTCATGATCTTTCCATTTCCATAAGTTCATCAGGCCTTCGCCTGAAAGACCGAGAGCGGATTATCCCGCATAAGGGTTTGAAGAGCGGTGTCGCCAAGACCGTGCCGTTTCAGGCGCGGCAGGAAATGCTTGAGAATATAGGCGTAGCCATTGCCGCCATATCGCGTCAGCATCATTTTCAGGAAGACGTCATGGGAGAGGAGAATACGATCCAGGTAACCGCGTTGCGCCAGCGCGACGATGGAGCGGGCTGCATCCTCGTCGCTCGGGCATTGCACCTGCTGGTCGGCATAGAAAAAATCCATGCCGATCATGTCGTATTCGATGAAGGCGCCGCGCGCGGCAAGCTCCCCCTGATAGGCCAGATCGTCATGCGAAGGGTTCATGTGGCAAAGAACGGTATGCTTTAAATCCGCCCCCTCCCCGGCGACGATGTCGAGAACCCTGTGCCCCAGCCGCAGCCATCCCGGCAGATGTACCATTAGCGGCAGGCCGATACGGACCTGTGCCTGTGCCGCGCCGCGCAGGGATTTCTCCTCTTCCGGTGTGAAATCGGCGGAGACGCCGATTTCACCGATCAGGCCAATCTTGATGCCAGTGCCATCGACACCATGCAGCGCCTCGCCGACGATTTCGTCCGCAATCGCCTCGACACTGAGGTTCGCCACCTTTCCGGGATGGGATGAGGCAAGGTAATAGCCCGCGCCCATGACGATGTTGAGCCCGGTGGCCTCGGATATCCTTTTCAGCGCCGCCGGGTTTCGGCCGATCCCCTGGCAGGTGGGCTCGACGACCGTTTGCCCGCCGGCACTGACAAAATCCATCAATTCCGCAATCGCCAGCGGCTCGTCATCCAGCGTAATATTATGCCTGTTGACGAAAGGGTCCTGGCGTAACTCGCCGAGGATTTCCATACAGACGAAACCATCGGCCAGATATTGCCGCTCCGGCGTTTTCGGCGCATGCCACCAGCACCGGCAATCATTGAGAATATGCTCGTGCATCAACGTCACACCGAGCTGTTCTGCCGGAACGGGCCCGCGCACGGTCATGACCTTGCCGGAACGGACATGTCCTTCGGACAATTCTGAGGTCATGACATCAACCCTTTCTTTTCACGCCGAAACGGAAATTGGTGGTGAAGATGCGCGTGTTGAGCCAGATAGCGGCAAGGATGATCGCACCAGTGACGATCTGGGTGAAAAACGGCGAGATATGCATGAGGATGAGGCCATTGCCGATCACCGCGATCGTCATGGTACCGAGCACGGTGCCGAGAATGGTGCCGCGGCCGCCCATTAGTGATGTCCCGCCGAGAACCACCGCCGCCACGACCTGCAATTCAAAGCCGACCGCAGCATTAGAGGAACCCGAACCCAGCCGGGCCGCAATCAGGAGACCGGCAATGGCGGACGCCACCCCGGCGCCGAGATAGACGGAAGCGAGAATCCACTTCGCCGGCATGCCGACGCGCCGAGCCGCCTCAAGGTTGGAGCCGACGGCCACGACGCGGCGTCCATATCGTGTGCTCGAGAGAATGACATAGGCGATCGCCGTCATGAATATTCCGATCAATGCCGGAACGGGCATACCCAGCAAGTCGCCGCGACCGAGATAGAAAAAGCCCGGCGCGTCAGGTATCGGTATGGAATAACCCTGGGTGATGTACAGTGCCACGCCACGCAGGATCGACAGGCCGGCCAGTGTGACGATGAATGCTGGAATGCCCTGATAGGCGATGAACCAGCCCTGCAGCAGGCCAAGCACCCCACCCAGCATCAGCATGGCCACCAGAACCAGCGGCCAGGCGTAACCCGCCGCCAGCAGAATGGCGCCAACGGCATTGATAAGCGCCACCATGGAACCGACCGACAGGTCGATACCGCCGGTTATGATAACCAGTGTCATGGCAATCGAGACGATCAGGATCGGCGCGGCCTGACGAATGACATTCAACAGATTGCCGGCCGTCAGAAACGTATCCGTCGTGGCGGAGAAAAACACCAGGCAAAGGGCGAAAAACACCGCGATCGACAGGACTTGCGCATTTTCCGCGATGAAATCCGACAGCGGTGAGCCCTTGGCGCGTTCAGTATAGACGTTCAATGGCGTTGTCCTCCCACGATCAGCCGGACGAGGTCTTCAAGGCCGGTCTCGTTGATCTGGCGCTCCGCCACCTTGGTGCCCTCATACATGACAGCAATGCGGTCGCAGACGCGGAAGAGATCCTGAAGGCGATGGGTGATGAGAATGACCGATACGCCCTTCGCCTTGACGCGATTGATGAGCGAAAGCACGGCTTCCACCTCCGCAACGGCAAGCGCCGAGGTGGGCTCATCCATGATCAGGACCTTTGGATTGAAAGAGGCCGCCCGGGCAATGGCAATCGCCTGGCGCTGGCCGCCGGAGAGCTTTTCCACCTTGGCGGTGAGACGCGGTATGCGGATTTCCAGCGCATCCAGCATCTTGCGAGCCTCCGTAAGCATGGTTTGCCGGTCGAGGAACGGTCCCTTGGTGATTTCACGTCCAAGGAAGAGATTCCCCACCACATCGATATGGTCGCAGAGGCTCAGGTCCTGAAAGACCATTTCAATGTTGCGGTTACGGGCGTCGGCCGGGCCCGAAAGGCGAATGGTTTCGCCTTCCATTGTGATCGTGCCCTCATCTGGAATGTAAGTTCCCGAGATTACCTTGGTCAGGGTCGATTTGCCCGCGGCATTGTCGCCGACGAGGCCGAGGCATTCACCAGGAAAAATGTCGAGATCGACACCCCGAAGTGCTTGATGCGACCCGAATGTCTTGCGGATGTTACGCAACGAGATACGCGCTTCACGATCGGCTTGCCGGGAGAGAATATCTCCCCCGGTGCCGTCGACAGCGCCTGTGTGCTGTCCGGCGGCAATCATTTGAAAACCGCGCGGTAGGGTTCAACATTGGCCTTGGTGACGATGGTTATCGGCACGGCGATGGTCTTTTCGACGGTGCCGCCATCGGCAACCGTCTTGAGCGCCTTGACAGCAGCCGCACCCATTGCGGCGGGATCCTGCTGGATGACACCTGCGACATAACCCGCATCGATACCGGCGATCGCCTGCTTGGTCAGGTCCCAACCAAAGACCTTGATGTCCTTCTGCTTGCTCTGGCTTTCAACGGCAGCGACCGCGCCCAGAAGGGCCGGCTCACCCGTGGCATAAATTGCGGTCATGTCCGGATTGCCGGTGATCAGGTTTTCCGCTGCGGAAAGTGCGGTGTCCTGAACATTCTGGCCATCGACAACACCGGCAGCCGTAATGCCGGACTTGTCCTTGATGGTTTCTTCAAAGCCCTTCTGGCGAATGTTCTGAATAAAGGAATTCAGCGCGCCGACGACGCCGATCTTGGCCTTGCCGCCCATGTCTGATTTCACGTAGTCGAGGAAGAATGTCCCCATGTCGGCACCCGCTTTGCCGTTATCCACGCCGATCTGCGCCTTCTGCGGGCCTTCCGGCAGAATGGCGTCAATCGCAACGACGGGAATATTGGCGGCAGCCGCCTGCTTTACGGCCGGCATGATGCCGTTGACGTCAATGGCGACGACGGCGATGCCGTCCACTTTCTGCTGGATGTAGGTTTCGATCGCGCTGTTCTGGGCTGCGGGATCGTTATTGGCATTAAAGATTACCAGCTTGACGCCGGCTTCTTTCGCCGCTTTTTCCGCACCTTCGTTCATCTGGTTAAAAAACAGCGCCTGCTGATTGATCTGCACCAGGGCAATGGTCTTTTCAGCGGCATGAACCAGACCGGCAGACAAGGTCGCGCCGGAAAGGACGGTCGCAGCGAGAGCCGCAGAAAAATATCGACGTTTCAAATTTGGCATTATCGTTCTTCCTCTGTTAGTTCGTTGCTTTTTATTAGATCGCGGGCGGCGCAACGGATTCACGCACGACGATTTCGACGGGCAGCAACTCCTCCGATGGAAACGGAGGGTCCTGATCCCAATTGGTTTCAAGCAGAAGCGACAGGGCGCGCTGGCCAATGGCGCTGACAGGCTGGCGAATGGCGGTGAGCGGCGGCGCAAAAAGATGCAGTGGCCCGACATCATCAAAGCCGATCATCGAGACATCCTGCGGAATGCGCACGCCTTCAGCACGCAGGACCTCGATAAACCCGATGGCGATTTCGTCCGAACTTGCGAATATCGCCGTCGCCGGACGCCCCTCCTCCAGAAAGCGTCGGGCAGCCGCCCGGCCGAATTCAACTGTATATGCGCCGCAATATCTGGAAATCGAAAGCTCCGCCTGCGCCACTCTTTCGGAGAGTGCGGATCTGAACCCGCTGAAACGACGTTCTGTACTGATCATGTCCTCGGGACCACCGACGTAAAGCACCTGGCGATGGCCGTGCTCCGCCAGATGCGCTCCCGCGAGGCGCCCCCCCTGCTCGTTATCGCAAAAGAGCTTGGGAACGATTGCGCCCGGCACATCTTCATCCACCACCACGACCTTGCCGGTCGTGTTGATCAGTTCTGCCAGTTCATCGGTATTGGGATGGTTGGTGATAAAGACGAGCCCATCGACATGGTTACGGGCAAGCAGTCGCAGATATGACAATTCGCGACCCGTGCGGTTCAGCGTGGCAAACAGCGATACGGCAAGACCGCGTCGATCTGCCTCTTCTTCCACGGCCGCGACGAGCATGCCGAAAAACGGATTGCCGATATCTGGAACCACAAGGCCGATCGTGTCCGAGCGCCCGCGGCTCAAACGCCGGGCGTGGGGATTAGGGACATAATTGAGCTCACGAATAGCGCTCTCGATGCGCGTTTTCGTCTCTGCCGGCAGCTCCAGCGTACCGTTCAGCAATCGTGATATCGTCGCAACGGAAACACCCGCGGCCCGGGCAACGTCCTTCAGACTGGTCGCATGATTTCGCGCCATCATATTCCCATTTCCTGTTCCACTCATCGGGTCTTTTTCGACCTCTCTTCGGTTTGTAAATCGCTTTACTAAACCGGTTTACAAAGAAATCCAAAATTCGAACGGAGTCAATATGGTTTCGTCGCCGCCACGAAAATTGCTGCCAGGCAAGGGTGTCGCCCGCGTTTCGATCTCCCGAGCGGATCGACAGGCGTGACAGGGCGAGATTGTGGGTGACCGATCAAACGTTAAGCCGAAAACCCGCAATCGCCGAGAGAACCGGCCTGCTGCCGACCGTGAGATAACTTGGGAAGAACAAAGTCTCCCGCACCCCTGACGCCGGGGAAATTACTAAAGGACGCCCAATCCAAACGAGTTCGTTGGACGTGCTCTATCCTTTTGTTTTTCCAAGTTTTCCGGACGTAAAACAGGCAAGCATTTTTACTGAAAAATGCTCCAAGACGTGGCTTGGCTGACAAATTCTCGAGGGTCAGATGATTGCGAAGCGGGATTTGAACCCGCCGTGAACCGGAGTTTTTCGCAAACGGGGGGCGGCTTACCGGACATGGGTCCGAGCCGCCCCCTGATATGGCCTGATCAAATGATATGCCGACCGTGGGCCGGCACGCACTTCTCCGGGTGGCACGTTGATTAGCGCCACCCGAACGGGATGAACGCTCAGCCGAACAGCGCCAGACTGCTCTTTACCGTGACCCACACGCCCCAGAGGAGCGGTATGCCGACAGCGAGCCAGGCAAAGACAGCCTTGGTGTCGAGACCGCCCCTGCCGATGCCGAAGGAACCGGTCGGGCCGGCGCTGGCGGCAGCGGTTTTTGCCTGAAGTGCGGCAACCTCCGCATCCGACATGAACCATTTCTCCGGCAACGGCCTCACCAGCGCATTGGCGACAAGGCCAATCGCCAGCATGCCCGCCAGAATATACATGGTGCTGGTGTAAAGCGCCGGACCCGGCGCAACACCGGCTGCTATCTGCGCTTCACGGATGTAATTGACCACCACCGGTCCGGCAATACCGGCCGTTGCCCATGCCGTCAGCAGCCGGCCGTGGATGGCGCCGACGAACTGCGTGCCGAAGATATCGGCGAGATAGGCTGGAATGGTCGCAAAACCACCGCCATACATCGACAGGATGATGCCCAGAGCCAGAACGAAGAATGCCTTGGAACCCATCGTCGCCAGTGTCGGGGCCAGCGCGTAAAGAATGATGCCGAGGATGAAGAAGCAGAAGTAGGTGTTCTTGCGGCCCAACTTGTCGGACATGGAGGCCCAGAAGAACCGCCCGCCGATGTTGAACAACGACAGCAGACCAGTGAACCCTGCCGCGATGGCGGCAATCTGCGCCTTCTGCCCCGCATCCAGCTCGGCGAAGCCCACGCCCGGCAGGCCGATCAGCGAGCCGGCGAAAATTTCCTGCAGCATCGGCGAGGCCATGCCGATAACACCGATGCCGGCCGAGACGTTCAGGCACAGAACCGCCCAGATCAGCCAGAACTGCGGTGTCTTGTGCGCGTCACGCAGATGCACGTGACGATGGGTTATCATCGCGCTCTTGGCCGCAGGCGCCGTCCAGCCTTCCGGACGCCAGCCGGCCGGCGGAATGCGGTAACCGAAGGCGCCGGCCATCATGAAGGCGAAATAGATCAGCGCCATGACGACGAAAGTCTGCCAGACGCCGACGGAAACATCCGTCTTGAAGGTGTTCATCAGGATATTGGCAAGCGGTGCGCCGATCATCGCCCCACCGCCGAAGCCCATGATGGCCATGCCGGTCGCCATGCCGCGACGATCGGGGAACCATTTGATCAGCGTCGAGACCGGCGAGATATAACCAAGGCCGAGACCGATACCGCCGATGACACCCGCGCCCACCCACATGAGCCATAATTGATGCGTCATGACGCCGAGTGCTGCGACCAGAATGCCGCCGCACCAGCAGCAGGCGGAAACGAAACCGGCCTTGCGTGGTCCCACCCGCTCCAGCCAGCCGCCCCAGATTGCCGCCGAGCAACCCAGGAGGACGAAAAACAGCGTGTAGATCCAGCCAAGATCGGCCACGCGCCAGTTGCACTGCGTGGTAAACAAAGCGCCGACAAGGGTGAGACTGGAGCAGCTGGGGTCCGTCGCCGGCAGGGCCTTCGACAATGGCAGCCAGAAAACACTGAAGCCATAGGCCATGCCGATGCACAGATGAATGGCCAATGCTGCCGGCGGCACCAGCCAGCGGTTAAATCCGGGTTTTGCTATGATCCGTTCGCGGTCCAGAATTCCGGCCTGCACCGGTTCTCCCGCAGATACGCCTGCTACTGCCATCGACATTACCTCCCTCGTGGATGTCTGGACAAATTTCATACGCCCCATATGGCAGGGCGAAACCGCCGAATGCTCTCCCATGCGGCAATAGATAAAGGCGGCCCTCGCCGCGTTCAGTGTCTGGTTTCGGGAATACTCGGCTCGGACAGGGACTCACCCGCAGCCGGCCCCTTGCCTCCCGGCGCGCCCTTTGCATCCTCCCCAAGCCCCACCGCATCGGCGGTGGGTGTTCCGGGTCTCTTGATCTCCGCTGAGGCTGCGATCACCAGCGGCAGAAAATCGCCGGCACCGGCATCCACGATCTCGAAAAACCGGCGGCGCATGCGCGGCTCCCAGAATTTGTTGATGTGGGTGGCGACACCGTCAATGCGGACATCCTCCGGCTGAGACAGGAAAAAAGTCGCGATCTGGTTCGCCATTCTCACCAGTTTTTCGTCGGTGTGATTAAGCAACATACTGTTCCCCGCGCCGCCTGCCGGTCGGCGTCCATGTTTCAAGTGGCCGGGGCACCCCCGGCCCCGATTATTCGGCTGCCTCCAGCTTGCCGGTGATCCGCCGCGACTGGCGGCCGAGCGCGTCATATTCCTCCTGCCATTCCGTCGGCCCATTGGAAGGTGATATCTGCACGGCGGTCACCTTGTATTCGGGACAGTTCGTTGCCCAGTCGGAGAAGTCGGTGGTGATGACGTTCGCCTGCGTGCCGGGATGGTGGAAGGTCGTATAGACCACGCCCGGCGCCACGCGGTCGGTGATCAGCGCCCTCAGCGTCGTATCTCCGGAGCGGCTGGCAAGCTTCACCCAGTCACCATCCTTGACGCCGCGCTGTTCGGCATCATGCGGGTGGATTTCCAGCCGATCCTCCTCATGCCACACGACGTTTTCCGTGCGCCGTGTCTGCGCGCCGACATTGTACTGCGACAGGATGCGGCCGGTGGTGAGCAGCAGCGGAAAGCGCGGGCCGGTGCGTTCATCCGTCGCCACATATTCCGTGCGGATGAACTTGCCCTTGCCACGTACGAAACCGTCCACATGCATGATCGGCGACCCCTGCGGGAACTTCTCGTTGCAGGGCCACTGCACCGAACCGTTCCGCTCGAGATAATCATAGGAAACGCTGGCGAAACTCGGTGTCGTCGCCGCAATTTCATCCATGATTTCCGACGGATGTGCATAGTTCCATGAAAGCCCCATGGCCTGCGCCAGCTTCTGTGTCACCTCCCAGTCGGCAAAGCCGTTCTTCGGCGACATGACCCGGCGCACGCGGTTGATGCGGCGTTCGGCATTGGTGAAGGTGCCGTCCTTTTCGAGGAAGGTGGAACCGGGCAAAAAGACATGCGCATAATTCGCGGTCTCGTTCAGGAAGAGATCGTGCACCACAACGCATTCCATGGCGGCAAGACCGGCGGACACGTGCTTCGTGTCCGGATCGGACTGGAGAATATCCTCGCCCTGAATGTAGATGCCCTTGAAGCTGCCATCCACGGCAGCGTCTAGCATGTTGGGGATACGCAGTCCCGGCTCGTTGTTGAGCTTTACGCCCCAGAGTTTCTCGAAGATGTCGCGCGTGGCGTCATCGGAAATATGCCGGTAACCCGGAAGCTCATGCGGGAACGAGCCCATATCGCAGGAGCCTTGAACGTTGTTCTGCCCGCGCAGCGGATTGACGCCCACGCCGGGGCGGCCAATATTGCCGGTTGCCATGGCCAGATTGGCAATCGCCATGACCGTGGTCGACCCCTGGCTGTGCTCGGTCACGCCAAGGCCGTAATAGATCGCACCATTGCCGCCCCGGGCATAAAGGCGGGCGGCCCCGCGCAGTTCTTCCGCCGGAACACCGGTGAAACTTTCGGTTTCTTCCGGGCTGTGCTGAGGCTCGGCAACGAAAGCGGCCCAATCCTCGAATTCAGACCAGTCGCAACGCTCGCGGATGAAGGCCTCGTTGAACAGGCCTTCGGTGACGATCACATGTGCAAGCGCTGTCAGCACGGCGACGTTGGTGCCGGGCTTCAGCGGCAGGTGGAAGGACGCCTCCACATGCGGGCCGCGCACGAGATCGATACGGCGGGGATCGATGACGATGAGTTTTGCGCCCTGCCGCAGCCGCTTTTTCAGCCGGGAACCGAAGACCGGGTGCCCGTCCGTCGGATTGGCACCGATGACCACGACGACGTCGGAATGCTCCACGCTATCGAAATTCTGCGTTCCCGCCGAGGTGCCGAAAGCCTGACCGAGACCATAGCCCGTGGGTGAGTGGCAGACGCGGGCACAGGTATCGACATTGTTGTTGCCGAAACCGGCACGGATGAGTTTTTGAACGAGGAAGGTTTCCTCATTCGTGCAGCGGGACGAGGTGATGCCGCCGATCGCTTCCCGGCCATATTGGCCCTGGATGCGCTGAAACTCCGACGCGACATGGGAGAAGGCCTCTTCCCAGCTGACTTCCCGCCAGGGATCGCTGATCTTTTCGCGGATCATCGGGTTGAGGATACGGTCCCTGTGGGTCGCATAGCCATAGGCGAAACGGCCCTTGACGCAGGAGTGCCCGCGATTGGCCTGCCCGTCCTTCCACGGCACCATGCGCACCAGCTCTTCGCCGCGCATTTCCGCCTTGAAGGAACAGCCGACACCACAATAGGCGCAGGTCGTGACCAGCGAATGCTCCGGCTGGCCGATCTCGATCACCGATTTTTCCGTCAGTGTCGCGGTGGGGCAGGCCTGCACACAGGCACCGCAGGAAACGCAGTCGGAATCAAGGAAGGCCTCATGCGCGCCGGGTGACACGCGGCTTTCAAAACCACGCCCTTCAATCGTCAGTGCAAATGTGCCCTGCACTTCCTCACAGGCGCGCACGCAACGCGAGCAGACAATACATTTGGAAGGATCATAGGTGAAATAGGGATTGCTTTCGTCCTTCGGCATCCAGCGGGCATTGAGATCGCCATCACCGGTGCGTGCCTTGACGTGATTGTCACCTTCATAACCGTAGCGCACATCGCGCAGGCCCACGGCACCCGCCATGTCCTGCAGCTCGCAATCGCCATTGGCCGCGCAGGTCAGACAGTCGAGCGGGTGATCGGAAATATAAAGCTCCATCACACCCTTGCGGATCTGCTTCAGCCGCTCCGTCTGCGTATGCACAACAAGACCGGCGGCGACAGGCGTGGTGCAGGAGGCGGGAGTGCCGTTGCGGCCTTCCACCTCGATAAGACAGAGCCGACAGGAACCGAACGCATCCACCATATCGGTGGCGCAGAGTTTCGGCACGTCGATACCCGCTTCGCGTGAGGCCCGCATGATCGACGTTCCCGCCGGTACGGTGATCTGCCGGCCGTCGATGGTGAGCGTCACCATGTCCGTTGCGCGGGATTTCGGGGTTCCGTAGTCGAATTCAGAAACAAGGGCCATGGTCTTACTCCGCCGCTTCAACACGTGGGATGGGGGCAAAATCATCAGGGAAATGCCGGAGCGCGCTCATGACGGGATAGGGCGTAAAGCCGCCAAGCGCACAAAGCGAACCGAATTTCATGGTCTCGCAGAGATCTTCAAGGAGCGCCGTATTTTTCTCCCGCTCGATGCCGAGCGCGATCCTGTCAACCGTCTCGACGCCGCGCGTCGAGCCGATGCGACAGGGCGTGCACTTGCCGCAGCTTTCAACGGCGCAGAATTCCAGCGCGAACCGGGCCTGATGCAGCATGTCGGCGGTGTCGTCGAAAACCACGATACCGGCATGCCCGATGAGGCCACCAGCCGCCGTAAAGGCTTCATAGTCGAAGAGCGTGTCGAACAGCGAAACCGGGAAATAGGCGCCGAGCGGACCGCCCACCTGCACCGCCTTGACGGGACGTCCGGTGATCGTGCCGCCACCGATATCGTTAACCAGCTGGCCGAGCGGCAGGCCGAAGGCGGTCTCGTAAAGCCCGCCATGTCGTATGTTTCCGGCAAGCTGGATGGGGATCGTGCCATGCGAACGGCCGACGCCGAAATCGCGGTAAAAGGCGGCACCCAGATCCATGATGACCGGAATGGATGCCAGCGAAATCACATTGTTGACGACGGTGGGTTTTCCGAACAGTCCCTGCAGGGCGGGTAGCGGCGGCTTGGCACGCACGGTGCCGCGCTTGCCTTCCAGGCTGTTGAGAAGTGATGTTTCCTCGCCGCAGACATAGGCGCCGGCACCCATGCGCACTTCGAGATCAAAGGCCCGCCCGGAACCGAGGACGGAGGCGCCGATGATGCCTTCACGGCGGGCGATTTCGATTGCCTGCTCCATGACCTTGATCGCGTGCGGATATTCCGAGCGCGTATAGATGAAACCCTTCGTCGCGCCAACGGCAAGGCCGGCAATCGCCATGCCTTCGATCAGCACAAAGGGATCGCCTTCCATGATCATGCGGTCGGCGAAGGTGCCGCTATCGCCCTCGTCCGCATTGCAGACGATATATTTCTGGTCGGCCACCGCATCGGCAACGGTCTTCCATTTGATGCCCGTGGGGAAACCTGCGCCGCCGCGCCCGCGCAGGCCGCTTTCGGTCACCTGGGCGACAATGTCGAGCGGCGCCATGGCGACGGCTTTTTCGAGGCCTTTCATGCCCTGATAGGCGCGATAATCCTCAAGCGACAATGGATCAGTGACGCCGCAGCGCGCAAATGTCAGACGCGTCTGGCTTTTCAGGAACGGGATGTCCTTGGTCGGCCCGAGACAGAGACGATGCTCGCCGCCGGTCAGAAAATCCGCATCGAAAAGCGAGGCGACGTCGCCGGCGTTCACCGGCCCGTAGGCGATGCGGCCATGGTCGGTGCGCACTTCGACCAGCACTTCGAGCCAGAGCATGCCGCGCGAACCGTTGCGGACAATATGCACATCAAGATTACGGCTGGCCGCCTCCCGTGCAATGGCGTCAGCCACGCGGTCTGCGCCAACGGCAAGCGCGGCGGAATCGCCGGGAACAAAAACGGTGACACTCATCGGCGCGCCTCCGTCAGAATGTCGCCAAGACAGTCCTCGTCAAGGCGGGCATGGACTTCGCCGTCCAGCATCAGGGCCGGCGCCTGCGCACAAAGCCCGAGACAGAAAACCGGTTCCAGCGTGACGGAGCCGTCAGCGGCGGTTTCATGCCAGTCAAGGCCGAGCCGGGACTTGATGGTATCCGCCAGAGGCTCGCCACCCATCGACTGGCAAGCCTCGGCGCGACAGAGCTTCAAGACATGTCGGCCGGAAGGATGATCACGAAAATCGGGATAGAAGGTTACGACCCCATGCACCTCCGCCCGCGACACATTCAGTGCGGAGGCGATGATCTGCTTGGCGCTTTCGGGAATGTAGCCGAATTCTTCCTGAACCGCGTGCAGGATGGGCAGCATCGGCCCTTCGAGGTGAAGAAAGTCGTCAATGACCGCGGAAACACGGGCCGCCTCATCTGCGGCAACCGCCTGGATATTCATAAGCCAGTCCTCCCAAACCGACAGGGGCAAGGATGGCGGGCGGGACATTTTCAGCCCTTTCGCAGCCCCTGCATTGACAGCGAGAATGGCGAGAGCGGCAGGATCAGGTCAATACGGTGTTTCCGTCGCTCGATAGGGATTTCCTATCAAAAACCAGCTCCGAAGCGCGCTGCCGCGCCTCATGAAGAAGCGCCGAAACCAGCGGCGTGTGCGGTTCGCGGTAAGTCGCAATCAACCCCACGAGATGCTCAGCATCGGGCTCGATGATCGGGATCATTTTTATCTGCTTTGGAAAACCAAATGATTCCGCTATGTTACGCGGCATTATTGAAGCCCATTGTCCGGTTCGAATATGGGAAAAAAGCACGATCATCGAATTGGATTCGAGCGTAGGTTTCACCTCCACACCCGCTTCCGCCATGTGCTTGTTGATGATGCGGCGGTTCTGCATGTCCGAAGTCAATAGGCATAGCCTAAGACCGGCAACCTGCCTCCAGGTAACGCTTTCCTGATCGGCCAAAGGCGTTCCGGCCGCTGCAATCAGGTGATATCGCTCCGAATAAAGCGGCACCGTCGTCACCCGCCCCAGCGGCTCATTGTCGAGATAGCTGATTCCCGCATCGATCTCGAGATTCTCGATCTGGCTCAAGACTTGAAGCGAGGTACGTGACGTCACGGAAAAGGTAACATCCGGATGGCGCGCCTGAAACGGTTCCGTCAATCGCGGCACCATTGCAAGCGCGGTGGGAATGACCGCAAGGCGGATATGGCCGGCCAGACCCTTGCGGGCGGCGCGCATTTCCTCGCGCATGGTGCGCGTATCGGCAACGATGCGGCGCGCCCATTCCAGCACACGCTGGCCCTCCGGCGTCAGCCCCTGATAACGAGCGGCGCGCACCACCAGAACGACACCCAGCTGATCCTCCAGTTGCCGGATCGCCGCCGAGAGGCTGGGCTGCGAAATACCGCATTCCTCCGCGGCCCGCCCGAAATGCTCCGCGCGCGCCAATGCGATGAAAAATTCCAGCTTGTCGATCATGCGTCCTCCCATGACACGTGTCGCTGCGCGCGACAGCACGCAACCGGACACTAGTGCCTGACGCGCCTTGTCGCAAATCCGGCAGCAACAGGAGACTGCCGGATCGCGGAAACACAGGCAGGACCTCATTGCAACACTTGCCGCAACCATGCGTTATAATCGGGTCAAGGATCAGGATATCGGGGGAAGCATGGACGCGATCGCAGAGGTTCCGAAGATCAACCGGCTGGTATTGCAGAATCTGATCGCCGGGCTGAGCGACGGCTTGATCCTGCTCGAGAACGACGGAACGATTGCCTGGGCAAACAGGGCGGCACTTCGTATGCACCGCATCGAGGCACTTGCGGATCTGGGAGAGGATGCCGCGGCCTACAGGCGCAATTTCACGCTTCGTTATCGCAACAACCATTTGCTCGAAGAGGGACAATATCCGCTTGAGCGTCTTCTGGCCGGCGATGATTTCGACGACGTGACGGTTGAAGTGTCGCCGAGCGGCAATGAGGAGGAGTGCTGGGTCCATACGATACGTGGCCTCGTTCTTGAGGATGCCGGTGCCAGACCCGATGTTCTCGTCCTCATCATCCGCGACGAGACACCCCGTTTCGAGGCCGAAGCCCGCTTTGAAAGCGCCTTTAACGCAAACCCTGCCCCGGGCTTGATCTGCCGGCTGGAAGACGAGCGTTTCATCCGCGTCAATCAGGGCTTTCTTGAAATGACCGGCTTCACGCGTGAGGAGATTATCGGCGTGAGCGTCGAGGAGCTTGGACTGTTTTCCGAATGCGACACCGGCGAGGACGCACTGAAGCGACTGCATGAGGGCAGGATCATCCGTCAGCGGGAGGCGCTCATTCCCATACCGGGAGGCGACAGGCTGGTGATCGTCGCCGGCGAAACCATCGCGGTTGCCGAAGAGCCCTGCATGCTCTTCACCTTCGCCGATCTTGACGGGCGTCGCAGGGCACAGAACGCGCTGCGCCAGAGCGAGGAACGGTTCTTCAAGTCTTTCCGCCTTTCGCCCGCACCCGCTGCCGTTTCGCGGCTGGAGGATTTCGTGCTGACTGAAGTCAACGACGCCTTCCTGCAGCTATGCGGCCGCAAGGAGCCGGAGGTGGTGGGAAAAACCGCCGGCGAATTGCGACTTTGGGAAGATGTGGCGGCGCGCCGGGATATTGAGAAGCGGCTGAAGGACAACATCCCCATCCGCAACGAAAATATGCGTATGAAGCTGAGCGATGGCGGCACGGCCGAATGCATCGTTTCTGCCGAACGCGCCGAGATCAACGACCAGCAATGTGTCATCTGGGCGATACAGGACGTGACCGAGCGCAGACGCTCGGAAAATGAACTGATCGAAGCGATCGAAAGCGTGATGACCGATACCTCATGGTTCAGCAGAACCGTCGTCGAAAGACTGGCGGGACTGCGCCAGAACGCGCGCAGCGCGACGCCGTCGGCATCGCTGAAGGACCTGACGGATCGCGAGGAGGAAATCCTGTCGCTGATCTGTGACGGGTGCAGCGACAGGGAAATGAGCGACAGGCTTCATCTTTCCAAGCACACCATCCGCAATCACATCGCGTCGCTTTATGGCAAGATCGGCGTGAACCGCCGGACCGCCGCGGTTATCTGGGCACGCGAACGGGGCTTTTCCGGCCGCAGGGAAAAATAGCGGCCTGCTTTTGCCAAAATAGGTCACTTTATACCAGTTCAACTAGTAGAAAATGCTCTGCTTCAGGCCATTGCACCGCACTACCTTCCCATCATGCCGTTGTCAGCAGCGGCACGATCCAACGATGGAAGGAGTGCATCATGGACAAAAACCGTATCGAAGGCATTGCCCGTCAGGCAAAGGGCACCATCAAGGAAGCGACCGGAAAAATCACCGGCAATGGGCGACTTGAAGCGGAAGGCAAGGCCGAAAAAGTGGCCGGCCACGCACAGGAGAAACTTGGCCGGGCAAAAGACGCCATCGCCAAAGCCCTGAAGTGATCCGTCAATGTTCAAGGCGGGAGGTTTCACGATGATGCTTTCATGGAACGCAGATACGGCACCGGGCTGCAATCCCCAGGAAATCAGCCTGTGCGCCGCCTTGCAGGCACTGATCGCCTATGCGGACGGGCAGGAAAACAGCTGCATCTCCGTCAGTTCCTCTGATGGGTGCATCGTCCTTACAGGGGAAGTTGAAACACTCTCTGCCTTCGAACGGGCGGTTATCATCGCCGAATGTTTCACATCGCGACCCATCATCGCCGATCTGGCGATCCGCCAGCGGCCGTCGATCAGGCTGGACGCGGCCTCCCCGCGCCTCCACCTCGTCAACAATAACAGGAGTGATAAACAATGAAGAAGTTCGTTCTCGCAACCGCCATCGCAACCCTGGCACTTGCCCCGCTCGCTTCAGCCGAAACCAGGCATAACTCGAAGCGTGCCACTGAAACCGTCCAGAAGGAACGCGTCGGTACCCTGTCCTGCGAAATCGCCGGCGGGGTCGGACTTGTGATCGGTTCCAGCAAAAATGTCGATTGCCAGTTTCGCCAGCGTTCCGGCAAGACCGAGCGCTACACCGGCACCATCGGCAAGCTCGGCCTCGATATCGGCGTGACGGGCAAGACCTATATGAGCTGGATCGTGTTCAACACGGCGGCAAGCCGCATCGGCGACGGTGCGCTTGGCGGCGACTACGTCGGCGCCTCCGCCGCAGCCTCTGTCGGCATCGGTATTGGCGCAAACGCCCTGATCGGCGGTAATGCCAAGAATTTCGCGCTTCAGCCGATCAGCGCGGAGGTTGGCACGGGCGTGAACATCGCGGCGGGCGTATCACGCCTGCAATTGAAGCACGTCCGCTAATTCAGGTCGAAAATGGCGCGGTTTCGGGCATCCACATTGCCCGAAACCGTATGCCGTCTCACGGCTCAGGCAACCAGCATGGTTTCCTTGATGCGCGGATAATCATAGGCATTGACCTTCGAAGTGCTGTAACCTGCCCCCACCAGCGCCTCTGCCAATTTCACCGCCGCCGTAACCCCATCGATAACAGGCACACCGGTTGCCTCGCGCAGCCTGTCGCACAGAGCCGACATGCCGGCGCATCCAAGGATGATCGCTTCCGCCGCGTCCTCCTTCTTGGCCGCTTCGATCTCGCGGATCAGCATCATCTCAGCGGCGAGAGGGTCTTCTTCGAGACCAAGCACCGGCAGATTGATGGCACGAACCCGGCGGCAATGCCGCTCCGCCCCATAGTTGCCGACAAGGTCCTCGATGATGGGGATCGAACGCGGCAGGGTGGTGATGATGGAAAATCGGCGGCTGATCGTCATGGCCACCTGCACGGCGGCCTGGCAGATGCCGATGACCGGCCCGCGCGCGACTTCGCGGGCAGCATGCAGTCCCGGATCGTCAAAGCAGGCGATGACATAGGCGTTAACGCCCAGCTGTTCACCCTTGCGGATTTCCTGCAGCAGGCCCGGAACGGCCAGCGCCTCATCCGCTCCACCTTCGATACTGACGGGCGTATCGAGGGGATTTGCAGCGGAAATCTTGGTATCCGTGTGTTTGACGCGCAAGGCACTGTCGAGCGCCTGCGCCGTCATCGAGGCCGTAGAGTTCGGGTTGATCAGGCGAATATGCATCGGGGTAAGCCTTTCAGGACCTTCACGCGCCATCTGGCTTGATGAAGTCGGTAATCGCTGGCGCCTTGAGGACGAACTGGCGGTCCGAAGTAATGTAATTGTCGGCGTGAAGACGTGCGATCGGCTGGTAGCGGTCCGGATCGACATAACGCCCCTCTTCATCGAGGCAATCCTTGTGCACATGCATATGCACGACCTCACCCAGAACCAGCGTACGGCGCGGATAATCGATCAGGCGCTCCACCCGGCACTCAAAGGCGCAGGGTGATTCCGCCGCAAAGCTTGCATCGATCTTGCTGCACGGGGTCGCGGTCAGCCGCGCCATGGAAAGTTCGTCCACCTCGCTGTCGAAGCCGAGGCCGCAGACGAGCATCTGTTCCGACAGGGCCATGTCCACCATGTTGATGACGAATTCGCCGGTGCGGCGAATATTGACCATCGTGTCCTTCTCCTCGCCCGTCACCCGCGGCTGGATACCGAGGACGACGATCGGCGGATCATGGGAGAAAACGTTGAAAAAGCTCATCGGCGCCGCATTATTGTGGCCGGCAGCCGAACGCGTCGTGACGAGCGCAATCGGCCGGGGACCGATAAAATTCGTCAGCAGACGGTAACGGCTCTGCGGCTCGAGCGTGGTGAAGTCGAATTCCATGACAACTGCCCTGTTTATAGTACACAATATTATTTCAGATTGTTGACAATCTTGCAACCAAAACTCTGTTGAAACGGTTGACTTTTTCCACCGCATCACGCTTCTCTACCCACAATGGAGAGCGAAACCGATGACCGAACAGAACGGCCAGTCCACGCAGCAAATTGTCGAGAAAGTCTGGCTGTCGATCGCTGAACGACGGCTTCGCCCGGGCGTGCAGCTGAAAGAAGAACAGCTCGCCACGATTTTCGGTGTCAGCCGCGCGCGCATCCGCCAAGCGCTTTCCGTGCTGGAGCGAGACGGTCTCGTCACCATCGTTCCCAATCGCGGCGCCTTCGTTTCCAAACCCTCGGTCGAAGAGGCGAGAGACGTGTTCTTCGTGCGCCGTACCGTGGAACAATGCGTTGTTGAGCGGCTTTGCAAATCCGCCACCAAGGCCGCTCTGAAGCGGCTTCGCGACCATGTCGAAAAAGAGCGTGTGGCCAACGCTCACAACATCACCACCGACATCATCAAGCTTTCCGGCGGCTTCCACCTGCTGCTTGCGGAAACGGTCGGTTCCGATTTCCTGTTCACCACCATGCGCGACCTCATTTCGCGTTCCTCCCTCATCACCGCCGTTTACCGCAATACGGACCGCTTTAACTGCGGCCCCGACGAACATGCGGAAATTGTCGACGCGATCGCCAATAACGACCCGGCGAGGGCCACGCATCTGATGACCCATCACCTCGAACATGTGGAAGCGGAACTCGACCTCAGCGAAATCCGCGACCTTTCCCATGATCTGCGGGCGGCACTCGCCTGACCTTGCGGCTCAGGCGCGCTCCCGTTCCTGCATCAACACCTCTTCATCCTCCACCAGATGACATGCAACGCGTGTGCCGCCGGCAAGCGTGCGCACCTGCGGCACTTCCGCCGAACAGCGCGCCGTTGCAAGCGGGCAGCGCGGATGGAAGGTGCAGCCCGAGGGCGGCCTGAGCGGGCTTGGGACTTCGCCTGCCACCAGTTCCCGGTCGCGGCGCGGGGCCTCGATATTGGGAATGGTCTGCAGCAGAAGCTGCGTATAGGGGTGACGCGGGCGGGCGAACAGCTCCTCCGTATCGCCCTCCTCCACGATGCGGCCGAGATACATCACAGCGATACGGTCTGACATGTGGCGAACCACGCTCATATCATGGCTGATGAACAGATAAGTCAGCCCCAGCTCGTCCTGCAGCCGCCGCATCAGGTTCAGCACCTGCGCCTGCACCGATACATCAAGCGCGGATGTCGGTTCGTCGCAGACCAGAAACTCCGGCTCGCTTGCCAGGGCGCGGGCAATCGAAATGCGCTGGCGCTGGCCGCCGGAAAATTCATGCGGGAATTTCTCGCCGTCGGAGGCAGAGAGGCCGACCGTTCGCAGCAGTTCCTCCACCCGCTCCATTGTCTCTGCACGGGTGGCGCGCAGTTTCAGCTCGCGGATCGGCTCTGCGATGATGTTCTTCACCCGCCAGCGCGGATTGAGCGAGGCATAGGGATCCTGAAAGATCATCTGCGCTGAAAGCGGTGCGTCTTTCCGCCCTTTGGCAAAACGAAAGTCACCGGCGCTTGGACGGAACAGCCCTGTCACCAGCCGCGCGACGGTGGACTTGCCGCAGCCGCTTTCGCCGACAATGCTGAGACAGCCACCGGCTGGCACCGTGAAATCGATGTCGTTGACGGCCTGCACGAACTGACGGGGCTTGCGCTCGATGACGCGGTTGAGCCACGGGGCGGACACATCGAAGGTCTTGGTCAGACCCTTCACCGTCAGTGCGGGTGTTTTTGTCACCGAGGTTTTCATGCGGTTCCTCCTGCATTCATCCAGCAGGCGCTTGCGCTGTTGCCCTGCGTTTCCAGTTCCGGGCGCTCGCGAAGACAGCGGGGGCCGGCAAAGCCACAGCGCGGATTGAAGGCGCAGCCCGGCGGGATCGCATCAAGACGCGGCATCGCCCCGTCGATCTGGTTGAGCCGCTCCACCCGCGCGCCGAGCGATGGGATGGAGGCCATCAGGCCCTGCGTATAGGGATGTTTCGGGGCATGCAGAACCTGCTCGACCGGCCCGACCTCGATCAACCTGCCGGCATAAAGCACGGCAACGCGGTCGGCGGCTTCGGCGATGACACCCATATCATGCGTGACCAGCATGACGGCCGTCTGCTTCTCCTTGCACAGCCTGCGCAGCAGCGAAATGATCTGCGCCTGAATGGATACGTCAAGCGCCGTGGTCGGCTCGTCGGCAATGATGAGCTTTGGCGAGGCCGCCAGCGCCAATGCGATGACGACACGCTGGCGCATGCCGCCGGAGAACTGATGCGGATAATGATCGACGCGGTCTTCCGGAGACGGAATGCCGACATCTTTCAGGAGTTGAACCGCCCGCCCCCGCGCTTCTTTCCTGGAGAGCGGCAGATGCTGGCGGATGGTTTCGACCAGCTGTGCGCCAACCGTAAAGAGCGGGTTGAGCGAGGTAAGCGGATCCTGAAAGATCGCACCGATCTCGCGGCCGCGAATGCTCTCCATCGCCCTGTCGTCCAACTTGTCGATACGCCGCGACCCGAGCCATATCTCGCCCTCGGCGATGCGGCCGGGTTTTTCCAGCAAGCCCTGTATCGCAAGTCCGGTCATGGATTTTCCGGCACCGGATTCGCCGACAACACCGAGGATTTCGCCGGGGCGGATCGACAGGCTGACATCCGAAAGGGCGGTCACCGTGCCTCTGCGGCCCGGAAACTCGACTTTCAGATTGCGAACGTCGATAACCGACTGGTTCATGTTATCCATTGGCGTCAACCTCCACCGGGTAGCTCGGGGGGAAAATTTCCGAAACGGGCGGGTTGGCCCAGCTTCGTTCGGGATATTTCGCGATCAGCCCATCGAACTGCGCCTGCGCCTGAACGCGGGCTTGCTCCATGTCGATATTCGCGACCTGCCTTGAGCGCATCGACAGGCGGCCATCAACGAAGACCGCACGCGTGATCTTGCCCGAACCGCCGGTAACGATGGTCGTAATCGGATCGACGCTCGGGGCCATGACGGTATCATCGAGATCGAAGACCGCGATATCGGCGCGGGCACCCTTTGAGAGATGTCCGAGATCGGCACGGCCCAGTGCCCTTGCGCCACCGATCGTGGCGGCGTCGAACAGATCGGCCGAACGAACCCTGTCGGGCACGCCATCACTGATGCGGCAGGTGATGAGCCCAACCAGAAGGTTCATCAGCATGTCGGCCGGCGCCGTGTCCGTGCCCATCGCGATGTTGATGCCACGCTGCCGGCACGACGAAAACGACGACAGCTTGCTGCCGCCTCTGGCCGACACCAGCGGACAGTGGACAATGGAAACGCCATTTTCAGCGTAGAGCGCCAGATCCTCGTCCGTCGCATTGGTGGCGTGCGGCGCGACAAGGCGGTCGCTGAGGAGGCCGGCCTTGGCCAGCCACACGGGCGCCGTGGAGCCATGAAGGCTGCGGACGGTATCGACCTCCATCGTGCCCTGCGCCATGTGCAGACGGAACTTGCATCCAAGATCACGCGCGGCCGCATCGGTTCTTTGCAACAGGGCGAGTGTCGATGTCTCGACCCGATCCGGCGCGAGCATGCCGCGCACGAGATCACCATGCCGTCCGCTCTGTCTTTCGATGAAGGACACCGCATCCTTCAGCCCCTGAAAGCCGCGCTCTTCGTCAAAGACAGGCACCATGCGTCCCGGCTCTTCCAGCACCATGCCGCCGGAGCGGTATGCGGGGCTGAGATAGACGCGCAGGCCAAGTTCGCCGGCAGCATCGGCCGCAGCCTCGAATTCGGCGACGGTTTCGCCCCATTGCCGGTAAAACAGGGAAGCGATGGGTGCTGCCGTGGTGATGCCGTTGAGAAGCAGCTGGCCGAAAGCGAAACGCTTCTGGAAGGCCAGTTCCTCCTCGGAATACATCTCGTAAGGACCGGCCTCGACATAGGATCGCGGCCAGACGCGGCCCTTGGCCCAGCCGGGATAGTGATCGATCCCCAGGATCGTCGTATCGAGATCGGAAAGCGCGTCGAGATCGATCAGGCCGGGGCTGATGAGGGCGTTGCCGAAATCGGCGCGACGGGCGACCTCGCCGGGAAAACCGTGCCCGACGAAAAGAATCTCACCATTCTCAAAGACCACCTCGCCGTTTTTCAAGAGCCGGTGCGATCCGTCCTTGTGTCCGACAACCCAGCTTGCGGTAAGCAGCGTGCGGCCCGACGGCCGTTCGCCAAGCGCGAGAGATTGTAAAGCGGCACTCATCACGGCGCCTCCACGATGGCTTTGCCGTTTCTGGCGGTAACGCGGCCGCCTTTGACCACGAGCGGCCGGGGCGCGATATCGACAACGGCATGGGCAAGCGTTTCGCCCGTAAGCAGTGTGAAATCCGCGGCGCAGCCTTGCCGCAGGCCGTAATCACCAAGCCCCATGACATCGGCTCCGCCCTGCGAGACCACATGCAGCACATGGGCAAGCTCGATATCCGAGCGCAGGCCGTTCTTCATGCCGATGATTTTCGCCCGGTCGAGCATGTCCGGCTGACCCCATGGCCCCCAGGTATCGCGAATGCCGTCGCAACCGCCGCCGACACGCACGCCCGCTTCCTTCAGCCGCATGATCGACGGCACGTTTGCCGAAGGCGCACCGGTCGTCAGGATCGCCACGTCGAGCCTTGCAATCTCTTCGATCAGCTTGCCGACCCGCAGGTAATCATTCATTCCAAGTGCAAAGGCATGGCTGATCGCAACCTTGCCTTCCATGCCATTGGCCCGGATACGCTCGAAGATCAGCTCCATGGTGAAGGCGCCGAGATCGGCAGCCTCATGCAGATGGATGTCGATAGGCACGCCATGCTTGACCGCAAGCGCAAAGAGAATATCCAGCTGGCCTTTCGGATCGCGGTCGATGCCGCAGGGATCGATGCCGCCAAGCACTTCGCAGCCCTGTTTCAAGGCCTCGTCCAGAAGTTCCACGGTGCCGGGCATGACCATGACGCCGGATTGCGGGAAGGCGACGACTTCGATGTCGATGATGCCCTTCAGCTTCTCGCGGGTCTCCCAGATGCCCTCCACAAGCGCCAGGCCATGGGTCGGGTCAATATCCACGTGGCTGCGAATATGTGTGCCGCCGTTGGCCGCAAGGCCGATGGCGTGGCGCATGGACTGGCGGTGCGGATCGATGCCGATCTGTGTCCGGTTTTCGCGTTCAAAGTCGATCCGCTGGCGCAGGATCGCGGCGCGATTATTGACATGCCAGGGCATGCCCCATGTCGTCTTGTCGAGATGGGTATGGGCATCGATAAGGCCTGGAACGGCAATCGCGCCATTCCCCTCCTCGACCGGCATGCCCGGCTCGGCCTCAAACTTTCCGAAATCGGCTATCTTTCCCTGCCTGATCAGAATGTCGCAGGTATCGCCCGCCATGGGCCTGATGTTGCGGAGCAGAAGATCGTGCATGGAACTCACCTCAGTTTCGGATTGAGCGCATCGCGCAGCCAGTCACCCAGAAGGTTGACGGTAACGACGAGCAGACAGAGCTGGAAAACGGGAAACAATACGATCCACCACGAACCCGAGAACAGGAACTGGTTGCCGATGCGGATCAGCGTTCCGAGCGAAGGCTGGCTGGGCGGCATGCCGATGCCGAGGAAGGACAGCGTCGCTTCGGTTAGGATCGCCATGCCGAAATTGAGCGTGGCGGCAACCATGATCGGTGTGAGCGTATTGGGCAGGATATGGTTGGCCATGATGCGACGGGCGGGAACGCCGATGAGTTTGGCCGCCTGCACATAATCCTTGCCGGTTTCGACGATGGCCTGGGCACGCACGGTGCGCGCATATTGCACCCAGGCGGAAAGGGCGATGGCGAAAATGAGCACGGCGGATGCCCCCACCTCGCGCAGACTGTCCGGCAACATCTGCCGCACCACCGTCGAGACGAGGATAGCCACCAGAATTGTCGGGATGGAGAGCGTGATATCGCCGATCCGCATCAGGAGATTATCGGCAAAGCCGCCGAAATAACCCGCGACCAGCCCGGCCGTCATGCCGATGACCAGCGACAGCGCCACGGAGGCGACACCGATGACGATCGATATGCGGGTGCCGTAAAGAATGGCGGAGAGCATGTCCCGCCCCTGCGTATCGGTGCCGAGCAGATAGGGCCATTCGCCGCCCTCCTGCCACACCGGCGGCAACTCGGCCTTCCACATGTCCAGCGAAGCGCCGTCATAGGGGTTCTGGGGCGCAATCAGCGGTGCGAATATGGCAGCGAGGATCAGGATCGAGAGGACCAGCGCACTGATCTTCGCCGATTTGCTGCGACTGAAGGACCAGTAGAGATCGCTGTCGCGCATGCGGCTGAAAAGCGACCGGCGGGCAGGTTTTGCCATTTGTGGAAGGTCTGTCATGAAACCGGCTCCCTTCGGTTAACGCGCGGTGCGCAGACGCGGATCGATCACCGCATAGGCAATGTCGACGAACGTGTTGAGAACAACGAAGATGAAGGAAATGATGCAGAGATAGGCCGCCATGACGGGAATATCGAGAAACGTCACCGCCTGTATGAACAGCATGCCCATGCCCGGCCACTGAAACACCGTTTCCGTGATCAGCGCAAAGGCGATGAGCGAGCCGACATTCATCGTCGTCAGCGTCACGACAGGCATGAGACAGTTGCGAAGTGCATGGCGGAAATAGATACGCCAGCGGGGTATGCCGCGGGCACGCGCAAACTTCACGAAATCGGAGCGCAACACCTCCAGCATCTCGGCGCGAACCAGACGCATGACGAGCGTGATCTGATAAAGCGAAAGCGCGATGGCCGGCAAAATGATGGCCGCACGCCCTGATGAGGTCAGCAGCCCGGTGGACCACCAGCCGATCTGCACCACATCTCCGCGACCGAAGGCCGGCGCCCAGCCGAGGGACACCGAAAAGACGAGAATGAGCAGAATGCCGACGACGAAACTCGGCAGCGAGACGCCGACGATCGACAGGAACTGCAGGCCCTCCGTATACCACCTGCCACGCCTGATTGCCGTCAGCACTCCAAGCGGCAGACCGACGACCAGCGACAGGACGGTGGCGACAAGAACAAGCTCCAGCGTTGCCGGAAACCTCTCCGCTATCAGCGGCAGCACCTGCTGGCCGTTGCGATAGGAAACGCCGAAATTGCCCTCTGCCGCATCTTTCACAAACCGCAGATATTGCGTCGGCAGGCTGTCATTGAGGCCGAGGCGCTCACGCAGGGCCGCCCGATCCTCCTGCGAGGTCTGTTCGCCGACCATCAGCTCAACGGGATCACCCGCGAGCCGGAAAATCAGAAATGCGATAAGCGCGACGGAAAGCATGACGAGCACGGCATTTCCCAAACGCTTGATGATGAAAACCAGCATGGTTACCTCTCGGATGCGAACCCGCGCCACAAGGCGTGCCAGGTTCGACCATTCTCTTCCAGAGACAGGGTAGAGCTTTCGCAACGATGCGACGATGCCGCGCGCCTGAACCCGTCACATTGTCGACAATTGCACCGGCGGAGGATCGCATTTCGGCCGTCCCTGTCCGCGAGCATCACGGTTTCAACGGCTGAGGCGAACTGCGCCGGAAAGGCTGGAAAGGCGTTCGGCGACAGGCCGACGCCCTTCCAGCGTCCTGCATTATTTGTCGAGCTGTGTCAGCCAGTGACGCGGCTTGTTATCGGCACGGAAATCGACGCTCTTGACCTTTCCGAGCATGGCCCATGCAATGGGCTGCTGATGCAGCGGAACAAGCATGGTTTCATCCTTGGCGATTTTCAACGCGGCTTCTTCAAGCGCCAGACGTTTGGTGTTGTCCTGTTCCTGCGCTGCCTGATCGACCAGCTTGTCGATCTCGGGGTTCGACCAGCCGCCATAATTGGAGACGCCCATCGCACCCTTGCGGGTCGACAGGATCTGCGACAGGAACGAGAAGGCATCGAGCGTCGGCTCGTTCGCCCAGCTGAGATTGAAGACATCGGCCTTGCCGCCATTGCGCTTGGGCGACTGCACGGAGCGCGGGGCGATGTCGATCGTCGGCTGGAAACCGCCGCGCTTCAGCATGTTGGCAACGCCGGAGCAGATATCTTCCTCATTGATGCTTTCATCATTCATGCAGGTATAGGTGAAAGCGAGGTTCTTCATGCCCGCATCGGCAAGCAGCTTCTGCGCTTTTGCCGGATCGGCGGGCTCATAGGTATCGAGCGACTTGGCATAACCGGCGATTTCAGGCGCGATGAGCGAGCCCGAAGGTCTTGCAAGGCCGCGCATGACCTTCTTGTTGATGAGATCGCGATCAAGCGACGCCTCAAATGCCTGACGCACGCGCAGGTCATTAAACGGGTTGGGCTTACCGTCTTCCAGCTTTTCACGACGGTTGAAACCGATGAACAGCGTGCGCAGTTCGGTGCGCTTCTTCACCGTGATATTGGCTGAGGATTCAAGCCGCGGCAGATCCTGGATCGGCGCGGAATCGATCAGGTCGATTTCGCCGGAAAGCAGCGCTGCAACACGTGTCGCGGCAGAAGCGATCGGGACGAATTCGATACGGTCGAGATTGTGTTTTTTCTGATCCCACCAGCCTTCGTTGGCAACGAGAACAGTCTTGCTATCAGGCACGCGGCTTTCAAGCTTGAACGGCCCGGTGCCATTGGTGTGCATCGTCGTATAACCATCGACCTTGGAGGCGAAGTCGGTCGGCTTCTCGCTATTGTTATCTTTCAACCACTTGGCGTTGAAAATGAAGATATTGGTGATGTCGTTCAGGAAAAGCGAGGTCGGTGCGCTGACGTCAAGATCGACAGTGTAATCATCGACCTTCTTCACCCCGGCAAAGACCGGAATATTGCCGCGCAATGGCGAGGTGGCATCCGAAGCGCGCGTGAAGGAAGCGACCACATCATCAGCGGTGAAATCCGAGCCGTCATGGAACTTCACACCCTTGCGCAAGGTGAAGCGCCAGGTCTTTCCATCAACGAGTTTCCACTCCGTCGCCAGCGCCGGCTCGATCTTGAAGTCCGGTCCGTAACGGACAAGCCCTTCATAGATGTGATTGAGGAAAGCAAGGTTGGAGGTGGAAGGCACCGAATACGGATCGAGCGAATAAAGATCGGCGCGGCTACCCCAGCGCAGGGTCTCGGCACTTGCGGGAGCGGCAATGGCGGCGGCGGCCATGGCGGCCAGGACAAAACTTCTAATTCGGGACATTTGATCCCCCCTTTTTATAGGTCGTTGGAAAGCCGGCTGGCGGCTGAGCAAGCGGAGTATTGTTTTGCTGCGGCTTATTGTCAATAATATTGTTGACAATTATCGTATTCAAAATTTGGAAATTCTGGATACCGACTGCAAACATATGGGAGAAGGCGAATGGGAAATTATCTGCTGCTGCATGGCACGATCATCACCGTGGATCGGGAAAGACGGATTATCGAGGATGGCGGCCTTGCCATTCAGGATGATCGCATCGTTGACATCGGCACGGCCGGGGAACTCGCCGCACGTCACCCCGACAAGCAGATCATCGAGTGCCGGGGCAAACTCATCATTCCCGGCCTGATCGATGCGCATGGCCATGCCGGGCATGCGCTCATCCGCAGCATTGCCGCCGATACCAATGCCATGTGGATGAAGGTGGTGACGCCGACCTATTATCATTATGTCACCCGCGATTACTGGTACGCCGACGGCCTAGTCTCCGGCATTGAGCGGTTACGCGCCGGCGTGACGACCGGCGCCAGCATCATCACCTCGATGCCGCGCGCCGACGATCCCGTCTTCGCCATAAACCATGCCCGCGCCTATGAGGAGATCGGCCTTCGCGAAATCATCTGTGTCGGCCCATCCGGCCTGCCATGGCCGCATCCAGTCACCCGATGGGAGAGCGGTTCGCCGGAGCGCCGCCATATCAGCTTCGAAGAGATGATCGAAGGCAGCGAGGCAACCATCGATGCCCTGCACGGCACGGCGGATGGCCGCATCAGCGTCTTCCTCACACCTTTCACCATCGTTCCGTCAGTGGAGCCCTCCAATGCCTCGACACCCGATCAGGCAGTGAAACTGACGGAAAATGACCGGATGCAGGCGCGCCGGATCCGCGAAACGGCACGAAAAACCGGCGTCAGGCTGCATTCGGACGCCTTTGCCGGACAGATCCGCATGGCGTATCAGGACAAGGAAAATGCGCTGCTTGGTCCTGATATCCATCTCCAGCATTGCTGGGGCATCTCGCATGACGAGATCGACATTCTGGCGGAAACCGGAACTCGGGTTACCCACGCCCCGCCCGGCCGGGCGACGCCGATCATGGAAATGATGTCGAAAGGCATTCGTGTTGCCATCACCACCGACGGCGCGGCCCCCAGCCGTCATTTCGACATGTTGCAGACGGCGCGTCTGGCGCAATTTACCCAGCATCTGCTGCACAACCATGATCGTTACCTGCTGCCGCCCGGCAAGATATTCGAAATGATCACCATCGACGCCGCCCATGCCATCGGCATGGAGGACGAGATCGGCTCGCTGGAAATCGGCAAAAAGGCCGACGTCGTCGTTATCGACATGCGCAAACCGCATCTGATGCCGATGTGGATGCCGGTGCACCGGCTGGTGCATCAGGTGCTGGGCAGTGATGTCGATACCGTCTTCGTGGATGGCAGGATGTTGATGGAAAACGGCCGGGTTCTGACAACCGACGTTGATGCAGCACTTGACTTCGGCCAGCAAGAAGCACTGGCCCTCGCCGCCCGCGCCGGTCTTGAAGCGCATATGCACGATCCGGGTTGGGGCCGCCTGTTGCGGACCTTTGAAGAACCGGTCGACCCTCCCCGGCCACCGGAGCCGGCTGCCCACGGGCAACAGGGCGTTACTGACCAAGAAGAGGGTAATGGGCCGGAATTCTTGCGATAGCGGAAGTGAATTGCCGGAGACCTCGTACAGAAACAAAAACTCCCCGGCCTGGAGGGGTCCGGGGAGCAAACCTGACATCATGTCAGGAACTTTGACTGGAGCTAGTGACTCACCCGTTCGGAAACGGGGTGGATCTGAGTTGTCTAACCCGGTTTAGGCTTTTTGGTTATGCGAGTTATTAGAACGAACGCTGCAGACGAAGGAAGCCGGTCCAAGCCTCAGGCTGGTTGTCGACGTCGAGGTAGTTTGCAGTGAGCTTTGCGTTGAAACCATCGGTGATCTTGTAATCAACCGTCACACCGGCCTTCCAAGCATCGACGTCCTTGAATTCGTCCCAGGAAGCGAGGCCGTAACCACCGAAGAACTGGGCGCCGGGGGTGATCTTCAGCTTGTCGGTTGCCTTGATGGCGTATTCTGCGGCAACTGCCCATTCGGAGACATTGTAATAAGCATTTGCGCCGGATGCCCAAACACCGGCCAGACCAAGCGTGCCCGGGCCAACGTCGGCAGTCGCCATCAAGCGTACCGCACCGTTTTCACGATCGGTGTCATAGCTGCCGATGAGCTGCAGAGTTACGCTGTCGAGCTTTGCGCCTGCGCCGAGAGCAACACCGATATTGTTGTCACGTTCATTGAAGCTCGAAACAGTGATGCCTTCGAGTTCATCGACCGAAACGCCTGCCCAGAAGGAACCGGCATCGTAGACATAGCGGAGAGAGTTGAACAGGGCGTTGGAAGACAATACGTCGGTTTCGCCGGAAAGGTCTTCGTCCCACCAGCTGTAAACCTTACCAACCGTCAAGCCGCCAAGCTGAATGAAGGCCTGGTCAACGAAAACGCCAGAACCCAGGTTACCGCTCGTACCGGCAGTCGCGCCGCCAACGCCGGAGTCAGCATTTCCACGAAGGCCGATGTAGCCACGCAGAGCGCCGAGATCAGTGTCAGTGCGGGTGTCGATGTTGAACTGGGCACGTGTTGTCGAATCCCAGTCAGACGGGCTGGCTGCATCCCGACCCACGTTGGTCTGGAAACGGATGTAACCCGAGAACTTCAGGCAGGTTTCGGTGCCGGGGATGTAGAAGAAGCCGGTGCCGAAAGCGTCGCAGACGCGAACATATTCCATGGGCTCGGGCTCGGCAGCGACGATAGCGTCAGCGGCCTGTGCGCCGGATACTGCTGCGAGAGCTGCAGCGGAGCCGATAAGAAGGCTCTTGATGTTCATTTGTAATCTCCAGTCAAAAATTTTTCAACAAATGCGCAAAACTGAGGGCTGGTCTTTCCCTGCCGCCCGCTTCCCTGCGCTGATTCAGCAAATGACAGAAATAGCAGGAGACTCGCAATTCAAATCGGCAGATTACAAATACAATAAAAGTACAGAACAATATTAAGTAGTAAAATTACAACAAATAAATACTTCAAAATATAATAATTTCATTTTATATTTTCAAATAACGGCATTCATTACTTAATAAAAATAATCGATTATAATAAATTTATTGATCATAAAATATAAATACACCACGCCGCAAAGGACGGATGTCCGCCATCTTGACCCGGTACGATCACAAGGAGGTTGAGGGTTATAGAAATAAGAGGCGCGGGAATACTGCCGGAGCCCTTCCGGCCTCGCCCACAACAGGCCCGTCAAAACAGGGCCTTCATAGCCGGTTTATTGCAGATGGCCGGCAGGGCCTGTCGGGAATGTCGTCATCTTCGCCAGCATGTCTTCAATCACGTCCGCCTGAACCGGGCGGCTGAAATAATAACCCTGCCCGTAGGGACAGCCGGCCGCGCGCAGAAACGCCGCCTGCTCGCCGGTCTCCACACCCTCGGCAATGACGTCGATATCCAGAGACCCAGCAAGCTGGATCATGATCGAAACGATGGCGCTGTCCTTGGTTTTTTCCGGCAGGTGGGTAAGAAACGAACGGTCTATCTTCATGCAGGACAGGGGAAAGGTCTTGAGCATGCCGAGACAGGAATAACCGATGCCAAAATCGTCCAATGCGAGACTGACGCCCATCTGCTTGATGGCGCGCATGATCCGCACCGATGTTTCGACGTCCTGGATGATAAGCGTCTCGGTAATTTCGATTTCGAGCAGCGAGGACGAAAGACCGCTTTCCTTCAGCGCCGACTGGATCTGCTCCACAAGCCCGCCCTGAAACTGCCGGGGCGAAATATTGACCGCCATTTTAATGGGCGACAGGCCGGCCGCGATCCAAGCCTGCGCCTGCTGGCAGGCTTTTTTCAGAATGCTTTCCCCAAGCTCCACGATGAGGCCGGTTTCTTCAGCAAGACCGATGAATTCCAATGGAGCCAAAAGACCCTCCACCGGGTGCTGCCAGCGCACCAGCGCCTCCACCCCGCTGATACGGCCGGTGAGAAGGTCAACCTGCGGCTGGAAATGCAGAACAAACTCATCCCGCTCCACCGCCTTGCGCAACTCCTCGATGCGAGTGAACTTCTTTCTCAGATCGTCCGCCATGCGCGGCGTGAAGGTGGCAATGCCATCCCGGCCGTTATGTTTGGCCTCATACATGGCAAGATCGGCGGCAGCGACGATTTCCGCCGTGGTTTCCCCGTGTTCTGGAAAAAACGCCATGCCGATGCTGCAGGTGACCTTGATATCGTAATTGCCGATGCGCAGCGGCTGCGAGACCGCCGCCTGAATGCGCTGCAGACGGTCTTCGAAACCGAGTTTCTGCTTTTCCAGAATGACGACGAATTCGTCGCCGCCCACCCGCAGCACGAGATCGTTTCGGCTGAGGCTATGCGCGATGCGCTCCGCCGTTCTCGAAAGCAGCGCGTCGCCAACGCTGTGACCAAGCGTATCATTGATCTGCTTGAAATTATCGAGATCAAGAAAGCCGATGCCGACCTGCCGTTTTGCCTTTGCCGCCACCGCCAATATTTTCGGTAGCCGCGTATCGAGAAAACGGCGATTGGGTAGCCGGGTGAGCATGTCGTGGTCGGCGAGAAAAGCGATATGCGCGGCGGCACGTTTTCGGTCGATCGCCAGTCCCGCCATGCGGGCGGCAGCCCCGATGAATTCGACCAGCGCCGCATCCGCCTGGCGGCCCGCCAGCACGCACCAGACAAAGCCATGCGCCTTACCCTCGCTGGCGGGAATATCGAAACTGAAAGCAGTGCTGTCGGGCGGATGGGTAAGCTTGCCGGCATCGCTGACGGTGGAAATGAGCGCCGTCAGGCCCGCATGCGACACCAGTGCCGGAGAGACATAAACGGACGGTTCTCCCGCCGCCGCCTCGAACACCCTGACAGCGCAGGCAAGCCCGGTGGCAAGGTTTTCAATGGCCTTGACGAATTCCTCGAGAAAATCTTCGATCCGCGCCGCCGCGACGATCATTTCCAGGATACGCGCCTGCGCCTGAAGCAGTCTTTCCGAGGCCTTTTTCTGGGTGATATCCCTGGAAGCGCCAACCACACCGATGATCTTGCCGCTCTCATCCTTCAGCGGCACACGCGACATCATCAACCAACGGTCGATATCGCCGCGCATGGCAGGTTCCTCGTAGCCAAGATCAGGCTCTCCGGTGCGCATCACCCGCGCTTCGGTATCGGGAATGCCGGCGCGCCGCGCCGCGTCGCCGTGAATATCGTAATCGGTAAGGCCGATCAGTTCCTCGACGCTCTTAAAGCCGTTTTCCGTAACGATGGCGCGATTGGCGAAAAGAAAACGGCCCTCCAGATCCTTGGCATAGATGAAATCCGGCACATGATTGATCATCGCTTCCAGAAGTACGTGCCGGTCGGAGGGATTGGCGTTTTCAGTCGTTGCAGGAGGGGCAGATGGCGTAGCGTCGCGCTTTTCTCGCGACATCCGGTTCTGCTCGGGTGTCTTCGGGCCTTTGGAACGCACCTCTCCGCCTCATCGCTTTATAAGGAAGCAGAATAGTAGGATTATACATATTATATAAATATGAACGACAGGCCGGGATTACGGGCAAATGGCTGCCTTTTGCAGGCTAAATGAGGAACAGCCAACAGCACGAATCGAAACGGCGCGGATAAAAGCCGCGCCGTCAGATTAAAGGCTTCGATAGAGGTCTGTCAGACCACTGGAGTCGGCAGTTCCTTGCCGGCAAAATGTGCGTCGAGATTGGCAAGAACGAGATCGGCCATGGCGCGTCGCGTCTGGTGCGTTCCGCTGCCGACATGTGGGGCAAGCGTGACGTTGTCGAAGGCGAAAAGCGCTTCCGGCACACGCGGTTCATCCTCGAAGACATCAAGCGCCGCGCCGCCGATCGTGCCGTTTGAAAGCGCCTCGACCAGCGCCTTCTCATCCACCAGCGAACCGCGCGCCACGTTGACGAGCACACCCTGTGGCCCAAGCGCCTGCAACACACCGGCATTGACGATGTGGCGCGTTTCGGCGGTGGCAGCGGCGGCGATGATCAGCACGTCGCAATTGGCAGCCAGCGCCTCAATGCTGTCGTGATAATCATAAGCGACGTCGCGGCGGTTTCTGGCGGTATAGGCAATCCGCGCGTCAAAACCTTCGAGCCGCTTTGCGATTGCCTGACCGATGCGGCCAAGGCCGAAAATGCCGTAACGGCGGCCGGCCACACGGGTGGAAAGCCCCATATCGCCCTTCAGCCACTGCCCGGTGCGCACATGCTGATCTGCCTGCGGCAGCTTGCGCGCCTGCGCCAGAACGAGACCGAGCGCGAGGTCAGCGACATCCGCCGTCAATACGTCAGGCGTGTTGGAAACGCGGAAACCGCGCCGTTTGGCATCAGTGAGATCGACCTTGTCGAAACCGACGCCGTTAATGGCGACGATTTCAAGATTGGGGAGTGCAGCACCAATATCTGCCGGCAGGCCGATATGGCCGCCGGTGACGACGCCGCGGACTGCAGCGCCCTTTTCAGCAAGGAACGCCGCCTTGTCTGCCGCTTCGAACAGGCGGTGCACGGTGAAGCGCTCAGCGAGTTCCTGTTCCAGTGCCGGGATGAGCGGGCACAGTTGCACGATTTCAGTGGTCATGGACTTTCCTTTGTGCCGGTGAACTACTTCACATCGGCCTTGACGAATTGCCGGAGTTCCGGCGTTTGCGGATTGGCGAAGAGTTCGGACGAGCGGCCCTGCTCCCAGATCTTGCCCTTGTGCATGAAGATGGTTTCAGTCGCCACGCGGCGTGCAAAAGCCATTTCGTGGGTCACGAGGATCATGGTCATGCCGCCCTTGGCGAGGTTTTCCATGACGGTCAGCACTTCCTCGGTCAATTCAGGATCGAGCGCCGAGGTCACCTCGTCGAACAGCATCACCTTCGGCCGCATGGCAAGCGAGCGGGCAATCGCCACGCGCTGCTGCTGGCCGCCGGACAGTTGGTCGGGATAGGAATCGAATTTCTCCGACAGGCCGACGAGTTGCAGAACCTCGCGGGCGATATCCCTGGTTTCCGATTTCGCCACGTCCTTGACGATGCGTGGCGCGAGCATGATGTTCTCACCGACCGTCAGATGCGGGAAAAGATTGTAGCTCTGGAACACGATGCCGACGTCGGTGCGCAGCTTGCGCAGCGCCTTGGCATCTTCGCCAATCGCATGGCCGGCAATTTCGATGCGGCCCGAATTGATCTTCTCCAACCCGTTCATGCAGCGCAGCAGCGTGCTCTTGCCCGAACCCGAGCGGCCGATGAGGGCAAAGACTTCACCGCGACCAACCTTCAGCGACACGCCTTTGAGGACTTCCAGAGCGCCAAAGCTCTTGTGAACGTTTTCAACGATTACTTCCGGCATGAAGCCTCCTTTCCAGCCAACGCGACAGCTGGGACAACGGGTAGCAGACGATGAAATAAAGCACGGCCACCGCGACGAAGACGCGGAACGGCTGGAACGTGGCATTGTTGATGAGCTGCCCCGCTCTCGCCAGTTCGACGAAACCGATGATCGATGCGATGGACGTATTCTTGACGACCTGAACGGCAAAACCGACGGTCGGCGGCAGGGAAATGCGGATCGCCTGCGGCAGGATGACGTAACGATATTGCTGGGCGCGGGTGAGCGCCAGCGATTCCGATGCTTCCCATTGCTGCTTCGGCACCGCCTGGATGCAGCCGCGCCAGATTTCAGCGAGATAACCTGACGTATAGATGGTCATCGATGCGCCGGCGGCGATGAGCGGCGGCAGCTCCAGTCCGGCAAGGCTGAGGCCATAATAGGACAGGAACAGGATCATCAGCACCGGAATACCCTGAATGACCTGGATATAGGTGCCGGCGGCAATGCGCAGCAGCCTGTTATCCGAGGTGCGGGCAAGAGCGATGAAAAAGCCGACGATACCACCGCCGATAAGCGCAATGATCGTCAAAAGCACGGTCCATTGCAGGGCGGTCAGCAGGAAGCCGAATTCGTTCCAGCCGAAAGTTCGAAGAGTCATGACTGCACCTCCGGCAAAGCGGTCATCGTCTTGCGGGCGACACGACGACCAAACAGCCACATGCCGATAAGGGCAAGGATAAGCCGCAGGCTGAGCGCCAGCGCCAGATAGATGAGCGTGACGACGATATAGACCTCGAAGGAGCGATAGGTCTGCGATTCCACGAAGGCTGCGGCAGCCGCAAGCTCGTGGGTGGAAATGGCCGAACATATGCTCGACGCCAGCATCATCAGCACGAACTGGCTGCAGAGCGATGGATAGACCTTGGCGATGGCCGGCACGATGATGACGTGGCGATAGATCTGGTATCTGGTGAAACCAAGCGCTTCGCCCGCCTCGATCTGCGACTTGTGCACCGCCTCGATGCCGGCGCGGATGATTTCCGTCGAATAGGCAGCGAGATTGATCGTCATGCCGATCAGCGCCGCGGTATCCGCCCCGACGCGAAAGCCGAGACCCGGAAGGCCGAAATAGACGATGAAAAGCTGCACCAGGAACGGCGTGTTACGGATCACCTCCACATAGCCGTCCACGATGATGCGGACGATGCCGCCCTTGATGGAGCGCAGCGAGGCCAAAAGAATGCCGAAAGCACAGCCGAGCACGATGGAGAGGACCGACAGCTTGATCGTCAGCGATATGCCGTTCAGAATTTCATTCTGATACTGGGCGAGCGCGCCGAATTGAAAAGTATAGGACATGCGTCACTCCGTTGACATTTCCCGGTCCGCCGGAAATTTTTCTCCGGCGAACGCGTTGAAAGGCTCAATCAGAAGCTTGGCAATTGCGGCAGCGGACGACCGGTCCACTTCACCGAGATACGGTCGAGATCGCCCGACATCTTCATGAGGTAGATGGAGGTGTTCAGCCACTGGCGTAGCTCGAAATCCTCAAGCTTCGTCGCCATGGAATTGCCCTGCTGGAAGAAGGTGAAACCAACCTGCAGACCGGCTTCCGGGCGCTGTTTGATGATCGCTTCGCCAACCGTGGACGGCAGGGCGACGGCATCGACCTGGCCGGCAAGCAGTGCCTGGGCGCTGGTGGAATCGTCTTCGTAAACGACGATTTCGAGGCCTTCGACATTGGCCTTGCGCAGCGCGGTTTCCTGCGAGGAGCCGCGATTGACCGAAACGCGCTTGCCCTTGAGGCTGTCGAGATTTTCGAACTTCTGGTCCTTGCCCGAGATGATGTCCATGTTGAAGGCGCTGTAAGGCTGCGTGAACATCACGGTCTTGGCGCGCTCGCCGGTCGGCGCAAGCGTTGCGACAAGGAAGTCGACCTTGCCGGTCTGAAGGGCCGGAATGCGCGCAGGCGGCGTCAACGGCACAAGCTCAACCGGCAGCGACAGATAGGTGCCGATGAGGTTGGCGACATCCACATCATAACCGGAAGGATTGCCCTTCTCATCCACCATGCCCATCGGCGGAGCGCCGGTCAGAACACCGATCTTGACCTTGCCGCGCGCCGTGATCTCGCTGAGCGAGACAGCATGGGCGGATGTGCTGGCGGCAAGCGTTGCTGCGGCAACACCGACGGCAACGGTCACGTTCTTCAGAAATCTTGAAATGCTCATGGTTTCTCCTCCAACCTTTTAAGTGGCTGCCCAAAGCGGAACAGCGATCTTGCACAAAGCGAAAAATGTTCTCGATAACATTTCACCGCGATTGACAAAAAACTCCTCCCAAGAAACCGCGAAAGCCCGAAACCATGTGAATTTTCCTTAAAATTCAACAATTTCGGCTGGTTATCGATTTTCCTCTTGTCGACACCGTTTCACGTTCTTGGCAGGATCAATAATGCATGTTATCGGTATCATTGCAAGTCCGATCTACAGAACTGTTGCATCGGACATTCATTCGGGAGGAAACCATGTATACACGCTCGGCAATTTTCGAAGGCAGGATCCACCCCGGCCGGGAGGAGGAGTTTTTCCGCATCGTCGAGGAGAAACTGCTGCCGGTCTGGAAACGCATGCCGAATGCGCAGGCCGTGCGGGTGATGCGCACCGAGCGCACCGACCCGGACGCAGCCTCAATCATCATGGTGCAGGAAATCGACTATCCTTCGATGGAAGCCGTCGAGGAAGCGCTGGTCTCGCCGGTCCGGCTGGAAGGCCGGGTACTGACGGATGAGATGATGAGCATGTGCGACGGACGTTTTTACCATCTGGTCTATAGCCGCGTCGCATAAATCCGGTGCACGCCGCATTGATCTGCAATCATACGGCGTGCTTTCCCTTGATATCTTCGTGTATGTCTTGTCCTGAAACGGTTCGAATTTAGGGAGACATGCTTTGGTGGAGCGCACGCCCTTGGCCGCAGCGTTAGTCACGTCAAAAAAAGCAACCATGAGCGACGTCTCGAAACTCGCGGGCGTCTCCAAGATGACCGTTTCGCGGGTGCTGGCCGATCCTGCCCTTGTGTCGGAAGAGACACGCCAGAAGGTGATGAAGGCCATCGAGAAGCTTGGCTATGTGCCGGATCGAATCGCCGGTTCGCTCTCTTCCCGGCGCACCAATTTCATCACCGCCATCCTGCCGACGCTCACCAACTCCAACTTCGCCGACAGCGCGCAGGGGCTGGCCAAGGCGCTGCGCGCGGCCGACTACCAGTTGCTGATCGGTTATACGATGTATGACCTGCAGGAAGAGGAGCGCGTCATCCGCACCATGATGGAGCGCCGTCCCGATGCCATCGTCGTCGCCGGCACGGTGCATACCAAGATGGCGAGCGAAGTTCTGATGCGCGCCGGCATTCCGATCGTGGAAATATGGGACGTTCCGGAGCACCCGATCGACCACGCGGTTGGCTTCTCCAACTACGAAGTGGGAAGAAACGCCGCCAAATATCTGATATCGCTTGGTTTAAAGCGCATAGGCGCACTCGGCTCCCGGGCTGACGGCGCCGTAAACGACTGGCGCGGCGAAAGCCGCCTTGTCGGGTTTGCGGCAGCGTTGCGCGAAGCCGGCATTTCCGACGATCTCATCATCCGCGAAGGCAGCGCGCCGGTCTCCTATGATCACGGGGCAAAGACGCTCGGCTCCCTGCTCGCAAAGGCGCCCGATGTCGAAGGCATTTTCGCCGTCTCCGATATTTCCGCCGTCGGTGCGCTGATGGAATGTCACCGCCGCGGCATTGCCGTTCCCGATCAGGTGTCCATCCTCGGCTTCGGCGATTTCGATATCAGCCGCCAATGTTACCCGGCGATTTCAACGATCCGGGTCGACGCCCAGATGATCGGCCGCAGGGCGGGCGAATTGCTGCTTTCGATATTGGAGCCGGAAAAGGATGCCGCCATTCCCGAAGGCGCGCGGGTGGATGTCGGGTTCGAGCTGATCGTGCGGGAGACGACAAGGCGGTTGAGCCGGTGAGGCTTTAGCCCTGTTGGAATGAGCGGGTGCTGCTTGTTTCTTCTCCCCGAGGGGGAGAAGTCCGCGACAGCGGGATGAGGGGGCGAGCTCTCCGAATTCCGGCGACGTTGCCCCCTCATCCGACCCTTCGGGCCACCTTCTCCCCGGCGGGGAGAAGAAAAATGCCGCACCGCCGCGGCATATCTCAAAATGCCACCTGAGTGACCTTTGACGCCCTTACCGAGCACCCCAGGTATCCGTCAGCCGATACCCCTGCGGCCATGGATCGGACGGATCAAGCATATGCTGGTGGATGCCGGTAACCCAGCCGCGGCCGGAGATTTCCGGCAGGATGGCCGGGCGGTCGCCAACTGTTGTTGTTCCGAGAATGCGGCCCGTGAAGGTCGAGCCGATCAGCGACACCGCCGTCAGCGTTTCGCCTTCCTTCATTTCGCCGCGTGCATGCAGCACGGCCATACGGGCGGAAAGCGCCGTGCCGGTCGGCGAGCGGTCCACTTTGCCCGGCTGGATGGCGACGGCCGCCCCTGCCCTGAGGCCTTCCGTCGTGCGCTCCACCTTGCCGGCGAAGAGGCAGAAGGAAAAATGCCGCCAGTCGGGGTTTTCAGGATGGTCGAAACCCAAAGCCTTGTTGGCGGCATTGGTGATGCGCACGCCGAGGCGGGCGATCTCATGCGCCTCTTCCGGCTTCAGGCTGAAACCCATCGCTTCGGCATCCACGATAACGAAGCTGTCGCCGCCATAGGCGGTGTCCACCTTCAGCCTGCCGAGGCCTTCGACCTCAAGCTCGACATCGAGCTTTGCGGCAAAGCTCGGCAGGTTCTGCACGAAAATGCGCTCGGCCTTGCCGTTACGGCATTCGGCGCGCACCTTCACCAATCCGCCGGGCGCTTCCAGCAGCATATGGGTTTCCGGCTCCTGCATCGGTACGATGCCGCCATCCAGAAGCACTGTGGAAACGCAGATGGAATTGGAGCCGGACATGGGCGGCGTATCTTCCGGCTCCATGATGATGAAGGCGGCATCCGCGTCAGGATGTTTCGGCGGCACCAGCAGATTGACGTGGCGGAACACGCCGCCGCGCGGCTCGTTGAGCACGAAGTTGCGAAGCGTCTCATCACGGGCGATGAAGCGGCTCTGTTCCCAGATCGTTTCGCCCGGCGGCGGCTTCACCCCGCCGACGATCACATCCCCCACTTCACCTTCCGCATGGGCGGAAATCACATGAACTGTCTTGATACTGCGCATTCAGTTCTCCTCACGAAAGCCAGACAGGAAGGCGGGATACGGCACGGCCGGTCAGCGCGCTGTCAACGCAATCGGCAAGGCTGCCGAAGCGCACCGCGCGGCCGCTGAGACCGGGGCCGTAATGGGCGTATTTGCCGGAGTTGGTCATCAGTGCGCGGGTCTTCGTCGGAAAGACCGGCTCGGAAATCGAACACCAGCAGAGATCCGGCAGCACCTGCACGCCGCTGTCCTTCAGGCTCTGCAGCGTGCCGTCCTGCACGACCGCATCGATGACCTGCTGACCGGCAGTGACGATGACGGCCACATCCGCATGGCGCTTGCGGCCATTAAACACGGTCGCCAGCGCCCGACATTCCTCCAGCGAGGCATGCGGACTGCCGATGGCGACGAGCTGCACCTCTTCCGGTCCCTCGTTCAGAAGCGACCAGCCGGCGGCCATATCGGCGAGCGAAATGGTCACGGTCCCGGCGGTTTCGAGTGGCGCAAGTCCCGCTTCCGGCGTCACACCCTCGATATGCAGCATGGGCGAGGCGGAGGTGGTGCCGAAGGCGGCGCAAAGCGCTTTCAGATCATCCCGCGACGGTTTTGCAGCTCCAAGACCACGCAGCAGCGGAATGCAATCCGGCGCGGCCTTGCCGGCGAGATAACCGACGAGCGGCCAGAAGGCGTCATCGATGCCAGCTGGCAGGGCCACATCGACTATGCGCTGCGGCCGGCGGTTTTCTTCGAGATACACCCCCGAAAGCGGCGCCCTGCCCGTCATCGCAATGCAGAGATCGAGGAAATCCGGGTGCTTTGCGGTGCGGGCACCGAGCACCGTATTGGCGAAGATCACCGCATTCGACTCGGCCCAGCCGATCGATTCGCCGGCACTTGGCGCACTGTCCAGCAGGTAAGGCGAACAGGTGAAGGTGGGGCGACAGCCCATGCGAACATAGGCATCCGCAAGCCTTGCGGCCGGATCGCCGAAATCCTCCGGCACGCCCTGCGCCCGCCAATGCGCCTTGTCCACCGAAATGGCGTTCATGGTGGTTGGCACCCGCACCTTGCCGCCCATGTCAGCCATTTTTTCGGCAAAGGTGAGGTTGGCGGGGCTGGCATAGATACAGCCATCGATATGGCCCTGCGTCACATCGACAAGCGTCGACGCACCCTGCTGGGCGGCCATGGCTACGATGATGCGCATGGCCTGGCGTGTCGCAATGCCGTCGCGTCCTTCCAGCATTGCGCCATCCTCGTCCTTCAGGTCGAGATGGGCCGTCGCCGGCGGCGCGCTGGCAAGCGAGATACCGTCGGCCTCAATGGTGTTCTCGTTGATGCTGACATGCGCAGCACGCGAGAAGCGGGCGAAATTATCCGCATCAAGGCGGACGACCGGCAGAGCCCTGTCGAACATTTCCGCCGCAACGAGGGCACCAAGCGTCAGGACGTCTTCAGCCTCGCAGAAAACCAGCGCCGAGGGTGCACGGCCGGTGAGGATGAGATCGAGCAGCACGCCGGAACCGGTGCAGGAGCCACGGCTGGTCGGCATGAACAGCACGCCGCCGGTGAGACAGATGCCATGCAGCGGGTGATGCACATCGATCACCTTGCCGGTGGCGGGATCGACCCCGCCCCAGAAGCTCAGCGCCTCGGTGGTGGCGATGACCTTGCCTTCGGCGGCGCCGGTCAGGATGCTGCGCGCCTGAGGAGCAGCTGTTGTCGAAACGGAAGAAGACATCGAAAAATCCCCGTCAGAAACGTTGCGGCGAAAATGCCCTTGTATCGATGGCGGGCTTTTGCCCCGTCAGAAGATCGGCGACGATGCGGGCCGTGCCCGCCGATTGCGTCAGCCCCAGATGCCCGTGGCCGAAAGCATAAACCACCCGCGCCGTGTGCTGCGCTTGCCCAATGGCCGGCAGGCTGTCCGGCAGCGAGGGGCGAAAGCCCATCCACTGCTTGCCGCCTTCAGTTTTCAGGCCCGGCAGAAAAGCCTTTGCCTTGGTCAAAAGCGCCTCGGAACGGGCGAAATTGGCCGGAAGCTCCAGTCCGCCCAGCTCCACGGCACCGCCAACGCGGATACCGGAGGAAAGGCGGGTAACGACGAAACCATGGCCGCCGAAGGTGACCTGCGTGCGCAGATCGAAAGCACTTGGAGGCAGGGTGGTATTATAACCCCGTTCCGTTTCCAGCGGAATTTTTTCGCCAAGCGAGCGGGCGATGCGGTGCGAGAAAGCCCCCGCCGCCAGCACCACCTTGCCGGCCTTGCGGGTGCGGCCATCATGGCTCACCACCTCGACGCCATCATCCAGCGGTCGGAGCGAGCCGACATCGAGGCATTCAATGCGGCCACCAATGCTGCGAAAATGCTCGGCCAGTGTCAGGGTGTAAAGCTTGGGATCGGCAATGGAAAACCAGCCGGGCGTAAAGGTGCCGCAGGTAAAACGCGGCGCGATGCCGGGCTGTATCTCGGCCATCTGTTCGGCGTTCAGATGCCGGAACTCGATGCCGTGGCGTTCGCGTGCCTTCCAGCCGGAAAGCGAGCTTTCGAATTCCGCTTCGCTTTCATAGACCTGAAGGTTCCCCTCCTTGCGCAGCATCGCAATCGTGTCCGTCTTTTTGAGAAACGGCTCCAGCTCTGCTTTGGAAAGGTCCATCAGCGCCGTCTGCGCGGCGGTGGAATGCTCGACTTTCGATGCCGCGCAGGCGCGCCAGAAGCGGAACATCCACGGTGCGATCTTCAGCGCATAGGCCGGCGGCACGCTGAGCGGCCCCAGCGGATCGATGAGCCATTTCGGCGCTTTCCAGAGAATGCCCGGCGATGCAAGCGGCAGGATATCGGTGAAGGCGAAGGCGCCGGCATTGCCGGCGGACGCGCCCGCCGCCGGTCCCTCGCGATCGATGACCGTGACCGAAAGACCGCGGCCCTGCGCGGCGATTGCCGCCGAGAGGCCGACAACGCCGGCCCCTATGACGATGACATCATTTGCAGGCATTACCGCACGCTCGCCAGGAACTTCTGGGTTTCGGCATGCTGCGGCGCGCCGAACAGCTGGTCCGGCGTGCCGATTTCCGCCATCACGCCCTGATGGAAGAAGGCGACGCGGTTGGAGACATCACGGGCAAACGCCATTTCATGGGTGACGCAGATCATCGTCATGCCTTCATCCGCCAGCATCTTCAGCGTATCGAGCACTTCGCCGACCAGCATCGGGTCCAGCGCCGAGGTGACTTCGTCGAACAGCATGTATTCCGGCGACATCGCAAGCGCGCGGGCAATCGCCATACGCTGCTGCTGACCGCCCGACATGCGGTTCGGATAGACCTTCAGCTTTTCGGCAAGGCCCACATGGGTCAATTGCTTGACTGCGATCTCCTCGGCCTGCTCCTTCGAGATGCCAAGAACCTTGCGCGGCGCCAGCATGACGTTTTCAAGCACCGTCAGATGCGGAAAGGCGTTCCATTGCTGGAAAACGATGCCGACCTTGCGGCGCAGCTTGTTGAGGTCGGTCGATTTGGCATGCACTTCCGTGCCGTCGATGACGATCTTGCCGCTGTCGATCGGCTCCAAGCCGTTGATGCAGGTGAGCAGCGTCGATTTGCCGGAACCGGAACCGCCGATGATGGTGACGACCTCGCCCTTGTTGACGGTGAGGTTGATCCCTTTCAGAACCTCCAGCGGGCCGAAGGATTTGCGGACGTTTTCGATCTCAATCATTGGGGGACCACCGTCTTTCGAGATACCCGCCGAAACGGGCGATGGGGAAGCTGATAAGGAAGTAGATGGCGCCGCAGATCATCAGGATGGTCAGCGGTTCCTGCAGGCGGGTCACAAGGATCTGCGAGGCGCGCAGAAGCTCGATAAGGCCAAGCCAAAGCACGAGGGCCGAATCCTTCATGACACCGAGCGTCAGTCCGATCCAGGACGGCAACGAGACGCGGGTGGCGAGCGGCAGGACGATGTAGCGCATGTCCTGCGACCATGTCATGCCGAGTGAGCGGCAGGCACGGCGCGTATTGGACGGCACGGCATCGATGCCGCCGCGCACGATCTCGGTGCAATAGGCTGCCGTATAAAGCGACAGCACCACGCAGGAGGTGGTGAATGGCGGCCAGCCGAGCTTGGCGATCGACTGGAAGGCATTGCCGAGAACCAGCTGGATGAGCAGCGGCACGGAGCGGAAAATATCCAGCACGAAGGTCAGCGGCAGCGACCAATAGGGACCGAACTGGAAACGGATGATACCGAAGATGATCCCCATCAGGGTGCCTGCCGTGACGGCGACGGCGGTGACGGCGAGCGTCATGCCGGCACCCTTGGCCAGGAAGGCGAGATCACTCCAGGTGAGAGCGGTTTCAAACATGGCGCACCTCTCTCAGTAACGGAACAGACGCCAGGCCAGCAATCTGGCGGCGAGCGTGACGATCTTGGCGATCACGTAATAGATGACCGCGGCGAGCGCGAAGAATTCAAAGGTGCGGAACGAGCGCGCATTGAGCGCCTGTGTGACGCCGGCGAGATCCGTGTTCATGCCGACCGTGACACCGAGCGAGGTCATGAGGATCGCCCAGACCATCTGGTTGGTGGCCGGCAGGAAAGCCACGCGCAGCATCTGCGGCAGGATGATCAGCCGGAAGGTCTGCATCGAGGTCATGCCAAGCGAACGGCCCGACCGCGTCTGCGTATCCGGTATGGCTTTCAGCGCACCGCGGAAATTCTCCGCCAGATAACCGGCATTGTTAAACGCGATACCGACCAGAAGCGCGGTATAGGGGCTGAGGTGGATGCCGAAATTGCCAAGCCCGAAATGGGCCATGTAAATCTGGAACAGTGCCGGCGTGTTGCGGGCAACCTCCACCCAGACGGAGGCCAAAGCGCCGAGAACGCGGTTGCCGGAGAGCCGGAACAGCGTCAGCAGGATGGCGAAGGTAAGACCGATCACCATCGACAGAAGGGCGATCTGCAGCGTTACCACCGCACCGTCCAGAAGCTGCGGCAAAGCCTTCAGCGCCTGATTCCAGTGGAATGTATAGTTGAACATTAAGCGTCCCGCCTTTTCAGAAACGATCAACGGCGCGATCATTTTGACCGCGCCGTTTACGAAAAGTCCTGATTAGCGATAAACGCCGTTGACGGTGAGCGAGGGAACTTCGCCGCCAACCCATTTTTCATAGAGTTCGGCGTAACGGCCGGTGCGAACCTGCTGGTTGATGAAGAGGTTCAGGTAGTTGATGAAGCCATACTCGTCACGGTTGGTGAAGAGCGCGACGTAATCGATATCGTAGGGCGCCTTGCCGACGACCGAGATACCGGCAAACTTGCCGCCCTTGACGTTGGACTGCGCAACCGTGGAGGTGGAAACGGTGGCGTCGATCTGGCCCTGGCTCAGCGCGAGGAAAACGTCGGCCTGCGTCTGGTAAGGACGGAACTCGCCGGTTCCCCACTCCTTGACCGACTTTTCAAGCGCGATGGCTTCGAACGTGCCGGCGGTTGCGCCGACCGTCTTGCCCTTCATGTCCTCGAAGGACTTGATGCCCGACTTGTCGTTGGCGGTAACAGCCATTTCGAAAGCGAAGTAAGGCACGGTCATGCCGACCGTCTTGGCGCGCTCCAGCGTATCGGAGGTCGAGGCAACACCGACATCGACGCGGCCCGACATCAGTGCCGGAATACGTTCGGGGAACGGCGTTTCGACGATTTCAGCCGTGACGCCGAGCGCCTTGGCGAGATCGTTGCAATAATCGACGTCGAAGCCAACAGGGTTGTTTGCGTCGTCACGCGAACCCATGGGCGGGAAATCGAGCACGACGGCGCAACGCAGCGTACCGGCGGAAATGATGTCGTCAAGCTTGTCGGCCTTGGCCGGCGTGATAACGGAAGTAGCGGCCAGAAGGCTGGCGATGATGACCGATTTTTTCATTCTTGATTGCTCCCACAATTGGTCTGCCGTTGAAGGCGCGGTCACTATTTCCCTATGGGGCCGATAAATCAACATAAAAATACAACTAGTATACAAAAAGAATTTTTCAGCTGCGAACAATCGGGATTTGCCGCATGGGTGGCTGCGCGGGGAACTGACGAAAAGTCTCTTTTCAGCCCAAGGACTTGCGCCAAAGCGAGTGCTGCGGCCCGCCCGCGAATGAGAGGGAAGAGGAAACCGTCACAAAAACTGAAAACTCTGTATCTTCGGTACCGATTTACGCTTTCGCGGCACTTCACCGAAAAGACGAGTTGCAATAGACATGTCTTTGTATACTTTATGTATTCAAGATGTGCGAGCCGATATCGGAGGATCATGATGAGCGACGCCACCACCCTGACCATTGATGCGCTTTCAAAGCGGATTGAAGAAATTTTCCGCAAGGCGGGGCTGAATGAGGTGCAGTCGGGAGCGCTTGCCCGCGTCATCACCGCCGGTGAACGCGACGCCTGCAAATCGCACGGCATTTACCGCATCGAAGGCGCGTTGCGCACCGTCAAGGCCGGCAAGGTGAAGCCCGACGCGATCCCCGAGGTGGCTGAGGACGACGGCACGGCGATTGTCAAAGTCAACGCCAATGGCGGCTTTGCCAATCCCGCCTTCGAACTGGGCCTGCCGGTTCTTGTCGAGCGGGCGAAACGTTCGGGGATAGCCTCACTCGTCATCAATGACTGCACGCATTTCTCGGCGCTCTGGCCTGAGGTTGAGGGGCTGACATCGAACGGCCTCGCTGGACTGGTGATGTGCCCCAGCTACTCCACCGTTGCCCCGACGGGCGGCAGCAAACCGCTGCTTGGCACCAATCCCTTCGCTTTCGGCTGGCCGCGCAAGGACACCTCACCTTATGTCTTCGATTTCGCCACGTCGGTTGCGGCGCGCGGCGAAATCGAACTGCACCGGCGCGCCGGCAAATCCTTACCCGAAGGCTGGGCGCTGGATGCCGAAGGCAAGCCGACGACCGACCCGGAAGCCGCGCTCGCCGGCTCCATGCTGCCTTTCGGTGGCCACAAGGGATCGGCGATCGGCACCATGATCGAACTTCTTGCCGGCATCATGATCGGCGACCTGACCAGCCCCGAAGCCCTCGATTTCCTCGGCACGACAACGCTAGCCCCGACCCATGGCGAATTGATCGTCGCGTTTTCTCCGGAAGCCTTCGCCAAGGGCCGCCCGGGCGACCCATTCCAGCGCGCGGAAGTGCTGTTTGACGCCATCATCGGCCAGGGCGCCCGCCTGCCCTCCGGCCGCCGCTTTGCGGCGCGCGCCAAATCCGAGAGCGAAGGCATTACGCTCACCGCCGCTGAAATGGCCGGGCTCGACCGGTTGCTGGAGAAGGGTCTGGACGCGGTCTCCTGACCATTTGGATGTGGAAATGAAAAAAGGCCCGCAATTGCGAGCCGCATGGCAACAACGTGCCTCTCCTCCGTCATGCCGGACTCGATCCGGCATCCAGCCACGGCGCGTCTGCGCCGTGAAAGAGTCTTCCCCGATCAAGGACTTGATCGCGCTGGACCCCGGATCTAGTCCGGGGTGACGGAGCGGGGATGCTATGCAGTCGCAAAAAACGCTGAGTGACGCATCAAACCTCATCACATGCAAAAAAGGCCCGCAGTTGCGGGCCTTTTTTTCGCAGCAGCAATATCTCAGGCAGCCTTGCAGGTCTGAACGGCGCCCGGAAGCTTGCTCCAGTCGGCATACCAGCTGTTGAACAGCTTGAACTGCGCCTCGACATAACCGCGCTGGCTGTCCGTCAGGGCATCGGTTTCGTTGAAATGCAGCGTGTATTCCCTGTCGCCCTTCAGCACCATCATGTGCTTGAAATAAAGAACCAGATCCGGACCTTCATCAAAGGAGGAGAGTATGGCCAGCGCCTGCTCCAGTTCCAGCGCGCGGCTGCGGGCATCCGCATCACCCTTGGCAGCGGCCTGCGACAGCTTGCAGAGATGAATGACTTCCTTCGGCAGCACGTTGCCGATGCCGGTGATGGCGCCGGTTGCACCGCAATTGACGAAACCATGGAAAACGGCGGTATCGACGCCGATCATCAGCGTCACTTCATCATCGCGGCTGGTGATGTTTTCAGCTGCATAACGCATATCAGCCGGGCCGCCGAATTCCTTGAAACCAATCAGGTTCTTGTGTTCGGTGCGCAACGCGAAGAAGAGATCGGCGCGGGTGGCGAAACCGTAATAGGGGCTGTTGTAGATAACCGCCGGAATTTCAGGAGCGGCCGAGAGAATGGCCTTGAAGTGCGCCTTCTGGGCCGCGATGACCGAACCGCGAGACAGGACGCGGGGGATAACCATCAGGCCCTTGGCGCCAACCTTCTGGGCATGCGCGGCATGCGCCACGGCAGACGCCGTGTTGACCGCGCCGGTGCCGACGATAACAGGGATGCCGGCCTTGACCAGACGCTCCACGCCTTCCATGCGCTGCTCATCGGTGAGAAGCGGCCAGTCGCCCATGGAACCGCAATAAACGACGGCCGACATGCCATCGGCGATCAGTTCCTTGCCCTTGCGCACAAGCGCATCAAAATCAGGGGTGCGATCATCCTTGCAGGGGGTCATCAAGGCGGGAATCACGCCGGAAAAAATGCTGGCCGTCATTATTAGCTCCTAAGGCACATGGTTCTCAGGAATGGACGCAGCTATGCGCCACCCTTTCAACAAGGACATTACTATCTTGTATTTTATTTGTCGACAAGAAATCGACAAGCTACAGATTTATTTCCAGCCGCTCATTTCGCACCAGCAATTTCTGCACCTGCTGCACGATCTGTTCGGCATGTTCACGCGCCAGTTTTTCGGAAAGGGCGATATCGCGGGCGGCGATGGCGGCGATCATTGCATCGTGATCATGGACGAAACGCTTCGGCAGACGATCCTCATAGGACTGGTAATAAAGCCTCAGAATGCGCCGCCCCTCATCCAGCAGGCGCTTGAACAGGCTGGTGAAATAGGGGTTTCGGCCTGCCTCGGCGATGGAAAGGTGAAGGGCTGCATTGGTGGAAATCATCGCCAGCGCATTCTGCTCTTCCACCGCAATGGCGAACTCCGCATTGTGGGCGCGGATTCCCGCCAGATCTTCGGGGCGATGATATTGTGCCGCAAGCTGGGTGGTGACCCGGTACATCAGCACCAGCGCATCGAAATAGGTGTGCATGTTGAGGAAGTCGATATTCGACACCATGGTCGACCGGTTCGGCAGCGTATCGATCAGCCCCTCGCCCGAAAGCCGCACCAGCGCCTCACGGATCGGCGTGCGCGACATCTTGAATCGTTCGGCAAGCTGCACCTCGTCAATGGGGCTTCCCGGCGGCAGGACCAGATCGAGAATCTCGTCGCGCAGCAGATCATAGACCATCTTTACGCCGGAGCCGCGCTTGCGCTCGGCAGAAGCAATTATATCCGTCATAGCCAAATCCTTCTTGTCGACATAAAGAGTACTATTATCTTTTTTCGTTATCAACGACGCGTTGCAACCCCGCCTCCCCGAATGGCGGAATAATTGTTCAAAAACAACAAAAAGCCGTCACGAAAATTACCCGCGACGGCTTTTAATTGTTCGGTTTGTGGCGTGAACGCTGTGTATAAAATGTCGTCGCTTAGTTTATCGGAGAACGGGGAGCACGCTGCCTGTCTCTTCTCCCCGCCGGGGAGAAGGTCGCGGCAGCGGGATGAGGGGGCAAGGGTAGAGATATTCGGCTAGGTTGCCCCCTCATCCGACCCTTCGGGCCACCTTCTCCCCGGCGGGGAGAAGAAACGAGCCGCACCCTCGTACTCCCCCATAACTCCCTGTCGCTGTAGCTGCGCCTCAGTTGCGCAGGCCGGTGGCCACGACGGAGATCTTGAAAGCACCGTCCAGCGTCGGGTCGAAGGAAGCGCCCATAACCACATCCGTCTCCTCGCTCACCGCCTCGCGCACCAGCGTCATAGCCTCGTCGATCTCATAGAGTGTCAGATCGTTGCCGCCGGAGATGGCCACCAGCGCACCGCGCGCTTCTTTCAGCGACGGTTCGCCGAGCAGCGGGTTGGCGATGGCGGCTGCCGCCGCTTCCGAGGCGCGCTTTTCGCCCTTGGCCTGTGCCGTGCCCATCAGCGCCCGGCCGCCATTTTTCATGACGTAACGCACATCGGCAAAATCGAGATTGACGAGACCCTCGCGCAGGATGAGATCGGTGACGCAACGCACGCCGAGCGACAGGACCTTATCGGCCGTCTTCAGCGCATTCTCGAAGGTGGTGCCGGCGTCAGCGATGCGCAGCAGGTTCTGGTTGGGAATGACAATGACGGTATCGGCGGTATTCAGCAGGTTGGCAAAGCCGTATTCGGCAGCCCGCATGCGGCGCGCACCTTCAAAGCTGAAAGGAAGCGTAACGACGCCAACAGTCAGGATGTTCTTTGCCCGGCAGGCTTCCGCAATCACCGGGGCAGCGCCCGTGCCGGTGCCGCCGCCCATGCCAGCGGTGATGAAACACATGTCGTAACCGCTCAAGTGATCCATGATCTCATCGAGTGAATCGATCGCCGCCTGCCGGCCGACCTCAGGATCGGCCCCTGCACCAAGTCCGCCGGTCAGCTCGGAACTGAGCTGAACCATCCGCGGCGCGTTGGTTTTCTTCAGCGCCTGCGCATCCGTATTGGCGGCGATGAAATCGACCCCGCTAATGCCTTCGGAGATCATGTTGTTGATCGCATTTCCGCCACCGCCACCAACGCCAACGACAGCGATATTGGGAGTGTTGCGGGCAATCGAAGCGCGCGGAGACTGGGTCATCGTGTTATTCTCTTTCTAAACTCATAGGGTCCCGCGCCGTTTTGGCCGCGGCACGCGAATGATCGGCGGCGTTCCCGCACTTCCTTCCTGGCGCACGAAGGAGGCTTTAACGCGTTGAATTGCATATAAGCTATCGGCCGATTGCGGCCAAAAGACTTGTGCTCCAGCGGCGAAAGATGCGCTACGGCAACGTTCTCCCACCCTTCCCCCGGATGAAAACCAAACCGAATCAACTGCTTCGCTATTGAATGGTGATAGCCGAAAAGGCACGCTGTTTACACTCCATTCACCATGTTTATCTCAGTTTGGAACGAGTTGTGCCGACAGGTGTTTGCTTGCCGACAGCGCTTGGGCGCACAGAATGGAGGCAGGCATATGTTGGCAGACGTCTTGCAAAGCGAACCGGGTTTCCGCTTGGAACAACCGCGGGTGCTGATCGTCGAAGATGAGTTCCTCATCGCCATGGATATAGAGGATTCCATTCTCCAGGCAGATGAAGAGGCAGATGTGATCGGCATCGCCAACCGGCTGGACGAGGCTGTTGCACTCGGCAGCCGCGCCGACATCGCCTTTGTCGACGTCAACCTTGCCGACGGCCAGACCGGCCCCGAGATCGGCCGGCGTCTTTCGCAGGATCATGGCGTCGTGGTGATTTTCATGACGGCAAACCCGGAAGTTGTCGTCAATCTCGGCATCGGTGCCGGAGTGATTGCCAAGCCCGTGCCACAGGACGCGGTGGAGCAATGCCTGTCCTACGCGCTTGCCAAACGGGCCGGCACACATGCGGTGACCCCCATCGGCATGATGCCGTTCGACTGTGGCAGTTCGTGAAAATAATGCTGAAAACAGAAAAGCCTGCCGCGGGAGGAGGTGCGGCAGGCTTCTGAAAAGATGAACAGCGATATGGGAGGAGGAAAACCGCTGTCCCCGGGGCAATCCTCGGGAGGAGGAGTAGGATCACCCGCATTATCAAAAGGATGTGGGAGGAGGTACATCCGTTTCGATGATTGGAAGATAGCATTTTCCTGCGCATTTCACAGGCATAAGCTTGCAGTACAGATATGCATTTTGTGCATGGCGAATTTTACGCTGCGGGATATCGACGCAACAGCTTCCCGTCCCTACCGCATCGTCTGCAAAAAACGCGGCATCCGTATTTTACACAATTGGGCAAAACCTCGTTACAGGCGCCCCAAGGCGACGACGAGATTAAATGAGCCGCCAAAACAAAAACGCCCGCGAAGCGGGCGTTTGGGGATTAAGACACGGCAATATCGTCTTGATTATTTGCCGATTGCGGCGCGGGCAACGCTGGTGATCTGGCTGCGGTCGAGACCGAGATCGTGCAGTTCACGGGTGCTCATGCGGCCCAGTTCGTTGATGGTCTGACGATATTTGCGCCAATTGTTAAAGCTGCGTGCTACGTTCATGACATGACCCTTTCTTGAGGTTTAGGTGACGTCAGCAACGTTTTCGTTCCGGCGTCCTTTGATGCCCTCTATATGCGCTTTCCCATGCCCAATGAACAGGCAGAATAAGGCAATCCACCCATGCACCAGACGCAAGGGTTCGTCATGGCGATTTGCAGCGAAAAAGGAACATGACTGAAATTCAGCCGGTTCGCGAGGCTTTGCCCGGCGCACTCGTCTCAAAACTTGTAGCGGACACCGAATACATTGGCGTTTGTGGCGCCTTTCATATTGCCCAAAGTTTTGCCACCGCCGGAACGGTGGTGAAGACGCCAGAAGAATTCCGTCGAGGAATCCTCGCTGAAGGAGACGTTGATTTCCGGCCCGAGATAAAACAGGACATTGGCATTGCCGTCGTCCTTGATTTCCTGCTCACGCTCGCGGCCCGGCTGCGCATCCGTGACAAGGCTGAGACCGGCGGTAAAGCTTGGCGTGATGAACAACCGCTCCCCAAGCCTGATCTGCTCATAACGGGCGACCGGGCCTGCCCAGACTTCGCCGGTGAAGCCTTTGCCAAATCTGGCGGCAATGCCGATCTCGCCGCCCAGTTTTACATTGCCGATGCGGTAGGGATAAAACTGGTAGCCGCCGCCGATAGTGGCGTTTCTTTCATATTCCACGGGAATAAGCGCCGCACTTTTCAGCATGTCTTCTTTCGTCATGGCGCCAGCGAAACCGAATATCGCCTCGCTCGTCTCCGAAGTCATATCTTCAGAGGCGAAAGATGATGTCGCGGCCAGTGCGATCATGGCCGTCAAAGACAGACGTGCTGCAATATTCATTATGCTACTCCTGAACAAAGCCCGCTTTTACCCAGCCGTCCTCATAGGCATATTCCCGGAAGGCGAACATACCGTTACCGAACACAATTAATTCAACTTGTCCGGAAGTGGCCAAAAAAACGGCGGGTTCCCCTCACTCTAGCGCAGAAAACGCCGGAAGCGGCGAAGCGCAAAGATAAAGAGCGCCGAGCCGATGGCGAGCAGCGCCAGCAGTTGCGGCCACACCACATCCAGCCCCGCGCCCCTGAAAAGCACCGATTGCGCCAGGATGACGAAATGGGTGTTGGGAGCGAGAAGCATGAGATACTGGATGATATCAGGCATGCTCTCCCGCGGCGTCATGGCGCCCGAAAGCACCTGCAGCGGCAAAAGGAACAGGATCAGCAACATGCCGAATTGCGGCATGGACCCGGCAACCGTCGCAAGGAATATGCCCATCGACGTCATGGCGAAGAGCTGCAGGGCAGTTCCAAGCAGAAAGAGCAAGAGCGAGCCTTCGATGGGAATGGCAAGCAGACCCCTGACAACAACAAACAGCGAAAATGCCGAGGCGACCAGCACAACAAGGCCCATGGACCAGACCTTGCTGAGCATGATTTCCAGCGGCGTGACCGGCATGACCAGCAGATGCTCGACCGTGCCATGCTCACGCTCGCGAATGAGCGCCGCTCCCGTCAGTACGATCGACAGCATGGTGACGGCGGTGATGATGTTGTTGATCGAGCCGAACCACGACTTGTCCAGTTCCGGGTTGAAGCGGGAGCGCAGCGTCAGATCCACCGGCACCGAAGTCACACCGCGATATCGGTTCATATATTCCTGAACTTCGCTCGTCACGATGGTCTGCACATAACCGCCGCCGCTGAAAGCCTGGCTCATGCGGGTGGCGTCGATATTGAGCTGGATCGCGGGTTGCTGCCCGGCCATCAGTCGACGCTGGAAATCCGGTGGAATATTGAGCGCGAAGGTATCGAGCCCGGCATCCATGCGCTTGTCCATTTCCGCAATCGAAATCTGCTTCGGCGGCGCGAAATAGGGCGGATAAAACGCTGTGCTGATGCGGCCGGAAAGCGGCGACTGATCCTCATCGACAATGGCGATGGCGGCATTGTTCAGCGTTTCCGGCAGCGCGCTGGAGCCGGTGTAGATTTGCAGTGTGAAAGCGTAGACGATGAGGAGCAGCAACATGCCGTCACGCGCCAGACCGCGCAGTTCCTTGATACCGAGCTGGAAGATGTTGGACGAAAACAACCTCATGACGCCTGTTTCCTCAAGAGGGCGGCGCCGGCGATGAGCAGCAGCGGAATGGCGATGATGAGCGGCAGGAACGAGCCGGAAAGGCCGGCGAAATCCAGCCCCTTTGAGAAGGTGCCACGCGAAATGGTCATGAAATAGGTGGCGGGATAGATGTTGCCGATAAAGGCCCCCGCCCCCTGCAGCGACGAAACCGGATCGATCATGCCCGAATATTGCGTCGCCGGAATAAGCGTCAGCAAGGCGGTGCCGAAGATCGCCGCGATCTGGCTTTTCATGAAGGACGACATGACGAGACCGATGGATGTGGCGATGATGACAAAAAGCAAGGCGCCCGTCGCGTAAGCAAGATAACTGCCGGTAAACGGCACCCGGAAGATGAAGATCGCAAATGCCGTCAAAAGCAGGAAGTTGAGCATGCCAAGCGCAACGTAGGGAAGCTGCTTGCCGATCAGGAATTCCAGCCGCGTCGTCGACGTCACGTAAAGATTGACGATGGAGCCGAGCTCCTTTTCCCGGACGACGCTGAGTGCCGAAAGCATGGCCGGTATGAGCATCAGCAGCAGCGGAATGACCGCCGGCACCATGGCGACAAGGCTTTTGACATCGGGATTGTAACGATAGCGCGTCTCGATGCTGAATGTGCTTTGCGTCGCCGCGCTGCCGTAGATTTCACTCGCCTTGCGCGCCAGCCATGTCTGATGCATGCCCTGCACGTAACCGCGCACGGTCTCCGCCCGCTGCGGCATGGCGCCATCGATCCACGCACCAACCTCCACCGTCTTGCCGCGCAGGACATCACGGCCGAAACCGGGCGGGATTTCGATGGCAAGGCTGAGTTCCCCGTCGCGCATGCGCCTGTCCATATCGGCATAGTCGCGGATCGGTTCCTTCTCGATGAAGTAACGCGAGCCGGCTATGTCCAGCACGTAATCGCGGCTGATGGTGGAATCGTCGCGGTCCAGCACCGCGAAGGTCAGATCCTCGACATCGAGATTGATACCGTAGCCGATCACGAACATCAGGATGACGCTGCCAAGCACCGCCAGCGTGCCGCGAATGGGATCGCGCTGCAGTTCCAGCGCCTCACGGCGCGTATAGCTGAACATGCGTCTCACATCGAAGAAACGTTTGCGGCTAGGCGTCGCGTGCTGCATCGTCGGCGCATTCGCTGTTGCGGCAGGCGCTGTCGCGGGCTCCGCCTTTTTGACACCGGAGGCATCCTCGAGATAGGCGACAAAAGCCTCTTCCAGCGTCGCGGCATCGCGGCTTTTGGTAATCGCGTCAGGCGTATCGCTGATCAGCACCTTGCCGGCATGCATCAGCGAAATCCGGTCGCAGCGCTCCGCCTCATTCATGAAATGGGTGGAGATGAAGATGGTGACATTGTCGTTACGCGACAGATCCGCGAGGATTTGCCAGAAGCCGTCCCGCGCCACGGGATCAACACCCGAGGTCGGCTCATCGAGGATGAGAATGTCAGGTGAATGGATCATCGCCACGGCCAGCGACAGCCTTTGGCGGATGCCAAGCGGCAGATCGTCAGGCATGGTTTCCATGACCGCACCCAGATCGAAACGCTCCACCATCTCGGCGATACGCGGCTGAATGGTTTCTTCCGGCAGCTTGAACAGCCGTGCGTGCAGATCAAGGTTCTGGCGCACGGTCAGTTCGGAATAGAGCGAGAACGCCTGGCTCATGTACCCGACGCGGTGGCGGATCGCCATGTCGCTGGCATCCACCTTGTGCCCGAACAGTTTCGCTTCGCCTTCGCTGGCGGCCAGAAGCCCCGTCAGCATCTTCATGGTGGTGGATTTTCCGCAACCATTCGAGCCGAGAAAGCCGAAAATCTCGCCGCGCGGGATTTTGAAGCTGACATTGTCGACGGCGGTGAAATCACCGAAGCGCATGCTGAGATGCGACGCCTCAATGGCATAGTCGCCATCATCCGTCACCTTGCGTGGCGCGATATGCACCTCGTGATAATCCTTGCGCTTTTCTTCCGGCAGGAGAGCGATGAAGGCGGCATCGAGATTGGCGGTCGAGGTGCGTTCGAGAAGTTCGTCGGGGGAGCCGGTGGCGAGGATTTTACCGCCATCCATGGCGACCAGCCAGTCGAAACCGGCTGCCTCTTCCATATAGGCCGTGGCGACGATCACACTCATGCCCGGACGCCCGGCACGGATCGTATCGATCAGCTCCCAGAATTGCCGGCGCGACAGCGGGTCGACGCCGGTGGTCGGCTCATCGAGAATGAGCAGGTCAGGATCGTGGATCAGCGCGCAGCAGAGCCCGAGCTTCTGCTTCATGCCGCCGGAGAGCTTCATGGCTGGGCGGTCCGTAAAAGGCTCCAGACCGGTACTTTTGAGCAATTCGGCGATACGCGCCTGCCGCTCCTTGCTGCCCTGCCCGAACAGCCTGCCGAAGAAATCGATATTCTCGAAGACGGACAGGGTCGGATAGAGGTTCTTGCCGAGACCCTGCGGCATATAGGCAATGCGCGGGCAGGTGTCCTCGCGGTGGCGCGGATCGGACATATCGCCGCCCAGAACCTCCACTTTTCCCTTTTGTATGGCGCGTGCGCCGGAGACAAGTGACAGCAGGCTGGATTTACCGACACCATCCGGCCCGATAAGCCCGATCATCCGGCCAGCGGGAATCTCGACCGATATGTCGGCCAGCGCTACCGTGCTGCCAAAGGTCAGCCGCACATCCACCAGTCGCGCGACGGGCGCATTCGGATCGTTTTTCGTGCTCGTGGAGGGCGCGACCATGGCGGCCACCGTCACTTGACGAGATTGCGTTCGAGGTTTTCCGGCCAGGCGGCCTGCGGATCAAGCCGGACATAGGCCATGCCGGGCAGACCGGTTTTGACATATTGAATATATTTCTGCAGCAGCTCCTGCGGAATTTGCGCCCGCACCCGGAACGTCAGCTTCTGGCGCTCCTCTTCAGTCTCCACCGTTTTGGGTGTGAATTGCGCGACATCGGCGACAAAGGAAACCTTGGCCGGAATGATATATTGCGGCGCGGCGTCGAGGATCAGGCGGACATCGGAGCCCATGGACGTGCGGCCGGCCTCGGCCGTCGGCAGGAAAAACGTCATATAGACATCGCCGAGATCGACGAGGTTGAGAACCCGCCCACCGGCGGAGAGCACTTCTCCCGGCTGGGCGATACGATATTGCACACGACCGTCGCGGGGCGATTTCAGCGTCGCATCGTCTATATCCGTCTCAATGCTTTCGATATCGGCCTGCGCCGCATCCACAGCCGCTTCGGCATCAACGATCTGTGCTCTGGCGGCATTGATTGCCGCATCGGAGGCGGCAAGCGAGGCCTCAGCCGAAGCGAGCGTGGCGCGGGCGGACTGCTCGACGGCTTCACTGTCATCGACAATCTGCTGCGACACGGCATTGCCGGTCAGCAGCTGTTTCGAACGGGCAAAGGTCTTGGCGGCGGAATCTAGCTGGGCCTTGCGCTGTTCCACCACCGCCTGCGCCGAGGTCTTTTCCGCTTCGCGCTGGGCAACGAGGCTGTGGGCGGTATCGATCGCTATTTTCGCGCGGCGAAATTGTGCCTCCGCCTGACGCTTCCGCGCCGCGAGCTGGGCCGTATCCATCTGTGCCAGCACCTGCCCGGCCTTCACGAAATCGCCTTCGCGCACCATGATATCCTGAAGGCGGCCGGCGGTTTTTGTGGAAATGTCGATCTCGACTGCCTCGATCCGGCCGTTACTGGCCACAAAGCCGGCGGGAAGTCCCTCTCCCTTCAATTTTGACCAGGAGAAATAGGCGACACCGGCAACAACCAGAACCACCAGACCAATGAGCAAGCCTTTTTTAGACATCCGTCTTCCCCATGAACCCTTCGGTTTTCAACCGTAATACGATGAAACCGAAGAAGCCAGCCACCTTTGCGTTTAGAATTTGTACCTGATATTTCCCCTATTGGAGGGAGAAGACAGGTTGCTGGGGGGCTGTTTAGGTGAGGAAGCGCCTTGAGGCTTTGACACATGTCAAGTGAACCGTAGATACAGACGAGACTGCGCAATCAGTATTCGTCACCCCGGACTTGATCCGGGGTCTAGTGCGATCAAGTCATTGATCGCGACAGACTCTTTTCACGGCGCAGACGCGCCGTGGCTGGATGCCGGATCAAGTCCGGCATGACGGAGGAGAGGCCTATCGCGCTGAGACCGCAGGGTGAACCTGCGGTCTTGCTTGTATCACTGCGATCAAGCTCTACACCGCCCGCGCCCGCTTCACCTCCACCTGCGTCCACTCCGGCAGCCAGTCGCGATGGGCGACAAGAAGATCGTCCACCAGCGACCATATCTGGTCGAGATCCAGTTCCGCCGCCGTATGCGGGTCCATCATCGCCGCATGGAAGATGTGCTCGCGGTTTTCGCTCATCAGCGCCCGCACCGTCAGTTCCTGCACGTTGATGTTGGTGCGCATCAAAGCGGTGAGCTGCGGTGGCAATTCGCCGATGAAAGTCGGCTGCACGCCGTTATGGTCGACAAGGCAAGGCACTTCCGCGGCGCAATTGGCCGGCAGCGAGGTGATGCAGCCATTGTTGCGCTGGTTGCCGTAGATGACGGAGGGTTCGCCGGTCCAGACGGAATTGATGATGGAAGAGGCATATTCCTTTGATGGCTTCACCTCGATCTTGTCGGCAGAACGATAAGCGGCCGCCTGGCCCTTCCAGCGCTCGATCTGCTCGATGCAGCGCTTCGGATATTCATCAAGCGGGATGCCAAATTTCTCGATCAGGTCTTCGCGGCCTTCCTTGATGAAATAGGGCGTATATTCGGCGAAATGCTCGGAGCTTTCGGTGACGAAATAACCGAGCCTTGTCAGCATCTCGTAACGCACCTTGTTGGGGCAGCGCGGGTTCCAGCCGGGTTTTGGTGCACGGCCTTCGCGGTAGCCGCGCACGAGATCGGGATAAAGGTTCCTGTAGCTGCCATCGGGCTGGCGGTGCTCGAACTCCAGGAAAAACGCCATGTGGTTGATGCCGGCCGAACGGTAGCGGATTTCCTCATAGGGAATATCAAGATCATGGGCGAGTTCCATGGCGGTGCCCTGCACGGAATGGCAAAGCCCCACCTGCCGGATCGTCGGGTATTTCTCGGCAATCGCCCAGGTGTTGATCGCCATCGGGTTCACATATTGCAGCATGATGGCGTTGGGGCAAACGGCCAGCATGTCCTCGCAGATCTTCCACAGATGCGGCACGGTGCGAAGGCCGCGCATGATGCCGCCGACACCCAGAGTATCGGCAATGGTCTGACGCAGGCCATATTTGCGCGGCACCTCGAAGTCGGTAACCGTGCAGGGCTCATAACCGCCGATCTGGAAAGCGACGACGACGAAATCAGCGCCGGCAAGCGCCTTTTTCTGGTCGGTATAGGTCTCGGCCTTCGCCTTTGCCCCGAGTGTCGAAATCAGCTTGTTGACGACGATGGCGCTTTCTTCCAGCCTTTCACGATTGATATCCATCAGCGCAATGGTGGCGCCGGAAAGCGCCGGACGCTGCAGCACATCACCGATGATGTTCTTCATGAAAACAGTGGAACCTGCGCCGATAAATGTGATCTTGGGATCTCTTGCCATTTCTACCTCCGGCATTTGGCATTCAAGCGATTTCGAAGGCGGCTCGTACAAGCCGCTGAGTATATTCGGTTTTTGGGTGAGTAAGAACGTCCTCGACAGGGCCCTCCTCGACGATGCGCCCGCTTTGCATGACGATGACGCGGTGGCAGAGTGCGCGCACCACCTTCAGGTCATGCGAGATGAACAGGTAACTCAGGCCCCTTTCGTCCTGCAGCTTGCGCAGGAGGTCGATGATCTGCGCCTGCACGGAAAGATCGAGCGCCGAGGTCGGCTCGTCGAGAAGGATGAATTCCGGCTCCAGCGCCACGGCGCGGGCAATGGCGATGCGCTGGCGCTGGCCGCCGGAAAATTCGTGCGGGAACCGTGAGAGGATGTTGCCGGGCATGCCCGCCGCCTCCAGCGCATCGCGCACCCGCTCCAGTCTTTCGGCCTTGGTTTTGCCCAGGCCGTTGATGATGAGGCCTTCCTCGATGATCTGGCCGATGGTCATGCGCGGATTGAGCGAGGCGAAAGGGTCCTGAAAGACGATCTGCATACGCGAACGCAGGGGCCGCATTTGAGCGCGGGAACGCCCATCGACTCTCTCGCCATCGAAGACCACCTCGCCGCCCACCGGCTCGTTCAGCCGCAGCAGCGATTGCCCGAAAGTGGTCTTGCCGGAACCGGATTCACCAACGAGCCCCAGCGTCTCGTGCCGCCTGAGGGTCAGGCCGAGGCTGTCGACGGCGATCAGCTCTTTCAGCTCCGGTTTGAACAGCCCGCCGTAACGCATCATGAAGGAAACGCGCACACCGGTCGCAGTCAGCAGCACGCCGGAATTTTCCGGCAGCGGTTTCGCCGTGCCCTGCGGTTCGGAGCCGAGCAGCTTCTTTGTGTAGGGGTGCTGCGGCGCTTCGAAGAGCATTTCCGTGGTGTTGTGCTCACGCATCTCGCCGTGCTGCATGACGTAGACGTAATCGGAAAACTGCTTCACGATCGTCAGGTCATGGGTGATGAGCACCACGGCCATGCCCCGCTTTTTCTGCAGGTCGCGGATGAGATTGAGGATCTGCGCCTGCACCGTCACATCGAGCGCGGTGGTCGGTTCGTCGGCAATCAGCACGTCCGGATCGTTGGAGAGCGCCATGGCGATCATCACACGCTGCCGCTGGCCGCCGGAAAGCTGGTGCGGATATTGCTTCAGCCGCGCTTCCGGTTCCGGTATCTGCACCTGCCGCAGAAGATCGAGCGCCCTCGCCTCGGCCTCTTTCCGGCTGAGTCTCGAATGAACACGGATCGCCTCGACGATCTGGCTACCAATCGTATAGATCGGGTTCAGCGAACTCATCGGCTCCTGAAAGATCATCGAGATGCGGTTGCCACGCAGTGCCCGGCGCTGGCGGCTCGAAAACTTCAATATGTCATCGCCGTTGAACCGCACGGTCGCGGATTTCGAAACGGAAGCCCGCTTCGTCAAAAGGCCCATGACAGTGCGCGCCGTTACCGATTTTCCCGAACCGGATTCGCCGACGATGGCAATCGTCTCGCCCCGGTAGAGCTGGAAGGAAATGTCCTTCACCGCCTCGACCCTGCCGTGCTCCACCTTGAAGCTCACGGCAATATTGCGGGCGTCGATGATGGCGTCGTCGTTGCGATTGTCGGCATCGAAGCGGATCGCGGGGGCGTATGTGTTGTTCTGGCTAGCTACCATTTTACGCTCCTCTCAATAGGGATCGACGGCATCGCGCAGGCCATCGCCGAGCGCGTTGAAGGCAAAGACGGTGACCAGCACGAAACCGACCGGCGCGAGAATCCACGGATAGGAACCGATGACGGAATAGGTCGCGGTATCCTGCAGCATCAGCCCCCAGGAAATCAGCGGCGGCTTCACCGCAAAGCCGAGGAAACCGAGGAAGGATTCGAGCAGCACGACGCTTGGAATATGCAGCGTCACGGCAACGATCACATGGCTCATCACATTCGGCAGGATATGCTGGAAAATGATGCGCCGGTCGGTGGCACCGACGGCAATGGCCGCCCGCACATAATCGATACGCGCCAGAGCCAGCGTCTTGCCGCGCACCTCCCGCGACATCTGCGCCCAACCGAGCGCCGACATGACACCGACCACGAAGACGAGGAACACGGTGGTTGGTGCGGTGACGGGAATGAGCGACGTCAGCGCGAGATAGAGCGGTAATTGCGGGAAGGCGAGAACCACTTCCACGAAACGCTGCACCCAGGCATCCAGCGGCCCGCCGAAATAGCCTGATATCAGCCCGACACTGGTGCCGATGACGGTGACGATGGCGACGACGCTCAAGGCAATGGCAAGCGAGATACGCGAACCGTAGATGGCGCGCGACAGCACGTCGCGTCCGAATTTATCCGTTCCGAGAAAATGCACCGGCTTGCCGTCCGTCGAGCCGAAGAAATGCCGGCTCATCGGAATGAGACCCAAAAGCCTGTATTCCGCACCTTTGACGAAGAAACCGAGATAAACGGGATTGTCGTAATCCGGCCCAACGATGGGCTGGAAGGTGACCGGATCCAGCTCTTCCGTTTCGGCAGTCGCGTAAACGCGGGGGAAAGGACTGACATTGCCGTCCTTGTCCGAAAACCGCACCACCTGCGGCGGCGAGAAGCTGGCATTGGTTTCAAGCGGGTTCATCGGCGCGAAGAAATCCGCAAAGACGGCAATCAGGATCAGCAGCACCACCAGCACCAGCCCGACCATGCCGGTGAAAGAGCGCCTGAGACGCCGCCATACCAGCGCGAGATAGGACTCATTACCCTGCGTGCCGCGGTCAGACTTGGGGGTGACGGCGGTTTCGTTTTTCACTTCGTCAAACGCCATCATCTCAGGCCCTCCCGAATTCGCGAACGCGTGGGTCAAGCATTGCAAGCAGCATGTCGGCGATGATGTTGCCGACGATCAGCGTCGCGGCCAGCACCATCATGAAGGTCGCGGTGACATAGACGTCACCCACCGCCATGGAGCCGACGATGGCCGGACCGACTGTCGGCAGCGCGAAGATGATGGCAGTCTCGATTTCGCCACTCAGCATGTAGGGCAGCACAACGCCCTGATACATGACCAGCGGGTGGACGGCATTCGGCACGGCATGGCGCATGATGACCGCGCCTTCCGAAAGCCCCTTGGCGCGGGCCGTCTCGACATATTGCGCGTTCAGCGTATCGAGCAGATTGCCGCGCATCACCCGCATATTATAGGCCAGCCCACCGAAGACGGCGATGGCGACCACCGGCCAGACATGGCTGACGAGATCGACGAATTTGCCCCACGACCACGGCGCACCGCCATATTGTGGCGAGAAGAAGCTGCCGATCTCCGACACGTCGAAATGAAACACCATGAGATAGACGAGGATCAGCGCCATCAGGAAGCGCGGGATCGTCATGCCAAGGAAGGCGACGGTGGAGAGCAGGTTGTCGACCCAGGAATATTGCCGTGTGGCCGCCCAGATGCCGAAAGCGATGCCGAGAATGGATGCGAAGATATGGCAGACCAGCGCCAGCGCAATGGTGCGCGGCAGGCGTTCGCCAACCACATCGGCAACCGGCTTGTTGTAATAGAAGCTGTAACCGAAATCGCCGCGGGTCACGATGCCGCCGATCCAGTTGAAATATTGCACGACAAGCGGCTGATCGAGGCCGTGTTCGACACGATAGGCCTGCGCCTGCGCTTCCGCCTGTTCGAAGGACGCCCCGCCCTGGTTCATAAGCTGCGAGCGGATATAGTCGGCATAATCGCCGGGCGGCGCCTGGATGATGGCGAAGGTCACCACGCTCAGGATCAACAGCACCGGAATGGCGGATGCTACGCGTATCGTCAGAAATCTCAGCATCGAACGGTCTTCCTCGGTTTGGATGGGCCGTGTGTCTCCGGCCGCGCTTCACGCGCGACCGGTACCGGGTGTTCTCCGGGAGGAGTTCTTCAAATTTCGCATTTTCCGGGCGTAAAACCGCTACGCACTTTTACTGGAAATGCTTTAGTTGATCGGGCCGCCCTCACCCGGCTTGCCGGGAAGCTGTTCAGGGAAGAGTTCGTATTTGCCCTGCTTGTCGGCCGCGACCCACAGGCGTTCGCGGATGATGGCATCTTCAGCCCAGTTGAACATGAAAATCGGCGTGCCCTGCGGCACATTCGAGAAACGCTTGTTGACGATCAGCGCGCCGGGATATTCGGTGAGACCAATCGTATAGAGGTTCTGCGTGTAGACCTTCTGATATTGCTTCATCAGCTCGGCCCGTTCGGCATTGTCCTGCGAGGAAATGAATTTCCGCACCAGATCGGCCATCTCCTTCTCGAACGGCATCAGATCGAGTTCCTTGCCTTCGGGCGAGCGGTGGTTCCAGCTGGTGCGCGGGCCGACAGGGGCAAGCTGCTCGGTATTCTGCACAACGGATGAAAGCTCGGTGGAGTTGCGCCGCACCAGCCAGTCGAACTGCCCGCCATAATGGGCGGCATCACGCTGGTTGGAATCGAGGCTGTTGATGACAACGCGCAGGCCAAGTTTCGCCATCTGGCCGACGAGACCTTCCGCGAGGCTCTTGTCCGTCGCATAGCCGTTATTGACGAGAAGGGTAATTTCGACGTTGCGGCCATCAAGCGTTTCCTTGGGGAAATTCAGGAAACCATCACCATCGGTGTCCTTCAGGCCGACCGAGGCAAGTGCTGCCTTGGCGGCCTCGAGGTTGAAGGGATAATAGACCGTGGAGGCGCGATCATAAAAGCTGGTGCCCGACGAAATGCCGCCCGGATAGATCGCCGTGAACGGCCCCTTTACCAGCGAGTCGCCAATCGCCTTGCGGTCGAGGGCTGATGTCACGGCCTGACGGAATACCTCGTTGCGGTTCAGCTCACGGATCGCCTGTCCGCGCTCATCCGGATTGCCCCAGCCATTGGCGGAAAAGTTCATCTGCAGATTATAGCCGATAAGCCTCGGCCCGAAGGCAAGGCGGGCCGGCGCATTGGGGTCTGCCGCACGCTTCAGCGAAGCGACGAAGTTTTCCGGCTGTTCGAGATTGGAGAAATCGCCCGATCCCGCCACGGCCTGCACATCGCGGTCCGCCCAGGTGGAAAGCTTGTAATGGACCTCGTTGAGGTAGGGCAGCTGCTGGCCCTTTTCATCGACCTTCCAGTAATAGGGATTGCGCCTGAGCACGATGATATCATCGGGCCGATAGGCGACCGGCACCCATGCGCCCATGACCGGCATGTTCATATATTCCGGCGGGAAAGCGTTCTTGAACTGGTTATAGGTGTTCTTGGAATATTTCGGATGCTGGGGTTTGAGAATATGCGACGGTCCGGGGCAGAAGCTCGGATAGGCCATGGTGTAGAGATACTGCTTTGGAAAAGCCGCCTTGAAGGTCCACTCGACGGTGTAGTCATCGATCTTTTTGAGCGTCGTTCCCTCACCGAAAGCCTCGGGCGACGCACCCCCGCCGAGCGGCGAGACATTGGGATCGACGACGGCATCTTCCCAATAGAACATCACGTCATCGGCGTTGAAGGCTTCGCCATCCGACCACTTGGCACCTTTAACCAGATGCATCGTCAGCTTGTGGCCGTCCTCGGACCATTCCCAGCTTTTGGCCAGATTGGGCAGCGGTTCGGTGTCCTTGGCATCCACCTGGAAAAGCGGCGCGGTGCGCGTCAGGCATTCGGAAAGGGCGATATCGATGCCGCCCCAACCCTGGCTCTGGCCGGCAATGTAATTCCAGCCCTCCGGCCGGCCGCCGACCACATGACGCATGGTGTCACCATAAACGCCGGTGCCATCCGCCATATTGCCCGTCTTGTAGACCAGCGGCTCTTCCGGCAAACGCTCCTTCAGCGGCGGCAATTTGCCGGTCTTTTCAAACTTCTCGCTCACCCAGTCGGGTTCGCTGTAGCTCGGCAGCGCCTTGAATTCGAGGATCGAGTCGCGCGCGACATAATTGATCTTGCCTTCGGCCGGAAATTGCGGCGGCTCGGGCGGCGTGGTGGTCTCGAAGGCATTCGCATTGAGTGCGATCATCGAAACACCAAGTCCCAGTGCCGAGATGATACCGATCCTGCGTTGAAGTAACATCGTCATTCCTCCCAAATGGCAGCTCTTCGACCGCCCACCCTCTTTGATCGTTGCGACCGGGCGGCGAACTCCCTTTCGCCGCTGGCCTGTTCCCATGCTTTTCCTCAAACAGCCTTTTTCAGCGCCGATTTTTCGGCCCGCAATTCCTCGATGGAACGCACGTTGCGGCGCGCAGCCCCCGTCCAGTCACGGGTCTTGACGCTGGATTTGGCAAGACGCTCCTTCGCCGCAGGTACGGCATCGGCATATTGCGGCAGCCAGCGCGCCTGCGCGACGACCATCTCGTCCACCATCTGCCAGACCTCTTCCGGCGTGGCGACGGCACCGACCAGCGGGTCATGCAGCACGGCAAGCTTCAAGAGATCGATATCGCCGCTCACCGCCGCATGTACAGACATGCGCTGGACGTTTATGGAGGCCATGCAGGTGGCAGCGCAGGCTTCCGGCAGCGTGATACCCGACACCATGTTGATGCCGAAACGGTCGACGAAGCCGGGCGACTCGATAATGGCATCAGCAGGCAGATTGCTGATGACGCCGTTATTCTTGACGTTGAAATGGCCGCGATAGACACGTCCCGTCTCCAGCGCCTCGAGAATATGGCTGGCATGTTCGTTGGAGCGCTTCGCCGGATCGATCGGCTTGGCGGCCGAGGCGAGAAACTGCGGAAATTCGGTTTCGAACCAGTTGCGCGTTTCGGTGGAGTGGCGGAGATAGCCGCCGGTTTCGCCGTGAATCCAGTCGGACATGTCGATCCAGCGGGCGATTTCCTCCGGCCGTTTGCGATACCACGGCAGATATTCCGAGAGATGGCCGTTGCTTTCGGTCGAATAAACACCGAACCGCTTCAGCACGTCGATGCGTAACTTCTCCTGCTGCGAGAAGACCGGATGCGCCTCAAAGGCGGCGACCAACTCGTCCTTGCCGATCTTGCGACCGTTGAGCCGCAGATCAATGAACCATGTCTGGTGGTTGATGCCGGAGCAGATGTAATCCAGCTCCGACACGCTTTTGGCGCCAAGAATTTCGGCGATCTGCTCCGCACCGTGCTGCACGCCATGGCAGAGACCGACCGTATCCACCTTGCCATATTCAATGGCCGCCCAGGTGTTCATGGCCATCGGGTTGGCATAGTTCAGGAATTTTGCACCCGGGGCCGCGACCTCGCGGATATCCTTGCAGAAATCCAGAATGACCGGAATATTGCGCTGGCCATAGAGGATGCCGCCGGCGCAGATCGTATCGCCCACGCATTGGTCGATGCCATATTTCAGCGGAATACGGATATCATCGGCATAGGCCTCCAGACCGCCGACCCGCACGCAGCTGATGATGTATTTCGCACCCTCGAGCGCACGGCGGCGATTGGTATCGGCTGTCACCTTCACCGGGAAACCATTGGCCTCGACGATCTTTTCAAGGATCGCCTTGATCATATCGAGATTGTGCTGGCTGATATCCGTCAGCGCGACCTCGATGTCGCGAAACTCCGGCACGCACAGGAGATCGGTGAACAGTTTTTTTGTGAAGCCGACGCTGCCTGCGCCAATAATAGCGATTTTGAAACTCATAACGCCACCTCTGTTGCAAATCGAACGGGTGAAACGGGCCGAAGGATCATGAAATGGCGTTGCAGAAAAATACCTGTAAGAATCCCGGAAAACCGGCCTTCCTCCCAATTTTTCAGCAGCAATATCCCGCTGGCTGTCTCCTCGGATCGGGATTATGCGTATAAAGACGGATAGGACCAGAGAAGGATTATGCTTTCATGGGTAATTTTGTGCTGCGCGATTTGATCGATCAGGGACCCGGCATGCGCACCGTCTCGCTGCCGCGCGGCCGCCAGACGCTGCACACCATGCCGACCAGCAGCGGTTATGAAATCCGCCGCGGCGGCAATTATGACTGGGATGGGCGCAAGCGCGGCCAGACGCCTTTCACGGTGCTGCAATATTGCATCGGCGGACAGGGCAACCTGCGTTACGAGAACCGCCATTATGTGGTGAAGCCGGGTGAAACCCTGCTGCTGCTGATCCCGCATAATCACCGCTATTGGCTGGAAGACGGCAAGGAATGGGAGTTCTTCTGGATTTCCATGAATGGCGAGGAGGCCTTGCGCATTCATCGCAACATCCTCGCCGTCACCGGCCCGATCCTCAAGCTCCAGTCCGAAACCGTCGATCACCTTGCCGAATGCTGCTCGCGCCTCGTCAATGGCGCGGAGACACCGGGCGCCGCCTCCGCCGTTGCCTATGAGGCGGCGATGACGCTTTATGACGATGTCTTCGGTTCGCACCCGTCTTTCGGCGGTGAATATCGCACCCTGCAGCAGGTGCTGAGCTATATAGACAGCCATCTCGGTGAGCGGCTTTCGGTCAGCGACCTTGCGGCGGTGGCCGGCCTCAGCCGCGCGCATTTTTCCCGCATCTTCACGGCGAGCGAAGGGTTGCCGCCGGCTGAATTCGTGCTGCAGCGGCGATTGCGGCGGGCGGCAAAACTGCTGACCACGGCCGGAAATATTCCCGTCAAGGAAGTGTCCGTGCTGTGCGGTTTCGAGGACCCGAACTATTTTTCCAAGGTCTTCCGCAGGCTCTATGGCACCAACCCCAGCGAATTTCGCACCACCGGCATGTATGCGAGTGTTCGGCAGGACGGAAGCTGAAAAACCAACTTCCTTTTGCCACGTTTCAGGCGATTAAGAATGAGGGGAACAACCTCTTTGGAGATACGGCTGAGGTGAACAGCAAAATCCGCACGATCCTCGTCTTTCCAGTCAGGGCAATCATCATATTTGCCCTGATCCTCGACGGCATTTTCCGGCCGCTTTATCGGCCCGTCATCAGGGCCATATCCGGCCTGACCTTCATCATGCGACTGGAAAACCGGATTGCCGGCTTGCCGCGTCTCGCCATTCTTCTCTGTCTTGCCGTGCCCTTCGCCATTGCCGAACCCATGAAGATCGTCGGCCTTCTCCTGATTGCCCACGGCGCAATGAAGACCGGGATCGGCCTGACGATCGTTGCCCATCTGGCAACCTTCCTGATCGTCGAACGCATCTATCACGCAGGCAGGGAAAAGCTCCTCACCTATGGCTGGCTCGCCTGGATCATGCGTTATGTGCGCTTCGCCCGTTCCTTTTACGGCCGCGCCAAACTCGCGACCTTGAACTGGATCCGACTGAGGGTCATGGAATTCCAGAGGTAGGGGCGCTTCCATTATTTCCGGCGGCGCAGCGTCTTCAGGGCATATTCCACAAGTGCGGTGGACTGCAACGAAACGAGGATGATGGCAATGCCGAGCACGACGCGGGTTTCCGGCACTTCGTCAAACAGGAAATATCCAACAGCCGTGACGAACAGGATCGAGAGATAGCTGACGGGTGCGAGAACGCTGGCATCGGCGATACGGTAGGCCCGCAGGAAGCAATATTGCCCCATCTGCGCCAGAAGCCCGATGGCCAGCAGCGGACCCCAGTCGAGCGGCGCAACCGGCTTCCACGTCCAGATCGCCGGAACGGCGGTGATGACGGCAAGGCCGACGGTGTAAAACACCATCATGACCGTGGTGTTTTCCTGCCGCAGCGCCCGGGTCTGGATCACGGCAAGTGCGCCGAACACCACCGACACAAGGACGACAAGCACGCCTGCGTTAAACTCCGCCCCACCCGGCCCGATGATGACGAGCACGCCGACAAAGGCAAGACAGGCTCCGGCCCAGCGATATCGGCTCACCCTTTCGCCGAGAAAGGCAACCGCCATCGCCATCGTCACCAGCGGTCGGGAGAAGCCGATGGCGTTGACAGTGGCAAGCGGCAGCAGGGTGATGGCGATGAAATTGCTGGTAAGCGCGATGGCGTTACAGCAGATGCGGAAGAGGTTGCGCCAGGGATATTTGACACGCAGCATCTCCATCCTGTGCCGCCAGATGAGCGGTAAAATGAAGATGAGGCCGATCATGGCCCTGATGAAGACGAGCTGGAAGGCTGGATAGGTAACGCCCTGCGCCTTGACGAGCGCCGTCATTCCTCCCGCAACAAGCGTCATGTCCAGCAACAGCCAGCCGATACCCGCGCGCGTATCGGTTTCGCGCAGGTTTTCCTGTTTCTCACTTTGTCCGTGGCCATTCACGCCGGTTGCACAAGGTTTGCCATGAGGCGGAACGCCCCCGGTACAAGCTTGTCCATCTGGTGATGCAGCACGAGGCTGGTATGGGTATGACGACCCTTGCCGATGATGCCCGAGACCAGCGCCCCCTTCAGCGGCTGCTCGTCAACATCATGCATGGCGAGCAATGGCTCATAGACATCATCCCAGCGCGATGCGAAATAAAGCCCGCGCTCCTTGTCCCAGCCCGCCCAATCGGCGGCATCGATGACATTGGGCCCGGCAAGCAGCGGATGGTCGGGCAACAGCACCGTCACCTCCGCCTTCGGGTCCGTTACCCGCCAGCGCAGCGACGGTTTGCCGATTTCAAGACGCCGGACCGGCGTTGTCTCCGGGTTCCATCCGTCGGTCGGCCGGTGATAGAGCGTGACGAGATGGCCGCCGTTTTCGACAAAGCGATGGAGCTTCTCCGTCGCAGCAATGAGATCCCTGCGGATGCCGAAGGCGAATATGCCGACGACAATTGTCGTGAAAGACGAGAGATCGCCGCCGAGCGCTTGTGCGTCGAGTTCGGTGACATCGAGACCCATGCGCGACAGCCATGAGCCGACCCGGTCCGCACCGCCGCCGACATAACCGATCCGCGCGCCCGTGGGCAGCTTCAGGTCCAGCGACAGGATTTTCATGACGGATGGCGCAAGAAACCGCGCCCGGCCAATGTGCGGGTAAGCGATACGGGTGATCTGAAAGGCCGGTTGCGAACCGGAAATCGCCTCAAGCTGTGCAAGCTCTGCCGCGCCCTCGCCCGTACGTTCGGCAATCCAGTCATCTCCCGATTTTTGTACATTCCAGCCGCCGGTACTCCTGAATGACAGTGGTGTATCCGCGCCTTTCACGAAGGCCTGAAACACATGTGTGTCCCGGCCTTGTCCCAGCGGAACGAGAAAAGCATCCGGCGAAAGCGTGAGCGACTGCGCCGGCGTAACGAAAAACGGTTCTTCCAGATCGAAGAAGGCGCAAACCTCCCGCCCTTCAAGCGTTGCAGCCACACGTACGAAACCATGGCCGTTGCCGCCTGCCGCTTTCCAGTCCGGCTGATAGAGGCCCGAGACAGCCGCGCTTTGATCGGCCGCGAGAGAAAAGACAACCGTCCGTCCCAGCGAGCTGATGGACGACGACACTCCGTTCGGAAGGACCGGTGTGACCTTGACATCGAATTCGGCTGCCCGGTCGGAAAGCTCCACATAAAGCGACGTTTCCCCACCCGGAACGATCTCCGCCGGCTCGGCATGGGCCCGCTCGAAAAGATCAAGCGCCGTCAGAATGGCGGCATCGACCTCGGCCCGCTTGCGCGTGATCCTGTGGCCGTGCAAGTCCGTGAATTCGCTTGCCGCGGCTTCATCCACCTTTTGCAGAAGGGCTGCCGCATCCAGCAGCGATCTGGTGATTTCCCGCGTGTCGGGAAAGGCCGCAATCGCCCTGGTGATGGCCTGTTCGGCCTCGACCAGTGCTTTCTGGGATTCGGCATCCAGCCCCGCAACGCCAGCAAGGGCGGCAAGCGTCGATGGCAGGTTGTCGAGGATCGATCCTTCTTCTCGATTGGCTGTGGCAGTGAGTTCGAGATGAAGCGGCCAGAGTTCCTGCGCCCGCTTCGGCCAGTGCCCCATTCCCTGCGAGGCATGGTAATAACGTGACCATTCGCCGATACGGTCATATTCGGCACCGGTCGCCTGCTCCCTGCCAGCCGCATTGATCGTCAGCGTCGTTTCCGGCGGCGGTACTTCGTCATCATAGGTATCACCACCGCCCGACCATGCTGGAAGGTAGAACTTCGCCACCTTCCAGGGCTTCAGCCCCTCGGAGAAATGTTCAGGGTAAGCGGAAGGGTCGTCCGCCAGCGCAACCGCGCTTCTTGCAGCCCGCGTCATGGCGCGGTGATGCCCGTGCTGCCCCGGCACATCGAGAAATGTCGGAATGACGATATCGGGCCGCTCCTTGCGATAGGCCCGCACCAGCCGCTCGACGATGCGCTCGTGCCCCCAGCGGCCGAAGGTCTGGTCGCCATCCTTGGAGAAGCCGAAATCGTGGATCATATCCGCCGGTCCGTGACCGAGCCAGCTTATGTCGGCATCAATGACACGGGCGGCCTCTTCGAGTTCCCGCGAGCGAATGACGCCGAGCGCCCCCAGCCTTTCCGGCCCCAGCGCATTCTGCCCGCCCTCGCCGCGTGTCGAACAGGCGATGATGATCCGCATGCCCAGTTCCATGCGAAAATAGGCAAGGAGGCCGTTCTGCTCATCATCCGGATGCGCGCCGGTATGCATGATGGTGGCAGTGGATTTCAGCGCGCTCAGCTTGCGGTGCAGGCGAACGAGCCATGGGTCGGCCATCTGCCGTTCGATGCGTTCGCGGGGGGTAAGCATGGGCGGTCTCCTCCAATATTCAGCCCGGCGCCTGTGCTGCGGCTCCCGGGGATGTCTCCAGTTTTGGTGTGACGATGTCGAACAGCGGCAGTGCCGCGGCGCCAAGGGCGGCGGTCAACTGCCCGGATTTGCCATGCATGACGCGCGGCAGTTCCCGCTGCCGCCGGCTTGCGACCGAGGTCGGCAAATCCCCCATGCGCTGAATGATGTCGCTGATGATGACCTCCGGCAGCGCGCCGCCGAGGATGACCGTCTGCGGATCGAGAATATTCTCCAGCATGGCAATTATCGGCGCGAGATGGGCCGCGGCATCGTCGATCCACTCTGTCACGACCGGATCGCCGGCTTTGAACAGGGCTTCAAGATCGCCAAGTTCCGTATCGGCGATACCGGCATGGCCAAGCTTTTCCTTCAGCACGTAAACGGAAGCATAGGCTTCCAGGCAACCTTTCTGCCCGCAGGAAGGGCAGGCCCTGCCCCGCGGCGATACGGTGACGTGACCGATTTCGCCGGCGTTTCCGAAAGCGCCGCGATAGGGCGAGCCATCCTGAATGATGCCAAGACCAATACCGACGCCGAAATAGATCATGCAGAAATTGGGGATAGCCAGCCCCGCGCCGAACAGGCGTTCCCCGACGGCCGCGGCCGTCGCGTCATTTTCCACCACCACCGGCTGGCCGCAGGCATCGCTCAGCATCTGGCGGGCATCGATGCCACCCCAGCCGGAAAGGGTCGTTGGCCCGACCGAGGTCATGCCATCGATCTCGAATGGACCGGGCATGACGACGCCGGTGCCGAGCAGTCTGCAGCCGAGATTTTTCGCGACAGCCGCATGCTCGGCGGCGAAGGTCTTGAATATGGCCTCCGGCGTGGTGTCCGTGAGTGGCGTGACGCGATGGGTGCGCAGCATGCCGGCCAGATCTAGGCCGACGGTGACCATATGGTCGGCGGCGATTTCCACGCCGATCGTCGCGCCGCCATCCGGATTGACGGCGAACTGGATCGGCGGCTGGCCCCTGCCGGTGCGCCGTCGCCCGAGTTCCTTCAACAATTCCTCGCCCACCAGCTCATCGACGATATTGGCGACTGCCTGGGCTGTCAGGTGGGTGATCTTGGCGATCTGGGCGCGGCCGAGCGAACCGTGCCGCCGGACGAGGTCAAGGACGACTCGCCTGTTATGCTCGCGGCTCCGCTCAGGATTTTTTCCGATTGCTACGGGATAGGCATCCACCGTGTGCACCGTCATCTCTTCAATTTCCCCGTCCCTTAGAAAATTCATAACGTCCAAATGACGATAAGCGCAATATAATAATTCAAGTAAATTATCTTATTGACAAACGCCTGTGTTCGGAGAACCGTAGAGAACGACCGGGGGTCAGGCTCGCATGGGGAATGGGACACGAAAAATCCCGTTGCCGGCCGAGTCGATGAGCGCGCGCGAAAGCGCGGATAAAGGGAACGATCACTCCGCATCCGGAAGACCGGACGGAGGAAATGGAGGGTTACATGCGCAGGGCAACTCTGTTCGCCGGCTTGGTCGCCGGTTTCAGCACATTTGCATTCAACGCCGCCCAGGCGGTTGAAATCGAATATTGGCAATATGTCTTCGACACACGCGTAAAAGCCATGGACGAGCTGATCGCGGAATTCCAGAAGGCCAATCCTGACATCACCGTCAAGCAGGTGACCTTCCCTTACGCCGATTACCAGACGCGCGTCATCGCCGCCAATCTTTCCGGCAAGGGCCCTGATGTGATGCAGCTGTTTTATGGCTGGCTGGACAAGTTCGCGGCCGGCGGCATCCTGCAGCCACTGCCGACCGACGCCTTCCCGCATGACAAGATCGAAAGCGAATTCTTCCCGATCGTCAGCGCCATGAAGCGCGGCGACGATTATTACGGCCTGCCGACGGCGGTTCGTTCGCTGGCGCTCTTCTACAACAAGAAGCTCTTCACCGAAGCAGGTCTCGACGCCGCCAATCCGCCGAAGACGCTCGACGAATTCGTGGCAGCCGCAGAAAAGATCGCCAAGCACGACGCCGCCGGAAACCTGACGGTCGCCGGCTCCACGCTCGACATGGGCGGCCAGGATCACCAGTGGTGGCGTGAAATTCTCATTCGCCAATATGGTGGCGAACCCTATACCGACAACGACCAGAAGGTTGCCTATAACAGCGAGGCGGGCGTTCAGGCGCTGAAATTCTACACCAGCCTGCAGCTTGAAAAGAAGATCGGTCAGGCTGGCTTCATGGATGAAGGCCAGGCCGCCTTCCGCGCCGGCAAGGCTGGCATGACCATCGACGGCACCTTCCGGCTGGGCTCGTTCCGCACCATCAAGGATTTCGAGTGGGGCGTGACCGAACTTCCCACCAATGACAAGAACATCCGCTCCAACTATGCGAGCTATTTCGCCAACGGCATCAGCGCCAAGACGGCGGGTGAAGAGCTTGAGGCGTCGAAGAAGTTCCTCGCTTATATCTCTTCCCCGGAAGCCATGGCGATCTGGCTGAAGACGGTGGGTGAACTGCCGGCACGCCGCTCTGCGGCCCTGACCGAAGAAAACCTGAAGGACCCGATCTACGCGCCGTTCCTCAAGGGTCTGGAATATGCCCATACGACACTGTTCATGGATGAAGCCGCCCAGCGGCAAAACGCCATCGACATGACCAACCGGGTGCTTCTCGAAGGTCAGTCGGTCGAAGATTCCATCAAGCAGGCCGCCGAGGCCGAGCAGGAAATCATCGACGCGGCGAAACCCTGAAAACCGCAGGTCCAACAATGACAGCGATAGATCAACAGGGGGCGGCATCCGGCCGCCCCGGCGGCTCCTTTGGAGATCGCCTTTCCATGCGCACCAAACGGCTTTTGTGGATCTGGAGCTTTCTGGCGATCCCGATTCTGTTTTACAGCGTCATCCGTTTTTACCCAACGCTGCAGGCCTTCTACCTGTCCTTCACCAACTGGGACCTGCTCAGGCCGGCAAAGTTCATCGGCATCGCCAATTACGTCAAGCTGTTCAAGGACCCGCAATTCTGGAAGGTGTTCAAGAACACCTTTGCCTATCTTATCGTCGGCACGCCGATCAGCCTCGTTCTGGCTTTCGTCATCGCGTTTTATCTGGACCGGGTGCGTATTCTGCACGGTTTCATCCGCGCGCTTTATTTCCTGCCCTACCTGACCACGGCGGCGGCCATGGCCTGGGTCTGGCGCTGGTTCTATCAGCCGCCGCCCATCGGCATCATCAACGACGTGCTCGGCATGATCGGGATTCCCCAGCAGCCATTCATTCGCTCCACCGATCAGGCGCTTTATTCGGTCATGGTAACGGCCATCTGGGCTGGCCTCGGTTTCCAGATCATCATCTTCATGGCCGGCCTGCGCGCCATTCCGACAACATTTTACGAAGCCGCCCGCATCGACGGGTTGGGTGAATGGGCGATCCTGCGCAAGATAACCTTGCCACTTCTGAAACCCACCACCGTGTTCCTCGTGGTGTTTTCCTCGATCGGCTTCCTGCGCATTTTCGACCAGGTCTATAACATGACCACCAATGATCCGGGCGGCCCGCTCGGTTCCACCAAACCGCTGGTGCTGATGATCTACCAGACCGCGTTCAACTCCTATGCGATGGGCTATGCCGCCGCGCAGACGGTTGTCCTGTTCACCATTCTTCTCGTCGTATCGCTGATCCAGCTCTGGGTCCTGAGGGAAAAGAAATGAGCGAAGCCTCGCCACTCTCCCACGCCCGTATCCGCCCCGGCCGCATTCTCGCCTGGACGCTGCTGTTCATCGGCGGCCTGATCATGGTTTCGCCACTGCTCTTCATGTTCGCGACCTCGTTCAAGACGGCGGATCAGGTTTACGATCTACGTCTCATTCCGGCCGCGCCGACACTTGCAAACTACATCACCGTCATGGCTGACGGCCGTTTCCTGCGCTGGTTCTTCAACTCGATGCTGGTTGCGGTCATCGTCACCGTGTCCAACTGCTTCTTTGACAGTCTGGTCGGGTACACGCTGGCGAAATTCGAGTTCCGCGGCCGTTATTTCATCTTCCTCGCCATCCTCTCGACGCTGATGATACCGACAGAAATGCTGGTCATTCCCTGGTATCTGATGTCCAGCCAGTTGGGCTGGCTCGACAGCTACTGGGGCATCATGTTCCCGGGCATGATGACGGCCTTCGGCACCTTCCTGATGAAGCAGTTCTTCGAGACGGTTCCGAACGACTTCATCGAGGCTGCGCGCGTTGATGGGCTCAACGAATTCCAGATCTGGTGGAAAGTCGCCCTGCCGCTGGTGACGCCGGCGCTCTCCGCACTCGCGATCTTCACCTTCCTCGGCAACTGGACAGCCTTTTTCTGGCCGCTGATCGTCACGACAAGCAAGGAACTCTACACCCTGCCTGTCGGTCTTTCGAGCTTTGCCGTGGAACAGCAGATCCAGTGGGAAATGATCATGACGGGCGCAGCCATTGCGACCATCCCTACCCTCATCGTCTTCATCGTCCTGCAACGCTACATCGTGCGCGGTGTGATGCTGGCGGGCCTGAAAGGATAATATCATGGCCGATATCAACCCGCGCCAGTCGGATACCAGCAAGTTTCCCGACCCCGTCTACAAGGAAACCGTGCTGCGCCCGCTTTTCGACGGCGCCAAGAACCACCATGTCGACGGCTTCCGCCGCATAGACCGCGCTCATCTGGTCATGCTGCGCGAAACCGGCATTCTCGACGCCGAAACAGCGGCCAAGATCGCTGGCGCGCTTGAGGATATCGACAGGACCATCGAGCCCTCCGAGCTCGCCTATACCGGCGAAGTCGAGGATTTCTTCTTCCTGATCGAGAAGGAACTAAAAGCCCGCATCGGCGTCGATGTCGCCGGCCGCCTGCACACGGCCCGTTCGCGCAACGATATCGATCACACGCTGTTCAAGATCGGCCTGAAGGACAAGATCGACACGCTCACCGCCAAGGCGCGTGTTCTGCTGAAAGTGCTGATCGATGCCGCCGAGCGTAACCAATCCACGCTGATCGTGGCCTATACGCATGGGCAGCCGGCCCAGCCCACCACCTTCGGCCATTACCTTTCTGCCGCCATCGAAGTGTTGATCCGGGATATCGACCGTTTCGCGGAGGCACGCCGCATCGTCGATCTTTCACCGATGGGCGCTGCCGCCATCACGACCTCGGGCTTTCCCATCGATCGGGCGCGGGTTGCCGAATTGCTGGGCTTTGCCGCACCCTTACGCAATTCCTATTCCTGCATCGCCGCCGTGGATTATACGACCGCGACCTATGGCGCGATCGAACTGATGTTCCTGCATCTCGGCCGGCTCATTCAGGATTTCCAGTTCTGGACGAGTTTTGAGGTCGGCCAGATCTACGTGCCGAATTCGCTGGTGCAGATTTCCTCCATCATGCCGCAGAAACGCAACCCGGTGCCGATCGAACATCTGCGCCACCTCGCCAGCCAGACATTCGGCCGGGCGCGGACCGTGCTGGATGTGATGCACAACACCCCCTTCACCGACATGAATGACAGTGAGGGCGAAACCCAGGGCATGGGTTACGAGGCCTTCACTTCTGCCGGCCGGGTTCTCGATCTGCTCGCCAGCCTTGTTGGCCAGATCAGCATCGATCCTGAAAGGGTCGACCAGAATATCCGTCGATCCTGCATCACCATCACGGAACTGGCGGATTCGCTTGTCCGCATCGAAGACCTGTCGTTCCGCCAGGCGCATGAGATTGCCGCGACCGTCGCCAAAAGCGTCGTCGCCTTGAAGGGGGATCTGCCGAATGACGGATACCAGCCGTTCCTCACGGCATTCAGTGAACTGACGGGACGCGAAACCGGCATCAACGAGGACAAATTCAGGCAGATCGTCTCGCCGGAACACTTTGTCGCCGTGCGCGCCCGTTTTGGCGGCCCGGCGCCTGAACCCATGCGGGAAGCGATTGCGGCATACCGCGACAGGCTTGGCGCTTTTGATGCGGAAGCACAGCGATTCGCCGATCACGAAGCAGCAAAAGCCGCCGAACTGGCAGAGAAATTCACCGCCCTGACGGGAGCGCGATAATGGCGACAATCGAACTCAATAAACTCGTGAAGCGCTACGGCAAGGTCGAAGCGGTCAAAGGCATAGACCTGGCCATCGAAGACGGCGAGTTCGTCGTTTTTGTCGGCCCTTCCGGCTGCGGCAAATCCACCACGCTGCGCATGATCGCCGGGCTGGAGGAGATTTCCGATGGTACGCTGAAGATCGCCGGTAACGTCGTCAACGAGAAAGAACCGAAACAGCGCAACATCGCCATGGTCTTCCAGAACTATGCGATCTATCCGCATATGACGGTTCGCCAGAACATCGGTTTCGGACTTTACACATCGAAGCTCGACAAGACGGAAAAGAACCGGCGCATCGAAGAGGCCGGCCGGGTGCTGGGGCTTGAAGCCCTGCTCGACCGCCGCCCCGCGGCGCTATCGGGCGGCCAGCGGCAGCGCGTCGCCATCGGCCGTGCGATGGTGCGCGATCCCGCAGCCTTTCTGTTCGATGAGCCGCTCTCCAATCTCGATGCGCAGTTGAGATCGCAGATGCGCATTGAAATCAAGCGCTTGCACCAACGTCTTAAGACGACAACCGTCTACGTTACCCATGATCAGGTGGAAGCCATGACCATGGCGGATCGTATCGTGGTGATGAAGGACGGTCATATATTGCAGGTCGGCACGCCGACGGAACTTTACGAAACACCCGTCGATATCTTCACCGCCCGCTTCATCGGTAGCCCCTCGATGAACCTGCTGCGAGGGACCAAAACAACCAGCAGCGTTGCGCCCTCCGCCACGGGTGAGCTTCTGATCGGCGTCCGGCCGCATGATCTGCTGGTCGGCGAGAACGGTGCTGCACAGGGAACGTTTACGCTTGAGGGAACGGTAACGGCGGTCGAACCGCTCGGGCCGGAGACGCTCGTTCATCTGGATACCGACACCACTTCGGTGATCGCTACGGCCCGGGGCAAATCCATTCCCGCGGTCGGCAGCCGGTTGCAATGCCAGGCGACAACAGGCGCGCTTTATCTTTTCGATGCAAAAACGGAAAAGCTTCTGGGTCGCGCATGATGACAACAGAAAAAACAGCCGTCATCAGCATCGGCCGGATCTATTGTGACCTCATTTTCACCGGGCTCGATGAATTGCCTGTGCTCGGCCGGGAACTGTTTGCCCGCGACATGGAAATTGCCGCCGGCGGCGGCGCCTTCATTGCCGCCGCACATTTTGCCCATATAGGCCGCCCGGTTGCGCTGCTGGCAAGGCTCGGCACCGATACGTTTTCGCGCGATATCGGCGATAAAATGGCGCAGAGCGGCGTCGACCTGCAGTTTCTGGAACATGCGGCAGATGCCGGACCGCAGGTCACGGTGGCGACAGTGGTGGGTCAGGACCGGGCATTTCTGACGCGCCGCGCCGGTGCCGCCCAGCCGTCAACGCTCGATGCTGCCTTTGCGTGGAGCAAGGCGCGGCATCTGCACATCGCCGAATTCGCTACTCTGCACGAGATTCCCGATCTGGTTTCGCGCGCCAAGGCGAGCGGGTTGTCAGTATCGCTCGATCCAAGCTGGGATGCTTCGCTGATCTACGACAAAGGCCTGCTCAGGGCCTGTGCCGGCGTCGACGTGTTTTTGCCCAATCTCGAAGAGGCCGAAGCAATTACTGGTCATTCTGACCCGGAAACCGCGATCCGCGCCCTGGCAGAGACGTTTGCCGTCGTGGCGTTGAAAGGCGGCGCGCAGGGCGCGTGGGTTTCCTCTCGGATGGAGTTGCAGCATATGGCGGCCCAGAAAGTCCCGGTTGTCGATACGACCGGCGCAGGCGATGCCTTTAATGCCGGTTTTCTTGATGCGTGGCTTCAGGGGCAGGACGAACAGCGATGCCTCAAAGCCGGGGTGGCTGCGGGCAGCCTTGCCGTGCAGGCGGCAGGCGGTGCCCCGAGGGTGAGCGCCGCCGCTTAAGGCATCCAGCCTGTTTCACTCTCCGCGCGGAAAACGCTGATTTTCCTCCAGCACGTTGAGGTCCATGTGGTTGCGCATATAGCGCTCCGAGGCTTTCTGCAGGGGCTGGTAATCCCACGGATAATAGGCGCCGTTGCGCAGCGCCTTGTAGACCACCCAGCGCCGTGCCTGGCTTTCGCGAACGGCGGCGTCGAACACCGGCAACTGCCAACGCCGGCCAATCTCGGCGGAAAGCAATGAGAGTACATCGCTGAAAGCGGGATCGCCGGCAAGGTTGGTGCGCTCTTCCGGATCAGCCTCGAGATCATAGAGCAACGGCGGATCAGCCTCGCAGACCGACAGCTTGTAGCGGCCGTCCCTGATGGCGACGAGCGGTGCGATGGAGCCTTCTGCGGCATATTCCATCGGCACCGGGCCACGCCCGCCGGTTCCCTTGGCCAACGCCGCCAGATCCTCGCCATCCGTCCAGCGTTTGAGTGACGTAATATCAAGCCCGGCAAGTCCACACAGCGTCGGCGTGACATCGAGTGTCGAGACAGGGGCATCGATCAAAGCCGGCTGCCAGCCGGGTGCGGCCACCATCAGCGGCACACGGGCGGACCCCTCGAAGAAACACATCTTGAACCACAGGCCACGCTCACCCAGCATATCGCCATGATCTGACAGGAAGAGGATGATCGTGTCCTCCTCCATCCGCGTCGCCTTCAGAACCTCGAGGATTTCGCCGACCTTTTCGTCGATATAGGAGATATTGGCGAAATAACCGCGCCGTGCCCGGCGTATCTGCTCACCTGTGATCTCGAACGCCCCGTGATCGCAGGCTTCCAGCAACCGCTTCGAATGCGGGTCGTGTTCATCGAAGGAAAGCGCTTCCGTCTCTGGGTCGAGCGCCGGGCAGTCTTCATAGAGGTCCCAGAATTTGCGCCGCGCCACATAGGGGTCGTGCGGGTGGGTGAAGCTGACTGTCAGGCACCACGGCCGGTCGTCAAGGCGGCGCGACAGGTCGTAAAGCTTGCGGGTGGCGTTATAGGCCACCTCGTCGTCATACTCCATCTGGTTGGTGATTTCGGCGACACCTGCGCCAGTCACCGAGCCGAGATTGTGATACCACCAGTCGATCCGCTCACCCGGCTTGGTATAGTCGGGTGTCCAGCCGAAATCGGCGGGATAGATATCCGTCGTCAGGCGCTCCTCGAAGCCATGCAGCTGGTCCGGGCCGACGAAATGCATCTTTCCTGAGAGGCCAGTGTAATAACCCGCGGCCCGCAGGTGGTGCGCATAGGTCGGGATATCGGAAGCAAATTCGGCGGCATTGTCGTAAACCCGCGTGCGGCTCGGCAATTGCCCGGACATAAAGGAGGCGCGGGCCGGCGCGCAGAGCGGGCTTGCCGTATAGGTGTTGGCGAAGCGGACGGACCGCTTCGCCAGTGTTTTGAGATGGGGTGCGTGAAGAAAATCGGCCGGGCCGTCGGGAAAAAACGTCCCGTTGAACTGGTCGGCCATCAGGATCAGGATATTGGGACGCGGCATTTCCACTTTCCGGCTTAGAGACCAAGCTTGCTTTTGACGGCGTCCGCACCCGGCTTGCCATCCAGCGTGGTAACGCCCTGCAGCCAGCCATCCAGCGCCTGCGGATTGGCCTTCACCCAGGCTGCTGCCGCCGCCTTCGAATCCTCGCCACCGAGAATGGAGCCCATCAGGGTATTTTCCATGCCGATATCGAATTTCAGGTTCTTGAACAGCGTCGCCGCATTCGGGCATTGCTGCGGCCAGCCGGTGCGGGCGAGCGTATAAACTTCCGCGCCGCCGAAATTCGGGCCGAAATAGGCGTCGCCGCCGGAGAGATAGGCGATATCGATCTTCTCATTCATCGGATGCGGCGCCCAGGCGAGGAAGACCACCGCCTTTTTGTCCCTGCCCGCCCGTTCCACCTGCGCCAACATCGCCTGTTCGCCGGATTCGACGAGCTGCCAGCCCTTCAGGCCGAAATCATCGGCGTCTATGATCTTCTGGATATTCTGGTTGGCCGGTGCGCCGGGCTCAATTCCGTAAATCTTGCTTTCGAATTCGTCGGCATGTTTGGCGAGATCGGCGAAATCCTTGACGCCCTTTTCCGCCATATAGGCCGGCACTGCCAATGTGAACTTTGCACCCTCGAGGTTCTTCGTCATCACCTCGGCCGCCTTGGCGGCATTCAGATCGTCCACGAAGGATTTCTGCGCCGGCATCCAGTTGCCAAGGAAAACGTCGATTTCGCCGTTCTTCATCGCCTGATAACCGATCGGCACCGACAGTGTCTTGACGTCAGCCTCATAACCCAACGCATCGAGCAGCACGGAGGCAACGCCATTGGTGGCGGTGATGTCGGTCCAGCCCGGATCGCTGAGGCGGATGGTCTTGCAGGCCGCGTCATCAGCCGCCTGAAGCGGGGTGGAGAAGGCCGCCACGGACAGAATAAGACCGGCGGCGATGCGATGCAGATGAGAAATGGTTTTCATTGCGGCTCCCCTTTTATCAATCCAGTTTATTGAACACCACGTTGCTTTTGCCTGTGAAGCGGGTATTTTTCGATAGTTGATATAAGGAATTTTAATGTCAGACCGGCCGCTTGATCTGGGATGGATGCGCATTTTCACCGAGGTTGCCCGCCGCGGCAGCCTGACGGCGGCGGCTGCATCCCTGCGGCTGACGCAGCCGGCGGTCAGCTATCAAATTCGCCGGCTGGAGGAGGAACTGGGCGTGGCGCTCGTGCAGCGCAGACATCGCGGCATCGAACTGACGACGGAGGGTCAGAGGCTGTTCGAGATCGTCTCGCGCAATGTCGACGCTATCGACCTTCTGGCGCAGCAGCTTCGCCGGACGGAGGAACGGCAGACCATCCGTCTGCACACGGACTATGCCTTCTCGTCCCTGTGGCTCATCCCGCGCATGCATGGTTTTCGCGCGCTCAACCCGGACATCAACATCCAGATCGTCGCCACGCAGGATCCGCTCGGCCAGGGCAAACACGACAGTGATGTGATGGTGATTTTCGGCACGCGGCAGGAGGCGGGCGACGGGGCCGTGCTGCTGCTTTCGGAAAAGGTCACGCCGGTCTGCTCGCCTGCCCTGCTGGCCGGGACACCGGCACCCGCAACCGTTGCGGATTTTTCGCGGCGGAAGCTCATCCACCTCGAAAACACCTCGCAGGCGCACTGGTTCGACTGGGCTGCCTATTTCAAGCATTTCGGCGTGCATCGCGGTGCCGAGCATGATGGCGGCGATATCAGCTTCAACAATTACACAATGGTGGTGCAGGCAACCATCGGCGAACAGGGTTTCGCGCTCGGCTGGGCCGGGCTGGTCGATCCGTTGCTCGAGGCCGGCGTGCTGGTGACGGCCGGCCCGAGCCTCGATGCACCGGGACGTGGCTACTGGCTGATGCGACCGAAAAGCAGCGACAGCGCGGTAAGAAAACTCACCGGCTGGCTGATCGACGAGCGACGATGACGCCGCCCGCCAGCCTGTACCGTTTGCGGTTCAGATGGGATAATGCAGCGGCCCGTCCTGCAGCGTGACCCAGCGCAGCTCGGTGAATTCCGCAATGCCCGCCGTGCCGCCAAAACGGCCGTATCCGGAGGCCTTGACGCCGCCGAAAGGCATCTGCGCCTCATCGTGAACAGTCGGGCCGTTGATGTGGCATATGCCGCTTTCGATGCGGGCGGCAATGGCAAGCGCCCGTGCCTGATCCCTGCCGAAAATCGCCGCGGAAAGACCGAACTCGGTTTCGTTGGCGACGCTCACCGCCTCATCGATGCTGCCGGCCCGGATGATGGAGACGACGGGACCGAAGCTTTCCTCGGCATAAAGCCGCATGGCGGGCGTGACGCCATCGACGGCGATCGCATCCACCATCGTGCCATTGCCGCCGCCGCCCGCGACCAGCCGCGCACCCTTGGAGACGGCATCATCCACCAGCGCCCGGATGCGCGATGTCGCTTCGGCGCTGACCAGCGAGCCGAGCGGTGTTTTGCCCTCACGCGGATCGCCGGCCGTGAGGCTCGAAGCCTTTTTGGCAAAGGCCTCGACAAATGTATCGGCAACGCTGTCGAGCACGATGATGCGCTCCGTCGACATGCAGATCTGGCCCTGGTTCATATAAGCGCCGAAGGCTGCGGCCCCGACAGCCGCATCGATATCGGCGTCATCAAGCACGATGAACGGCGCCTTGCCACCAAGCTCCAGCAAAGCGGGTTTCAGATAACGGCCGGCGGTTTCGGCAATCACCCGGCCGACGCGGGTCGAGCCGGTGAAATTCACGCGTCTGACGGCGGGATGCGCGATCAGCGTATCGACGATCTTTGCCGCATCTTCCGGCGCATTGGAGACGGCGTTGAGCACGCCCTTGGGCAGACCGGCGGAAGCGATCGCCTCGATGATCAGCGCATGGGTGCGCGGGCAGAGTTCCGAAGTCTTCATGACAACCGTATTGCCGCAGGCAAGTGGCGTGGCGATGGAGCGCACACCGAGAATAACAGGCGCATTCCACGGCGCCATGGACAGGACAACGCCGGCCGGCTGACGCAGCGCCATCGCCATGGTTCCCGGACGGTTGGAGGGGATGATCTCGCCCTTGATCTGGGTGGTCAGGCTTGCCGCCTCGACCAGCATGTCGCTCGCCAGTTTGACGTTGAACCCGGCCCAGGCATCGGTTGCGCCAATTTCTTCCTTCATCGCCTGGGTAATGTCAGGCCCGGCGGCGAGGAGCGCCTGCGCGGCAGCCAGAAGCAGGCGGCGGCGTTCACCCGGCGGGGTTGCCGACCAGACGGGAAAGGCAGCGGCCGCGGCATCGGCCGCACGGGTGGCGTCCTCCACCGTTGCTGCCGCCGCACTGGTCGCCACATCGCCGGTAATGGGGTTGCTGCGTTCGAAACGCTTGCCGCTCGCGGCCGGGCAATGATCGCCGCCGATGAAAAGATTGACAGTCTGCATGGTCTTTCTCCTGAGTTCAGACAATGGCGGCGGTGGTGCCGCCGAGAAACGCCCGTTGCACGGCTGGATCGGCGGACAGGGCTTGCGCCGTGCCTGCCCCGACGATCCGTCCTGCTTCCAGCAAATAACCGCGATCGGCAAGCGCAAGGCTTTCGCGCACATTCTGCTCCACAAGCAGAATGGAAAGGCCGCTCTTCTTGATCTCCGCCAGGGCGGCAAAAAGTTCCTGCGTGACGATGGGCGCAAGGCCAAGGCTCGGCTCATCCAGCAGCAGATAATCCGGCGCCGACATCAAAGCCCGCCCGATGGCGACCATCTGCTGTTCGCCGCCGGACATGGTGCCGGCAAGCTGCTGCCGCCGCTCCGCAAGGCGGGGAAACAGTGTGAAAATATGCTCTCGTGTCGCCTTTTCCGCTGAACGGGCATGGCAGGGATTGGCCCCGAGACGGAGATTGTCCTCCACCGTCAGCGCCGCGAAAATTCCGCGCCCCTCCGGCACCAGCGCCACGCCCCGCTCCACGATCTGATGGGCGGGGACAGCGGCAAGCGACGAACCGTTGACGCGCACGTCTCCGGAGGCCGGAGCCACCATGCCGCCGACCGCTTTCAGCAGTGATGACTTGCCGGCGCCATTGGCGCCAAGCAGCACCACCGTTTCGCCCTTGGCGACATTGAGCGATATGCCGTCAACCGCGAGATGTTTGCCGTAACGGATTGTCAGTGCGTCTATTTCAAGCATGTGCCGCTCCCAGATAGGCGGAAATGACCTGCGGATCATCAAGCACCACGGCCGTCGGCCCATCGGCGATCTTGCGACCAGCCGCCATGACCACGGATCGCGGGCAGAGTGCGCGCACGGCGGCCATGATATGTTCGACCAGCAGGATCGTCGTACCCTGCGATGCCAGCCGCCGGATCAGCGCTATTCCTTCCTGCAGCTCCGTGGGGTTGAGGCCCGCAAGCCATTCGTCGAGAAGCAGAAGCTTCGGTTCGCCCGCCAGCGCACGCGCCAGTTCAAGGCGTTTCTGGTCGATATAGGTGAGATCGCCGGCCGGCATGGTGTCCCGCCCGGCAAGACCTATTCTTTCGAGGCAGGCCCGTGCGACCTTCTCCGCATCGGGACGCGAAAGCCGCTTCGGCCCGAACATGGCCGATACGGCAACGTTTTCAAGCAGGGAAAGCGACGGCAAAAGCCGCACCAGCTGGAAGGTGCGCGCCACGCCGGCGCGCGCAATCACATCCGGCCGCTTGCCGGCAATCTCCTGCCCTTTGAGCCGGATCGACCCTTCGGTGGGCTTCAGCGCCCCGGAAATCAGGTTCATCAGCGTCGTCTTGCCGGAGCCGTTCGGCCCGAGCAGCCCGACAACTTCGCCGGCCTCGATTGTGAGGCCAAGGCCATCCACCGCCTTCAGCCCGCCGAAGGTCTTGCGGATATCGGTGATTTCGAGAACGGCGCTCATGCGGCTTTCTCCTTTTTGCGCAACTTCTCCAGTGCCGCCAGCACGCCATCCGGCAGAACAAAGACGATGAGGATGAAGAGAGCGCCGAGAATGATGGAAAAATGATTGGGGAAGTTGGCGCCCAGCCACTCGAACAGCAGGAACAGCGGCACCGCACCGAGAATGGGCCCCCAGCGGCGTGTGGCTCCGCCAAGCAACGCCATGATGACGGTGAGGAACGATACCTGCGGATTAAAGACGATGGCCGGCTCGATATAGACCCAGCGCGGGGCTTGAATGGCGCCGACAAGCGTGATGATCGTGGCGGAAAGCACGAAGAGCGTCAGCTTGGTGCGGGCGAGATTGATGCCCGCATGGGCGGCCACGACCTCGTCGTCACCGATTGCCTTCAATGCCAGTCCGAGCTTGCTGCGGTCAATCAGGATCACCAGCAGAAGGGTGATGACAGCCAGCGCCAGCAATTGCCAGAGCACATGCTGCGGCTCCAGCGGCAGGAAGATATAGCGCCCGAGCGTGCCGGTCACATTCACCTCATACCAGGTGATGAGCTGGCGGATGAGTTCGGCAAGGCCGAAGGAAAAGATCACGAAATAAATGCCGGCGACGCGCAGTGTGGAAAGCCCGACGACAAGCGCCAGCGCCGCGCCGACAAGGGCCGCGCACAGAAGCACCAGCGGCCATGGCAAAACCTCGCTCAGCACCGCGACCGTATAGGCCCCAACACCGAAGAAGGCGACGGTGGCGAGCGAAATATAGCGGGTCGGGCCGGAGAACATCGCCCAGGCGGAAGCGAGCGTCGCATAGCCCAGCAGGCCGATGATGACGCCGACGCCATAGGCATCGAAAAAGAAGGGCGAAAGCGCCAGCAGCGCAGCTGCGGCAAGGCTGATGAGAGGCGGGATCATTTGCCCCTCCTTGCGAAAATGCCTTCCGGACGCCAGAGCAGCACCACGAGGAAAAGCAGATAGGTGGCGGCAAGCGTGAGGCCTGGATCGACATAAACGAGCACGAAGGTTTCCACGAGGCCGAGCAGCAGGCCGGCCACCAGCGCGCCAAGCAGATTGCCGACACCGCCCATGATGACGACGACAAGCGCCTTCATGGTGAAGACCACGCCATAGGAGGCGGAAAAGGTCTGGTACATCGAGATCATCACCCCGCCTGCCACCGCGAGTGCGCCGCCAAGGGCAAAGCCGATCGAGGCCACACGGTTCACATCAATGCCAACCAGCGGCGCAGATTTGGGCGCAAGCGCCACCGCCCGAAGGTTGAGGCCCCAGCGGCTGTGGGTGAGCGCCAGATAAAGCCCGCCGCCAATCGCGACCGACAGGCCGAAGGACAGCAGCCGGTTGAGTGCCACGGTCGTGCCGAAGATGTCGACACCTTCAGCGAGATAGGAATAGGAATGGTAGTTGCCGCCAAACACCACGAGCATGATGCCCTGGATAACGAAGAGCAGCCCGAAGGTCGCCAGAATGGAATCGACTTCCAGACGGCTGGAACCGCCCGAACGGCGCACCAGCGGCCGCATCATGACCCGATAGATCGCGAAAGACAGGGCGTAACCGAGCGGCACGATGATGAACAGCGACCAGAGCGGCGACAGGCCATAGCTGGAAAACAGCACGAAGGCGATGAAGGCAGCCGCAATCAGCACTTCGCCATAAGCAAGGTTCATGATGCGGGCAATGCCATATTGCAGCGAAAGTCCAAGCGCGATCAGCGCATAGGTCCCTCCCAGCATCAAGCCGAAGATGAGGGTGGATAAAAACAAGGGAATGTCTCCAGTCTGGAACATGGCCGAAGCCTGCCGGCCGGGGTTCACGGCCCCGGCCGGCAAAGGCTCACCATTGCGGCTTCGGAATGATCGGCTTTGCCGCGCCTGAACGGTCTGCCGGTGCAATCGCCACAAAGCGGTCACCTTGCCATTGTCCCGCCCACCAGAGCTGCCGAAGCTGGTTGTCCTCGAGCCTGACCGGGCCGATGACGGTGTCGAAGCTTCCCGTCGAAAGTTCATTTGCGACCGCCGCCTTGTCGAGGCCGACGCGTTGAACGGACTGGGCCAGCATTTCGAGGCTCGCATAGGTGATGGCGCTTGCCCAGCTGTCCGGCTTGGCGCCGATAAAGGCCTCGTGGCGCTTGAAATAATCCTCGATCCTGTCGCTGCTGCCATCAACGCCGCCGATGCTGATCACGCCTTCCTGCTTGCCATCGGAGACCTTCGGGAAGATCGGGAAAGCACCGCCGACGCCGACATAAAGAACCTTCGGGTTAAACCGGGCCGTCTGCGCCTGTTTCGTCACCGCAAAACTGTCGGGCGGATAGGAAAAGGCGATGAAGCTGTCGGCACCGCTCGCCGCCGCCTCGTTCACAAGTGCTGCGAAATCCGAAGTGCCAACCGGATAGGTCTTGTCGTAGGCGAGTGTGAAACCCGCTTCCTTCAGCGCCGGTCGCGCAGCCTTGATGAGATCGATGCCGAAACCGTCAGCCACGGAAATCACCGCGACCTTGTCGTTGATCTGGCCGGCCTCGCGTGCGGCTTTCAAAACGTCGGCCAGTGCATTGGCATAATCATGGCCGCCGCCCAGCATCCAGAAGCTCTTTTTCCAGCGCGCGGCAAATTCGGGCGCCTTGTCGGTCACGCCTGTGACCGCAAGCTGCGGATAACCGAAACGCTCATAAAGCGGTGCGACGGCCAGATTGAAGCCCGTTCCCCAGGGCGGCAGAATAAAATCGACCTTGTCCTGGCTGGCCAGACGCTCGGTGAACCGCACCGCATCCTCGGCCGAGGAACGGTCGTCATATTCGACCACTTCCACCGGCAGGCGCTTGCCATCCGGCAAAGTGAGGCCGCCGGCATCGTTGACCTCCTTCACCCATAATTTGTAGTTTGGAATGGTGGTGATGCCAGCACCCGTGGCATTGGCGCCGCTTTTTGAAACGGCATAACCGATCTTCACCGATGTGCGGTCCTGCGCATTGGCAAAACCGAAAGATACCGCCGACAGGGCAGCACCGGAGAGCAGGCAGAACAGCGTTCTGCGCTTCAGACTATTCATGATGTTCCTCCCAAAGCGCCTTATCGGGGTTGCCGTTCTCCTCAAGGCTTTCCCCTGCGCTGATCAAAGTTTAGCAATGACAGCCGCATATAAAATGCACTAGTGTAGCGCATTATTGTACTTTTGGAGGTTGAATGTCGCTGCAAAGCCAGATTGCTGGCAATCGCGTGGAGATCACGGCACGCACCCTAGCCTCGACGCTGCGCATATCCGAATTCCGACTGGAATCGGACAGCGCCCATCTGCTTCTCCTTTCCGCCGGGGAAGCGGAAATCATACAGGGTGAAAAGACGCTGCCGGTCGTAGCACCGGGGCTCGTCTGGCTGCCCATCGGCCCCGCCGGCCGCCTGCGCCTGAATGCTGGAAGCCGTGGATCGCTGCTGAGGACGAGCGAAATCGGGCTTGCCCATGCGATGCCCACCGGCACGAGCGCCAGCGCCGTGCGCAACATATTGCAGCGTGTTCTGACGCAGGTGCCAGCGGAAAAGGACCGGCAGGAGCTGGCGGGTTATCTCGAGACCATCGCCAGCGAGAATATTCGCGCAACAACCGGTTCGGACACGATCATCGCCAGCCTGCTCTGTGTTACCCTCATCCGCATCTGCCAGCACGCCATCGCCGATATGGCCGCCGCCATCTCCACCCCTGGCAGCCTCACCGAACGGTTCGTCCTGCTGGTGAGCCAGCACAAACGCGACCAATGGGGCGTGGATGATTATGCCAGATATCTGAGCGTGAACCGTGAACGCCTGGGATTTGCGGTGCGCAAGGCCACGGGGCTTTCGCCGCAGGCCTATATTCACCGGGAACTGCTGTCCGAAGCGCGCGACCTTCTTCTCAACTCATCACTGCAAGTTGCTGAAATCGCGTTTCGATTGGGGTTTCAGGACCCCGGCTATTTCAATCGCTTCTTCACCCGCAACGAGGGCACGTCCCCCGGACGTTTCCGTCGGGCCGCAATGCGGATGCAGAACGTGCCGCCGCCATCCTATGCGGCCTGGCCTTGATCTAGCAATCGCTGATGCTATTTCACGCTACCACCACCCGGTGCCGCCCGATCGGCAACATCATCGGCTTGCCGGAGGTCGGATCTTCGATGACCCGGCTTTCGATGCCGAAGACGTGGCGCACATTCTCTTCCGTCAGCACCTCTTCCGGCGTGCCGCAGACATGCAGCTTTCCGTCCCTCATGGCCACGAGATGATCGGCATAACGGGCTGCGAGATTGAGATCGTGCAGCACCATGACGATGGTGGTCTCCCGGGCGTGGTTAAGGTCAGTAAGAAGATCCAGCACTTCGACCTGATGGCTGATATCCAAAAAGGTTGTGGGCTCGTCCAGCAGCAATATATCGGCCTGCTGGGCAAGCGCCATGGCGATCCAGACGCGTTGCCGCTGGCCGCCCGACAGTTCATCCACCGGCCGCTCGGCAAGATCAACCGTATCGGTGGCGACAAGGGCTGCGGCAACCGCCTCGTCATCCTGCCGCGACCAGCGGGCGAACATTCCATGATGAGGATGTCGGCCACGACTGACGAGATCAGCAACAACAATGCCCTCCGGCGCGATCGGCGATTGCGGCAGGAGACCCATACGCTGCGCCAGTTCCTTTGACGGAAGCCGGTGGATCGACTTGCCATCGAGCAGGACTTGCCCGGCGCGTGGCGTGATCAGCCGCGACATGCTGCGGAGAAGTGTGGACTTGCCGCAGGCATTGGCGCCGACGATGACCGTGATCCTGCCGCGCGGAACAACGAGATCGAGCCCTTCGATGATGAGGGTTTCGCCGTAGCCAGCCGAAAGGCCGTTTACGGAAAGGGAGTGGCCGGTCATAACGAGCCTCCGCTGCGGTTGACCCGCACGATAAGGTAAATCAGATAGGGCGCGCCCAGCGCGCCGGTAACGACGCCGACCGGGTATCGACCCGGCAGCAGGAACTGGCCGCAATAATCCCCAACCAGCACCAGTACGGCGCCGACAAGTGCGGCGGGAACGAGCAGCGAGCCGTCGCTGCCGACGATACGCGCGGCAATCGGCCCCGACAGGAAAGCGACAAAGGCGATAGGTCCCGAGACAGCCGTTGCGAAAGCGATCATGCCCACGGCGGCGATGATGACGATGATCCGCGTTTTCCCAACCCGCACGCCGAGTGCAGCCGCGGCATCATCACCGAGCCGCAACGCCTCGAGATCACGCGCGCGGCTGATGAGCAGCCCGCCGAACAGGATGAGCGCGATGAGCAGCGGCGACGTCTGGGCAAGTTTGGCGCCGTTGACACTGCCCGTCAGCCAGCGCATCGCCTCCTGCAGCGTCCAGGCGGGCGCGACGGAGAGAATATAGGCGATGAAGCTTTCGAGCATGGCAGAAACGCCGATGCCGACAAGGATGAGCCGTGTTCCTGCCACGCCGTTGCGGAAGGACAGGAGATAGACCAACAGCGCTATGCCAAGACCGGCGATGACAGCAAAGACCGAGACAAGCGGCCCGTTCAGCTGCAGCACGACGATGGCGAAGACGGCGGCAGCGCTCGCGCCGGAACTGATGCCGATAATATCGGGACTGGCAAGCGGGTTGCGCAGCATGATCTGAAAGGCAACACCGCCCAGCCCGAAGCTCAGCCCGGCCAGCACCGAAAGCAGCGCTCGCGGCAGGCGCAATTGCCCGACGGTGAAGCTGACACCAGCAATATCCTCGCCAGCCAAGACGCGGATCACCTCACCGGGCGGCGTAAAGGATTGCCCCAGCATAAGCGTCAGGGCGAATGCGGCAATCAGCAGCAGCGACAGGACGGCAATGACAAGGCGGCGCCGGTGCTGGCGGGTCTGGCGGTTCAAGACCAGTGTGTCGATGACGGCAGTGTGCATGGTCATAATTCACGCACCCGCTGGCGTCTGACGATCCAGATGAAGAACGGTGCGCCGACCAGCGCGGTGACGATGCCGACATCGAGTTCGGACGGCCGCGCGACGATGCGGCCGACAATATCGGCGGCAAGCAGCAGGCAGGCGCCGCCGAGCGCTGAAAACGGCAGCAGCCAGCGATTGTCGACACCGACAAGCAGGCGGCACAGATGCGGCACCACCAGCCCGACAAAGCCGATTGGCCCGCAGATGGCTGTGGCCGCACCGCAGAGCAGAATGGCGCCTAAGGAGGCCACGGCTCTGGCGACAGCGACATTTTCACCAAGGCCGGCGGCGAGCTCGTCACCCAGCGCCAGCGAATTCAGCCTGCGCGCCGAAAGCAGACTGATGGCAAAACCGGCAGCCAGAAACGGTAGAACGGTCTCGATGCGCTCGAAGGTGGCGCCGCCGACACCACCGATCTGCCAGGCGCGAATGCCTCCGGCAATATCGCTGCGCGGCAGCACCACGGCGATGACCAGTGAGGAGAAGGCGACGGATGTGGCGGCACCGGCAAGCGCCAGTTTCAGCGGCGTGGCCCCGCCCCGCCCCAGCGAACCGACGACATAAACGAAGACGGCCGAAAGACCCGCACCGATGATGGCGGCAATGATGAAGGCCTGCGAAGATGCAATGCCGAACCAGACGATGGCAATGACGACGGCGAGCGACGCACCCATATTCACGCCGAGAATGCCGGGATCGGCCAGCGGATTGCGGGTGACGCCCTGCATGATGGCTCCCGCCAGACCGAGCGCGGCCCCGGCCAGAAGCGCAAGCACCGTGCGCGGCAGGCGGACCGCGACGGCCGCTTCCGCAACGGTCTCAACCCGGCCAGCAAGCGCTGCGGTAATATCCGCCAGCGATACATCACGCGTGCCGATGGCGACCGAAAGTGCACAAAGAACTGCGAGAAGCGCCAGCACGATGCCAAGCCAGAACATGCGCCTGCGGCCGGAGCGGTCGGCATATGGCAGGGTGGGAGCGTTGTCGGCCCCAGGCATTGTCATTGCGGTTTCCCGGAGGATTTGTCCGCCGCTTTCGCCAGAAGATCGGCATAGTCCTTCAGCACCCAGGAAATCGACAGCGGCGTGGGATTGGAAGCGGTACCGAGCGGATCGCGGCCGAGCATGACGATCGCATCGCGGGAAACGGCGGGCATGCGAGCCAGAAGCGGATCGGCGCGCATGGCATCGAACAGCGGCTTGCTGCCATAGGTCACGACAATATCGACATCATCGAAGGCATCGACACGCTCGGCGCTGACGCCGGCGGCGAATTGTCCCGGCTTCGTTGCTTCCACGACGCTTTTCGGCGAGGCAAGCCCGAGATCGGCGAAGAACTTCACCCGGCTGTCATTGGCGGTGTAAAAATTGACGACGCTGAGATTGGTAGCATCGAGATGAGTAACGAACATCGCCGACTTGCCCTTCAGCTGCGGATGGCCAGCGACCACCTCGGCAATTTCGCCTTCGATGCGTTTGATCAGCGCTTCACCTTCCGCAGCCATGCCAAGGCCGGCGCTGTTCAGCCGGATCATCTCGCGCCAGTCCGTCGCCCAGGGGGAAACGGGATAGGCGACCACAGGCGCGATCTGGCTCAGCGTATCGTAGTCAGACTGGCTGAGACCGGAATAGGCCGCGAGAATGACATCCGGCTGCGTTGCCGCAACCGCCTCGAAATCGATGCCATCGCCCTCGTCAAACAGAACCGGTTTGTCCGCCTTGAGTTCGGTGAGCTGCTTTGCCACCCAGGGCAAGAGGCCATCGCCGTCATCATCACCGAAATTGGCGGCGGCGAAACCGACAGGCACGACGCCGAGCGCCAGCGGCACCTCGTGGTTTGCCCAGGCGACAGTGGCGACGCGCTGCGGCTTCTTCGCAATCGTCGTCGTACCGAAGGCGTGCTTGATGACGATGGGATAGGTCGGCGCATCATCCGCCAAGGCCATATTTGGCGCGATTATCGACAGAAACAGCACAAGGGCCGGCACGAGGCAGCGGAACGGACGAAGCATGACGAAGCTCTCAAAGGTTCAAAAGTGGACTTGAACTCTCAGCTTCACATGCCCCCGTCAAGCCTAAGGAAGAGATGCCGCCCGAACAGCGGTGAAATTTCCGGGGTTTTGTACAAAACCGCAAAAAGTTACAATACCAGACAAACTTTCTCAAGTTATTGGGCGCTTCGAGAGTGGGCCGTGCAAGCGGCAATCGGGGCATCAACTTCTGGAATCTGGCAATGAAAATCGAAATCGACGGCAAAAACCGTAAAACCGCGCCACATTTGCATGGGAAAGCCACCCTGCTTGCCTGCACGGCGCTTGTCGCCACCCTGCCCGGCCCCTTGCTGGCGCAGGAGGCTGCCAATACAAGCGTCAGCACGGTTCTGGAACGGATCACCATCGACAGCGGCGACAATGACCAGAAGTCCATTGTCGCCACCCGCACCACGAGTGGCAGCAAGATGGCGACCGATATTCTCGATACGCCCGCCTCCGTTTCCGTCATCACCGCCAAGGAAATGCAGCAGCGCGGTGTGCAGACCGTGGAAGAGGCGCTGCAATATACCGCCGGCGTGACCACGGATTTCTACGGCTCCGACGATCGTTTCGACTATTTCAAGATACGCGGCTTCGACGCCTATACCTATCGCGACGGCCTGACGCTCGGCCGCCCTTTCGGCGCGCTGCGCGAAGAAACCTATGCCTATGAGCGCGTGGAAGTGCTGAAGGGCGGCAACTCCACCACCTTTGGCGTCTCGGATCCCGGCGGCTCGGTGAACTATTCCACCAAGGTGCCGAAACGCGCCCGTTTCGGCGAAGCCTATGTCACCGGCGGCTCCTACAGCCGCGCCGAGACCGGTTTTGATTTCGGCGACAACATTACCAGCGACGACACGCTGTCCTATCGCCTGACCGGCAAGCTCAGAAATGCCGATGCGGAATATGACTATTCCCGCGATGACGAGAAATTCTTCATGGGCGGCCTGACCTGGCGTCCGACCGATGTCACCAGCCTGACCGTGGTTTACGACCACCTCAACAAGGATGGCGTTCCCGGCGGCGGCGGCCATCCGGTCGGTTCGCATTTCGACAGGAGCCGTTTCTTCGGCGAACCGGACTACAATTATCGCGGCACCAACCGCAATTCGGTCAGCGTGATGTTTGACCACGATTTCGGCTCGGGCCTCACGCTGAGTTCCAATGCGCGCTACAGCAAGACCAATACCGATTTCGGTTACGCCTATATCGCATCCACGCCGACCAACGGTTCGACCATCGCCAACCGCGCCTTTTTCGGCAACGACACCGAAACCGAAAACTTCCTGATCGACACACGGCTGCAATATGACACGACCTTCGAAAATGTCGAAAGCCGCAGCCTCGTTGGCGTCTTCTATAATGACTACACATCCGGCAGCAAAAACTACTTCGGATCGGCCCCAAGCATCAACTGGATGAACCCGGTCTATACCGGCGCACCCGCCTCGGTGCCGCTCTATGCCAGCTCGCTGACGGACCAGAAAACCAAGGCGATCTACCTGCAGCAGGACCTGACCTTCTTCGACAGGCTGATCGTCAGCGCCGGCCTGCGCAACGACTGGATCGACACCGACCAGACCAACCGCCTGAACGGCACGACGGCGAGCGGCGACATCAGCGAACTGACCAAGCGCATCGGCGTGTCCTACAAGGTCACCAACGAGATCGCGCCCTATATCAGCTATGCCGAATCGGTGGTGCCAGCATCGGGCCTTACCGTTGAACCGGAGCGTGGCGAGCAGATCGAGCTTGGCATCAAATACCGGCCGGAGGCTTTCCCCGCCCTGTTCACAGCCTCGATCTACGACCTGAAGAAAAACAACATCACCGTCACCAGCCCGATCACCAGCCTGCCGACCACGATCGGCGAAGTGCGCGTGCGCGGTCTCGATCTGGAAGCCAAGGCGGAAGTCACCGACAATCTCAGCCTCACGGCGGCCTATTCCTATCTCAATGCGGAAATCACCGAAAACGGCACGGCTGGCAATGTCGGCAACCGGCCGCAATTCGTGCCGGAACATCAGGCCTCGCTGTGGGTCAACTACACGCTCGCCGGCAACGACCACTTCGGCGACATGACCTTTGGTCTCGGCGGCCGCTACACAGGCGCTTATTATTTCGACAATGCCAACAAGGTCTCGACCGGCAGCAGTGTCACCGTGGATGCGGCATTCAGCTACAAAATCCAGGAGACCGCCTCACTGGATGTCAACGTTTCCAACCTCTTAAACGAAAAACACGTTGCTTATGGTGGTTTCGGCGCTGACTTCTACAATCCCGGCCGGGCGTTTTCCGTCACCCTGCGCAAGACGTGGTAAAAATCAAGATTTGCAATATGTTTCAGAGTATTATGGATATTTCCTAACTCTAAACGTCATCCTCGGGCTTGTCCCAAGGATCTAACCACATCGCATCAAGTCAGAAGGCAGCAGATCCTCGGGACAGGCCCGAGGATGACGTAGAGCAACGTTTGTGGAATTGCGCCAACGGTGAACGTGGACGGGACCAGACCGACCCGTTATCAAAGCAGCCTGTGCATGCGCCGCCAGGCGGCCGGCGTGTCACCCACCGAGTGACGGAAGGCCTTGGTCAGATGGGCCTGATCGGAGAAACCGAGCTGCGCGGCGATATCGGCGACGGTCAGATCACCTTCCAGCAGAAGTTTCTGGGCGGCATTGATGCGCCGCTCCAGCTGCCATTGCAGCGGTGTCTTGCCCGTGGTCTGGCGAAACACGGTGGAGAACCAGCTTTCGGAAAGCCCGACAATATCGGCCATTTCGGCAACCGTCATACGGTCGTCACCGCGCTTTTCGACGCGGGCGAGCAGCCTGTTCATCTGTGCCTGCGTCAGCCGGCCATTGGCCTGTTCGGGTGTCGGGCCGGGAATATCCAGCAGCCCCGCAACGATCCCGCCGACAAGGCTTTCGGCATAAAGCGGATGTTTGGCAGGCTCGGCCAGTTCATCGACAAGCAGGCCTGCCAGCGTTTCCACCGCACCGATATCCTGTATCTCGACCGGACGGCGCAACGCCGTCATGGCCGCAGAACCACCGACCGCCGGCGACAGGAATCGCAAAAGCCTGTCTTTGTGGATATGCAGGTTGAGATGGGAAAAACGATGTGTGGCATTGCTGCTCGTCCACATCGGCACGCCGGCCGGCACATAGACCGCCCGCGTCATCGGCCGCGAATGCTGTGAAAGCTCACCATCGCGGTTGGAAATCCGGATCCGTGACGAGACATCGTTGAAGAAAATCATGATGCGGGGATCGGCGGCCAGATAATAACCCTTCGCCCCCATCTGGCTTTCGGCCTCCCAGAACGCGCTGACCAGCCCGTCAAACTGGCGCCATTTGACCGGCGCAGTGACGCTGATCCCTTCCGTGTGCCAGGTCATGGAATGCCAGAAACTCAATGCGGTTACCGTCCGGTTGTCGAGCCGAGGTTGGGGACGCGGGAAGCGGCAAACGCCGCAACAGACATCGCGCCCCTACGCCAATAACATGACTTATCAATTCATGTTAATAGCAAAGATCGTTATAAAAGGAAACATTCGCTCACGCGGAACCTTCGACCCGGGGGACCCGTTAAGTCCATGAGATGAATTTAACACGGGAGACTGTCATGGATAGCAAGAAGGAACCGGGCGACTTCGCAGACAAGAAGCGCGAAGAACAGGGCCGTGGCGTTATTGTCGCCGGGCCCGATGCGCATGAAAATGAAAAGAGCGGCAAGACGCCTGCGGGCAGAAGCGAAAAATCCTCCCCTGAGCGGCAGGTTCCATCTTCCGACCGCCGCTGATGTGATTTTTGGATGCTTTGACAAGCCTAAAAAAAACACCTCCCCGACCGCTCGGGGAGGTGTTGCTTTATTGGGTGGTCGCTTTTCCGCTCAGACGAGGTCGAAACGGTCGGCGTTCATCACCTTCGTCCAGGCGGCAATGAAGTCGCGGACGAATTTTTCCCTGTTATCGTCTTGCGCATAAACTTCCGCATAGGCGCGCAGGATGGAGTTTGAGCCGATTACGAGGTCGACACGGGTCGCCGTATATCTGGCCGCACCGGTCCTGCGGTCACGAATCTCGTAGAGATTGTTGCCGGTCGGAACCCAGGAATAGGCCATATCCGTCAGCGTCGCGAAGAAGTCCGTCGTCAGCGCGCCGGGCTTGTCCGTGAAAACGCCATGCGCTGCGCCGCCATAATTGGCGCCGATGACGCGCAGGCCACCGATGAGGACGGTCAGTTCCGGCGCTGTGAGACCAAGAAGCTGCGCCCGGTCGAGCAACAGTTCTTCAGGGCTGACAACATAGTCCTTCTTGATCCAGTTACGGAAACCATCCGCCAGCGGCTCAAGCGGTGCAAAGCTGTCGGCATCCGTCTGCTCGGCGGAAGCGTCACCACGGCCGGCCGCGAAAGGCACGGCGATGTCGAAGCCGGCCGCTTTCGCTGCCTGTTCCACACCGTAATTGCCGGCCAGAACGATCACATCCGCGATGCTCGCGCCGGTTTCACGGGCAATCGTCTCGAGAACCGAAAGGACGCGGGAAAGACGGGTGGGCTCGTTGCCTTCCCAGTCCTTCTGCGGCGCGAGGCGGATGCGTGCGCCATTGGCGCCGCCGCGCTTGTCCGAACCACGGAAGGTGCGGGCGCTGTCCCATGCGGTCGCAACCAGATCGGCGACCGGCAGGCCGGAAGCGGCGATCTTCGCCTTGACGGCAGCGACATCGTAGCTCGTGGAACCGGCAGGGATCGGGTCCTGCCAGATCAGGTCTTCAGCCGGAACATCCGGGCCGATGTAACGGGACTTCGGCCCCATGTCGCGATGCGTCAGCTTGAACCAGGCGCGGGCGAAGACGTCAGAGAAATGGTCCTGATCGTCCTTGAACCGCAGCGAAATCTCGCGGTAGATCGGATCAACCTTCAGGGCCATATCGGCATCGGTCATCATCGGGATGGTGCGGATCGAAGCATCCTCGACGTCGACAGGCTTGTCTTCCTCGGCGATGGTGATCGGCGCCCATTGCGAAGCACCGGCGGGGCTGTGCGTCAAAGTCCATTCATGCTTGAACAGCATGTCGAAGAAGCCGTTGTCCCACTTGGTCGGCTCGCTCGTCCAGGCGCCTTCGATGCCCGATACCACGGTGTCACGGCCAATGCCGCGGCCCTTGGTGTTGATCCAGCCAAGACCCTGATATTCCGGGCCTGCGGCTTCCGGATCGGGGCTGAGGTTGGCAGCACTGCCATTGCCGTGCGACTTGCCGATGGTGTGACCACCGGCCGTCAGAGCCACGGTTTCTTCGTCATCCATGCCCATGCGGGCAAAGGTTTCGCGCATCTGCGCCGCCGTCGCCAGCGGATCGGACTTGCCGTTCACACCCTCCGGATTGACGTAGATGAGGCCCATCTGCACGGCGGCAAGCGGGTTTTCCAGCGTCTCGGGCTTGCTCACGTCGCCGTAACGGCCATCGCTCGGCGCCAGCCATTCCTTTTCGTCACCCCAATAGGTGTCCTTTTCCGGCGCCCAGATATCTTCACGGCCGAAAGCAAAGCCATAGGTCTTCAGACCGGCAACGTCATAGGCAATGGTGCCGGCAAGCGCGATGAGGTCGGCCCAGGAAAGCTTGTTGCCGTATTTCTTCTTGATCGGCCACAGCAGGCGGCGGCCCTTGTCGGTGTTGACGTTATCCGGCCAGGAATTGAGCGGCGCAAAACGCTGGTTGCCGGTATTGGCGCCGCCACGTCCGTCCGTCACGCGGTAGGAACCGGCCGCATGCCAGGTGACGCGGGCCATCATGCCGACATAGCTGCCCCAGTCGGCCGGCCACCATTCCTGGCTGTCGGTCATCAGGGCGCGCAGATCGGCCTTCAGGGCCTCAACGTCGAGCGTCTTCAGCGCTTCACGATAGTTGAAGGAGGTGCCGAGCGGGTTGGTCTTGGTATCGTGCTGGTGCAGAATGTCGAGGTTCAGCGCATTCGGCCACCATTCGGTTACCGATTTACCGGAGGCCGTATTGCCTCCGTGCATGACGGGACACTTGCCGGCCGGTTTTGAAGTTGCGTCCATTTCGCCCTCCGATGGGTTTTACAATTAAACGAAATAATCAATTCGACATGTGCAGCATTCCGAGCCAGAGCCCGCGGCAGGTCATGGGAAAACCATGCGGTGGCGCTGGTGATCTCTCACAGCTACAGCTTCTTTCTGTCATGAAGATGACTAACAGCCGGGTTCCATAATTTCCAATTGTATATTCTAAAGGCTGCGATATGCTGAGCTTATGATTGCGCTCTCCATGAAACATCTTCGTTATTTCGACGCGCTCGCCAAGATCGGCCATTTCGGACGGGCGGCGGAGGCATGCGCGATTTCCCAGCCGGCGCTTTCGCTGCAGATCCGCGAGCTGGAAGAGCTGATCGGCGCGCCGCTTGTCGAACGCGGCAGCCGCCAGATCCGGCTGACGACGCTTGGCGAGGAGTTTGCCGAGCGCACCCGCTCGATCCTGCGGTCGGTGGATGAGCTGCAGGATCTGGCGCGCGCCGGGAAGGGCCCGCTCAGCGGCCGCCTGCGCATCGGCGTCATCCCCACCGTCGCGCCTTATCTTTTACCACAGGTCATCAAGACGCTCACGCGGCATTATCCGGAACTGGAGGCGCGCCCACGCGAGGCGGTGACGCAGAAACTCATCGAGGATCTTCTGGAGGCGAAGCTGGACATGGCGATCGTCGCCCTGCCTGTCTCGGAACCGGCGCTGGAGGAAGTTCCGCTGTTTTCGGAGGAATTCATTCTGGTGCGGCCGATGGAGGATGCGGGCATGCCGGTGCCGAGCGCCGACAAGCTGGGCGAAATGCGCCTGCTGCTGCTTGAAGAAGGCCATTGTTTCCGCAATCAGGCGCTTTCCTTCTGCAGCACGACCAATGCGCCACCGCGCGTCCTGATGGAGGGCAGCTCGCTCTCCACCCTTGTGCAGATGGTCGGCGCCGGCATCGGCGTCACGCTTATTCCGCAGATGGCGGTCGATATGGAAACACGCCAGTCCACGGTCTCCGTCTTCCGACTGGCGGAACCACGCCCGTCGCGCACCATCGGCATGGTGTGGCGCAAGAGCAATCCGCTGTCTGCGCAGTTCAGCCATATTGCCGAGATTGTCCGCGAATGCGGGCTGCAGAAACTTGGCATCGCCTGATCCATCTGCGGTAGAATCCGACAGCCGCGCCACCAGCAGGGAATCCGAATTTGAGCAGGCCGAATTATCGCGATATCGCCCGCCTCGCGGGTGTCGGGACAGCAACGGTCGAGCGGGTGCTGAACGGGCGCGGCGGTGTTCGCGCCGAACTCGTGGAAAAGGTCGTCATCGCCGCACGGGAACTGGACTATCCCCGCACCTTGCCGGAAACCCATCGCGGGCTGCTGCGCATAGAAGTGCTGATGGTACGCCCCGAAACCACCTTTTACCGGCGGCTTTCCAGGGCCTTCGAAAGAATTGCCGCGACACTCGATCCTCTTGTCGTCGTTCACCGCAGCTTTGCCGAGGAAATGAAGCCGGAGGAGCTGGCGAGCCGCATCATCGCCGCCGCCGAAGCCCGCGCCGGCCTGATCCTCGCCATCCCGAGCAGTCCGGCGGTCAGCGCCGCGGTCGAGGCGGTGGTGGCGCGCGGCGTGCCTGTCGTCCATGTGGTCACACGTGCCTCGGCCGAAAAAGGTGAATTCATCGGCATCGACAATGGCGCCGCAGGACGCACGGCGGCGCATTTCATCACCCGCATGGCGCGCCGGACCGGCCCGGTCATCGCGCTTTGCCATCCGATCTATCAGGTTCACCGTGACCGTATCAGCGGCTTTTCCGACTATTTCCGCGATCATCCCGGCGAACATGGCTTCGAGTGGCTGGGTTTTACCCGCGATGACGAATATTACAGCGCCGAAACCCTGCGCATGGCGCTCGATCTCTATCCCGACATGGCCGGCCTTTATAATGTCGGCGGCGCCAATTCCGCACTGATCGACGTTCTTCGCAGGCACCCACGCGGCGGCGAGATATTCTTCGTCGGCCATGAATTGACCGATTATACGCGCAAGGCGCTGAATGACGGCATCATGGATATCGTGCTCGATCAGGCCCCCGAGGCGCAGGCCCGTCGGGCGCTGGACCTCGTGCTTCGCCGGATCGGTCTTACCGATATCGAGCCCGACAGCGCCCCCATCCGCTTCGTTACCATCACCGCAGAGAGCCTTTGATCTGATTTGATCAAGGAAGGCTTCGGCATTCACAAACCTCCCTGCTAATTTTGCGTCAGGGAGGAAAGCCGCAGATCGCAGGGAGCGACGGGCGGCCAAGGCGTGCGAACGCCCTCCTTCATCGTGAAAACTTGCACGGGCGTGCCGAAAGCGGGCGCCCGAAGGAGAGCGCTATGGACGATCTGAAATATGGAACGCGCAACAAGCGCGGCGACTGGGCGCCCAACCAGCCGGTGGAAACGGCCCCGCTCTTCGCTTTCCCGCCGCGCCTCATGGCGGTGCTGAAATGGCTGCCGCATTATTTTTTCCCGTGGAATGCGATCTTCGCACTTTCGGCGGTCGCCTATTGGGCCTTTGTCATTCCGCCGGTCGAAACCATGGTCACGCTCGGCATCGGCTGGATCGCTTGGCTTTATGCCGTCAATGCGGTTTGCGTTTTCCTCTTCTACGGTGGTTTCGAACTCCATCTCTATATTCTCAAGCGGCAGGAAAACCGCTTCAAATATAACGGCAAGTTTCCCGCCGAACAGAAGAGCAAGGCTTTCTGGTTCGAGAGCCAGAACCTCGACAACATCCTGCGCACCTTCCTTTCCGGCGTGACGATCTGGACCGCCATCGAAGTGGCAATGCTTTGGGCCTATGCCAATGGTTATGCCCCCTGGCTCAGCTTTGCCGAAAATCCGTGGACGCTTGCGATCGTGGCGCTTGTGGTGCCGATCATCCACGAATTTCACTTCTTCTGCATTCACCGGCTCATCCATGTGCCGCTGCTTTATAAATGGGTGCATTCCGTCCACCACAATTCGGTTAACCCGTCGCCCTGGTCGTCGCTCTCCATGCATCCGGTCGAGCATCTGCTCTATTTCGGCACGGCCTTTTATCACCTGATCCTGCCGTCCAATCCGGTCCTCATGCTCTACCAACTGCATTATGCGGGTTTCGGCGCGATCCCCGGCCATGTCGGCTTCGACAAGGTCGAGGTCGGCGAGGACAAGCTGGTCGATAGCCATGCCTATGCGCATTACCTCCACCACAAATATTTCGAGGTGAATTACGGCGATGCCCTCATTCCGCTCGATCGGTGGTTCGGCACCTGGCACGACGGTTCGGCTGAGGGAGAGGCCCGCATGCAGGAACGCTATCGCAAACGCAAAGAAAAACTCGCGGCCCGCAAGGCGCGCAACACCATCGGGGAGGCAGCCGAATGAGCTGGGTTTCAGCCTGCAAACTGGACGACATCGAACAGGAAGGGGCGATCCGCTTCGACCACGCCGGACGCACCTACGCGATCTATCGCGGGCCGGATGACAGCGTTTATTGCACCGCCGGCCTGTGCACCCATGAGGCGATTCACCTTGCCGAAGGGCTGGTAATGGATTTCGAGGTGGAATGTCCCAAGCATTCCGGCGCCTTCGATTACCGCACCGGCGAAGCCCTGCGGCTTCCCGCCTGCGAGAATCTGAAGACCTATCCGGCGCAGGTGGTGGACGGCGAAGTACGCGTCACCATCGGCTAGGCCGGGCTTTCGAGCAGGCCCGAAAGGGCCTCCGGAATGCACCCGGGCGGCCCGGCGCCCCAAGGGAGGACAAACATGAAATCCATCTGTACCATGGCCGCTCTAGCGGTCCTTTTCGCCGGCACGGCGTCGGCCGAGACCATCGGCGTTTCGATGCAGAGCTTCGACAATAATTTCCAGACTTTGCTGCGCGAAGGGCTCGGCGCCCGGGCATCGGAAGTCGACGGCGTCAAGATCCAGGTCGAGGACGCGCAGGCCGATATTTCCAAACAGCTCAACCAGGTCAATAATTTCATAGCCGCCGACGTCGATGCGATCATCGTGACGCTGGCGGACACCTCGGCCGCACCCGGCATCAGTGATGCCGCCGCCAAGGCAGGCATTCCGCTCGTCTATCTCAATCTCGAACCGGACAATGTCGCCAGGCTTCCGGAAAAACAGGCCTATGTCGGCTCAAGGGAAACCGATGCCGGGCGGCTGGCCGGCGAAGCGGCCTGTTCGCTGCTCAAGGAAAAGGGAAAGGCGGCGGATGCGCAGGCTTACATATTGATGGGCGACCTTGCCCATCAGGCATCGCGCGACCGTACCTCGTCCTTTAAACAGGCGCTCGCATCCGGCGACTGCAAGGCCGTCACCATCGCCGACGAACAGTCGGCGGCCTGGACACGGACAAACGCCATGGACATGACGACGAACTGGATCACCGCCGGACGTCCCATCGACGTCGTCTTCGCCAATAATGACGAAATGGCCATCGGCGCGGTGCAGGCGCTGAAGGCAGCAAGCGTTTCGATGGATGATGTCATCGTCATCGGCATCGACGCCACCCCGGACGGGCTTGCCTCCATGGCCGCCGGCGATCTGGATGCCACGGTGTTCCAGAACGCCAGGGGGCAATCGACAAGTGCGCTCGATGCCGCCGTCGCCCTGATGCGCGGCACGCCGGTCGACAAGCAGGTCATGGTGCCCTTCGAACTGGTGACGCGGAAAAACATGACCGACTACGCCAGCCGCAACTGACCCTCCCCCAGCCGGTGCGCCCTGAAAAGCGCGCCGGCCCCTTCTCACGGAGATATCATGGACGCAATCGTCATCATCGGCGCCGGCGAGGCGGGAACCCGCGCCGCCTTTACTTTGCGCGAAACGGGCTTCGACGGCGATATCACGCTGGTCGGCGCCGAGCCGCATCCGCCCTATGAACGGCCGCCGCTTTCCAAGCCGCTGGAAGCTGCGGTGCGGATGAAACCCATCTGCGCGGGCGGAGCGCTGGAGGACGCCCGTATCGCCTATTTGCAAGGCGTGTCGGCCAGCCGTATCGATGCGAAAGACCGCCTGGTGACGCTCGATGACGGGCGGATACTCGGTTATGACAGGCTGCTCCTCGCAACCGGGGCACAGCCGCGAACACTCGCATGCCCCGGTGCCGCACAGGCGCTTAATTTCCGCACCCATGCGGATGCGGAAGTGATTTTCTCCCGCGCCGATAGCAGCGCACGGATTGCGATCATCGGCGGCGGACTGATCGGAATGGAGCTTGCGGCGGTGCTGCGCGGCAAGGGGCTTACGGTCAGCGTTAGCGAAGCGGCGGCGCGGCCGCTCGGCCGGGCGGTTCCGCCGCGTTTTGCCGAAAAGATACATGCGCGCCATCGCGATGAAGGGGTGCATTTCCATCTGGGTCAAGGCGTTTCGGAGATTACGCCGGAAGCGGTCCTGCTGACCGATGGTGTACGCGTGCCCGCCGATATCGTCGTCTCCGCCATAGGTGTCGTGCCCAATATCGCTCTGGCCCAAGCGGCGGGGCTTGCGACCGGCAACGGCATTCTGACCGATGCCTTTCTGCGCACCAGCGATCCCCACATCTTCGCGGCGGGCGATTGCGCGGCCGTCTCGCAAGCCGCCGGCGGGCATATCCGGTTCGAAAGCTGGCGCAATGCCCGCAGTCAGGCAGAAATCGCCGCGCGCAACAGTCTCGGCGCAAACGAGGCTTTTACCGCCCTCCCGTGGTTCTGGTCGGATCAATATGATCTCGGCCTTCAGGTCGCGGGCCTGCCGCAGCCGGGACATCAAAGCGTCATCCGTCCGCTCGGCAATGGCGAGCTGGAATTCTTCCTTGAGGACGGCCAGCTTGTCGCAGCAGCCGGGCTGGGTATCGGCAACAGCGTCGCCAAAGACATAAAACTGGCCGAGATGCTGATTGCCGCCGGCATCAGCCCCGATCCGGCGGCGCTTGCCGATCCCGGCCTCAACCTCAAGACATTGCTGAAAAGCGCGCGGGCTGCCTGATGCAGAAGTTGCTCATCTTTCAATCGCTCTGGGCCATGGAACGGCTAAACGGCAATGGCCCTGAACCCGGCCTTGAGGAAAACATTGCCCGGATCGCCGAAGCCGGGTTCGATGGCATCAGCGCGCATTATACCAACCGTGCGGATGTGCGGCGTCTCAATGAGGCGATCAGCGGCACTTGTCTCAGGATCGAAGGCGTGTGCTTTCCACGCAATGTCGACGACCTGCACCACACGCTGGAATTGGCGCAGGAATTTCCGGTCAGCCATATCGATCTGCAGGCGGATGTCCGCCCGCGCCGGGTGGAGGACTGCCTGCCGTTGCTGGACGGCTGGATGCGGCTTGCCGAAGAGGCCGGCGTTCCCGTCTACATCGAGACCCACCGCAACCGCATCACCAGCGATCTCCTATTCACGCTGGACCTGCTCGAGCAGCGACCCGATCTGCCGCTTCTCGCCGATCTCTCCCATTATCTCGTTGCCCGCGAATTCGCCTTTCCAGTGGAAGACGAGAGCCACAGGCAAATCCACCGCATCCTTCATAATGCGCAGGCCTTTCACGGACGCATCGGCTCGTGCGAGCAGATCCAGATCGAGATTTCCTTTGCCCATCACCGGCCATGGGTCGATCTGTTTCTGGACTGGTGGGACTATGGGTTCCGGCACTGGCGATCCCGTGCGCCCGATAATGCCGAGCTGGTCTTCACCTGCGAACTCGGCCCTCGACCCTATGCGATTACCGACCGGGACGGCAACGATTCCACCGACAGATGGGCGGAATCGCTGCGGCTGAAGACGATGGCGCAGGCATTATGGGCGCAGGCCGCCCGTCCCGCCAACACGGCAACGGCGGGTGCGGATGAGACCTGTTGATCCTATCGCGAAGCGGCTTTTGCCTGCTTGTCCGTCCAGTCAGGCGGCGCGCCGAATTGATCGGCCACCATGCCCTGCAATCCACGCGACCGGCCATAGGCATCGCACTCGGCATATTTCGGCTTGCCGCCGAGGGCCGAGCGCATGCGATGGCCGGACGGGATCGAGATATCCAGACCTTCGGAGGCCTTGCCGGTGACGAGGATGCGCGCAAAATAATTGGCGAAGTCCGAGGCCAGCCCGTAGGCATCGCCGATTTCCGAAACACGGGCATTGTCGGTGAAGGAATTGGCACCCTTCGACCAGACGGCGGCTGCGCGCTGGACGCCGGTACTGTCCACCGCCTCCGACTCGACCGCCAGGCCGCCGAGGCCAACGGGCAGACGCGGCACGCCGACCGGCAGGACAAAGTTGCTGCCGAGCGACACCGCCGTCGAAACACCGGCCATGGTCTTGTCGGTCGGCACCAGATCGGTGATGACGGTGCGCACCGTCATGTCCGCCGGCTGGCCAAGAGCAGCGATCCGGTATCTGTCGCTGAGCGCCACGCAGATGGCGCGATCGAGCGCGTTCGAGACAAGCGCGCGGTCCTTTTCCGAGGTGACCCGCGACGAAGCGGTGAAGGAAAAGGTGGTGGGCACGATGGCAACGGTTTTAACCGCGGCCAGTCCCTTGGCATCCACGAAGGTTCTGGTCTTGGTAAACTTGCCCTTGGCGGGGCTGAGCTGCGCATAGGATGTCAGCGTACCGCCTTCCTGCAGCGGAACGGAGGCACAGCCGGACATGATGAGGGCAAAAGGCAAGGTGGCGAAGGTGGCGCTGCGGCTGCGCGCGACTTTGCTGCCGCTGGCCGTGACGAACGGATTCCGCTGGTGTTTCATTGCATGTGCTCCGGTTGGAAAGATTTCCTGTGCCCCGCACGCTACGACAGCTAAAATTGCGGCAGCATTACAATCGCGGTCCGCAGGCGCTGCAAAAATGGCGATCAGAAGCAGAGCCGGAATGTGCTTCCGAAGGCGGAACTCTCCAGACGGACACGTCCATTGTGGTCAGCGACGATCTGCTTGACGAGGCTGAGACCAAGGCCTGCTCCCGTGCTTCGCGGCGTCACACGATAAAATGGCTCGAATATCCGCTCCTGCTGGTCTTCGGCTATGCCCTGCCCTTCATCGGAAATCGCAACTTCCCCGTTTGCGAGAACCGAGACCTGGATCATTCCTCTGTTTCCGCCATGGTCGATGGCGTTGCGCACGATATTATTGACGGCGCGCGGCAGGGCGAAGGGATTGCCCTGCATCTCGTAGCGCGCGATCTGCGTGTCGAAGGAAATATCGTAACCCGCAGACAGCGCCAGCGGCGCAAGATCGGCGACGACTGTACGGGCGATCTCGACGAGATCGACCGTCTCCCATCGGTCGTGCACCTGATCGTTCCGCTCCACGGCCAGAAGCTGCTCTGCAGTCTCGCCAAGCCGCGCGACATCCTCCATCAGGCGCTGCCGTTCCGGCCCTTCCGGCAGACCCTCTATCCGGGTCTGCATGATGGCGATCGGTGTTCTGAGTTCATGCGCCGCATCGACGAGAAACCGTTGCCGCGCCCGAAACTGCTGCTCAAGCCGTTCGATGATGCTGTTGAAAGACACGATCAGCGGCACGACTTCCCGCGGCACATCCTCGACGGGCAGCTTCGAGCCCGCCCGGCGCGGGTCGATCTCCGGGGCTTTCCGGACGACGGAACTGAGACCGGCGAGCGCCTGGCGCACGATGCGCGGCACGGAAAAGAACACCGCAGGCAGGATAACCGCCAGCAGCGGAACATAGATTGGATAGGTGCCGAGAAGAAGCGTCAGAAACGACGCGCTGATATGGGAGGTTCCGCCGAACATGACCCTCAGCGGCCCAGATGCCGTATCGAGGCTTTCAGACAGCGCGACCTCGGATATGCCGGCACCGCCGCGAATATCGGCATCCATCATCAGATGGGCGTAACGCGACAGCTCGGCATAGACCGCTGGCACAGCGCCATAGGTCACGGACTGTCCATCCAGCGTCGAGGCAACGAACCAGAGTTCTTTATTCTCCGCCTTGAGGGCCTTCAGCGCCGGCCCCTCGGTGAGGACGAGCCCCTTCTGCGGATCGAGCGAAAGCGACTCGCCGAGTGTCGAAGACAGATCCTCCCAAAGCCCGATATTGGGAGAGACCCGCATCACCCCGTAAACACAAAGCCCGATGATGACGACGGCGATCATGGCGGAGACGACCATGCTGAGTTGCCAGCTCAGTTGCCACCACAGGGACGGGTTGGATTTGCCCGGCGCTTTCATGCCTCTTCCTTCAACAGATACCCGATGCCACGAATATTGTGCACGCTCACACCGGCCGAGGCGTCGAGCAGGCGTTTGCGCAGCCGCGATATATGCGCGTCGAGCGCATTCGACTGGATTTCTTCTTCGTAATTATAAACGGCCGCCTCAAGGGTTGAACGCAGCATAGATTTACCCTTGCGCTTGGCGAGCGCGACGAGAACCAGAAGTTCGCGTCTGGGAAGATCGAAGGGAAGGGAATTGATGGTGACGCTGAGATGCAGTGGATCGATCACGATACGGCCTACGGTGATCTGGGCTGGCGCAAGGTTTACCGGTCGCCTCAGAACCGCGCGCACCCGCGCCAGAAGCTCGCCGACGAGAAACGGCTTGCCCAGATAATCATCGGCGCCGCCATCCAGTCCCGCAATGCGGTCCTCCGGCTCATTCATGGCGGTAAGCAGGATGATCGGCGTATCGACACCGGCACGGCGCAGTTTCGGGATGAGCGCAAGCCCCTCCCCGTCCGGTAGCCGGCGGTCGAGCAGGATGGCGTCGTAAACATGCTGGCGCGTCAGTTCCATCGCGTCACCGAGCCACATCGTATGGTCGATGACGATGCCCTGCTTGCCGAGCGTCGCCGACAGCGCATCGGCCATTTCCCTTTCGTCTTCGATCAACAGAAGTCTCATGCGTCACCGTCCCTTCGCCAGCCTTTGTCTGCCAGAAAGGTTGCGGCAGTATTGCGGTGAAGACGATGCGGCAGGGTAATGCTGCTGCAATTATGGTCACTTATCCAGATACCATCCGCCTGAATAACCGGCGACGTGACGGCTCGGTGAGCCGCTACCCAAGGAACTTTGCCTGGAAGGATTGTATTATGTGGGTGAAGAGAAGCATCAAGGCCGGGATCGCGCTTGCGGGCTGCGTTCTCGTCGTTACTGCCCTCGACCCGGCGCGCGGCAGCGTCGATGCGAATGAACGCGCCAGGGGAATTGTCGAGGCCACCTCCCTGAGCCCGGCCGGCATTCCCTTCGAATTGACGGCTTCAGAAACGGCGAAGATCGGCACGCGCCAGATGGTGGAAAAGCTCAGCATCAGCGGCGAACTCCAGCCGGTCAGCCGTATCGTGATCCGCGCCCGCGAGGCCGGGAAAATTCTGGAGATGAACGTTCGGGACGGACAGGCGGTGCAGGCCGGTGATGTGCTGGTGCGATTTGAAACCGACGACCTGCAAGCGGCGTTGCTGCAACGGCAAAGCGACCGGGACGCGGCCGAGGCCGAACTGACGCTGGCGATGCTGGCACTGACGAGGACCGAACAGCTTGCCACCAAAAACATCACATCGGCGGAACAGCTGGACAAGGCGAAAAGCGATGTCGTGGTAAAAACCGCAAGGGTTCAAAGCCTTTCGGCGCAGACGGATATTGCCCGCCTTGCATTGAGCAATGCCGAAATCCGCGCGCCTTTCAGTGGCACGGTCACCCGCCAGCTGGCAGAGGCAGGCGCGCGCGTCAGTGCCGATGGCGAACTTCTCACACTGGTCGATACCAGCGTGCTGGAAGCGAAGGTTCTGGTCGCTACCCGCGACATTCCCCGTGTAACCCTTGGCCAGACAGCCGAACTGGCGATTGACGGCCTCGTTGGCCAGACCGTCAAGAGTACTGTCGAGCGTATCAGCCCGGTTGCCGAGGATGGCACACGTTTCGTCGCCGTCTATCTGCAGCTTGCCAATCGCGACGGGCGGCTATGGGGTGGAATGTTTGCCAGCGGATCAATCCTCGTCCGCGAAAAAAACGACGCGCTTGTCGTTCCCGCCATCGCGCTTCGCAAGGATGAGACCGGCTACCATGTGCTCAAGGTGACGGACGGTCATCTGCGCCGCCAGACGGTGGCGCTCGGATCGCGCTGGAACGGCGGCAGCCTGATCGAGATTGCCACGGGCCTGAAGGATGGCGAAACGATCCTGACTGCGCCGCTTCCGGAATTGCAGCCGGACATGGCTGTGACCATCGATAAGGCAGGCTGAAATGTTTCTGACGCGTATATCAGTCTCCCATCCCGTCTTCGCCACCATGATGATGGTGACATTGCTGGTCATGGGCCTCTTTTCGCTGCAGCGGCTGGGGCTGGATCAATATCCCAATGTCGACGTGCCCGTCGTCGTCGTGGTCACCACCTATCCCGGTGCGACGCCGGAGACCGTGGAAACCGAAATAACGCGCCCGGTCGAGGATGCGCTGAACGCCATTGGTGGTCTGGATGAGATCACCTCGACCTCTTATGAGGGGCGCTCCGTGGTTGTCGTGAAATTCAAGCTCGAGGTAAAGGGGGCCGCCGCGGCACAGGATGTGCGCGACAAGGTCGCCGCCATCGATGCGAATTTGCCCGAAGACGCCAAGAAGCCGGTCATCTCCCGTTTCGATCCCGCCGCCGAACCTATCCTCTCGCTGGCAATCAGTTCGACGTCGCTCGATGTGCCGGCACTCACCACCCTTGCCGACCAGAAGGTGGTGCGCCAGCTGACGACCGTTGAAGGTGTGGGACAGGCGACGCTGGTGGGTGGCCGCAAACGGCAGATCGACGTTGCTATGGACGAAACGCGCATGCGGGCGCTCGGGGTCGGCGTCAACGAGGTGGTGAACGCGCTGCGCACCGGCAACGGCAACAGCCCGGCCGGCAGCATCGTCGATCCCGTCTCCGAACGCACGATCCAGGTTCAGGGTCGCGTCGAGGAGCCGCAGGCGCTGCTGGACATGGTGGTGGCGAGGCGTGGTGGCGCGGCGATCCTGCTGCGCGATGTCGCCACGGTTTCCGAAGGGGCGGTCGATGCCGAAAGTCGCGCCCTCTATAATGGCCAGACGGCGCTGGCGATCGATATCATCAAGGTTCAGGACGCCAACACGGTTCAGGTCGTGACGGATGTGAAGAAACGCATCCAGCAGCTCAATACCGAGCTGGCCACGCAGAATGTGCAATTGCGCATCGTCACCGACACCTCCACGCCCATCCGGGAATCCGTCGATCAGGTGCAGACGACGCTGATCGAAGGGGCAGCGCTCGCCATCGCCATCGTTTTCCTGTTTTTGAATTCCTGGCGAAGCACGGTCATCACCGGCCTGACACTGCCAATCGCCATCATCGGTACGCTTGCCGTCATCGATTTTCTTGGTTTCACCCTCAATACACTCAGCCTTCTGGCCCTCACACTCTCCATCGGCATTCTGGTGGATGACGCGATCGTCGTGCGCGAGAACATCACCCGTCATCTGCACATGGGCAAATCCCATATCCACGCGGCGCTCGACGGCACCAACGAAATCGGCCTTGCGGTGATCGCGACGACCGCGACCATCGTGGCGGTCTTCCTGCCGGTCGCCTTCATGGACGGCATTATCGGCCGGTTCTTCTATGAATTCGGCGTCACCGTGTCAGCCGCAGTACTGATCTCGCTCTTCGTCGCCTTCACGCTTGATCCGATGCTTTCGAGCGTCTGGTACGATCCGGATGCGCAACCGGATGCCAGGCGCGGGCCAATTGGCCGGCTGATTACGCGTTTCGACCGTGGTTTCGAATGGCTGGCCGAACAATATCGGCATGTGATCGGCTGGACATTGCGCCACCGGCTCATCACGCTGCTCACCACATCGGGCATCTTCATCGGCAGCCTGTTCATGGTGCCGCTGGTCGGCATGGAATTCGTATCTGCTACCGATGAGGGCCGCTTCCAGATTAGCGTGACGGCCCCGGCCGGTTCGTCACTGGATTACACGACGGCTAAAGTTCGGCAGGTCGAAAAGGCACTGAGGGCGTTTCCCGAGGTTGAAACACTCTATTCCACCATCAATACCGGCGGCGCGGCGGGCAAGCAGCGCGGCATGGTGCTGGTGGGGCTGGTGCCGCTGACAGCACGCACACAAACACCCGCGACGCTGGCCGAACCGATCCGCAAGCGCCTGTCAGCCATACCCGGCATAGAGGTCGCAATCCTTCAGGATGGTCTTGGCGGCGGCGAAAGCCCGGTAAAGCTCAGCATCCTCGGCGACGACCGTGCCGTCCTTGAAAAAATAGCCGCTGGTCTGGTCGAGGACATGAGAAAAATCCCCGGCCTCGTGGATGTGAATTCCAGCGCCCGCAACGTGACCTCGGTTCTTTCCGTGCGTCTGAAACGTGAGGCGGCAAGCGATCTCGGCATTTCCCGCTCCGATCTGGCCACGGCCCTCTCCTCGCTCATCGGTGGTGAGGACGTTTCGAAATGGACGGATACGGGTGGCAACAGTTATGACATCGTCGTGCGCCTGCCCGGCGATCGGCGCTCCGATGCCGCAACCCTCGGCGAATTGATGATCGCGACCGGTCGCACGGCATCGAACGGCACACCGGTGATGGTGCGTCTCGATCAGGTCGCCGAGATCGGCACCTCGCCGGCACCGGCCGAAATCCGTCGCATAGACAATCGCCGTGAGGTGCTGGTTTCGGCCAACATCTCCGGCCGCACGCTTGGCGACGTGATGGAGACCGTGCAAAATCTGACCGCCGCGCGCGATCTGCCGGATGGTTACCGCATCCGCTTCGGCGGCGAGGCCGAGACCATGCAGGAAACGATTGGCCACATGGTCAAGGCCCTCATCATGGCGGTTATTTTCATTTACATCGTGCTTGCCTCGCAATTCGGCAGCTTCCTGCAACCGCTCGCCATCATGGCTTCACTGCCGCTCTCGCTGGCCGGCGTCCTTCTGGGGTTGATGGTGGCCGGCAGCACGATCAACATGTTCTCGCTGATCGGCTTCATCATGCTGATGGGCCTCGTCACCAAGAACGGCATCCTGCTGGTGGATTTCGCCAACAGGGAACGGAAACGCGGACTTTCGCTCAACGAAGCGCTGGCGAATGCCGGTGTCATCCGCTTCCGGCCGATCATCATGACGACGCTTGCGATGATCTTCGGAATGATCCCGCTTGGGCTCGCCATCGGCGGTGGTGGTGCACAGCGCGCGCCAATGGCGCATGCGGTGGTCGGCGGCCTCATCAGCTCCACCCTTCTCACCCTAATCGTCGTGCCGACCATCCTGTCCTATATCGACAGCATCACCAGGCGTTTCGCCAACCTTTTGCCGAAAGCACCGGATGAGGCAGGGAAAGCGGACGCGACGGATAACCCGGTCCAGCCGCGCGAGGCGCAGCCCGGCTGAAAGCCCCTTGTTTGCATGCAGACCGCCCATTGGCGGGAGAGGCAGCAATGCTTTTTCCGTCGATGGGGCAACGGTTCTTATCGGAGCAGAAGCACGGTGGCCGGCCCCTGCCAGAAGTACGGAAAGAACGATGATGGCATGGAGGTAGCGGCCGGGAAGCCGCATGGCGGCACGACGTAAACGCATAATGCACCTGATGAAATTCATCCGGCAAAACTGGGCGCGTCATATTGTAATGGCATTACGGCAAAAGCTTCGGACAGCGTAATATCTGGGCTCTGCGCACACAGAACATGGCGGCCCCTCAGGGTTTATCACCCGCCCTGTCTTTCCTTTTGCCCTTGGGCCTGAAATCAACCAGCAGTGATTTCAGTTCGATTTCCCGAACGCGCCTCGCGGCCTCATCCGGGCGGACCCATTCAACCAGGCGTTCGCCCCGTTCCTTGAAACTTGTTTCCGTACCCGTCACCTCGATCTGGAATACATCGACCATGCACGGGACGACGTCGCCATTGTCGAGCATCTTCAGATAGGTGTAACGGCCAATGGCAGCCTTTCTCACCCGGCCGCGCACGCCCGCCTCTTCCCACGCCTCAATCGCCGCCGCCTCATGCGGCTTCTTGCGTTTCATCGGCCAACCGCGCGGAATAATCCAGCGCTGGGTGGTGCGCGACGTGACGAGGAGGATTTCAACATCGTCTCCGTTGCCGCAGTAGCGAAAACACAAGGCGGCATATTGCTGCCGGAAAGCGCCGGTGAAGAGCTTTTCGGGAACGGCAGCGAGCTGCTGAAGCAGTGTCAGGGGGCGCGCCGGACGGGTTTTCCGGCTTTTCTTGGAAGATTTCATTTGCGTTGATAGTGCCGATTTTCCGGGTTGCATCAATGCCCTGCCTGCATTTATGACAGTTTTATGACAATTACCCCCTACAACATAAATAGCGCCATTGAGGGCCAATTCGCATGATGAGCATTTTCCGCAAGCTGATGCCGCGCGAGGATCGTTTCTTCGACCTGTTCAGCAAACATTCCGAAACCGTCGTCAAGGCGGCTGGTGCTCTCAATCAACTGTTAAGCGGCATCGATGTCGAGAAGAATTGCGACCTTATCGTCGCCCTCGAAGATCAGGCTGATGAGATTACCCGCGATGTGCTGCTTGCGGTGCGGCGCAGCTTCATCACCCCCTTTGATCGCGGCGACATCAAGGACCTCATCCAGTCCATGGATGACGCCATCGACATGATGCACAAGACGGTGAAGACCATCCGCCTGTTCGAACAGGGCGAATTCGATCCGCTGATGAAAGAGATGGGCCATGAGATCGTGCGTGCGGCAAGCCTGATCGCCGAAGCCATTCCGCTTCTGGAAAAGGTCGGCACCAATGCGCAGCGCCTCTCGGCGATTGCCGAAGAAGTCACCCGCGTCGAAGGCCGCTCCGACGAGCTTCATGATCAGGGCCTGAAAGACCTTTTCCGTCGCCACGGTGCGGCCGGTAACGCCATGGCCTATATGATCGGCAGCGAGATCTACGGCGAGCTCGAAAAGGTCGTCGACCGCTTCGAGGATGTGGCCAACGAGATCAGCGGCATCGTTATCGAGAACGTCTGATGGATGTCGCACTTGCCCTGCCGCTGCTTGTCGGCCTTATCGCCATCGCGCTGTTCTTCGATTTCCTGAATGGTCTCCATGACGCTGCAAATTCCATCGCCACCATCGTTTCCACCCGCGTATTGCGCCCGCAATATGCGGTTGCCTGGGCGGCTTTCTTCAATTTCATCGCCTTCCTGTTTTTCGGCCTGCATGTAGCGGAAACACTCGGCACCGGCATCATCGATCCGGCCATCGTTTCGCCGCAGGTTATCTTTGCCGCCCTCATCGGCGCGATTGTCTGGAACATCGTCACCTGGGTTTTTGGCATTCCTTCCAGTTCGTCACATGCGCTGATCGGCGGCCTCGTCGGTGCCGGATTTGCAAAAGTGGGTTTTAACTCGATCGTCTGGTCGGGCCTCTTGAAAACCGTCGGGGCCATCTTCATGTCGCCGGCCATCGGCTTCTTCCTGGCGCTGCTTCTGGTGCTCGCCGTTTCCTGGCTGTTCGTGCGGCAGACACCTTTTGCGGTGGACCGTACCTTTCGCGTCATGCAGTTCATCTCCGCCTCGCTTTATTCGCTCGGCCATGGCGGCAACGACGCGCAGAAGACCATGGGCATCATCGCCGTGCTGCTGTTCAGCCAGGGGCATCTGGGCGAAAGCTTCTACGTGCCGTTCTGGGTGGTCATTTCCTGCCAGTCGGCCATGGCGCTCGGCACGCTGTTCGGCGGCTGGCGCATCGTGCACACCATGGGCTCGAAGATCACCCGGCTGAACCCGATGCAGGGTTTCTGCGCCGAAACCGGCGGGGCGCTGACATTGTTCGGCGCAACATGGCTCGGCATTCCGGTCTCCACCACCCACACGATTACCGGCGCCATCGTCGGCGTGGGGGCTGCACGCCGGGTTTCCGCGGTGCGCTGGGGACTTGCCGGTAACATCGTCATCGCATGGATCGTGACCATGCCGGCCGCCGCACTGATTTCCGCCGCCGTCTACGGGCTGACCTCGCTGTTCGGCTGACGCCCCACTGCCCGATTGCCACTCTCCCGGAACAAATACCGCCCCGCGGAAGTTTGATCCGGGAGATCAACGGCGAAACGGATCGCGGACAATGGCACGGCAGGTTTTCTGGAAGGGTTATCTGAAGCTGTCGCTGGTAACAGCCTCCGTCTCGCTGACGCCCGCCACCACCGAAGGCAACAAATACCGTTTCCACATTCTCAATCGCAACACCGGCAATCGCGTCGAAAGCCGGTATGTCGACAGTATCACTCACCGGCCCGTGGCAGCAAAAAATCAGGTAAGGGGGTTTCCCCGCGCCGAGGACGATTACGTGCTGCTCGAAGATGACGAGATCGATGCCGTGGCGCTCGAAAGTACCCGGACTATCGATATCAAGACTTTTGTACCGAAGGGGTCCATCGACTGGATCTGGTATGACCGACCGCACTTTCTGCGTCCGGAAGACAAGATCGGCACCGAGGCCTTCAGCGTCATTCGCGAAGCCATGACGGCCAATGGCGTGTTCGGCATCGCGCGGCTGGTGCTCTACCGACGCGAACGGGCAGTTCTGCTGGAACCTTCAGGCAAGGGCATCATCCTGTGGACGCTGCATTATGGCGAAGAGGTGCGCGAGAGCATCGACGCGCTCGACCCGAAAATGAAAATTGAAAAACCGCTGCTGCAGGCCATGGAAAAGCGCATCGGCAAACAGATGACCGGCTGGAAGCCAACTCTGGTGCAGGACCCGATCCAGAAAAAGATCAAGGCGCTTTTGAAGACCAAAGGCGACGAGGCGCCGTCGTCCAACAAGAAAACCGGCACGAAAGCCCGCACCGGCGGCAATGTCATCAACATCATGGACGCATTGAAGAAAAGCCTCGCCGCCGAAAAACGAAGCTGATGATCAGCGGGCTTTTTTCGGCAGCGGTTTCGCTGCGGCGAAAAAACCGTCCCATGGGTCTTTTTTCAGGGCTGAAAGGCGCGCGCCGATATTGTTGACGGTAAAATGCGCCGGGCCGATCTCAGCCGTGAGTTCCGACCACTCCAGCGGCGCGGAAATCGCCGCCCCCGGCCGGGCACGGGTCGAATAGGGCGCTACCGCCGTATTGCCCCTGCCATTGCGCAGATAATCGATGAAAAGGCGGCCTTTGCGTTTTGCTTTCGTTGCCACGGAAAGATATTTATCGGGTTCAGCCTTCGACATATCGGCGGCCATCGCTTTTGAGAAAGCCTTGACGGCGGCCCAGCCCGCCTGCGGTTTGAGCGGCGCCACGACATGCAGGCCCTTACCGCCGGACGTCTTGACGAAGGCCGCAAGCCCGGCGTCTTCGAAACGCCGTTTCAGTTCCAACGCCGCCTCGATCACCTCTTCCCAGGCCACGTCTTCCCCGGGGTCGATATCCATGGTGATCATGTCCGGCTTCTCCCAGTTGGCAGTCGTTGCGCCCCATGGGTGAATTTCAAGCGTGGCGGACTGGACCAGAGCCATAAGGCCGTCGAAATCGGTGATGCGGATCAGCGGTTCGCCGCCCTTGTCCTTGGGATCCTTGATCTGTTCCACGGCCTTGTTGATGCCGCGCCAGGCGTGTTTCTGGAAAAAACGCTGCCCCTCTATACCCTCGGGACAGCGCAGCAACGCCAGCGGTCGGTCGACGACGAAGGGCGCCATATGCCGCCACACCTGCGCGTAATAATCGGCGAGCCCCTCCTTGGTCACTCCATCATCAGGCCAATAAAGCCGGTCCGGATGGGTGAATTTGATGGTGGATTGCGGCGCGCCTGTATCGCTCACGGCCTTCTCCTCGCGTTCGATTTCTTCCACCGGCTTGTCTTCGCGCAGGCCGCGGAAGGAAGCGTGACGCAGATTGCCATCGCCAGACCAGGCCCGAAACTCGACTTCCGCCACCAGTTGCGGCGTGACGAAGTGAAGGTCGCGGCGTGCAAGCGCGGTGAGCTTGTCGCCGAACGGGCTCTCCTTGCGGTCCAGCGGTTTCAGGCGGCCAAGCAGCATTTCGGCCACCTCACCCGTGTAGCCGGTGCCGACACGGCCGACATGGCGCAGCTTGCCCTTTTCATAAACGCCAAGCGCCAGCGAGCCGATGGCGTGGTCCGATGTCGAAGAGACCGTGTAGCCGCCGATGACGAATTCCTGCCGCATGGAGCATTTGGATTTGACCCATTCGCCTTTGCGGCCGGAAACATATTGGCTGTTCTTGACCTTGGAAATAACGCCCTCAAGGCTGAGACGGCAGGCATGGTCCAGCACGAGCTCGCCACTCTCCTCGAAATGTTCACTGTATCGCAGCTTGGGATCACCCGCCGGCAACAGCTTTTCCAGCAGAGCCTTGCGGTTGGTCAATGCCGCCCCGCGTAGATCGGTGCCATCAAGATAAAGCAGATCGAAGGCGTAAAAAACGAAACGGTCGCTTCGCCCCTCGCTCAGATCCTGCTGCAATGCCGAAAAATCGGAGGCGCCGCTGTCGCGTTCCACGACGATTTCCCCGTCCATGAGCAATGTTTCGGCCGGCAGGGCCTTTAGCGCGCGTGCCACCGCATCGCCAAACTTCTCCGTCCAGTCCAGCCCGCTGCGGGTCAGAAGCTGGAGTTTGCCGTGATCGAGCCGCACCTGCAGCCGGTAACCATCGAATTTGATCTCATGCAGCCAGCGGGAACCGCTCGGCGGTTTCGGCTTCAGCGTTGCCAGCGCCGGCGGCACGAAGGACGGAAGCGCCTGTTTGCGTGCTCCCTTCGGCAAGGCATGCGCCTGCTTTTGGCCGGAAGAAGAGGCAGCAGCCTTTTTCGATACCGGTTTGGAATTCCACGTGTCTTTTGGTTTGGCCGCGACATCCTCGACGCTGCGTCCGGTCTTTACCGATTCCGGCCGCTCCTCCAGAATATCCGCACCACCCTGATGCCGGGCTTCTTCATCATCCCCCTTGATCAGCAGCCAGTTTTCCCTGCTCTCACCGGGTTTTCCGTGCATACGCACCAGGTGCCAGCGCCCTTTCAGCTTTTCGCCATCAAGTTCAAATTCGAGATGGCCCTTGCGATATCCTTTCCTCGCATCACCAATCGGCCTCCAGACGCCACGATCCCAGACGATGACCGTTCCGCCGCCATATTGGCCCTTGGGAATGACGCCTTCGAAATCACCATAGCTCAGCGGGTGGTCTTCCACATGCACCGCAAGGCGTTTGTCCTCGGGGTCGAGGCTGGGGCCACGCGTCACCGCCCAGCTTTTCAGCACCCCGTCCATTTCCAGCCGGAAATCATAATGCAGCCGGCGGGCATCGTGTTTCTGGATCACGAAACTCGAACCCTGAGCTTCGGCCCGGGTGCCCTTCGGCTCCGGCGTCTTGTCGAAACTGCGCTTGGCGTTATAGGTCTGCAATCCCATGCATCAGCTCGCTTTCCGGGAAGTCCTGCGGCCCGTCGTGGTTTTCTTCCCGCCCTCGGCCTTCGCGCTGCGGCGCAGGGCCTCTTTCAGATCGATGACATTGTCTTCTTTCGGCGCGGCCCGCCTGGGGATTTCCCGGCCCTCGATCTTGGCCTTCACCAGTTCCGCGAGGGCATCATTGTAACGGTCGCTATATTCGGAGGGATCAAAGGTGCCGGCGCGTGTTTCGATGATATGACCGGCAAGCTCCAGCATCTCGTCATCGAACTGGATATCGGGAATAGACTTGAACACGCTGCTCTCAGCGCGCACCTCGTAACCGAAATTCAGCGTGGTGGCGACAAGCGCCTTGCCGCTTGGGCGGATCAGCAGCATGCGGTTGCGGCGGAAAAGCACCGCCTCGCCAAGCGCAACGACGTTTTCGTCCTGCATGGCCTTTGCCAGCAGTGTCAGCGCCTCCTCCCCACCTTCCTGCGTTGGGGCGAGGTAATAGGATTTGTCGAAAAACAGCTTGTCGATGTCGTCACATTCAAGAAAATGCCGGATGCGAATGATCTTGTCACTCTCCGGCATCAGTTTCGCGATTTCATCGCCTTCGATGACGATGTAGTCACCATTGTCGCGCTCGTAACCCTTGACCTGATCGTCACGCCCGACAGCCTCGCCGGTATCGCTATCGACATATTGCCGTTCAACCCGGTGGCCGGTCTTGCGGTTGACGATGTTGAACGAGATTTTCTCCGTGGAGGTCAGCGCGGAATAGAGGCCGATTTCGCAGTTGAAATCGGCAAAGGCAAGATGGCCCTTCCAACTGGCTCTCCGGTTCATGATGGCCGTCCGCTATTAGTGTCACGTGGAGATCGATCAGCACCAAGGATACGCTCGATAGCGGGAATATCCGCCTCAGCCAGCACCGGCACGGGGTCGGATGCCATTGCCTCCAGCACCTCGGGCGTGAGGCCACCGTTACGGATGACCCATTCCATCGCCTCACGTGTCTGCCGCTCCGCCTTCAGCTGGGCATAAAGCGCCAGTATCAGCCGGTCGCGGACGTCGAGGGCATTTACCTGCGTATCTGAACGTTCTGCCTGCCGTTTCATGTCATATCCTCAAGACTGACACACCGCCCTCAGGCAATGCCCCTGCCACCGGTCACGCCATAGACCTCGCCATTGATGAAGCTCCCGTCCTGAGAGGCCAGCAGCACATAGACGGGCGCGAGTTCCACAGGCTGTCCCGGCCGGCCAAAATCGCTGTCCTTGCCGAAATTGCGCACCTTTTCGTCGGGCTGGCCGCCGCTCGGCTGCAGCACAGTCCAGAAAGGTCCGGGCGCCACCGCATTCGCACGAACGCCTTTTTCGATCAGCTGTTTGGCAAGCGCTTTGGTGTAGGCAACAATGCCGGCCTTGGTGGTTGCGTAGTCGAGCAGGATCGGCGACGGCTCATAGGCCTGTATCGATGCTGTCGTGATCACCGACGAACCCGGCTTCAGGTGTGGAACGGCAGCCTGGGCAATCCAGTGCAGCGCATAGAGATTGGTCTTCATGGTGCGGTCGAAATCGTCGGTCGACAGCTCGTCTATGCCTTGGCGATACTGCTGTCTCGCAGCATTGATGACAAGAATGTCCAGCCCGTCGAGATCACCGGCCGCCTTTTCAACCAATTCCCGGCACCAGCCCTCATCTGTGATATCGCCGGGCAACGCCACGGCCACGCGACCTTCCGCCTCGATGAGCGCCACGACCTCTTCGGCATCGGATTCCTCTTCGGGCAGATAGGAGATCGCCACATCAGCACCCTCCCGCGCAAAGGCGATGGCAACAGCACGGCCAATGCCAGAATCGCCGCCGGTTATCAGCGCCTTGCGCCCGGCAAGCTTGCCCGAGCCCTTGTAGCTCTTTTCGCCGTGGTCCGGAAAAGGCGTCATATTCGTCACCAGACCCGGCATTTCCTGTTCCGGTGTCGAAAATGGCGGACGCGGATACTGGCTGCGTGGGTCCTGCGGCTCGAGGCGGTCTGTCATCGCGGTCTCTCCATAGATAGATATCCATCCGTGGTGCGTCCCGCGACAAGCGCGTCTGTATCGCTCGATAACGCCGGCCGTCCGGTGCCGGATCTCGCCGACGATGTGGACGCATCACACGTGACCCTAACGATCTGCGTCCGCTCTCGTTCCATCATTTGGGGAAAGGCAGGCAACGGCATCATGCCGTCGCGCTTTATTTCAAACGGAATATTTCTTCCGCGTGGTCGTACCTGCGGCCCCGGCGGGCGCCACATCGGGTTTGCCGAAGAGATAACCTTGCGCCTGCGCGCATCCTTCATCCACGACCATGCGATATTGGGCATCGGTTTCGATGCCTTCCGCCGTCACAGGCAGATCGAGGCTGCGGCCAAGGCCGATTACCGCGCGCACGATGGCGCGGGCATTGTCATCATCGCTCATGGCGGCAATGAAGCTGCGATCGATCTTGATCTTGTCGAATGGGAAGCTCTGGAGATTGCTGAGCGAAGAATAACCCGTGCCGAAATCGTCCATGACGATGGCAACGCCCAGCGCCTTCAACTGGTTGAGGATGATCAGCGTCGCCTTGCGGTCTTTCAGCAGTGCCGCCTCGGTGATTTCCAGTTCCAGCCGGTTCGGCGAAAGACCGGTCTGCATCAGCACCGTGCAGACGACATGGCCGAGATTTGCCAGAGAAAATTGCAATGGCGAGACATTGACGGCAATTTTCAGATGCGGTGCCCAGGTGCTCGCCTGGCGGCAGGCCTCACGCAACACCCACTCGCCGAGCGAGATGATGATGCCGCTTTCTTCCGCTATCGGAATGAAAACATCCGGCGACACGACACCCCTTGTCGGATGTTGCCAGCGCACCAGCGCCTCGTAACCAACGACCTGACCGCATTCCACCGACAGGACCGGCTGATAGTTCAACAGCAACTCGTTGCGATTGACGGCAAGCCGCAAATCCGTTTCGAGCTGCCGGCGCTCACGCGCCTCCTGATCCATCAGAGGATCGTAAAAAGCCAATATGCCGCGCCCGCCGACCTTGGCGCGGTAAAGCGCCAGATCTGCCGCGTGCATGATGCTTTCATCATCCCGACCGTCGCGCGGGAAAACGGCGATGCCGATGCTGACGCCGACCGCGGTCGGGTCGTTGGCAACATTCATTTTCAGCGCGAACATGCCAAGGATGGTCTCGGCGAGCAGGCGCGCCTCATCCGCCTTGGTGTGCCGGGCAGTCAGGATGACGAACTCATCGCCGCCGAGGCGCGCGACCACATCCCCTGCCCTTGCGCATTCGTGGAGAATGGCGGCAACCCTTTTCAGCACCCGGTCGCCCTCGGCATGGCCGAATATGTCATTGACCGCCTTGAACCGATCGAGATCGAGCGCCAGCAGCGCAAATTCGTCCTCTTCGTCGCAATTCTCAATCTGCTGGCGTAGCCGCGTCTGGAACATCGTACGGTTGGCAAGACCCGTCAGCACGTCATGGCGTGCGAGATATTCGATTTCCCGCTGCGCCTCGCGCTTCTCCGTCAGGTCGCGAATGGCCATCACCTCGCAGGGGCGACCGCGATATTCGATGGTACGCACGGCAAGCTCGAACACCTGCTGCCGGTCGGCCCGCTCGCGGATCGCCTCGACCGGTGCATGGCGCGGCAGATAGGCGGGCTGCCCGTCGATGGCCTGGAACAGATCATCGGGATTTTTCCCGATCAGGGATACCTCATCATTGCCGAGAAGACCGGCAAAACGGGTGTTAAGCTCAACGATACGACCGTCACGCACAACGGCAAGGCCATCCAGTGTCGCATCGACAAGGCCCTTGAGATCGACAAGGTAGCGATCCACCAGAGCCGCGGTAGCGGTCGCACAAAGGATCAGGAACGTTACGCCGGACACGGCGCCGATCACCATCAGCCTTGCGAGACTATCGGGGTCAGGACCGGAAATGGAGGGATCCGGCGACAGAACCGTTGCCGAAACGGTGGTGAAGTGCAGCGCGCAGATTGCCAGGATCGAAGAGCCGGCCGGGAGGAAGATACGCTGTTTCCAGGAGCCGGAACGGCGAAACAGGAAAAAAGCCAGAAGAAAAAACACCCAGGCAACGGCAAAACCGCCAATAACCGACCCCCAGCGATAGCTGACGGTAGCGGCGACATCCATTCCCGCCATGCCGACGAAATGCATGACGGCGACCGACACGGTCACCAGAGTTCCAACGATTGCCGGGCTGTAACCTGCCTGCGAGGGCACCCTGAGCGCCAGCCAGAAACCCAGAACCGGAAGTCCTGCCGAAAGAGCCGTGAAGAAAAAATCAAAGCCGATAGGGACCGAACCCTTATAGGCAAGCATGGCGACGAAATGTGTGGCCCAGACGCTGAGCCCTCCGGCAAAGGCGGCCGTCAGCACCCAATAGGGCTTGCGGCCAGCCGGACTTTCCTCCGCACGTAACAACAGGTGAAAAAAGGCGAGCATGCCAAGCAGGCAGATCAATGCCGCAAGAAGCACGACAGCCCTGTCGTGTTGTACGGCAACGCATTCCAGAACCGTGAACATGATGCACTCTCCCAGCCTCTGAAGAACCGCCCATGCTCGCACTATGAATTTGGTTTATTTATAAATCTCTAATGCAACTATTGATAAATGACGCCATCCGTTCTGCGCCTAACAGGAAATGCACCGGACCGGCGCAAAACACGGCGCTCGGCCCGGCGACATCAGAGAGAAAAGCCGTTATTTCCAGCTTCGATAGTCGGCCGCAGTGCATCCAAAGGGTGCCGGGCCGTCCGCGAAACGCTCCTGCAGACGGGCGCAACCCCATTCATTGAGGGCTGCAGGCATCATGTTGTTGAGGTCCATGCCCGGCGAATTGAATTGCGACGGCGCGGCTGTGACGTACCACAACCAGTAACCGAAGACCGCGACAATGATGACGGCCACGATTGCGACGAAAGTGCCCAGCCGCCGCAGAAGGCCCGGTTGTTTCTTTATCGCAGCACCGGCAGTGGAGGAGCCTTCCTGCGCCTGGCTTGCAACCATCGGTGCAATTGATGCAAGAGCCTGCGCCCGCTCCTCATTCGACAGGTCGATCCGTTCCAGCTGGTCGTCGAGCAGAACCGGAAGCGCGGTATTGCCGTGCCAGACTGCCAGCGCCACATCGTGTTTTCCGGTGTGACCAACGACGACGGGGATGCGTCCCCTCTCCAGATGGGTGAAGGACTGCCGCTTGGTCCTGGCATCTCTCACCGTATCGGCATAGGTCACGAAAAGACGGCTGCGTTTTTCGGCGACTGCCGTCAGCGCCACGGGGATGACGGTCAAAGGGGCCGGATGCCGCAGCTGCAGGCGGGTTCGCAGAACGCGGATAAGCGTAAACAGCATTGCCAGACTGCCGAAACCAAGCAGGGCGACAAATACGCCGAGCGTGATGATGCGGTTCCAGAGCATATCGAAGCCGAGGGAGATCGTTGCAAGCTCCGGGTTTTTCGCGGAAATGACCAGCCCGGTCTCATAGTCGCCGGAATGGAAATCGACGAACATAACCTCGACTTCCTTCGTGTAGCTCACGCCGGCGTGCTCATAAGAAAGGTCCGCCTCGCAGGTCGTAAAGATCGCCTTGCGTGTCTTGCAGCTGCCGTTGATATCGCCGCTTTCAATCTCCAGCGGATCTTTGCTGATCTGGTAATCGCGCAATATGCCCGGGCCCTCGGCCACAAGCATCACCGCCAGGATTACCAGAAGCACCGGAATGGAAAAATAATAGGCTGCCGGCACCGAAATGACGCCACGCTTGAGGCTCAGCGGCCGCGACGGAAGTTTTATCTGTGCAAGGTTCATGATCGTCAACGTATTTTGCGGGAGGTTGATGAGCGGAGTTTGCGACTCTCGCCCAGCGGAAGGAATGATCATCACACGGTCTAATCCGATGAAGTCCCTGAGAAAACCCCCGAAATTTCGGGATGATGACGATAATCGCCTGAAACCAACGGTTTGCCCTAAAACATCACGCTGCAACTGCCCATAAAAAACGGGCGGTAAGACCGCCCGTCACAGGTTTTCAGATGGTATGTGGTTTTACCCTTAGTCCTTCGTCACTTTTTCCAGCCGCGTCGTCTGGCTTGGATGGCCGACATAGTCCTTCACGCGCGCATTCAGCACGATCGGTTCGAACCGCTCGAACATCGGCAGCACGGCCGGATTCTGCGCTACGAACTTTTCCTGCATCTCGGTGTAGATTGCACCACGCTTCTTGGCGTCGGGCTCAAGCGAAGCCTTTGCCGTCAACGCAGTCAGTTCCGGAATGTCCCAGGCCGAGCGCCAGACGAAATTACCGGCATTGTTGGCGGCAAGCGAATTGTCGGGGTTGCTGGAAAACTGCTCCATCGAACCCAGCACATTCGGCATATAGGCGCCGGTCTGCGGAATGAGCAGATCGAAATCGCGGGCGCGGTGGGCGGCAATGACGTCCGAACCGTTGCCCTGCTGAATGTTGACCTTGATGCCTATCTGGCTCAGTGACGCCTGGATTGCGGTGGCAAGGTCGATACGCGGTGTCTGCGCAATCGTCTTCAGATTAAGCGTAAAGCCGTTCTCATATCCGGCTTCCTTAAGCAGTTCCTTGGCTTTGGGAACATCGAGTTTCCAGTCCGGGCTTGGAATGGCATATTCGAAATTCTCCGGCACCGGCACCGTGCGTGCCCGGCCATAAGGCCCCATGATGGTCTTTTCCATGCCCTTGTAATCGATGCCATAGGCAATCGCTTCGCGGACCTTGGGGTTGGACAAAGGCTCCTTGCCGGCATTCATGGACAGAACGTAGAAACCACCGGTCGGCACGCGCTGGATCTGAAAACCTTCCTTGTTGTTGAAGATCGCAAGGTCGGCCGCCGTCAGCGCGCTGGCAATGTCGATATCGCCGCGTTCCAGCATCAGACGCTCGACCTGGCTTTCCGGCACGTGTCGCACGATGACGCGGCGCATTTTCGGGCTGCCGGCCACATAATCCTTGTTGGCCTCGAGAATGATGATCTCATTGGGCGACCAGCGATTGAGCGTGAACGGGCCGGAGCCGGCGGAATTCGTTCTCAGCCAGGCATTGCCCCAATCATCATTGACTTCATGGGACTTGAGTTCCTTGCTGTCGACAACGCTGGCAATGACCATGGCTAGGCGATAGAGCAGCAGTTCGGACGTGGTTTCACCGGAAAGTTCGATGCGGACCGTTTTTTCATCCGGCGCGCTCACCAGCTTGTCGACATTGTCAGCATTATAACCGACACGCTTAAGATTGGCGGCAGCCGCCTGGTTCATCTTCAACAGGCGGCTGAACGAATAAACCACATCAGCAGAGGTGACGGGATTGCCGGACGCGAATTTTGCCTCGCGAAGATGGAACGTGATGCCCTTGTCGTCTGTCTCCCAACGCTCCGCCAGCTGCGGCGAAACCTTGCCCGAACCATCGACCGAAATCAGGCGATCATAAAGATTGGCCATGATTTCGTTGGCCTTGGCTTCGGTGGCCTGATGCGGGTCAAGCGACAGAACCTGAGCCAGCGACGTTGCAATGATAAGCTGGTCGTTGGGGGTTTTTGCCAGACTTGGGGCCGCCGGCACAAGCATTGCCCCCAGAACGGTGGTGAATGCGAGACGGATCAATGATTTTCTCATACCTGCTCCTCCTACAGATCGGTAGTTATGGATGAAGCCGGCGGCGCGGACCTGCGCCGACCGACCTGAAACGGTCAAAGATGCTTGTTGTTGAGTGCTTCCAGAAGTGCTGCGATGTAGCCGTAGCAGAAGGCGAAGGCGACGCCGACAGCGTCACGGCCGGCAATCGTCGGCACATGATCGGGCATGATCATGTAGCGATAGCCCAGCTCATGGTAGAGCTTCAGCGAACGCACCATGTCCATGTCGCCCTCATCGGGGAACGTCTCCATGAACGACAGCTTGCCGCCGCTGATATTGCGGAAATGGACGTTGAAAATCTTGTCGCGGCTGCCGAACCAGCGGATGATGTCGTCGATCTCCTCACGCGGATTATCGAGCATCTCGCCAATCGACCCCTGGCAGAAATTCAGGCCGTGATAGGGGTTTTCGCGCATCTGCACGAATTTCTTCAGGCCTTCGACCGTGCCAAGCACGCGGGTGACGCCCTTATAGCCCGGCGGCGTATAGGGATCATGTGGATGGCATGCCAAGCGAACCCGGTTGCTTGCCGCGACCGGCACCACGCGCTCGAGGAAATAATCGATGCGCTCCCAGTTCTCGTCTTCCGAAAGTACCCCGGCCAGACCCGGATCGGCATTGTGGTCGGCCCTGTCCCAGCGCCACGCTTCATTCAGCGAACCGCCGCGGCCACGTTCCATTTCAGTGCGCGGAATGCCGATGAGGTTGAGATTGTATTTCGCTGCCGGAATACCTGCCTTGGCAATATTCTCGATCATCGTGCAGACGGCATCGATCTGCCGGTCACGCTCCGGACCGGCAAGCAGGATATCGGGATACGATGCCTGTTCGATCGGCCGGGAAGGCAGGGGCAGCTGCACCATGTCCAGCACCAGACCAAAACTTTCGACCTTGTCGCGCAGACGCTCGAAGTCATCGAGAACCCAGCTCGCGGGTTTTCCGGGCGGGTCAGCGCTTATGTTTTTGACGCCGAGCTGCGCCCAAACCTTGAAATCCTCATCATCGCGTGCAGCAACCTGGGTGCCGACATACATCGATTCTCTCCTCTCTCCATGCAAGTCATCATATGACATCGCACGAAATAAGATGAGTGTCGAGATGCTATTGCGCCTCCGAAAGCAGGCGATATCGACGTTGGCTCGCAAGCATATGTTCGCGCATGGCTTTTCGCGCCGCATCCGGGTCCTGCTCGACGATGGCGCGCAAGATTGCATCGTGTTCCGCCTGCACTTTGCGAAGATAATTCGCATCCCCCGTCTCAGGCAGCGTCGGAAACTGACCGCGCGGTATAGAGCGCGAACCGAACTGGCGCAGAGCCTCCAGATAAAAGCGGTTATTCGTGGCGATCGCGATGGCTGTGTGGAACTCGTAATCGGCGTCAACGGTGGTTTCGCCGGCATCTATGGCGCGCGCCATTTTCCGGTGCGCGGCCGAGATTGCAGCTTCCTGCTGGGCCGTCCGGCGGTATGCGGCAATCGCCGCCGCCTCCCCTTCCGTTGCCAGCCGGAACTCCAGCATTTCCAGCGTTTCCGCAATGGTGCCAGCTTCTGACTGGGTCAGCTTTACCCCGGCCCATTCACTGGTATTGCTGACAAAAACCCCCTTGCCCTGGATGGGAACGACATAACCGGCAGAGCGCAGATCCGCGATCGCTTCGCGCACCACCGTTCGGCTCACGCCATAGGTGCGCTCAAGCTGCGGCTCCGTGGGAAGCTGGTCACCATTTCTCAGTTTACCGCTGCGAATTTCCGCGCTGAGATTGTCGATGATCTGTTGCGCCCGTCGCTCCCGCGGTTTTGCCATATCGTCCCTCATGCCACTCTTCCCTCTTGCGAAATACGAATCCCTTCGTTACTCATATGATGACTTTGTGTTACGTCATATGTTTTCATGTTAGCTCAGGGAGGAGTTGGGATGAAGTACCATCAAGAGTTTTTGCAATGGAGAATTGCGCGTCATCGGCGAGCGGTTCGCGGTACGCCATTCGCTGACGGTTCCCTCTTGCGGAAGTGCGGCCTGCAATGACGGAAATCTCACTGCGCGGGCTTGGACATCGCTTCCTGCAACTTGTCGTCAGCCTCTTCATTCTGCTTTGCATCACGTTCATCATTGGCCGCGTCATGCCGACCGATCCGGTTGGCGCAATCGTCGGCGAGCTTGCGGACCCCAAGGCCTATGAGGCCATGCGGGCGCGGCTCGGACTTGATCTGCCGCTCTACCAGCAGTTCTTCCTTTATCTGCGTGGCCTGCTGCATGGCGATTTCGGCATAGCGATCCTGACCGGCAATCCGGTGACCAAGGATCTGGCACAGGCATTTCCGGCAACGCTGGAACTGGCGACGCTGGCAATCATCATCTCCACCGTTATCGGCGTGCCGCTTGGTCTTTCCGCCGCGCTGTTTCGTGATACGTTCATCGACAAATTCGCGCGTGTCTTCGCGCTGGTGGGACATTCGATCCCGGTCTTCTGGTTCGGTATCGTCGGGCTGGTGATTTTCTACGCCAATCTCAACCTTGTTGCAGGCCCCGGCCGTGTCGACGTTTTTTACGAAGGCCTCGTGGAACCGAAAACGGGGCTGATGCTGGTTGATACCCTGCTCGCCGGCGAAACCGAGATTTTCTGGAACGCGCTTTCGCACATCCTCCTGCCGGCGATCATCCTTGCCTATATGGCGATGGCCTACATCACCCGCATGACACGCGCTTTCACACTCGAGCAACTCAGCCAGGATTATGTGATCGCAGCGCGCGCCAAGGGCGTCAGCCCGGCACGCACGGTCACCCGGCACGTGCTGCCCAATATCGCCGTACAGCTCATCACCGTTCTCGCCATCTCCTATGGCAATCTTCTCGAAGGTGCCGTGGTGACGGAAATCGTCTTTTCCTGGCCCGGGATCGGTCAATATATGACCAACGCCCTGCTCATCGGTGACATGAATGCCATTCTCGCGGCCACCATCGTCATCGGATTCATCTTCATGATGCTCAACTTCCTGGCAGACGTGGCCTATACCACGCTGGACCCGCGCACACGGGAGGTCGCTCGATGACCGATATCACCCAGAATAATGGCGTTCACGGCCGCAGCGCCCTGTCACGCCTATCGACCACGACATTCCGAACATTAAGAAAGCTCGGTGACGAGCCGCTTGGAATGTTCGGTTTTGCCATCCTTGCCATCCTGGTTATCGTCGCGATCTTTGCGCCGCTCATTGCGCCATTCGATCCGGCGCGCCAGGCGCTCGACAATGCACTTCAGCCGCCCAGCTGGCTGCATCTGGCCGGAACCGACGAATTCGGCCGGGATATTTTCAGCCGGCTTGTCTATGGCACCCGCATCACCATCCAGACCGTCTTGTCGGTCTCGGTTATCGTCGGCCCCATCGGCCTTGCCATTGGCGTCATGGCCGGTTTCTTCGGCGGCAGAACCGACGCGATCCTGATGCGCGCCACCGATATCGTTCTGTCCTTCCCATCGCTCGTGCTGGCGCTTGCCTTTGCGGCCGCCATGGGTGCGGGTCTCGGCACGGCGATCATCGCGATCTCGCTGACCGCCTGGCCGCCAATCGCGCGTCTCGCCCGTGCCGAAGCTCTCGTCGTGCGCAATACGGATTATGTCGCCGCCGCCCGCCTTTATGGCGCGTCACCGCTGCGCATCCTGTTTTTATACATTGCGCCGATGTGCATTCCTTCGGTCATCGTCCGCCTGACGCTGAACATGGCCGGCATCATTCTCACTGCCGCGTCGCTAGGCTTCCTCGGTCTGGGCGCTCAGCCACCGCTGCCGGAATGGGGAGCGATGATCTCCAGCGGCCGTAAATTCATGCTCGATTACTGGTGGGTCGCCGTCATGCCCGGCATCGCCATCCTGCTGACGAGCCTTGCCTTCAACATCGCCGGCGATACGCTGCGAGACCTGCTGGATCCGCGCCATGCCCGTTCCTGATAGCTCCCCCATTCTTTCGGTCCGCGATCTCAACGTTCGCTTCGGCCGCAACTCCATTCCCGCCGTTTCCAATGTCAACTTCGACGTCGGGCGCGAGCGTGTCGGCATCGTCGGCGAATCCGGCTCCGGCAAGTCCACGACCGGCCGCGCCGCCATGCGGCTTCTGCCGAAAAGCGCCACCGTTACGGCGGAGCGCATGGACTTCCTCTCCGAGCCATTGCTCACAAAATCCGAGCGCCAGATGGGCGCGATCCGCGGCAGCGAGATGGCGCTGATCATGCAGGACCCGCGTTATTCGCTCAATCCGGTCCTGCCGATCGGAAAACAGGTGGCGGAGGCGGCCGAACTGCATCTCGCTCTCACCGGCAAGGCCGCCAGAAACGCCGCGCGCGACATGCTGCTGCGCGTGCGCATCAACGATCCCGACCGCGTGATGGGGCTTTATCCGCATCAGATTTCCGGCGGCATGGGGCAGCGCGTGATGATCGCCATGATGCTGCTCGCCAAACCGAAGCTGGTTATCGCCGACGAGCCGACCTCGGCGCTCGACGTCAGCGTTCGCAAGGATGTGCTTCTGCTTCTGGACGAGATGGTGCGTGAAAACAATTCGGGCCTCATTCTCATCAGCCATGACATCCGCATGGTCTCGGCCTTCTGCGAACGCGTGCTGGTCATGTATGGCGGACGCGTGGTGGAAACGCTGACGAAGCTCGAGGATGCGCAACATCCCTATACGCGCGGCCTGATCGCGGCGATGCCCGACCCCCGCAATCCTGTCAGGCGTCTCAAGGTACTGGACCGACAGGCAATTGATGCGGAGGTGATGTGATGATCACGGTAGACAAGCTCGATGTCGTCTATGGCACGAAGGAAAACCGCAATCACGTCGTTCGCGGCGTCAGCCTCAAGGTCAACAGGGGTGAAACGCTCGGCATCGTCGGTGAAAGCGGTTGCGGCAAATCGACATTGCTGCGGTCGCTTGCGGGGCTGGAATCGGTGTGGACCGGATCGATCAGTTTCGACGGCAAGCCGGTCGGCAAGGTGCGCAGCCGCGAGGAACTGAAACTGGCGCAGATGGTGTTTCAGGACCCGTACGGTTCGCTGCACCCACGCCATCGCATCGGCCGGGCTCTGGCCGAACCGATCCGCTCCATGGGGCTTGGCGATGGCTGGTCGAAAGTACCGGCCGCCCTGCAACAGGTCGGCCTGCCCGCACATTTTGCCGAGCGATTCCCGCATGAACTGTCCGGCGGCCAGCGCCAGCGTGTGGCGATCGCGCGCGCGCTGATCCTCGAGCCGCCCATCCTGCTGCTCGATGAGCCGACATCCGCGCTCGACGTCTCCATTCAGGCGGAAATCCTCAATCTGCTCGCCGACCAGCGCGAGGAACGCGACCTTACTTTCGTTCTCGTCAGCCACGATCTCGCGGTCATCGCCCATATGTGCGACCGCGTTCTCGTCATGCAGAACGGCGTTTTTGTCGATGAGTTGACGAGGGCCGACCTTGAAGCGGGCGTTACCCATGCCGCCTATTCGGGCGAGCTGTTCGAAAGCAGCTTCCTTTAGATCGACATCGAGCCTCTAGAGACAACCGTCCGGCAGAAGCGCCGGGCGGCTTTGTCTGTGATCGCCTCAATCAGCAATCCGGAAACTCAGGGAGAAGACGGTGCTTTGACCTCAGCGAGCTTCTGTTCGAGAAGCCACGTCCACATCGCCTCGTCTTTCAGCACTTTTCCCTCCACCGCCTGATGATTTGTCTCCTCGAACACGGTGAGCCGAACATTGCGTTTCAACTCCTGAAGGCGTTGTACGAGAACCACGGTGTCTGACAGCGGTATCACCTCGTCATTTGCACCGTGGAAAGCCCAGAAGGCGGTCTTTTCATTGGTGCGGTTGAGATAATGCCGGATACCGCCGCCGGCGATCGGCACGACAGCGGCAAAGGTCTCCGGAAACTGTTCGGCCATTGACCATGCGCCAAATCCACCCCGGCTATAACCGATCAGGTAGATGCGGCTGCGATCCACCCGATGATCGGCCACCACCGACCGCAGAGTGGCTGCAACACGCTCGATCGGATAAAGCAGTTCCTCACTGGGGTTTTGCGGCGAGAACACCAGGAAAGGAAAATCACGCCCCTCTTCGATCATTTTCGGCAGACCACTTCTGCGCAGCTTCTCGACATCGCTGCCACCCTGGTCACCGCCATGCAGCCAGACGACGAGAGGATAGGTCTTGTCCGAACCGGCATAATCCTTCGGGGTGTAAAGCAGGTAATTGATGTCTGAGGCGATTGTGACATCGGATTTCACGGCTTTCTGCTCGGCCGAGGCAAATGTCGAGGTGGTAAGGGCAGCTACGGCGATCAGGCAGAATTTCAGATTTTTCATTTGGTCCTCCCAACAGACAGGCCTTTTCCCCAAGGCCGATGATTGAACTCGCAAGCCTCCGGCCTGGTTCAAGCCTTTCCGAGCCGAAACGGGAAACGCGAGAGCGACGAGAATAAATGATTATATATTTCAATTAAGTACGATATTTTCCTTATTACTATTCTTATCGCGATGGGAAAATCAGGTTCTTGCCACCCATCGACGCCCGGGCCGGTATATCGGCTTGGATTATCAAGGCGAGGCGTTCATTATTTGTTCTGGATTGGTGTTTGAGTCTTTGCTAATCATTGCTGGAACGGTGGAAATGGCCAGCCGATGCCTCGACGGCTGACCATTTCCACCGCTATCCACGGACGGACAACCACATATCAAGGATTACAGGCATGGCGGTTGCCTATCTGGACAAGTTGAACGAACAACAACGCAAGGCAGTGGAACACGGCGTCGGGCTGGCAGAGGGACAGACGGCCGGACCGCTCTTGATCATTGCCGGCGCCGGTTCCGGCAAGACCAATACGCTTGCCCATCGTGTCGCGCATCTGATCGTCAACGGCGCCGACCCCCGCCGCATCCTGCTGATGACCTTTTCCAGACGCGCGGCCTCGGAAATGTCGCGGCGTGTAGAGCGTATCTGTAAACATGTCCTCGGCGGCAATTCAGGTGCGCTGACCGATGCGCTGGCATGGTCCGGCACGTTTCATGGCATCGGCGCGCGCCTGTTGCGCATCTATGCCGAACAGATCGGCCTCAATATCGATTTCACCATCCACGACCGCGAAGACAGCGCCGACCTGATGAACCTTGCCCGGCACGAGCTGGGCTTTTCCAAGACCGAAAGCCGCTTTCCGACCAAGGGAACATGCCTTGCGATCTACTCGCGTGCGGTGAATTCCCAGACGCCGCTGAAGGAGATCCTGCGCCAGCATTATCCTTGGGTTGCCAGCTGGGAGAGCGAACTTAAGCAACTGTTCGCGGCCTATGTCGAGGCCAAGCAGGTCCAGAACGTGCTCGATTACGACGATCTCCTGCTCTATTGGGCGCAGATGGTGAGCGACCCCACCCTGGCAGACGATATCGGCAACCGTTTCGACCATGTCATGGTCGACGAATATCAGGATACCAACCGGCTGCAGGCTTCGGTGCTGATGGCCCTCAAACCCGGTGGCCGTGGGTTGACGGTAGTGGGCGACGATGCGCAGTCGATCTATTCGTTCCGGGCTGCGACGGTGCGAAACATCCTCGATTTTCCGGCATCCTTCAGCCCGGCGGCGGATATCATCACGCTTGATCGCAACTATCGCTCGACGCAGCCGATTCTTGCCGCCGCCAATGGCGTCATCGATCTGGCGCGTGAGCGGTTTACCAAAAACCTCTGGACGGAGCGGCAGTCACTCGAACGCCCGAAGCTGGTGACGGTGAAGGACGAAACCGAACAGGCGAACTTCATCATCGATCAAGTACTTGCCAATCGCGAGACCGGCATGACGCTGAAACAGCAGGCCGTGTTGTTTCGCACCTCCAGCCACAGCGGCCCGCTTGAAGTGGAACTGACCCGCCGCAACATCCCCTTCGTCAAATTCGGTGGCCTGAAATTCCTCGACAGCGCCCATGTGAAGGACATGCTGGCGGTTCTCCGCTTCGCCCAGAACCCGCGTGACCGTGTCGCCGGCTTCCGGCTGCTGCAGATGCTGCCCGGCGTCGGACCGAAGAAAGCCGGCAACATTCTCGATACGATCGCTGCAGACGCCGAGCCGCTGCTTGCCCTTGCCGAAATTCCGCCGCCACCCAAGACCGGCGATGACTGGACAGCCTTCACGCAAATGCTGGTGGGGCTGCGGCGGGGCCAAAACGGCTGGCCAGGCGAAATCGGCCAGGCAAGGCTATGGTACGAACCCCATCTCGAACGCATCCATGAGGATGCCGATACCCGCAAGGCCGATCTGCTACAGCTCGAGCAGATCGCCAGCGGTTATCCCTCGCGCGAACGATTTTTGACCGAGCTGACGCTCGATCCGCCTGACGCCACCAGTGATCAGGCCGGCGTGCCGCTGCTTGACGAGGATTACCTGACCCTGTCGACCATCCATTCAGCAAAAGGCCAGGAATGGCGTTCCGTCTTCATCCTGAACGTCATCGATGGCTGCATCCCATCCGACCTTGGCGTCGGCACCACCCAGGAACTGGAGGAAGAGCGAAGGCTGCTCTATGTCGCTATGACCCGCGCCAAGGACGGCCTGTCGCTGATCACGCCACAACGCTTCTTCACGGGCGGCCAGAGCCAGCAGGGCGACCGGCATGTCTACGCCTCAAGAACCCGCTTCATACCTGCAACCCTGCTGCAATTCTTCGAAACGACGACATGGCCGATTGTTTCGGCCGCAGCTTCGGAGCGCAGCGCGCAGCAGATCCGGATTGATGTGGGTGCGCGAATGCGGGCGATGTGGAAATAAAAAAGCGGAGTTCGGGTATCTTCTTCGTACAGGCGTCGCTTGTGATCAGATAGAAACCATTGGCAGGCTAGCGACAATATCGGCACGCACGCCGCACGAACGGACAAAGAGCAGATTGTCGAACCCGTCGCAGCTTCGACTTGCCGCTTTAGGTGGTCGCCCGCCTCTCGTTGTTATCCAATTCATGAACTGCACGGAGTATGTCTGACGCAACATCCTTCCATGTTCGCATTTGTGGTTTGAACTCGGCTATCTTCGCTTTCAAGGCAGCATACTTGTCCGGATCCAACAACAATACACGAACCAAATCCGCCAACTCGTCTGGTTTCTCCGGATCAAAATAAAGTGCCAGCGTCCCACCGGCCTCTCTCAATGCCGGCACATCCGCTGCAAACGCCGGGGTCCCGCACCACAGAGCTTCACTGATCGGCAAACCCCACCCCTCCATCCTGCTCGGTAAAACGAGACCGTAGGCGTTTTCGTACAGCAAACGTAATTCCGCCTGGTTCGGATTAAGAACAAAGTGAAAGTTGTCGACGATCGGACGGAATTTTTCCAGTTTTAAAAATTTTTCAACCCTTTTGCGCCTTGCACCTGCCAACACCAACGCAGGCGGCACGACGCCGGAAGCCTGCAATAGAAGCATGGCTTCAACAACACATTCCAGGTTTTTACGGCCGTTATAAATACCAACACCCAACAGGTAACGGCCTTGAGGAGGCCGCTTATCAATCGGCTCAACTGTCGGCCGAAGCTCGTTGCAAAGTGGTATAGCCACAACGTCCGGCACGGGCGGCAATGTTCCCATGTTAGAAAAATGCTCTACTTCCCGCGCCGTAAATTCTGAATTCGTCAAAATCAGTGCCGCTGCTCCTATAGCGACCTTATTATCATGAATGAAATTCCTCGGAAACGAAAACTGATTCCGGTGGGTGAAATTATGCAACGGAATCATATCATGCAGCATTGGAATAAAGGTGGCTTTTTCGCCCCGTTCACTCAACGCCATGATATAATCTGACATAATTTTAGGCCTACCCAGCGAGACCAGAATCTGCCCGTCTAGATCAACCTCTCGAACTGCACCCGCCGGAATAGTTGCCCAACGTTTGCGATTGCGATGCTCAACTACAGTGCGCACCGCCCTGTAGAGCAAAGACTTCAAAAAATTCGTATCAAAAAGATTTTGTCTGAGGCGCAGTGGCGTCGCACTTGAAGGGACATTCGGATCTAAAACGCCGGTTGGCGATGCATCACCTATACGCGGAAAAACTTCAAAAAAACGACGATGCAACGGCGAATAGATTACATACCTTACTGATTTATCCGCCAAAGTCAGTTCATAAGCGACTTCCATTACGGTTCGAGCGATTCCGTAATACTTAAATTTCACTCCCGAGTTCAGGAACAGTTCCGACAGATCAAAAAATACTTGGGGCATTTACCGTCCTGCCTGACGGACACTTCCGTCATAAAACACATTAGATTGCAAAAACTTACGAGTTTATATGCCACGCCGTTGTCAATAGCCCACCATTGAATTTGGCATATAGATTTTGGGCAGCCCATTTGTCAATGTTGAGAACCTTTCAGTTGGGGAAAACTACACATTTTCGCCTAACAACTAAAGCGCGAATTGCCCACTATTCTGCTCTAGGCAGAACTGCACGTTATGGCTTCCTCACCAGAGGGAGATTGACACTTAGCGATCACCCATTTAAGTGCACTAAACCAATTTTGGATTAGACGTGCCTCGGCATTTGGGATCAGTGTTAAGCTTTGAGTTTTCTGAGTATGAAACTTGGGCAGATCATATATGAGCGTCATACGCACAACATAACTCCACGAGTTTGGGTTTGTTCGTCTAACGTGATAACACTCACCAAATGTAGTTTCTGCACCAATTTAGGAATATCGCTGTGATCGGATCATTTTTGTCGCCAAACGACAAGAAGCTGCTGGTACGACTGTTCAAAGAGAACTTTAAAAAGCATGTTAGCTGGTACTCGATGGCAATCGCGGCAATGGTTGTCGTTGCTGCAACGACATCTCTCAGCGCCTGGATCATGCGCGATATCGTCAACAGCGTTTACCTGAAGCAGGGCTTTGATGTCGTTCTTGAGATTGCTTTCGCGGTCGCCGCTATATTCATCGTCAAGGGCCTCGCCACGTTCGTTCAGAGCTACTATCTGAGCAAAGCAGGCAACAGTATCGTCGCAGAGCAGCAGCGCAAAATCTATGATCGCCTGCTGAAGCAAGGCGTATCATTCTTTCAGAACCTGCCATCGTCGGAGCTGCTGGTTCGCGTAACCTACAATGCACAGGCCGCCAGAAGCGTTATTGATACGATCGTCACGTCCTTCATACGCGACCTGCTTTCGCTCATCGGCTTGATCGTGGTGATGTTCGCCCAGAATTTTCTTCTGAGCGCGATTTCAATGATTATAGGACCCCTTGCAATTTTCAGTGTCCGTCTTGTCTTGCGTCGTGTGCGCAAAATCATGGAGGCGGAACTTGCTTCGCTTGGCGAAATCGTCAACGTCGTGCAGGAAACCAGCATCGGCGTCCGCGTGATCAAAGCGTTTTCGCTTGAGAAGCTTATGCGTCAACGTATGAACAAGGCGGTGTCCGATGTCGAGCATCGCGCCAATGGTATCGCGAAGCTTGAAGCGGCGACCAGCCCGATCATGGAAACGCTGTCGGGCCTCGCGATTGCCGTCGTCATTGCCGTTTCCGGTTATACTGTTCTGGAAAAAGGTGGTTCTCCTGGCGATCTGATGGCCTTTATAACCGCTCTGCTTCTTGCCTACGAACCGGCAAAACGTCTGGCGCGTATGAGAATCCAGATCGAAAGCGGCATGATCGGGGTCCGCATGATGTTCGAGGTTCTGGACGCACCTTTGACGCTTGCCGAAAAAAAGGATGCTCTGCCTCTCCCCAGGGCAAGTGGCGATGTGGAACTGAAGAACGTCAGCTTCGAATATGTTTCGGGCCAGCCAGTTCTGAAGGATGTCAGCGTGCTCTTCGAGGGCGGCAAAATGACCGCACTGGTCGGTCCTTCCGGCAGTGGGAAATCCACCATAATCAATCTTATGATGCGCCTTTACGATCCTCAAAACGGTTCCGTTGAAATCAACGGCATGGATTTGCGTGATGTGTCATTTGCGAGCCTGCGCGAGCACGTATCCTATGTAGGTCAGGAAACCTTCCTGTTTTCGGGCACCGTAAAGCACAATATTTCCGTTGGCCGGGACGATGCGACAGAAGAAGAAATCATAGCTGCGGCCAAGGCTGCCAATGCGCATGACTTCATCATGAAGATGCCTGACGGTTATGATAGCAAGCTTGGTGAAAATGGCTCAGGCCTATCCGGCGGCCAGAGACAACGTGTTGCGATCGCTCGCGCCATGCTGAGAGACGCTGACATTCTTATCCTCGACGAGGCGACCAGTGCACTGGATTCAGAATCCGAATCCCTCGTGAGGGATGCACTTGAGCGCCTGACCCTGAACAAGACATCTATTGTTATTGCTCATCGGCTTTCAACAATCAATCGAGCCGACAAGATCGTCGTTATGGATAATGGACAGGTTGTCGAAGAAGGCAGTCGGCGAGAATTGCTTGCAACGGATGGTCTTTATAAACGCCTACACAGCATCCAGTTCGATGCGGACGTAGCATAATCCTGACCCTTATCAGGCCGCGTTGGAAAGGTTTTATTGTGAAGGAACACTCTCGAAAGATCACGCCGGTTCTTCTTGCTGGCGGTGCTGGTTCGCGGCTCTGGCCTGTTTCTCGTGACCAGCTGCCCAAGCAGTTCCAGCCGCTGGTCGGCAATCTTTCGACCTATCAACAGACGTTGATGCGGGTGGGCGACAAGGGGCTTTATGCCGAGCCGCTGGTGATCACCAATGAGGATTTCCGTTTCTTCGCCCGCCGTCAGGCCGAAGAGATCGATCTGCCGGCAACCGTGGTGCTGGAGCCCGCCCGCCGCGACAGCGCCGCCGCCATGGCTGCCGCCGCCGTGCTGGCCGAGCGCCGTGAGCCAGGATGCCTGGTACTGGCGCTTGCCGCCGACCACGTGGTGCTCGATGCCGACAAGTTTTCCGATGCCGTGAAACTCGGCGCAAAAGCTGCCGATCAGGGCAATATCGTCGTCTTCGGTCTGGTGCCGACCGAGCCGCGCACTTCCTATGGTTATATCAAGCCAGGTGAGGCGATCGACGGTGAGGCCGATCTCAGCACCGTCGATGCCTTCGTGGAAAAGCCTGACATGAAGACGGCGATTTCCTATCTGGAAAAAGGGTATCTCTGGAATTCCGGCAACTTCCTGTTCCGCTCCGACGTGATGATCGCCGAACTCAAGGCCTTCGCGCCGGAGATTCTTTCGGCAGTGACACAGGCGGTCGAACAATATGAAAGCGACCTTGGCTTCGTGCGCCTGCATCAGCAAAGCTTCGAGGCTTCGCCGAAAAACTCCATCGATTATGCGGTGATTGAAAAAACCAAACGCATGGCGGTTGTGCATGGCCATTTCCGCTGGTCGGATATCGGCAGCTGGGACGCGATCTGGGAAATTGCCGACAAGCGCGGCAATGACAATGCGCTCGAGGGCGATGGCGTGTTCATCGATTCCGAGGGCTGCCTCATTCACTCCACGCAATTGCTGACGACGGTGGTGGGCGCCAAGGATCTGGTGGTGGTGGCCACCAAGGATGCAGTTCTGGTGGTGCCGAAAAACCGGGTGCAGGATGTGAAGGGGCTGGTGGAGACGCTGAAGGACGGCGACCATGCGCCGCAGACGCAGGCGCACAAACGCGTTTATCGTCCCTGGGGTTATATCGAACACATGTATGTGGACGAGCGCTATCGGGTCGGTCATATCACGGTCGATCCCGGCCACCGCATCTCGTTCCAGAAACATTATCATCGCTCGGAACACTGGATCGTCGTCAAGGGAACGGCGACGGTGACGATTGGCGAAGAAACCAAGCTGCTGACGGAAAACCAGTCGGTTTATATCCCGATCGGCCAGCCGCACCGGCTGGCCAATGAGGGGCAGATCCCGCTGGAGCTGGTTGAAATTCAGACCGGAGCCTATATCGGCGAGGATGATGTCATCCGCATTGAGGATGATTATAAAAGAACGTAATTAACGAATGCTCCTGACATAAACGGAGCATTCGGATTATAGTCGATAGAGAGATGTCATTTGACCAGAATGCGCTGCCAGCCCTTCTTAACTTTTCGGCGGCGGGGCTAGTGCTAGGTCAAGCTCCCGCAACCAGGCATCCGCTGACGCATCTGATGGCATACGCCAGTCGCCACGCGGAGACAAAGAGCCGCCTGAGCTCGTTTTGGGACCGTTTGGAACGGCGCTTCGTTTGAATTGGCTGGTTTGGAAAAAGCGCCTGATGAAAACTCTTAGCCATGATCGAACGGTTTCCAAATCGTAGTCCCGTCTATCAGCGTCTGCGAAATCCGGTGGCCAGCTACCCGTTTTGACATCCCGCCAAGCGTGCCACGCAAGGAAAGCCAGCTTAGACGGCCTCATGCCATATCTTACCGTATAAAAAAGATTGAAATCTTGAAGCGCATAAGGTCCGACAAAATCTTCCGTCCTCTGGCTCGGCGCATCTGCATCACCCGGTACTAATTCTGGACTGATTTCTGTGGACAATATATTCCGAAGAACGTCGGATGCCTCTTCACCGTACAGCCCGCGTGCCGCGACCCATCGAATAAGGTGCTGGATAAGCGTTTTTGGGACCGAGCAATTGACGTTGTAGTGGCTCATATGATCACCGACGCCATAGGTTGCCCAGCCAAGAGCGAGTTCAGAGAGATCGCCGGTGCCTAGAACAATCGCGTTGTGACGGTTTGCCAGTCGGAAAAGGAGCGACGTCCTAGCCCCCGCCTGGACGTTCTCGAAGGTAATATCATAAACCTTCTCTCCCTCTGCGGCGGGATGGCCGATATCCCGCAACATCTGCATTGAAGCCGGGCCTACGTCGATCTCGTCCGCGGTCACTCCCAACGCTCGCATAAGTCGCCAAGCATTCGATTTCGTCGTATTAGAGGTCGCAAAAGCAGGCAAGGTCCACGCTAGGACATTTGAACGGGGAAGTTTCAGCAGATCCATGGCGTGAAGCGCAACCAGCAGCGCGTGTGAACTATCCAATCCACCCGAAACACCGATGACCACACGCTCAATGTTACTGGCCTTTAAACGGCGAGCAAGACCTTGAGATTGTATCTGGAAAGCCTCCTCACAGAGAACATCAAGCTGATCTTTGTCATCCGGGACGAATGGAAAGCGGGCAACTTTTCGATGCAGGCCTATGTCACTTGCTGGGGGCTGAAGATGAAAGCCGATGTGCCTATAGGCTTTCGGCGCAAGATCGCGCCGATTTGCAACAAGGCTACCGTTTCGCAGTCGCTCGGCTGCCAGAAGTTCCAGATCGACATCCGTAACAATCATGCCGGCGCTTGTAGAAAAGCGCTCGGATTCAGCCAAAAGAGTACCAGCTTCATAGACCATCGCATGGCCATCCCAGGCAAGGTCAGTAGTCGACTCACCAAAACCGGCGGCCGAATAGAGGTAAGCAGCATTGCAACGAGCAGATTGCACACGGCAAAGCGCGTGACGTTCGGCCGACTTGCCGATAATAGCATTGGACGCAGAAAGATTTGCTATGACTGTCGCGCCTGCAAGAGCGGCCATGGATGAGGGCGGTGTTGGCACCCAAACATCTTCGCAAATTTCAATCGCCAGCACAAAATTCTCTATATCATGCGCAGTGAACAAAAGGTCCGTACCGATTGGAACTTCAGTTCCCAACACCTCTATCGTAGCGCCCTTTTCAACTATGGCACCCGATGCGAAATGTCGCGCCTCGTAGAATTCGCGATAATTGGGCAGATAGGTTTTTGGTACAATACCCAAAAGCCGACCTCGATGCAGCACAAACGCACAATTGAGAAGGTGTCCCTGCCAGCGGACCGGCATTCCGACGAGAACGACAGGCATTAGCGTCTCAGTGCGCTTTCGCAGCAGTTCAAGAGCCGATTCCGCCTCGTCAAGGAGCGTCTGCTGGTGCAGCAGATCATCAATCGCGTAACCAGTCAGACCTAGCTCCGGTAGGACGAGAAGGCCTACAGACTGTTCGTCTGCCGATTCTAGTAATGGTATCGTCGCTGCGGCATTGGCCAACGGCGAAGCAGGCGTAACCAAATGTGAAGCAACCGCACAGCGAACAAAGCCTTGCGCGTAAGCCGAAGGAAAAGTCGCGGATGTAACCTGTTTATTGCGTATCATTGTCTTCATTTACATTTATACCGCCATCAGCAACGACCCCGACCAGAAGCCAGGAGGGTCTTACCCAAAATAAGGATGAAAAGCGCGGACGCCACTGCTTCCAATTCTGCAGCACTGCTTCAACGACGCCCTGAGCAGCATTTTGTTCAGCTACAATCAGGGGGTCCGGACAAAAGTCATGCCACATGACAAGTCCGCCCGGACGAACCACCTGCAACGCCTTTTCGGTATCGTTGGTCACCACATCGGCCGTATGGCCACCGTCGATCAGAACAGTATCGAAGAAATCCGGACCGAAAGCAGCTGTGTCGAACTCCCGGCTGTCCATCAACATCTGGGTTACTCGCCCGGCCAATCCAGCTTCGCGATAAAGTCGTCCGATCCGGTTTCCGCCATCAGTGACGCCGGATGCGTCTGAATACAAAGGACGCCCTTCATCATCTTTTTCTCCTTCGGGAAGGTTCAGCGTCCAGACGAGAGCTTCGGAATTTTGCAGGCAAAGCCGCGCGCCAAACCCCTCCCAGGTCCCAAACTCCAGGTGATGTTTTGGTCGAAAGGCGCGGTAGAGTTGTGTCAATATCCTCGCGTCATGGACTTCCATACGGAACTGTGTAAGCGGCATATTGACGAGATTTATCGGAGCTCGGAACGAGTAGTCCAGGCCGAGGCGTTCTCCCAGCATATGGGCATCAACAATCTCGAGCCGGTCTTCTGGCACATCAAAAGGCAATGGTGGCAGCGCTTGCGCGGCAACACTCAAGTTGGTCTCTTTTTGAGCCGGGTTCATCGAAAGCGGCGGGGTAACATTGCGCCGAGCTTCCGCTTGCAGGACAACCGGCTCATTGAAACGCACTCGAGCCACGCCGGGTAGCGTCGGGCCTCTTCTGATAACAATCCCGCGCAGGTCCTGGACCTGATCAAGCGCTATCTCGACTGTAGTTTCTCCGCCCGGGAGTATAAAAGCTTCCGATCCAATGATATCCGAAAACCCGTCTCTTACGCAGAGAACCCCGATATCCGCTCCAGAAACACCAACCGACAAACGTACGATTGCCGGTCCTTCGCAGATCGGTTGCACTTTCCAAGTCAAGCCATAGCCCCAAGAGGGAGCATCGATAATCAATTCACCGGTTTCTTCATCCAAAACACCCGTACCGGCCGTTTCAAAAGCGTCAGCAACATCGGCTGCCAAGGCTTCCGTCGCTATAAGAGCAGGCACAACATAGACAGGCTCTCGTTCATGAACGAGCCGCAAGCCGTCAACGGCAACCGGTGCGCCCTCCGAACGGCGCAAAAGGAAATTCTCACCGTCCATCACGAGAGCATCGTGGTAACCTACTGATGCCAACCATTCGAGCGCCTGAGACACGCTCTGTTTTCTCTCTGCCAAGGCGTGATTAAGCTCGACGAGAACCCACGGGTTAAATTTGTCGAGGGTCTGAAGAGAGCCTTTCAACACTTCGAGATCGAAGCTATCGACATCAACTTTAAGAAGATCGAGTCTGTCCCATTCCAGACGCCGCATTTCCGCGTCCACTGTCGAGAAAGGGAACTCCTCCACTTCCGCCGGACTGCCCCAGACGCGGAATATCGCGTCCCGACGGTTCCCCTCGGTCTCACCCATGGCTATCTGCCGGACTTCGACATTTGAAATCCCGTTGACCTCAAGATTGTGTCTGAGCATACGATGCGTTTCCGTAGGCTCGAACGCCACAACGCGACCTTCAGGTGCGCAGCGGCCAAAAAGTGCGGAGTAATATCCAATATTACCCCCGACATCAAAAATGTGCCAATCACGGCCAATGTTGCGGACACACCACCGTTTGGTTTGCATCTCACAATAGGGATAATAGCCACGCATATGGGCATAATAGGAGCCGAGCCGAATTGGCTCTGCGTCAGGAACCATTGTCCAGATCGGAGCAAGATCAAGCTGGACAGCCGGTGCCGTCGATTCAACTGCCAAGTCGGGTTGGCGTTCGGCTAGTGGCTGATCGTCAGAACCCGAAATGTGCTCTGGTCGCGAGCCAGACGGCGAGCTGAGGAAGGATTGAACAATGTCCCTGATCGATCGCCGCATTTATTTCCTCCACTGTCATAACTCTAAGATCGAAAGTTTCAAGATCGTCATGATCAGCAACGCCGGCGGAACGGCAACCCGTCAAGGCAAAAAGATGCGCCCGCCCACAGCCCTGATTGCCGCTAACGGCATAACTGCCAAAGCTAACCGCGTTCTCAGCCACGTAACCGGTTTCTTCTCGCAGTTCCCGCTGCATCGCTTCAACAGCATCTTCCCCGGGCTCCACATGGCCAGCGGGAAAGGTCATGGAATAACACCGAGCACCATGTTTATATTGCCATAAAGTCAAGATACGACCGTCCGCGAGAATCGGAACGGCGATCGAAAAATCAGGCAAGTGAACTTGATGATAATCGTTGACAACGCGCCCATCCGGCAATGAAACCGTCTCAACCGAAAGCGTCACAAATGGTGGAGCGTCATAAATGGTATGGGTTTGCATCACCTTCCAAGGCGCCCCACTTCCTATTGCATCAGTTGAGTTCATGGCTCAGCTTTCACGCCTAACTAAGACCCGCAGCAAACGTTGCTTTGCTTTTCGGTCAGCACTCAGTCGCAATTGGATTGAAGGAGAGGCTCCCGAAGCTTCAATACTAAATGGAATCTCCAGCCAGTACGAACCTGGAATCCACAATATTTTGGAAGATCGAGATACTACTTTTTCGTTGGCAACGACTTCAAGTGACAATTTCCGACCTAACGAAGCATCCGTCTTAACTTGCAACCGCGCGACGTAACGTCCTGCTTGGAGGCAATGATAAGGACCGAAACAAACATGCCCCCCCACTCCTCGTTCCGAAACAATCTCCAGTCCGTCGCGACGCGCGCCCTCTCCCGGTAGCATACTCGATGTCCAGTCAACTGTCGTTTCTGGCTCGAACCCTTCTGCTGTTGACGAGGAGTTTTTGGGAAACAATTGCCGAGGGTTATCGTCGAACGCTTTTAAATAGTCATAATACTCGTTTTTATTGTAAGGATTTGGCGGCACGAGTGCATTGAGTGCCCAAGTCTCATCAAAGCCAGCAAGATACACGCCTTTTTCTCGCAACGCGACTATCAAGGCAGCAGCACAATCCGACAGTCCAAACGCTTCATACAGAAGAATTAACCGAAGAAAAACAGTTGGATCGTCGAGTTGGACTAATTCATCCATCACCTCAGGATCCATGACCGGATCAAGCATGTAGAGTGCATCACAAGACAGTACTGGCCCACCTACCGTCTGAGCAAACAGTGGAATTGCAAATTGTCCTGGTAATGCACCACGCGTATAACGATGGACATCGACGTCAAACAAGCGATAACCATGGCCACGCAAGAGCCCATCTAGGTCTCCCCAAACGGTACCGCGGCGATCACGCATTTCTTGTAATTGAGCTTCAGTAATCAGAGCAAGCGGACGTATTGGCGCTGAAAGAAGGTTTTGAGCACCGACGAAAACTTCAAAATCAAAGCCGTCGACGTCGCATTTAACCACGTCAACGCGTCCAAAGTCATTCAGTGCCAGCCAGTCGTCAAGAGAAAGGCGTTGATCAGCAAACCGCAACTCTGCCCCACGATTGAAAACATCTGCGGTGAAGGAAAGGCCCGTTTTCTCTGATGCACGTTGCGCACTGCTCAACGCAAATGCGCTCGTGGCCCCTCCTTTTACTTCTGTATCTATACGAACAGAAGACGGGAGTGGTCGACTTCCATTCCCAACCCACGCAGCAACATAACGAATGTTCCGATTTTTTTCGTCGGCATTCAAACGGTCGACTTCTGAAACTAATGGATCAAAGCCAACCGCACGAAAACTGGCACCAAACTGGTCCCAAAAGCTATCGATTCCGCCACTGCATCCTACATCAAGCAAGGAGACATCTAAATTTTCTAGAACACCTCTCTTTTTACATTCATTTAAAAAAGTGGAGCTATGGCGAAAAGCAGATAGCGTCATACCGACCAATCCTCCAAAAGATCAGAGGTGCGCCTAACCACCACGCTTTCGAGCGTAACGCGTGCCTTGCCAGACGAGTGAAGACGAACTTGTACGGGAAGCAATACGTCACGCGGCGTTACCTGCAACAATAGCTTAGCAGTCACCTTCCCCCGAAGGACACTTATTTTTGTTTCGTAAACAACCCTCTCACCTTGAACTAGGTCAAGGTTAAGCCTGCATTTTAACGAATGATCCCACCGACGCGATAGGGTCAAATCTATTCGGTAATCCCCGGGCGGCAAATGAGCATAAGGCCCAAAAAAAATGTGCCCAACTTCACTATTGGAGCGTATAGCATCCTTCTCTCGAACACCTGCTGCGCCAGTGTGCATTTCTGGTGTCCAATCGTCTACATCCTTGAATATAGACTGAAGAAGATAACCATGACGAAGTCGCGCAGAAAACGGCGTGCGTCCGCACCCAATAAACCGCTGCATAATAGATTCAAAGCGATTATGAATCGCATTAATTCCAATGAAGCGCCTCGGTTCGCCCTTCTTTGCCAAATGCCGACGCTCATCAACTATTGCAGCAAAGAATCCGTTTAAAACATCGGCAAGAACCTCGCCTTCAGCCTTTTCGGGAAGGCCAAAATTGATTACGAAAGCATCCGCCTGAGCAAGCGTAGCCGAATGCTCCGAACCCGCTTGCCAAACTGCTACGCGATTGGAGAAACCAAGACTATCCCAACAACGGGTAAAAAGCCCGAACATGCGATCCCGAGGGCCAATCCAGACAACGTTTGTTTCCCGTGGGGCATTCGCAAAGAGATCAACGAGAAACGGCAAAACGTGTTCTGGACTGCCGGTTTCATTGTCATAAGACTCTGATCGATATCTTGCTTCTAGCGGACGAGTAAGCGGTATCTCTATCGCTTCAGAAAGGGCAAGACGATAAGCCATATTGACCGTATTCGTCAGGCTAATTTCTTCTAGCTCTACTCCGTTAAGCCCCCAAACTTCCGATTGATCGGGGATGTCAGGCCTTTTCACCCTGTCGATAAATTCTTCAGGATTATTCTCCACGCTTTTATGCGCGTGCATTGGCGTCGTCTGACGTGTGTGATCGCAGTGATAACCAAAAACTGCGGGTACCGCATCGCCAACTTTTCCGTGAAGCATTACAAGACGCTTGGAAATATTCGAATCGACGTGCCAGCCCAATAGCATCCGCTCATCGAACCCATGGATGGCAAAAAGATCTTCGCGTCTCATGAGTTGGAAATCGCCCGGTGCATCGTAGAGAATTGAATCAGCGCCGTAGACAATTTCATTAAGATGAAGGGTCTCGCCCATCGCACGCGTTTCAGCGATAACCCCTGCCGGATCAAGCCTATCAAAGCTCTCCCATAACGTCTCCGGGATTTCAAAACGAGGCGCGCAATAAAATCCGTCTTTCAGTTCTGCCAATTGCTCAGATAGGGACTGCGAACCGCGCGGCACGAAGATCATGTCGGTATTGGTCGACAAGATCCAACGGTTTGCAGGGTTGGACCGTCGCACGGCAGCGTTACGCGAAATCGGCTCAAGAGCCTTCAGATGGGTACGAGATGCAAACAGCTGATTATGAAGGCTCGGTCTTATGCGGATAATCCGCAAAAGGCGTTTCGCACGGTCTGTCAGCGTGTCGCAGATCGCCTCCGGGAAGGTCGGAAAATCATCCGGCGTGTTGTAGTCAACGAAAAGAATTTCATCATTTTCGTCGGTCAGCACTTCCGCCATACAATTCAGGCTAAGAGCAGCCCTCTTGTGGAGGTTATAGCCGTAACTGTCGTTCCTTCCGTAGAGGACGATCGATATCATGACATTACCCGGTTATGTTTCGCTGCGGCGGCGTCTGAGAGCCAATCGCCCATCCCGGGCCTGATCAGTGTTATTGCAGCCGAAAGCTTTGCAGCATCCACAACTCGCCATGGATCGATAACCGCCTTCGGTCCCGCCGCCGCAATGTCGAGATTGCGATAGGCTTTCCAGGGCGTCACGATGGCCACAACATCTGCTCCCGTCATGGCACTTTCGGCATCAACCTTGATTACGATCCCATCGGCGATCTGATCCGGAAGACTGACGAGCGCCTGCGGGTCCGTGATCCGCACACGATAGCCAATGCTGACCAGTTTGTGAGCGAGCGCCAATCCCTGACTTTCCTCTATCACCGGCGTCTCCGGTTTGTAGGACAGCCCGAGGATAGCAACCTCTGCCCCGGGATCAGCCGACGCCGCTATGGCCCTCACAAGACGTTCGGTCTGATGATCGTTGATGACATCCGTCGCTTCGGCAAGATCGGTGCGTGCGCCAAGGCTGCGTCCAAGCGCCGCAAACGCCTTGTTGTCGCGCGGGAAACAGGGCCCACCGTAACCGATGGCGCCCTTGATATACTTCTTGCCGATTCGGCTGTCTGCACCGAGTGCGTCGGTTACCACGTCTGCGTCTGCTCCGTCGAGATGATCACACATGTCGGCAATCATGTTCGCGTAGCTGATCTTAGTCGTCACGTAGGTGTTGACGGCAATCTTGCACAATTCCGCATTGACCCAGTTCATCCGCTGAAACTCGGGGCTGCTCTCGGTAGACCCACGATAGACACTTTCCAGCAAATCACCCGCTTTAGGGTCGCTTTCTCCAATAAGAATCATATCAGGATAAAGCATATCGCGAACCACGGTGCCAAGCGCGATAAACTCCGGATTATAACACAAACCGAGATCCGAGCCCACAGTCCGGCCGGATGCCCGCTCAAGGGTCTGACGCAATATACCGCCTGTAGAGCCCGGCATAACGGTCGAAGTAACGACTACGTTGTGGTAGCCGACCTTGTCGTGCAACGCAGCGCCGATGCTCTCCAGCGCAGAGATCACATAGTCATTGCGGAAGAAACGATCTGGCCCACTTGGCGTCGGAACGATGATAAAGGTCACATCCGAGGAAAGCACCGCCTCCCGCATATCGGTCGTAGCGCGAATGCGCCCACCATGCTCCGTGATCAATTCCTGGAGCTGCGGCTCCGGAACCGGAGCCACACCACGATTGATTGAATCCACAAATGCGGAATTCAAGTCCATACCAATGACATCAAAGCCCTTTTTGGCAAAGACGGCAAGCATGGGCGCACCAAGTTTGCCCAGGCCTATAACAGAGAGTTTCGGCTTCATAATAATATCTCGCTACAGATCGGGCCACTGGCCGTCACTTGTTTTTTCCACGTGCAAGCTCGGCCTGACGAGCAATCCAGGGATAGGTACGGGCTAGCCCCTGCTCCAGCGTGAGACTTGGCTCCCATCCCAGTTTTTCTCGAATAAGGTCATTGTGGGAGTTACGACCACGTACACCTTGCGGGCCTGGAATATTGTGAATTTCGAGATCCTTGCCAGCCACTCGCATGGTGATCTTGGCAAGTTCGTTGATAGAAACCATCTCTTCAGAACCAATATTCACCGGTCCAGCAAAGGTTTCACAACGAGTCAGCCGTAGAGTGGCCTCGAGGCATTCATCGACAAAGAGAAATGACCGCGTCTGCAGACCATCGCCCCAGATTTCGATCGCTCCACCAGCTTCGGCCTCCGCAACTTTACGGCAAAGTGCTGCCGGCGCCTTCTCTCGCCCACCAACCCAAGATCCCTCCGGGCCAAAGATGTTATGATAACGCGCAACACGGCATTCCATTCCGTGATTGCGATTATAAGCAAGATAAAGACGTTCGGAAAACAGCTTTTCCCAGCCATATTCGCTGTCCGGATTTGCCGGATAAGCACTGTCTTCCCGCGTTACGGGAGCACTCGGGTCAGTCTGGTTATGCTCGGGATACATACAGGCTGAAGAACTGTAAAATACCCGCTTTATATTGCGGCGGTAGCAGGCATCCAGAACGTTGAGATTGATGGTAGCCGAATTGTGCATGATATCGGCGTCATTCTCACCGGTAAAAATATATCCTGCACCACCCATATCGGCGGCGAGCTGATATACCTCATCGAACCTGCGATCAATTACTGCTCGACAGTTAGCCTGCTCCCGCAAGTCTGCGATAACGAAATCGTCAGCCTCAGTTGCAGCGTATTCTGGGAACTTGAGGTCTACGCCTCTCACCCAAAAACCTTCACGTTTCAGGCGCTTGACCAGATGTGCGCCAATAAATCCACCTGCTCCGCAGACGAGTGCCGTTTTCATGTGTCTCTTCCCAACAAGAAAAATCCGCAATTATGCGCCCGCAGCAGCTATCAGATAATGTTGGAAGTTTTCAATAGGTTTCGAATTATTTCCGATCTTTTCAGAATGTTTCTGCGCCAAGCGGCCATCAATCGATTGCGTGACCCAGCCCTATACGTTAAGACGCCCTAAAATGGATAGCGAGGATCCCTCACATCGGCGATGGAATAACCGCCCGATAGCATCCTTTCCCTATCCGGGCTCCACCACAACAAAAACGCATGACGAAAGAGCGATGAACCGTTGAATTTCGATACCCGAAAAATGCTGGTCGTTGACTTGGATGGAACCCTTCTCCGCACCGACATGCTGTACGAAAATTTCTGGTCGGCCTTCAGCTCGAATTGGCGTTGTATTTTCAGCGCAATTTCGGCATTGCCACATGGTCGTGCTCACTTGAAACACCACCTCGCCTGCGCGGCAACCGTAGATGCTAGCGTGCTTCCTTATAATGATATGGTACTGGCTTATATCGAGGAATGGAGAAAAGCCGGTGGTCGTGCCGTCCTCGTTACAGCCACTGATCAGCAAGTCGCACAAGCAATAGCGGATCACCTCGGTATCTTTGATGAGGTACACGGCTCTGACGGCACACGAAATCTGAAAGGTGCAACGAAAGCCGCCTTTTTGGAAGAGCGCTTCGGCGAAAGTGGCTTTTTTTACATGGGGGACACCGCGGCCGATTTACCCGTGTGGGAACGTGCGGAAAAAGCAATCACAGTCGATGCGCCAAGAAAAGTACGCGCGAAAGTCGACGTACTTTGCGACATCGCGGAACATCTTCAGAGCGAAAAAGATTCTATAAAACCATATATCAAGGCACTCAGGCCTCACCAATGGTTAAAGAATCTCCTCGTATTCGTACCTATGCTTGCCGCACATCAGATAGATGGACGAACTATACTGTCGTCGATAGCGGCATTTGTATGCTTCAGCCTGATAGCCTCAGGCGTATACATCTTGAACGATCTGCTCGACCTTTCTGCAGATAGAGCGCATCCTCGAAAACGAGAACGACCGTTTGCCGCCGGCACCGTTCCAATCGCACATGGCACCCTAATGGCGGGAACGCTTGTAGGTCTCGGTTCTTTTTTCGCACTTTTTATAAGCTGGAAATTTCTGGTAGTCATGATCGGCTACTATCTGTTGACGACCGCTTATTCGCTCTATCTGAAGCGATTGATTATTATTGATATCTGTATGCTCGCCGCACTTTATACGATAAGGATTTTTGCCGGTTCCGTAGCGACGTCAATTGACATATCAATCTGGCTGCTGGCTTTCTCTGTTTTCTTTTTCTTGTCGCTGGCAGCCATCAAAAGGCAGGCCGAGCTAATAGACAGCGCAGAGCGGGGCGATCTGAAGCCGAGCGGCAGGGGTTATCATGTCGATGACTTGCCTATAATTTCAATGATCGCGATCGCTGCCGGGTACGTCTCCGTGCTCGTGATGACGCTTTATGTCAATTCGCCTGCAGTAATGGAGCTTTATGCGTGTCCGGAGGCGCTTTGGGGTGTCTGCGCTATTCTCCTTTATTGGATCACTCGTGCTGTTATGATCGCACACCGAGGCTTGATGCATGACGATCCAGTCGTATACGCGGCTAAAGATGGCACCAGTCAAATATGTGCATTGATAATCTTGGCCTTCACACTGGGTAGTGCATTATTATGACACTAGGTACGCTGACTTTCCGGTATGCGATATTCGCCGTCGTAGCGACTTTTGCAAATCTGGCAACGCAACGGATTGTTCTTCAGACTGGAAGCACCGGTATCCACCTTATTGCGGCCATGGCATTGGGAACGCTCGTAGGTCTCGTTATAAAATATACACTCGACAAGCGATGGATTTTCTATGACCAAGATATGGGAGTGAAAAACAACACCCGAAAATTCACGCTGTACACAATAATGGGCATTCTAACCACTCTGATATTCTGGGGAACCGAAACGACGTTTTGGCAAATCTGGCAAACCGATCTTATGCGGGAAATCGGCGCCATTATCGGGTTGTCGATAGGATATGTCGTTAAATACAATCTCGACAAGAGGTTTGTCTTTAACGATAAACGCAGAGAGCTCGCGTTATGAACATATCAGGCTGGGGTCGATACCCTTCGATAGACACCCAACTTTATTTTCCGCGCGATGTGGAAACACTGCGCAATTTGGTGAACTCCAAACATAGCCTGATAGCTCGCGGCAATGGCCGTGCGTATGGCGATAGTGCGATTAATCCATTCAGCACTATTTCGATGAAATATTTCAATCACATGCTCTCTTTCCAAACGCAGACAGGTCAGCTTGTCGCTGAGGCTGGGGTACTGTTGGGCGACGTCATCAAGGCATTTCTACCTAGGGGTTGGTTCCCCATGGTCACACCAGGAACGAAATTCGTTACTCTCGGTGGCATGATTGCTGCGGATATCCATGGTAAAAACCACCACAAAGAGGGCAGTTTTAGAACATGTGTCGACTGGATAGATGTCCTGGACTTCAAAGGCGAGACTATCCGATGCTCCCACGAGACGAATACTAATCTTTTCGAACACACATTGGGCGGCATGGGTCTTACCGGGATCATTCTACGTGCGGCGTTCCGCCTCAAACGTGTCGAGACTTCGTGGATCCGGCAAACAACTGTCCCCGCTCCGAACCTGCAGACGGCGATTGAAGTCTTCGAAAAATACAAAGATGCAACTTACTCAGTCGCTTGGATCGATTGCCTCGGACGTGGAAAGGACTTAGGGCGTTCTCTAATCATGTTAGGCGAACATGCCTCGATATCCGACCTCCCAGCGAAATATGCCAACAAACCATTTGCGCAGCCGGACAAACGTGAAGTCAGATTACCCATCACTTTGCCATCCGGTATCTTGAATCGAATAACCGTAAGCCTGTTCAACAAGCTGTATTACGAAAAGGGGGCAAGAAAAACTGGAGAGCATCTCGTTGATTGCGATTCATATTTCTACCCATTAGATGCGATACTGGGCTGGAACAGGATATATGGTCGGAGTGGGTTTGCTCAATTTCAATGTGTGCTGCCTCTTGATCGTTCAGAAAAAGGAATTACGGCCCTGCTCGAGGCCATCTCACTATCTGGAGCAGGCTCTTTTCTGGCTGTTCTTAAAAGACTTGGTCCCCAGGACAGCAAATTTTCCTTTCCCATGGAAGGCTACACTCTTGCGCTCGATTTCCCAATCTCGAGGAAAACCCTTCGTCTGCTGAAGCATCTGGATGAAATTGCAGTCGAGAATGGCGGGCGCTTCTACTTGGCGAAAGACAGCCGTATGTCCGCCCGCACGCTACGTGCCTCAGACGCCCGCGTAGAAAAATTCATAAATAACCGGGACGAAAATGGCTGGAAAAGCCGCTTTATTTCGTCTCAGGCAGAAAGGCTATCAATATGACGAAACCGGCTGTCCTTATTATTGGAGCTCGGTCGGACATTGGCAACGCTGTAGCCCATACATTTGCCGCAGGGGGATACGCTATCCAACTGGCAGCGCGAAATGCCGAAGGTCTCAACATCGAGAAAAGTGATATCGAGCTCCGTTATGGTATCGAGGTGACACTGCATGAATTTGATGCACTCTCGATCGAAACACATGAAGAATTCCTGAGCAACCTTCCCCGTTTACCCGAAATTGCAATATCCACCATCGGGTTGATGGGACGTCAGGAGGAAAGCGAACGCGATCCTATTGCCGCAAGCCAGGTCATGCGCAGTAATTATGAAGGCCCGGCAAGTATCCTGGCCCTTCTCGCCAATCGCTTTGAACAACGGGCCTCGGGTACGCTTGTCGGGATCAGTTCCGTTGCTGGTGAGCGCGGCCGCGCGACTAATTACGTCTACGGTTCCGCCAAAGCTGCTTTCACAGCGTTTCTTTCCGGCCTACGCAACCGCCTCGCCAAGCGTGGCGTCCATGTGGTTACAGTTTTACCGGGGTTTGTAGCAACCAAAATGACAGAGGGGATGGATTTACCGGCAGCACTGACAGCCGACCCAAAAGAGGTTGCGGTTGCGATTGAGCGCGCAGTTCTACGCAAGAGAAACATCGTTTACGTACGTCCCGTCTGGCAGCTGATCATGCTGATCATTAGAAATATTCCGGAGCGTTTCTTTAAAATGATGAAAATATAAAGATTGTATATTCGTCCGTTTCTGCGTGAAGAAGCATACCTGATCGGGATCACACCGATACCGGTGCAGTACTTGTATGGTAATTTAAGAGATCGTCGCAGGAACGGCGACGGAGAAGCAACAAAATGGGAATGATTTGCCAAACACCTGAACCGACAGCGCCAACAGTCGCACCAATGAAGGAATGCATAGCCGCACTTCTCTCCTTTGTTGTACCATTTCTAGCCGGTTTCAGCTTTGTCATGAACCATTTCTATGTGTCGGGTGGCTATCTGCACGATAGCGGCTGGTTTGCGGCACTGATGTGGCGCCCACAGGATTTTTACCTCACCAATCCAGCTGTTCTCGACAACAATCTTTTTTATAGCACACATTTGTCGCCAATTCTTTACGCGATTGGCCTGCTGAGCTTTTTCTGGCCATGGGGGCCGATAACGTGGTTTGCCAGCTTCCAGGGCGTAGTTCTCGGTGGCAGCGGTTTAATGGCGTGGATTGCCCTGCGCAGAATATCTTATTTTGCAGAAAGACCGATTTGGCATTCCCTCCTGGCGTTGGCTTTTGCTTTCAACGGCCTGGCCATGTTTATCTTGGCATACCCCCATATCGAAGCGTTGGGCACGTTAATGGTCTGCGCCTGCCTTGCCGCCTTTTTTAGCGGCAATTGGCGGATGGCTGCATTGTTTTTAATGTTAGCACTTTCGGTTCGTGAGGATATGGGCTTCCATATCGTTGCGCCGCTCGGGCTCTTATGGGTATGGACCATGTGGATTAACCGTCGTGCGACAGCTGGTCGCAATATCCTGATGCTGCTACTGCCGGCCTTCTGCCTGTCTCTGGCAGCCGTGCTGATCCGAAGTTCGCTATTTACAGCTGATGGTGCCTTTACCCGCATCTACACTGGTGTGCCACCCTATGCACACCTCACGTGGTCACTGATCCAGGAGCGGCTCGCCATCTTGTTCTCGGAGCGGCTCTACCTCGTGCTGCCCGCCGCCGTTGCTTTGCTGGCGACGATCGTATGGCGCAATCCGATACCTTTTTTCGGTTTCCTGGCTTATATTCCATGGTCACTTCTCAACTTCACTGCCTTCAGCGACGCTGCGGGCCGAATGGACGTCTATTACCCCTTTCCCTTTCAGATCGCGATCTTCTGGTTTCTGTGGTGGAGCGCAGCACCGCACATATCACATCTTAAGAAAACAGATACGCTTCAACGTCTGAAAAGTATAAATATACTAATTCCAATATTTATGATCGCCGGTATTTCCATGACTTTCCCCTGGATTTCCCTACTACCGGCCTGGAACAGCAACGTGGTAAGAGACACTGACAAGGCAGCAGACAATATCGAGAAAAACCGCCATCTCTTTGGGCGCATGAAGGCTGACCCGGCACTGCTTTCGCTGCGTCCACGCGCCTTTCTGCAAGAAGACGATCTCGATAATCCAAATGGTGATAACGGCCCAACCGAAACATTGGTTTGGCATAAGAACAGTATCAGCCTTGCCAAGGTACGCCAGCAATTGGCGAACTTTGAGGCCGAGTCGCTTTATCGAATTGCCGGCACTCCATTCTATCTGGCCTCACATCTACCGCGTGCGCAACTGGAAAATGCCGGTCTCGCCTTACAGCCAGTTATGGACAGTAACCTGCTGCCGCAGATGAAAACACGATACGGTCAAGTGAATACCTCCATTCTCGATCTGGCCGGTACTGGCGGGAAACACAAGCTCTATGGCCCCGACATAGTGTTGCCGCCGGGCAAATACCGCGTTGACATAGACGCACGAATTTTCGACGAGCGTGCGGACGAAGCCACAATTGAAGTGTACAATACGGCAACCGGTCCAGCTATATCCACGAGTCTGCAACGCGGGTTAAACGGAAAACCCGCCACGACCAGCCTCGAATTCACTATAGGACAGCAGGACCTTGGCAACTGGGAATTTCGCATAGCCGGCAATAAGCTGCACGGCATCCGTATTACCGGCGTCCGGCTCCATTCAACAGGTCAAGACGACAGAAGCTAACCTGGGCAGCTGAGATTTTCCTCCTGAGTAGCAAAGCGTTGGGAAAACCTCGTGCACGTCAACCGCAGCGTCCATAGTCTTTTCAGCGTTCAGCATCTTTAAGTTTGCCAAGCACAGATAAAAGCAAATCCGTTGATCTCACCCAATTGAACTGGCGCCGAAGTTCGCTGGCTACTCGACTTCTAATGTTCGTATCAGGTGGGAAATTGGCCAATTGATGCATAGCATTCGCCCAATCCTGAGGTTTATCCGGGTCACAAAAAATCACCATGTCGGGCAGCAATTCTGTCATGGCAGGTCTCGTGCTGCATATGCAGGGAACTTCAAGCATCAACGCCTCTAACGGAGGCAAACCAAAGCCTTCATATAGACTGGGGAAAAGTAATCCCCTGGATCTTTTTAATACTCTCGCCAACTGCCCGTCTGTCAGGCGACCGACTGGATGTATCTTTCCCGCGCTACTGGAGGTCAACTCCGCAGAAAACCCTTTTGGTGATTTTCCAACAACGACCAAATGATAATCATCTGCGTTGCTGTAGCCCATCGCCTTGATCACGACGTCGATATTCTTATGGTAATCGTTGGAACCTATACAGACGAAATAAGGAGCGTCGGGTGTGAGCAAATCCACACTTTTGTCTTCCTCCCAGTCCAGAACATCGACACCATTATAAACGACGTGAATCTTTTCCTTCGGGATATCAATAATCCTCGAGATATCGTCCGAACTGCTTTCACTAACGGTTACAATAAGGTCGGCGTTCCTGATTGTATGAATGTATCTCTGCTTCCATTCGCCGACAGTTGATTTGTGGAATATGTCCTCAAACAGCAAAGGAATAACGTCGTGCACCATAACAACAGAGCGAGGAGGCAGCTCTGAGGGACACCAATGAACAGAAGGGAAAAAATGAATAGGCTTTTCGCAGGCTGATCCAACCGTGAGAGTCGCGAGCGCCTCTCGCCTTATTAGTTCCTTCAATATCTCACGAGCAACTCTGCCAACACCTCGCCTGTCAACTAAAGTTCCGGTACTATATTGGATGTTGAGACCCTGAACATATAAGGGAAAATATTCGGGACAATCGAAAGATTCCCGCGACTTCGAGACCGTTCCCTGTTTTGAAAACCGCTTCCGTAACGCTCTTCGTATCAGACGCTCAGGATTAAGCGAACGGAGTGTCGCGCGGAAGCTACCTCTATCATTTTTCACTTTTCCATCGCCAACCCGATCTCCATTCAATTGTGTTGACATGACATCATTTGCAACACGATTGACCACCTCCTGAGCATATTTTGAAGCTAACAGGGAGTTGAGTTCTTTAGCAATTTTTAGCTCATCTTCGTGGCTCAGCAGATCAACGGCCATTACGTGCCTTTCGAAAGAGTGACCATAGTTTGATGCCCCACCTTGTCTTTTTAACTGGCTGACAGAGCAAAAGCACTATCCCATTTTAAACATAGGAATAAAAAAGCTTAAAAATGAAACGAGCCAATTTAGAAAACAGTTCCTGCTATTCCTCCTTGGCGATTGGTATCATTTTCAATTCATCCACTAACCGCCAGCACCACCTCGGCCTCATAGATGGCGCAGACGATGTGGTAGAAGGTGCTTGCCGGTGCCGGCTCGTCCAGCATCGGCCTGTCGGCCGGCCATTTGTCGAACCACAATCCCTTGACCGGCGTATCAAGGAAGGGTTGCAGCGCGCCGATGGCCCTGAGGCCCGAGGCGAGGTAACGCTGCCGTTCCTCGCCGGAGGTGACGCTGGCAAGGCGCACGGCCGCCTTCAGCCATTCCGTCTGCGGCCACAGCCGCGCCAACCCGTCATGCACCGAAAAATCATCGTAGAGGCTCATCACCGCCACCTTGCGGCGTGGGCAGATGCCATGTTCTTCGCCGATCTCGAACAGGCGTTTGGCCTTCTCGATCGCCTCACCATTGTTGCGCAGGCAGCCCCAGCGCACCAGAAGCCAGGCCCATTCGAACTGGTGGCCCGGCTCCATGATCCGGCCCTTGTCGCTCTTATGCGGTGTCCAGTCATGCTCGAAGAACTCCCGCAAGCCACCATTGCCGCCATCGATGAAGCGGGTGAGCGCCAGATCGGCGATCTCGTCGGCCAGCGCCGACCATGGGCCTTCCGGGTCCTGCACCTCCCAGGCCAGCATCGCCTCGAACAGATGCATGTGCGGGTTGGAACAGAGCGGCGTGCGCGGCGGGTTTTCCTCCTCGAAACCGGCGACGGGGTGTTTGTAGTCGCGCTTGAGGATGGCAAGAATATCCAGCGCCCGGCCGCGCATCTCGTCCTTGCGCTCGGGCAGGCTCGCAGCGGTCTGGGCGGCGGCGAAAAGTGCAAAGGCCTGATTGTAGAGATCGAAGGACGGATCGATCAGTTTGCCGGTCTGGTCGGCGAGGTTGCCATAAAGACCGTTATCGAGACGATAGACCTTTTCGAACCAGCTGAGGCCATGCAGGAGCGCGTCTTTCCATGGCCCCTGCCAGCCGTGCTGGCCGGCGGCGGCGAAACAATAGGCCTGACGCGGCTGCACCCGGGCGCGGCGATCATCGGAAAAAACCGGTTTGGCATCCTGGCCGAGGCGCTCGTAAAAGCCGCCATCCGGGCGGGCCGAACCCGCCTCCCACCACAGCGGCAGGGCATCCTCATCCAGCCATTTCCATAATGTTCCGATCTCTTCGGCAAGCGCCTGGGCGGCACTCGGAAATTGTACTGTCATCAGTTAACTCTCTACTCTATAGCGTATTTGGAGGTTCCATACGCCAAGAAAGCTTGAAAACAAAGACATCAACTGACATTTCGATGCAGTATCTACCACCATGCAAATCATGACTACTTTTGCGACATAAGCGGCGGGGACATATACCGGTATGAGAACAATTGAAAAGCTGGCCCAGCGCTTCGTTAAAGCGAGCAAGCAAGGCACAAGAATTCCTCTGGCGACGCTGGAGGCCGATGGCGTCCTTCCCGACAATTTCGAAAAAGCAATGGCGGTTCAGCGCGCTTTCGTCGAAGCATCAGAAAAAACCATTGCGGGTTGGAAACTGGCGATCCGCCCGGATGGTGAGGCGGTTGGCGCACCGATACTGGATTGTTTCCGGGTCGAAAACAACAATATCGCCTCTTTTCCGGAAGCGGGAACTGAAGGCATCGAGGTGGAGATCTGCTTCACCCTTTCCTCCGATATACCAGCCCGCGGCACGGTGCCGTTCACCAGAGGCGACCTCATGCGGCACATCGGCAAGGTCCATCTGGGGGTTGAACTTCTTCGCTACCGGCTGGCTGAGAAAAATCAGGTGCCCTTTCCGTTGTTTCTGGCCGACCGCCTTGCCAACCACGGCTTCGTCGTCGGTCCGGAAATAGATACCGGCGTTCTGGAGGTCTTTGCCGGAAACGAAACAGACCTGCCGCAACTAACTGTGACGGAAGGTTCGGTACAGCTGTTCGATGCCACGGTAAAACACCCGAATGGTGATCCGCTTGCGCCGCTGGTCGCCTTTGCGAACGCGGCATTCAACAAAGGCGACATGCTTAAAGCAGGCAATGTCATAACAACGGGCAGTCTCTGCGGTGTGATACCAAGCACACTTGCCCAAGAGATACACATAACGCTGAAATCGGTCGGTGCTTTCACCTTGTCCGGTCCGAAACCATAGGCGCACCACCATCCGGATGTCCGGTTTCCTGTGGCCGCCTGCGGTCTTCATCTCGGTCGCGCTTTCCGATATCGCCGGATGATCACTTCACCCGCCCATATTCGCCCAGAAAATCGAGCAGCGCCCGAATACGCGAGGGAAGTGGTCCGCGCTGGCCGACATAGACCGCATGAAACATCTCCATCTCACCCGTATCAAAATCATCGAGGACCGATATCAGCCGGCCGGCGGCGATGTCCTCCCGAACGGTGAAAACCGCAAGACGAACCAGGCCGACACCGGCAAGAGCGAGGCGGCGAAGTCCCTCGCCATCGCTGACCTGTACGCGCCCCGTTGCAGGGATGATGACGGTCTTGCCGTCGGCTCGCAACGGCCACCCATCGACTGACCGGGCATAGCCAAATCCGAGACGATTGTGGTCCTCGAGATCGGCGATGGTCTGCGGCACGCCGCAGCGCTCCAGATAATCCGGCGCGGCAGCGATGACCATCCTTGTCTCACCGAGTTTTCTAGCAACGAGGCTTGAGCTTTTCAGTGGCCCGGCGCGAATGGCGATGTCCATGCGCTCGGCAAGAAGATCAACCACCAGATCCGTCTGGACAATGTCGAGTGTGACGCCCGGATGAAGCGCCAGAAACCGTGGCAGGAGCGGCGCAAGAATATGCGTGGCATAAGAAGCGCTGGTGTTGATCCGAACGCGGCCAACAGGCTGTTCGCCCTCCCCCGCGGCGCGTTCTGCCTCTTCGAGATCGGCAAGGATGCGCGTGGCACGCTCATAAAAAGCACAACCCTCCGGCGTTATCTGCAGCTGCCGGGTGGAGCGGTTTAGCAGCCGCGCCCCGAGCCGCGTTTCCAGCCGTGCGATCAGCTTGCTCACCGCCGAAGGCGTCATGTTTGCCGCCGCCGCCGCTCGGGAAAAACCTCCGAGCTCGACAACCCGCACGAAGATCTCCATCTCCCCTGCCCGGTTGATCTCAAGTCGCGCCATGATGACTTCATCTCACAAGTGATATTATTTTCGGCATTCTATTTCATTGAAGGGTGAGCGTCTATCTTCAGACAGCGATTGAAACACACCGCAATCCTCGTCTGCCAGATCACGGCGGGATGGGCAGAGCATGGGGCCATCAGGCGCCTCGCCCGCAACCATGTCGCAGCAACAAAGGAACACCCCATGGAATATCGCTATCTCGGCAAATCCGGCCTGAAAGTGCCGGTCTTGAGTTTCGGTACAGGAACCTTTGGCGGTTCCGGGCCACTCTTCAGCAACTGGGGCAATCAGGACGCTCGAGAAGCTCGCCGCATGGTCGACATTTGCCTGGAGGCCGGCGTCAATCTGTTCGACACGGCCGATGTCTATTCCAACGGCGCATCGGAGGAGGTGCTGGGCGAAGCGATTAAGGGAAGGCGCGACAGCGTTCTGATTTCAACCAAGACCAGCCTGCCGATGGGCGAAGGGCCGAATGACGCCGGTTCCTCCCGCTTCCGGCTGATACGCGCAGTGGAAGACGCGCTACGGCGGCTCCAGACCGACCATATCGATATTCTCCAGCTCCACGCCTTCGATGCTTTCACACCGGTGGAGGAGGTGCTGTCGACACTCGATACGCTCGTCCGGTCCGGAAAGGTTAGATATACGGGCGTCTCGAATTTTTCGGGCTGGCAGATCATGAAATCGCTGGCGGTCGCCGATCGATATGGCTGGCCGCGTTACGTGGTCAATCAGGTCTATTATTCCCTTGTTGGCCGGGACTATGAATGGGACCTGATGCCGCTAGGCGCGGATCAGGGCCTTGGCGCCATGGTCTGGAGCCCGCTTGGCTGGGGCCGATTGACCGGAAAAATCCGCCGCGGCACACCGCTGCCAGAAGGTAGCCGCCTGCATGAGACAGCGAGCTTCGGTCCGCCGGTGGATGATGAACATCTCTACCGCGTAATCGATGCGCTCGACGCTGTCGCGGCAGAAACCGGCAGGACGGTACCGCAGATCGCTCTCAACTGGCTGCTCAGGAAACCCACAGTTTCCACAGTGATCATTGGCGCACGCAATGAGGAACAGCTTCGCCAGAACCTCGATGCCGTGGGATGGGAGCTGACATCAGCACAGGTGGCGCGGCTGGACGAGGCCAGCGAGACAGCCGCACCCTATCCGCATTTCCCGTATCAGCGGCAGGAGGGCTTTGCCCGGCTCAGTCCGACGACAGTCAGCGGTTAGACTTTTAAAGGCTGGCGGATTGGGGCGCTGTGCGTAGCTCCAGCCGCCGGAAACCGAGGGAATGCCGCCAGCCGTGCAGCCGGAACCTCGCGATCAAAAGCGGTAATGCAATCGCACACAGCCTTTCTCAATCGGCTTGGCGCTGAGCAGGCGAGGACTTGCGCGATAGCCGGTGAGAGGAAAGAGGGGCTGGCCCGAGCCAAGTATCTCGGGGATAACGTAAATCTCGATCTCATCCAGCGCACCACGCTCCATAAAGGCCATCTGCAACCGGCCGCCGCCCAGCATCCAGACATCGCCGTCCTCGAGCGCGCGTAATTCCGCGATCAGCGCATCGACGTCGGCGTAGATTTCCAGCGGTCCTTTCGGTCGTTCAATCGGGCGCGACGTGACAACGATGACACGCTGGTCTCCATAGGCCCACGGTGAATCCTCGCCGGCGATAAAGTCATAAGTCGCCCGTCCCATGACCACGGTCCTGATCCCCTTCAGGAACAGTCGGTAATCATGCTCGCCGAGGTCCATGTCGTCATATTTGAAGAGCCAGTCGAGGGAGCCGTCTCCCGAGACGATCAAGCCATCCAAACTCGTCGCGATGTATCCACGAATGACAGCCATATTGTTCTCCTTGATTTATAAATGAATATACGTTTATATATAGACGATGCCTAGACACAAGCTGATTTCCGATGAGAAGGCGCTGGATGCGCTGCTGCCCCTCATGTTGCAAACCGGACCAGATGGTATGACCTTTGCCGCAGCCGCAAAGGCCTGCGGCCTGTCCGCCGCAACGCTGGTGCAGCGATACGGCAAACGCGAAGACCTTGTGGAGGCCGTACTTCTGCGCGCATGGGACAGGTTGCAGGCCGAAACGGACGCGGCCGACGCCGAGGAACCGCTGAACCCTGAAGGCGCCATCTCCCTGCTCTTGCGGCTCATGCCCAGCGATGCCGCAGAACAGAATGCAAGTGATGGATTGCTGCTGCTGAGAGAAGATATTCGCAATCCATCCTTGCGAGCGCGGGGAGCACTTTGGGGCAAAACACTTGCCCGTGCGCTCGGACGCCGGATCACGGCCGACGACAGAAACGCCGAAAGGCTTGGCTGGCAGATGGCGGCCGTCTGGCAAGGGGCCCACACCTGGTGGGCGTTCACCCGTGGTGAGGATGCGGGCTCGGCCATCCGGAAAGCACTGGGGGAATGGGTTGAGATGGTGAAGCGGGCAGAGCGCTAGTCAGAAATCGCGCTGTTCTGGATTTTTGCGGGCTCTGCGCCGAAGGCACGTATTTCAGCGCGCCACAACATTTTCAACGAGATGATTGTTTTCTCGCCTCCACAATTGCCCCAAACCCCGGGCAGCGACAGATAAATCGCCATCAGGTCGCCTCAGGCTCCCATAATTCCACTGGGTTGCCTTCCGGATCATGTATCCGGGCAAAACGGCCGACTTCCGAATCCCACTCCGCCCGGGTCTCTACCTTGACACCCTCTGCGGTGAGCTTCGCGATAAGACCATCGAGATCATCGACCCGGAAATTGATCATCCACTGTTGTTCATCACGGCCGAAATAATCGCTATCCCTAGCGAAAGGCCCGAAGATGGTCATTCCGGCCTCCTGCTGCCATACGGATATGTGCAGATTGTCTATGCCGAGATGTTTCTGATACCATTCGGCGAGGCCGGCGGGATCCCCGGCCCTGAAGAAAACGCCACCAATTCCAACGGCTCTCGCCATGAATTTCTCCCGCTTCGCAAGAATGGAGGCGATGATGTGCACCACCGCCCAAAATATCAAGCAGAACCAACGTCAACACCAGCCCGAAGTTGTAACGGCTGGAGAGCGGCAGGCGGCGATGATATCGATCGCTTACGATAGATATAGACATACCCACCCCGGAGAGATGAGATGCTGACGCTTAGAGCGGCATCGTTTGCGGAAGCAGACGCGCTGACAGAACTTTGTCTGCGATCGAAGGCCGTGTGGGGTTATGATGAGGAATTCCTGCGTGCCTGTCGTTTAGAGCTGACAATCACCCCCCGGAAAATGCGCGAGTCATTTTTTCAGGTCGCGATTGCCGAAGGGGAGCTCGCGGGCGTCGCCCAGCTATCCCTTAAAGAAAGCAGCGCCGCCGAACTCGAAGCTCTTTTCGTCGAACCGAGGTTGCAGGGGCTGGGCACAGGGCGAGCTCTCTTCCAGTGGGCGATTTCGATCTGCCGGGATCATGCCAGGCGGACCCTTCTCATCGAATCCGATCCCGGTGCTGCCTCGTTCTATAAGCGCATGGGTGCCAAAGAGACGGGCGTGGTTCCCTCAGGATCGATCCCGGGAAGGATGATACCGAGGTTTGAGTTTGACGTGCCAGACGTGAGTGAACACGCCATCCCCTCCCGATGAAAAAAACCTCTTGACCTCAACCATGGTTGAGCTCCTAGAAGTATTGTCACCTTGTTTCCGCAAGGCTCATTTCATGCTCTTGAGCGAACAGTTGACAAAGGATACCCCATGGCTTTCCAGCTTCCCGACCTCCCCTATGCCCATGATGCGCTCGCTGCCTCGGGCATGTCTGAAGAGACGCTGAAGTTTCATCACGATCTTCACCACAAGGCCTATGTCGATAATCTCAACAAGGCGATATCAGGCACCGAATGGGAGAAAAGCAACCTCGAGGACATCGTCCGGGGCACCTATGAGAAGGGCGCAATCGCCCAGTCCGGCATCTTCAACAATGCCTCCCAGCACTGGAACCACAATCTCTTCTGGGAGATCATGGGACCGGGAAATCACGCCATCCCTAAGACGCTTGAGGATGCGCTGACGCAATCCTTCGGCTCGGTATCGCTGTTCAAGCAGAATTTCGCCCTCGCCGGTGCATCACAGTTCGGCTCGGGCTGGGCATGGTTGGTGGTGGATACCGACGGCACGCTGAAAATCACCCGCACCGAAAACGGCGTCAATCCGCTGTGCTTCGGCCAGAAGGCGCTTCTCGGCTGCGATGTGTGGGAGCACAGCTACTATATCGATTTCCGCAACAAGCGCCCGGCCTATATCGAGAACTTCCTCGACAATCTGGTGAACTGGCAGGCCGTGGCCGCCCGCCTCTGATCTGAGCCCCACCGATCCGGCCTCTGCCGCTGCCCTCGTGCGGCTGGCCGGGTCAGGCGCAGCCGGACAGCCGCCGTCCGGCTGCAACTTCATTCGAGCGTTTCAATGCCCTATGTCGTCACCGAAAACTGCATCGCCTGCAAATACATGGACTGCGTGGAAGTCTGCCCGGTCGAATGTTTCTACGAAGGCGAGAACATGCTCGTTATTCATCCCGACCAATGTATCGATTGCGGCATCTGCGAGCGCGAATGTCCTGCGGCAGCAATCCGGCCGGATACCGAAGCCGGGCTGCATGTCTGGCTCGACCTCAATCGCCACTATTCGGGCATCTGGCCGCGCGTACACCAGAAAAGGCAGTCGCCTGATAATGCGGACGTCATGAATGGCGCCGCAGCCAAGTTTTCCATTTTTTCCAAGAACCCGGGAGCGGGCGGTTAGCCCGGCAATACATGTCTCATAATCTCAGGCTGATCGATGGCAGCGTGATAAGCCATACGCATATTCCGCTCAAAGGCACCGTTTCACCGACGATTTCCCCCCGCGAATTCAAGGACGCGATGGCCGCCCTTGCCTTTACCGTGGCTTTGGCCACGGCCTCCCATGCCGGAGAAAGGGTCGGACGAACGATCACCTCCTTCATGCCGCTCAGCGCCGAGCCCCCGTATCTGATGATCTCCATCGATGCCAGCAGCCGCATGGTTGATCTCGTCGCTGCAAGCCGACGTTTCTCCGTCGCAGCACTTGCCCAAGGACAGGAGGAAATTGCCGACGTATTTGCCGGAAAAGGCAACCTGCCGGACCGATTTTCCGTTGGCGACTGGGGTCTCTGGCCTTCGGGAAACCCGAAGCTTGCCGGCGCGCTGCTATCCCTGGATTGCGAACTTGTCGGCTCCATCGATGCCGCCGACCATATCCTGTTTGTCGGGGCCATCATTGAAGCGACGTCTGACCCGCTACGCAGGGCCCTGCTCTGGAGCGAACGCGGCTATACCGTCAAGGAGGAACGCGGAGCCAACTCCTAAAGAGTTTCAGGCGCTACCATGAGGGCAATAGCTAGAGAAAAGCCGTGGAATGGGGACGATCGTCATTGTTTGCCCGGGCAAAGCTTCCCGGAGCAACGCCCATTCTCCGGCGGAACGCGGTACTGAATGCGCTGGCGGATTCATAGCCGATCTCATCGGCAATGCGGTCGAGCGATTTTACCCCGCTCATGAGCGCATCCCTGGCAAGCGCCATCCGCCACCGGGCGAGATATTCGATCGGCGCGCAGCCCACCATTTCAACGAAACGCGCGGAAAAGGCCGAACGCGACATGCCGGCGATTCCCGCCAGTTCCGCAACCGTCCAGCCCACACGAACATCTTCATGCATCGCCGATAATGCGCGGGCAAGGCCGGGTAAACGCATTGCCTTTACCAATCCCGCGGGAATTGCCGCATTCCCCGCTCCCGGCCGGCGCAGCGCTTCCACCAGAAGGACTTCCAGCATGCGCCGGATGATCAGCTCCTTGCCCGGATCTTCGCCGGCGCACTCCTCTGACAGTAGCTCGATCAGCCGCGCCAGCCGCGATGCGCCTTTCTCCTCTGCCGGCACGTAGATCATTTCGGGCATCAGTGACAGCAGAAGTGAAGCATTGATGCGTTCGAACCTGAAGCTTCCGCCCAGCGCGACAAAATCAGGCGCCCCCTCCTGTTCGCCATGGCGGACAGCCCGCTCCTGCGGTTCGACGGGAACACATTCGACATCGGTCTCGCTACAAAGCGAAAAAGCGGGCGTTGTAGGCAGAAGCAGGAAATCTCCGCATGTCAACCTGAGAGGAGCCCGGCCTTCCATCATCACCCACGCCGCACCGGCAAGGACGAGCGCGAAACCCGGCGCATCATGCGGGCGATAGCGCACTCCCCATCTGCCCTTGCCGGAAATCGGCTTCGAGACGGCGGCGCTGGGTCGTAAAAGGTCGACGATATCGCTGAGAGGATCCATGTTTGGACGATCAATAACAAATAATAGCCATTTGAGCATATACCATCCAGTTCAGCCCGTCTATCTCCTGCACATCAACAACGGAGATCTACCATGACCAACACCATCCTCATCACCGGCACGTCGTCGGGTTATGGCAAAGCGATTGCCGAACTGTTCCTCGCACGCGGCTGGAACGTCATCGCCACCATGCGGCGTCCAAACGCTGCCCGCTTTGCTGACGATACCGGCCGGTTGCGCGTGCTGTCACTGGATGTGACAGACGAGGATAGCATTGCGGCAGCGATCGATGCGGCCGGCCCGATTGACGTATTGGTGAATAATGCCGGCATCGGTATGGTCGGTGCCTTTGAGGCTACACCAATGTCGGCGGTGCGCACGATCTTCGACACCAACAGCTTCGGTGTGATGGCCATGACACAGGCGGTCATCCCGCAGATGAGAAAACGCCAGTCCGGCATGATCATCAACGTCACGTCCAGTGTTACGCTTGCTTCTTTCCCGCTTGCCGCCGCCTATACCGCCAGCAAGCAGGCTATTGAGGGATTTACCGGTTCGCTCACGCATGAACTGGCGCATTTCAACATTGGCGTGAAGCTGGTTGAGCCGGGTTATGCCCCGACAACCAGCTTCACGAACAACGCCATTCTGCCGTTTGAGCAGCTGCTTCCCGAAGATTACATGGGCTTCGCAGGACCAATTCTTGAGACTTTTGCCCAACCGGCGTTGACCACCCATGAAAGTGATGTCGCCGAAGCGGTTTGGAGCGCGGTGCATGACAACTCGGGACAGCTCCACTTTCCAGCCGGCGCGGATGCCGTCGCTCTCGCCCGCAAACACTGACCTTCAGAAAGCAGCAGGATGCCGAGTGTCTGAAGAGCACCCGGCTTCTGCATTTCAGGAGATTCACGCGGGCTCCGCCGGCACTTTTCCCCTGATCTCCGGCCAGAGCCCTTCCGTCACCGCCATCAGCGCCGGTGTCGCGGCTGCGACCCAGGGGATGTCGCTGCCGGGGCGTGTTCCGATACGGACGTCCAAGCCCGCTTCCCTTGCGAGAACGACGCCGCCGGCGATATCCCACATGGTCGTCAGCTTCTGCAGATGGCCGTCGAAGATGCCGCGCGCGGCAAAGGCAAGGCCGATCGATGTCGAGCGGATGGATTCCACCACCCAGCCCGCATGCCGAAGCCCGATGTTGAAGGCCGCCACCTCTTCCGCATCGGCAGCGGCGCTGTCGCCAAGCGACATGACCTGCACATCCTCGAAGGGCACATGGCGGGCAAGCGGCTTGCCATTCAGCATCAGCCCGGTTCCATCCGCCGCCGCATAAATGTCCTTGAAAACCGGCATGGCGACGACGCCGAGTTCCGGCCGGCCGTTGCGCACGAAGCCGAGGGAGATGCCCCAGAGCGGCGAACCGCGCAGGAAATTGGCGGTGCCGTCGATGGGATCGATGATCCAGTAAGCGTCATCGGCGACGCCGCCCATTTCTTCACCCAGCACCGTTTCTCCGGGAAAGGCCGCCGCCAGACGGTCGCGCACCAGCTTTTCGACAGTGGTGTCGGCTTCCGAGACGAAATCCTGAAAACCCTTGGTACGGGTGGCGATGGCGTCGCGGGCCTCGAAAAAGCGAAGGGCAAGGCCCATCGCTTCCTCGATGATGGCGACGGCGCGTTCGAGACGCTCGTTCATCGTGTCCACGCCCTGCCCGTCTCGCCGGCGCCCGCCTTCAGCCAGTTGGTGAAGGCTTCGACTTCATCGGTCTGGATCGCGCCGACGCCAGCCCCGGCAAGTGCACCCCAGACGGCTTCCGGATTTGAAAGCGCACGCGTATCGTTGAAATCAAGGCAATGGGAAACGTCGAGCGAGTTGATCCACAGGCGGATGTTCTGGCGCTCCATCTCGTCACGGCCTTCGGCCAGATCGGCAATATCGGTAAATTTCACTTCGATCATCGGCGCCTTCAAGGCTTCGATCCGGCGCAGGTCCTCGGCAAACTTGCCCTTTCTCACCGGGAACATCGGCATATGCGGGATTTTGCCGAACCAGTCAGTCTCCAGCACCTCGAAACGATCGGCCTCGGGATCGATATCGGTTTTCACCAGCACCTGATCCTCGACGCCGAGCCGCAGCACGGTTTCCATGACCTGTGGCAGATCGCGGGTGAATTTGGTGTCGATATTGACGGTGATCTTGCCACGCGCCTCCTCCAGCAATTCTTCCAGCGTCGGCACGCATTCATCGGTCACGCCAGCCGCATCGCCGCCCGCGCCGGCCTTCAGCCTCGCTGCGCGGACCACCTCGAAAGGCAGTGCGCTCACGGTCCCCTTGCCCGTCGTGGTGCGGTCGAGCGTTTCGTCATGAATGACAACCAGCCGGCCATCGGCCGTCGCCTGCGTGTCTATCTCGATCATCTCCACGCCGGCCGCAACTGCGGCGCGGACGGAGGCGAGCGAGTTTTCGGCGGTGGCGGTCCAGAATCCGCGATGGGCGACGGTGAGGATGGCCGGATTGTCGCGTGAGCAAAGCGCTAGGACATTGCAGGGATTGGAGGTCTTACGGGAGGCTGCAAGGGTTTGGTGCATGGTTTTCACTTTCGGACGTTGCAATTACCGGGTTTGAGCGCCCGGATCAGATTTTCCCCATGCCCGCCGCCATCAGATCGTCGCGCAGGATGCGGCCGGCGATGATGAAGACGATGAGTGCGGGAAGAAGCAGGATGAAGGAGACGATGGAGGCGAGCGGCAGCTGCATCGAATAGGGGTCGAGATACATGTAGAGCTTGATCGGCAGCGTCTCGACAACAGGCGCCCCGACGATGAAGGACTTGTCGAATTCCTCGAAGCTGCCGATGAAAGACATCAGCCCGCCGGCGAGAAGGCCCGGCACCGCCAGCGGCAATATGATGTGCAGGACGATGCCGACAGTGCCCGCGCCAAGCGAGCGTGCGGCATGGATGAGATCGTCTGGAATGGTCTCCAGCGCCGCCGTCATCAGCCGGATCATCAGCGGCAGGGTGCCGACGATCTGCACGAGAATGACCCCCGTTACTGAATAGGCAAGGCCGAAGAGAAGAAACATCTGCCCGATGCCGACGGCGACGACCAGCCCCGGAATGATGATCGGCGCCAGAATAAAAATCTCCACCAGCCGTTTCAGCCGGAAGGGAAAACGCGCCATGGCCCAGGCCGTGGGTAACGCTATGGCTGCCGTCAGGAAGGTGACGACGACAGCGATGAGGATACTGTTGATCGCGGCGCGGATGAGGCTTGCATCGCCGAGAATGCCCGCCCAGCGCGCCGTGGTGTAATGCTCCGGCACGACAAGCGGCGGCGACCAGCCGTCGGCAATGCTCCAGAGGAACATCAGAGCCAGCGGCACGGCAATGGCGAGCGTCAGCGCGCCATAAAGCCCGATGGAGACGAAAATCCTGTCCTCCGGCGTAAAGGCACGGCGACGGGGAGTGAGGGTAGGTTCAATGGTGATAGCGCTCATCATGCGTCTCCGCGGGTTTGGCCGGGGCCGATGCGGGATGTCAGCGAATAATAGAGAATGAGGACGGAGACCGCGAAGAGGCTCAGCACCATGCCCATGGCATAGACCTGATTAAAGCGGCCCTGATTGAACTCCTGGATCATCAGCACCGAAAGCGGCCGGGCCGTCGGCGGGCCGACGATATCGGGAATGGCATAGGAGCCCATGGAGCCGATGAAGGTCAGAAGAATGGCAGCGGTGATGCCGGGCATGGCGAGTGGTACTTCCACGAAGAAAAATGTCTTCAGCCGCGACGCGCCAAGCGTGCGCGAGGCATAACGTATATCCTCGGGAATGGCCGCAAAGGCGCTGGTGATGATCAGCGTCATGAAGGGTATCTGTTTCCAGACGCTGGCGAGAATGACGCCGATGCCCCAGTCATCACGCACGAGCTTGGGCAGTTCGATCCCAAGCGGCGCGACCAGCCGGTCGAGGAACCCACCCCTTTCGAAAACGACGATCACCATCAGGCCGACGATGATGCCCGGCACCGCCATCGGCAGCTTGTAGAGGCCGCTGAACAGTTTTCGACCGAGAAAGCTCTTGCGGATCAGAAGCGCCAGCGGCACCGAGGCCGCAAGCGAGACGATGACAGGCATGACGCCGTAATAGATGGAGGTCGCAAGACCACGGATCATCGACGCGCGGGTGAAAATCCGCTGGTAGAACATCAGCGTGAAGCTGCCATCCTCCTGCCTGAAACTGCCGATCAGCGCCGACAGCAGCGGCCCGCCGAAGAAGACCAGAAGATACCCAACACCCGGCAAAAGCAGGAATAGAAGCTGGGCGCGCCTGTTTCGAAGGAGCCCGGTCATCATGCCGCCTCCCCCGCCATCCTGTCATCGAGAAGATGGACCGAGCCGGGAAACTGCAGGGCGACCTTCTGCCCGGCATCGATCAGAGTTTCAGCACCGGACTGGCTAATCCGGATCTGACGACCGCCGATCTCGACCGTATAGAGTGCATTGGCCCCCATGAAAGAAACGGCGGAAACCGTGCCCTCGCCGGCCTGATCGGCGCGGATGTGGATGTTCTCCGGACGAACGGAAATCTGGACATTGCCGGCAGCAACCCGGTCAAGCGTCACGGACTGCCCCCAGGGCAACTGCGCCTGCTGGCCCTCGGCGGATACGGGCAGCAGATTGGTCTGGCCTAGGAAGCCGGCGGTAAAGGCGTGTTTCGGCGCGCGGTAAAGCTCGAGCGGCGTGCCGATCTCGACCACCCGGCCGGCATTCATGACGACGATCCGGTCCGACATCGCCATGGCTTCGGCTTGATCATGTGTCACATAAAGGCTTGTCGCGCCGATGCGGCGGTGAAGCTCGGTCAGCTCATGGCGCAGCGTATCGCGAAGTTTGGCATCGAGATTGGAAAGCGGCTCGTCGAACAGAAGCAGGCTTGGCTGCATGACAATGGCGCGCGCCAGCGCCACCCGCTGCTGCTGGCCGCCGGACAACTGCCGGGGCATGCGATCCACCAGCCCGGTGAGATTGCAGATATCAAGCGCATGGGCGATACGCCGCACCCGCTCATCCTTCGCGACCTTCTTCATCTTCAGCCCGAAGCCGAGATTTTTGGCGACCGACATATGCGGGAAAAGCGCATAGGACTGGAACACCATGGCGATATCGCGTGCTTCCGGCGGCGCCTGATCGATGCGTTTGCCACCCAGCCGGATTTCGCCGCCCGATGGCTGGCTGATGCCGGTGAGGATGCGCAAAAGCGTCGACTTGCCGCAACCCGAAGGCCCAAGAATAGTGACGAATTCGCCCCGCTCCACGGTGATCGATACGGGATGAAGCGCCCGGCTGGCGCCGTAATCCTTGCTGATATTGCTGATCTCGAGTTCACCCATGGCGAGCCTCCCTCATATTTTTGACCAAGGCTATCCGGACCGTGCAGCCACTTGCGGCACACGATCCGGCAATCCCAACGGCGTTACTGGTTGAGGACTTTTTCATCGAGCGCTTCGGCAAGCGCCGTCGACATGTCCCAGAAAGCTGGCAGCGACAGGCGCGGATAGACACTCTGCGGCAGAACATGCTCCTGCACCGCCTTCGGCATCAGATCATTAGTGACATCCGTGCGCGGAGAGCGGGAAGCCTTGTTTTCCAGCTTCCAGAGCTGGAATTCCTTGCTCATGGCCATATCGATCAGCAGCAGCGCCGAAGCGACGTTCTTTGCGTTGGCCGGCACGAACATGGCGTCCCCAGAGCCGACCTGCCCTTTTTCCAGAAGCGTGACGCGGAAACTGTCAGGCAATTGCTTGGTGCCGAGGAAGCTCATGACCTGATCTTCCCAGACGGTGCCCATGTGAAGCTGCTGGTTGTTGATGAGGTTGAGCGTATCGGCATTGCCATTGGTCAGTTCAGCCACGGCCAGAAGACGGCGGTAATAGTCCCAGACAGGTGTAAGGCACTCGGACTCCATGGCCCAGTCTTCGGCCTGCTGCAGCGTCTGGTTATAGTTGGTCAGCTGCTTGCGGCAGTCGCCGGTGAGATAATTGAGCGCCACCGAATAGATGAATCCGCCGCCCGAACCGCCCTTGGCCGGCAGGGTGACGCCAAGCCGTTTGGGGTTCTTTTCGGCCCAGACCAGCAGGTCCTCGAAGCTCTTCGGCACATCCTCGGCTTTCACGAAGGCAGAGTCATAACCGATAGCCGTCTGGTTGAGATGCACCAGCGGGAAGCTGCCGCCATGCGGCTTGCCGAAGACGGTTTCGGCCATTTCCGGATTGTAATTGGCCATGTTCGGCAGGATTTTCGTCAGTGCAATATTGCCGACAACCCCCTTGGAGGAGAGAAGCGGATAACTGCCGCCACCGGCGAAATAGGCATCAACCGGCGAATCCTGCCCTGCCGCCTGAACCGCGATGAGCTGCTGGTTCGCTTGATCGCCCTTCACGTCGCTATAGGCGACCTTGATGCCATATTTGGCTTCGAAACGGCTGATCAGCTCCTTCCACGTATCGGCGAAACTGCCGGCGAAATTATACATCGTCACCGCGCCCTCGGCTTTGGCGGCGGGAACGACGATCTCATAGAAATTGTCGCGCGTGACCTTCGACAGATCGAAGTCGAGGTTTTTCATATTGCTGTCAGCCGAAAGGCACGGCGCTGCCGTCGTCGCCAGCGCAAGCGCGGCGGTCGCAAGAAATTTCATGCGCATTGAATGGTTCCTCCTGAGGACCCGTTGTTGACCGGCCTCTTATTAATACACTCTAAGTGTAATATTTGTGACAGTCCAGTGAAAAATGCTGTCGCAAACCAATGCCCCATGTTGCCGCCGCTCCGCGCAGCCGTTATCCAAGGCCATGACAACAGATCAGACGCCGCACCAGACCTTCGATCGCCAGGCGCTTGCCAGCGAGAACGAGCGTCTCATTCTGGATATCGTGCGCCGCCATGGGCCCATCGCCCGCGCATCGATCACGGGCCACACCAACCTGACCCAGCAATCCGTGCACCGGCTGATCGAAGGCCTGCTGGAGCGCGGACTTCTGCAGACCGGCGCGCCGCTCAAGGGCACACGTGGCCAGCCGAGCCCCACCATCGAGCTGGTGCCGGAGGCAGCCTATTCGCTCGGCATTTCCATCAACACCGACTCCGTGGTGATCTGCATCGCCGATTTCCGCTGTGACGTGATTGTCGAGGAAAAGCTGAAGATGCTTCCGGAGGACCGGCAAGAGACGCTTGCGGCCTTGTCGCTGGCCCTCGAAAGGCTGCTGGCAGAACACGGCATCCCGCGCAAGCGCCTGCTGGGCCTCGGTTTTTCCATGTCGGGTTTCTTCGTGTCGGAAGACCGCGCCTTCAACGCGCCGGAGCCATTGCGCGACTGGTCGCTGATGGACCTGAAGCCTATCCTTGAGGAAAAATTCCACCTGCCGGTCTGGCTGGAAAACAATGCCACCACGGGGGCGATCGGCGAGAGCCTTCGCGGTGTCGGATCATGGTGCGAGACTTTTGCCTACTTGTCCTTCAACTACGGTTTCGGCGGCGGACTGATCCTCGGCGGCCAACCGTTTCACGGCTTTCACGGCAATGCCGGCGAATTCAGCGGCATATACAGCCCCGATGAATCGCCCAAGCGGCCGGCGCTGCAATATCTGATCGCCACCCTGCAGAAAAACGGCGTCGATATCCATTCGATTGAAACACTCTATCGGCAGTTTGATCCGGCGTGGCCAGGAGTCGAGGAATGGCTGACCGAAACCATGCCGCAGGTGGACCGGCTGGTTGCAAGCCTGATCGCGGTACTTGATCCGCAGGCCATCGTCTTTGGCGGACAATTGCCACGCGCACTCGGCCAGATGATGATCGAACGCACGCATATGCCGTCCCAGCGCGAACACCGTTATGGTGTCGGCCCGAAGGAGGCGAAGCTGGTTCTCAGCGAAACGGTCGGCGATCCGTCCGCCATCGGCGCCGCACTATTGCCACTGAGGGTCCGGTACTTCCTGTAGGGTGGTCTTCCTGCAGTTCCCCGCAGATCCTTTGGGCCGCCGTAACCGGAGGGTTGCGGCAGCCTCTATCATTGCATCATGGCCTATTCGACCACCACGGACAGTGCCGAGCCGGTATAGACCGGTCGTACTTTCACATTGCCCGCATCGATCGTGGCGAATGTCCCGGTCAGACCATTGGCGGCGATCACATCGAGGCGCGTGCCGGCACCCGGTGCGCCACCATCGAAAGCGAGCTTCAGCGTCGCGCCGTCCAGCACCACATTCCCTTTAACACGCAGAGCAGCCTTTTGCGGATCCAGCGCCAATATGCCGCCCGACTGCGCATAATCACCGCCGATGGCGACATCCTTGCCTGCCGTTAGCGAAAGCGTGCCGCCGCTGACCAGCACGCCACCGGTTCCAAGCGCATCGGCAGACGAGACTATCAGCGCACCATCCCTTAGAATTGTGCCGCCACCATAGCTGTTATTACCGCTGAGCGTCAGCGCTCCGCTACCGGATTTGACGAGACGCCCTGCCCCGGCAATGTCGTTCGTCCAGCGGTCTGCCGCGTTGAAGCCGCCGGCGGCGGCATCCATCGTAACTTCAACATCGCCATCAAACGCGCCATAACCACCGGCGGCGGCCACCAGATTGATGCGACCCCACCCATTGCTGTCATCAAGCAGCGGATAACCCGCCTCGATACCAGTGGAGAACAGAACGGCACGCCGCTCTGCGGCATCAAGATAAGGCAGGCGTGTTTCCAGCAGAACCTCGGCCCCTTTCGGCACCATCATCGGCGCGTCACCCACGGCTTTGTCGCGGCTGAAGGAAAAGGTCATGCGCCTGCGATAATCCGCCGCGTTTGCCGCCGCATCCGCGAACCGGTCAACATCCGGCTTTGCGCCATGGGCAAAATCGATGAGCGACTGACCCTGCGGCAGACGTTTGGCGAAATAGGCCTGCAAGGCCTCATGCGCGGCCTTCTTCACCTCGGCATTTTTCGGGTCCTGCAACATGGCGGCGGCCATGGCGGTTGCGGTGATGCGGCCGCCGATCACGTCGAGCGGCGAATGCATGCCGGCGACGATGCGGCTTTCACCAAGTTCGGAGGCAGCCGTCAGCAATTCGGAAAAGCGCTCCGGCACGGCATAGGCATAAGCGACGGCGGCCAGATAGGCGGCGTTGGTGTGACCGCTCGGAAAACCGCCATCCTTGGCGCGGCCGCGATTTTCCCGCGCATATTTCAGTGCCGGCACGATGACGCCAGCGTCGCTGTCATAGCTTTCGAATGAACGGTCACCGATGGTTTCCTTACCGGTTTCGATCACCTCTCCCCTGTCATTCATGCGCCAGGGCCGCGGTGTGGAATAGAAATATTTCGCCGGCGATGTCGTGCCTTCCGGGCCACGGATCACCTTCATGAAAGCGACGAAATCCTTCAGCTCGCTATCGGCCGCACCCGCCTCGGTGCCCTTGTCGTCCTCCTTGCGGGTGATCACCTCGTTCGGATCGAAATCCGAAAGCGTATGATTGATCGTCGTCGTCGCGCCCGCGCCTTCGCGATACCAGTCGGCGAGCGGGCCCATGCCGTCGATAACGCTGTAACCCTGTGAACGGCGATCATTCATATAGGCTTCAAAAGCCGCAGCGCGGGTGCGGTTTTCCCCGGTCACGGACAATACGTAACGCATGTTTTCCTGCCAGACGGCGGGATCGACAATCTTCACATGGCTGAAATCCGCCGGACCATCGCCATTGGCGCCGCCATCCGCCCATTTTTCATCGCCGAGCGTCCAGATGCGGTTAAAACCCGAGAGGATTTCGATGATCGGGTTGTCCCGGTCGTCATAGGCGCGGACGTCCTCGCCCTTCTCATTCTTGCCGGTTTGGTTGCGATAATTGTCGGCAAGCGGCAGCGGATAGGTCGCGGCAGGCTCTGGCACCGTGATGGCATAACCCTGACCTGCCGGGCCGGTGCGATCGAACGCCTGCGCGCCCGGAACCAGAATTAGCAATGCGACGGAGGCGAGCAGGCTCGAGCGTGCGGAAAATAAAGACGACATCTTCAGTCTGGCCATGACGAATCCTATGATTTTCAGCGAGTGACGCGTGACGAAAACAGGCGGCGCAGCGTTCCGCGCGCCTCGTCATCAGGCTTAAACGGAGCGTATTTCAGTTTTTCGATGATGCTGATCGAGACAGCATATGTGGCAATATCCGCCCGGAAAAAGCGGAGAGATATGCCCGAAGACCGGCTCCGGGCATAGGGTTCAATGGCTTCGTTACTCCGGCAAAGCCGGATGCCGGGCCAATTACTTCTTGACCGCAACGGCCTCGTTGATCTTGGCGACATCGTCAGCCAGGACCTTATAGGTCTGGTCAAGCGTCAACTCGCCGACGATCAGCTGGCTCATGCGCTGGACGATCTGCTGATACATGGCACTGCCGCCCTTGGCGCGCTCGAAATCGCGAGCCGCCTGCGGCACGTTCTTCTTGTTGTCGAGGAAGACCTTCATCGCCGCCTTGGCATCTTCGCTCTTCAGCTTGTATTGCGGATCGACGATTTCAGCGCCGGTCAGGACGACATAGTTCTCGGCGATTTCCCGCTGCACCTTCTCGGAGCCGAGGAATTCGACGAAATGAGCGACATCTTCAGGATATTTGGTACGCTTAAAGCCGACAATCGCGGTGCCGCCCGGCATGGCGTAGCATCCGGCATCGCCGCAGGGCGCATTGATCGCCGTCCATTCGAAGGCGTCGCCGATCTTGTTCTGGAACGGGTTCACCATCCAGTTGCCGGCCAGATAGGTCACGACATTGCCGTTGACGAATTCGTCACCCATGTTCTTGTACTGCGAACCGCCGGCGGCACCCCACATTTCCTTGGGGAAGCTGCCATTTTGTGTCCATGAATAGATATCGGCGATGTATTTTTTCGCCGCATCATCCGGGAAGCTGAACTTGCCGTCCTTCACATAGCTCGAACCGTAAGCGAAAGCGCCGCCGGAGAAGCGGTGGCCGGAACGGTCCATGGTGAAGGGGATCTGCACGCCGGTCGCCTTGGCGACGCGGGCGGAAGCCTCGACGATCTCGCTGAATTTCGCGGTCGGGCCGGGCAAGGGCTCACCCGCCTGCTCGAACAGCGTCTTGTTGACGAAGGGCAGGTTCAGCGTCTGCGACGCCATGTAACCGTTGATCGACTGCGGATCGTTGACGTTGGGCAGGCGAAGCTGATTGAGGCTCGAACCATGCAGCTTTGCGAAGGCCTCCGCATCTTTCATGTAAGGCCGCATGTCGAGATAATAGGGGGCAAGCTGCCAGTCGGTGATCTTGGCAATGTCAGGGCCTTCGCCGACCGCCAGCTGTACCGGCAGCTGCTTGGAAACGGCGTCGTAACCCGAAGACACGAAGTTGATCTTCACGCCCGGATTGGCCGTTTCGAACTCCTTGCTGAGGTCGGCCATGCGCTGCACGTAACCCTGGTCGTCATCCGTAAAAAGGAAAGTGATCGTGCGGGTCTCGGCCTGCGCGGCTGCAAGACCGGCGACGGAGGCAATTACAAGGGCGCTGACGCCCGAAAACAATTTCATCATGCTCATCCTCCCAATGAAAATATTTTCACAAATCGAATAGAAGCTCCTCTGCTTAATTCGATTTATCCTGTTTTGCGGCTTGACAGAATAAACGTCAAGCTGTTTGTTTTACATAAATCGCACAAATCGACGCGAAAAAGCGAAAATCGAATTGTGAAAATAATTTCATAAAGATCGAAGGGAGGCGATCCATTATGACGGATGGACCTTTGGCGACGGATGCGTCGCAGCCAACATATACCGTCGCCGACGGCGAGACGGTGACCGCCTGGATCGTCTCAGATCCGGTGGAGACATCGTTTCCGGGCACACCCGCACCGGCGGAAGACCGGGTCAATTACCGTTTCATCAATGGTTTCGTCGATGTCGGCGACCTTCCCTGCCGCAAGGCTTTCCAGCAGACCATGATCGGCCGCGACATCGCGCCCGAGAGTGGCTTTGCGGTGTCTCACCTCAACCTGCCGGGTTCCAACCGCCGCGTCGAATTCACCGGTTTCTGGCACGTTCCCACTCATGTGCAGCGCTGGCTGAAAGGCACCTTCCGCAGCAACACAGCACGAAAAGCACATTTCCGGCTGCGCACCTGCGGCGGCGTCCGCATCTGGGTGAACGGCGCTGAACAGGTGCGCTTCGAACCTTTTATCCGTAATGTCGAAACCAACAGCGATGTGACGCTCGACCTTGCGGCCGGCGACAACGAGGTGCTGCTGCTCTGCGAGGATCTGGCGGAACGCGACATCATCTGGTTCTTCGAGCTTGAGGTTATCGATTCGACGCCGCTGACAGTCGTGTTGCCGGTACCGCTCGACCGCGAAGAAACGAAGCGCCTTGCCGCGCTGGTGCGCGATGTTCGCCCGGCACGCGACGTGTTTTGCGGTACCGCCCTCGAACTGGTTTTCGGAGCAGCCCCTGCGCGCGACCTGCCCGTGCACATTGCGGTCAAAAGCCATGGGCATGAACGCGCCGCGCTGGCGGAAGTCGATACCGTGCTGAAGGCCGGGCAATCCACGCTGACAATCCCCGAGACGACGGGCATTTCGGACGGATATCATGGCGTCAGGATCACCATGGGCTCGGGCGCGGGAACGGTCACCCGCGTCATCGACGCAGCCTTCATGCATGATATAGCGCCGGAAACCTCCAATCCCGATATCAACGGGCGAAAAAAGGCCGCCCTCTCCTTCAGCGCCCGTTTCGGCGCATGGCGCATCGGCCGGGCGCTGGCGATGGTCGCCACCGGCAGCGATGACTTCAAAACCATCGGCGGCATTGTCGATGCGACGCTGCGCTCCATCGACCGGCGCGAGGACTGCTCCGATTTCATCATGATCCCGCTGCTCTGGCTGGTGTGCGCCCATAGTGACCGCCTGCCGGCCGAAATGCGAGCGCGGATCGACGCTTCGATCCTTGGCTATCGCTACTGGGTGGACGAGTCGGGTAACGACGTCATGTGGTTCTGGAGCGAGAACCATGTTCTCTGCTTCCACACCAGCCAGCTGCTCGCCGGACACTATCTGCCCGACGCCGTCTTCACCGCCTCCGGCCGCACCGGCAGAGAGCAGGCCGCGCTCGCCGCCGACCGGCTGGAGCGCTGGTTCGACAGCGTCGAGGCGCACGGCCTCGCCGAATGGAATTCGGCCGCCTATTATCCCGTGGATTTCATCGGCCTTCTCGCCATCGAACATTGGGCCGGACCGGAGCTTGCAGCACGTGCGCGCTACCAGCTCGATCTCATCTTCGAAATGATCGCGCTGCATACGCTCGGCGGCGTCCCCTCCGGTTCGCAGGGCAGAGCCTATGACAAGGAGCTGCGCGCCGGGCCGCTGACGGAACTGGCACCCTTCGCCGAGGTCGCCTTCGGCCAAGGCTGGCTCAACAACGGCGTCGCCTCTCTGCCGATGTTCTGCTGCGGCGATTACCTGCCACCGGCACATCTTGCCGCCCTTTCCCAGCTTGAGGGCGGCCGCATGGTAGAGGCGCGTTACGCGCAGGGGCTGGAGCCCGGCAAGCTCGTGCTGTTCAAGAACGAGGCCGCGCAGCTTTCCACCGTGGTCGACCACAAGACCGGCCGCAAGGGCCATCAGCAACACGTCATGGATATCAAACTCGCCGGCCACCCGATGGCGCGGCTCTGGGTCAATCATCCGGGCGAAGACGATCCGTGGGGCACCCAGCGCCCCTCCTACTGGGCGGGGAGCGGCATCCTGCCGCGCGTGGCGCAACATCGCGATCTGGCCATGCTGATCTTCGATACGCAAGATCACCGCAATGACTGGACCCATGCCTATCTCGGCCGCGACGGGCTGGACGAGGTGCTGACGGAAGGCAACTGGCTCATCACCCGCTCGAGCCGCGGCTTTGCCGCACTTTATGCGACGAACGGGCTTCAGCCCATCACTGCCGGCGCCACCGCCAATCGCGAGGTCAGATCGCCCGGCCGCCGCGCCGGCTGGGTTGGCATCATCGGCTGCGGGGATATGGAAGCCTTCTCCCGCTTCCGGGCAAAAATCCTCGCCACGCAGATCACCTTCGATGCCGAAAGCCGGCTGCTCTCGGTCACGCCGCCGGGCGGAGCTGAGCTTACCCTGACCTGGGACGGCGCATTCACCATTGGCGGGCAGGTCATGGCCTTCGACCACGACCAGCCCCAGCCGGAAATCACCTTCGACAGTGCCGACCCCGCATCGGGCGGCGCGGCACAACCATTCTACTCCCAGAGCCTTTCCGCTTTTCTGCGAAACGCGAAAACGCTCTAGCTCTTTGTTTTAACGCATTGTCCGGACGTAAAAGCGATCCCCGCTTTTACTGGAAATGCTCCTAGCGGAATTTGACAGATGAACCAGCCAAGCATGGAAAAAGACACTCTCAGGACGACGATCGACAATGTCGCCGCCGCCTTCAGCCGCCTCAAGGGCATTCAGGAAGGTCTGGTCAGCGGCAGTTCCGATGGCAAGATCCAGTTCGATGAGTGGGACTGGGAAGTGGGTGTGGGCCTTTACGGCTTCCTGCGCCGGGCGCTCGCCGCCAACGACCGGAAGGCATTGGATGACCTCGTGACGTGGTATGGCTGGCAGATCGAACGTGGCCTGCCGCCGCGCCAGATCAACAGTTCCGCCCCGATGCTGCCGCTTGTCATCCTCACCGAACATGTCGACCGGCCGGATTTCCGGACGCTGGTGGAAGACTGGGCCGAATGGCTGGTGCATAAATTGCCGAAAACCGAAGATGGCGGCTTCCAGCACGTCGTCAAGGAGCGGCTGAATGAGGGAGAACTCTGGGACGACACGCTGTTCATGGCATGTCTGTTCCTCGCCCGCGCCGGCGTCGTCTGCAAACGTCAGGACTGGATCGACGAGGCGGTCTACCAGTTCATGGTCCATACGCGTTATCTCTCGGACCCCGTCACCGGGCTCTGGTATCACGGCTGGACCTTCAACGGCCGTCACAATTTCGCTCATGCCTTCTGGGCGCGCGGCAATTCCTGGATAACGGTTGCCATTCCCGAACTTTTCGAACTGGTGCCGACACTTGACGAAAAGGATAGGCGTTTCCTCGCCAATGTGCTGGCAAGCCAGGTGCGATCGCTGCGCCAATATCAGCGCGAAGACGGCATGTTCCACACGCTGCTCGACGACCCGACCTCGCCGGTGGAAACGTCGGCCACATCAGGCATCGCCTATGGCATTCTGCGTGGCATCGAAGCCGGCATTCTCGGAGAAGAGAACCGGCCGTATGCGGAACGGGCGTTGAAGGCGGTGCTCGGCAACATCGATGACGAAGGCGTTGTTCACGGCGTCTCCGATGGTACCCCCATGGGCCATGATCTCGATTTCTACCGCCGCATTCCCAATCTACCGACGCCCTACGGGCAGGCGCTGACGATGCTGCTGCTGATCGACGTGTTCCTGAAAAGGCCGCAGGTATCATGAGCGCGCAATCAGACATCACCATCACGACCGATGGCCGTGATGCCACGGCCGACATTCAGCGGGCGATCGATACGGTCTCGGCAGCGGGTGGCGGTCGCGTGTCGCTTTCGGCCGGTCGCCATATCAGCGGCGGCCTGCAGCTCAAGAGCGGCGTGGAGCTGCACCTTGCCGAAGATGCGGTGCTCGCCCCTGTTTCCGATTACGAGGCCTATGCCCATACAACGGTTTCGGTGATCGCCGAGGCATCCAATCGCGGCATGATCGTTGCCCGGGGCGCAAGCGACATCGCCGTCACCGGCCCCGGCCGCATCGAGGCCGGCGGCGAGCACTTCATCACCGGCGATGACGAGGCTATGGGAACCTATATCCCGGCGGCACGGCGTCCACGCGTGATGGTGCTGGAAGCCTGCCGCAACATTCGCCTTGAAAACCTCTTCGTCAATGGCTCGCCCATGTGGACGCTGCATATGGTCGATTGCGACGATCTCAATTTCCGCAATCTCCGCATCGAAAACGACCGCCGCCTGCCCAATACGGATGGCATCGTGCTGGATGCCTGCCGGCGCGCGCTGATCGAGGATTGCTTTATCTCGACTGCCGATGACGGCATCTGCCTGAAGACCAGCGCCGGGCCGGACGGCAAGGCGGTCGGCGTCTGCGATGACATCACGGTTCGCCGCTGCATCGTTTCCAGCGTCAGCTGCGCCCTGAAGCTTGGCACGGAATCCTTCGGCGATTTCACCAATGTGGTGTTCGAGGATTGCAAAATCGTCGAGTCCAATCGCGGCATCGGCCTTTTCTCCCGGGATGGCGGTGCCATGCGCAATATCCGCTTTTCACGGATCGAGGCCGAGTGCCACGAAACGCCGGGAGGCTTCTGGGGCTCCGGCGAGGCTGTGACCGTCACCGTCGTCGACCGCCGCCCCGAGCGTCAGGCCGGCAGCGTCGACAATCTGGTCGTGGAAGATCTGAGCGGCTCCATGGAAGGCGCAATCAATCTCGTCGCCACGTCGAAAGCCGGCATCCACAATGTCAGGCTGGAGCGCATCACGCTGTCGCAGCAGCCCGGCAAGCTGGGCACCGGTCTGCAATATGATCTGCGCCCCACCAATGCCGATATTGCCCCAAGCCCCGATGCGGCAGGCCGCGCCAATGCCTGGACGCGGGATGCCGAAGGCAGGATCGTCGGTCTGGAAGATTATCCCGGTGGAATGCCGGCGGTCTATCTTGCCGGCGTGGAAGGATTTGCGGCACGCGATGTCGCCATTAAAAGAACGACGCCCTTGCCCGAGGGCTGGAATAAACAAGAGATCGTCGCGATGACGAACTTGTCCGAAGGGAGCAGGTGATGGGAAGTCTGAAACTAGAAAATCTCAACAAGGCATTCGGTGCCGTTCATGTGCTGCATGATATCGATCTTCAGATCGAAAACGGCGAGTTCGTCGTTTTCGTCGGCCCCTCGGGCTGCGGAAAATCGACACTGCTGCGCATCATCGCCGGCCTTGAGGATGTCACGTCAGGCACCATCGGCATTGGCGGGCGCGATGTCAGCGCCCTGTCGCCGGCCGAGCGCAAGATCGCCATGGTGTTCCAGTCCTATGCGCTTTATCCGCATATGAGCGTGCGCAAGAACCTTGCCTTCGGCCTGGAAAACCTGCGTTTCAAGCGGGCGGAAATCGAAAGCCGCATCAACGAGGCGGCGCGCATGCTGGCCATCGAGCCCTATCTCGACCGCAAGCCGAAACAGCTTTCCGGTGGCCAGCGTCAGCGCGTCGCCATCGGCCGCGCCATCGTGCGCGAGCCTGACATCTTCCTGTTCGACGAGCCGCTGTCGAACCTCGATGCGGCGCTGCGCGTGCAGACGCGCGCCGAAATCACCCGCCTGCACCGCGATATCAAGACGACGATGATCTACGTCACCCATGATCAGGTGGAAGCCATGACCATGGCTGACAAGATCGTGGTGCTGCGCGCCGGGCGCATCGAGCAGGTGGGCAGCCCGCTCCAGCTGTTCGACAATCCGCGCAACCTCTTCGTTGCCGGTTTCCTCGGTTCGCCGCGCATGAATATTCTCAAGGGCACAATTACCAGGGACAGCGACGGCAACATCGCCATCGACCCCGGATACGGCGTCTCCCTGCCCTGCCTCGTCGAACCGGGAGAGGTATCTCCCGGACAGGCGGTTCTGGCGGGCATCCGCCCTTCGCATTTCACCATCACCGACAATGCCGGCCTGCCCTTCGAGGTGCAGTACCACGAAAGCCTCGGCACCGAGACCTATCTCTATGGCAATCTTCAGGGCCAGAAAGAGCAGATCATCGTGCATCAGGCGGGCCATTTTGCGCCGGCTTCCGGCTCGGTGCTGAAGATCATGCCGGCGCCTGAAAGGGTGCACGTTTTCGATCCCGTAACGGAACTGGCATTGCCGCGTCTCAACAGCCAGGGGAGAGGGTAGCATGGCCAATCAGAAGCTTGCCAGACTGTCCGACCGCGCGCTCGACGCCGTGATGGCGATCGCCGAAGTGCCGCTTAACTTCATAGAGCGGGTGATCGGCAAAAAGCGCATGCCTTATATTTTCCTCATGCCGAACCTCGTCCTGTTCGGCATCTTCACCTTCCTGCCGATTGCGATTGCCGTCGGTTACGCCTTTACCGGCGGCACCGAACTCCTGATCAGCGACCGCCCCTTCGTCGGGCTCGAAAATTTCGGCAAGCTGCTCGATTGCCAGAGCTATATGGACCCCGGAAGCTGCCGGGAATCCCTGTTCTGGACGGCGATCTGGAACACGCTGTGGTTCGTCGGTTTTAATGTCACCGCGACGCTGTTCGTCGCGCTGGTCACCGCGCTGATCCTCAACCGGGCGATTGCGGCACGCGGCTTCTTCCGCGCCATGTTCTTTTATCCGGTCCTGCTGTCGCCGGTCGTCATCGGCCTTATCTGGAAATGGTTCCTAGACCGCAACGGCCTGCTGAACGCCTTCCTGCAGATGCTCGGTGTGCCGCCGGAAATCTTCCTGCTGGATGTCGGCTGGTCGCGCTTCTTCGTCGTGGTGGTCTCGGTCTGGTTCCATATGGGCTTTTATACGCTCATCCTGCTGGCCGGCCTTCAGGCAATCCCGAAAGACCTCTACGAAGCCGCCGCCATCGACGCCGCCTCGCCCCGGCGCACGCTGCTGCGTATCACCCTGCCGCTGCTCGCCCCCAACCTGCTCGTCGTGCTGATCCTGTTGATGATCCGCTCGGTGCAAATCTTTGATGAGGCTTGGGTTCTGACAAATGGCGGCGGGCCGGGCACGGCCAATACATTCGTGGTGCAATATATCTACCAGATGGCCTTCGGCAGCGATCTCAGGCTGTTCGGCCTTGCCTCCGCCGCATCGGTTCTGATGGGTCTTGTGCTTCTCGCACTCACCCTCGTGCAGCTGCGCCTCGGCAAAAAGATGGAGTCCTGACCATGTCCAACGCCGTCGCGTTCCTCACGCGCACCCGCCGCCCCGGCCGGATCGGCCTTACCGATATCCTGTCCTGGGTCTGGCTCATCGGCGGCACGCTCGCCGTCCTCATCCCGGTCGTCTGGGCCGCCATGTCATCGCTGAAGCCGGAAGCCGAAATCACCCGGTTTCCGCCAAGCCTTCTGCCACGCGCCGCCGTACAGGTGGAGGTGCCAGGTTACGACAAACAGCTCAGCCTGTGGAAAGCCACCATCGATGGCGTGGAGCGGGAAATGGCCATGGTCCGCCGCGTTGGCCTGAAAGCCCAGATGGTCGACCCGGCCAATCCCGGCCCGCCGGTCAGCGTTGATACACGGGAAATAACGCCCGTCCAGAAGCTGACCATCGCGACAGAGAACTTCACCGATCCGCTGACCCGCTTCAGCTTCCTCACCTTCCTCAAGAACTCGGTCTTCGTCACTTTCGTGGCGACCATCCTGACGCTGATCGTCAATGCCATGGCGGCCTTTGCCCTCTCGAAATACCGCTTCCGCGGCGAAAAGGCGATTTTCGTGCTGATCATCTCCACCCTGATGATCCCGCTCACCGTCGTCATGGTGCCGGCCTATCTCGTCATCGTCGGCGTCGGTCTCGTCGACAATCTCTGGGGCGTCATCATCCCCACCGTGGCGACGCCAACCGGCGTGTTCCTGCTGCGGCAATATATGCTGACCATTCCCGATGAGCTGATCGAGGCGGCCCGCGTCGATGCCGCCAGCGAATTCCGTATCTTCTGGCGCATCATCCTGCCGCTGACGGCGCCGGCGCTCGCGGTTCTCGCCATCTTCTCGGTTCTGTGGCGCTGGAACGACTTCCTCTGGCCGCTGATCGTTCTCAGCAGCCGCGAGAACTTCACGCTGCAGGTGGGGCTGAACGCCTTCCAGGGCGAGTTCTCGGTGCAATGGCACTATATTCTCGCCATGACCTTCCTTAGCCTCGCACCTGTTACCGTCGTGTTCCTGTTCCTGCAGCGTTACATCACGACGGGAATTGCCGGCACGGGGATGAAGTAAAGGGAGCAATACGGCTTGCGGTGAAACCGCAGCCCCGTTGGCAACTCGGATGACGCAGGCCCATCCCCTCCGTCATACCGGCCTTGAGCCGGTATCCAGCCGACGCGCGTCTGCGCGGCGAAAGGAGTCTTTTCAGCCCAAGGACTTGGGCTGGCTGGATTCCGGCTCAAGGCCGGAATGACGGATGACCGCCCCAAAGCATATGGCCACCAGAAAGAGCCGCCACCGCCCTACTTGGGTGGCGCCGCGATGCTGCCCCTTAAAACCAGCCGACAACCAAGTTCCAGCCGATGCGCCGGCCTGGTCGGATCGGCCGCCACAAGCCGCTGCTCCAGTAACGAAAGGGCGGCACCGCCTAACCGGTCTGCGGGCAATTGTATGGTGCTGAGCGGCGGCGCGCTGAAGGCAGCCGGCATGATATCGTCAAAACCCAGCACCGAGACATCGTCGGGAACCCGGATACCGGCTTCCGTCAGCGCCTTCAGGCAGCCGAGCGCCAGATTGTCAGCGGCACAGAAGATCGCCGTCGCGTTTCTAAGCGGGCATGTCTCGGCCAGCAGGCGGCGGATTGCGGCCTCACCCCATTCCGGCTCGTAGCTTTCCACCTCCATGACCATATCGGCCGGAACCGTCAGTCCCGCCGCCAGAAAGGCGTCGCTATAGCCATCATACCGGCGGCGGATCGTCGTGCGGCCCTTCCAGGTGATATGCAGGATATTGCGATGTCCGAGCGACAGCAGATGCTCGATACCGAGCCGCGCGCCAAAACGGTTTTCGGCCGTCACCGTATCAACGATCATGGCCGGGTCTTCGCCATTGATCAGCACCACCGGCCTGCCAAGCGCGGACAGCGCCTCGACCAGTTGCGACCTGTCATCATTCAAGACCACAATGCCATCGACATTGTCGGCATCGGCAGCCTCCGCGACGGAAACGGGATCGAGCCGGCTCGTCGTGCTGACAAAGGGAACGATGCGAATGCCACGCTTCTCGCATTCGCGCCGGAAGCCGTTCAGCATCGTCCAGCTGACCATGTTGAGATCGCTCTGCGGCGCGGCGTCATTGGTCATGGCGAGCAACACAACACGCAGGGTGGCGATGGTCGCCTTCTGCCGGCGGTTTTCAAGGTAACCAAGCGTGCGAGCCGCCTCCAGCACCCGCTCGCGAACCTGTGCGGTCAAGGGCGCGGTGCCGTTGAGGGCATGCGAAGCGGTACTCAGCGAAACATTCGCCTCCCGCGCCACGTCCTTAAGCGTCGTTTTCCTGTCTATTTTCATAAAGGGGAAATTCAACCACTCTTCTTCGGACGGTGCGGGCAGAAAGCCTGCCTCACGCAGTCGATCTGAAGAATACCCTTGCCCGTTTGCTGCTCTCTAATCTGCGGAAGACTACAGCATCATCCGTAAATGCGGAATTGATTTCTTTGGGTTTTTAATCCCCCGCAAGAAACGCCGCCCGCGGCGAACCACGGGCGGCAAGGCGGTCAGAGCGCCTGGGAGATATGGTCGATGCTGCTCTTTACGGCAGCGGCGGGGTCTTTCAGGTCGTGCACTTCCGTCGCGAAGGGTTCGAAGCTGTAAGGTCCCTTGTAACCGGCCGCCTCGAGCGTCCTGATCTGGGCGACATTCTCCAGCCGGTCGCCGCCATCCACCAGAACGCGGTGGGCGTCGAGCATGTCGGCGACAGAGACGGCGGGATCGATCACCCCGGAAATGTGGACCAGTCCCGTTCGCTCCGGGAAGAACTCGGTCTCGCCTGCGAGATGGTGGTGGAAGGTGTCGTGCACCAACCTGTAGACATCGCCGCCACCGGCCGCGTCGATGGCCTTGATGGCCTCGGCCTTGGTGCGCAGCGAGGAGACCGGGAAGCCGAGTGGCTCGACAAGGCCCGTCAGCCCGCGTTCCTCGAGGATCGGTTTCATGGCCTTCAGCGCCGTGACGAGATTATCAAAAGACACCGCCGTGCCGTCATTGAGCGGGCACATGACCAGCGCCTTCGCGCCGCTTGCCGCCGCATAATCGGCCATCACGACGGCCCGCGCAGGCAGGTCGCCCGACCAGACGTTGAAGGGGTAAAGCGCATTGATCGAGATGATCGTCACGCCTGCCTTTTCGGCCGCCGCTTTTACCTCGGCCGGATTCACCGTGCCGACGATGTCTGGCAGGTCGTTGCGGATTTCGACTTCGGTGAGGCCGAGTTCGCGGGCTGTCGCGAAGAACGCCTCAAGGGAAAGCTTCGGCGCGGTGATGTGGTTGATGGCAAAACGCATGAAAGACCTCACTGATAAAGGGCGGGACGGGTGGGAAGTTCGATTGCGACGGCCGCCCCGTCCTTCTCCTGCGCGGCCACGCAGGCGTCAGAGGTGATAGCGGCCACGTACCCGTCCCAGGAGTTCGGTCCGGACGCCGTGCCCTTTGCCGCCGCGTGGATGAAATCCTGCAGTTCGACATCGTAGCTGGCGATGAAGCGATCCTTCCAGTCGGTGAGGATATCGTTCTGCAGCTTGGCACCGAGGCGGGTCTGCACCGACATCGGCTCCGGCAGGCTGGCAATGCCGTCTTCGCCCACCACCTGGCACTGGATATCATAGCCGTAGTGGCAATTGACGAAGATTTCGACGTCGATGATCGTGCCCTTGGCGGTTTCCAGAATGACGATCTGCGGGTCCCTCAGCTTGGCATGGCTGCGGGCGGCGGAGCGGGGAAAGAGGACGCGGGCCGAAACATAGTCATCGTCAAGCAACCAGCGCAGCACGTCGATCTCATGAATCATCGTGTCATGGATCGCCATGGGCGTGACATATTGCTCCGGAACCGTCGGGTTGCGATGGGCGGCATGCACCATGATCGGCGCGCCGATCCTGTTAGCCACGGCCTTTTTCAGCGCCACGTAACCGGCGTCGTAACGGCGCATGAAGCCCACCTGAACCAGCCGTTTGCCATGCGCCACCTCGGCGTCGACGATGCGTCTTGCGCCTTCGGCCGTTGTCGCCAGCGGCTTTTCGCAGAAGCACGGCTTGCCGGCGGCAATGGCCGCCAGCACATATTGCTCATGGGTTGCGCCCCATGAGGTGACGAGCACGGCATCCACGTCCGGCGATGCGATCAGCTCTTCGCCGGTGGCGAACACGACGGCATCCGGGGCGATGTCGTTTTTGACCGCCTCGGCCGAGGCGCGGTTGACGTCGCTCAGCGCAACGATCTTCGCGCCCCCCAGAACCTTGTTGATACGGCGGGCATGATCACGCCCGATTGCGCCGGTGCCGACGACACCAATTCTGACAGTCATCTGAAAAACCTCATTTCCAGTATTTGGCGACGTATCGCCGGGTTTCGCTGAGCATGAACCGCGCGCTTTCATCGACGCGGTCTTCCCAGGCAAAGACGCAGTTCGACAGCACGCCATCGAATTTCATGTCGGCAAGCGTCGCAAAGAAGGTTTCCCAGTCGATCTCGCCCTGGCCGAAATCGGTGTGCTGATGCACCCTCACCTTCGAGCCGGGGGGATTGACGATGTAACGCAGCTGCGACGACTTGTTGTGGTCATAGGTGTCGGCAAGGCGCACATGCACCAGATGGCCCTCGGTCGCGCGCAGGTTCGCCACCATGTCCGGCCCGTAAAAGAACGTGTGCGGCGCGATGAAGGATGCCTTTACCGCCTTGGAATTGATGGTCTTGATGATGTCGATGGCCGGGGCGATTTCCTCGATCCAGTCTTCGGGATGCGCCTCAAGCGACAGCACCAGCCCTTCCCGCTCGAGGATCGGCACCAGAATATCCATGGCGCGGAAGAATTGCGCCTCGCAGGTTTCCGGGCGGTGCAGGCCGGAACGGTCGTTAAGGCTGCGCTCCGGCGAGCCGCCACGGCCGAATTCCGAAACGAACATCGGGCATTCCATCTCGACGGCAATCTCGATGGCGCGTTTCCAATTGTCGATCGCCACCTCCCATTCGTCCGGGTAAGGGCTTGCCCAGCGATACATCGGCTGCAGCGTGGCGAGGCCGACACCATGGTCCTTCAACGCCTTTTTGAATTCGGCGACCCGTTCGGGATAGACCTTGGGCCGTGTCCACCACGAGAGAAAATCCGGACGCGGCGAAAGTTCGACGTAATCATAGCCGAGTTCGGCAACCTTGCGGCAGGTCTCGGCCAGCGAAAGGTGTCGGAACATGTGGGGGTCGAGCGTATGTTTCATGGCTGTTTCCAGTGTAGTGATAAACGAACGGGGCCGAAGCCCCGTCTATTTCGCGTAGGCGGACATGTTTTCCGGGGTGACGAGTTCAAACGGCACCCAGAGCGTCTTCTCGGTACCTTGCCCGGCAGCGGCCTTCACCGCCGTCTGGACGGAGACCTCGCCCTGCTTCGTCGCATTCTGGTAAACGGTGATGTCGAGATCGCCGGCCTGCATGGCGGCAAGACCGTCCGGCGTGGCGTCGATGCCGGCAATGACGACATCCTTCATGGAAACGCCCGCTGCCTTGAGGGCCTGCGCGGCGCCGATCGCCATTTCATCATTATTGGCGATGACGGCATCGAACTGGATGCCCGCCGTCAGCCAGGAGGAGACAAGGTCCTGCGCCTGCGTGCGGCTCCAGTTCGCTGTCTGCTTTTCGAGGATTTCGATCTTGCATTCCGGTTTGGAAAACACCGTTTCGACATCCTTGGTGCGCACCAGCGCCGCGTGATTTTCCAATGGTCCCATCAGGATGACGGCCTTGCCCTTGCCGCCCATCAGCTTGCAGGCGGCTTCAGCTTCCATGGTGCCGGAATCGAGTTCGTTGGAACCGACAAAGGCCGTTCCGTCAGGCAGGCCGGTTTCCAACTCGGCCGGCGGATGGTTGACATAGACAAGCGGAATTTTGGCGGCTGATGCGGCCTTGGTGATTGCGGCAGTGGCGTCGCCATCCACGGCATTGACGATGATAGCGTCGACACCATTGGCGATGAAATTCTGCACCTGATTGAGCTGTTTCGACGGATCAAGCTGGGCATCCTCAACCAGAAGCTCGATATTTTTATCGCGCCCGGCCTCGGCCCTGATGCCGTTGAGCAGGATCGTCAGAAACGGATTGTCGAAAGACGTCATGGACACCGCGATACGGGTCTCGGCAAGGGCCGGTGTCGCGAAAATGCAGAGTGCCGTCGACATCAATAGTTTCTTCAAGGTTTCCTCCCACGGAAATCGCTGCTGGTTGCTTCATGTCGTGTCGCCGGAGCCGGCCATCCTGCCGGCTCCGGCGCGTTCGGCCTGCCCGGCGGCACTCCCCGGGAGCGGAGAAGCCGCCTGGGCAAGGCCATGGCTCATTTCTTGGATGGCTCAGTTCTTGGCCTGATAGTTCTTGAGGTTGTCAGGCGTGACGAGTTCGAAGGGTACGAAGACCTTCTTGTCCACCGCATCGCCCTTGGCGAGTTTCAGCGCCGCATCCAGCGCACCCTTGCCCTGGCCAGCGGCGTTCTGGAAAACGCTCACATCCAGATCGCCCGCCGCCATGGCGGCAAGCGCGTCCTGCGTGGCATCGATGCCGGCGATGATGACGCTGTCCATCGACCGGCCTGCCGCCTTCAGCGACTGGATGGCGCCAATGGCCATCTCGTCATTGTTGGAAATGACGGCATCGAATTCAACGCCGGCTGAAAGCCAGTTGGTCATCAGGTCCGAGCCCTGCGTGCGCGACCAGTTGGCGGATTGCTCCTCGACAAGCTTGATGAAGCTGCATTCGGGCGTGGCGACGACATCCTTGATATCTTGCGTGCGCATGCGGGCGGCCTGGTTGGAAAGCTCGCCCATCATCACCACCGCCTTGGCTTCCGTCTTGCCCGCTTCCTTCAAAAGCCGGCAGACTTCCTGCGTCTGCAGGGTGCCCGATTGTTTTTCATCGGAGGCGACAAAGGCCTGTTTGTCCGGCAGGCTGTCGAGATTGACCGGCTGGCGGTTGACGTAAACGAGCGGAATGCCGGCGGCGGCAGCGGCCTGCGAAAGTGCTACGGTCGCGTCCGTATCGACAGGATTGACGATGATGGCATCGACGCCGGCAGCGACGAAGTTCTGCACCTGGCTCAGCTGCTTGCCGACATCGTTCTGCGCATCCTCGACCTGCAGCGAAACGCCGCTCATGCCCTTGGAATAATCGATCATGCCGTTGCGCAGCACGGTCAGGAAATTATCGTCGAACAGGGCCATCGAAACGCCGACGGTCTGCGCCGAAGCGCCCGTTGCCAGCATCGTGGCGAAAGCTGCAATTGCGAAATGTCTTTTCATGTCGTTCTCCTCCAAACCCCTTTGAAAAGAACCGGTCGAGCCGGCCTGAGCGCATCGCGCCGCCACCGCCTTCCGGCAAAAGCTGGCCTTCGCCGCGAAGAAAAACCCGCAGCGTCAAACAGCCTTGAAATAATCTAATGTCGTGTGGGTCCGGCCTCCTGCCCGTTCCACCGGCGGCCAAGATTTCCTAGTCCGGCCCCGGCGTCAACGCGTCAGAGACCGCCGAAACCATCAAGCCTGATAGAAACGGGCATCGGATTTATGATGGAATCCATCAAACCATCAAAGGCTCTCAGGAACCCACAGATGTGCAGGCACAAAACGCTGTCCCGGCGTTTCCGCCATGCCGTGTTCGATGGTGTGAACCATCGTGGCCAGAAGGTCGGTGCATAGCTCGCGTAACGGTGTCTGGAAAACGCCGCTGATGCGCCTTTCCAGCAGCGCCTGACGGGATTCGGGCGTCAGTTCATTCACGAGGCAGACGATGTTTTCCTGCCGGTTTTCCTGCTGCAGCGCCTCGATCACCCCTTCCATGCCACCGCCGATGCAATAGATGCCGACGAGATCGCGGTGCTTGGCGATGGTGTCCATGACAAGCTCATAGGTCAGGCGACGCGTTTCCAGCGTGATGAGGGCATCCATCACCTCAAATTCCGGCGCATATTCCCGCATGTAGCTGCGAAAGCCGGTTTCGCGCAGCGAATGGCCGTGGAAACGGTGCCCGCCCAGCAGCAGAAGTACCTTGCCCTTGCTGCGCGCCAGCTGCGAGATCATCCAGGCCGCCGTGCGCCCCACCTTCATGTTGTTGGCGCCGAGATAGGCCTCCCGCACGCCTTGAGCAAAATCAGACAGCAGCGAAAAGGTCGGTATACCCTTGGCTTTCAACCCCTCGACAGCGGCCGTGACATCGTGATGGTCCGGCCCCGTGGCGGCAACCGCCTGCGCACGGCCCTTCATGCCGGTCAGCAGCGCCGCAAGCTCGCCCGGCTCGCCCGACTGGGCGAATTCGATGCGCAGATTGAGATGACGATCCCGGACGTTACGCGCCGCAAGCTCCAGCTCGTCGGCGAAGGTCTGGTAAAAGGCATGCCGTTCCTTGCGCAGGATGATGCCGAGACTATAGGACGGCATATCGGCCAGCATGCGCTGGCGAATGATGTTGGTGGCATGAAAGCCGACCTTCTCCGCCGCCTCAAACACCCGCCGCGCGGTCTCCTCCCGCACCGGCAGGCGGCCGTTCAGCACCCGGTCGACGGTGGCGACGCTGACGCCGGCGGCTTTTGCGACATCGGTGATGGTTGGACGCTTCATGTTGGCTCCCGCAGGCGGAAAGATTCCCGTCATATCTCGCAAAACATGTCACGGATGATGATGGAATCCAACATGGTGAAGGGATATGGTGGCGAGCGTCATGGGAAAAATGCTGAGGCTGCGTCTTATCACGACAGCACTCGCCTGTATCCCCATACCGAAGCCGTTTGTCCCGTCAGACCCGCTCCAGCGCCACGGCAATACCCTGCCCGACGCCGATGCACATGGTGGCGAGCGCAAGCCGCTTGCCGGTCAGCGAAAGTTCGAGCGCCGCCGTGCCGGCAATGCGCGCACCGGACATGCCGAGCGGATGACCAAGCGCAATCGCGCCACCATTGGCATTTACCCGCGCATCGTCATCGGCAATACCAAGCTGGCGCAACGTCGCAAGGCCCTGACTGGCAAAGGCCTCGTTGAGTTCGATCACGTCAAGCTGTTCCTGCTTCAACCCGAGCCGCGCCAGGAGCTTGGCCGAGGCCGGGGCCGGGCCGATGCCCATGACGCGCGGCGGCACGCCGGCGGCGGCACCGCCGAGAATGCGGGCAATCGGCGTCAGACCGTATTTCTTCGCCGCTTCCGCTGAAGCGATGATGAGCGCGGCGGCACCATCATTGACACCAGACGCATTACCCGCCGTCACCGTCGCGCCATCGCGCCTGTTGACCGGCTTCAGCTTCGCCAGCGCCTCAAGACTGGTCGCACGCGGATGTTCGTCTCTAGAGACAACAAGCGGATCGCCCTTGCGCTGCGGGATCGTCACCGAGACGATTTCCTTGTCGAGACGGCCATTGGCCTGCGCATCCGCCGCCTTCTGCTGGCTGCGCACAGCAAAGCCGTCCTGATCCTCGCGCGAGACCTGATAATCGACCGCAACATTGTCACCCGTTTCCGGCATGGAATCGACGCCATATTGCGCCTTCATCAGCGGGTTGACGAAACGCCAGCCGATGGTGGTGTCATAGATTTCGGCATTGCGCGAAAAGGCGCTCTCCGCCTTGGGCAGAACGAAGGGCGCGCGGCTCATGCTTTCCACGCCGCCGGCGATCATCAATTCGGCCTCACCGGATTTGACGGCGCGAGCGGCTGCAATGATGGCATCCATGCCGGAGCCGCACAGCCGGTTCATCGTCGTTCCGGTCACGGAAACCGGCAGACCGGCAAGCAGCAGCGACATGCGCGCCACATTGCGGTTGTCCTCACCCGCCTGATTGGCGCAGCCGAAGATCACATCTTCGACGGCTTCCCAGTCAACGGACGGGTTGCGCTCGACAAGCGCCTTCAGCGGCACCGCGCCGAGATCATCGGCCCGCACCGGGGACAACGCGCCGCCGAAGCGGCCGATGGGGGTGCGGATATAATCGCAGATGAATGCGTCGGTCATCGGTTTTTCCTTAAAGTTCCGGGGCGACGAGATCGGCGACCTCGCCGTCGACATGAAGCGGCGCACCGGTCATGGCCTGCAATTCATCGAACGTCATCGCCGGCAGTTTCTCGCGCAGCACGAAACGGCCATCCACCACGTCGATGACGGCATGGCTGGTATAGATGCGGGTGATGCAGCCAACGCCGGTCAGTGGGAAAGCGCATTTTTCAACGAGCTTCGGTTCGCCGTTCTTGGTCACATGTTCGGTGATGACGAAGACCTGCTTGGCGCCATGCACCAGATCCATGGCGCCGCCGACCGCCGGCACGCCCTTGGAGCCAACGCGCCAATTGGCGAGATCGCCATTCTGCGCCACCTGATAGGCCCCGAGGATCGCCACATCCAGATGCCCGCCGCGCACCATGGCAAAGCTGTCGGCATGGTGGAAAAAGGCGGCACCGGGTTTCAGCGTCACGGCCTTCTTGCCGGCATTGATGAGGTTCCAGTCCTCTTCACCTTCCGGCGGCGCTTCGCCAAAATTGAGAATACCGTTTTCGGTATGGAAAATCGCCTGACGGCCGGGTGGCTGGTAGCGCGCCACCATTTCGGGAAAGCCGATGCCGAGATTAACGTAAGCACCGTCTTCGATGTCCTGCGCCGCGCGCCACGCGATCTGGGCGTTGGAAAGCTTGATGTCTTCACGGGTGTCGATGGTCTGGGTCATGCGTAGGCTACTCCCGCACGAATGAGGACTTCTTCCTGTTGCGGATCGGGAATTTCCACGACGCCGTTCACGAAAATGCCTGGCGTCACGACATGCTCCGGGTCGATCTCGCCGGCGGCGACGATCTTCGAGACCTGCGCGATAGTGGTCTTCGCGGCCATGCACATCAGCGGGTTAAAATTGCGCCCCGCCTTGTTGTAGGTGAGGTTGCCATAGGTATCGCCAAGCTCGGCCTTGACGATGGCGAAATCCGCCTTCAGCCAGCGTTCCTGAACGTAAGAGCGGCCGTCGAATTCCGCGATAACCTTGCCTTCAGCCAGTTCCGTGCCGAAACCGGTCGGGGTGTAGAAGGCCGGAATGCCCGCACCGCCGGCGCGGATGCGCTCGGCAAGCGTGCCCTGCGGCACCAGTTCCAGCTCAATTTCACCGGCCAGATACCGGTCTGTAAAGGCACGCGGATCGGAAGAGCGCGGGAAGGAGCAAATCATCTTCCTGACCATGCCGGCATCGATCATCGCGGCGATGCCGATGCGGCCGTTGCCGGCATTGTTGTTGATGACGGTCAGGTTCTTTGGTCCTCTGTCGATCAGCGCGTGGATCAGCTCGATGGGCGCACCGGAGCCGCCGAAACCGCCGATCATGATCGTCGCACCGTCACCGATGCCGGAAAGCGCCTCTTCCGCGCTCTTGATTGTCTTGTCCATTCTCAAAACCTCCATCCAGCCAGGCGGATGGAACCGGCAAGGCTGCGTGGCCATGAGGTAAGGCCGAAATCGCCTCGACGGCAAGGATTTTGTGCGTTATATGATTTTTGTTCGTATATCGCACAAATGGAGCTTGGGCATGGCTGTCAGCGAAAGAGACATGATGGGCGGTCTCGCCAAGGGATTGCGGGTGATCGAGGCTTTCAGCGCCGAGCGCCCGCGCCTGTCCATCTCCGACGCCGCCGAGATCGCCGGGCTGGACCGCGCCACCACACGCCGCTGTCTGCTGACCCTTTCGGAGCTTGGTTATGCCGCCTATGACGGCAAGTTCTTCACCGTCACGCCGAAAGTGCTGCGGCTTGGCACCGGCTGTCTGGCCACCATGCCGCTGCCGAAGATCGTCCAGCCGCTCATCGACCGTCTTTCGGAAGAGATCGGCCAGAGCACGTCGGTTTCGATCCTGGACGAGACGGAAATCGTTTATGTCGCCCGCGCCGCGCAACAGCGGGTCATGTCGATTGCGCTGATGCCGGGTTCGCGTCTGCCCGCCTATTGCACCTCCATGGGTCGCGTTCTGCTTTCCGCACAAACACCCGAGCGGCAACGCGACATTCTCGGAGCTTCGCGGCTGGTTGCCCGCACGGAAAACACGATCACCGACATGCAAGCCCTGCTTGCCGAAATCGAGGTGACCGGCCATCGCGGTTATGCGCTGATCGATCAGGAAGTGGAGATTGGTCTTCGCTCCATCGCCGTGCCGCTGAAAACCATGCGTGGCCAGACGGTTGCCGCGCTCAATGTCGGGCTCGCCGCTTCAGTCGCCTCGATGGAGGAACTGGTGGAGCGTTATCTGCCGGCGCTTCTTTCCGTTCAGCGGGAACTGGCGCGAATGCTGGCCTGAGACTGAGGCGGTGTCAGCCGCCCGCCCATATCACCCATTTTGCGCTGCTCCTCCAGCCGCCAGGCGCGCGGCGTCATACCGGTCTCCCGCCTGAAGAAGCGGTTGAAATAAGCGGGATCGGCAAAACCAAGCCCTTCGGCGATCATCTGCACGCTGGAAACCGTGAAGATCAGTTCCTGCTGTGCGATCTCGATCTGCCGCCGAGCGATCAGCCGCTGCAGGCTGAGGCCGGAGACCGAACGGACGAGTCGGTTGAGATGGGTTTCTGAAAAGCCGAGTTTCTTCGCGTAAAACCCGGCTTTTCGCGGCTCGCGGATATGGCGGGCAATCAGCGACAGCAACCGTTCGAAACGTTGCTCGGCAAGGCCCTCGCCGCTGGTTTCCAGAAGCGGTCGCGCCGCCCGTGAAAGAAACGCAACCACGGTGGCGAGCTGGCCTTCGATCATCGCATCGCGACCGATCTCGCGCGCCTCATATTCCGCGGAAATCCGTTCAAAACCGCTGCGCAGATAGTCTTTCTCGGCAAAATCCCGCAAGGGCAAAAGCACCGGCTGCTGGAAATTTCGCAACAACAACGCCTGCACCGATGCCGGCAGCGACCCCGGCAGCATGGTGACGATCACCCCGCCAATATCGCGTGAGAAGCGGAAGCCATGTTCGAAACCCGGCGGTACGATGATGGCGACCGGCGGGCGGATAGGTTCGATGCGGCCATCCAGCAATGCATCGCCCTCGCCGCCAAAAATGTACAAGATTTGCAGAAAGGCGACATGACGGTGCAGGCCGATTTCAAAGCGGTGCAGGCTGCTTCGTGAAAAAAGCGTCTCGCAATGGAAGCGAAAATCGGTGCCTTGCAAGGCCTCTTCGCCATAAAGCCCTTCATTGGCAGTCGCCCGCATCTCACCCCACTCCTCCGCCTGATGGTCGGATTGTGCAATTTACGGACCGGAAAGTCCATTGAGCTTGTGACCCGCCTTGGTCAATTTCTTGACCGGAGACAAGTTCGGGAGGAAACAATGCGCACACAGGTCGTCATCATCGGCTCCGGCCCATCGGGGCTGCTGCTTGGCCAGCTTCTGGCGGGAGCCGGCGTCGAGACCGTCATTCTCGATCGGGTGAGCAAGGATTACATCCTCGGCCGTGTTCGCGCCGGCGTGCTGGAAGAAGGCACCGTGCAGCTGATGGAAAAGGTCAGCGCGGACAAGCGCCTGCGCCGCGAGGGCCTGCCGCATGACGGTTTTTCGCTGACCTTTGACGGCCGAGACCACCGCATGGATCTGTTCGATCTGACGGGCGGCAAACGCGTTATGGTCTATGGCCAGACCGAAGTGACGCATGATCTGATGGATGTGCGCGAAGCGGCAAACCTCGTCACCATCTACGACGCCGGAAATGTCGAGCCGCATGATTTCGATGGCGCAAGCCCCTATGTCACCTATCAGAAAGACAGCGTAAGCCACCGGATCGATTGCGATTTCATCGCCGGCTGCGACGGTTTCCACGGAGTGAGCCGCAAATCCGTGCCGCAAGGCGCGATCAAGGAATTCGAGAAGGTCTACCCCTTCGGCTGGCTCGGCATTCTGGCCGATGTGCCGCCGGTCAATCACGAACTCATCTATGCCAACCACCCGCGCGGTTTTGCCCTCTGTTCCATGCGCTCAAACACGCGCAGCCGGTATTACATCCAATGTTCGCTGGAGGACCGGCCGGAGGACTGGAGCGACGAGCGCTTCTGGGATGAAATCCGCCGCCGTCTGCCGGAAAGCCATGCGGATGAAATGGTAACCGGCCCGTCCTTCGAAAAATCCATCGCGCCGCTCCGGTCCTTCGTCAGTGAACCGATGCGGTTTGGTCGGCTGTTTCTGGCCGGCGACGCCGCCCATATCGTGCCGCCGACCGGCGCCAAGGGCCTGAACCTTGCCGCCAGCGATGTGCATTATCTGAGCGAGGCGCTGATCGAATTTTATCGCGAAAAATCTGAAGCCGGCATCGATGCCTATTCGCAGAAGGCGCTTTCCCGCGTCTGGAAGGCCGTGCGCTTCTCGTGGTGGATGACGACGATGATGCATCGTTTTCCCGATACGGGGGATTTCGGCCAGCGCATTCAGGAAGCGGAACTGGATTACCTCGTGCAATCGCGCGCCGCCTCGACAGCGCTTGCGGAGAATTATGTCGGGCTTCCATATTAGGAGCCACGCCATTTGCGTCGACGTCATCCTCGGGCCTGCCCCGAGGATCTGCAACCGATCGATTTTATTCGACGTGATTGGATCCTCGGCACAAGGCCGAGGATGACGTCGAGAGTGTATTTACCCTTCAGTCCTCCCATCCAGCAACTCACCCGCCGCCTCGCGAATAGCCTGCATCAGCAGCGAAAGCGGCAGGGAGGGCTGCGTATCGGCCCGGACCGTCAGCCCCACCGGGCCGCTGGTATCGCCGGTTTCGACCGGCAGGATCACCAGAATGCCGTCCGTCACATCCGCCGCCACGACGCCTTCGGAGATGATCCAGATCGCATCGCTGGTGCGCAGGAAGGCGCGGCCGAAGGCGTCGGATACTGTTTCGATGCGGATCGGCAGAGCCGGCACGCCGTTGGCGATCAGGAACTGCTCGACGACAGGGCCAATCACCGATTGCCGTGTCGGCATCAGTACCGGATATTCATGCAGGTGATCGAACACCGAAAGGCCGGGTGACAGCAATGGGTGGCCGGCGCGCACCACGAAGCGCACCTTTTCAGAATAGAGATGTTCGAAGGAAAAGCCCGCCATTTTCTGCGGCGCGGCGAGACGCCCAACGACGAGGTCAAGATCGCCGACACGCAGCTGCTCCAGAAGCACGGCGTTTTCGCCCGTCACGATCTTCACCGGGCTGCCGGTCTTTTCCGCCAGGAAACCGGCCATTGCCTGCGGCATGATCCGCACCGAAACCGTGGGCAGAGCGCCGACCCGCACCGGCGGACCGGCCCGTGCCGCCTCCTGCGAGACCGAATCGACCGCCTGTCGCAACGCCGTCATCGTCGCACCGGCGTGGCGCAGGAACACCTCGCCATAACGGCTGATGCGGATGCCGCGCCCCTCCCGGTCGAACAATGATACGCCGAGAATCTCTTCCAGCTCGCGGATGGTCTTCGTCACCGCCGGCTGGCTGACATGCAGGATTTCGGCGGCGCGGATGACGCTTTTCTGGCGCGCCACCTCCACGAAAGTCTGCAGGTGGCGGAACTTGATACGCTGGTCGACCATCGCTCGTATAATCCATAGGTTATGATTTTCATCGATAATGTCATTTTACTTAACCGGAACCGGCTTGCAATATCCCGGGCAGGAGGAGCACATCATGCATTTTCTGCGCTGCGGCGAGACTGTGATCCATTATCGCATCAAGGGATTGGACAGCGGCAAGCCGGTCATCGCCTTCATCAATTCGCTTGGCACCGATTTCCGCATCTGGGATGCGGTCACCGAAGCGCTTGGCGATGATTATGCCTATGTGCTGCACGACAAACGCGGCCATGGACTTTCGGATGTCGGACGCGCGCCCTATTCGATAGACGATCATGCCGGTGACCTGATCGAACTTCTCGATCACCTCAGCGTCAAAAGCGCCATCATCTGGGGCCTGTCGGTCGGCGGACTGATTGCGCAGGGGCTTTATGCCCGCCGTCCCGATCTGGTGCGCGCACTCGTGCTCAGCAACACCGCCCACAAGATCGGCACGGCCGAGATGTGGAACGCTCGCATCGACAAGATCGCCGCCGATGGCCTCGTCTCGCTGGTCGATCCCATCATGGAGCGCTGGTTCACGCCAGCGTTTCGCCAGCCTGACAATGCTGCCTATGCCGGTGCGCGCAACATGCTTTCGCAGCAGCCGGAAGCCGGTTACAGCGGCACCTGCGCAGCCATTCGCGATGCTGATTTTACCAACGAAGCGGGCCGCATCGCCGTGCCCACACTCTGCGTCGCGGGTGATCAGGACGGCTCAACACCGCCGGAACTGGTGCAGTCGCTGGCAGATTTCATTCCCGCAAGCCGCTTTGTCACCATTGCCGGCTGCGGCCATATTCCCTGCCTTGAACAGCCGCTCACCTATGCGCAGGCGGCGTGCATTTTTCTCAATACCTTGCCGGAGCATTGACCGATGGCGGACCATATCGACAAGAATGAACGTTTCGAACAGGGCATGAAGACCCGCCGCTCGGTACTGGGCGACGCCCATGTCGACCGGGCGCAGACCATGACATCCGGCTTCGACCAGCCCTTCCAGCGGCTCATCACCGAAGCCGCCTGGGGCACGGTTTGGTCCGGCAATCACTGGACAAAGCGCGAGCGCTCGATGGTCACCATCGCCCTGCTTGCCGCGCTGGGGCAGGATGAGGAACTGGCCATGCATGTGCGCGCCACCGCCAATACCGGCGCCACCGAAGCCGATATTCGCGAGGCGCTGCTGCATGTGGCGATCTATGCCGGCGTGCCCGCCGCCAACCATGCTTTCAAGATCGCCAAGCTTGCCCTCGCCAGCATGAAGGCCGATAGTTCCCCTGATAATTCTGACACTGATAATTCTGGCGATGGGGAGGAGACGAAATGAGCAACCAGCCGCCCGAAACCGGGCCGTTCTTCGCGCGCAACCGCGACATTCATCCGCTCGCCTATGCGCCCGGCTACAAGACTTCGATCCTGCGCTCGCCGCAGCGCGCGCTGATTTCGCTGGAAGGTACGAAGAGCGAGATCACCGGCCCCGTCTTCGGCCATGGCATGCTGAACCCGCTGGATAACGACCTCATCCTCAACTATGCCCGCCCCGGCGAAATGCCGGTTGGCCCGCGCATTCTGGTGCACGGCCGGGTGCTGGACGAACGCGGCCGCGGTATGGATGGCGCGCTGGTGGAGTTCTGGCAGGCCAATGCCGGCGGCCGCTACCGCCACAAAAAGGAAAGCTACCTCGCCGCCATCGATCCGAATTTCGGCGGCGTTGGCCGCACGATCACCGATGAGAATGGTTATTACTGGTTCAAGACCATCCAGCCGGGTGCTTACCCTTGGCCGAACGGCGTCAATGACTGGCGGCCGGCCCATATCCATTTCTCGGTCTTCGGTCACGGCTTTGCCCAGCGGCTGATCACCCAGATGTATTTCGAGGGCGATCCGCTGATCTGGAAATGTCCCATCGTCAAGACCATTCCGGATGAGGATGCCATCAAACGGCTTATCGCGCCGCTGGACATGAATGCGACGCTGCCGATGGACATGCTGGCCTATAAGTTCGATATCGTCCTGCGCGGTCGCCGCTCGACCCTTTTCGAAAACCGCATGGAGGGCAACTGACCATGGTTCAGCCGCTCAATTATTTCAAGGAAACCGCCTCGCAGACGGCGGGACCCTATGTGCATATCGGCTGCACGCCCAATTTCGTCGGCATCGAAGGCGTGTTCGAAAAGGATCTCGGTTCCGGTCCGCTTTATAACGACAGGGCGCGCGGTGAGCGCATCAGTGTGCGCGGCACGGTCTATGACGGCGCGGGAATGCCGCTGAAGGACGCCCTGATCGAAATCTGGCAGGCCGACACGGACGGTTATTACAACAGCCCGAGCGAAACACGCGGCAAGGCCGATCCGAATTTCATCGGCTGGGGTCGATCCCCCGGCGACATGGATACCGGCGAGTTCATCTTCGAAACCATCAAGCCGGGCATGGTGCCGTTCCGCGACGGTCGGCCGATGGCGCCGCACATCACCTTCTGGATCGTGGCGCGCGGCATCAATATCGGCCTGCAGACCCGCATGTATTTCCCGGAAGAACAGGAGGCCAATGCGGCCGACCCGGTTCTGGCCCGCGTCGAACAGAAAAGCCGCATCGCCACGCTTGTCGCCAAGAAGGAAGAGGGAAGTATCTATCGTTTCGATATCCGCCTTCAGGGCGAAGGCGAAACCGTGTTTTTCGATATCTGAGCCCAACGGACGAGTGAAATGAGCCTTTCCCCCTTCGAACATCCGTTTCTGTCAGGCCTCTTCGGTGATAGCGAGATCGTCGAACTGTTTTCGGCAAAGGCGGATATCGACGCAATGGTCCGCTTCGAAATGGCGCTGGCTGAGGCGGAAGCGGAGGCCGGCATCATTACGGACGAGGTGGCGGAAGCCATCGTTTTGGGACTTTCGAGCTTTGCGGCCGATATGACGGCGCTTCGCCATGGCGTCGCAAAGGATGGCGTGGTTGTGCCGGAACTGGTGCGGCAGATGCGGGCGGCAGTCGCCGGCAAGGCGGCGGACAAGGTGCATTTCGGCGCGACCAGTCAGGATGTCATCGATACCAGTCTGATGCTGCGGCTGAAGGTGGCGGTGGAAATCATCACGACCCGCCTCGGCCACCTCATCGATACGCTCGGTGACCTCGCCTCCCGCGACGGCCATAACCCGTTGACGGGTTATACCCGCATGCAGGCCGCCATCGGCATCACCGTCGCCGACCGGGCGGCAAGCTGGATCGCGCCGCTGGAGCGCCACCTGCTGCGGCTTGAAACCTTTGCGCAGAACGGCTTTGCCCTTCAGTTCGGCGGCGCGGCCGGCACGCTGGAAAAACTTGGCGACAATGCCGGCGCGGTCCGCGCCGATCTTGCAAAACGCCTTGGCCTTGCCGACAGGCCGCAATGGCAGAGCCAGCGCGACGGCATTGCCGAATTCGCCAATCTGCTGTCTCTCATCAGCGGCGCGCTCGGCAAGTTCGGCCAGGATATCGCGCTGATGGCCGAACTCGGCGCGGAAATCCGCCTCTCCGGCGGCGGCGGCTCCTCGGCCATGCCGCACAAGCAGAACCCGGTCAATGCCGAAACGCTGGTGACACTGGCACGCTTCAACGCCGTGCAGATCTCCGCGTTGCACCAGTCGCTTGTCCATGAACAGGAAAGGTCAGGCGCGGGCTGGATGCTGGAATGGATGACACTGCCGCAAATGGTGACGGCAACGGGGGCGTCCCTGCTGATCGCCGAACGCGTCGCAGGACAGATAGACAGGCTCGGCGCGGAAGACGGCTAGCTGCAAGACCCACGGGTTTTTGATTAAAATCAGCTTCTCATGCCCCTCACGTCACCTCATTGGCGGCAGGGTTTTCGCGCGTTGAAAACGCTTGCGCCTTTGCGCGTTAGCCATTGATAAAAAAAGATTTTCTTAAAAATATCGAATGTAGAAAAAACGGCTTTTCAGCTGCTTTTTAACAGGGTGAAGCGCTTGACACAAAAATGAACTAACTGGTACAAACAATCATGTTGAAGCCGTGCCGCAGATGAGAAAAAGAACCTTCTGGACATGGTCAGACGAATGGAGGGCTTTGGCGCCGAAAGGTTCCAAAAGCGATAAGGACAAGGCGAAACGCCTGTCCGGGCCCGAAGGGGTTGGGAGGAAGAATGTCTTACAGTCTCGATTTTTCGGTGGTCGTGGACCGCCTGCCCGAGCTGCTTTTGGCCTGTCTGGCAACGATCGGCCTTGCCATTGCCGGCATGTCGCTTGCCACCGTCATCGGGGTTCTCGGCGTGGTCGCTCGTCGTTCGCGGTTCAAACTGCTGCGCGGTCTGGTCATTGGCTTCGTTGAAGCCATCCGCAACACGCCGTTTCTGGTGCAGATATTCTTCATTTTCTTCGCTCTGCCGCAGGTTGGCATCAAGCTTAACCCCACCGTTACCGCCATCATTGCGCTGGCTCTCAACGGCGGTGCCTATGCCATTGAAATCATTCGCGGCGGCGTGGATTCCATTCCCAAGGGACAGGTGGAGGCGGGGCTGGCGCTCGGCCTGCACCGGTCACAGATATTCCGCCACATCATTCTGAAACCGGCGCTGCGGGCGGTCTATCCGTCGCTCACCAGCCAGTTCATCATGCTGACGCTGACCACCTCGGTCTGCACCTCGATCGCCGCTTACGAACTGACATCCGTGGCCCAGAAGATCGAAGCGGACACCTTCCGGTCGTTCGAGGTCTATTTCTCGATCACGCTGCTCTATCTGGTCATTTCCTCGCTGATGATGGGCATCTTCTCGCTCATCTCCCGCGCATCCTTCAGCTATCCGGTCAAGTGAGGAAAAGACAATGGAATCCATCGGTCCCAACGAACTCTTCTTCCTGATGCAAGGCCTGAAATGGACGCTGGCGCTGACGGTCATCGGCTTTATCGGCGGTGGCATATTCGGTCTTTGCGTGGCGCTTGCCCGTGTTGCCGAAAGCCCGGCGATCCAGCGCGCCAGCACCGGTTATATCGCCGTCTTCCAGGGCACGCCGCTCCTGATGCAGCTTTTCGTGGTTTATTACGGCGTGGCGCTTGCCGGCCTTAATGTCGATGCCTGGATTGCTGTCGCCATCGCCTTCACCCTGCATGCCAGCGCCTTTCTGGGTGAAATCTGGCGTGGCGGCATCCAGGCGGTGCCGAAGGGCCAGACGGAGGCCGCCAATGCGCTTGGCCTGCATTATATCTCCCGCATGAAGGACGTGGTTCTGCCGCAGGCCTTCAAGATTTCGCTGCCGGCGACCATCGGTTTCCTCGTGCAGCTCATCAAGGGCACCTCGCTTGCGGCCATCGTCGGCTTCGTCGAGCTGTCGCGCGCCGGCCAGATCGTCTCCAACCAGACGTTCCGCCCGCTCACCGTCTTTGCCATCGTCGGCATCATCTATTTCCTGATCTGCTGGCCGCTTTCCCTGTGGGGCGCGGGCGTGGAGAGACGGATGCAGGCCAATTCCCGTTAATAACCATAACCATCTCATCAGCTTTGTAAGGAGGAGCAAAAGATGAAAACCACCAGCATGAAATTCTCACGCCGCGCCCTGCTCGCGCTTGCCGCGGCAACGGTTGCCCTGCCCTTTGTCGCCCCGGTCGATGCTTTCGCCGGCACGGTGGAAGAGGCAAAAGCCAAGGGCAAGGTCGTCATTGGCATCCAGGGCGACAATTCGCCATGGGGCTTCGTCAATTCCAGCGGCGTGCAGGACGGTCTCGATGCCGATATCGGCAAGGCCTTTGCCGATTATCTCGGCGTCAAGGTCGAATTCGTGCCGCTTGCCGTGGCCAACCGTATTCCGGCACTTCTGACCGGCAAGGTCGACCTCTTGTTCGCGACCATGGGCATGACCGCCGAACGCGCCAAGACCATTCAATACTCCAAGCCCTATGCCGGCAACGTGCTGTCCGTCTATGGCCCGAAAGACAAGAAGATCGCCGGTTATGACGATCTGACCGGCGTTTCCGTCGGTGTGCCGAAGTCGAGCGCGATGGACACTTCGATCACGGCAGGCGCTGGCTCAAAGGCCAATATCCTGCGTTTCGACGATGACGCCGCCAATATTCAGGCGCTGATTTCCGGCCAGGTCGAGGTTGTCGGCGGCAACCAGTTTTATGGTGACCGGCTGAACAAGGCGGCCGAAGGCAAATACGAGCCGAAGTTCGATCTGACGACGCTTTATAACGGCGCCGGCACCCGCCCGGGTGAAAAGGACTGGAACGAGACCGTCAATGCCTTCCTCGACAAGATCAAGTCCGATGGCCAGCTGGCCAAGATCTACGACAAGTGGATGAAGCGCGAAGTTCCGGCCTTCCCGGACAGCCTGCCCGACATCCCGTTCACCGTGAAGTAAGCAGGAGGTTTCCATGCCGCAATCCGCCACTGCCGAGGTTCCGCTTATCGCCCTTCAAGGGGTTGGAAAGTGGTATGGAGCCTTCCATGCGCTTAAAAATGTCAACATGACGGTTCGCAAGGGCGAAAAAATCGTCCTTTGCGGCCCGTCCGGTTCGGGAAAATCCACCCTCATCCGCTGCATCAACCATCTGGAGGAAATCCAGGAGGGCAAGATCACGGTCGAGGGGACCACGCTTTCGGATTCCAGCCGCGCCATCGATGCGGTTCGCCGCGAGGTGGGCATGGTGTTCCAGAGCTTCAATCTCTTCCCGCACAAGACCATCATGGAAAACTGCACGCTGGCCCCCATGCGGGTGAAGGGCCTGTCGAAAGCTGATGCGGAGGCGACGGCGCGCAAATATCTCGAGCGCGTACGCATTCTCAATCAGGCCGATAAATACCCGGCCCAGCTTTCCGGCGGCCAGCAGCAGCGCGCAGCGATTGCCCGGGCGTTGTGCATGGAGCCGAAAGCCATGCTGTTCGACGAGCCGACCTCGGCGCTCGACCCGGAAATGGTGAAAGAGGTGCTCGACACCATGATCGGTCTTGCCCGTGACGGCATGACGATGATCTGCGTCACCCATGAAATGGGTTTCGCCCGGCAGGTGGCAGACCGCGTGATCTTCATGTCGGAAGGCGAGATCATCGAGGAAGGCCCGCCGGACGAGTTCTTCCGCGACCCCAAGCACCAGCGCACCCGCACCTTCCTCGGCGAAATTCTCGCCCACCACTGAGGTTCGTCCATCTGCCCTCAGACTTGCGGCGACCTCACGGCATACGCAACGTCATTCTCGGGCTTGACACGAGGAACCACTGATTTCCACGGGCTATGGATCCTCAGGTCAAGCCCGGGGAGGTGACGAAGGAGAGGTCTCAATACCTCGCCAGCAACCTGAAGGCAGGCGAGCCTGCCCCGAAACGACGAACGACCCGATCATGACAGAAACAAAATCCTTCAAGGTCGGCCTGATAGGCGCCGATATCCAGCTTTCCAAGTCGCCCGCGCTGCACATGCGCGAAGGGGCGGCCCATGGGCTCGACTATTCCTATGAGCTGGTGGATGTCACCGCCCGCCAATTGCCGGCAAGCGCCCTTCCCGATCTGCTCGACGAGCTGGAAACGCGCGGTTTTGCCGGTACCAACATCACCCACCCGTTCAAACAGGCGGTTATTCCGCATCTGGATGAACTCTCTGACGATGCCCGCATGTTGGGCGCGGTCAACACCGTGGTCTTCAAGGAGGGCCGCCGCATCGGCCACAATACCGACTGGTACGGCTTTTATGAAAGTTTCGTGCGCGGCCTGCCGGATGCGAAACGTGACCGGGCGCTGCTGGTTGGCGCTGGCGGGGCGGGTGTGGCGGTGGCCCATGCCGCACTGAAGCTCGACATCACCCGTCTCGATATTTTCGACCGCGATTTCCCGCGGGCGGAGCGGCTTGCCGGTGAACTCAACGCCCGTTTCGGCGAGGGCCGCGCCTTTGCCGTCAAAGACCCGGCTGCCTCCCTGCCCTTCGCTGATGGTCTCATCCATGCGACGCCGATGGGCATGCCCGCCTATCCCGGCATGCCGGTTGCGGCAGATCTCATCGAACAGCGGCACTGGGTGGCCGATATCGTCTATATGCCGCTCGTCACGGAACTTCTGGCGACGGCAGCGAAAAAAGGCTGTCGCACCCTGCCCGGCGGCGGCATGACCGTGTTTCAGGCCGTCGGCGCGTTCCGCCTTTTTTGCGGCCGCGAGCCGGATGCTGAGCGCATGACGGCACATTTCACCGAGCTTTGCATGGCGGAGGGCGTAGCATGAGCCTTTTTACTGTTTTGAACGGACCCAATCTCAACCTGCTCGGCCAGCGCCAGCCGGAAATTTACGGCCATGAGACCATGGCCGATGTGGAGGCCAACTGCCGCAAGGTGGCCGATGCTGCCGGCCATGAGCTGTTCTTTGCACAGAGCAACCGCGAATATGAGCTGATCGACTGGATTCACGAAGCGCGCGGCAAGTCATCAGGCATCGTCATCAATCCTGGCGCCTTTACCCACACGTCAGTGGCGATCCTCGATGCGCTGAATGCCTTCGAAGCACCTGTCATCGAGGTTCATATTTCCAACATCCACAAACGCGAGGTTTTCCGCCACCATTCCTACGTCTCGACCCGCGCCGAAGGCGTAATCGCCGGTCTCGGCATCGAAGGTTACGAGGTGGCGCTTCGCCATCTCATCAACCGTTTTTCCCGATCGTCGTGATATGGCCGGGCGTCAGCACATAACGCAGCACCATGTCGCTGACATGCCGCGACAATGTCTCCTGGCCCTTTTCGGTAAACAGGCTATCGCCGAAGATGAACGAAAAGGTCTCGGCGTTCGAAACGTTGAAGAAAGACAGCGCGCTGATCTGCCAGTGCAGTTCCAGCGCATCAATGCCATCGCGGAAGATGCCGCCTTTCTGGCCGCGCAGCAACACGCTTTCCAGCGCATCGATGGCCGGCCGGTTGAGCTGACGGATCGTTTCCGACGATTGCATGTGCCGGCCGTGATGGATGTTCTCGATCATCACCATGCGGATGAAAGCCGGGTTGCGTCGGTGGTGATCAAAGGTGAACCGACAGAGCTTGTCGAGCGCCGCCGCCGGCTCCAGGTCGTCCAGCTCCAGATCGCTCTCACCGCCGCGCACCTTGGCATAGGCCTCTTCCAGCACACGCTGATAAAGGCTCTCCTTGTCGCTGAAATAATAATAGATCATGCGCTTGGACGTGCGCGTGCGGGCCGCAATTTCATCAATGCGGGCGCCGGAGAGACCGTTCTGCGAAAACTCCTCCATGGCCACCGAAAGAATGTCGCGGCGAACCCCTTCCGGATCGCGCTTCGCCTGCCGGCTGTCTCGGGTTCCGTTCGAAATTGCGCTTTTGGTCATCATCCATTCCATCGGTGGGGCAGCGGCCTTCGGTCACGCCCTGATTATTAACCAATCAGTACATAAGGCTGAAAAGGAAGGCAATATGGCGAGCTATGACACAGGCAGACACGGCATGCCAATGCGCACATCCATTGCAACCGTATCGATCAGCGGCGAATTCCCCGAAAAGCTGGCGGCCATCGCCAAGGCGGGCTTCAGCGGCGTGGAGATTTTCGAAAACGATTTCCTGACCTATGACGCCTCCCCGCGCGAGGTGAAGGCGCTGGCCGCCGATCATGGGCTGGATATCACGCTTTTCCAGCCATTCCGCGATTTCGAGGGCATGCCGGAGCCGCACCGCGCCCGCGCCTTTGAACGCGCCCAGCGGAAATTTGACATCATGGGCGAACTCGGCACCGATCTGATGCTGATCTGCTCCAACGTGTCACCCGTGTCGCTCGGCGGCATCGACCGCGCCGCCGCCGATTTCCATCAACTGGGCGAGCTTGCGGCCAAACATGGCGTGCGTGTCGGTTATGAGGCGCTGGCCTGGGGCCGCCATATCAGCGATCACCGCGATGCCTGGGAGGTGGTGCGCCGCGCCGACCACGCCAATGTCGGCATCATTCTCGACAGTTTCCACACTTTGTCGCGCAAGATCGACCCCAATTCGATCCGCTCCATTCCCGGCGACAAGATTTTCATCGTGCAGCTGGCCGATGCGCCGCTGATCGACATGGACCTGCTTTATTGGAGCCGTCATTTCCGCAACATGCCCGGCGAAGGCGATCTGCCTGTCGTGGATTTCATGCGCGCCGTCGCCGCCACCGGCTATAGCGGCCCGCTGTCGCTGGAAATCTTCAACGACCAGTTCCGTGGTGGCTCAGCCCGCCTGCTCGCCGAAGACGGGCACCGTTCGCTCATCAACCTCATGGATCAGGTGCGTCGTCTCGAGCCTGATATTCGCATCGATGTGCCGGCCATGCCGGAACGGGTGCAAACGCAAGGGGTGGAATTCGTCGAATTCACCACGGCACCGGAAGAAAAGCCCCATCTGGAGACATTGCTCACCACGCTCGGCTTCGAAAGAACCGGCAAGCATCGCAATCGCGATGTCGATCTTTATACGCAGGGCGATATCCGCATTGTCATCAATACCAGCGATGAAGGCGACAGTTTCGCTGGCGCGTCCTATTCCATCCACGGCACCAATGCCTATGCCTTTGGCCTGAAGGTGGATGATGCGCAGGCGGCCCTTGCCCGGGCCGAAGCGCTCGGCGCGCCGACCTTCACGGAACCGCGCAAGACGGGTGAAGTCGCCGTTCCCGCCATTCAGGGCGTGGGCAACGGCGTCATCTATTTTCTCGATGCTTCGCCGGCGCTCGCTTCCATCTGGGACAATGAATTTGTGCCGACGCAGGGACAGAAAGCAGCCGACAATGCCGGCCTGAAGCGCATCGATCACCTTGCGCAAACAACGCATTATGATGAAATGCTGACCTGGCTTCTATTTTACACCTCGCTGTTTTCCACCCGCCGCACACCGATGGTTGATGTGGTCGATCCCGGCGGGCTGGTGCGCAGTCAGGCGATCGAAAGCGTGCCGGCACCGCATTTCCGCCTGACCATGAACGGTGCGGATAACCGCAAGACCTTCGCCGGCAAATTTCTGGCCGAGGGTTTCGGCACCAGCATCCAGCACATCGCATTTGCCACCGATGATATTTTCGCGACAGCCAAGGCAATGCAGGCGCGCGGTTTCCACGCCCTGCCGATCTCGCGCAATTATTACGACGATCTGGAAGCCCGCTTTGGTCTGGAACCGGAATTTTCCGATTCCCTGCGAGAAGCAAGCATTCTTTATGACCGCGATGACAACGGCGAATATTTCCAGATCTACAGCCGCACCTTCGGTGAAGGTTTCTTCTTCGAGATTATCGAGCGGCGTGGCGCCTATTCCGGCTATGGCGCCATGAACGCACCCTTCCGCATTGCCGCTCAGCGGCGCCTTGCCCCGCCGGTCGGCATGCCGAGGGAATAGGCATCGTCACGATACGATCAGGCCGCAGCCGACAGGAATGTCGCTGCGGCCAACCCGCATTCAAGCCAGTGTCGTTATCTCATAATCCCGTGGAATGGCGGAGGTGGCCGTAAACCACTCCGATGCCCGCGTCCGCTGCTGATGGAAATCAAAGGCGGCGCGATCGGCAAACAGTTCCTCTACCCGCCAGACCAGAGGATTGTCGGTCTGAGTGACGTCAAAGGAAATACAGCCAGGTTCCGCTCTGGTCAGACGAAGGTGTTCGGGAAGATGGATTTCCACAACCCGGATATCCTCCACCGATGCGCAACGCAGGAAACCGGATAATCTGACAGCGCCCGTTCTATTCGTCATGTTGGTATCCCTGTTGCATTACTGTTTATCCGCTGTGACACAGGCAACGATACAATCGTCTACCACTGCGGCATCGCGATAAAATTTGCCCGCTTATGCTTCCTCCGCCATCGTCTGGCTTGACCCGAGCATCCATCGACTTCAACGGGTTATGGATCCTCGGGTCAAGCCCGAGGATAAGGTCGAACATATCGGAGTTGTCACCGATCTCCGTCACTCGCCGACCGGCGACAGTCTTCCCCGAAAATAAGCCCTGACGAAGCGTGGCACGCGCTCCGAACAATCAGGGACACCCGCGCCCAAAATAAATGCACCTGCGCATTTGTAGAGCATTACACAAAAATTGTTCAACACTCTGGACATGATTGTCGGCTTTTGTTAGCTTTTTTGTAAAACAAGGGTGGGGAATACAGTTTCATGCGCAACATCGATTCCGGGGCCGATGCCGGGCGTTTTGCCGGCACCGACGCGGTGGCTTTCAGAGCCGGGGCAAGATCGCAATATCCGCGCCTGCCGGCCTCATCCGATGCGCATTGCGCCCTTGAGGCGGCGTGAGCCACCATGCGCTTTTCCGCGACATTCGCCTTCTTTCGCGCCACGCTTGATGCTCGCGCCTGTCCGATGCCCTTTTGCCCTTCCATAATTCAGATGGCCGCGCCAGAATTGCCGCGCACGCCAAGCCGGAGACGCTGACATGACTGCCGCAAACCGCAACGCCCTCCTCTCGGTCGAAGGCCTGAGCGTCGAGTTCGGCGACAGCCGCGTCGTGGACGACATCTCCTTTTCCGTGGAAGCCGGCAGGACCGTGGCGATCGTCGGCGAGTCCGGATCGGGAAAATCGGTCACCTCGCTGTCCACCATGCGCCTTGCAGACATGATGGGCGCGACTTACCCCACTGGCCGTATCCTCTTTGAAGGCCGGGATTTGCTGAAGGCATCGCAGAAAGAGATGCGATCGATCCGCGGCAAGGAGATCGCCATGATCTTCCAGGAGCCGATGACCTCGCTCAATCCGGTCTTCACCATCGGTGACCAGATCTGCGAAGTGCTGATGCTACATGAAAAGCTGGGCAAGACGGCTGCCATGGCGCAGGCCCGCGAACTTCTCGAAATGGTGCGACTGCCCGATGCGGCCGAGCTTCTGAAACGCTACCCGCACCAGCTTTCCGGCGGTATGCGCCAGCGGGTGATGATCGCCATGGCGCTCGCCTGCCGGCCGAAGCTTTTGATCGCCGACGAGCCGACGACGGCGCTCGACGTTACCATTCAGGCGCAGATCCTCAACATCATGCGCGACCTGCAGAAGAAGCTCGGCATGGGCATGGTCTTCATCACACATGATATGGGCGTGGTGGCGGAAATGGCCGATGACGTCGTTGTCATGTGGAAAGGCAAGAAGGTCGAGGAAGGTCCTGTAAAAGACATCTTTGCCAACCCGCAGCACCCTTACACGCGCGCCCTGCTTTCCGCCGTGCCGCGCCTCGGCAGCATGACCGGCGAAGAGTTTCCCAAGCGCCTGCCGCTTACCGTGCTGCAGGATGGCCAGCCGGTCGTGATCGGCGAGGAGCGCGTGCAAAACACCGCAAAATATGACGCCAAGCCGCTTCTGTCGGTCAAGGACCTGTTCGTGCGTTTCGATATCCGCAAGAACCTGTTCGGCAAGGCGACGCACCGTTGCAGCGCCGTACAGAAGGTCAGCTTCGATATTCACGCCGGCGAGACGCTGGCGCTGGTGGGCGAGTCCGGTTCCGGCAAATCCACCATCGGCCGCACCATCCAGCAGCTCCAGACAGCCGTGTCAGGTGAAATTGCCTTTAATGGCCGCAGCTATTCGCAGATGTCGGCTGGGGAGCGCTTCCGCATGCGCCAGGAAGTGCAATATATCTTCCAGGATCCCTTCGCCTCGCTCGATCCGCGCAAGACGGTCGGTTTTTCGATTGCCGAGCCGATCAACACCCACAGTTTGATCAATGATCAGAAGGCGGTACGTCGGCGGGTGGATGAATTGCTGGAGCGTGTGGGCCTCAGCTCCGAACATGCCGCGCGTTATCCGCACGAGTTTTCCGGCGGTCAGCGCCAGCGCGTCTGCATTGCCCGCGCGTTGGCTTCCGATCCGAAGCTCATCATCGCCGATGAGGCGCTCTCGGCGCTCGATGTCTCCATTCAGGCGCAGATCATCAATCTGTTCATGGATTTGCAGGCCGAGCGTGGCCTCGCCTATCTCTTCATCAGCCATGACATGGCTGTCGTGGAAAAGATGAGCCACCGCGTTGCCGTGCTTTATCTTGGCCAGATCATGGAAATGGGCAGCCGCCGACAGGTGTTCGAAACGCCGACGCATGATTATACCCGCCGCCTGCTGTCGGCCGTGCCGGTTGCCGATCCGACCATCGAGCGCCGCATCGCCATGATCGAGGGCGAAATACCCAATCCCGTGCGCCGTGTCGGCGATGAGCCGGCCATTCTCGCCCATGAGGAAATCAATCCGGGCCACTTCATCGCGAAGAGCGCCTGAATAACAACCAGAACCGCAACCATCTGAAGAGGAACAGGTAGATGACAATGATAAAGAAGGGGATGACGACAACGTTCGTCGCGCTTGCCATGGCCGCCACGGCCTTCACCGCCGCACCGGCTCTTGCCGCCGGCAAGATGACCATTTCCAGCCCGCAGGACCCGGGCAGCTGGGACCCGATCGACACCTTCCTCGTGCAGTGGGCTGCCGTCGCCACCAACATCTTCGACGGCCTGACCTATCGCGGCCCGGACCTGAAGGTTGTGCCCGGCCTTGCCGAATCCTGGGAAGAGCTGGATGAGGGCAAGCGCATCCGCTTCAAGCTGCGCCAGAACGTCAAGTTCCACAATGGCGAACCCTTCAACGCCGCCGCCGTCAAGTTCACCTTCGAGCGCCTTCTTGGCGAACAGGGTGCCAAGGGACCGCAGCGCTCCAACTATGTCGCCATCGAAAGCGTCGATGTCATCGACGATTACACCGTCGACATGAAGCTGAAGGCGCCGGATCCCGTGCTGCTGACCAAGCTTGCCGGTTATGGCGGCATGATCGTTCCGCCTGCCTACATCAAGGAAAAGGGCGAGGACAATTTCAACCTCAACCCAGTCGGCACCGGCGCATTCAAATTCGTTTCCTACGCGCCGAAGACAAATATCAAGCTAGAAGCCAACCCCGATTACTGGGGCGGTGCGCCAAAACTTTCCGAGCTTGAATATCGCTTCATCGCCGAGCCGGCGACCGCCGTTGCCGAATTGCAGGCCGGCCGCGTCGATCTCGTCATTCCGCCCACCATCCCGATCGGCATGATCCCGGTCATCGAGGGCGATTCCAAGCTTGAGATCGTCAGCGTTCCCGGCCCGACCGTCGATGCGCTGCGTTTCAACACCCGTGACGGCATTACCGCCGATCCGAAGGTGCGCAAGGCGATCATCATGGCCGTCGACCGCGGCACCATCGTCAAGTCGATCCTTGCCGGCCAGGCGTCCGAGATCGCAAGCTTCCAGAGCGCGCTGTCTTTCGGTTACGACCCGGAACTGAAGCCGCTGCCTTACGATCCGGAAGGCGCGAAAAAGCTGCTCGCGGAAGCCGGTGTCAAGGCAGGCGCGGCGCTGCAGATCGATATCCGCGGCAATGACGCAACGATGAACGAGGTGGCGCAGGTTATTTCCAGCTACCTCTCCATGGTCGGCATCACCGCCACCATCAAGCCTTACGAAACCAACGTTCTCTTGAACGACATCATCCCGCAGGGCAAGACCGGCGCGATGTTCCAGCAGAAATGGGGCGGCTGGACCTTCGATTACGACAACACGGCCTATTCCATGTATCACTCGGGTGAAAAGTGGAACCCTTACGACAAGGACGAAAAGCTGGACAAGCTGCTTGAATCCCAGCGTCCGCTGACCGACCGTGCCGAGCGCGAGAAGATCCTCAAGGAAATCGGCAGCTATACCGCCGAACGCGCGCTGGAAATCCCGCTTTACAACACCAATGCCATTTACGGCATCAACAAGCGGGTCAAGGGTTTCGTCGCACCGCCGGATAACCGCCTGAAGCTGACCGACGTCACCGTCGAGTAATCAGGCTGGTTTTCTGATCAACACACCTTGCCCGCCGCAATGCGGGCAAGGCCGGGTCTCTCTTCAAGGTAAAAAACGTGGCCGGTTTCCTCATCAAGCGATTGCTGCAGGCGATTTTTGTCGTCATCGCCATCACCCTTCTCGTTTCCTTCGCCATTCGCCTTACCGGCGATCCGGCTGTCACCATGTTCCAGGGCGGCGGCAGCATGACGGAAGACGATCTGGCGCGCATTCGCGCGGCGCTGGGCACCGACCGGCCGTTCTTCGTGCAATATTTCAGTTTCCTCAAGGGCCTCGTGACACTCGATTTCGGCCGCAGCTTCACCGGCAGCACGCCGGTCTCGCGCCTCATCGCCGATGCCCTGCCCGCCACGCTTTTGCTCGCCTTCATCTCCATGGCGGTGTCGATCGCGCTTTCCATCCCGCTCGGCATCAAGGCGGCAACCTCGCGCGGCAAAACGGCCGATCAGGTGATCCGTATCTTCTCGCTCATCGGCCTGTCCTTCCCGAATTTCTGGCTGGCGACGATGCTGGTGTTGCTGTTCTCCATCACGCTCGGCTGGCTGCCGCCCAGCGGCATGGGCGGTTTTGCCAGCTACATCATGCCATCAGTGACGATGGGTGTGATCCTGACGGCAACCAATGTGCGCCTCGTGCGCACCGCCATGCTCGATACGCTGCGCTCGCAATATGTCATGGTGGCGCGCGCCAAGGGCCTCAGCGAAAGCAAGGTTCTCTACAAACACGCGCTGCGCAACTGCGCCATTCCGCTCATCACCTATTTCGGCCTGCAATTTGGCGGGTTGCTCGGCGGCATCGTCGTCATTGAGCGTGTCTTCAACTGGCCGGGCCTCGGCACGCTGGCCTTCGATGCGGTCGGCGCGCGTGATTATCCCGTGCTTCAGGCCGTCATCACCGTGCTGTCGCTGATGATCGTCGGCATCAACCTTCTGGTCGATATCGCCTACGGGCTTGTCGATCCGCGCATTCGCACGGAGTAAGTGACGATGGCTGCCAAAACCTCGCGTCTCGCGCGCTTCACCAATCTCGAATTCGTCCTCGGCGCGTTCCTCACGACAGTCATCTGCCTTGCCGTCGTCTTTTCCGACGTGCTGTTTCCGGGCGGTGCGGACAAGATCGACCTGATGGCCCGCCTTGCCAAGCCCTTCGCCAATGCCGCCCATCCACTCGGCACCGATCCGCTGGGTCGTGACGTGCTCGCCCGTGTCGTCGCCGGCGGCAAGATCTCCCTGCTGGTCGGTTTCACCTCTGTTATCGGCGCGGTCATCTTCGGCGTCGCGGTCGGTCTGGTCGCCGGTTATTATCGCGGCTTCTGGGACATGCTGGTCATGCGCTTTGCCGATATCCAGCTCGCCATGCCCTTCATTCTCTTGGCTATCACCTTCATCGCCATTGTCGGCGGCAGCCTCACCAACACCATCATCCTGCTGATCATATCGCAATGGGTGCAATATGCCCGCCTCGTGCGCGGCTCGGTGCTGACGCTTCGGGAGCGGGAATTCATCCTTTCCGCCCGCGCCATCGGCGTGAAGGACTGGCGCATCATTCTCCAGCACCTGCTGCCGAACCTCATCGGGCCGGTCATCGTGCTGATGACGCTGAATGTCGCCAACAACATCCTCTTGGAAAGCAGCCTTACCTTCCTCGGCCTCGGCGTTGATCCGACCATACCGAGCTGGGGCGGCATGCTGGCGGATGGCCGCACCTATCTGCAGACCGCATGGTGGGTCAGCGTTTTCCCCGGCCTTGCCATCCTGCTGACAGTGCTTGGCCTTAACCTTCTCGGCGACTGGCTGCGCGACAGCCTCGACCCAACAGGCAGAACCTCGAGGTAATCCAGATGAGCCAGATTTTCGACCAGACTTTCGAACGCACTCTGGATGCCCTCGTCAGCCGCGCGACACCCGGCCAGTCCTTCGAGGCATGGACCTTTGATGACGCCAAAAGCCGCCGCGAGGCCGAAGAGAGGCTGAAGAAAAAGGGCGTCAGCGCCCGCATCCGTAGCGCCTATAAACCGCTTCTCTTCACCTTTCTGGAAGAGATCAATCTGGATGGCGTCGACACCATCGAGGTGCGTTACCCCGTGCACGCCAACGCCCCCGCCAACCGTTTCCGGCTGGAGGCCTATCCGCTGGCGGCTCTTGTCGGCGATGCGAAGATCGATTTCATCGCCCGCGACGACGACTCCTTCCATTATGACGTTACGCTGAGCCGCAACGGCAAGCAGGAAACCCTGAAGGTTTTGGCCCCAAACCGGGTTCATACCGATATGGTCGGCGAAACCAATGTCTCGCCAACCGGCTGGTTCCGGCCTGCCGGTGACGCCTCCGGCGAGCGGCTGGAGACGGATTACGAGCGGCTTTTCGAAGCGGCGATCCATGCCGTCGCCAACCACGGCTGGGGCGATGAGGAACCCTATTTCGAGGAACTGAACATTCGCGTGGCGCATCCGGCCGAAGATTTGGCCCTCTCCGTCGGCGATGAGGTCGTCAGCCTGCGTGAAGCGCTGCACGAGGACTTCTATTTCTCGCTCCTGGAGTTCTTCCAGAAGAAATCCGGCCGCCCGCTGGGTGACCGGGGCCTGAAACCCGGCCAGATCGTGCCGGAAATCATCAAGAGCGCAGGCGAAGTCTCGCTGCGCATCGAGACCCGCAAGCTCAGCACCACCTTCCTTGATGGCGACAATCAGCCGATCGATGAGGCACGGGAACCGGTTGCGGCAGGCCAACTGGCGGCACTGCTGGCGGATATCGGCGGCGAGGCCTTCGATGCCCGCTCACGCTCCGGTCGCGTCCTTGCCGCCCGTTATGTGGCCGGCAGCGATGCTGCCGTCATGATCAGCGGCGGCCAGCACCCCAACGAGACGACAGGCATCGTCGGCGCCATCCGCGCCGCCCGCAAACTCGCGGAGCGCAAGGGCGCGCATTTCACCATCTCGCCACTGGAAAATCCCGACGGCTACGCCCTGCACCAGCGGCTTCGCATCGACAATCCGCGCCATATGCACCATGCTGCGCGTTACACCGCTCTTGGTGATGACCTCGAATATCGCACCCCGGAAAATTCGGGCGCGCATCTCAACGAGAAGGAAATCCGTTTCAAGGCGCAGGAGATGAGTGGCGCGAGCCTGCATGTGAACCTGCACGGTTATCCCTCTCACGAGTGGACCCGGCCTCTATCCGGTTATGTGCCGCGCAATTTCGCCATGTGGACGCTGCCGAAGGGTTTCTTCCTCATCATCCGCCACCATGCGGACTGGGAAAATCAGGCCGAAGCTCTGCTCGACCGGGTGACCCGCCATCTTGGCGCGATTCCCGGACTGCTGGACTACAATAATCGCCAGATCGCGCTTTATGAAATCCACGCCGGAGAAACCGGTTTCCGCATCATCAACGGCTTCCCCTGCCTGTCGTCCATCGACGACCGCCACACCGTACCGATGACGCTAATCACCGAATATCCCGATGAAACGATCTATGGCGACGATTTCATCACCGGCCATACCGCGCAGATGGAAACGGTTCTATCGGCCTATGATGCCTGGCAGGAGATTCTGGTCGGGGAAGTGGCCTGACATCACAGCCGCCCTCACTGGGCCGCCCTCAATGGGCGGCTTATTTTGCCGGCGTGGTGGTGGCGGCAAGCTTGTTTTCCCGCTGTTTCTGCAACAGCTTCTTGCCTTTGCTGAGGATATGCAGATTCGCGGCGTCGAGCTTGTTATAACCAGCCTGAATGATATCGATATCGGCGACATGGCCGATTGCGGCGAGCTTGTACATGACATCGCCGACCGCCACATCGACAGGCGGCACCGGCAGGGTTGCAACATCCTTCGTTGCCGCCTGAACCCCCTCCGCCGTACCACCCATGACGTGATACAGAGCCAGCGCCTTGCGTAGAAACGCCTCGCGGCGCTCGATCTTGTTGTTGAGTATACTTTCTCCGACGCGATTTCGCATCAGCTCAACAGCCTTATTTTGATATTCGCCCATCAGACACCAAATAAATTTCAAAATATGCTTCGCAAGACTACGAACAATCCCCTTAGAACTGGTTAAGGCACATCATTTTACGCGCATGAAATTCATGTTCTCCCGTCACCCGGTCATAGCCGGTTTGATAACGGGACATCCGGACGTGGAGGCTTGCAGACAGCCGCTCGGAATGGTCGCCGGCGGGCTCATATTGAGAATCGCCCGGCAATGCCTATTGTGTGACACCAATGCAGACGGAAGCAGAGGAAGCCGGGATTGATAACCGTCAGGTTATTTATTACCCCCCTTATTTCATTTTACTTTGGTCACCACACTCATCAATCTGGCAGCCTGGATCGGTGGATGGGAGCCACGGATCAATTGGGAGGAAATCAATGAAATTACGGATCACCGCCGCAATCGCGGCCATCTGCTTCAGTTCTGCTGCTTATGCCGAGACGATCAAGGTCGGCGTGGTCGGTCCGTTCTCCGGCCCCTTTGCGTTGCAGGGCAAGAACTTCAAGGCCGGCATCGATGCCTGGTTTGCGCTGCACGGCAACAAGGTCGGCGATGACACGGTCGAGGTCGTCTATCGCGATGTGCCGCAGGCCGATCCGGCGCAGTCCAAGGCGCTGGCGCAGGAACTGGTGGTGAAGGAACGCGTGCAATATCTCGCCGGCTTCTATTTCACCCCTGATGCCATGGCCGTCACGCCGCTTCTGAAGCAGGGCAATGTGCCGATGGTTATCATGAATGCCGCCACTTCAGCCATCGTGACGAAAAGCCCCTATGTGGTGCGTACCTCGTTCACCACATGGCAGACCTCCACCCCCATCGCCAAGGTGGCATTCGATGGCGGTGTGAAGAAGGTCATTTCGCTGGTCAGCGATTACGGCCCGGGCGTCGATGCCGAAAACGCCTTCAAGGCGGCCTTTACCGCCGCCGGCGGCGAGGTAGTGGAAACCATCCGCATGCCGCTTTCCACCAATGATTTCAGCCCGATCATGCAGCGCGTGAAGGACTCCGGTGCTCAAGGGGTTTTCGCCTTCCTGCCGTCAGGCCCGACCACGCTCGGCTTCGTCAAGGCCTTCAACGATAACGGTCTGAAATCCGCAGGCGTGAAGCTCTTCGCACCGGGCGACCTCACGCAGGAATCCGACCTGCCGGCACTGGGCGAGGCCGCACTCGGCATGCAGACGACCTTCCACTACGCCGTCTCGCATGATTCACCGGAGAATAAGACATTCGTGGAAGCCGCCACCAAGGCGATCGGCAATCCGAAGGAACTGTCCTTCCCTGCCGTCAGCGCGTTTGACGGCATGTATGTCATCAGCAAGATGATCGAGGCCACCGGCGGCAAGCAGGATGCGGAAAAGGCAGTCGAGGCGGTGAAGGGTCTTTCCTGGACAAGCCCGCGCGGCCCTGTCAGCATCGATCCGGAAAGCCGCCACATCACGCAGAACATCTATCTGCGCGAAGTCGCCAAGGCCGATGACGGCAGCTATTACAACAAGGAAGTCCAGACTTTCGAAAAACAGGGCGATCCGGGCCTCGCCGCCGCGAAATAACCGGCAACACAGGCCTCGCCGCCACAATGGCGGCATTCTTGAAACGGTCGAACCGCCCCTATGGCGGTTCGGTTCCGGCCCGGACGGGCGTTACAGCACCGGGAGGAGTTTTTTCAACATGCAGACGGTCTTCAGCATCCTCATCGATGCGCTTGCCTATGGCATGGTCCTGTTCATCATTTCCATCGGTCTATCGGTGACAATGGGGCTGATGCGCGTGGTCAATCTGGCGCATGGCGCTTTCGCCATGATCGGCGGTTACCTTGCCTCTTATGCCGCCCACGGCCTCGGTCTCGGTTATGCGGCGGCGATCCTCGTTGCCATCGTCGGCACCATCATTATTGCCATACCGCTCGAACGTTTCCTTTACCGGCGGATTTATGGCGCACCTGAACTGACGCAGGTGCTGATGACCATCGGCATCACGTTTTGCATCATCGGCATCGCCAATTTTGTGTTCGGGCCGACACTCAAAACCATTCCCTTGCCGCAACAATTGGCCGGCCCCACCGATCTCGGTTTCCGCACCATCGCCACCCACCGCATCTTCGCCATCGCCTGCGGTCTTGCCGTGGCCGGCGCGCTGTGGTTCACCTTCGAAAAGACTGCCTTCGGTATCAAGCTGCGCGCTGCTGTCGATAATGCCGCGATGGCCGCCGCGCTCGGCGTGCGCACCGAGATCATCTACGCCGTCAGTTTTGCCATCGCCGTCGGCCTTGCCGCCATGGGTGGCGTCATCGGCGCGGAACTGCTGCCGGTCGAACCCTATTATGCGCTGCGTTACATGGTCACCTTCCTCGTGGTGGTCTCGGTCGGTGGCGCGGGCTCCATTCCGGGCGCGCTGATCGCCTGCCTGCTGCTCGGCGCCATCGATACGACCGGGCGGTATCTCGCTCCCGAATATGGCGAATTCTTCTTTTATCTGGCGGTCATCGTGATTATCACCTTGTTCCCGCGCGGCCTTCTCGGAAGGGCGAAATGAGATGGCGGTGCTTATGAACGATGTAACTGAAACGGCAGAGATCCCGAAGACACGCTCGCCGCTGCGCGCTGTCGCCGGGCCGCTCATCATCATCGCCGCCGCCATCATCGGTTACTTTCTGTTTCCGGATAATCTGGCGCTTCTGACCCGCATCATTGCCATTGCGCTGCTCGTGCTGTCGATTGATCTCGTCACCGGCTATTGCGGCGTCGCAACGCTTGGCCATGCCGCGCTCTTTGGTGCCGGCGCCTATGCCGCCGGCATCGCTGCCGCCCATTTCGAGATCACCGATCCGCTGCTCATGACCGCCATCGGCGCCGCAGCCGGCGGCGTCGCAGGGCTGCTCTCCGGCACGGTTCTGCTGCGCGCCCACGGCCTGCCGCAGCTGGTGCTTTCCATCGCCGTCATCCATCTGTTCCACGAGGCGGCCAACAAGGCGTCGAACTGGACCGGCGGCAGCGACGGCCTTGCCGGCGTCTCGCCGGATGCCCTGTTCGGCACCTTTGAATTCGATCTTTTCGGCCGCACCGCTTATATCTATGGCGTCTGTCTGCTGCTCCTCGTTTTCGTCGCCCTCAGGGTCATCGTCCATTCACCCTTCGGCATGCTGTGTCGGGGCGTCAAGCAGGACAGCATCCGCATTCAAGCCATGGGCGGCTCCGTCAACGGCACGATTTTGAAGATGTTCGTCATATCGGGCGTCGTCGCCGGCATTGGCGGTGCGCTCAACGCCATTTCAACCCAGGTCGTCGGCCTCGATAGCCTCAGCTTCACGCTTTCGGCCGAAGCGCTGGTCATGCTGGTGCTGGGCGGCGCGGGTTCGCTTTATGGTGCGCTGATCGGCACCGTCACCTTCATGTGGTTCGAAGATGTCGTTTCAGCCGCCAATCCGTTCCATTGGCTGACGATCGTCGGCCTGCTGCTGATTGCGGTCGTGCTCTTTGCGCCACGCGGGCTTTACGGCGCGGGTGAGCAGATCATTGCGCGCCTGCGGGGAGATCGCAAATGAGCGCTATTTTTGAAGTATCCGGCCTGCAGAAGAATTTCGGTGGCCTCGTCGTCACCAACAACGTCTCGCTGTCACTATCGCCGGGCGACCGCACGGTGCTGATCGGCCCCAACGGCGCCGGCAAGACGACCTTCGTCAATCTCGTCACCGGCAACATCAAACCTTCGGCCGGCACGGTGCGCATCGCCGGCGAGGACGTGACAGGCCTCAGCGCCAGCCAGCGGGTGAAACGCGGCCTCGTCCGCTCGTTTCAGGTCACACGGCTGTTTCAGGACATGACGCCCGAGGAGCATGTGGCTCTTGCCATTCTCCAGCGGGAAGGAAAGACCGGCAGAATTTTCGGCCGTTACCGCGCCATGCCATCGGTGATGAGCGAAGCACGCGATATTCTCGGCACGCTCGGCCTTCTCGCGCTTGCCGAAACAAGGGTGCGTGAAATCGCCTATGGCCAACAGCGGCTGATCGAGATCGCGCTTGCCATGGCGCTTCGCCCGAAAATCCTGCTGCTCGACGAACCGGCCGCCGGCGTGCCTTCCACGGAAACCGCGCGCATCGAACAGGCGCTCGACCGGCTGCCCGCCGATCTCGCCATATTGATGATCGAGCACGACATGGATTTGGTCTTTCGTTTTGCCAAACGTGTCGTGGTGCTCGCCGCAGGCGCCGTCATCTTCGACGGTTCGCCTGATGATGTCACCAGCAATGCGGAAGTCCGCCAAGCCTATCTGGGAAGTTACGCCGATGCCCGCAGCGCCGCTTGAAATCGTCAACCTGACCGCCGGTTACGGCCCGACCCGCGTCATCGAAGGCCTGTCGCTTTCGGTGCCATCAGGTTCGCGTTTTGCCGTTCTCGGCCGCAACGGCGTCGGCAAGACCAGCCTCTTCGCCACGCTGGCCGGCCAGACGAAACGTTTCGCCGGCGATATCCGCCTCGGCGGAGAGGACATTGCCGCCCTGCCGAGTGCCGCCCGTGCCAAAGCCGGCCTCGGTTACGTGCCGCAGACACGGGATGTATTCCCGACGCTCACCGTTGAGGAGAACCTGTTCGTCGGCCTCAAGACCCGGCCGAAATCGGCCATCGAAGAGGCTTACACGCTGTTTCCGCGCCTGAAGGAGCGCCGCCGCAATCTCGGCTCGCAGCTCTCCGGCGGCGAACAGCAGATGCTCTCCACCGCACGCACCATTCTCGGCCAGCCGCGCGTGCTGCTGCTCGACGAACCGCTCGAAGGCCTCGCCCCCGTCATCTGCGAAGAACTGATGGCCGCCTTTTCCAAACTCGCCCAATCCGGCGAAATGACCATTCTTCTCGTCGAGCAGCGCATCCAGATGGCCATCGACTTCGCCGACCACGCCATCATCATGGAACGCGGCCGCATCGTCTGGGAAGGGCCATCCAGCGAGCTTGCGGAGAACCCGGATATTGTCGATACGCATCTCGGGGTTGGCGGGCTGCATTGAGTCTCCCCTCACTACCCTCATTCCTGTGCCTGTCACAGGAATCCAGCCAGCCCAAGTCCTGGGGCTGGAAGGACTCTTTCGCCGCGCAGACGCGCGTCGGCTGGATCCCTGTGACAAGCACAGGGATGAGGTGAGTGTGTGGTGATCGTCTGTGGCGTAGTCATAAGGCGTGGGTCACAGGCCATGCAGATGAGCAGATATGTCATCCCAATCCGGATTGGTGCTTTCAATCAGATTGAGCTTCCATTGCCGAGGCCATTTCTTGATTGTTTTTTCGCGCGTAGTCGCGCTTGTCAAAAGGTCGTATTCCTCGAACCACACGAGCATCTTCACGCCATATCGCGAAGTAAATCCAGGTGTGAGTTCATTCTGATGTTCGAAAAGCCTGTTCGGCAGATCCTTGGTCACGCCAGTATAAAGCGTGCCGTTGCGCTTGGATGCCAGTATATAGACATAGCCCTTCATGGTAGAAGAAGATGTATTTTATCTGAGTATCCGCAAGGGAGGACTTTATACTCTCCCTCATTCCTGTGCTCGTCACAGGAATCCAGCCAGCCCAAGTCTTTGGGCTGAAAGGACTCTCCGCCGCGCGGACGAGCGGCGGCTGTATCCCTGTGACGAACATAGGGTGAGGAGAGTCTGCTGGTCACTCCTGCCCCAAATCCCGTCCATCACTATACCTCAAAAAACCCAATGGAATAAAAATTCCATTGGAGTTAAAGTGCACACGATTTCAGTCTGCATAAGGGAACGACAATGACGGCAATCGAGGCGCCAGAATCGGTGAAGGCTTTTGAGGAGCGATTGCTCCAGGTTGCGGAGGGGCTGCCGAAACGATTGCGGCAATGCGCCGATTATGTCGCCTCCAATCAGGACCGCATCGCCGTTTCCACCGTTGCCGAAATGGCAGAGGGTGCTGGCGTCCAGCCTTCGGCCTTCATGCGGTTTTGCCAGATCATGGGCTTTTCGGGTTTTTCGGAAATGCAGCGCCTGTTTCGCGATTCCTATGTCGGTGGCTGGCCGGATTACACCACACGGCTCGACCACCTGCGTGAAAAGGGCGATGAAAGTGCCTCCAGCCTGCTTGCTGAATTTGTCGAAGCCGGCCGTTCCTCGCTGGAAATGCTGCTGAAATCCGTCGATACACGGCAGCTTGACGAGGCCGTTTTGGCGCTGGCCGGCGCGCGCACCGTCCACATTGTCGGTTTGCGGCGTTCTTTCCCCATCGCCAGTTACCTTGCCTATGCCTTCGAGAAAATGAAGGTTCCGGCGGTTCTGCACAGCGCCGTCGGCGGGCTTGGCAATATCAGCGCCATCTCCAGCGATGACGCGCTGATCGCCATCACCTTTTCCCCCTATTCCACCGAGACGCTGGAACTGGCGGAAACGGCCCGGGCCAATGGCATTCCGGTGGTTGCGCTCTCTGATTCTGCCGTCAATCCGCTACGCAAATCCGGCGCAACGCTTCTAACGGTCACGGAGATCGATTTCGGTGCATTCCGCTCACTTTCCGCCACGCTCTGTCTGGCGATTACGCTGGCCGTGGCTGTGGGAACCCGCAAAACAGCCTGAATATTTTTATTGAAAATGGAAAAAATAGAATTTATGATCCAAATCCATGAAACGGGCATTCCATATTCGTCCGTCTCGTGACGGATGACAGCGGGCGGAGGAGGCCTGCCGGAACGGGATGGCGAAAGGTGCGGGCAGCTTTGCCCGATATCGCTCCAAACATGTGAGGCAGGCCGCCGCAACGGGCGGCCCGAAGGAGGAACCTTTTGAAAAAACTTGATCTTATCACGATCGGGCGCTCGTCTGTCGACCTGTATGGTTCGCAGGTCGGCGGCCGTCTGGAGGACATGGCCTCCTTTGCCAAATATATTGGCGGCTCTCCCACCAACATCGCCGCCGGCGCTGCCCGGCTGGGTCTCAACAGCGCTGTCATCACCCGCGTTGGCGATGAACATATGGGCCGCTTCATCCGCGAGCAGCTGGTTCGCGAAGGCGTTGACGTGCGCGGCGTAAAAACCGATCCGGAGCGACTGACCGCGCTGGTGCTGCTCGGCATTCGTGACCAGAACCAGTTCCCGCTGATTTTCTATCGCGAAAACTGTGCCGACATGGCGCTCAGCGAAGATGACATCGATCCCGCCTTCATTGCCGAAGCCGGCTGTGTCTGCGCCACCGGCACACATCTGTCGCATCCGAAGACGGAAGCGGCGGTGCTGAAGGCGCTGAAACTCGCCCGCGAAAATGGCGCGAAGACCGCGCTCGATATCGATTACCGGCCCAATCTCTGGGGTGTGGCAGGCCATGGCGATGGCGAAAGCCGTTTCGTCGAATCACAGAAGGTCACCGCCAAGCTGCAATCCACCCTGCATCTGTTCGACCTGATCGTCGGCACGGAAGAGGAATTCCACATCGCCGGTGGTTCCACCGATACGCTGACCGCGTTGAAGGCCGTGCGCAAGGTTTCGAATGCGACACTGGTGTGCAAGCGCGGGCCGATGGGTGCTTCGGTTTTCGCCGGTGATATTCCTGCCAGCCTCGACGATGGCGAGACGGGTGAAGGTTTCCCGATCGAGGTCTTCAATGTTCTGGGTGCCGGCGATGGCTTCATGGCCGGGCTGTTCCGTGGCTGGCTGCGTGGTGAAGACTGGCCGACAACGCTGAAATACGCCAATGCCTGCGGCGCTTTCGCCGTCTCCCGCCATGGCTGCACACCGGCCTATCCGAGCTGGGAAGAGCTGCAATATTTCTTCAAGGCCGGCATTCGCAACAAGGCGCTGCGCAAGGACGAGGCGCTGGAACAGGTGCATTGGTCCACCAACCGCAAGGGCGACTGGGACACGATGCGCGTTTTCGCCTTTGACCACCGCATGCAACTGGAGGCCATCGCCGACGAGCTTGGCGTCAAGCACGAGCAGATCGGCGCTTTCAAGAAGCTATGCCTTCAGGCCGCGCAGCAGGTGGCCGGTGGTGAGGCGGGTTATGGCATTCTCTGCGATGGTCGTCTTGGCCGCGATGCGTTGTTTGCCGCCAGCGGCTCCGGCCTCTGGATCGGCCGTCCGGTGGAATGGCCCGGCTCGCGCCCGTTGACGCTGGAACCCGAACTCGGCAAGGATTTCGGCGGACTTTCTGAATGGCCGCTTGAGAATGTCGTCAAGGTTCTGTGTTTCTATCATCCTGATGATACGGAAGACATGCGCGCCGCGCAGGAAGAGACCGTGATACGGCTGTTTGAAGCCGCACGCCGCAACCGGCTGGAAATGTTGCTGGAGGTCATTCCCTCCAAGGTTGGTCCGACCGATGATCTTACCGCCGCCCGTATCATCGAGCGCTTCTACGAGATCGGGGTCTATCCCGACTGGTGGAAGCTGGAGCCGATGAAGACCCGCGCCGCATGGAAAAACGCCTGCGACGCCGTGCATCGCAACGATCCTTATGTGCGGGGCATCGTCGTTCTCGGTCTCGACGCGCCGCAAAGCGAGTTGGAAGAGAGCTTCCGCCTTGCCGCCGGCTTCGATCTGGTCAAAGGTTTCGCCGTTGGCCGCACGATTTTCGCGGATGCCGCCCGCAACTGGCTCGGTGGCAGGATGACCGATGAGGAAGCGGTAAAGGATATGGCGCAGCGTTATACCAGCCTGTGCCGCATTTGGGATGAGGCGCGCGCCAAAAAGGGAGAGGCAGCGTGAAGACAATCAGAATGACGGCTGCGCAGGCCATGGTTCGTTACCTGGCAGCGCAGATGAATGAACACGGCGAAACCTATATCGCCGGCATGTGGGCCATTTTCGGCCATGGCAATGTCGCCGGCATCGGCGAAGCGCTTTATGGCATCCGCGACGAACTGCCGACCTATCGCGGCCAGAACGAGCAGTCCATGGCCCATGCGGCCATTGCCTATTCGAAGCAGCTGCGCCGCCGCCGCGCCATGGCGGTCACCTCCTCCATCGGCCCGGGTGCGGCAAACATGGTGACGGCGGCGGCGCTCGCGCATGTCAACCGCCTGCCGGTTCTGCTGATCCCCGGCGATGTCTTCGCCAATCGCGGCCCCGATCCCGTGCTGCAGCAGCTGGAAGATTTCGGCGACGGCACCATGACGGTGAATGACTGCTTCCGCCCGGTCAGCCGTTATTTTGACCGCATCATGCGGCCGGAACAGTTGCTGACAGCGCTTCCCCGCGCCATGCGCACCATGACGGACCCGGCGGATTGCGGCCCCGTCACGCTCGCCTTCTGCCAGGATGTGCAGGCGGAGGCCTATGATTACCCCGAGAGTTTCTTCGAAAAGCGGGTCTGGCGCCAGCGTCGTCCTGAGCCGGATGTCGTGGAATTCGAAGAGGCGGTCGCTGCGCTCAAGGCAGCGAAGAACCCTGTTATCGTCGCTGGCGGCGGCGTGCATTTTGCCGGCGCGACCGAGACGCTGAAGCGCTTTGCCGAAACCCACTCCATTCCCGTCGTCGAAACGCAAGCCGGCAAATCGGCCCTCGCCTGGGATCATGATCTGAATTTCGGTCCCGTCGGTGTCACCGGTGCTGAAAGCGCCAATATCGTCAGCGAAAAGGCCGATCTCGTCTTCGGCGTTGGCACCCGTTTTCAGGATTTCACCACCGGTTCCTGGGCGCTGTTCAAGAACCCGAACCGCAAGATCCTGGCGCTCAACGTTCAGCCCTATGACAGCGCCAAGCACGATGCGATCAGCCTGACGGCGGATGCGAAGATCGGGCTTGAGAAATTGTCGGCCGCCCTCGGCAGCCACCGTTTTGCAGCGCCGGATGCCGGCCTGAAGGCGGCATGGTTCGAAAAGGCCGATGCCGATACGGCGGCACCGGGCGAAGACCACATCAACAGCCTGCCGACAGACATGCAGGTCATCGGCGCGGTGCAGCGCCAGTCGCGTGACAATACCGTTGTCATGTGCGCCGCAGGCACCATGCCGGGTGAGTTGCATCAGCTGTGGAAATCCAAGCTGCCGCTCTCCTATCACATGGAATATGGCTTCTCCTGCATGGGTTATGAAGTGGCCGGCGGTCTCGGCATCAAGATGGCGGAACCGGACCGGGACGTGATCGTCATGGTCGGCGACGGCTCCTACATGATGATGAATTCCGAGCTTGCGACATCGGTTGCCATGGGCGTGAAGATCACGCTCGTCATCACCGACAACAGGGGCTACGGCTGCATCAACCGCCTGCAGATGGAAACCGGCGGCGCCGAGTTCAACAACCTCTACGCCCACACCAACGTCAACCCGATTGCCATCGATTTCGTGGCCCATGCGGGCTCGATGGGTGCGGATGCACGCAAGGTTTCCACCATAACCGAGCTTGAAGAGGCGCTTGCGGCAGCCCGTGCCTCCAGCCGCACCACCGTCATCGTCATCGATACCGATCCTTACCCGACACCGCAGGCCGGCGGTCACTGGTGGGATGTCGCGGTGCCTGAAATTTCCGAGCGCGGCGAAATTGCCGGCGCGCGCGCTCGTTATGAAAACCATCTCAAGGAAAGACAGTAAGATGATCCGTTACGGTACCAACCCGATTGCCTGGTCCAACGACGACGACCGTACGCTGGGCGCGCATATCAGCCTGGAGCAATGCCTCGATGAGACCGCCAAGATCGGTTTCGACGGCATCGAGAAAGGCCACAAGTTCCCGACGGAGCCGGAAGGCCTGAAGGGCGTGCTTTCGCCGCGCGGCCTCTCCTTCGTCTCCGGCTGGCATTCGCTGAACCTTCTGACCGATGACATCGAATCCGAAAAGAAGGCGATGCAGCCGGCGCTTGATCTCTTGAAGGCCATGGGCTCGAAGGTCATCATCGTCTGCGAAACCTCCAATGCCATCCACGGTGCCGATGACACGGCGCTGGTCGACCGTCCGCACCTTGCGTCCGAGGACTGGGCGAAATTCGGTGCGGGTGTCGAAGCGCTGGCCGCTTTTGCAGCAGAACAGGGCATCACCCTCGTTTATCACCACCACATGGGCACGGTGGTCGAAAGTGAAGAGGAAATCGACCTCCTGATGCAACACACCGGTCCGAAGACGCATCTGCTGCTCGATACCGGCCATTGCCTGTTCGGCGGCGGCGATCCCGTGCGTGTCGCGCAGAAATACATGGGCCGTGTCGGCCATATCCATGCCAAGAACGTGCGCCCCGTCATTGCCGATCAGGTTCGGGGTGAGCGGCTCTCCTTCCTCGAAGGCGTTCGCCGTGGCGTATTCACCGTTCCCGGCGACAGCGAAGGCGGCGTCAATTTCCCGCCGGTGCTGAGGGTTGCGGCCGAGCATGGTTACAGCGGCTGGCTGGTGATCGAGGCCGAACAGGACCCGGATGTGCGCAACCCGTTCGAATATCAGAGCCTTGGACTGAAATCGCTGAAGGCTTTTGCGCGCGAGGCAGGGCTGGACAAGGCCGAGGCTGCTTGAGCTGAGCGGGTAGCGGGCGGCAATCCCGCCCGTCATACCGGCCTTGAGCCGGTATCCAGCCAGCCCAAGTCCCTGGGCTGAAAAGAGTTGTCCCCGCCGCGCGAGAGCCGCGTCGGTTGGACCCCGGCACAAGGCCGGGGTGACGGGACGGCAAGAACCGACGAACGACTGACCAAAAAGGAACACCACCATGACCTCACTTCTGCGCAAGCCGGTCGCGACCAGCGGCAAGGTGCATGATATCACGCCCCAAAGCGCGGATTGGGGTTATGTCGGTTTCGGCCTCTACCGCCTGAAACCGGGTGAGACGGCGGCGGAAAACACCGGCGATACCGAAGTCATCCTCGTGTTGGTCGAAGGCAAGGCGACGATCTCCGCGGGGGGGAAGGATTTCGGTGAACTCGGCGACCGCATGAATGTGTTCGAACGCAAACCGCCGCATTGCGTCTATGTTCCGGCCGGCTCCGAATGGTCGCTGACCGCCACGACCGATTGCACCGTCGGCGTCTGCACCGCACCCGGCGAAAAAGGCAGCCGCGAGGCGCAGCAGATCGGTCCCAATGGCGTGCAGCTGACCGAACGTGGCAAGGGCGCCAATACGCGTTACATCTTCCCCATCGCCATGGAAGAGCGCGATGTGGCGGACAGCCTGCTGGTGACGGAAGTCTTCACGCCGTCGGGCAACTGGTCGTCCTATCCGCCGCACCGGCATGATGAGGATAACTATCCAGACATGACCTATCTGGAAGAGACCTATTATCATCGTCTCAACCCGGCGCAGGGTTTCGGTTTCCAGCGTGTCTTTACCGAAGATGGTTCGCTGGACGAAACCATGGCTGTATCCGACGGCGATGTCGTGCTGGTTCCCAAGGGCCACCACCCCTGCGGCGCGCCCTATGGCTATGAGATGTATTATCTGAACGTGATGGCCGGGCCGATGCGCAAATGGCGTTTCAAGAACCACCCGGATCATGACTGGATTTTCAAGCGGGATAATCCGTAAGCAGTTCAGGCAAACACCGCCGCTGCCTCATCCCTGTGGTCGTCACAGGGATCCAGCCAGCCCAAGTCCTTGGGCTGAAAGGTGTCTTTCCGTCGCGCGAGAGCCGCGTCGGCTGGTTTCCTGTGACAGGCACAGGAATGGGGGAGCGCGCAAAGATACGTCTTGAGACTGTCTTGGCACACAACAAACGCAATTAACGAATTGAATTGATTCAAATAATTTCGGGAGGAGAATAGCATGGCCGCTCTTGGCGTGGGCCTTATCGGCACCGGTTACATGGGCAAATGCCACGCGCTGGCGTGGAATAACGTCACGAGCGTCTTCGGCGATGTGGAACGCCCCCGCCTCGTGACGCTCGCGGAAGTAAACCCCGAGCTTGCCGCGAAGAAAGCGGCGGAGTTCGGTTTTGCCCACTCGACGGGCAACTGGCGCGACCTGCTGTCCAATCCCGAGATCGATGTCATCTCGGTCACCACACCCAACGCCTTCCACCCGGAAATGGCCATTGCCGCCCTTGAGGCCGGCAAACATGTCTGGTGCGAAAAACCGATGGCGCCCGCCTTTGCTGACGCGGTGAAGATGCGCGATGCCGCCCGCCGGTCCGGCAAGGCCGCAGCGATGGGCTACAATTACATCCAGAACCCCGTCATCCGCCACATCCGCCGCCTGATCGACGAAGGCGCGATTGGCAACGTCTATCACGTCCGCGCCGAAATGGACGAGGACTTCATGGCCGATGCCACCCAGCCCTTCTACTGGAAGAGCGAGGCATCTTCCGGTTACGGCGCGCTGGATGATTTCGCCGTGCACCCGTTATCACTGCTCTTCGCCCTGTTCGGCCATGCCGAAAGCGCCATCACCGACATGGTGAAACCTTACGAAACCCGCCCGCTTGCCGGCGGTGGCAACCGTGCCGTTGAAACGCACGATCTTGCCAGCGTGCTGCTGAAGCTCGAAGGCGGCATTTCCGCCGTGCTCATCGCCAACCGCTCCGCCTGGGGCCGCAAGGGCCGCATTGCCATCCAGATTTATGGCTCCACGGGCTCGATCCTGTTCGATCAGGAGCGGATGAACGAGTTCCAGCTTTACACCACGGATGGACGCCCGGAAGAGCAGGGTTTCAGAACCATCCTCACCGCGCCGCACCACAAGCCCTATGACCGCTTCATCCCCGCCCCGGGCCACGGCCTCGGCTTCAACGACCTGAAGGTGATCGAATGCCGCGAACTGATCGCGGCAATCGAGGGGAAAAAGGCGCATATCATCGATTTCGAGGAAGGCCTGAAGATCGAGCGAAGCATCCATGCCATGGCCCGGTCGTTTGCCGAAGGGCGTTGGGTGGGAAGCTCGGAGATTGCGGAATAGGGACGAGTGCAGGCGCGGGGTCGACCGCCGTCGTCACAAACTTCTCTTCCGTCATGCCGGACTAGATCCGGCATCCAGCCACGGCGCGTCTGCGCCGTGAGAAACAATTCTTTTGCGATCAAAGACTTGATCGCGCTGGACCCCGGATCAAGTCCGGGGTGACGGTGCGCGGGATTTGTGAGCGGACAAAGCCATTCGCCTCACCAGCGGATATTGGTCAGGGCTTGCCAACAGGCCTCACCCCTTGACCGGCGTCTCCGGAACCGGCGTCAGCACCTTGCCGTCCTTGAACCAGCCGAGAATATTGTCGGCCACCAGATCGGCCATGGCGTTGCGCGTTGGAACCGAGGCGGAGGCGACGTGCGGCAGCAGGGAGACGTTCGGCAGCGACAGGAAGGCTTCCGGCACTTTCGGCTCGGCATAGAACACATCCAGACCGGCAGCACCCAAGGCGCCGCTCTTGAGCGTCTCAAGCAGCGCATCCTCATCGACGCTAGAACCGCGGCCCACATTGATGAACACGCCCTGAGCCCCAAGCGCCGTCAGGATTTCAGCATTGATCGCCTTGTGCGTTTCCGGCGTGCCCGGCACGATGCAGATCAGGATATCGACCGCTTCCGCCATCTCCTTCAGCGAGCCGTAATAGGTGTAGGAGAGGCCATCCCGCTTGCTGCGGGTGTGGTATCCAATCTCCACCTTGAAGGGCTCCAGCCGCTTGGCGATTTCCTGGCCGATGCGGCCCATGCCGAAGAGACCCACCTTGCGGCCGCGCAGCGAAAACGGCGACAGTGCGAACGGGCCTTCGCCAACCCATTTGCCATCGCGCAACCAGGTCTCGGCCTGATAGAGCCGGCGCACGGTGTTGATCAAAAGCGCAATCGTCGTATCGGCCACCTCGTCGTTCAGCACATCAGGCGTATTCGTCACCACAATGCCGCGCGTGGCGGCATGTTTGGCATCGACACCATCATAACCGACGCCGAAATTGGCGATGATCTCGAGCTTCGGCAGCGCATCGATCCATTTGGCGTTGACGACGCCGGAAACGGCGATGGCATTGACGCGCTCCGCCGCACCATCAGGCAGCACCGGCTCGGCGCCGGCAGGCACGGCCACGATCTCGACCTTGCCTTCGAGGCGTTCGAGAACGCGCGGGTTTATCTTGCCGGGAACGAGAACGACGGCCTTTTTGTCAGACATGGGCGGGTATTCCTCCTGATAACATTCCAATAGCCGGAGCGGGTTTCGGGCGAACCGTTCGCCATACCACTCCTCTGGGCAGCGATCCTTTCAAACAAAGACGGCCGTGAAAAGGGCAATAAGGGGATGCTATGGGGGCAGACGGAAGTTTCATGTCGATTTTTTTAAGCGCCCCTCACCGTCATGCCGGACTTTATCCGGCATCCTGTCAGCCCAAGTCCTTGGGCTGAGACAGTCTTTTCACCGCGTAGACACGCGGTGGCTGGATTCCGGCTCAAGGCCGGAATGACGGAAGAAGGAAACATCGCGAACAACCAGAAACATGCAGCCTGCCGCATCCATACTCCCGGGCGGTGTACTCACACCCGCGGCCGCACCGGCCCGGTCGATTGCCGGATGCGCATTTCCGGCTTGATGAGGTGAATACCATCAGGCTCATGGCTACCCGCCAGCCTGTCCAGCAGCGCACGCGCCGCCAAGCGCCCCACCTCCGCCTGACCGTTGGAAACCGTGGTCAACGCCGGGGTAGCAATCGCCGCTTCCTCCAGATCGTCGTAGCCGGTGACGGAAATATCCACACCCGGCACCAGGCCGGCACGGGAAATGCCGTTCATGAGACCGATGGCGACGAGATCGTTCCAGCAGACGGCGGCCGTCGGCTTCTGCGGCAGCGACAGGAAATGCACGGCGGCCTCGAAGCCGCCCTGCTTGGAGCGCGGGCCGGGAATGCGCAGGTTCGGATCGACCTCGATGCCGGCCTTGCGCAGCGCATTAACGTAACCCTGATAACGGTCGCGCCCCGTCGAGGTCTGGTCGGTGCCACCAACCATGGCGATGGTGCGGTGGCCAAGGCTGATCAGGTGATTGGTGGCAAGCGAAATGCCGTAGCTGTCATCGCCACGATAGGTCGGCATGTCGACGCCATCCATGGAACGGGCCACGAGGATGGCGGGCATGCCGTTTTCTTCGGCCAGCGTCATGTCCTCGATCGGCGTGCCGATGGCCGGCGACATGATGATGCCGTCGGAACCCAGCTGCAGCAGCGTTTCGATGAAGGTGCGCTGTTTTTCCACCGAATCGTAATGGTTGGAAAGAATGAAGGTCTGGCGGCTGCGATCCAGCTCGCTTTCGATGGCTTTGAGAATTTCGCCGTAGAACGGGTTCATTACATCGTGGAACACCACGCCAACAATGCCGGAGCGCGAAGTGCGCAGGCTGGCGGCGCGGCGGTTATAGATATAACCCAGCGCCCGCGCCTGTTCCTTGATCTTGTCGCGTGTATCGGAAGCAACCAGCGGACTGTCACGCAATGCAAGGGAAATGGTGGCGGTCGAAAGACCAAGACTTTCGGCGATCGTGGACAGTTTGACCTTTTGAGCCACAGCATTCCTCCCAAACGCATGTCAGCGACGGATGTCCCTGTTTAAATTGCAATTAAACAATTTAAACAAAATCCGCAACCCGTTTAAGAGATACCCACAAAACAGAGTTTTATTTTTAAAAATTTCAACAAATTATTGAAGATTGGTATCGATTGCCTTGAGAAGTTTAACCACGGTGCGCACATCCTTGGCCGAAAGCCCCTCTATGGCCCTTGCACCACAATCAGCTATCGAGATGTTGATGTGCTCGACGCTTTTCAAGCCTGCCTCCGTCAGCTTCACCAGCGTGACACGGCCATCCTCGTCGTCGCCGCTACGTTCCACGAAACCCTGGGCTTCCATGCGGCCGATGGTGCGCGTCATGGTCGGCGCCTTGACGCCGAGCTTCTGGGCGATCTGCCCCGGTGTGAGGCTACCTTCCTGTGCCAGCGCCAGAATAACGCCGTCCTGGCCGGCATAAAGCCCGCTTTCGGCAAGGCTGTGGCTCAGTGCCGTGCGCATGGAACGGGCAGCCTGGGTGATGGATTGCGCCAGTTCTTCAGGGTTGAAATTCTCATCCCTTTTTTTGGCGTCCTTTATTTTCTTGCCGCCCTTTTCTTTCTTGGCGCCCTTGTCCTTATGCCCAGTTTTGTCCTTGCTCATATGCGAGTGCCTTTTACCCTGTGGCGGAACCGATATATGTTGCTGGAAATCCTTACCGAATGCACGCGCGGACTGCCAGATGCCAAACTCATACACGCATTATCACGACGAAAACGTAACAGACCCTCATCTTCGCGCAACAGGTGCAATTTCCGTGCTGCCGCTGGGCGCCCATGAACAGCACGGTCCGCATCTGCCGTTCGAGACAGATACGCTGATTGCCGAGGGTATCGTTGCCCGTCTTGCCGCCGCCCTGCCCTCCCATCTGCCGGTCTCTTTCCTGCCGGTGGAGCCCGTCGGATATTCCATCGAACACATGGATGTGCCGGGCACGAAGACACTGCGTTACGACGAGGCCGTTGAGCGCTGGCTCGGCATTGCTGAAGCCGAATATGAAAAAGGCGTGCGTAAACTCGTGATACTGAACGCCCATGGCGGCAATTCGCCGCTGATGACCATCGTCGCCACCGAGGCCCGCGCCCGTTTTGGCATGCTGGCGGTTGCCACCAGTTGGACCCGTTTCGGCGTGCCCGCCGATGTGGTGAAGCCGGAAGACAAGGCGATCGACATTCATGGCGGCGATATCGAAACCTCCGTCATGCTGGCACTCTGCCCGGACCGGGTGGTAATGGAAAAAGCAGCCGACTTCCCTTCACGCCAGAGCGATTTCGCCAGCCGCTACCAGCATCTGCGCGCCTATGGCCCGCACGCCTTCGGCTGGCTGATGAGCGACCTCAACCCCGATGGTGTTGCCGGAAACGCCGCAGCAGCCACGGCCGAAAAGGGTGAGAGGCTCATCTCCCACGCCGTTAAAGGCCTTGTCGAACTGCTTGAAGATGTCCACGCTTTTGACATAACGTTATTTCATAACAAAATTTGAGCCACTTGGCCGGTTTAGGCCAAAATCTCTTTGAACTGCCCGGACGTCGCGCCTATATGGACGTCGACACTTCTTCCTTGAGGCCTTTACGGGCCTTGTCTCCACGCGGGGTTTTCCATGACCGAAACAGCACCAGCCAAGCCCATTCCAGTCACCGTCCTGACGGGATATCTCGGCGCCGGCAAGACGACGCTTCTCAACCGCATTCTCTCCGAGAACCACGGCAAGAAATACGCTGTCATCGTCAATGAATTCGGCGAGATCGGCATCGACAACGATCTGATCGTCGAGTCCGATGAAGAAATCTACGAAATGAACAATGGCTGCGTGTGCTGCACGGTGCGCGGCGACCTGATCCGCGTCGTGGAAGGCCTGATGCGCCGGCCCGGCCGTTTCGACGGCATCATCGTCGAGACGACAGGCCTTGCCGATCCGGTTCCCGTCGCCCAGACCTTCTTCATGGATGACGACGTGCGCGCCAAGACCGAGCTTGACGCCGTCGTTGCCCTGGTTGACGCCAAGCACCTGCCGCTGCGCCTGAAGGACAGCCGCGAGGCCGAAGACCAGATCGCCTTTGCCGATGTCGTCGTCGTCAACAAGACCGATCTTGTTTCGCCCGAGGAAGTCGCCCGCATCGAGGATATCGTGCGCGCCATCAACCCTTCCGCCCGCATCTACAAGACCACTCGCTCTGGCGTCGATCTCGCCCGGGTTCTCGATCAAGGCGCCTTCAATCTGGAACGCGCGCTGGAAAACGATCCGCATTTCCTCGAACACGGCCATGAGGATCATGTCTGCGGCCCTGATTGCGACCACAATCACGATCACGGCCACCATCATCATGATCATGAGCATCACGACCATGACCATGATCACGGGCATCATCACCACGATCATGATCATGGCCACGATCACCACCACCATGGTGCGGTTTCGCCGATCCATGATGTGACCGTACAATCGGTATCGCTGCGCGGCGGCGAGATGAACCCCGAGCGGTTCTTCCCGTGGATCCAGAAGGTTACCCAGACGGACGGCCCGAACATCCTGCGCCTCAAGGGCATCATCGCTTTCAAGGGCGATGCTGAACGTTACGTCGTGCAGGGCGTACACATGATCATCGAGGGTGATCACCAGCGCCCGTGGAAGGAAAATGAAAAGCGCGAAAGCCGCCTCGTCTTCATCGGCCGCGAACTGGACCGCGAAAAGCTGGAAAAGAGCTTCAACGCCTGCCTCGCGACCGCCTGATCGTTTTGTTTCCGTTACCCCGGCCTCGAGCCGGGGTTTCGTCGCTTCCTTCCTCATCTCTATGCCCGTCACAGAGATCCATCCAGCCCAAGTCCCTGGGCTGAAAGGACTGTCCCCGCCGCGCAGACGCGCGTTGGCTGGATTCCTGTGACGAGCACAGGAATGAGGCTGAGGGGATGTAAAGCGGTTCCGCTTTTGCCGAAAATGCTCTAGAACCATGCCAGCCGGCGGGAATGACGCCCCGCCATCAGACACATAGACGAAAGACCGATGCCCCATGCCGACTGTTGCCCCGCTTGATATCGAAGGCCACGTGGTCTCGACCCATTTTCTCGGCGACATTCCCCTGTTTGCCACCGCCGCCGGCACCATTCACCGGCTGGATGGCGGCGAAAAGGTAACCGAGGCGCATGAGGGGCTTCTGACCTGCATTCGCGATCCCTACAGCGCCACGCTGCTTTCTGGTGGCGAAGACGGGCGTGTGCTGCGTATCGGCCATGACGGCAGCATCAGCGAAATCGCCAACGTACCGCGCAAATGGGTGGGCGTCGTGGCCGGCGGGCCGCAGAAGGCGGTCGCTTACGGTGTCGGCAAGTCCAGCTTCGTGCGGCTGTCAGACGGCACGGTCAAGGAATTCAAGGAAGAGCGCACGGTGGAGGCAATTGCCTTTGCGCCCAAGGGCCTGCGCATTGCAGTTGCCCGTTACAACGGCGTGACGCTGCATTGGGTGGCGAGCGCGGGTGATCCGATCGATCTGGAATGGAAGGGTGCGCATACCGGCGTCACCTTCTCGCCCGATGGCAAGTTCCTGGTCACCACCATGCAGGAAAACGCCCTGCACGGCTGGAAGATGGAAGCCACCAAGGGCGGCATGGAAGCGCGCCACATGCGCATGACGGGTTATCCCGCCAAGGTCAAATCGATTTCCTGGTCGGCAAAGGGCAAATGGCTCGCCTCTTCCGGCGCGCCGGCCGCCATCGTCTGGCCGTTTGCCGGCAAGGACGGCCCGATGGGCAAGGCCCCGGAAGAACTCGGCAGCCGCGCCAACATCATGGTCACCAATGTCGCCTTCCACCCTGTGGAAGATGTGCTCGCCATCGGCTTCATCGACGGCATGATCCTCGGCGTGAGGCTCGCGGACGGCAAGGAAGCCCTGCTGCGCCGCCCCGGCAAGGGCGCCATCACCAGCATGGACTGGAGCGCCACCGGCAAGCTGCTCGCCTTCGCCTCGGAAGCGGGCGATTGCGGGATCATCGATATTTCGGCTTGAGGGATGACGGGTAAAGCACGGGTCACCCCGGACTTGGGCGGGGTCCAGTGCAATCAGGTCCCTGATCGCGAAAGAGTCCCTTCATGGCGCAGATGCGCCGTGGCTGGATGCCGGCTCAAGGCCGGCATGACGGAAGACAGATGTTGGGCTTCGTTAGCCCTCTACTCACTCACCTGACGGCGCGTGAGGAACAGCAGCAGCAACCCCGCGCCGGCACCCACCGAGGCAAGCCGGATCGATATGCCGAAGCTGGCATATTGCGCCACAAACCCCATGAGCGGCACAGCAAACAATGCGGCAAGGAAGATGGAATTCATGTAAAGCGCCGTCGCCCGCGCCGTGCGACCGCGCGCAAAACCCTGAATGAAAGTCAGGCTTGTACCGGCGAAAAGGCCGTAATAGGCCCCCTCCATTGCGGCGCCGACGATCATGGCAGGCAGGGTTTCGACCGAGGCAATGATGTTGAAGGCAATGATCGCCATCACCGCCGCGATGCAGAGAAGGATACGGGCGCTGACCCGGCGCATGATCCTGGGCGCAAGCAGGATCAGCAGAACCTCCATCGCGCATTTCACGCTGAGCGACAGACCAGGCGCGTAGTCCGGAAGGCCCACTTCCCGCACCAGAAACACCGGCAGGGCGGAAGCGCACAGGGAATGGGCAAAGGACATGCAGAAGCTCGCCGTGGCCGCCAGAAGCAGCGGCAGGTTGCGTCCGGTGTCGATTTGCCCCTCCTCGCGCCGCTCCATCGGGCATGTCTGGCCGCGCGGCACGATGGCAAGCGCAAGCCCGCCCCAGATGGTGGCCATCAGCATGGCGTTGATGAACACCGCTTTCGCGCCGGCCAGATCGACGATCAGATAGGCGGCGGCGGGAAGCAGCATCCAGGCCAGCGACACCATCATTCGCAGAAAGGCGTTATAGGACGCCGTATCGAGTGACTTTACCCGTCCGTGATAACGGCCGTAGCTGAAAACCAGGGTGCTGGCGGCATTGGAAAGCCCCATGCCAGTTGCCGTTATCGCCACCAGCAGCGCCAGGTTCCCGAAGGTCGCCGCCGCCGCCGCGACAAAGGCACCCAAGACGGAGAGAAGCAGCAAAGGGCGCACCCGCACGCCGGCATCGACACGCTCGCCATAAATGCGGCTGGCAACAATAGAGGCAACCATTGCCGTGACGCTGTAAAGACCGAGCGTCGCCGGTGCATGGCCAAGCACCTGGATGATATAAAAACCGATAAACGGCACGACAGCCGCATTCGTGCTGCCGGCGAGAAAGACCAGTAGCGCGATCAAATAGGCCTGACGATCAAATGCGTCCGGCGAAGCGCGTTTCTGTAGCATGGAGAATCGACTGGAAGCCTGGAGGTCGTGAAACTCACCTTCACACCAAAACGCCCCGCCATTCAAGCCCGTTCGCAGTTTCATTTCCAGGGAGCAGAGACAAAAAAAGGGGGCCGCAAGGCCCCCTTCCAGTCGTGCGATGCGCCGTTTGTTCTTGCCGGAAGCAGCATGCGTCATACACACGCAACTCAAGGCTTGTTCCCGGCTTATGTCCTGTGCGCATCGTTTTCGTCGAAAATCCCTGTCGATTTTCGATCTGGACTATCTAGTGCCGGCGCTTCTTGCCGCCGTCATTCTTGTTGTCGATGACATCGACGGACGTCTTGTTGCCGTTCAGCACACCGTTCAGAATGCCGGTCTTGTTGCCATTCAGAATCCCGTTATTGGACAGGATGCCGCTGACACCGAGATCGATGCTCGGCGAGACGACGACAAGGGCGCCGCCCTTGTTGCTGTTGCCGGACAGGATGCCTCCCAGAAGACCGCCCGCATTGGCCTGACCAACGGAAGCGACAGTAAGAATAGCGGCTACACAAGCGAACTTTGCAATCATTTCTCTCTCCTCTTTTGTTTGATCACGCCATCTGGCGTAACTGAACTGTATATTTAGAGGATTCTAATTCAAGCAAAGGCTAATATTACAATAAACGATTAACACTAATACTTGTGATTTTAATCAAATTTTACATATCGCGACTTCGCTCTTCCGCCCCTTGCTCAAACAATGCGGGGCGACGCCCGTATCGCGACAGTAAAGCGGCACGGGAAACTTTATTAACCATCCAAATATAAGATATTGCTTAATTAGAGACCGGAGATGCGAATGCGGGTGGGGGGATATATCGCGCTTGTTCTCGGACTTGCCTGCGCCTGTGGCGCACGGGCGGGGGAAAAGGCCGATGAGCACAATGTCACCTATAAATCCGGCATTGCTTATGACAGCAATTATTTCGCCGACACCAACCGGCTGAGCGCGATTTCGCTGCGCGCCGGCTTCGGGCTCAATGGCAAGATCGCGCTGGAGGGGGCGGAGCTGCGTTATTCGCTTGAGCAGGAAGAGGTTCGCCTGCCCCGCTATCGTTTCGCCAATGAACATAACACCATCGCGGCACTGGGGCTGACGAAACGATTTTCCGAAAAGCTGGAATGGGCCCTTGAGCTGCGCGGCACCCGCAGCGATGCCGGCGATATTTTCCTGCACCTGCCGGAAGAGGATATTGGTTACCGGCAGCTGGATCACAAGCTGGAGGCGTCCTCCCAGCTAGGCATCCTCGCCCTTGGCGGCAAGAATACGCTGACGGCAAGCCTCGCCAGCCTGATGAAAGGCAAGGCGCGGTTCCGCCCGGCCTATTTCCTGCCCACCCGACTGGAAGCGAACGAGGCGCTTTTATCGCTGAAGGCGGAACATGCACGATCACTCGGCGGCGGCGAGGCGGGGCTGACGCTCGCTTACGACCGTATCGCCGTGCCGGAGGGGCAGCAGGAAAAATATGAACGTTTCCCGGCCAACACGCTGCGGGGTTCTCTGGCCTATGGTTACAGGTTCTCCGACCGCTTCGCGGTTCTGGCCGAAGCGGGCTTCACCTCCATTTCCGGCGATGAGATCAGCGACAAGGTAAAGCGCACCCGCCCCTATCTGCGGGCCGAAGCCGAGGTGAAGGCCACCGAGCGCATCGCCTTCGGCGCGGGCTTTTCACAGGACTATGCGCTTTTCGACCCGGATGACCCGATTGCTGAATTCCATCGCCGCTGGCAATTCGTCATAAAAAGCAGGCTCACCGAAAAGGTGGGGCTCGATCTTGCTCTGCACCGGGTCCACAAGGACTGGATCTATTATAATTACGATACCAGCGAGCGCCGGCTGGTCGCGACGCTTTCCTTCGATACCGGCAAGAACAGCAAGCTGGAGGTGGAGTTCAACCGCCTGCTGCATGGCGAGCGCGATACCGATCTTGCCTATAGCGGCTCCAGCATCACCTCGCGTTTCAGCGGCACCTTCTGAAATTTAACGTCGGCCCGTGCGAAGGATCAGCCGCATCAGGTCGAAATTCGGTCCCAATTTCTGCTAGAGTCAGGCCTTCCAGATTCGAAGGCAGGACAGACCGGATAATGAACAGACGCTTTTTGCTCCTCGCGGCCGGCCTTGCCTGCGTTCCTGTCGCCGCGGCGGCCCATCCGCATATCTTTGCCGAAGCCCGCATGGAAATCGTCGAGGGGCCGAACGGCACCGTTCAGGAAGTGCGCAACATCTGGCGTTTCGACGAGATGTTCTCGGCAAGCGTGGTGATGGATTACGACAAGAACAGCGATCTGAAGCTCGACAAGGACGAGCTGGCGGAAATCGGCAATACCGTGCTGGAATCGCTCGCCGAATATTCCTACTACACCTTCATCACCGCCAATGGAAAACCGGTGGAATTTTCCAAGCCCGAGGCCATTCACGTGGACTACAAGGATCAGCAGATCCTGATGTTCTTCTCCGTGAAGCCGACCAAGCCTCTGGCCGTCAAGGGCAAGCTCAGCTTCGGCGCCTGGGATCCGACCATGTATACGGCGATCGACTTCGCCAAGGATGGCGATATCGCCACGCAGGGTAAGGATCTGAATGCCTGCAAGCACCACGTGGTGCGCCCCGATCCCGACGAGGTGATCTCGCAGAACCAGACTTCGCTGACCGACGCCTTCTTCAACGATCCGACCGGCACCGACATGACCAAGCTCTTCGCCACCCGGCTGGAGGTGACATGCTGAGCCGCAGGGCCGGCCTCTTCGCCGTCGCCATCGGCCTCATTGCCGTGGCCGGTGCGGCCCATGCGCAATCGCCGCTCGGCATCGGCTCGGCCGAACCTTCCTTTTCCGTCGGCGGCCCCTTCGCGCCGCTGATGCAATGGATCAATGTGCACCAGCAGATGTTCTACCGTGCGCTGACCGGCGCGTTGAAGGCCATGCGCGAGGATGGCTGGGCGCTCAGCTCGCTGATCGGCCTTTCCTTTGCTTATGGCGTTTTCCACGCCGCCGGCCCCGGCCACGGCAAGGCGGTCATTTCGTCCTATATGATCGCCAATGAGACGCAGCTGAAACGCGGCATCCTCATTTCTTTCGTCTCGGCGCTCATTCAGGGTGCGGTCGCCATCGGCCTCGTCGGCGCAGCCTGGCTCGTGCTGCGCGGCACCTCCATCACCATGACGAAGGCCACGCAGGCGATGGAGATCGCCAGCTTCGCCATGGTGGCGCTGTTCGGCGCCTGGCTGCTGGTGCGAAAACTCTGGTCACTGCGCATCCGGCGCGAGCCTGTCGCGGTTTTCGCGCCGGCAGGTGAAACCTTAGCCGGCAGAACCAGCGGCATGGGCACAGGGCTGCGGTTCCAGGGCAAGCCGGTCTTTGCCGATCACGATCATGATGGCACGGGCGACCTTTGCTCGGCCTGCGGCAAATCCCACGCACCCGATCCCATGCTTTTGAAAAGCAAGAATTTCAGCCTGCATGAGGCCTGGTCGGCCATCATTGCGGTCGGGCTGCGGCCCTGCTCGGGTGCCATCATCGTCATGAGCTTCGCGCTTCTAAACGGGCTTTATCTCGGCGGTGTGCTGTCTGTGCTGGCCATGTCGCTCGGCACCGCCATCATGGTGTCCGCTCTCGCCATCATGGCGGTATCGGCCAAAGGGCTTGCGGTGCGTTTCGCCGGCCCCGGCAGCCGCAAGGCAGCCGGCATCAGCCACGCGATCGAAATCGCCGGTGCGCTGTTCGTTTTGGTCATGGGGCTGTTATTGCTCGGCGCTTCGCTTCGACTCTAGGGCATTTCCGGTAAAAATGCTTCGCGGCTTACGTTCTGGAAATGCCTTACAACAAAAGAGTTAGAGCACCTGCGTGCTCTAACCGTCGCGGCGGCGCTGGTAACGCGCGCGCAGCCAGAACAGCAGGAAGAAACAGAGCACCGCCACTGTGCCGAATGCAGCCGCAAGCCAGGGCGAATAATCACCCAGCCACAGCATGATTTTCGGCATGACGAAGAATACCAGTCCGAAGCCGATGATGATGAGGGCGGCGGCTATAGCCGGCGACCAATCCTTCTTCTCAGCCATTGGCAAGCTCCGCACGTATATCTTCGAGCTTGCGCTTCTGCGCTCCGTCATCTGCAAAATTCTCCGGCGAAAGCCAGATTTCAAAGGCCTTGCCGATCAGCGGCCATTCGCCGTCTATCATGGAAAACCACGCGGTATCGCGGTTCTCACCTTTCGAGATCATATGTTGACGGAAAACGCCCTCGAAGGTGAAACCATAACGTTTCGCGGTGATCTTGGACGGCTCGTTTTCGTTGTGGCATTTCCACTCATAGCGGCGGTAACCCAGATCTTCGAAAACATGTTTCGCCATCAGGTAATGCGCCTCAGTGGACAAAGGCGAGCGCTTCATCTTGCCGCCATGGGCGACGGAACCGACCTCGACCACGCCATTGGCAGGATCAGGCCGCATGTAGCTCGCCATGCCCACCACATCACCGCTGGCATTTTCCACGAAGACCAGCGTGACCCAGTTGAGCTTCTGACCCGCACCGATCAGCCAGTCGCCAAAGGCCTCGGCATCGGGAAAGGCGTTTTGCGGGAAATATTTGAGAAGTGCATTCACGCCCTCACCGCCAAGTGCGGCCCAGAGCTTTGTCAGATGGCTGCCACGATCAAACGGCTCCGCCGTCACGTAACGGCCCTTCAACACCACCGGCTTTGGCGCCGGACATCCCTTGAAATCACTCAGATCGCGCATTCTCTTCCCCATTGTCTGGGACAAGGATTAGGGCAAGCGGGATGGGATGACAACCGGGAAGTGGGACATGTCGGCAGTGGTCGCGTTTCCGCTTTGGTGGGTGTGGTTCACCCCCCTTTGCCCTGCCGGGCATCTCCCCTCAGGGGGGAGATCAGCCAGAAGGCAACGCTCACCCACTCGCAACGTTGAAAATAGCCGAAAGGCCGCCTCGGGTCGATCTCCCCCCTTGAGGGGGAGATGCCCGGCAGGGCAGAGGGGGGTGAGCCCCAACTTCGACCTAGACCTTCGCCGCCACCACGGTCGCCTCAATGTGGTCCACGAGCGCATCCGGCAACCCCAGCCGCCCGGCAAGAAGATCGAGATAACCCCGCTCCGCACGCGTATCGGCCTCGATGGCAAGCCGCGAGGCGGTATAAAGCTCCACTTTCTGCTCTTCGGTGCGAGCGGCAGCCACCAGTGCGTCTATATCCAGCGGATCGGCCAGTTCCTTTTCGAGGAACCGCTCTGCCTCGGTATCGAGGCCGGAGACCTGTACCTTGTCCATGATATTGGCGCGCTCCTTCTCATCGATATGACCGTCTGCCTTGGCGGCAGCGATCATCGCCTGGATGAGTTTCAGGGCAAAATCGTTGGAAAGAGCGGGCGACTGCGGATGGAAGGCGGAATCGGCGGGGGGAGCAAGCAGTTCCGGCTCGGGTTTCGGCGCGACTTCGGGCGCCTGACCGGACTTGTAATTCTTGTAGGCGAGATAACCGAGGCCGGCGATGGCGGCGACACCGCCGATGGTGGCAACATTGCCGGCGAGCTTGCGGCCGGTCTTGGTGCCCAGAATGGCGGCGGCGAGAGCACCGGCCTTGAGGGGATTGTTCTTGGCGATATCGGCGGCCTGCCCGGCTCTGTCACGGACGCTTCCCGAAAGGCCCGGCACCTGCGAGCCGAGGAATTGTTCAAGAAGCTTCTTGGCGTCGAACATCAAAATCTCCTGTAGAGGTCAAAATCTACAGGTGAGATAGGAAGCCGCGGCGCGAATATAAATGTCAAACCCGCTCACGCCTTCGTGAACGGGTTTGAAGCAATGTCAATCAGCCGCGCAGTGCTGCGGCTTCAGCGGCGAGCTTGGTGATGCCAGCCCAGTCGCCGGTCGCCACCAGTTCGCGTGGTGCAACCCAGGAGCCGCCGACGCAGACGACGTTCGGCAGAGACAGATAGTCATTGGCATTCTTCAGCGAAACGCTGCCGGTCGGGCAGAACACCGTACCGGCGAGCGGCGACGACAGCGCCTTGAGGTAAGGCGCACCGCCAGCCTGTTCGGCGGGGAAGAATTTCAGGACCTTGTAACCCTCATCCCGCAGCGCCATGACTTCGCTGGCGGTGGCTGCGCCCGGAAGCAACGGCACGTTGGAGCCGCGCGCCGCCTCCAGCACGCTTTTATTGATGCCGGGGCTGACGATGAAGGTGGAGCCTGCTTCGGCAGCGGCTTCAAAATCCCGGGCGTTGAGAATGGTACCGGCACCGACATTGGCGCCTTCCACTTCCGCTGCAACCGCGCGGATGGCATCCAGTGCCGCCGGTGTGCGCATGGTGATCTCGATTGCCTTCAGGCCGCCTGCGACCAAAGCGCGCGCGAGCGGCACGGCGGAAGCGGCATCATCCACGATCAGCACCGGCACGACCGGCTGAAGTTTGAGGATGGAAAGAAGTTTTTCGGAGTCCTGGGCCACGATGAGCCTCCCTTGCGCGATTGAAACGATTGAAATCCCGTTTACCGATTAGCCTGCCCCGGCTATGATGTCGAGGCATGGCAGGGCCATTTTTTATCCAGATACTTCAATCAATTCGCTTCTTCGCGACGTCATCTTGCGATAATCTGGCGCACCAGTTTGCGGAGACAGCATGGCCAAGGAAATTGAACGGAAGTTTCTTGTTGCAGGCGGTGAATGGCGCGATGAGGTGACGCATAGCATGGCTTTCCGGCAGGCATATGTCGCTTCGCTGGAAAATCGCTCGGTCCGGGTCAGGATCGTCAATGGGCGTGATGCGACACTGACCATCAAGATCGGCGCAAGCGCACTTGTCCGGGACGAATATGAATATTCCATTCCCCTCAAGGACGCGGAAGAGCTGATGGCAAGCGCACCGGGTGTGGTGATAGAAAAGACGCGTCACACCGTTGATCATGGCGGTTTCACCTGGGAAATCGATGTTTTCGAAGGCCAGTATCAAGGGCTGGTCGTCGCCGAAGTCGAAATGAACGATGAGAACGCCAACCCGGACCTGCCCGCTTGGCTCGGGAAAGAAGTGACGGGTGACCGTCGCTTTTCCAACCAGTCGCTCGCCATGGACTGTTCGAGTGGAGACTTGCCGGATGCCCTTCAGGATTGATCCGAAAAAGCCCTTCGGCGACGAGATCCGCCGCGCCGGGCTGGAACTGATCGAGGATGCGATCACCATTCTGCGCGACCAGCCCTCGGGATCACATGAGGCGGTGCACGATGCGCGCAAGCGCTTCAAGCGGCTGCGGGCCCTCTACCGCCTGATCCGCAAGGCGGCGCCCGATTTCAGCCGCGAGGAGAATGCCCGTTTCCGCGATATCGCCCGTTCACTGGCCTTCGCGCGGGATGCGACGGCGCTGGTGGAAACGGCGGAATATCTCGAGGCTTTTGCGCTCTCCGACGCGCAGGGTGAGGCGTTGCGATCGATCACGGCAATGCTGCGCGAACGTCGCGACGATGCCCTCAACCACGAGGTGGATCTTGACGACGCCATAGCGGCGGCGATCGCCGGCTGCGAGGCGGGGCACGAAAGGCTTGAATCTCTCTCCCTGCCGGATGACCTGAAAAAGACGGCCAGGCTGGTGAGAAGCAGCTGGGCAAAACAGCGGGTGAAGGCGCGAAAAGCGCTCTCGGATTGTCGCGACCAGGCGGATGTCGAGCATTTTCACGAACTGCGCAAAGCGGGGCAGACCCACTGGATGCATCTTGGCCTCATGCGCCGCCTCTGGCCCTCCGCCATGCGCGCCAAGCGTGCCGATACCAAGCGGCTGGTCGATATTCTCGGCAATGAGCATGATCTTTCGGTCCTCGCCGCCGTTGCCGACCGGGAACCGGACCGTTTCGGCAATGGCGAGCGTCTGGCGCTTCTTCTCGACGCGATCATCGTAAGGCAGCAGGCGCTGCGCGCGGAAGGTCTTGAACTGGCGGACGAGGTTTTTTCCGAGTCCCCTCGCACCGAAAGCCGTATCGTCGGCCTTTTGTGGCGGCAGGCGGCGAAATAGACCGGCGACGGCGATGTTGGGAAAAGGCGTCACACCACATTCGGCGTCATCCTCGGGCTTGTCCCGGGGATCTGCTACGTGTCGGTTTACGCTCCGTGCTTAGATCCTTGGGGCAAACCCAAGGATGACGGAAGCGAGGTCTTATCCTCTCGCCCATGCCGGATTTGAGGCACCAACCACCTGCCATTCGCCTCTTTCCCCTGGATATTTGACGATTTTCAAAATGCTCGCCGCAGCGGATAAATATTGCTTTGCGGCCGCCGTCGCTGTATTTCAGCGCCCATGACCGACACGACCATTCTCCCCCGCCCGGAAGTCTCTGGTGATTTCCTTGTGGCCGCACTTTACCATTTTGCCCGCCTGCCGCGGTTCGAGAGCCTGCGCGAACAGCTGTTCGAGCTCTGCCAGAAAAACGGCGTCAAGGGCACATTGCTGCTGGCCGCCGAAGGTATCAACGGCACGATTGCCGGGCCGGATGCGGGCATTCACACGGTGCTTGCCTTCCTGCGCGCCCAGCCGGAATTTGCCGCGCTGGAGCACAAGGAAAGCCGCGCTTCGCACATGCCTTTCGTGCGGCTGAAGGTGAAGCTCAAGAAAGAGATCGTCACCATGGGCGTGCCTGACATCGATCCGAACCGCATCGTCGGCACCTATGTCGAGCCACAGGACTGGAATGCGCTGATTTCCGATCCGGACACCATCCTCATCGATACGCGCAACGACTACGAGACCGCCATCGGCGTCTTCAAGGGCGCGGTCGATCCGCAGACCAAGACCTTTCGCGAGTTTCCCGACTGGGTGAAGAACAATCCCGGCCTGCACAACAAGCCGAAGATCGCCATGTATTGCACCGGCGGCATTCGGTGCGAGAAGGCCACCGCCTTCATGAAGGAACAGGGTTTCGATGAGGTCTATCACCTCAAAGGCGGCATCCTGAAATATCTGGAAGAGGTGCCGGAAGAAGAAAGCCTCTGGGAAGGCGCCTGTTTCGTCTTCGACGAGCGCGTTTCGGTGGTGCACGGCCTTGCCGAAGGCAACCACCAGCTTTGCCATGCTTGCCGCAACCCGATAACGCCGGAAGTACGCCTGTCACCCAAATTCGAGGAAGGCGTTTCCTGCCCGAGCTGTTTCGATGACCGCACGGAAGAGGACCGCCAGCGTTTCCGCGATCGCCAGCAGCAGATCGAGCTGGCGAAAAAGCGCGGCGAGCAGCATCTGGGACGGTAAACCATCGGCGACGGACATATGGTCGGTTTATTGATCGACCCCGCGCCATCTTCTGCCCCGGGCGGAGAGAAGATGGCGCGGTAACGTCATGTCCAGTCTTACAGCTTCACCCAGCCGCCATTGTTTTTGCCGGATTCGATGCAGGCAGTAACGAAGGCAACGCCCTTTACCCCATCATCAACGGTCGGATAGATCACCGCCTTGTCCAGCGCTGTGCCGGTGCGGCGGGCCTCGATGGCATGGGCTGCCTCGGTATAGATGGTGGCGAAGGCTTCCAGATATCCTTCCGGATGGCCTGACGGGATGCGGGTGACGCGGGCGGCGGCGGCCCCGGCGCCAGCACCACCGCGGGTGATCAGCTGTTTCGGCTCGCCCAGCTTCGTAAACCACAGATAGTTCGGATCGGCCTGCGTCCACTCGATGCCCGCCTTGTCACCATAAACACGGATCTTCAGACCGTTTTCGTGGCCGACCGCAACCTGGCTGCACCAGAGCAAACCCTTGGCGCCCTGCTTGCCGTCTTTGGCCTTGAACCTAAGCATGACATGGGCATTGTCGTCCAGCCGACGTCCTTCGACGAATGTATGTACATCCGCTGCCAGTTCATCGGCTTCCAGACCGGAAATGAAGCAACCGAGATTATAGGCATGGGTGCCGATATCGCCGGTGGAGCCGCCGACGCCGGATTGGGCCGGATCGGTGCGCCAGACGGCCTGTTTCGCGCCAGTCTGTTCCACCGCTTCCGTCAGCCAGTCCTGCGGATATTCCATCTGCACCAGACGGATTGTGCCGAGTGCACCGGACTGTACCAGTTCCCGGGCATGCCGCACCATCGGATAACCGGTATAGTTATGGGTGAGGATGAACAGCGCATCAGCCCTGTCGGCCACGTCCTTCAGCTTTTTGGCGTCTTCCAGATTGGAGGTCAGCGGCTTGTCGCAGATGACATGGATGCCGCGCTCGAGAAAGGCTTTCGCAGCCGGATAATGCACATGATTGGGCGTGACGATCGCCACCGCCTCGATACCATCCTCGCGCAGCGCTTCCTTCTCGGCCATTTCCTCGAAGGAGCCATAGCAACGCTCGGGATCGAGCCCCAGCTCGCGGCCGGATGCGAGGGATTTTTCCGGCGTTGAGGACAGGGCCCCCGCCACAAGATCGAAACGATTGTCCAGCCTTGCCGCCATACGATGGACGCCGCCAATAAACGCGCCCGAACCGCCACCGACCATACCAAGACGAATCCGCTTGTTCGCCTTGTCGGTTGTCTTTCCTTCAATAGCCATAATATCTCCCCTGAGATGCTTTCAAAGCCCAAGCATACGGCGGTTGGCCGCATCGTCGGTGCCACCAGATGCGAAATCGTCAAAGGCTTTGTCCGTGACGCGGATGATATGCGCCTTGACGAATTCCGCCCCTTCGCGGGCGCCGTCTTCAGGGTGCTTCAGCGCGCATTCCCATTCGACCACGGCCCAGCCGTCGAAATCATTGGCCGCCATTTTCGAGAAGACCGCACCGAAATCCACCTGCCCGTCGCCCAGCGAACGGAAGCGACCGGCGCGCTCCACCCAGCCCTGATAACCGCCGTAAACGCCCTGCCTGCCGGTCGGGTTGAACTCCGCATCCTTGACGTGGAACATCTTGATACGGTCTTTGTAGATGTCGATATTGTCGAGATAATCGAGGCATTGCAGCACGTAATGCGACGGGTCGTAGAGCATGTTGGCGCGACTGTGGTTCTTCACCCGCTCCAGGAACATCTCGAAGGTCACGCCGTCATGCAGGTCTTCGCCCGGATGGATTTCGTAGCAGACATCCACGCCCTGCTCATCGGCATAATCAAGAATAGGCGCCCAGCGTTTTGCCAGCTCGTCAAAGGCGGCTTCCACCAGCCCGGCCGGACGCTGCGGCCACGGATAAACGAACGGCCAGGCAAGCGCACCGGAGAATGTGGCATGTGCCTTCATGCCGAGGTTTTTCGAGGCTTTCAGCGCGAGCTTCACCTGCTCGACGGCCCATTGTTGCCGGGCCTTGGGGTTGCCGCGCACTTCAGGCGCTGCAAAGCCATCGAAGGCCTCGTCATAAGCGGGATGAACGGCAACCAGCTGGCCCTGCAGATGGGTGGAAAGCTCGGTTACTTCCACACCGTTCTGGCGCGCCACGCCGGCGAACTCATCGCAATAATCCTTCGATTCCGCCGCTTTTTTGAGATCGATCAGCTGCCCGGCCCATGTCGGCACCTGCACGCCGGCATAACCCTTTTCCGCCGCCCATTTGGTAATACCATCCCAGCTATTGAAGGGGGCAGCATCACCGGCAAACTGGCCGAGAAAAAGACCCGGTCCCTTGATCGTTCTCATAAAATAACCTCCCTGTATCGATACAGTTGAGCGGTAAAACCGCTTTGACTCCCAGCGCCAAGCTAACCGCTCGTAATTTTCAGACAAGCCCCAAAAGCGGAGGGGCGAGAGAATTTCGCTATTTCACTAAAAAAGCGAAGTAGGTTTAAAGCGCCAGCCCGCTGGCCCTGTCGAACACATGCACGCGCTCATGATGCACGGTGGCGGCAAAGGGTGCGTTGACCTTCACCAGCTGCTCGCCATCCACCACGGCCGTCACCTGATCACCCGCCAGTTCAAAGACCACATGGGTCTGCGCACCGGTTGGTTCCACCAGTACGGTGCGGCCGGAAAGCGAGATATCACCGCCAATGGTCGAGCCGATATGTTCGGGGCGAAGCCCGATCGTCACCGGCTGACCGCGCTTGACCTTGCGTGTCGCGGCAATGCGGATCGCGGTGCCGTCCTTCAGCCGGGCGGCGGGCTGATCGCCCTCGCCATCGACCACGCATTCGATGAGGTTCATGGCCGGGGAGCCGATGAAGGCGGCAACGAAGAGATTGGCGGGCGTCTTGTAAAGTTCCAGCGGCGTGCCCTGCTGTTCGATACGACCGTGATTAAGCACCACCACCCGGTCCGCCAGCGTCATGGCCTCGATCTGGTCATGGGTGACATAGATGGACGTCGTGCCAACTTTCTGATGCAGCGCCTTGATTTCGCTGCGCATCTGCACGCGCAGCTTGGCGTCCAGATTGGAGAGCGGCTCATCAAACAGGAAGACCGCCGGGTTACGCACCACGGCGCGGCCCATGGCGACGCGCTGGCGCTGGCCACCGGAAAGCTGCGAGGGCTTGCGATCCAGAAGCTTGCCGAGATCGAGCATGCGGGCGGCTTCCGCCACGCGTTCCTCTATGACGTTTTTCGGCTGGCCGGCGAGCTTCAGATTGAAGCCCATATTTTCGGCCACCGTCATATGCGGATAAAGCGCGTAGGACTGGAACACCATGGCGATGTTGCGCTCGCGCGGCGTCATGCCGTTGACCACCCTGTCGCCGATGAGGATATCCCCGCCGGTGATTTCCTCCAGCCCGGCGATCATGCGCAGCAGCGTGGACTTGCCGCAACCGGAAGGGCCGACCAGCGCGATGAATTCACCATCCGCTATATCAAGCGAGATGCCGTGGATAACATCGAGCGAGGCATAGGACTTGGTGATATCCTTAAGTTCGACGGAAGCCATTTTTTGCTCCTTTCAGGTCACGATTTGACGGCACCGGCCGTCAGGCCCGCGATGATGTGTTTTTGTGCGAGGAAGAAGACGATGACGGTCGGCAGGATCGTCAGCGTGATGAAGGCGAGCACCAGCTGCCACTCGGTTCCGAATTCGCCACGATAAACCATGATGCCGAGCGGCCAGGGATATTTCGATTCCGAATTCAGCATGATCAGCGGCAGGATATAGCTGTTCCAGCTGCCAACGAAGGAAACGATGCCGACGGTGGCGACGATGGGTCGCGAAAGCGGCAGGGAAATGTGCCAGAAGAAGCGCAGATACCCGCAGCCATCCACGAAGGCGGCCTGAAACAGTTCCTCCGGCAGATTGCGGAAATAGTTGCGGAATAGAAGAATGCTCATGCCAAGCCCGAAGGCCACCTGCGGCAGCACCACACCCCAATAGGTGTCGAGCAGGCCGAGATCGCGGATGCGGATGAACAGCGGCAGGATGGCGGTGGCCGCCGGGAACATCAGCCCCAGCAGGAAATAATTAAGCAGGAAGGACGAGCCGAAGAACTTCACATGCGCGAAGGTGAAGGCTGCCATGGCCGAAACGGTGAGCGTCAGGAACACCGTCAACAGCGCGATGACCAGCGAATTGAAAATCTGCAGCCAGTAACGTTTGCCGAAGAGAATATCGCCGTAATTGGCCCATTGCCATTCCGCCGGAATGCCGAACGGGTTGACGCGCAGGTCTCCCAGCGTCTTGAAGCCGCCAAGTGCGGTGGTGAGCAACGGGATGAGCACGATGGCCGCGATCAGGCTCAGCGATATATAGAGATAGAGCTTGGTTTGCAGCGGCATGCGCACGGAGGTGGATGTGTCAGTCATGGCGCATGAAAATCCTTTTGTAACCGAAGGCGAGCGTCACGCAGATGACGAAAAGAACAACGCCGACCGCACTGCCAAGCCCCACCTGCATGCGCATGACGCCGTAAGTGTAGAGGAACGTGACCATGGTCTGCGTGGAGTTGGATGGACCGCCGCCGGTGAGCGGCATGATCATGTCGAACAGCTGCAATGAGCCGATAACCGCAAAGAAAACGGAAAGACGAACGGTGGACCCGAGCATCGGCAGGGTGACATAACGGAACTTCTGCCAGCCGGAAGCGCCATCGATTTCGGCAGCTTCCAGCACGTTCTTGTCGACGGACTGAAGGCCGGCGATGAACAGCATCATGTGGAAACCGAAATATTTCCAGACGATGACGCCGAGCACGGCATAGATAGCCACATCCTTGTCGGCCAGCACGTAAGGGTTGGCAAAGCCGAAGAAATTGGAAATGGCGGCAAACAGGCCATAATCGCCGTCATAAACGAAACGCCAGATCAGACCCGCGGCCACATCCGCCAGCACATAGGGCAGAAAGAACACCAGCCGGAAGGCAACGACGCCCGGAATGCGGTGTGCCAGCATCGTGGCGAGCCAGATGGCCAGTGGAATCTGGATCAGAATGGAAATCAGGATGATGAGGCCGTTATTCAGCAGAGCCTGCGAGAAGGCGGCATTGCCGAACAGGACCTGAAAATTCCTTAAGCCGACGAAATCCGTCGGCGTGCCATAGCCGTTCCAGCGATAAAGGCTGTACCACGCCGCCTCACCCATGGGCAGGATGACGAACAGGGTAAAGAGCAACAGTGCCGGCGGCAGAAACACCAGAAGGGTCAGCGCCCGGTCATGCGCAACCGAACTTTGCTTGCGCTTCGCCTTTGCCGCGCCGCGCGCCGGTATGGACGCAGAAGTCATGGAAATATCCGTCATCTCTATCCGTTTTCTTTTATGCAGATATCGCGGCGCCGCGTTTTAACGCGGCGGCCGCAATGCAGGTGACAATCAGCGAAGCTCGAAAGCATCCTGAATTTGCTTGGCACCCTCTTCCGCGCTCATCTGGCCGGAGACGATCTCGACGGAGACATCATTAACGACGCGGCCAACGGCAGCACCCAGCGTCTGATCAAAGAAGTTCTGGTGCCAGGTGGAGCCGGCAAGCTGCTTGGCCGAATCCGCCAGCAGCGGGTTTTTCACCGCACCGTCAGCACCCGTCGCAACCGGCAGGATCATGCCGGCTGCCGCCATCTTCTCTTCACTTTCCTTGCTGGTCAGGAATGTCGCGAAATCGATGGCTTCCTTGGAAGCGTTTTTCGTGACTGCCCAGCCGTTCAGGCCGCCCAGCGTATCGGTTGCCTTACCGGCACCGCCTTCGACAGCAGGGAATGCGAAGCGGCCAATATTGTCGGCGGCAAGTCCTTTGCCATCACCGGCATTCTTGCGCTGGTTGGCTTCGGTATTGTCAAAACCGAGGATCATCGCCGCCTTGCCGTCACCGAAGACGCCGAGCGCCTGCGGCCAGGTGGAGCCGAGATAACCGGGCTGGAAGGGTTCCAGCTTGCCAAATTCGGCCAGCTGCTCGCCGGCCTTGATGATGGCCGGATCCATGAAACCTTCACCCTCACCCTTGCGGGCGGCATCAAACACGGCCTGCCCGCCATTGCGCATGACGAGGTAGCTCCAGTAGAAATGGATCGGCCATTTTTCACCGCCGCCACCGGCAATCGGCACGATGCCGGCTTCCTTGATCTTTTTGACCGTTGTGCCGAGATCGTCCCAGCTCTTGATGTCTTCCGCCTTCACGCCAGCCTTGGCAAACAGCTCCTTGTTATAAAAGAAGCTGACGAGGCTGACCTTGTAAGGCACGGCCCAGACCTTGCCATCAAAGGACAGTCCGTCGATCGCCGAAGCATTATAGGCCTGCCGCAGCTTGCCGCCATCGGCGTCGAAAACCTCGGTCAGGTCCTTCAGTGCGCCGGTCTTGGACTGTTCCTCAAGAACGCCGCCGCCCCAGCTATAGAAAAAATCCGGAACGTCATTGGATTGCAGCAAAGTCGGCAACTTCGCCTTGAAGGCTTCGTTTTCCAGGAATTGCAACTGCACATCCACATCAGGGTGCTTGGTCTCGAAATCCTTGGCAATCTCCTCCCAGACGGCCACGGCTTTCGGGTCCAGTTCCACATGCATCCATTTAACCACCGTCGCGGCCGAGGCGCTGGCGGTGCCGAGCATGAGAGCAATGCTTGTCGTTGTGGCAAAGCCTGTCAGCCTGCCGCTCAGGCTTGCGCCTGCGTGCCAAATCGTCATGATGGTGATCCTCCCTCGGGGATTTCCTCATTTATTCCCCAATGCGGATTAATTCACATTAGCCCTCGCACAATGTCAAGGCGCTATGCCGATTTTTTGCGCGAACCGCTTGACACACCCCTCCCCTAGACCGTTATTTAATCCGCAACCCGACATAAATCGGTTCTCGAACCAGCATTGATCGCAGCAGGACACCATGAAGACCGCAGACCCAGAATTGATGCGCGCGATCAACAGACTAAGCGTGCTGGACAGCATCCGCCGCCACGGGCCGATCTCGCGGGTGGAAATCAGCGAAAGAACGCAACTTTCCACCACCACCGTTTCGGCGATTACCGCCTCGCTGCTTGATGACGGGCTTATACTGACCCGTCATCTCGGCGATATCCGTACCGAAGGCGCACGCGGCAGGCCGCGGGTAATGCTGGAGCTGAACCCGGATGCGGCCCGCGTGGTGGGCGCCAAGATCGCCGCAAGCCGCATGGTTTTCGTTGTCACCGATTTCTGCGGTAATGCGCTTTCCACCCTCGCCCTGCCGATCCGTGTCGACCGCCAGCCGATTGGCGTCATCGCCGATCTGGTGGAGGATGGGGTTCGCCGCTGCGTGGTCGATGCCGGCCTGTCGCTGGAAGATGTCGACATGGTCTGTCTCGGCCTTCCCGGCGTCATCGAGCATCGCACCGGGAAAATTCGCAGCAGCCCGATTTTGCGCGAAGTGAACGTCAATTTCGCCGAGGAAATGACGGCGCGGCTGAGCTCGCCGACCATCATCGAAAGCGACGCCCATGCGATTACCCTTGCCCACCACTGGTTCGGCCATGCGCGCGATCTGGAAGACATGGTGCTGATTTCGCTTGAACAGACGCTCGGGCTTGGCGTTTTGCACCAGAACCAGTTGTTTCGCGGCGCCGGCGGCCTCAGCCACAATCTCGGCGACCTCGTCATCGGTCTTGCCAATGAAGGCACGGTGCGGCTGGCGAGCCAGGCCGGCGAAAACGCTATTTTAGGCTCGCGCCCGGTGGACGGGCGATTTGCCGAGGCAATCCGGCTCGGTCGCGGCATGCAGCATGCCCATGCGCTGATTGCGGCTGAAGATCACGATCTCATTGCCGCAGCCCTGCGCGCCGGCGCGGCGCTGGGCCTGACACTTGCCAATATCGTTACATTGTTTGCACCGCCGCGGGTCATCATCACCGGCTCCAGTCTCGAACTGGGCGAACCCTTCATCACCAGCATCCGCGACAGCTACAACGCCGCTGTGCCGCCTTCGCTGGCCGGCGTCGCGGAGCTGGTTTTCGACGTTGCGAGCGATGAGTTGTGGGCGCAGGGGGCTGCAGCCGTAGCACTCTACGAACTTTACGAATCACCATGGAACACGACGGGACCGGCGCTCTAGCCATCAGGGCGGAGCGGCAGGCTTAGACATTTCTGATTTACGGGAGGAAATCACATGAACAGGGTCGGTATCGGCATCATCGGCTGCGGCAACATCTCCAGCGCCTATCTCAAGGCCATGGCGTCGTTTCCCATTCTCGACATTCGCGGTCTTGCGGATATGAACGCGGCGGCGGCGAAAGCCCGCGCCGATGAGTTCGGCCTTCAGGCAACCAGCATCGACGCGCTTCTCGCCGATCCTTCCGTGGAGATCATCGTCAACCTGACGATCCCCAAGGCGCATGTGGAGGTGGGGCTGCGCGCGCTCGACGCCGGCAAGCACGCCTATTCCGAAAAGCCGCTCGGCATCAATTTCGCCGAAGGCAAACGCCTTGCGGATGCGGCAAAGGCCAAGGGCCTGCGCATCGGCTCGGCCCCGGATACCTTCCTCGGCGGCGGGCACCAGACCGCACGCCGGCTGATCGATGAGGGTGTGCTGGGCCAACCGGTTGGCGGCACGGCCACCTTCATGTGCCCCGGTCATGAGCGCTGGCACCCCAACCCCGCCTTTTATTACGAGGTCGGCGGCGGGCCGATGCTGGATATGGGTCCCTATTACATCACCGATCTCGTCAACCTGTTCGGCCCGGTCGCCAAGGTTGCGGGTTTCGCCATCGCCCCGCGTAATGAACGCCTCATCACCAGCGAACCGAAGAACGGCGAAAAAATTCCCGTTCATGTTGCCACCCATGTCTCCGGCGTGCTGGCGTTCCAGAATGGCGCCGTGGTGCAGGTGGGCATGAGCTTCGATGTGGCGGGCCACAAACACGTGCCGCTGGAACTCTACGGCACCGAGGGCACTTTGATCGTGCCCGATCCCAACCATTTCGGCGGCGAAGTGCAATTGCTGAAAAAGGGTGGCCAGTTCGAGCCGCAGGCGCTGTCGTCACCCTATGCCGACGGCAATTACCGTTCCATCGGCGTCGCCGACATGGCCCATGCGATCCGCGAGAACCGCCCGCACCGCGCCAATGGCGATCTGGCCTTGCACGTACTGGAGGTCATGGAAGCCTTCCAGACGGCATCCGACAGCGGCACAACCGTTTCCATCACCACCAAGGCGGAGCGCCCTGCTCCGCTTGAAACATCGCTGGTCGACGGCCAGCTCGGTAAATAATCCGGAGGAGAAAATAAATGCGCGAAGCACTCATCGTCTGGGGCGGCTGGAGCGGCCATGAGCCGCAGGAATGCGCCACCATCGTCAAGGACATGCTGGAGGAGGACGGTTTCAAGGTCTATGTGGAGCACTCAACCGAAGCCTTCGCCGATCCTTCGGTACATGATCTGAGCCTCGTCGTGCCCATCGTCACCATGTCGAAGATCGAGAAGGAAGAGATCAAGAACCTCACGGCCGCCGTCGAAAACGGCGTCGGCATTGCCGGTTTCCATGGCGGTGCGGGCGACAGTTTCCGCGAATGCGTCGAATACCAGTTCATGATTGGCGGCCAGTGGGTCGCCCATCCCGGCAACATCATCGACTATCACGTCAACATCACCCGCCCCGATGACCCGCTGATGGAGGGGATTTCCGATTTCCCCTACACGTCGGAGCAATATTACATGCATGTCGACCCCTCCAACGAGGTGCTGGCGACGACGAAATTCACCGGCGACCATGCCTGGTGGATCGACGGCGTGGTGATGCCGGTGGTGTGGAAACGCAAATACGGCAAGGGCCGGGTTTTCTATTCGGCGCTCGGCCATCAGGCCAAGGAGTTCTCCGTGCCGCAGATGAAAACCATGTTCCGCCGCGGCGCCAACTGGGCGGCTCGGTGACACGATGGCTGGAGGTGGTCAGCTATTCTCTCCGTCATGCCGGACCTGATCCGGCATCCAGCCGCCGCGCGTCTGCGCGGCGTCAGGAACCTTTCGCGATCAAAGACTTGATCGCGCTGGCCCCCGGATCAAGTCCGGGGTGACAGGGTGTGGCTATGTGTGCCGCACTCTTTTAGCCCCGAACAATCTCTTCCGCAGCCATCGCCACACCCAGCAGGTGATCATCCGTCCCATGCAGGCCGGAAAGCAGCAGGCCGACCGGCATTTCTGCCTCGCCTGTTCCACAAGGGATCGAAACACCACAGAGATCGAAGAAATTGCCGATCTGGGTGTTGCGCAGGGTTTTCGCATTCATGGCGAAAAAGGCATCGTCATCATCGATGAGCGGCGCGACCTTTGCCGCGACATGCGGCAATGTTGGCGAGACTAGAAGCTCGTGCCGGCCGACCATGCCGGAAAACGCCACCGTCATGCGTTCGCGCGCCTCGAGAATGGCGATATAGTCAGGCATGGAGATATTCGCACCAAGCTTCGTTCGGGCAACGACGCGCGGGTCCATACGGGCGGCATCCGCACCTTCCAGCCGGGCTTTATGCAGGGCAAAGGCTTCCGCCGTTACCAGCGCGCCTTTTTGCCTGATAAGATCAAACAGTTCCGAGAAAATCGGGAATGCCTGCCGCCGCACCGAAGCGCCGGCACGCACCAGCCGCTCCACCGCCTGCTCGAAGGCGGCCGCAACATCATCCTCGATACCATCGAAAAACACTGTCTCCGGCACCACCAGCGACAGGCGGGAAAGAGGTGTGTGCGCCACATCAGCCGTGGCCTTGCCGCGCATGGCCGCATCCACCCAGACGGCATCCTGCACGGTGCGGGTGAGCGGCCCGAGTGAATCAAGGCTTTTCGCCAGGGGATAGACGCCGCGCATCGAATAACGGCCGCGGCTTGCCTTGTAGCCCACCACGCCGTTGAAGGCGGCGGGAATGCGCACTGATCCGCCGGTATCCGTACCGATCGCCACCGGCACCAGACCGGCGGCCACGGCCGCACCCGCGCCGGAGGACGAACCGCCGGGCAAACGGTGGCCATCCTGCGAAGCGGGGTTACGCGGCGTGCCATAATGCGGGTTGATGCCGAGACCTGAAAAGGCAAACTCGCTCATATTGGTGCGGCCGATTGAGATCATGCCCGCCTGTTTCAGCGCCGTTACCACATCTGCATCGCGGGACGCCGTTGTGCTCTCCGCAAGCACTGCCGATCCGGCCGTGGTCGCCATGCCCTCGAGATCGAAAAGGTCCTTCCAGGCCACCGGAATACCATCAAGTACACCACAGGAACGGCCGTCGCGAATGCGTTTCGATGCCGCTTCCGCCTCCGCCATGGCGCGCTCGGCCGTCAGGCCGATAAAAATCGCCTGGTCGTCGTCCTGACCGATCACATCGAGCGTCTCCTCCACCAAACTACGAGGGTCGAGATGGCCGCTCTGGATGAGAACGGAAAGTTGCGCGATGTTTTTGCCCCTGTGAGCCATGATATCTTCCCTGAAACCGGCATGTTGCGCACAACATGCCGTTTCTCCGCTGCTTGGCAAGGTCAATTCTCGTCCCCCTGCAGCCGGGAATCCACCTTGAAGAACACGTAAAGCGTGTCATAAAGTCTTGGTGGTGTCGCTCCAGAATATAATCGTCAGCACCCGGTTTTTTCAACTCAGGGTGCAGGCAAGCAGCGCCTTATATAAGCGACGACTATAAAAAGACGGATTAATTCTTAATCGCATCTAAACTTTGTTGAATTATTTAGCAGACAGCATTGAAATGCATGCCCTATAAAATTCCATAAAACAATCATAACGCGACATCGCGGGGGAATATCGCGAATGGAAGAGACTGCCTATCGGGGGATAGATAGACAGACTGAACCCGGCCACACGCTTGACTCAACGACGCAGCCGGAAAATGCCCGGTTTTCGCGCCGCCGTTCGCTTGCCAGCAAGATAACTCTCATATTTCTGGGCGGTGTGATCTTTTCCTACAGCATCGGTGCGCTCGTCGGCTGGTACATGTTCGTTGCCGCCGCCAGCGAGCAATGGCTCAATCAGGCCCGCGTCAATTCGCAGATCGCCAGCGCGACGCTGCGCAGCATCTACACCTATGTCAGCGTTACCGCCGACGAGAGCGGTCAGGTCAACGGCATATTGACCGACAAGCCGATCGGCGACGACGAATCCATTCTCGTTACCGGCTTCAATCCCAGCGATGTTCTCGCCCTCATCGGCGCGCAGACCAAAAATGCCGTCTGGCTTTTCCGCTATGACGAGACCGATTCCGGCTTCAGGCAGATCGCGGCAGCCTTCGACAACGCCACCGATGACGCCGAAAAGCCGCTCGCGACGGATCCCATTTTCGCGAAGGATGGTGTGGCGGCGCGTTTTGCCACCGGCTTTGCGACCATTGGTGAGTCCAGCCATTACATCGGCCTGCTGCCGATCATCAGCACGGAAACAAAAAAACCGATCGGTGCGGTCGCTGTCAGTATCGGCGGTTCGGATGCACTTTACGGCGCGCAGCGCAAGCTGATCTACAATTCGCTCGCCGCCCTGATCGTGGTGCTGACGGTCACGGGCGTGCTTGTTACGGTGATCGCGAGGCATTTCCTGAAGCCCGTTCCGGCTCTGGTACAGGCGACGCTGCGGATCGCCCGCGAGGAAACCGATATTGTCACGCCGTTTCAGGAACGCAGAGACGAGATTGGCGACATGGCAACCGCGATCGAAACGCTGCGCGAAGCGGTTCTGGAACGCGGGCGCCTCAGGCAGATACGGGATATGGCCGAGCAGCTGGAACATATGGCGCATCACGATGCGCTGACCGGTCTTCCCAACCGCGTATTGCTGATGAAGACGCTGGAGAACCGTCTCGAACATCTTGCCGTATCCGGTCAGCCATTCAACGTCATGCTGCTCGATCTCGATCGCTTCAAGGCCGTCAACGATACGCTGGGCCACGCCGCCGGCGATGCGTTGCTGGTGGCCGTCGCTTCACGGATTTCCTCCGTGCTCGGTGAAAACGACATGGTGAGCCGGCTCGGTGGCGACGAATTCGCCATCATTCAGGCGGGAAGCAACGACTACCGGACAGATGCGGCCCTGTTGGCAAAACGGGTGGTGCACGCGGTCTCACGCAGCTTCAATCTCGAAGGCAGCGACATCAGCGTCGATACCAGCATCGGCATCGCCTGCGCACCGGACCACGGCACCTCCGCCACCCAGCTTCTGCAGCAGGCCGATCTCGGACTTTACCGGGCGAAATCCATGGGCTGCGGCCTTTTCGTATTTTACGAGCCCGGCATGGACATGGCCGCGCAGCACAAGCACGCGCTGGAAATAGACATGAAATCCGCCCTCGAAAACCACGAATTCGAGCTGCATTACCAGCCCGTGGTCAACCTGCAGAGCGGCCGCATCGTCGCCTATGAAGCGCTGGCCCGCTGGCGGCACAGCAAGCTTGGCCTCATCACGCCGGACCGCTTCATCGCCATTGCCGAAGAAAACAACTTCATCAAGCCGCTCGGCGAATGGGTTCTGGCGCAGGCCTGCATGGATGCCATGGCCTGGCCGAAGGATATCAGGCTGGCCGTCAACCTCTCCGCTGTCCAGCTCGGCAATGATGACATCGTCCCCGTTGTCGATCGCGCCCTTGAAACATCCGGCTTCCCGGCGGAACGGCTGGAACTGGAAGTGACGGAAACGGCAATGCTTGAGCGCGACAGCAGCGCAAGAGCGCTGAAGCTGTTGAAAGAAAGGGGCGTCCGTCTCGCCCTTGACGATTTCGGCACCGGCTATGCCGGTTTGAGCACGCTGACCCATGTGGCCTTCGACAAGATCAAGATCGACCGCGAATTCGTCTCCGGCTTGCCCGCAAATCCCATGTGCTCGGCGATCGTCAACACCATCATCGACATGGCTGATCAGATCGGCCTGAAGGTGACCGCCGAGGGCGTGGAAAACAGCGAACAGGTTGCCGCACTGGAACTTTGCGGCTGCGACGAGGCGCAGGGTTATTATTTCGCCGAACCGGCGCCACTTGCGCATATCCTCAAAAATCGCGCCATCATCACGCCGGCCGGGAAAGACGGGTTCGGCAGCGGAGGCGACCAGTCGCTGCGCGACACCGGGCGTCCAATGCAGGAAACCTATAACCCGCCACAAAAAGCGATATGAGAAACCGGCCGCCGGCCAAAAGGAAATAACATGCGTCTTGCGGTATTTTGCCTTTTCGTCACATGCTTTGCCCCCATCACCCCGCTGCAGGCCGCCAGCGAAAGCGATACGCTGCAGCAGATTGCCAGGACCGCAAAAATCCGCATCGGTTACCGCGAAGCCGAGCCGCCTTTTTCCTACCAGCTGCCGGATGGAGAGGTGACGGGTTTCTCGACCGATCTCTGTCGGACGATCAGTGAGGATATCCGCAAGAAGCTGAAGCTCGACAGGCTCGAGCTCGAATATGTCAAGGCCACGCCCGCCACCCGCTTCATTCTTGTCCGCAGCGGCCAGATCGATATCGAATGCGCCGCCACGACCAACAACAGCGAACGCCGGAAAATCGTCGATTTCTCCTATCCGAACTTCATGACCGCGACGCAGTTTCTATCGCGCAGACAGGACAATCTGAAAAACCTTGCCGATCTGGCTGGCCGCTCCGTCACCTCCGCTTCCGGTACCGTCAATATCGAACAGCTGAATGCCATAAACCGGGAAAAGAACCTCAATATCTCGGTCATGCCGACGAAAACCAATGAGGAAGCCTTCGCGCTCGTCGTTTCCGGCAAGGCTTCCGCCTTCGTCATGGATGGCATCCTGCTGGCCGCCCTGGCTGCGACATCCGAAAATCCGAACCTTTATACGCTATCGCAGGAAACGCTGAGCGCACCGGAACCCTACGGGCTGGTTTTCCGACGCGACGACCCGGCCTTCAAGACGGCGGTCAACGAAAGCCTCAAGCAGATTTTCGACGGTCCTGCCATTCACGACCTTTATGAAAAATGGTTCACCAAGCCCATTCCGCCCAACGGCATGAACCTGAACCTGCCGATGGCGGCGACTTTGAAACAGGCCTACGAACATCCGAGTGAATATCGTGACTGAGGGCGCTCCCTCCCGCCTGCATTTTATGAAGACATGTTTTGACAGATCATTTTAGCTGGAGATGCGCGATGCAGAGATCGACATTGGGGCTTGCATTCGGAATTTTAAGTCTTTTATCCACCCAGGCGGCAAGTGAAGACAGCCAGCCGCCGACCCTCGAAACCATTGCGAGGACCGGTACCATCCGGCTGGGTTATGCCGATCACAATATTCCCTTTTCCTATCTCGGCACCGGTGCGGAACCGACCGGCTACAGCATCGAGCTTTGCCTTAGGGTGGCGGATTCCATCAAGACGAAACTGGGCTTGCCTGACCTGAAGATCGACTTCGTCAAACGCACCCCCAGCAACCGCATTACGCTTCTCAATGACGGCACGATCGACATGGAATGCGTGGCAAGTACCAATACGGAGGAAAGGCGCAAGGCGGTGTGGTTTTCCTACAGCCATTTCATCACCGGCACGCGTTATGTGGCGCTGAAATCCAGCCGCTTGAACACGGTTGCCGATCTCGCTGGCCGCACTGTGGTGGTGACGACCGGAACCATCAATATCAGCCAGTTGAATGTGCTGAACCGCAAGCTGGGGCTGAACATCGCCGTTCTGCAGAATGACAGCACCGCAGGCGGTTTCGAGATGGTGACGGAAAACCGTGCCTCCGCCTTTGTCATGGACGATATTCTTCTGCGGTCCTTCGTCGCCGAGACAGGCAAGCCGGACGACTATTCCATATCGAACGAATATCTCGCCCCGCCGCAGCCCTATGGCCTGATGCTCCGCCACGGGGATACCGGTTTCCGGGATGCTGTCAATGAAGCGTTGGGGCAAATCTACAAGAGTGGCGAAATCGAAAAAATCTACGAAAAGTGGTTCAATGCGCCAATCCCGCCGAACGGCATCAACCTGAAGCGCCCAATGCCCGGCGATCTGGCCGAGATATTCCGAAGGCCCGTCGATACGACGGCAGACAAATGAAAACGCCGCCCGTTGAAGGGCGGCGTCTTTCGCAAAATATCTTATGCAGCGCGCAGGTCCGCACTCAACGGTATCTCGACATCGATCTCCAAGATGGAGACATGCTCGTCACGATCCATCTTCACATGCACCCTATCGCTGTCGATCTGCACATGCTTGGCAATCACGGCGAGAATTTCTTCCCGCAGGACAGCGACGAGATCGGTTCCCGACGATGCCCGCTCGTGGGCCAGCAGCACCTGCAGCCGTTCACGCGCAAGCGGTGCCGACTTCTGTTTACGGAAGAGACTGAAGATGCTCATGCAGCCCTCCTTGCAAAGATCTTGGAGAAGATGCCACGCTTCTCGCCGGGGATGACGACCGGAATGTCCTCGCCGGAGAGGCGGCGAGCGGCGTCGAAATAGGCCATGGCCGGGGCGCAGCGGGCATCCGCCAGCGTTACCGGAGCGCCAACGTTGGAGGCGCGCAGCACATCCGTGCTTTCCGGAATGATGCCGAGCAGCGGAATGGAGAGGATTTCCAGAACGTCATCCACCTTCAGCATGTCGCCGCGTTCGGCGCGGGCGGAATCGTAACGCGTCAGCAGCAGATGCTTTTCCATGCGCTCGCCGCGTTCAGCCTTCAGCGTCTTGGAATCCAGGAGGCCGATGATGCGGTCGCTGTCGCGTACCGAGGAGACTTCCGGGTTGGTGACGACGACGGCCACATCCGCATGGCGCATGGCCAGCGTTGCGCCGCGTTCGATGCCGGCCGGGCTGTCGCAGATCACCCAGTCGAAATGTTTCTTCAACTCGTTGATGACCCATTCGACACCTTCCGGCGTCAGATTGTCCTTGTCGCGGGTCTGCGAGGCAGGCAGCAGGAACAGCGTCTCGAGGCGCTTGTCGCGGATCAGCGCCTGCGTCAGCTTGGCATCGCCCTGAATGACGTTGACGAGATCGTAAACCACCCGGCGTTCAGCACCCATGACGAGATCGAGGTTACGCAGGCCGACATCAAAATCGACGACCACGACCTTCTGCTTGTTCTGCGCCAGCGCGGCGCCAAGCGCTGCAGTCGAGGTGGTCTTGCCAACCCCGCCCTTGCCGGAAGTAACAACGACTACCTTCCCCATATGGCTCTCCTGTTCCAATAGTTGTTTCTCTGTTTTATCAGCCAAGTTTTTCGGCCCTGATCGTATCGTTTTCCAGCCACAGCTGAACCGGCTGGCCGCGCAGCTTTTCGTCGATGTCTTCGGCAACCTTGTAGACGCCATCGATGGCCAGAAGCTCTGCCTCGAGCTTGCGGCAGAAGATGCGCGCCGAGACGTTGCCGAGCGAACCGGCCATGGCACGCCCACGCAGGGCGCCGTAGATATGCACCGAACCGCCGGCGATGATTTCCGCACCCGAGGCGACCGAACCGATAACGGTCACATCCCCTTCGGGAAACATGATTGACTGGCCGGAGCGAACCGGCTCGTTGATGACCAGCGACTGCACCACGGCACGGATTTCGCCCGCAGCACGCGGCTTTTCTTCCGGCAATTCGGCAGCAACCGCAACCGGCTCCACCTCGACATCGGAAGCGGGCTTCCCGCCCTTCAGCGACGGCGGCATGCCCGGCTCGATCATCGAAGGGCGAACGCCCTCAATGCCCATGATGCCGACATTGCGCTCCGTCAGCGCCGAGAGAAGCGACTTCAGTCCCGCCTTGTCGAGTGACAGTTCCGACACATCCAGAACAACCGGACGCGACAGGAAGAAGCCGGCCGAGCGGGCGGCGAGATCATCAAGCCGCTCCAGCCATTGATCGATCGGAGATTCGGGGGACAGGACGACCGCGAGGAAGGAGCGGCCTTTGATACGGATCGAACGCTGGTCTGTTAGCACTTTGGTCATCTTGGTAAACAAATCGTTGACAATTAGGTACCTCGAATATGGTTAACAAATGGTTAACGACACCCTCCAGGCGACGGTCTCGTTAAGAAATTTTCGTCAGGAAAAATCTCATGCAAAACATTCAAAAACATCCATTAGCTTTTGATTTTGCGTATTTCCGTCGCTTGCGAAAACTCATGATAGCGGTCGAGCCTTGCTGCAACCTGACGCTCCGTGAGACCGCATCCGTCGCCAGCATCCCTAACCCATCTTGCCCGAGTCGGTAAGACGCGAACCGTCCGATTCCGGGACACTATCCGCCGTCGGCCAAGTGCCTGTCATGGGCTTCAAGCGGGAAAAAGCGATTTCGTTATGCCGTCCGATGCTATAGACACGGGGGCAAGCCCGGCACCTTCAACGGAAGAATGAAATGCACAGCAAAGTCCCACCGCAGAACCAGACATTTTCGCAAGACTATGCCGCTTTCCTGTTCGACATGGATGGAACACTGCTCAATTCCATTGCTGTGGTGGAGCGGGTCTGGCGCGAATGGGCCGTGGATAATGGCATAGAGCCCAACGCCTTCCTGCAGCGCATTCACGGCATGCGCGCTTCGGAAGTGGTGCGCCGCGAGGCCGTTCCAGGTCTCGATGTCCAGGCAGAGGCCGATATGCTGCTTCAGAAGGAAATGGACGATGTCGACGGCATTCTTCAGATCCCTGAAGCGGCAGCGTTTCTCGCAAAATTGCCGACCGGCAAATGGGCCATCGTCACGTCGGCCGCCCGTGCGCTTGCCGAACGCAGGCTGGCAGCGGCGGGCCTCACACCGCCCGCAATTATGATCTGCGCCGAAGACGTGGTGAACGGCAAGCCGGACCCGGAAGGATATAAAAAGGCGGCGGAAAAGCTCGGCGTCTCGCCGGAACGCTGCGTTGTCTTTGAAGACGCGCCTGCTGGTATTCAGGCCGGGGAAAGCATGGGCGCGACAGTGGTCGTCATCAACGCCACCCATTCCCATCCCATCGAAACGCCACATCTTTCCATTGGTGGTTATAGTGAACTGGATGTCAGCATCAACGACGATGGCAGCTTGAAACTTACGGGTAGCAAAGGCTGAAGAGCCGACCACGGAGCGAGCGAAACACCGATTTCATTTGCAGATAGATTTCCCGTCCGCCCCTATGCAACGCCATCCCAGCGCTTGTCCCGGTCATAACGGAGAATGAGAGGCGCCGCGCTGTCACGTCCGTCGTCGAACGGTAGCGAGCGCGCCGCCGAATGCCTTGGCGAAACTTTCCCGATCATCCGGATTGAGAAACGAGCCGACATCGGTCGCCCGCCCCTCACCCGTCACATGCATGGAAACGATGCCGATCTCGTCGTGCCGCCGCACTTTGAAGCGCGCCCAGAACGGATTAAAGCGATGTTCCACCATGCGCCCGGCCGGAGAGAATTTGCGGATCGACAGGCTGGTGCGGGAGATGCGAACCTCTTCCCGAGCTTTTGCGGCGCGATAATTGGCGCGAAAAGCGAAGTATAGCAGCAGAAAATCCAGCCCGAAGAATAGGCCGACCGGCCACGCCCCGGTGGCGAGGAAAAAGCCGCCATAGATCAGACAGGCGAGCCCCGACAGGGCAAGAAGCAGCCGGAAACCCCTTCTTCCAAGCGAACGGTGCGGAACAAGTTCCGCCGCGAAAATCGGTTGGTCGTTAAGCGTATCCACGTTGCTTTCCTTCGGGCGGGCTGGCTATAGATAGACCATGACAGTCGCCAAAAAACGATCCAGCACCCAAACCTTGAAAAAGTCAAATCCGGCATCCGCGCGTAAGCCAGCACGGGTGAAGACGGCCTATTCGAAGGACGAGCTGACCGAGATCTTTCGCCGTTTTTCCATTCAGCGGCCGGAACCGAAAGGCGAGCTGGAACACACCAATCCCTTCACCCTCCTGGTCGCGGTGGCGCTTTCGGCGCAGGCGACTGATGTCGGCGTGAACCGGGCGACACGAGCGCTGTTCAAGGTGGCCGACACGCCGGAAAAGATGCTGGCGCTCGGCGAAGAGCAACTGATTGGCCATATCAAGACCATCGGCCTTTACCGCAACAAGGCGAAAAACGTCATCGCCTTGTCGCAGATGCTGATCGACAACTTCGGCGGCGAAGTGCCAAAGACCCGCGAGGAGCTGGTGATGTTACCCGGCGTCGGGCGCAAGACGGCCAATGTGGTGATGTCAATGGCCTTCGGCGTACCCACGCTTGCGGTGGACACGCATGTGTTCCGCATAGCCAACCGGCTCTGTCTTGCGCCGGGGAAAACCCCGGACGAAGTGGAAGACCGGCTCGTCCGCATCATTCCCGAGCAATATCTGTTCCATGCCCATCACTGGCTGATCCTGCACGGACGTTATTGCTGCAAGGCGCGCAAGCCGGAATGCGAGCGCTGCGTGATCGCCGATATCTGCAAGTCGCCGGAAAAGACCTTCGACATTCCAGCCCCGCTGGTGGAGCTACCCGCGCAGCTGTTCGGTGCGGCCGGCAGCGAATGAGGAGTCACGCCGGCTGACGGCCTTGTGCAGATGGACCATCATCGAGGCGGCGAAGAGCGGCGTCAAAAGGTTGAGGAACGGGATGGCCAGGAAAGCGGCGATCACCAGACCGGCCATGAACACCGTCGTACGGTGTTTGGAACGGAACAACCGTGCCTCGGCGGGCGAGCGGAAACGCATTGCCGCAAACTCGAAAAATTCCCGGCCGAGCAGATAACCGTTCACCAGGAAAAACGCGATGAGGTTGACGCCCGGCACCAGGAGCAGCAAAAGCGCAATGAGGTTGCCGGCAATAACGACACCGAAGAACTTGATCGACGATAGCACCGCCTCGCCAATGGGCATTGCCTTCCCCGGCGAATCATCGGGATAGGTCTTTTTCTCCACCACTTCGGCGACATCATCGAGAAACAGGCCGGCAATGACGGCGGTGACCGGCGAAATCAGCAATGCCAGTGCCAGCGCCAGCCCTATGCCGGCAAAAATGGCGAAAACGAAGGTCAGCCACCCCGCCCAGTCGGGTATGCCGGGAATAAGCGTATCCACCCATGGCAGGGCGAAATAGATAAAGATGGAGCGGATGGCGAACCACAGTGCCGCCAGCACGAGAAGCGTGAGCCCCAAAACCTTCCAGAACACCGACCGGGTCTCGGTCGCAAAGAGATTTTGGAATGCCAGCCTCGCTGCATCAAGAATCATTCGGAACTCCCCGGGGCTTCTCGCGTTGAAATTCTCTTACCAGACGACAGATAAGAACTGGGCCTATGCTCTGCAAGACAGGGTGAAAACCGCCAAACGTCTGAAATTAAACCGGAGATGGAATTTCCCTTGAATAAAAGGTATCTCTAAAATATAATAATCCATCTATAATATTTCGCATTCCTGTCCGGTGGAGGGCAAGGCCGGGAAAGCTTACCCCCACCGTCAAATCGTGGTTCGCACGCCCTTTTCGGTGCGCGGATGCATCATCGTTCAATAAAGATAAAAAATGAGGCGTTGGTGGAAAAGCTGCTGTTGAATCTTACCCGTGCCATGAAGGCCGGCACACCTTCCGAGCGCAAGATCGCCAAATATCTGATCGAGCATCTGGACGAGCTACCTTTCGAAACGGCGCAGACGCTGGCTGCCAAGCTCGGCCTCAGCCCGATGACGGTCGGCCGTTTCTTGCGTTCGCTCGGATATCGGCAGTTCAGCGACATCCGCGCCGATCTGCGCCATGCGGAACAGACGGCTGGCCCGGATCAGCCCACGGTGATCGAAAGCGGAGAGCGCCAGTCCAACCCGTTTTCTCAACTCCTCTCGCAGCAGATACAGGCCATCCAGACCGCATTCGACATGACCGCCCAGCCAATGTGGCGTCTGGCTATGACCGAAATCACCTCGGCAACCGATGTTTTCCTGGCGACATCGCCGGAAGGTCTTGGCGCCACACGTCACTTCCACGGACGGCTTCTGGAATGTCGCGGCCACGTCCATTATCTCGGCAGCGACAGTGCCGCCTATGTCGCCCTGTGGGATTTCGAACCGGCACAGACGCTTCTCGTCATCATGGATTGCGGCGGCAGCCTCTCACCCCTGCAGCACCTGTCAGCAACCGCACGCAAAGGCGGCTACAGAACCCTGTTGATCACCACCCGGTTTTACGAATGGGGTCCTGAAAGCGCCGATATCTGTCTTGCGCTGCCTCAAGCCCATAATGGCGGCCAGGGTCTGCTGCAGCTCGTCTCCCTGATGGAGTTTACCCTCTGCAGCCTGATGGCGGAGGCCGATGAAACGCGCAAAACACGGATGAAAAACCTCTCCGGGCTGAAGCGCTCGCTGGGCATCTGATTGGCAGTATGCTCGCAGCAGGGACCTAGAGCGAGCGCCGCTTGTTTCTTCTCCCCGCTGGGGAGAACAAACAAACCACATCCCCCCTGATTTTGCCCCGCCATTTGCCGGCAAAAATCAGAGGTTCTCCAGTTCCTGACGATGGCGATACATGGCGAGAAAACGGCGGTAGTCCCGTTGATAACGGGGTGTGAGCGCCGGATTTCCGGAAATTTCCGCATTGCCCGGATACATGGCCGCGCCAGCCGCCACAATACTCGCATGCACCCCACCGGCCGCTGCCGCCGTCATCGCCGTGCCGAGCAATACGGCATCGGCGGTGGCGGGAACCACGATGCGCTTGCCCGTCACATCGGCGTAAAGCTCCATCAAGAGCGGGTTCTTCACATGCCCGCCGGTAACGTGCAGGCTTTCGACCGAATAACCGAAGCGCTCCATGGCATCGAGCACATGGCGCGCACCGAGCGCAATGGCCACGGCGGTTCGCCAGTATAAGCGGCAAAGACTGTCGAAGGAGGTATCCAGTGTCAGCCCGCTGATGACGCCAACCGCATGCGGATCGGCAAGCGGCGAGCGGTTGCCGTGGAAATCCGGCAGCACATGCAGCCGCTCGGCAAAGGCCTCCCCCTCAAGCGCGCGCAATTCAGTGACACGGGCAACGATGCGGGCATGCAGCGCCGTATCCGGCTCACCGCCCGCCGCATGCATGCGCACGATATGATCAAGCAGCGCGCCGGTGGCTGATTGTCCACCCTCCACCAGCCAATGACCGGGCAGGATCGCCTGCCAATAGGGACCCCAGAGGCTGTGGCCGGGCATCTGCCGCTCAGACATGGCAACGAGGCAGCTGGAAGTGCCGGCGATCAGCGCCACGTGCCGACCGACATCGTCCGAAAGGCAACCGCCCAGCGCACCGAGCGCTCCGGCATAGGCATCGATCATGCCCGCCGCCACCTGGCAGCCGGTGTCGAGACCGAGTTCGATCGCCGCCTCGGGCGAAAGTGGGCCGATGCTCTCCCCTGGCATCACCGTGGTTTCCGGAAGGCTGGCGCGCTCTTTCAGATCGGCAAGCCCCGCCAGTTCCAGATAATCCGCCTGCCAGCCGGGATTTTCCTGCGCCAGAAAATTCCACTTCGCCGTCTGCGTGCAATTTGAACGCTTGGTTGAACCAGTTGCTTTCCATGTCAGAAAATCCGCCAGATCGAAGGCGAAGGACATGCGTCCCCAACTGGCCGGCATATGCGTTTTCAGCCACATCAGCTTCGGCATCTGCATTTCCGGCGACACGCTGTTGCCGGCAAAATCCAGCACCCGATGGCCCGAGGCCGTCAGCCGGTCGGCCTCCGAGATCGCACGGTGGTCGAGCCAGACAATGGTATCGAACCTGTCCTCACCCGTCACCGAAACTGAAACCGGCTCTCCCCGCGCACCGCGAATGACAAGCGAGCAGGTGGCGTCAAAACCGATGGCGGCGATGCTTTGCGGCAGAACGCCGGCATCGGCAAGGGCTGCTTTCACGGCAATGCAGACAGCATTCCATATATCGGTGGAATCGTGCTCGGCGTGGTTTTCACGCGGCCGCTGCATCAGGATCGGGTGGGTGGAGCGGGCGAGAAGCCTGCCGGTCGGATCGAAAATGCCAGCCCGCGCGCTGGCTGTACCGACATCGACAGCGACGAGATTTTGACGCATCAAGACTGTAATTCCATCCCTTGCGCAACGACCCGACGACGGCAGGCAAAATACGCTTCAGCCTGCGTCACGTTCCACTTGGCCGTCAAAACCGCCCTTCCCCACATAGTTGCCGACAAGTTGGACCAAATCCGGCATCGCGTCAAACACGGCATCCGCACCAAGCCCGGCGATCTTCTCGCGGAATGCGGGAAAGCGCGCATGCGAGCCGCCGGTAAAGGCAAAAACGCCCATGCCCGCAGCCTTTGCGGCCGCAATACCGGCCGGGCTGTCCTCAATCACGATGCAGTGACGCGGCTCGGCGCCCATCGCCTGTGCCGCATGCAGGAAAAGATCGGGTGCCGGCTTGCCATTCTTCACCATCGTGGCGCTGAAAACATGCGGCTCGAAGCGGTCGATCAGGCCGGTCAGCCCCAGCGAATAACGAATGCGCTCCGGCTGGCTGGAAGAGGCCACGCAGCGTCTGAGGGCCACAAGCCGGTCCAGCGTTTGCGCAATGCCGTCGATCGGCCGCAGCTCGGTGCGAAAGCGTTCGAACAACGTCGCGCGCATATGGTCGAGAAAATCAATGTCGGTTTCGACGCCGTAATCCTCAAACAGCGTCGCCGTCATGCTGGCGACGCTGCGGCCGAGAAACCGCTCATAGGCCTCTTCCTCTTCCATCGTCACGCCGAGATGGGAGAGCATGTCGAGAAGCACCGAGACCGAGACCGGCTCGCTGTCGACGAGAACGCCGTCGCAATCGAAAATCAGCAGAGGCCCGGTCCGGTCTTCCATTTCACGTCACTTTTCAGCCAGCTTGTCATCCAGATAAAGCTGCAAGGTCTTCGCCGTGCCTTCTTGCCACAGCGTCTTCAATGCATGGGCAAAGCGTTTACGGAAAAGTTCCGATTCGGCAACCTCCCCGAAAATATCGTCGAAGACGAGGAAAGCCGCAGGATCATCCTTGGCCTTGATGGCGGCCGCCTGCAAACGTTCGGCGCTCGCATCGTTGAAGGTGATTTGCTTGCCGCTGTCGGACGTGCCGTAAAAATAGCGGCACCACAGGGCAGACACCAGCGAAAGGCCGACGATATCCTCGCCGCGCGCCAACCGGTCGGCGGTGGAGGGCAGGATGAATTTCGGCTGGCGATTGGAGCCGTCCTGCGCCAGACGCGGAATGGTGTCGCCGATTTTCGGATTGAGGAAACGCCGTTCGATAAGTGCGAAATAGTCGGCAAGATTTGTATCGGGAACCGGCGGAATGACCGGGATGATCTCTTCATATTCAAGCTTTGCCAGAAACGCCCGGATCAGCGGATGCTCCATCGCCTCATGCACAAAATGAATATCGAGCAAAGCCGCCGGATAGGCGATTGCCGCATGGCCGCCATTGAGGATGCGGATTTTCATGTGCTCATAGGGCGCAACATCAGAAACGAACTGCACGCCGGCCTTTTCCAGCGCCGGGCGACCAGCGGGGAAATTATCCTCCATCACCCATTGCTTGAACTCTTCGCAGAAAACCGGCCAGTTGTCCTCGATGCCGAAATCGTCGCGGGCGATAGTGCGTTCGCGCTCGCCGGTGGCAGGCGTGATGCGGTCAACCATGGAATTCGGAAAGGCGACGTTTGCGCCGATCCAGTTGGCGAAGGCCGGATCCGACAAGGCTGCGAGCCCAACCACGGCATTTTTCGTGACCTTGCCATTATGCGGAATGTTGTCGCAGGACATGATGGTAAAGGGTTGCAGCCCTTTGCCCCGCCGCGCCTTCAGCCCGGCGACGATGAAGCCGAACACGGTTTTCGGCGAAGCCGGGTTCTTCCCGTCGTCGGCAATGGCCGGATGCTGCGGGTTAAAGGAACCGGAGGCATCGATGAAATAACCGCCCTCGGTAATCGTCATCGAGACGATGCGGATCTTCGGATCGGCAAGGGTATTGATAATCGTCTTTGTGTCGCCGACCTGCAGAATGTCGATCATCGGCCCGGTAACGCGCGCACCGGTGCGATTATTGTCCTGTTCCACGACGGTGGTCAGGAAATCCTGCGCCGCAAGCTTTTCGCGCATCACCGCATCCGACGGCAGCACGCCCGCACCGATGATGGCGAAGTCATGGTCCGTGCCCGTATTGAACAGATCATCCAGATAGACCGCCTGATGGGCGCGGTGGAAATTACCAACGCCGAAATGCACGATGCCGGCGGAGAGATCAGCACGGGAATAGGCCGGAATCGCCGCCGTTTTTTGGGCTTCGTCAAGCGTTGCGAGGGAGAGTTTGCATGTCATGTCACGATCCTCGAAAGGGGAAACGTTGTTCGTGCCGGTCACCGGGAAACCCCGGTGGTCAGCTCATCCAGTTGCCGCCATCAACATTATAGGTCTGGGCGACGATGTATTGTGCCTCATCGGAGGCTAGGAAGACCGCCATGCCGGTCAGATCTTCGGCACGGCCCATGCGGCCGAAAGGTACCGCCTCGCCGACCAGCCGCTTCTTTTCGCCGGCCGGGCGGTTTTCATATTTCGCAAACAGCGCATCCACACCGTCCCAGTGCTCGCCATCCACCACACCCGGCGCAATCGCATTGACGTTGATGCCGTGTTTGATGAGGTCGAGACCGGCCGATTGCGTGAGGCTGATGACGGCGGCCTTGGTGGCGCAATAAACCGCCACCAAGGCCTCACCGCGCCGGCCCGCCTGGCTTGCCATGTTGATGATTTTGCCGCCTTTTCCCCGAGCAATCATTGTTTTTGCGGCGGCCTGCATCATGAACAGCGTGCCGGATACGTTGATCGAAAACAGCCGCTCGTAGCTCTCGCGTTTGATCTCGACAATCGGTGCGAGGTCAAAGAGCGCGGCATTGTTGATGAGGATATCAAGCCCGCCCGCCTGGCCCTCCACGGTGCGGATGGCGGTATCGATGGAATGCTGTTTGGTCACATCGAGTTCGACGGCATAGGCGTTCTCGCCGATCTCGCGGGCGGTCTTGCTCGCCCGCTCGAAATCGATATCGGCGATGGCAACCGTCGCACCCTCGCGCAGATAGGCTTCGGCGAAGGCGCGGCCGATGCCGCGTGCCGAGCCGGTTATCAGCGCGGATTTGCCCTCCAGTCTTCCCGTCATAATGCGATACCCTTCTCATCAAACCTGTGTATCTTGGTCTCGTCGGGGGTGATGAAGACGGTATCGCCATGCCTGCATTCGAACTCGCCGTCCGTGCGGGCGGTGATCGGGCCGATGCCTGACACCTCGAGATGCAGGAAGGTATCCGATCCGAGATGTTCGGCGACGGTGACCTTGCCCTGCCACAGCCCGCTTTCCTTCGACAGCAGCAGATGCTCCGGCCGCACACCGGCGGTGGTGGCGTTCTTGCTGCGGGCAAAGTCGCCGGTGATGAGGTTCATGCGCGGTGAGCCGATGAAGCCGGCGACGAAGAGGTTGGCGGGGGTGCGGTAAAGCTCCATCGGCGAACCGACCTGCTCGATATTGCCGCGGTTGAGGACCACGATCTTGTCGGCCATGGTCATGGCTTCCACCTGGTCGTGGGTGACGTAGATCATCGTTGTCTTCAGCGTGTTGTGCAGCTCGGAGATTTCCAGCCGCATGGTGCCGCGCAGCGCCGCATCGAGGTTGGAAAGCGGCTCGTCGAACAGGAAGGCTTTCGGTTCACGCACGATGGCGCGGCCGATGGCGACGCGCTGGCGCTGGCCGCCAGACAGCTGCGAGGGCCGGCGTTCGAGATAATCGGTGAGGTTCAGCACCCGGGCGGCATCCTCGACCTTCTTGTCGATCACCGCCCTGTCGAGCTTGGCCATCTTCAGCGGGAAGGCGATGTTGTTCCTGACACTCATATGCGGATAAAGCGCATAGGACTGGAACACCATGGCAAGGCCGCGCTCGGCCGGTGCCTTTTCGGTGGCGTCATTGCCGTCGATGACGATCTTGCCGCCGGAGACGTCCTCCAGCCCGGCGATGAGGCGCAGAAGCGTGGACTTGCCGCAGCCGGACGGGCCGACGAAGACGACGAACTCGCCGTCGTTGATATCGAGATCGATCGACGGGATGACTTTCGCCTCACCGAAGAGCTTGGACACGTTCTGAAGGGAAATGCTGCCCATGTTTGTCGTTCCTTATTTCACGGCGCCAAAGGTCAAGCCACGCACGAGTTGTTTCTGCGAGAACCAGCCGATGACGAGAATGGGGGCGATCGCCATCATCGAGGCGGCCGAGAGTTTTGCCCAGAACAGCCCCTGCGGCGAGGAGAAGGAGGCGATGAAGGCCGTCAGCGGGGCGGCATTGGTGGTCGTCAGCCTGATCGTCCAGAAGGCTTCGTTCCAGGCAAGGATGACGTTGAGCAGCAGCGTCGAGGCAATGCCCGGCACCGCCATTGGTGTGAGCACATGGACGATCTCGTTCCACAGGGATGCGCCATCCATGCGGGCGGCTTCGAGGATCTCGCCGGGGATTTCCCGGAAGTAAGTGTAGAGCATCCAGATGACGATCGGCAGGTTGATGAAGGTGAGCATGATGGTGAGGCCGATGCGGGTATCGAGCAGGCCGGCATTGCGGAAGATCAGATAGATTGGCACCAGGACGGCGACGGCCGGCATCATCTTGGTGGAGAGCATCCACATCAAGATGTCCTTGGTGCGCTTGGTCGGCGAGAACGCCATGGCCCAGGCGGCGGGAATGGCGATGATCAGCGCAATGATCGTCGAGCCGAGCGACAGCACCACCGAGTTCATGAACGGCTTGAAGTAATCGCGCTGGGTCTGGACCGTCACGTAATTCTCAAGCGTGCCCGAGGGAATGAGGCTGAAGCCGGCGATCGCCTCCGGTTCGGTCTTGAGCGAGGTGAGGAAGGCATAGAGGATCGGGAAGAACAGCAACAGCGCCACGGCCCAGGCCGCGATGGAAAAGCCGATCTTCGCACGTGTGGTTGTCTTGCGGGCCATGATGTTTCCCCTTTACCGGTCGAGGTTCTTGCCGACGGCGCGCATCAGGAAGATGGCGACGATATTGGCGAGGATGACGGCGATGATGCCGCCGGCCGAAGCGCCGCCGACGTCGTAACCCAGAAGTGCGGTGCGATAGATGAGGAAGGCGAGGTTGGTCGAGGCATAACCCGGTCCGCCATTGGTGGTGACGAGGATTTCCGCGTAGACGCCGAGCAGGAAGATCGTCTGGATGAGAATGACGACGGTGATGGCGCGCGACAGATGCGGCAGGGTCAGGTAGATGAAGCGGTTGACGAAGTTGGCGCCATCCATCTCGGCGGCTTCCTTCTGCTCGCCATCGAGCGATTGCAGCGCGGTGAGCAGGATCAGCGTCGCAAACGGCAGCCATTGCCAGGCGACGATGATGATGATGGAGAGCAGCGGAAACTGCGCGAACCAGTCGACCGGCTGCAGGCCGAAGAAGCGTGAGAGATCGGCAAGCACGCCGTAACCGGGATGCATGATCATGTTCTTCCACACCAATGCGGCCACCGGCGGCATGACGAAGAAGGGCGAGATGATCATGATGCGCACGATGCCCTGGCCGAAAATGTCATTGTCGAGCAGGAGCGCAATGGCGATGCCGCCGATGACGGTGATCGCAAGCACGCCGCCGACGATCAAAAGCGTGTTCCAGATCGACTGGAAGAAGGCCGGGTCGGTGTAGAAATACTGGTAATTGAACAGACCCGCAAAGCTGACATTGGCCGGGTTGAGGAGATTGTAGTTCTGGAACGAGAACCACAGCGTCATCGCCAGAGGCACGATCATCCACACCAGCAATAACAGCACCGATGGCGCAAGCATCACCCGCGCCAGACCGCTCGTGTTTCGAGTTGCCATTGCACTCACCTCCCCTTGGGTACAGGCGTCACGACATGCGCCCGGCATATCCGGAAGAACCGGCTCATTCTTGTTTTGATTTGAAAGGCATTAGAGCCGCCTGGCGGCTTCCGACCCGGAGTGTTCGCTGCCCGGCACGGGAGCCGGACAGCGATCTTCGGGAGGATTACTTGATGTAACCGGCGCGGGTCATCTCACGCGTCGCAGTCGACTGGGCGCCCGCAAGCGCATCATCAACACTGGACTGACCGGCAACGACCGCCGAGAACAGCTGACCAACAGTGGTGCCGAGCGCCTGGAATTCAGGGATCGCCACAAACTGACCGCCGGTGTAAGGCACGGGCTTTACAGTCGGCTTGGTAATATCGGCAGCATCCATGGCGGCAAGCGTCGGCTTGGCGAAGGCGGCGGCCTTTTCATAATCGGCGTTCTTGTAAAGCGAGGTGCGGGTGCCCGGAGGCACGTTTGCCCAGCCTTCCTTGGAAGCGACGAGCGTGGTGTAGTCCTTGCTGGTTGCCCAGGCGATGAACTTTTCGGCAGCTTCCGCCTTCTGCGAGCTCTTCGGGATGGCAAGGTTCCAGGACCACAACCAGTTGCCATGGTTCTTCAGTTCGCCATGCGTCGGGAAGAGCGCATAACCGACCTTGTCAGCAACGGTCGAATCCTTCGGGTTTGACACGAAGGAGGCAGCGACCGTGGCATCGATCCACATGCCGCATTTACCCTGCTGGAACAGTGTCAGGTTTTCGTTGAAGCCGTTGGAGGAGGCGCCCGACGGACCGGCATCCTTCATCAGATCAACATAAAACTGCAGGGAGCTTTTCCACTCCGGCTGATCGAACTGCGGCTTCCAGTTTTCATCGAACCAGCGGCCACCGAAGGAGTTGGTGAGCGCGCTGATGAACGCCATGTTCTCGCCCCAGCCGGCCTTGCCGCGCAGGCACATGCCGTTGATATCCGCCTTGCGGTCGGTAATCTTGCGGGCGGCGTCACCGATGAATTCCCAGGTCGGGTTCTCAGGCATCTTCAGGCCGGCTTTTTCAAACAGGTCCTTGCGATACATGATCATGGCGGATTCGCCGTAGAAGGGTGCTGCATAAAGCTTGCCCTCGGCGGAAAGACCGCCGCGGATCGCCGGCAGAATGTCATCGACATCGTATTTGTCGCCCAGCTTTTCGAGCGGCAGCAGCCAGCCCTGCTTGGCCCAGATCGGCACTTCATAGTTGCCGATGGTCATGATGTCGTATTGGCCGCCATTGGTGGCGATATCGGTCGTCACGCGCTCGCGCAGGACGTTTTCCTCAAGCGTTACCCATTCGACCTTGATGTCCGGGTTCTTTGCCGTGAAGTCGGAGGTCAGCCCCTGCATGCGGATCATATCGCCGTTGTTGACGGTGGCGATGGTCAGCGTTTCAGCGGAAGCAAGGGTGGTAAAGGCGAGGGCCGAGCATGCGCCCAGCAAAATGGTCTTCAGTGTCATATCTTCCTCCCAGAAGAAAAATGATGAGCATTCGCTTTGCTCTGGGGCATTTACTCACTCGCAGGCCGAAAAAGTCAAGCGACATCCTGTGCTGCGACGCACATGGAAAAATCAAATATCTGATTTTATTGGTTTAATTTTTGCTCAATGAGTGAGCAAATATTCACCTGTCACTTCATCAGTGATGAGACCGTTCAGCAGACCGCCCCTCAGCGCCGCCAGAATCGAGGCATTCTTGCGCGCGCCCTGCGCCATGCCGATGACGGTGCAGGTCTCTCGTGACGGAATGGGAACGGAGGCGACGCGCTCGTTGACGGAATGCTCGAGAATGTGGCCATGGGCATCATACATCCAGCCGCAGATCTCACCGACGGCACCGCTGGCCATAAGGGCTTTCATCTCATCCACACCGAGGAAACCATCAACGCAGAGCGGCGCGTTTTCCCCTAGTTCGCCAACACCGACAAAGGTGACATTGGCGGCGGACCCCAGCGCCAGCGTGGAGCGCACCATGGACTGGTCGTGCAGCAGTTCCCGCTCCTCAGCCGACGAGCACAGAACCGGCAGCGGCATCGGAAAATGCCGCGCCTTGATGGCATCGGCCATGCTGAAGATGACGTTATAATAGGCCGCCGAGCCATCCGGCCCGATATTGCCTGTCAGCGACACGATGCGATGTTGCGGGCACTCCATCGGCGGCAGTTGGTCCACGGCGGCCTTCAAGGTACGGCCGGTGCCGATGGCCAGCACGATGGGATCGGCATTTTTCAGCCAGCGCTCGATCTCCGCTGCCCCGGCCTCGGCAATGCCAACGGTCGAGGAAACGCCGGCCGGATCGCTCGGCACCACCTCGATATATCTAAGGTCGAATTTCTCTTTCAGCCGTTCGGCTTTTTCCAGACAGGCGGCAATGGGGTGATCAAGCCGGACCTTGATCAGCCGCTCGGCGACGGCCAGCGACACCAGCCGCTGCGCAGACTGCCGGGAGATGCTCATGGCAGCGGCGATCTCATCCTGCGTGCGCCCGGCGACATAATAAAGCCAGCCGGCGCGGGCCGCATCGTCCAGCCGTCCATGTGCGTCGTTTCGTCTGGCCATGCCGCTGCCCTCTCAGAATTATGTTTGAGCATTTGCTGGCATTTTTTTGCGGCGGCTGTCAAACGGCGGGATGAGCAAGGGAGCGTGCGGCGGGCGTAAAATCATCTGGCGTGGCGGTACGGCGCGTTTCTTCTCCCCGCCGGGGAGAAGGTGGCCCGAAGGGTCGGATGAGGGGGAAACGTTGCCGGATTTCGGAGAGCTTGCCCCCTCATCCCGCTGCCGCGACCTTCTCCCCGGCGGGGAGAAGAAACAAGCGGCACGCGCTCGGTCCCTTACCAGCTCTCGACTGGAAGCCAGCACCACTCCATCAAGCCGCTTCCTGCACCAGATGCCCCGCCGAAACCTCCCGGTAACGCCGCTGCGGCGGCACATAATCCACCGGCCGGATCGGGCTCTTGACCTCGTCCGTCGCCATGTTGCGACGGATCTGCCGTCGCGCCGGGTCCGGCACGGGAACGGCCGACATCAATTTTTTCGTATAGGGGTGCTGCGGATTGTCGAAGACAGCAGCACGCGGGCCGATTTCGACGATCTCGCCAAGATACATCACCGCCACACGATGACTGACGCGCTCGACGACCGCCATGTCATGGGAGATGAAAAGGAAGGCGAGGTTGAGGCTCTGTTGCAGGTCAAGCAGCAGGTTGCAGACCTGCGCCTTGATCGAGACATCAAGCGCCGAGACAGCCTCGTCGGCGACGATGACCTTGGGATCGAGCATCAGCGAACGGGCAATAGCGATACGCTGGCGCTGGCCGCCTGAGAACTCATGCGGGAAACGCCGCATCATATCCGGGCTGAGGCCTACCTTTTCCAGAAGATCGGCCGCCTTTTCGCGGGCCTGCTGTTTGGTTCCGAGGCGATGCTCGATAAAGGGTTCCATGATCGCCGTGCCGATGCTCATGCGCGGATCGAGCGAGGCGAAGGGGTCCTGAAAGATCATCTGCACGCTGCGGCGCATGGTGCGCAGCGTCGTCTTGTCGAGCTTCAGCACCTCGTAACCGTCAAGCATGACATTGCCGGATGTCGGTTCGATCAGCCGGGTGATCGACCGCCCGGTGGTGGACTTGCCGCAACCCGATTCGCCCACGAGAGACAGGGTTTCACCCTCGGCCAGATCGAAGGAGACTTTTTCCACCGCATGTACGGCGCCGGATTTACGGCCGAAAAGACCGGAGCGGATATCGAAACGGGTCGTCAGGTCCTTGACCGAGAGAATGGGCGTGCGGCCGCCGGAAACAGTATCCTTGACCTCGACCACAGGCTGGCTCTCGCCGGTCTTGATATCGATGATCGGGAAACGCGCCGGCAGCGCCCTTTCCTTCATTGAGCCAAGCTTCGGCACCGCCGAAAGCAAAGCACGCGTATAGGGATGGTGGCCGCGATGGAAGATATCGTCGGTGGTGCCGGTTTCCACGACATCACCACGGAACATGACGATGGTACGGTCAGCCACTTCCGCCACCACGCCCATATCATGGGTGATGAACAGGACCGACATGCCCTCCTCTTCCTGCAATTGCTTGATGAGGTCGAGAATCTGGCCCTGAATGGTCACATCCAGCGCCGTTGTCGGCTCGTCGGCGATCAGCAGCTTTGGTTTGGAGGCGAGCGCCATGGCGATCATCACGCGCTGGCGCATGCCGCCGGAAAACTGGTGCGGATAATCGTCGAAACGGTTCTTCGCATTGGGAATACGGACCTTCTCAAGCAGGCGGATGACCTCGGCGCGCGCGGCAGACGAAGAAATATCCTGATGCACGGTCAACGCCTCGGCGATCTGCTTGCCGATCGGGAAGATCGGGTTGAGGCTGGTCATCGGCTCCTGGAAGATCATCGAAATGTCCTTGCCGCGAACCTTGCGCATCTCTTCTTCCGGCAGCGCTAGGAGGTTGCGACCGCCAAGCATGACGCTGCCTTCGATCCGGCTCGTCTTTTTATCGAGCAGGCGCATGATGGAGAGCGAGGTGACGCTCTTGCCCGAGCCGCTTTCGCCGACGATCGCCACCGTTTCGCGCGGCGCGATCTCGAAACTCATATTGCGCACCACGGATTTCCAGCCGCCATCGACGCGAAAGGATGTGGTGAGATTCTGAACCGATAAAACCGGGCTGACTGAACCGCCGGTCTGTTCCATTGATGTCGCCGCCAAAAGCATGCCGATCTCCTGAAAAGCAGAAGGCGGCCATGACGGCCGCCGGATGTCTTACGCAGCAAGTGCCTTTTCGGCCATCGAAACCCAGTAGCTGATGCCGTAAGGCAGCGCATCATCGTTGAAATCATAGGCGGCATTGTGCAGCCCGGCGGTATCGCCATTACCGATGAAGATGAAGGCGCCGGGGCGGGCTTCGAGCATGTAGGAGAAATCTTCCGCTCCCATATGCGGGTTGGGATTGGTGTTGACGGCGTTGGCGCCAGCCACGCCCATCGCCACGCCGGTCGCAAATTCGGTCTCATCACTGTGGTTGAAGGTCACCGGATAACCGCGGTGGTATTTCACCTCAACGGTGGCGCCATGCGCCATGGCCGTGGCAGTCGCCACTTCCTTCAGGCGTTTTTCGGCGAAATCGCGGGTTTCCGGCAGCAAAGTGCGCACCGTTCCCGTCAGCGTCACCGAGCCGGGAATGACATTGACGGCCGTGCCGCCATGGGTGGTGGCGACGGTGACGACGAGCGATTTCAGCGGGTCCGTCTCCCGCGAAACGATGGATTGCAAAGCGATGATGATATGCGCCGAGGTCAGCACCGGATCGATGGAAAGATGTGGTGCGGCCGCATGGCTGCCCTTGCCGGTGATGACGATTTCGAAACTATCCGCCGCCGCCATGGTCGAACCCTTGCGGATGGCGAATTGGCCAACGGGAATGCCCGGCTCATTATGCATGCCATAGACCTGGGAAATGCCGAACTTTTCCATCATGCCGTCATTCAGCATGGCAAGCGCCCCTGCCCCACCCTCTTCGGCGGGCTGGAAGATCACGGCCACGGAACCCTTGAAATTGCGGGTCTCTGCCAGATATTGCGCCGCGCCAAGAAGCATGGCGGTGTGCCCGTCATGGCCGCAGGAATGGGCCTTGCCGGGAACCTTGGAAGCCCAGGGCTTGCCGCTGGTCTCGAGGATCGGCAGGGCATCCATGTCGGAGCGGAAACCGATGGTCGGGCCATCGCCGTGCCGACCCTTGATAAGGCCGACCACGCCGGTCTTGCCAATGCCGGTCTCAACGATGTCACAGCCGAAAGACCTTAGTTTCTCGGCCACGAACTTCGATGTTTCGAAGACGTCATACAGCAGTTCCGGCGTCTCGTGCAGGTGGCGCCTCCAGCCGGCAACGTCTTCCTGCATCTCGGCCACACGGTTCAATATCGGCATTCCCAGTTTTCCTTTTTTTGTTCCCCGCCGGGTTGTCGGGAGCCATATTGCGTTTGGAATTTCTACTTTTGCAAGTCTGAATTTTGCTGCATGAGCGAAAAATAGGCCAAAAGGCGAATGGCTCAAATTTTGTTCATCAATAAGAGTTTGGGGCTTGCTTTTCAAAAAAACTGACAATAGCATCACCTGGAATGGAGGAGTATTCCTTAGCAAAGTCAAATACTTACAAACAATAGACCTTGCACATGACGACGGGAAAAGCGTCAAACATTCAAATAGATAAAATCTAAAAGGGGAAAAACACGATGAAGAAGCGCAGCGTTCTCTTTGCCAGCACGGTGGCGGCCATGGCCCTCGCAGGCACTGCCGCCCATGCCGAGCGCGGCAGTGACGGCGAACTGAAAATCCTGTTCTGGCAGGCTGTATCAACACTTAACCCTTACCTTTCCGGAGGCACGAAGGAAATCTACAGCTCATCCATGGTGATCGAGCCGCTGGCGCGCTACGACGAAAAGGGCGAGCTGGTGCCGATGCTGGTGAGCGAGATCCCGACCGTCGATAATGGCGGCGTCGCAAAAGACCTGCTCAGCATGACCTGGAAGCTGAAAAGCGATGTCAAATGGTCTGACGGCACGCCGCTTACCGCTGACGATGTGGTTTTCACCTGGAAATATTGCACCGCACCGGATGGCGGCTGCGCGCAGGCGGCACAATATGAAGGCGTGAAAAACGTCGAGGCCGTCGACGCCCACACCGTCAAGGTCAGCTTCACCGAACCCAAACCCTATCCCTATTCCGCATTTGTCGGCGCGCAATCACCGGTTATCCAGAAGAAGCAGTTTGAGAAATGCGTCGGCGCTGCCGCTCCGGGCTGCACCTCCGCCAATTTTGGCCCCATCGGCACCGGCCCCTTCGTGGTCAAGGATTTCAAGCCGAACGACGTCATCAGCTACGTCGCCAATACCAACTATCGCGATCCGGCCAAGCCCGCCTTCGCCACCGTGACCCTGAAAGGCGGCGGCGATGCGGCTTCCGCTGCGCGTGCCGTTCTTGAAACCGGCGAATTCGACTACGCATGGAACATGCAGGTGGAGCCGGAAATCCTCGCCACCATGGTGGCGGCTGGCAAGGGCAAGCTGGAAACCGCCTTCGGCACGCAGGTCGAGCGTATCAATCTCAACTGGTACAATGCCGATCCCGCCCTGGGCGACAAGCGCTCCACCAAGGAAGGCGGGCCGCACCCGGCCCTATCCGATCCGGCCGTGCGCCGGGCGCTCTCGCTCGCCATCGACCGGGATATTATCGATGAGACGGGCTATGGCGAGGCGGGCAAGCCGACCTGCAACATCGTGCCGGCGCCTGAGGCCGTCGCTTCGACGAAAAACGACAGCTGGTGCCTGAAGCAGGATGTGGAAGGTGCAAACAAGCTGCTGGATGATGCAGGCTGGGTGAAGGGATCAGACGGGATCCGCGCCAAGAACGGCGTGAAGCTGTCCTTCCTCTACCAGACCTCCACCAACTCCGTTCGCCAGGCGGCGCAGGAACTGGTGAAGGACATGTGGTCGCAGATCGGCGTTGCGGCTGAACTTCGCAATGTCAGCGCCTCGGTGTTCTTCGGCGGCGACCCGGCAAGCCCGGATACCTTCCAGAAATTTTATGCCGACGTTGAAATGTACACCAACAATTTCGACGGCACCGATCCGGAAAAATATCTGGCGGAATGGCTGTGCGACAAGATCCCTGCCCCGGCCAACGGCTGGCAGGGACAGAATGTTCCGCGTTATTGCAACCCGGAATTCGACAAGCTGGTGGGCGTCCTTTCCAAGACCACGGACTTTGCCAAGCGCGGGGAAATCGCCAAGCAGCTGAACGACATGCTGACGGAAGAAGGCGCGCATATTCCGCTCATCCACCGCGGCAACGTTTCCTCACATTCGCTGACGCTGGAAGGCGTTCGCATGAATGCCTGGGATTCGGAACTCTGGAACGTCGCGGACTGGTCCCGCAAAAAGTAACACGCAGATGCGCCGGCTCCCCAACAGGGGGGCCGGCCTTTTGCATGCCCCCTGGACCATGTTCTGAAGACACATTTGCAGCGTCACGGCGAAGAAGCTCCCAATTTTCGTGCTGCCGCGCTCTGGGTCTGGAGAGTTTCAGATGTTTGCCTTTACGCTCCGGCGGCTTGCCTTTGCCGTACCGACGTTGCTCGTCATCAGCTTCGTCATCTTCGCGCTGCTCGATCTTGCGCCCAACGACCCGACCGGCGACCTGCCGCTCACCATCCCGCCGGAAGTGCGCGAGCAGATCCGCGCCTCGCTTGGCCTCGACCAGCCCTTCTTCATCCGTTACCTGATGTGGCTGCAGCAGTTCTTCATCAATGAGCCGCTGAACCTCTTCGAAAAGCTGACCGGCTGGCAGATCGGCGATGGCAGCCGTATGCGGGTTCTTTCCTGGGCGACACGCAGCCCGGTGGTCGATCTCGTCATTCAGCGCATGCCGCAGACGCTGTGGGTGGTGGGTCTGGCCTATCTCTTCGGTGCGCTGCTGGCGATCCCGATCGGCGTCATCTCCGCCTATAAGCAATATTCGATCTTCGACCAGATCGGCACCTTCATTTCCATGGTCGGTTATTCGGTTCCGACCTTCTTCACCGGCGTGCTGCTGGTCGTCATATTCAGCTCCTATCTGCAATGGTTCCCTTCCGTTTACGACACCAATCTGAGGGTCTCGGACTGGGCAAGCTTCGTGGCGCAGGTGAAGCAGATGTTCCTGCCGGTGCTGGTGCTGACGCTCTACAATGTCTCGCAGATCAGCCGCTTCGTGCGCGCCTCCATGCTGGACAATCTGCATCAGGATTATGTGCGCACGGCACGGGCAAAAGGCGTGAAGGAAAAATCCGTCCTGCTCGTCCACGTGCTGCGCAACAGCCTGATCCCTGTTGTGACCGTGATTGCACTCGGCGTGCCGACGATCTTTTCCGGCGCCATCATCACCGAGCAGATTTTTCGCGTGAACGGGCTTGGCCAATTGCTGATAACGGCCGTTCAGGGTGCTGATATTCCGCTGGTGCAGACGCTGACCTTCATTTTCGCGGTGCTGATCGTGCTCTTCAACCTGATTGCCGACGTGCTGTACGGCATTCTCGACCCGAGGATCCGCTATGACTGACGCCACCATTGCAGCGCCGACGGTTGCGGCCACCCCGACGCAATCCGCCCTTGCCGATATCTGGAAACAGTTCCGCGTTCACAAGGGCGGCGTCGCGGGGCTCTTCGTTTTCGTCTTCATCCTGCTTGCGGTCTATGTCGGCCCCTATATCCACACCGTCGCGCCGAACGCCATCAACGTGAAGGAACGCAACCAGTGGCCATCCCTGGCCCATCCCTTCGGTACCGATAATCTCGGCAAGGACATGCTGGCGCAGGTGCTGGCAGGTGGGCGCATTTCGCTTGCCGTCGGCATCACCGCCATGCTGCTGGCGCTGTTTCTCGGCACGCTGGTGGGGGTGCTGTCCGGCTATTTCCGCAGGCTCGACGGTCCGCTGATGCGGCTGACCGACCTGTTCCTCGCCCTGCCACTTCTGCCGTTGCTGCTTGTCATCCTGATGCTGTTTCGCGATACGTTGCGCGCCGCCTTCGGTCCGGAAACCGGCATCTTCATCCTGATTGTCTTCGTGATTGGAATAACCAGCTGGATGCACACCGCCCGTATCGTGCGCGGCGATGTGCTGACGATCAAAAGCCAGGAATTCATCATGGCGGCGAAATCGAGCGGCATGCGCGAATATCGCATCATCCTGAGGCACATCCTGCCGAATGTGCTGAGTTCGATCATGGTTTCGGCCACCCTCGGCATTGCCGCCGCCATCATCACGGAATCGGCGCTCTCCTTCCTCGGTCTCGGCTTCCCCTCCGACTTTCCGACCTGGGGACGGCTGCTGTTTGATGGCGCCAACTTCCTGCAACTGACACCGTCGCGTGTGTTGTGGCCGGGGCTGGCGATTTCACTGACGGTTCTGAGCGTGAATTATATCGGCGATGCGGTGCGTGATGCGCTGGATCCAAGGGCGCTGAAGAGCTGAGGAGACGCCGTTCCCTGCGTCACAAGAACCTCTCCGCCGTCATCCTCGGGCTTGACCCGAGGATCCATTGCCGCGCGTGACTGTGGATCCTCGGGTCAAGCCCGAGGATGACGTCGGGTGCAAGTTGATCCACTATCGAGCCCAAAGTTACCACCTAGTGGTAATTCACCTTCTCCGCATCGAGAATGCTGTCCGCATCCAGCACGGCAATCGGAATATCCGTCCGCGCCGGAATATCGCCGGAAAGCTGCAGCGCGAGATACCGCCCGCAACAGACCCGCAGGAACGAGGTGAAATTGCCGAGATCGTGCCCGGCATCGATCGATTCATTATAAAGCTTGGCGATCAGCTGCACGCTGTTCATGCCGTCGCGCCGCGCGATCTCGTCCAGCGTCGACCAGAAGAAGTTCTCGAGCCGCACACTTGTGACCATGCCGTCGATCCTGAGCGACCGCGTATGGCTTTCCCAAAGCGTGGGGTCTGCCTTGATGAAAAGCTTGCACATGGTTTCCTCCCTCACCACGCCTGAAAGATAGGCGGAAAACGGGGCCGGAAAAAGCCCCGTTTCGCCGGTCTTATTTGCCGAGCACCGCCATGAATTGCGAAAGCCAGGCCGGATGGGCCGGCCATGCGGGCGCCGTCACCAGCTTGCCGTCGGTAACAGCCGCATCGATGGCAATATCGGCATAGGTGCCGCCCGCCAGTTCCACTTCCGGACGGCAGGCGGGATAGGCCGAGCAGGTGCGGCCCTTGAGCACACCGGCGGCGGCCAGCAATTGCGCACCGTGGCAAACGGCCGCCACCGGCTTGTCGGCTTCAAAGAAATGTTTCACCGCCGCCACCACATCCGCATTAAGCCGCAGATATTCCGGCGCACGGCCGCCGGGAATGACCAGCGCATCGTAATCGGCAACCTTGATATCGGCGAAGGTGGCGTTGAGCGCGAAATTATGGCCGCGTTTTTCCGAATAGGTCTGGTCGCCCTCGAAATCGTGGATGGCCGTGGCAATGGTCTGGCCCGCCTTCTTGCCGGGGCAGACGGCATGGACCGTGTGGCCGACAGCGAGCAGCGTCTGGAACGGCACCATTGTCTCATAATCCTCGGCGAAATCGCCGGTGATCATCAAAATCTTTTTCGGCATGTCTGCTCCTCCCGTTTTCGAATGCCTTTGGGTACCCTAACAGGCAGGATCGAGACGCGGGTATTATGGCAATACTACATGGCCGATAAAGGTGGGATCAGCAGGCCTGCGGCGGCTGCGGCCAGCGTCTCACACCGCCGCCCCAATTCTCGAACGCCTTTGAAAGTTTGAGCACGAAAAGATCCTCGTAACGGGGACCGACGATCTGCAGACCGATGGGCATGCCGGATGTCGAAAAGCCGCAATTGATCGAGGAGGCCGGCTGTTCCGACATGTTCCACGGCACCGTGAAAGCTATATGTTCGAAGGGCCGTGAGGGATCATTGGTGGGCGAGGCCCAGTTGGCCGGATAGGAGACGATTGGATTGGTGGGCGAGATAACCGCATCCACTGTCTGCATCAGCCGCCCGCAGGTCTTGCGCATTTCCATCGTCTGATTGAAACCGAAGACCGCACGGGAACCGCTAACCTCCGCCCCCTTCTCCGCCCATTCGAGAATATAGGGGAGGATCGCCGCGCGGCGTTCATCGCTCAGCGCCACCATATCGCCCCAGAATTTCGCTCGCCAGAAATCATCCAGCCCGTCCAGCATCTCGCGCGTCAGCACCGGCTCGACCGGGATGACGATAGCACCCGCCGCCTCGAACAGTTTCGCAGCCGCGACAACAGCATCGCGCACCTCTTCATCCAGCGGCAGGCCGCAACCGGCATCCAGCATGAGGCCGATTTTCAGGCCTTTCATATCGATATCGAGATCCATCCAGTCGATGCTGTTTGGTGGCAGTGATGTGCCGTCGCGCCAGTCGGGCCGCGAAAGCGTCGCCATGGCATAGGCGGCATCAATGACGGTGCGGGTCATCGGCCCGGCGCAGCGACCGGTATAATAGGGATCAACCGGGATGCGGCCCTGGCTCGGCTTGAAACCGAACAGCCCTGTCCACCCGGCCGGCAGCCGCACCGAGCCGCCAATATCCGTGCCGATATGCAGCGTGCCGTAACCCGCAGCGCCTGCCGAAGCCGCGCCGGCGCTGGAACCGCCGGGGTTCTGGGTGGGGTCCCACGGGTTGCGGCTGAGCTTGTGGAAGCTGGAAAGGCCGGAGGAGAGCATGCCGTAATCCGGGCAGGTCGTCTTGGCGTAAATGATCGCGCCATCTTCCCGGCATCGGGCTGCCACCGGCGCGTCTTCAGCCGCAGGCACCAGTTCCACCGCCCTGGTGCCGAGCGGCACCGGGTGGCCCTTCGTGGCGATGAGTTCCTTCAGCGAGACCGGAATTCCATCGAGGGCCCCGAGCGTTTCACCTTCTTGCCACCGTTCCGTCGAGGCCAGCGCCTGCCTGCGAGCATCTTCCGGATCATAGGCGTAAAGCGCGTTCACCACCGGTTCGAAGGCATCGATACGCGCTTCCACCGCCTGCCAATATTCCGATGGCGATAGCTTCCTCTCCCGGTAAAGCGCCAGGATTTCGAGCGTGTTGAGGTCTATGAGATCGGTCATGGCATCGTCTCGTCAGAAAACCAGGAAATAGGGGCGATATCGGCTTGAAACGGTCAGCTGGTATCGCGCGGGTCCAGCAGGTCGCGCAGGCCATCGCCGAGAAGATTGAGGCCGAAAACGGCGAGCGCAATCGCAAGGCCGGGCATGATGGCAAGCCAGGGTGCAGCGCCAAGATAGGTCTGGGCATCGGCGAGCATCCGCCCCCAGGTGGCGGCGGGTGGCGGCATGCCGAGACCGAGGAAGGAAAGGCCCGCTTCCGTCAATATCGCAAGACCGAGCTGGATCGTAACCTGCACGATGATCTGGTTGGAAATATTCGGCACGATATGGAAAAGCGTGATCTTGGCGCGGTTCTGGCCGATGCTGATGGCAGCGGTAATGTATTCCCGCGCCCATATCTGCAGTGCAGCCCCCAGCGTCAGCCGCGCAAACACTGGCACCATGAAGGTGGCGATGGCAATGATGGCGGTGAAGCGCCCCGTGCCGATGAAAGCGCCGAGCATCATCGCCGACAGGATAGGCGGCACGGCGAAGATGATATCGCAGATGCGCATGACCACGGTTTCGGTAACACCACGCAGGGCCGCGACCGCGACGCCAATGGCCGTGCCGACAGACGCGCCGATGGCGACGGCGGCGATGGCGGTGGAGAGTGAATTCCACGCGCCGGCCATCAGCATGGACAGCACATCGCGGCCAAAATGATCCGTGCCGAGACCGCCATAAACGAATGGCGATTTCAGTTTCTGGACGATCTGCATCTTCGTCGGCGAAACCGGCGTCCAGACCAGCGACAAAAGGGCAACGGCAACGAGGAAGGTGGTGACGGCGATGCCGACGACGAAGGCCGGGCGGCGGCGGATAAATCGCATCATCGCGCACCTGCCCGCAGTCTCGGATCGATGAGGAGATAGGCGATATCGACGACGAAATTCATGATGATGACCAGCGCCGAGAAGAACAGCACGACGGATTGCATGACGACGATGTCGCGCTGGGTCAGCGCCTGATAGGCAAGCCGCCCGAGGCCCGGCAGATTGAAGACATTCTCGACAAGCACCGCGCCGGCAATCAAAAAGGTGAATTGCAGGCCGATCATGGTGACAACGGGGATCATCGCATTCGGAACCGCATGCCGCCACAGCGCCACCCGCTCGCTCAGGCCCTTGGCGCGGGCGGTGCGCACGAAATCCTCATTCATCACTTCAAGCACGGCGGAACGGCAGACGCGGGTGAGAACCCCGGCCTGCGACAGCGCCAGGGCGATTGCCGGCAGCACCAGCGCCACAAGCCCTGCCGAAAAGCTCGGCGTCCAGCCGGGAAAACCACCTGATGGCATCCAGCCGAGCGTGGTGGAAAAAACGATGATGAGCAGCAACCCGACCCAGAAGCCCGGCACGGCAATGCCCACATGCGAAAACAGCCCGGCCGCAAAATCCAGCGCCCCGTTGCGGTTCCGCGCCGCCGCCACGCCAAGCGGAATGGCAATGGCAACGGACAGGCAAACCGCAAGCAGGGCGAGCGGCAGGGTAACGGCCAGCCGCTCGACAATCAGCCCCGCCACGGGCACACCGTAGGTATAGGATTGCCCGAGATCACCCCGGAAGACACCAACCAGCCAGTGGAGGTAACGCAGCGGCAGCGGCTGATCGAGGCCCATCTGTTTCTGCAGCGCGGCGAGCGTATCGGGGCTCGCCGAAGTGCCAAGCATGATGGCCGCCGGATCGCCCGGCAGCAGACCCATGACGACATAGATGATGAGGGAAACAGCAAACAGCGTGATGACGAGGCTTAAAAGACGCCGGATGAGGACGGCTAACATCTGGCATCTTCTCCTTGCGTGGTTTTGCAGTCGGATATCGTGGAGAGATTTGTTGTCATCCCCGCACACTCTTCCCTCATCCCTGTGCCTGTCACAGGGATCCAGCCGACGCGCGTCCGCGCGGCGAAGAGACTCCTTTTAGCCCAAGGACTTGGGCTGGCTGGATTCCTGTGACAAGCACAGGAATGAGGTGGATGGGGAAACTGCGCCCTACCCCTCACAACAAACCCTATTCTTCCCAATGCACATCCGTCAGCACATTCGAGGGAATGGGCTCATTTTCCCACAGCCCCTTCACCTTCTTGTCCCAGACACCAAGCTTCGGCATCACGAACAGAAAAAGAGCCGGCACATCTTCGGCGAGGATTTTCTGGGCGTCGCCATAAAGCTTTTCCTGCTCAGCGGCATCCGCCGTCTTTTCTACGCTGGCGATGACCTCATTGAAGGTCGGGTTCTTGTAGTTGAAATAATAGGGATCGCGGGAATAGATATCGATATCCATCGGCTCGGCATGGGCGACGATGGTCATGTCGTAATCCGCACCCTTCAGAACATCCGCCACCCACTTGGCCGGAAATTCTGTGGTCTCAATGGTCATCGTCACACCGATTTCGGCCAGCATCGCCTGCAGGATTTGCGAGGTGCGCTGGGCATAGGCCATCTGCGGCGCCTTGATGGTGAAGCTGAAACCATCAGCATAACCCGCTTCGGCAAGCAGCGCTCTCGCTTTGTCGACATCGTAAGGGTGCACCCCTGTCGTATCGATGTATCCGCGGTCATTCGGGGTGTAGTGGCTGCCAATGGCCGTGCCGAAGCCGGACCAGGCGCCTTCAATGACAGTGCCGCGATCCACCGCCATCATCAGCGCCTGACGCACGCGCTTGTCGTCAAACGGCTTGCGGGCATTGTTCATGCCCGCCACGACCTTCAACTCGGTATTGCCGACGAATGTGCCGAGGCGCGCGTCGCCATCGAAGGAGGTCATCAGTTCCGGCGCGCCGAATTCCGGGAAAGCATCGATATCGCCGGATTTCAGTGCGGCGGCCTGCGCCTGCGGATCGGAGACGAAACGGAAGGTCGCCTTGTCGAGTTTTACCGAAACGGCCTTGTCCCAATAGGCGTCGTTCTTCTGCAACTCGACCTTGTCGCCCTTGGCCCAGGCCACGAATTTGAATGGGCCGGTGCCGACAGGAGTGGTGCGGTTATTCTCCGCGCTTTTCGGCGCGACCATCACGGAGGCAGGCCAGCCGAGCCAGTAAAGAAGGCTGCCGGCCGGTTGCTTCAGCTTCAGCACCAGCGTTGCGGCATCCGGCGTCTCGATACTGTCGATGGCGGCGAAGAAACGTTTCTGCGGATTGACCGAGCTTTCGCCACGCGCCCGATCCAGCGAGAATTTGGCTACGGCGGAATCGAAAGCCTCACCATCGTGGAAGGTGACGCCCTTGCGCAGCTTGAATGTGTAGGTCTTGCCGTCAGGCGCAATTTCCCAGCTTTCGGCAAGCTGCGGCCTCACCTTGCCGTCGCGGTCGATCGTCACCAGACCTTCAAAGACATTCTGCCAGGTCACCTGACCGATGGCGACGGGAGCGGCAATGGTCGGATCGAGGCCGGTCGGCTCAACTGCCATGCCCAGCGTCAGCGCGGTTTTCGGCGCAGCCTCGGCCCCAACAAGCGAAAGCGGCAGCCAGAGCGCAGTGCCCAATGCGAGGGTCAGCGCGGTGCGGCGCGAAAGCGTTGCCGCCTGCGAAAGATAAGTGCGTGGCATCCTTAGTCCCCTGTCTGGCGGCCGGGGCATTTTTGCCCTTCCGAAGACCACCCGTTGCAAAAAGAGTGTCATGTTGCAGGCGCACACACAATCTCGATTTTTGTGTGCTCCGTGTAGCTGAAATGGCTACACGGAAATGCGAACGGAAATCAACCTCTCCGACAGAAACACCGACTGCCCCGCTTACCCCGCCGTCGCCTCGCGCATGAAGCGCTCGATGAAATCGGCAAGCTTGGAGGCGGCGAAGGACAATTGCCGGTCAGGCGCAACACAGAGATCGATCTGGGTATGGATGCCCTTCTTGCCGGAAAGCGGAACCGCAACCATCTGGCCGCTGCGGATTTCACGCGCCACCGAAAGCGACGGCAACAGCGTGGCGGCGGCGTGACCCAGTACCAGCTCCTTCAGCATTTCCAGCGAACTGGTAATGAAGACGGGATCAAGTTCGATGCCGGCATCGGCAAACAGCGTGTCAAATGCCTGCCGCGCGGCAAAACTTTTGTCCGGCAGGGCAAGCGGCAGGCCGGCCAGCTCCTTCAGCGAGACTTCCGGCTGGGCGGCGAGCGCATGGCCGGCCGGGAAGATGACATCATAACTGATGCGGGTGCGCGAGCGCACTTTCACACCGGAAACCTTTGGGGCAAAAAGGCTGACGACCAGATCGGCCTCAGCCGCGCCCAATGCCTCCATCGCCTGCCGGGCGCTGGTAATATGCACCTCGAAACGCAGTTTTGGATATTTAAGGCTGAACTGCGCCAGCACCGGCGCCAGAAGGTTCGCCACCGTTGCGCCATTGGCATAGACCGTGACGCGGCCGCGCTGCAGCCCCTTCAGGTCATCGATCAGCTGGTGCACATGGTCGAGCTCGCGCAGCGTCTTGCCGGCGCGGGCGGCGAGCAGCTCACCTGCCGCCGTCAACTTCACGCCGCGGCTGGATCGCTCCACCAGCGGCGAGCCGAAATAATATTCGAGATTTTCGATCTGCCGGCTGACCGCCGTTGGCGCGACATTCAGGTTTTCCGCCGCGGCGCGCATGGAATTGGTGCGGACGAGCTCGTCAAAATACATCAAGGCGCGCAGTTGCATGGGATGGAAACCTTGTTCGGGTGGGCCGCTGTGGCGGGCCAGCATATCACTACCGCTTAACGCGCAAAGACCGAACATTCAACGTCGTGAGTCTCGCCCGCGAACGTTGCAATCGCATGTGGAATGAAAGCTCGCCGCTTGTTTCTTCTCCCCGCCGGGGAGAAGGTGGCGCGCAGCGCCGGATGAGGGGGCGACGGCAGAGATATGCGGAGAGCTGGCCCCCTCATCTGCCCCTTCGGGGCATCTTCTTCCCGGTGGGGAGAAGAAACAAGCGGCACCCTCACGCCATCAAGCGCGTTTGAAACCCTCACTCGCCACCAGCAGCTGCCTTGTATAATCCGCGCTGAATTCGCGGCTTTCCAGCGCTTCCGCCTCCAGCATTTCCACCACCTTGCCGCTTTTCATAACCGCCAGGCGATCGCACATGTGGCTGATGACGCCGAGATCGTGGCTGACCATGACGAAGGTGAGATTGCGGTCCTTGCGGGCCTGTTCCAGCAGGTTGAGGATTTCCGCCTGAATGGAGGCGTCGAGCGCCGAGGTCGGCTCATCCAGAAGCAGGATTTTCGGCTCGACGATCAGCGCGCGGGCAATGGCGATACGCTGGCGCTGGCCGCCGGAAAGCTGGTGCGAATAACGGAAGCGGAAGCCGGAGCCGAGCCCCACCTCGTCCAAGGCGCGGGCGATGCGCTGCTCGCGATTGTCGAGACCGTGGATTACCAGCGGTTCGAGCAGCAGCGCATCCACCGTCTGGCGCGGGTGCAGCGAACCATAAGGGTCCTGAAACACCATCTGCACATCGCTATAGAAACTCTTGTCCCGGTGCTTTCCCTGATAGGAGCGACCGGCCACCATCAGCGAGCCTTCATCGAAATGGTTGAGACCGGCAATGGCGCGCAGCAGCGTGGATTTGCCGGACCCGGATTCGCCGACGATACCGAAAGATTCGCCCTCGGCCACATCGACGCTGACGCTATCGAGTGCGATGTAACCGTCGAAATCCACCACCATGTCTTTGATGGAAAGAACTGTGCTCATGCGCGCCACTCCGGCTTGCGTTCCAGAACGGGCAGCGGATGGCGGTGGCCGCCAATTTCCGGCAGGCAGTTCAAAAGCCCCTGCGTATAGGGGTGTTTGGCTTCCTTCAGATTGGCGGAAGACAGCTCCTCCACCACCTTGCCGGCATACATGACGAGAACACGGTCGCAGAAGGAGGATACGAGCCGCAGATCGTGGCTGACGAAGATCAGCCCCATGCCACGATCGCGCACCAGCTTGTCGAGAATATCGAGCACTTCCAGCTGAACCGTCACGTCAAGCGCCGAGGTCGGCTCATCGGCGATCAGCAGTTCCGGACCGCAGACCAGCATCATGGCAATCATGACACGCTGACCCATGCCGCCGGAGACCTCGTGCGGGTAAAGATCGAAAACGCGCTCGGGGTCACGGATCTGCACGGCCTCAAGCATCGCAAGCGTGCGTTGACGCGCCTCGCCGCTGCCGATCTTCTCATGGGTCCGCAAGGTTTCCATGATCTGGCGGCCGATGGTCATCACCGGGTTCAGGGAATATTTCGGGTCCTGCAGGATCATGGCCATGCGCTTGCCGCGCATGATCCGCCTTTCCTTCGCAGAAGCGCTGAGCAGATCGATATCACCGAAGCGTAGTGTATCAGCCTCGATGCGTGCGCTTTTCGGGGTCAGCCCCATGATGGCGCGGCCCGTCTGCGACTTGCCTGAGCCGGATTCACCAACGATACCGAGGCGTTCGCGCCCAAGCGTGAACGAGACGCCGCGCACCGCTTCCACCAGCCCGGTGCGGGTGGGGAAAGACACGCGGAGATTCTGAACGGTCAGAAGCGGCGCACTCATTGGCCTGCCTCCTTGGGATCCAGCGCATCACGCAGGCCATCGCCCAGAAGGTTGAAACCGAGGCTGACAATCAGGATCGCGATACCTGGCATGGCCGCCACCCACCACTGATCAAGAATGAACCGGCGTCCCGACGCGATCATCGCACCCCATTCCGGCAGCGGCGGCTGGGCACCAAGACCGAGAAAACCAAGACCGGCAGCAGTGAGGATGATGCCCGCCATATCGAGCGTCACACGCACGATGAGCGACGACATGCACAGCGGCATGACGTGTTTCAAGACGATGCGGAAGGGCGACGCGCCCATGAGCTTCACAGCCGCGATGAAATCGGAATTGCGGAACGTCATGGTTTCGGCGCGCGCGATACGCGCATAGGGCGGCCACGAGGTGACCGCGATGGCGAGCACCGCATTTTCAATGCCCGGCCCGAGTGCCGCCACCAGCGCAAGCGCCAGAACAAGCTTCGGGAAGGCGAGAAAGATATCAGTGATGCGCATCAGAATGGCATCGACCCAGCCGCCGGCATAACCCGAGACAGTGCCGACGATAAGCCCGATGGGTGCGGCGATAATCGCCACCAGCAGCACCACGAACAGAGTGAGCCGCGAACCGTGGATGAGCCGCGAGAGAATATCCCGCCCCTGATCGTCGGTGCCGAGCAGGTAACCTTCCGTGCCGGGCGGCAAAAGCCGGGCGTTGCGCAGATCACCCTGCACCGGGTTATGCGGGGCCAGCACATCGGCAAAAAGCGCAACGAACAGCAGCGCGATGATGATGCCGAGGCCAAGCAGCGCCAGCCGGTTTTCCGAAAACCGCCGCCAGATGACATAGGCGCGGCCAAGCCGTGCCTGTTTGCGCGAGGACGGCCGGTCGGAGAGAAGCCATTCGCGGCTATAGGGCTTGAGTGTATCAGTCGAAATCGTCATCGGCTGCGCGTCCTTGGATCGAGCGTCCGGTAAAGCAGATCGGAGAAGAGATTGATGCCGACGAAGATGGCGCCGATCACGATCGTGCCGCCAAGAACGGCATTCATATCCGCATTCTGCAGGGAATTGGTGATGTAGAGGCCAAGGCCCGGCCAGGCGAAGATGGTTTCGGTAAGCACCGAACCTTCGAGCAGACCGGCATAGGACAGCGCAATCACGGTTACAAGCGGCACGGCGGCATTGCGCAGCGCGTGGAACCAGATGATGCGGGTTTCCGAAAGCCCCTTGGCGCGGGCCGCAACGATATATTCCTGGGCGAGCTCGTTCAGCATGAAGGAGCGCGTCATGCGGCTGATATAGGCCAGCGAAAAATAACCGAGCAGAGAGGCGGGCAGGATGATGTGGCGGAACAGATCCCACAACACGTCCCATTGCCGCTGCCAGATCGCGTCAATCAGGAAAAAGCCCGTCACCGGCGTGAAGGTGAATTCATAGACGATATCCATGCGGCCGGGATAGGCGACCCATTGCAGCCGGGCGTAAAACACCAGCAGCGCCAGAAGGCCGAGCCAGAAAATCGGCACGGAATAACCGATGAGGCCGATGACGCGCACCACCTGATCGGCAAAACTGCCGCGTTTGACGGCGGCGAGAACGCCGAGCGGAATGCCGAAGACGGCGCCGATGATGGTGCCGATCGTGGCAAGCTCGATCGTCGCCGGGAACACCCGCTTGATGTCCTCCATGACAGGATTCGTCGTGAGGACGGAGATGCCGAAATCGCCCGAAAGCGCCTGCTTCAGATAAAGGAAAAACTGCTGCCAGAGCGGCAGGTTGAGGCCGAGCTGCTCGCGCACCCGCTCGACCACATGCGCAGGCGCGCGGTCGCCGACGATCGCCAGCGCGGGATCGATCGGCACCACACGGCCAATGAAAAATGTGACCGCCATCAGCCCCAGAAAAGTGGTGATGACGGTGACGGCGAAGCCGAGAATGGCTTTCACACGGGCGTTGGCACGGCGTTTGCCCTGCCTCGCCCTGCTGTTTGCTTCAACAATGCTCAAGAGACCGATCCTTCCGGATCATCACTTCGAGATCGTGTAGACGTAGTTGGTGTCAAAGCTCGGTCCGAGCTTCAGGCCCTGGAGCTTTGCGGAATAACCCGCCACTTCCGTCTGCTGGAAGATGATGACGAAGGGACCCTTCGCCAGAACTTCCTTCTGCAGGTTTTCGTAGATGGCGGCACGCTTGGCGGTGTCCTTTTCCAGCAGCGCCGACTGGGTTTCCTTGGTCAGGTCAGGAACGTCCCAGGCATTGCGCCAGGCGAGCGTCTTGTTCTTGCCCTCATCCGAATTGTCGTAGTTGATGGTGAAGGTTTCGGCATTCGAATTCGGGTCGAAATAGTCCGAACCCCACTGACCGATGTAGATATCATGGGTGCGGGCGCGGTATTTCGTCAGTGTCTGCTTGCCATCGCCCGGAATGATTTCCAGCTTGATGCCGGCCTGCGCCAGCGTCTGCTGCACGCTTTCGGCAATGCCCGTCACCGGCTGCGTGTTGCGAACATCCATGGTCACGGTGAAACCGTCCTTCAGGCCAGCCTTTGCGAGAAGTTCCTTGGCCTTGGCGACGTCGAGCTTATAGGGGTTTTCGTCAAGCGCACCGAGCTGACCCTTCGGCAGGAAGGTCTGGTGGACTTCGCCGATACCCTTGATGATCGTCGCGCCGATCGCGTCATAATCGACGAGATATTTGAAAGCCTCGATGACCTCTGGCTTCTTCAGGTTCTCGTTTTTCTGGTTGAGGCTGAAGTAATAAACGGTGCCCTTGGGCGCGGAAGTGACGGCAAGACCTTCCTTCTTGGAAACGGCTTCCATGTCACCCGGCTCGAGGTTACGGGCAACATCGATATCGCCGTTCTCAAGCGCCAGGCGCTGGCCGGAGCTTTCCTTCATGTGACGATAGACGACGCGCTTCAGCTTCGGCTTCTCACCATAATAATTCGGGTTGGCTTCGAGGATGACGGCCTCGTTGGCCTTCCAGCCGAGGATCTTGTAAGGGCCGGAACCGGCATAACCGGTCTTCAGGAATTCATTGCCGAAATCCGTGTCATATTTGTAATCGGCGCTCGGGGTGACGGACTTCGCCTTTTCGGTGATCAGCTTCTTGTCGACCACCGAAGCGACGGTTGCGGTGAGCACGTTCAACACGAAGCTCGGCGCATAGGGCTTGTCAACCGTCAGCACGAAGGTGTTCGCATCGGCAGCCTTGGCTTTTTCATTGACGTTGTCGCCCTTGAGGCCGAACTGCGTCAGCAGGAATGCCGGCGACTTGTCGAGTTTGACGGCACGCTCGAAGGAGAATGCCACATCGTCGGCGGTGATCGGATTGCCGGAGGCGAATTTCAGGCCGGATTTCAGCTTGAAGGTATAGGTCAGGCCGTCCTCGGAGGTCGTCCAGCTCTCGGCCAGATCGCCGATGACCTTGGACGTGTCGTTGAGATCGATGGAGACCAGCTTGCTGTAGGTGTTGCCGGTAACTTCGGCGGCGGACAGTTCGAAGGCTTCGCCCGGATCGAGCGTGATGATGTCGTCGATGGCAAAACCTTCGACCAGGGTATCGGCCGGCGTGGCGGCGAAAGCGTGCGGAGCCGACAGCATCATCAGCGACAGAGCGGCGCTGGTGCTGAGAATACGCATGGATTTGTTGAGCGATTTGATCATAGGATCTCCCCTTTTGTTATAAGATTGATTTCATTCGCTATAGGGCGTCTTCAGGCCGGTTCATGCCAGGCCTGGGACAGAACGCGCAGCCAGTTTTCCCGGCAGATTTTGGCCAACTCGCCGTCACCGTAGCCTGCCGATTTCAGCGCCGCAACCAGATTGTGGTTGCCGCTCGCATCCGCAATGCCAACGGGTACTGTCGCGCCGTCGAAATCCGATCCGAGCGCCACGCAGTCGATACCCATGCGCTCCACCATATAGTCGATGTGGCGCACCATGTCGGAAAGCGGCGTGTCGGCAATGTCGCGCGCATCCGGCCTGAGCATGGTCACGGCATAGTTGAGACCGACCAGACCGTGACTGTCCTTGACGGCGTCCAACTGGCGGTCGGTGAGATTACGGGCAACGGGGGTAAGCGCGTGCGCGTTGGAATGGCTTGCGATCAGCGGCTGGTTGGTGGTCCTGGCCACATCCCAGAAGCCTTTTTCGGTGATATGCGCCAGATCGATGAGAATGCCCAACCGGTTGCATTCCTTCACCAGCGAAAAACCGGCATCGGTGAGACCGGGCGCGGTATCGGGCGACATGGGATAAGAAAAGGGAACGCCATGGCCGAAAACATTGTGCCGGCTCCAGACCGGACCCAGCGAGCGCAGGCCGGCGGCATAAAATACCTCGAGCGCATCAAGATCGGCACCGATCGCCTCGCAGCCTTCCATGTGCAGCACGGCGGCAAAAACGTCCTCGGCAAAGGCCTTGCGGATATCGGCCGTGGAACGGCAAAGCCGCCAGGCGCCGGCGCGATCGAGCCTCAGCGCAATTGCCGCCTTCTCCATGGCGATATCGAGCGAAGGCAAGCGCTCCAGCGGCGCGGCGAGCGGTGTGTCATAGTGACCGCTTTCGTCCGGTTCCTGCAAGATGAGGTCGCCGGAGGGGATGTAGATGGCGCAGATCCCGCCGCCAAGACCGCCGGCCCTGGCGCGGGGACCATCGATATGGCCTTCCCGCGTACCGTTCCTGAATTCCGCAACCGGATCGGCACCGGCCTTGCTGTTGCGCCACAACCGAAGCAGCACATCATTATGACCGTCGAACACTGCATGCATGGGAAGAAATTCCAGTAAAGCGGCAAAACCAAAGGCGGCGGGCAGACGCCGGAATGACACCGAACGAAAGCAAACCGGCGCGTTTTTCGCCGGGCGCTATAATCTGTCGAAGGTGATCTTAGGACGATCTCTCGCAGCTTCGCAAGACGCAAATTAGGCAATGATGAAATTATCACCACTTGCGTTTTGCCGGAATTTGCGCAACGTCAAGCCCGCCAGCCGCCTTGCGCTTTCGTCAACAGCGGCGTGGTGAAAACACCCCTCACCCGCCCTGCCCATTCCAGTCCGAAACCGGCGATTTTCTGCCGCCAGCGATCCGATTGCAGCATGGCCGCGCCGATGACGACGGGCTGAATGCCGGACGACGCGAGAAGCGAAAGACCTGAAATGATGGAGCTGCCGCTGGAGATGACATCATCCACCAGCGCCACCCGCCTGCCCTCGATGAGCGGCAACATACGCGGATCGATATAAAGCCGCTTTTCCTGTTTGGTGGTGATGGAGGACATGGGCACCGACAGTTCCTCCAGATACCAGAATTTGCGTGAGGTGCCGAGCGGTACGTAACGGGAATGGCCAAGATGGCGGGCAACGGCGGCGGCAAGCGTCAGACCGAGCGTCGGCAGGCCGATGACTACATCCGGCTCAAAGACGGAAAGCTTGCGGGCAAGATCAGCCGCGAGCACTTCAAGCACCTCAAAAGAAGCCTGATTGACGATGAGCGAGGCAAGCGCATGTTCACCATCCGCGAGCGGCCTTATCGGCAGGCAAATCTGCCTTCCATCATCCAGGACGGCCGGGAAGAAGGATGAATACGGCCCGGCCGTTTCAAATGTGCGGGGAGCAGCTATCGCCTGCCAGAACTCATGAGGAGCGGCCGGTGACTGGGTATCAGGCGATGCGGATGACGGCATCGGTTTTCCTTTCAGGACCGGGATGGCGCAAAGCGGACGCGGTTTTTCCAGCCACGCCAACCCCGTTCGGCATATCGGGCATTTCAGCAACCGCATACATGCGGCGGGTTCATTTCATTGGCTTTTTCAGCTAGAAGGGAACAAAGCAAGAGGCATTCGGACGAACCCACCTATGACTCGGGTTTTTCCCATATTCAAGGACAAGCTGCCCATGAGACTGCTGGACCGGATCGGTGAAGACCTGCCATTCCTGACGGAGCTTCGCCACGATCTGCACGCGCATCCGGAACTGGGTTTCGAAGAGGAGAGAACCAGCGCCATCGTCGCCGATCTTCTGGAGCGGGCCGGGGTGAAGGTGCATCGCGGTCTTGGCGGCACCGGCGTCGTTGGTACCCTGCAGGTGGGCAACGGCACCCGCAGCATCGGCCTGCGCGCCGACATGGATGCGCTTGCCATGCCGGAAATTCCCGACAGGCTCTATAAATCGAAGTTTCCCGGCAAGATGCATGCCTGCGGCCATGATGGCCACACCGCCATGCTACTGGGTGCTGCGCGCTATCTAGCAAAGACCCGCGATTTTTCCGGCACCGTGCATTTCATCTTCCAGCCGGCCGAAGAAGGCCGCGGCGGCGCAAAAAAAATGGTGGAGGACGGACTTTTCTCGCTGTTCCCCTGCGATGCAGTCTATGGCCTGCACAATATGCCGGGGCTCGGCATCGATGAAATGGCCGTGGTGGAAGGCCCGCAGCTTGCCTCTTCCGACAGCTGGCGCGTGACCTTCAAGGGCATCGGCACCCATGGCGCCAAGCCACATCTTGGCCGTGACCCCATAACAGCTGCCGGCACCTTCCTCGCTTCGCTGCAAACCATCGTCGGCCGCATCGTCGATCCGCTGCAGCCCGCCGTGGTCAGCGCCTGCTCGGTTCAGGCGGGCGATCCCAAGGCACTCAACGTCATTCCCGATCTCGTTGAAATCGGCGGTACGGCGCGCGCCTATGCAGCTGAGGTACGCGACCAGCTGGAAGCGGAAATCGGCAGGCTTGCCAAAGGCACGGCGGCGATGTTCGGCATCGAGGCGCATTACGAATTCATCCGGCGCATTCCCCCCGTCATCAACGAGACGGAAGCGACGAAACGGGCGCTGCGCGCCGCCAAAACGGTGTTCGGCAACAAGGCCCGTACAACCTTCCCACCCTCGACCGCCGGCGACGACTTCGCTTTCTTCGCTGGTGAAGCCCCCGGCTGTTATGTCTGGCTGGGCAACGGCCCGGCGGTAGACGGCGCGCTGCACCACAATACCTCCTACGACTTCAACGATGCGGCCATCGTGCCGGGCGTTGCGTTCTGGGCGACACTGGTGGAGCAGGAACTGGCGGCGGAGTGACGGCCCCGGCCGGTGCGATGGTCGCTCAGGCGCGCCGCGTGCCCGGGCGCGCGAGGCTGGCAAAAATTCCGGCAAGCGCGCAGCCGGCGGTGATGGCCATGATGCCGGGCCAGCCGGCATGGATCCAGAACCAGCCGCCGACCCAGCCGGTGATGCTCGCTCCGCAATAATAAAACAGCAGATAAAGCGCGGAAGCATGGCTTTTCGCGGCACCCGCATTTGCGCCCACTCCACTGCTGGCAGCCGAATGCCCTATGAAAAATCCGATGGTTATCGCCGCAATCCCCGCCACGATGAGGATGATGCTTGAGGCGAATGTGAGCAGGATACCGACAAGGATGGTGGAAAAGGCAACCACCAGCATGATCCGTCGGCTGAACCGGTCGACCAGCGCCCCGCCATAGGAGGACGCGACGATACCCAGGGCAAAGGTCAGGAAAATCATGCTGACGGCCGTGCGACCCAATTCGTAAGGCGGCGCGACAAGGCGAAAAGCGCAATAGTTGAAAACGGTGGTGAACACGCTCGTCAGCATCGCGCCGAGGAAATAGAACCGCCGAAGTTCCGGGTTTCCAAGATGTTGCGCCCATATTCTCAGATGATTTTTAAGCGGCATGTGCTGCGGCCGGAAATTCCGCGAAGGCGGAAGCAGCAACAGGAAGCCGATGGCCGCGAGGATGCAGACCGCCCCCAGCGCATACATTGCCACCTGCCAGGAGGTATGGGCGGACACCAGCCCCATGCCGACACGTCCCGCCATGGAACCGAACGCCGTGCCGCCGACATAAAGCCCCATCGCCTTGCCGAGACTGGAAGGTTCGATCTCCTCGGCAAGATAAGCCATGGCGACGGCCGGAACGCCGCCGAGCACGAACCCTTCCAGCGCGCGGGCGGCAAGCAGCCATTCCCAGCCTTGCGTGCTTGCCGCAATGATATTGGCGATGGCTGCCAGCATCATCGAAACGAACATCAGATTTCGGCGGGTGAAGAGCTGGGCAAAGGCCCCGCTGAGCAGAATGGCGAAGGCAAGCGTTCCCGTCGTCAGCGACAGGGCCAGCGATGCAGTTGCAGGGTTGATGCCGAATTCCGCCGGAAATTCCGGCAAGAGCGGCTGCACGCAATAGATCAGCGAAAAGCTGGCAAAGCCCGCGAGGAAAAGCGCCCAACTCGCCCGGCGAAACTGACGGCTTCCCTGCCGTATCCAGAGCACATCCGGCGGCTCCTCCGTCATGACGATCGGCGGGGTGAAATCCTGTTTTTTGAGCTGGCGCATCGGGTTTGTCCCTTTCGCTCCCAGCTATAGCGCAGCTCCATCTTTCATTCTAATATATGGAAGACGTTCCCATCATATCTGGATCTAATATCATGGAACTCAGGCACATCCGTTATTTTCTGGCCATCGCCAATGAGGGCAGTTTTACGCGGGCGGCAGAACATCTGGGAATCGCGCAGCCGCCGCTCAGCCAGCAGATAAAGGTTCTGGAACAGGAAATCGGCGTGCGGCTATTCCGGCGTCTTGCGCATGGTGCGGAACTGACACCGGCGGGCCATGCCTTTCGTGCTGCGGTGACCCATATTCCGCATCAGGTGGGTGAAGGTGTCCGGCTCGCCCGCAGGGCAGCAGCCGGTGAAACCGGCATTCTGAGAATAGGCGTCACCGGCACGGCGGCGCTTAACCCTCTGGTTCCGGCCTGCATCCGCACCTACAGACGCCAATATCCCGACGTGGAGCTTCAGGTGATGGAGGCAGTCGCCCTGGCACTGACACCGGCCCTGCTCGAAGATCGGCTGGACGTGGCGCTTTTGCGCCCTTCTCAATCCGATCCCGATACATTGCTCGAGGAAGTGCTCACTGACGAACCGCTTCTGGTCGCCCTGCCTGCATCCCATCCGCTCGCGCGGCGCGGCACCGCCATAGACCTGATGGAATTGCGCGACGACCCTTTCATTCTGACGCCACGCAGCGTCGGTACCAGCCTTCACGATGCATCGATAAAAGCCTGCCAGGAGGCCGGTTTCACGCCGCACCTCGGGCCGGCGGCACCACAAATCGCCTCGATATTGTCGCTGGTCGCGGCCGAACTCGGGGTCTCCCTCCTGCCGGAATCCGTCGCGCAGGTCAAAATGCAGAACATCGTCCTGCTGCCCTCCAGCGGCCCGCCGCCGCGGCTTTCCATATCGCTCGCCTATCGGCGCGGAACGACATCGCCAGTGGTGAAGAATTTCGTGTTGGCGGCACGCATTGCCGCGCGCGAAACACAGACGCCTGACGTGGCCGGGGGGGAATGAACCGCAGCCCGCAGATGCGGGCCGCCGCTATTCGAGAACGGCAATCACCGGGCTTTCCATCACCCTGCCCGTCAACACATCGGCAATGCCCATATCCGTCTGGTGCGGGCCGATATTGCAGGCGAGCGTGGCGCCGAAGCAGGCCTTGAAGACGAGATAGGGCGGCTGCCAATCCACCACCCTGCCGACGGCTTCGCGCAATTCTTCGAAAGCCTTTGCCACGTCTTCAAGCGGGGCATCGGAAACGAGGCCGGAAAGCGGCAGCGGGAGAAGCGCGGTGACCTTACCCTCCGAGGCAACGGCCATGCCGCCGCCCGCTTTTATCACCGCATTGGCGGCCAGCGCCATGTCCTCGGCATTGCCACCAAAAACGGTGAGGTTGTGGCTGTCATGCGAGACGGTGGTCGCGAAGGCGCCGTTCCAGTTTCCCCAGCCGGTAAGGAAGCCGGTTCTGGTGATCGGCTCGGCCATGCCGTGGCGATGGGTGACGGAAATCATCGTCGCACCCTGGGGCGGAACGACGAAACCATCCTTCACCTCGGCTTCCGCCTCGCCCCATTGGGTGAAACGCGGGCGGTCGATGGTCGCGAGGCGTATCTTCGTGCCTTCGGATGTGACCCGGAAATCATCGGGCTCACGAAGCGGCAGCTTCATCGAGCCTTCGAGCGCGGTTGCGTTGCAGGCGGGAACCTCTACCAGCATGCGGCCGCCTTCAGCGACAGCCCTGCCATTTGCGATCACCTGGCGGGCCGCAAAGTCGCTCAGATCTTCGAAAACAACGATATCGGCGCGGCGGCCGGCGGCAATGAGGCCGAGATCGGCACGGCCGAGCCTCTGCGCGGCATTCAGCGTAGCGGCGCGCAGCGCCCATTCGGGGCGCAGACCGTAACGCACAAGCCGGCGCACCACATCGTCAAGCCCGCCGCCCTGCAACAGATCGTCAGGGAAGACATCGTCGGTGCAGAGTGTCACCGTCTGTGGCAGATGGCTCAGCGCATTCAGCGCCGCCACGAATTCCGGCAGCAGGTGATCATGCGAACCGCGCAACTCGATGGTAAGCCCCGCCCGCAGCTTTTCCATCAGGTCTTCACCCGACACCAGCTCGTGATCGGAGGAGACACCCGCCGCCATGAAGGCGTTGAGATCGGCATCTTTCAGGCCGCGGGCATGGCCGCAGACCAGTTTTCCCGAGGCAAGCCCGGCCTGCACAATGCCGCCCATGCGCGGATCGCGCTCGATGACACCGCGCATATTCATGATTTCCGCAACGCCGCCAACCTGCGGCCATGACAGGATATCGGCGAGAATGGTCGCGTCAAAGTCCGCGCCGCCACGCTCCAGCCCCGGAGCTGATGGCACGCAGGAAGGTGCCAGCAAAATGGCGCGCAATGGCAGATTTTCGATTGCCTTCGACGCCCAGCGCACCCCTTCCACACCATGCACATTGCCGAATTCATGCGGGTCCCAGACGATGGTGGTAACACCACGGGCGACCACTGCCGCCGCATAGGCGGCCGGCGTGACCATCGAACTTTCAATATGCATATGCGTGTCGATGAGGCCGGGCGAGACAAAGGCACTTGCCGCATCGATGATCCGTACAGCGTCGCTGCGGCTTGCCCGCTCGTGCACGCTGGCGATCAGAGCACCAACGATGCCGATATCGGCGGCGCGAAGCTCTCCCGTCACCACATCCACCAATGTTCCGCCGGTGATGAGGACATCGAAAGGCGCATCGCCACGTGCGGCGGCGACCGCGCGGCTGCGCAGCGCATCATCGGTGAGATCGGCAGGCTCGCGTGTTGGAGAGTTCGCGCTCATCGGGCGGCCTCCCGGCGCAACGCCTCGAGAATCGCCGTCTTCGCACTTTCGGCATCAACGGTTTCGGCAAAGTGCGCATTGAAGGTTTCCACCTTGTCGGCGCGCATCTCGACCACGGTTCTGCCCCGGGTCAAGGCGGAATGAAGTTCGACATCGATCCGCGCCTGCCGCCAGCCAATGAGACCGGAGGTAAAGGCAACGGCGGCAACGGGATCGTAAAGCGCCATGGCGGCTCTGCCACGGCGGGTGGCGATGCCGATGAAACCTTCCAGCAGATCGGCAATCAGCGCAGCGTTTTTGCCACCGGCATCGCGGATCGGCAGCACATCGGCCGGCGAGGCCATAACCTTGCGGCAGGTGTCGAGATCGACCATGCGCAACGGCAGGCCGTGGGACAGCACGATTGCCAGCGCTTCCGGATCGGCAAAGGCGTTGAATTCCGCCGATGCAGTATGGTTGCCGCTGGTCACGCCGCCACCCATCCAGGTGAGATCGGAAATTCTGGTGGTAAGATCAGGCCGGGCAAGGCAAATCGCGGCGATATTGGTGAGCGGGCCGAGCGCCAGAATGCGCTTTTCGCCATCACCCTCAAGCCAGTTGCACAGGGCGGCAAAGGCATCGCTTTTCGGCAAGGCCGGCGCATCCGGCAAGTTTTGGCCGACGGTCGGAATGCCGTTATCGCCCAGAATGCATTGCGCGGTTTCGAGCGCGCCAAGCACGGGCTTGGCACGGCCCTGATGGATCGGCATCGACCAGCCGAAAGCTGAGACCGCTCCGGCGGCATTGCCGCAGACCGCTTCCAGCGTCGTATTGCCGAACACCAGCGAAATGCCGTCGATGGCAAGGCCTGCCGATTGCACCACCATGATGGCGGCAATGTCGTCAAAGCCCATATCGGTATCGATCCATACACCCATGGTCAGTTAAACACCTTGAGGCTCGCCGCCTTTTCGACCGGCAGATCAAAGGCGAGCGTATCACCAATGACATGCGCGGCAAGCGCCGCATCGGTTTCCGCCTTGATGGGTCCGAGCGGCGTATCCAGCAGATATTCGCGGCTGTTGCCGGCAAAGGATGTGCCGCGCACGGTTCCCTGGAAAGGACCTGAACCGAGGGTGACCATGCGCGGCCGCCAGGCCAGTCCAGATGCTGAAGGGACTGGTCCGGAAAGCGGTGTTGTGCCGTTTGCGGTTTTCAGCGCGCCGCCTTCCAGCGCGAAGATGTTTTCAAAGCCGACGAAGTCAGCCACGAAGGATGAAACCGGCGCGTTGTAAATCTCCTCCGGCGTGCCGATCTGCTCGATCTTGCCGCCCTTCATGACGACAATGCGGTCGGCCAGCGCCAGAGCCTCGATCTGGTCATGGGTGACGAAGATCATCGTCACGCCGGTTTCCTTCTGCACGCGCTGCAATTCGGTGCGCATTTCAAGCCGCAGGCGGGCATCGAGATTGGAGAGCGGCTCATCGAGCAGGAGCACTTTGGGCTCCATGACCATGGAGCGCGCCAGTGCAACGCGCTGCTGCTGGCCGCCGGAAAGCTCGGCCGGTTTGCGGGAGGCGAAATTGGACAGGCCCACCGACTTCAGGCCGGAGGCGACCTTGTCCTCCAGTGGCTTGCCGCTCATGCCCTTGAGTTTCAGGCCGAAGGCGACGTTTTCGTAAACCGTCAGATGCGGGAAGAGTGCGTACGACTGGAACACCAGACCGACGGCGCGCTTGTTGGCGGCAACACGGGTAATATCGGCGCCGTCGAGATCGATGCGCCCGCCAGCCACCGGCATCAGCCCGGCAATGGCGCGCATCGTCGTCGTCTTGCCGCAGCCGGACGGCCCCAGCAAGGCCAGAAGTTCGCCCTTGCGGATATCAAGATCGAGATCCTTGACGGCAATGCTGTTGCCATAAGCCAGCGAGACTTTGTTGAGCGAAAGATAATTTGCGTCAGACATAACGGGAGAACCCCAGAAAACGTTCGGCCATGAAGACGATGCCGATGGAAAGGAAGGCGAGCAGCGAAGAAAGGGCGGCCACGGAAGGATCGAAGACGATTTCCATGTAACCCAGCATGTCGATGGGCAGCGTGCGCACGCCAGGGCCGGACAGGAACAGTGACACCGGCACCTGGTTGAAACTCGTCACGAAACCGAGAATGAAGGCGGAGAGAATGCCGCCGCGGATATTCGGCAGCACCACCCGGAAAAACGCGCCGACCCGCGACGAGCCGAGCAGCACCGCAGCCTCCTCAATATCCGAGCGCAGATTGTTGAGGCTGGCCGAAACCACCCGCACCGCATAGGGCAGGATGAGCGCTGTGTGGGCGAGAAACAGGGCAAGCGTGATGCCGATGCCGAAAGGCACGACGAAATAACGCAGCAGCGCCAGACCAACGATGATGCCGGGCACGATGATCGGCGCGGAAACGATGGTGCGCACGGTTTCTGCGAAGGGCAGTTTGTAGCGCGACATGGCGTAGGAGGCGGGAATGCCGAGGATGAGCGCCGTGAACGTGCCGCCGATGGCAAGGAACATCGACATCGCGAAACTTTCGCGGAAGCTTTCGACGGTGAAGACCTTGGCGATCCACTTCAGCGAAAAGCCCTGCGGCGGAAAGGCAAGCGTATCGCCGGCCGAAAATGAGGCGGCGACGATGATGAGGAACGGCCCGATGAGGAAACCGACGACAAGAAGGAGTGTGAGCGGAATGAAGAGCTGCCGGGTCATTTCTTGTTCCTTGCGGTGGCGATGCGCTTCAGCAGGATATTGGCGGCAAAGCTCATGACGATCAGGATGAAGGCGATGACGCTGGCGGCGACGAAATTGTTGGAAACCGTGACCTGCTGGTAAAGCAGGGTTTCTAGCATCAACACCTTGGAGCCGCCGAGGATGGCTGGCGTGATATAGGCCGTCAGCGAACCGGTAAAGACCAGCGTGCCGCCAACCACCAGTCCTTCCTTTGTGAGCGGCAGGATGACTTTCCAGAACACCTGCAGCCAGTTTGCGCCGAGAACGCGGGCAGCCGCGATCGTATCCTTCGGCATGTTCTCCAGTGCACTGATGAGCGAGATGATCATCAACGGCAAGAACAGCTGCAGAAGGCCGATAAAAACAGCCGTTTCGGAAAACAGGATGCGGATCGGCGCATCGCTCAGCCCCACCGCCTGCAGCGCCTGGTTGACGATGCCGGTTCTGCCGAGAATGACGATCCACGCATAGGTGCGGGCAACCGGCGAAATCATCAGCGGCAGTACGACGAGATTGACCACATGGCCCTTCGTTCCTGGCGACAGGTTGATGATGGCGAAGGCCGCCGCATAGCCCACCACCGCCGAAACAACGGTGACGAGCGCGCCGAGTTTCAGGGTGCGCAGGAAAACCGTCTGGTTCAGCGGATCGGAGAAGAAATCGGCATAAGCGGAGAATGTCCAGCCGTCAGCGGTGCGAAAGCCCTCCGATAAAAGCATGAAGACCGGCACAAGAAAAACCGCCGCCGCAAAAATCGCGGCGGGCAAGGCAAGCGCCAGCGCTTCGGCCCGGTTCTGAAACATTGGTTTATTCCCTGAACGGCGCTGTGGCCGGTTACGCTTGAAGCCGGATACCGGCTTGCGGCTTTAAAAGGTTGGAAAAGCGGTCAGGGGACGACCAAACCGCTTTTCCTGAAACGGGGCGAGCCCTTGCGGACGCTGAAAATCACCCCGTTCCTGACTGAATTCGACTATTTTGGCTTATTGCCCGACCTTGGAGTTCCACTCCGACAGCCACTTGTCGCGGTTATCGAGCGTCACGTCGGACGGGATGAGCTGCAGGCTGCGAGCGGTTTCATCGCCATAGGTGATGTTGTTCGCCACCTCGTCGGACACCTTGACTTGCTTGTTCGTCGGGCTGTCCACCAGCTTTTCGGCCAGCGCCTTCTGAACGTCAGTCGACAGCCAGAAATCCATGAATTGCAGGGCAAGGTCCTCGTTCTTGGTGCCCTTCGGCACGACGAGCACGTTCATGCCGCCGGTCTGGCCTTCCTTGGGCGTGGCCCAGGCAAGCGGCAGGTCAAGCTTGGTGAAGGGCGCCCAGGAGAAGCGGCCAATCGGCGCTGCCCAGATTTCTTCCTGCTGCATCAGCTGCACCAGCTGCGAGGACTTGACGTAGAAAGTGACGATCTCGTCCTTCTTTTCACCCACGGCCTCGATGGCGCCGGAAAGATCAGGCGTGTCCTTGCCGATGGCCTTACCGAGCATATAAAGCGCCGGCGGGCCCTGATTGGTGGTGACGTTCGGGAAGGCGACGTGATCGACAATGCCGTCCTTCAGGAGATCGGCCCAGCTGTCGATCTTCATCTTGTCGGTGCGGTAGACGATGGAGGTGGCGTAGAAATTGACGCCGACGCTCATGCCGTCGCCATTCGGGTCCTTGGCGATGTCATAGAGGTTTTCGATGTTCGGCACCTTGGTGGCGTCGATCTTCTGGATCAGGTCCTTGCGGGTGGCGGAAAGAGCATCCGCCATGGAGACGATGGCAAGATCGACCACCGGATTGGCCTTGTTGGCCTCCATCTTGGCCAGACGCTCGACGCTGTTGCCGGTCTCGACGACCAGCTTGCAGCCGCATTTCTGTTCAAACGGCGTATAGACCAGTTCCTTGAATTCGTCCTGCGCGAAGGCATAGACCGAGATCGTCAGCGTCTTGTCCTGCGCCTCAGCGGCTCCCATCGTCAGCATCAGGGCAGCGCCCGATGCAAGAATGATCTTTTTCATGGTGTGAGTTCTCCTGCTGTGATTTTTTTGGCTTCAATCGCATCATGCTTTGCTTTGCCGGTGGAGCCGCGCATGATCAGCGCCATCGGTACTTTCGAGATTTCTGCCGTAACATCGACGGCGAGGCCGCCTTCGCTGACATCGTCAATGGCGCGCAGCAGCGCTCCAACTGCAAGATCGGCGATGCGGCCCATATCCATGCGCATCGTCGTCAGCGGCGGCGTGACCACGGCCGAGAAAATCAGATCGTCGAAGCCGGTGACACTGGCCTCTTCCGGTACTTCGATGCCCTCGCGCTGCAATTCGGTCAGCACCCGCAGCGCATGCAGATCGGAAACGGCAGCAAAAGCGGTAAAACCCTCAGCGACCCTGTCGGCAAGGCCAAGCCGGCAACCCGCGCCATCGGCTTTTTCGAGGGCGTCTATCCACAGTGTCTGTGCAACGCAGGTCTTGCCAAGACCATCACGAATGCCACCGAGGCGGTCGTTCTGCACGTTGGAATCCCGGTTTTTGCCGACCAGCACCACCTTTTTGTGGCCAAGTGCCGCCAGATATTCGCCAACCTGCCGGCCGCCATCCCAATGGTCGGCTGCGACAGTGTTTCCGGGGGTCGAGGGGCTGTCGATCACCGCAACGGGACAATCGACATCGGTAATGCGCGTGCCGCGGCGGGGAACGATGACCATTCCATCCACGCCGCGCTCGATAAGCCGGTTGATGGCATCCGTCTGCATGGCGATCTCGCCACGCGCGTCGGCGATCAGAACGCCGTAACCGGCACTCACCGCGGCCTTTTCGATGGCCTGCGCAATCTGTGGAAAGAGAGGATTGGCAATATCGGGCAGAACCAGCCCCAGAACACCTGATCTGCCGGTGCGCAGCGCCCTGCCCGCTGAACTCGGCACATAACCAAGTTCGCTTGCCGTCTTGCGGATACGCTCCGCCAGATCAGGCGAAACCCGGCCCTTGCCCGACAGCGCATTGGACACGGTTGCCACCGACACGCCGAGTGCCGCTGCTATCGCGCTCAGATTGGTGGCAGGCCGTGAAGACGCCATGATGGACCGAAAGGGCTGATTAAACGTTTAATCACGATAGTCGAGCAAAACCGCCCTGTCGAGTCCACCGGGCGGCAAATTGGGCGAAAAGCTGGGCATAAGACATAAATGCCCGAAAAAAGTGCGGTTATTTTTGCAGCGGCAAGCCATTTGTCGCGCGATAGGCCTCCACCTGTCGCACCAGCCAGTCGCGAAACAACACGACCGGAACGTGATTGGCGCGCGAAAGCGGCGCCACCGCATAATAGGAGCTTGGGCTTTTGGCCTGATGATCAAAGGCCTTCACCAATTGCCGCGATTTCAACTCGTTGTCGATCAGGAAAAGCGGCATCAGCGCCACGCCAAGCCCGGCGATGCAGGCCTGCGCCACGCTGGAGAATTGCTCGAACCGCATGCCCTGCGGCAGGGCAAGCGACAGGCCAAGGCTTTCGAACCAGTGGCCCCATGCCCCTGGCCGCGAGGCCATGTGCAGCAATGGCAGGGTGGCGAGATCCCCTGCCTTTTCCACTGGATGCGTATTGAGAAACTCGAGGCTGCATACCGGAGCCACCATTTCATGCATTAGAAAGGTGCTTTCCGCCCCCGGCCAATCCGCCTGACCGATATGGATTGCCATATCCAACTGTTCACGCTCGAAATCGAACTGGCCGATGCGGGTGGCGAAATTGATGGTGATTTCCGGATGGCTGGAGACGAAATCGGGGATGCGCGGCAGAAGCCAGCGGGTGCCAAAGGTGGGCAACATCGCGAGGTTCAGCGTATTGCCATGCGTTTTGGTCATGAGCTGCAGGGAGGCGGAGCGTATCTCGCCAAGCGCCGAGGCAATCGATTTCGCGTAAGTTTTACCCTCCGCCGTCAGCGCCACGCCCCGCGCGCCGCGCTCAAACAGGCGCACGCCAAGTTGCTCTTCCAGTGACATAACCTGCCGGCTGATCGCCCCTTGCGTCAGGGCCAGTTCGTCCGCAGCAGCCGAAAAGCTGCCAAGCCGGGCAACGGAATCAAAGGCGGCAAGCGCGCTGGTGGAGGGCAGGAGTTTGCGGCTGAGAGACGTCATGAGCCATTACTATATGTAATGCAAAAATGAGTAAACATGGCTTGTGCCATCTGGGCCGATTACCAATAATCCGGCCAGCAAATCCGGAGGCATAAAGTGAGCGAACGCGCAGCATTCCATTGGCAGGACCCTTTCCTGCTCGAAGACCAACTGACCGACGACGAGCGGATGATCCGCGACGCCGCCGCCGCCTTCGGCAAATCCGAACTCCTGCCGCGCGTATCGGAAGCCTATCTTTCTGAAACGACCGAACCGGAACTGTTCCGGCTGATGGGCCGCACCGGCCTGCTCGGCGTCACCCTGCCGGAAGAATATGGCGCGGCCAATGCAAGCTACGTGGCTTACGGCCTCGTCGCCCGCGAGGTGGAGCGGATCGACAGCGGTTATCGCTCGATGATGAGCGTGCAGTCCTCGCTCGTCATCCACCCGATCTTCGCCTATGGCTCGGACGAGCAGAAGAAGAAATACCTGCCCGGCCTCGTTTCCGGCGAGCTGATCGGCTGTTTCGGCCTCACCGAGCCGGATGCCGGCTCCGATCCGGGCGGCATGAAGACCCGCGCCGAAAAGATCGCCGGCGGCTATCGCCTGCGCGGTTCGAAAATGTGGATTTCCAACGCGCCGATCGCCGATGTCTTCGTCGTCTGGGCGAAATCGGAAGCCCATGACAATCAGATCCGCGGCTTCGTACTGGAAAAAGGCATGAAGGGCCTTTCCGCCCCCAAGATCGGCGGCAAACTTTCGCTGCGCGCCTCGATCACCGGCGAGATCGTCATGGATGGCGTCGAAGTTGGCGAAGACGCGTTGCTGCCGAATGTTTCCGGTCTGAAAGGCCCGTTCGGCTGCCTGAACCGCGCCCGCTACGGCATTTCCTGGGGCGTGCTCGGCGCTGCCGAAGATTGCTGGTTCCGTGCCCTTCAATATGGCCTCGACCGCAAGCAGTTCGGCAAGCCACTGGCCGGCATGCAGCTTTACCAGAAGAAGCTCGCCGACATGCAGACCGAAATCGCACTCGGCCTTCAGGCGTCGCTGCGCGTCGGCCGGCTGATGGACGAGCACAAGATGGCGCCGGAAATGATCTCCATCGTCAAGCGCAACAATTGCGGCAAGGCGCTGGATATTGCCCGTCAGGCCCGCGACATGCATGGCGGCAACGGCATCCAGATCGAATACCACGTCATGCGCCACGCCCAGAACCTTGAAACGGTCAATACCTATGAGGGCACGCATGACGTTCACGCGCTGATCCTCGGCCGGGCGCAGACGGGCATTCAGGCGTTTTTCTGAGGCTTTGTCAGGATCGAGAAGCAAGGTTTTACGAGGGCCTAAAACTTCTCCTTCGTTATGCTCGGGCCTGACCCGAGCATCTGCGGCGGATTGATTTTACGCTACGTGGTTGGATCCTCGGGACAAGCCCGAGGATGACGGCAAGCGGAAGACAAGTTTTGCCGCAGCTTGAGACCTCCGAAAATCATTTCGGAGGCCTTTTTGTTTTTCAGTTCGGGTGACGGCTCAGAAGGTGCCGCGAACGCCGATGCCGAACATGCGCGGTTCGGTCATGCTGGCCTCGATGCCGCCAATGCCGCGGTTCTCCTTCATCAGCGTCGGCGCACGCTCGTCGAAGACGTTCTTGACGTAAGCGTAGAATTCAAGCTCCTCCTGGAACTTGTAGCTCGCCCGCACATCCGCGATCGTATAGGGCTCGATCGCATAAACGGCCTTGTTATCCGTGTCGGAATAATAACCGTCGAGATGGCGCACCTGCCCCGAAACGGTGAACTTGTCCGTCACGTCCCAGCTGGCGCCGATGGTGAAGCTGTAACCGGGTGACTTGGCGAATTCCTTGCCGAGATAGGCGGAATTGCTGGAAATCTCGTCGATCTTCGTCTTCAGCAAACCGGCGCTGGCCTTGAGCGTCAGATTGTCGAGAACCTGATAATCGGCACCGATTTCAAGGCCGTAAGCATGGGCTTCTTCGGCATTGACAGTGTAGGATTCGCTGATGCCCGTGGACACGACGATCGGCACGTTGAACTGCGCATCCTTCATGTCCATGTAGAACAGGTTGCCGTTGATCGTCAGCGTATCATCCAGCAGGCTGGCGCGAGTGAAGAGCTCATAGTTCCAGATGGTTTCCTTGTCGAAGGTGCGCCATTTGCTGGTCGTCAGGTCAAATGCAACGCCGCCGGGATTGTAACCGCGGCTGATTAAACCGCCCACCGTCCAGTCATCATTCACGGCATAAGCGAGCGAGGCCTTCGGCAGAATTTCAGAGAAAGTCTCATCATAATTGACCGAACTTCTGCTTGTGGCGCTCAGCGTTCTGTAACCGTTGCGCTGAATCTGGTCCTGCTGGTAGCGCAGACCGCCGGTCAGCGTCCATTGATCCGTCAGGCGATAGCTCAGTTCGCTGAAGAGACCGAGATTATCCTTGGTGTCGTTGAAGCGCGATGTTCCGCGCAGATAAAGAACTTCATCGGCTTTCGTATGCGCGTAGAAAATACCCGCTACGCCGCTCAGCACATCCTCCTGATCACCGAAGGTCACACGGGTTTCGTGGGAGGTGTTTTTCAGGTCGATATCGGCATCACCGGTATTGGCAATACCGACCCTGCGCTTGGCGATGGAGGAGGAAAACTGCGTCTGGTTGAACAGTTTCACCCCGTTCTCGAAATCATAGTTGATGTCGAGAATGCCGGTATTGGTATACTGGCTGAAACTCGGCATCGTGTTGGTGATGTGGTTCAGATCCTCAAAAGGACGCGATGCCGCTTCCTGGCTCGGACGATTGGAAGCATTATAGGAATAGGTCAGCTTGGTCGAAAGGCCGGGGATTTCCGAAGGTTCCCACAGAAGCTTGAAACGACCGTTGAACTCCTTGAAGTTTTGATCCGTGCCGTCATGGGCAAAAGCGGAATTGATATAGTCGATGAAGGTATCACGACCGGAATAGTCGATCGCCATGCGTGCCGCCAGTTCGTCTTCGATCAGCGGACCGGAAAAGGCGAAGGAACCACGCTTCTGGTGATAATTGCCGATCTCGGCCTGATAGCTCGCTTCCGGCGTAAACGTCGGGTCTTTGGTATTGACGAGGATGGCGCCGGCAATGGCGTTCGCGCCCTGTGAGGTGGTCTGCGGACCGCGGAAGACCTCGATGCTGTCGACATCCCAGATGGAGGTCGCGCCATAGATGAACTCGTTATAACCGAGATAATGACCGTCGACATTGATCGTGGCGCGCGGCACCGTGCCGGTAAAGAAGGCGATGGAACCCGTATTCGGTCCCTGCGTATCCTGTCCGCGAATGATCGGGGCGCTGACATTGTCGGTGTAAACGACGTTCGGAATATCCTTGATCGCATCCGAAACGGTCGGGTCGCCGGTCTTTTCCTTTTTGATTTTCTCGCTGGATATGACCGAAACGGACGACGCCGTGTTCTTCATATCACGCGCCACTTTTTCACCGGTCACGACGATCGGTTTGAGAACGGTCGTCCCCGCTGTCTCAGCCTGCTGATCCTGACCCAGGACCGGCGTTACAAACAGCGTCGCCAGCGTCAGAACGCTGACCCCGTTCATCAAACGACCGTTAGAGCGAAACCCCATAACACACCCCTAAATAAACATGAGTATTAAAGTCATATTCAAGTAACGGAAGCGTTATCTGTTTCGCAATAGAGAATACGTTCTGCATTGCGGACAATCGGGGTTCCGTAACGGGATGTGCCATATTTACAACAAAATTTATCGACCACCCCTCAGCGCCACGATTGGCAAAGCGTCGCAACGGCCGGTTTTCCTGTCAGAAATCAATTCCGATTTTCCGGTCGATGCGTTAGGCATGTTCAGTCCAAAAATGAGGGAACAGGCTTGAACGCCATGAATGACGATGCCGATGAGCTGCCTGAGAATGAGGGCGAGAAGCGTTCGGCGCTCATTCAATCCGTGTCGATCGCGGCGCGTTTCCTCGATCTTCTCGCAAAATCGGAGACGGCAGTCGCGCTTGGCGAACTGGCCAAACGCGCCGGCACCGGACGTTCGACCGCACACCGTTATATGCAGAGCCTGGTGCGTGAAGGACTGGTGACCCAGGATCCGGCAAGCGGTTGCTACGATCTCGGGCCGGCGGCGCTTGGAATAGGCATCAGCGCGCTGCGACGAATCAATCCGGTCGAGACCGCCGGTCGCCAGATGAAAAATCTGGCCTCGCAGATCGGCGCCAGCTGTGGCGTGGCGATCTGGACCGATCGCGGCCCGACGGTGGTGCAATGGCACAGGAGCGCCAGCTTCTCCATCAGCACCGTGGCGCTCGGTGATGTTCTGCCGCTGGACAACAGTGCCTGCGGGCTGGTTTTTCAGGCTTACCTGCCGGCTGATAGGATTGCCGCCGTGCGCAAATTACAGCCAGCCGCCTTTCGCGGCGCACGACCAGAAGCGAAGGTTCTCAACGCCATCCGCGAAGCAGGCGGTGCGGAACTCAACGAACATCTGTTTTCCGCTCTGACGGGAAAGGCGGCCCCGGTTTTCGACGCCCAGCGCGAAATCTGTTGTGTCGTCACCACCGTATCCTTCCTGGCGACCGCCGAGGCCGAGGGACATTTTTCGCGACTGCTCGAAGCGGCCACAAAGGCGACCGGCGAATCCGGCGGATCGTAATCCTATTCGGCCAGATGCTCCGCAAAGGTGTGGCCGGAATAGCCGGTGCGGAAAAGCCCGGCATCGCCAAGCCTGGGAAGCAACCGCTCCAATACCAGCCGTATTGACGCGACAGACCCGCCGGGCACCGCGACGAAACCGTCTATCGCACCGGCCTGCGCCCATTCCCGAATGGTTTCAAAAGCATCCTCCACGGTGCCGATGACCTGCCAATGGCCGGACCCCATCACTTCCGGCCTTTGCAGCAGGTCCCCGACGCTCAAGGTTTCCCGCTCGATCAACCGGCGCAAGAGGTTGGCATGGGTGCGACTTCTGGGTGTTTCAGGCGGCGATGGCAAATCCGAAACGGTGACGATCCGTGTGAGCGGCCAATCCGAGAGATCGAGGCCCGTCATGTCGCGGATGGAGGCAAAGGCACGGGCACGGTTGGCGCGAGCATGGGTCTCCGCGAAGAGTTCCAGCGCCTCCTTTTGGGTCTCCGCCAGATAGAGGCTGAGGCCCGGCATCAGCTTCACCCCATCCGGCTTGCGGCCATGCCCCTCGGCACGGCTGCGAAGATCCGCCCTGAGTTCGATGGCCGCCTGCATATCCGGCGTGGAGGCAAAGACCGCATCCGCCACCGACGAGGCAAAATCACGGCCTTCCGGCGACGCACCCGCCTGCACCAGCGGAATGCGGCTGGCATGGGCCGGCAGGTTGAGCGGGCCTTTGACGCTGAAGTGCGGCCCTTCATGCGCAACCGGCCGCACCAGCGAGGAATCGGCAAAACGCCCGCTTTCCCTGTCGAGCTTCAACGCCTCGTTCGGAAAACTTGCCCAGAGCTGCCGCACCACCTGCGTGAATTCGGCGGCGCGTTCATAACGCTCCTGCGGCGACGGCATTTGCTTGAGGCCGAAATTTTCGTGGCCGTCGAGGGCAGTGACGATGTTCCAGCCCGCCCGACCGTTGCTCAGCCAGTTCAGCGACTGAATCTGGCGGGCAACCACATAGGGTGGCAGAAAGGTCGTCGAAACCGTGGATAACAGGCCGACGCGACTGGTCTCCCGGGCGATTGCGGCGAGAAGCATGGTCGGGTCCATGCTGGCAAATCCGCCGCCGGTTTCCAGCCCTTCGGTGCGCAGAAAAAGCGTATCGGGCCGGAAGACGAAATCCACATGCGCCGCCTCGGCGCGCTGCGCCAGATCGACGAAGTAATCGCTGGAAAACACCCCATCTATATCGCTGTCCGCGCGCCGCCACGCCTCGCCGCTGAGCCAGGTTGGGGCCAGCGACATGCCGACATGGAGCTTGGCTGCGACTGACATGATGCACCTCGACTGAAATAACCGGGAAGAAATCTGCGGGTTGAATCGGCAAATTTCGATTTGTGGAGAGTTTTACTATAGTTTAGTGTCGCTTCAAGATCAGAGCATCGCGCTTGCCGGAACGAGACCCGTTTTTCGCAAGATCGATATTTAAATTCAAATACTTATAACGGCTTCGCGGCATCTCGACGCATGGCCGAATGAATAACAGGAGTTGTATCCGGTGCTTGACGCGACGGACCTTCACGCCAGCTACGGACACGTCCCCGTCTTGAGAGGACTGTCCGCCCGTTTCCAGGCCGGGCGGGTGACGGCGCTGGTCGGCCCCAATGGCTGCGGCAAGTCGACGCTGTTGAAAACCATCATGGGTTTCCTGCCCTTGTCATCAGGTACAATAAGGCTTGGCGAGCGTCTGATCGGCGAAATCGAACGCCGGGAACTCGCCCGCCGCATCGCCTATCTGCCGCAGGAATGCCATTGCCCTGACTATATGACGCTTGGCGAGTTGGTTGAGCTTGCCGGTTACGCCCGTTACGGGCTTGGCGGCGGCCCGACCGAGCGCGACCGCACACTTTTTGCCGAGGCGCTGCAGACCGTCGGGCTGGAAGACAAGGCAAAGGCACAGGTCAACACGCTGTCCGGCGGCCAGCGCCAGCGCGCCTTCATCGCCATGGTGCTGGCGCAGGATACCGACGTGATCCTGATGGACGAGCCGGTCAACCATCTCGACATGAAATATCAATATGCCGTTCTCGGCCTTGTGCGCGAATTGACCGACAGGCACGGCAAAACCGTGATCGTCGTACTGCACGATCTCAACCTCGCCTCCACTTTCGCCGATGATGTCATCATGCTGAAAGCCGGACGGGTTCTGGCCTCAGGGCCGGTTGAAAAAACGGTCACCCCTGAAAATGTCGCCGAGGTTTTCGATCTGGAAGCCGATATCTTCTCCCGTCAGGGGCGGCTCATCTGCGTGCCCAGGCTGGAGCGGCAGGAACAGGCCATTCCGGCATGACCTCGAAAATAACGCTGATTTTTGCCGCCGCGCTGCTGCTGGCCGCCATCCTCACTATCAATCTGCTCGTCATGAGCGGCGACATGCCGCTTGCCGAAATCGCGGCAACGCTCTGGCGCGGCGAGGCCGACACCTATGAACAGTCGGTGCTGCTCTACCAGCAGATCCCGCGCTCGCTGATCGCGATCTATGTCGGGGCGACTACAGCCGTCAGCGGTTGCGTGCTGCAGGGGCTTGTCCGCAATCCCCTCGCCTCACCCTCTACTCTGGGCTTGAATGCCGGCGCGACGCTTTTTGTGGTTGCCGGCGCGCTGGTGTTCGATCTTTCCCCGGAGATGCAGGGATTAGTGGCACTCATCGGCGCCGGTCTCGGCTTTGGCGCCTGCTTCTTCGTCGCGCGCCTTGCCGGACGGTCGAACGATCCGCGCGGCCTGTCGCTCATCCTCGCGGGTGCGCTGGTTTCGATGCTGCTGATCGGCGTAACCAATGCCCTGCTGTTATCAAATCCGACACGGCGCAGCGAATTTCTGAGCTGGGTCGGCGGCAATATCAACCACGTCTATGCCGAGCGCCTTACCGATTTCTGGTGGATCGGAGCCATTGCGCTGGTGATTTTGTTGTCGGTAGCACGACCGCTGACGCTCGTTCTGCTGGGCGCGGAAAAGGCCGCCTCCGCCGGTGTGAACGTGACGCGTATTTCCCGGGTCGCGCTCTTCGCCACCATGCTGGCGTCGGGTTCGGCCGTGGCGATCTGCGGCCCGATCGGTTTCGTCGGCCTCATCGTGCCGCATATGGTCCGGCCGCTGGTCGGCGTGAACTTCACGCTCGCTTTGCCGGCGTCCGCCCTTGTCGGCGCGGGTCTCTGCGTGCTGGCCGATCTTGGCGCGCAAACCCTGTTTGCGCCTTATGTGGTCAATACCGGGCTGTTCATGGACCTGCTCGGCGGCCTCGTCTTCATCGTCATCGTCAAGCGCTTTTATCTTTCGCCTTCGCAAAGGGGGCTGTCATGAAACGACATTTCGCCACCGACGGCAAAGCGGTGCTCAGGCTGCCGAGCGGTCTGCAAATCGGCATCGGCAATCTGAAGGCCGGTGTCGCGCTGATGGGGCTTGCGCTTGTGCTCGCCGCCATATCCGTCAGCCTCGGCAATACCGAAACAGGTCTATTAGACCTTTTGCGCGGCCTTGCCGGCGGACATCTGGGCGACGATCAGGCCTATGCGCTATGGACGGTGCGGCTGCCGCGCATTCTGCTCGGCTTCATGGCCGGCTGGAGTGTGGCACTGGCAGGCGCCATGCTGCAATCCGTCGCCCGCAATCCGCTCGCCGATCCCGGCCTGTTTGGTCTGAGCCAGGGGTCGATGACCACCATCATGCTGCTTCTGGTGCTGGTGCCGGCCGCGCCGAAAACCATGGTAGCGCTGGCGGCCGTCGGCGGCGGTCTGGCTGTGGCCTTCCTCCTGATCACCCTCGTTGGACGTGAACGCTCCAGCGGACTTGCCATTCTGCTGATGGGCATAGCGATCGAATCCGCCCTTTCCTCCGTCTCCTCTGTGCTTCTGCTCTACACGCCGGCGGAAACGTCGCTTTCACTGGCCAACTGGATGGCGGGTTCGCTGTTTCAGGCAAGCTGGTCGACCATCCTCGTTTTCGCGCCCCTCTTTGCCGCAAGTCTCGCCGGCATCTTTCTGCTCGGCCGGGCGCTTGCGGTCTTCGATCTCGGCAACGAGATGGCCATGGCGCTTGGCGAAACCATCAGACATTCGCGCCCGCTCGTCATTGTTTTCGCGGTCATCCTCAGTGCCTCAGCCGTCACGGCGGTCGGCCCGCTCACCTTTCTCGGCGTCATCGCCCCGCATCTCGCCACTTTCGTTTCGCCCGCCGTTGGCCGGGCCAGGCTTTTCCTGTCGGGGCTGACCGGCGGCATATTGGTGGTAACCGCCGATACGCTGTCGCGCGGGCTGGTGGCTGATACGCCGATGCCGATCGGCCTTGCGCTGACGCTGATCGGCGTGCCGCTTTTCATCCTCACGCTGCGCCTGCAGGCGCTGCGCAGAACCAACAGCCATTGAATGAACTGAATAAAGGGAATGCCATGCGAATTGCCATCCTACTCGCCGCCTTTCTGACCGCTGGAACGAGCCTTGCCGCCGAGCGCAGCGTGACCGATGCCGCCGGCCGCACCGTCTCCGTTCCGGAAAAGCCGCAGCGCATCGTCGTCATGCATGAGCCGCTCCTGGGCGTGCCGCTGATGGATCTCGGCGCCAATGTGGTCGGCGCCTATGGTCGCAATAGCGACGGCAAATTCGCCACCGCCGTCGATTTTATCGATACCGTTCTTGGCGAAGGCCGTACGAAACCCAAGGGTTTTGGCGCAGTCGGCCAGATTGATCTCGAAAAGCTGCGGGCGCTGCAGCCGGATCTGATCGTGGCAACGGAAATGGATGGCGGCAAGGCCGAGCAGCTTTCCACCATAGCGCCCGTCTATCTGCAAAAGGTCAGCACCGGCCATGTCTATGGTTTCAACGTGGAAGAAAATCTTGCCGGTCTCGTGGGTCGGAGCGACGCTTTCGCCGAACGCCGGAAAGCCTATGACACCAAACTTGCCGCCGTCAAAAAGACGCTGGGCGAAGATGTCAAGGGCAAGACTTATCTGGCGATCCTGCTGACCGACCAGATCAATGCTGTCGGCGACATGTCCGGCGCGGTGCAGGCACTGGAGGATCTGGGTTATGCCCGGCTGAAAATCGATAACGCCGCCTCTTCCGGCGGGCTTGGCTCCACCCTTACCATGCCGCTGAGTGCCGAGGCTTTCGGCAAGCTCAATCCTGATCTGCTGGTGGTGATGAACAGCTATAACAGCCCTGCCCGCGGCGAGGATGGAACGCGCGCGGCACTGGAAAAGATCATTCCCGGCTGGGAACGTTTCGTGAAACCGGCCCGCGAAGGCAGGATTGTGTTCCTCGATTCCACCAGGGTCACGACGCCTTCCATTCCCAGCGCCCTGCACACGCTGGACGCGGTGGAAGGCTGGGCGGGCCGCCCCTGATATTCTTGAAAACAGCGCGTACCGGCGCGTATCTCATGCGCCGGCCATAAACTTGAGTTTTTGTGTAAAGTTATATTGCGACGGCCGGAAGCGCCTGTTATGGTTTGCACATCTTGAAGCAACGATGCCGGATTATCGCGCCGGATGACACTTCCGATTAGCGATTATCCCGCACGCCGATCCGGGACAGCGAGACTGCCGAACCCGTCGGCAACATCCCACGAAAGACAACAGCATGAGCATAACCGACAGCATTGAAACCGCCGTTCCGGACCGTACTCCGAAACGTCATCGCCACGCCGTCAAGCTGCGCTGCCTCGATGTTGCGCGGGTGGAACAGCTCAGCCGGTCCATGGTGCGCATCATCCTCACCGGACCGGAACTGGAGGGCTTTGCGAGCCTCGGTTTTGACGACCACGTCAAGATGTTCTTCCCGCTTCCCGGCGAAACCGTGCCGAACCTGCCGGTGATCGGCCCGAACGGCCTTGAATTCCCGGAAGGCGCACCGCGCCCGCTGGCGCGCGACTATACGCCGCGCAGCTTCGATGCTGAGAAAGGCGAACTCGCAATCGATTTCGCCACCCATCATGACGGCCCTGCCAGCAACTGGGCGAAAGCCGCAAAGGTGGGCGACCGGGCGTGGATCGCCGGTCCACGCGGCTCTTTCACCGTTCCCTTCACCTATGATTGGCATTTGCTGATCGCCGACGATACCGGCCTTCCGGCGCTGGCGCGGCGGCTGGAAGAAATGCCGGAAGGCACACGGGCTGTGGCGCTGATCGAAGTTGAAACGGATGCGGACCGTCAGGACATCGCCACAAAGGCTGACGCTTCGATCATCTGGGTGACGCAAAACACCGCGAGCGGAACCGATCACGACGCATTGACTGACGCGTTGCGCAAGCTTGAGCTGCCGAAGGGTGATTTCTGCAGCTGGGTCGCCTGCGAATCCAAGACCGCAAAGGAGATTCGTGCCCTCCTGATCGAAGAATTCGGCGCAAACCCGAAATGGACGCGCGCCTCCGGTTACTGGCGGCGCGGCGCCAGCGGCGTTCACGATCATTTCGATGAATGAGCCCACGGCGGCGGCGGATGTCATGCTGGAGGCGGGAACGATGCTGACAGACCTCAAGGCCCTTCTTGCCGAGGTTCTGGAGGATGAGGCGCACGATATCGAACCGGGGGACAACCTGTTCGGCCACGGGCTTCATTCGCTCGCCCTCATGCGCCTCATCCCGCCGCTTTCGCAGCTTGCCGGAACGCGTCTCGACTATGACGAGCTGGCCCGGCAGCCCACTCTTGCCGCCTGGCAGGCGCTGATCGAACGGGCGCGCGTGGGAGACTGATCCCCGCCAACAGGATTTTTCGCGCCTGGCGCGATGTCCCTGAACATTTCCCAGAACATGTCCAAGGAGAGGACCATGGCAGCAGACAATACGCGTATGCTCGCACGTCGCATCGAAGAGAGCTTCGACAGAGGCGACGCAGCACCGCCGAGCCAATATGAAGAGCAGATCTGGTTCAAGCAGTTTCAGGACCCCGATCAGGTCTTCCGGCATCTTCTCGCCTACCGCATCGGCGAAGAATGCGACCTGTTGCGCCTGACCGCAGCGCTGAAGACGATCGGCGAAGCATGGCCCGAGCTTCGCGTACGCTTTGCCTTCGGAGAGGATAGCGCCCTTTCAAAAAGCATCGAAGCCCTGTCCGCCTCCGATGTGCAATTGCTGCAGGTGCCATCGTCAGCGGAAGCCCTCGCCCTTCTGCACGACCTTCAGGCAAGGCCCTTCGACGCCGAAACCGACCCGTCCTTCCAGGCGGTGGTGCTGTTGAATGAAGGGGAAATCCTGCTGGCCTTCCTGGTCCATGGCCTGCTCGGCGAAGTCCTCTCGCCGCAAATCCTGCTGGATGGCATTTCCGCCGCCTATGCCGGTGAGACACCAAAACCGCTTTCCGCTCGCAAGGTCGAAGATGGCGGTATCAACCCGCTTCCACTCGGCTGGCTGCAGCGCCCGGCCTCCGGTTCAGCCGTCGTGGCGTTGCGGCAAAACAGGCTGGAGAGGCCGGCAAGCCACAGCCATGGCGTCGATCTTCCCGCCACGCTGCTCGGCCTCAACAGCTCTACCGCGACGAATGCACTTCTGGCGCGTGCCGGTGCGCGTTTCGCCCTGTTCCTCGCGGCAGGCGACGGTCCCGAAACCGTGACGCTCCGGCTGCAAAACGATGCCCCTACGCCACCTTCAGCGGAGGCTGCATCGCAGATATCGATCTCGCGTCACCAATCGCCCGAACAGGCTGAAAAAACCGTACTGGCAGGACTGGAACAGCGAAACGACAATGATGACGCGCCCGCCACCTTCACACTGCATGCGTTGGCGGCGCCTGTTCAGCCCGTATCGGAGCATGGCCTCCAGTTCGAACCCCTGCTCCTGCCTTCCCTGCAATCCGGTCTTGGCCTCACCCTCGCCGCCGGCCCGACAGTCGCTGGCGACATCCGTCTCGAACTGACGGGCGGTAAGGAAATGTCGCCGCATGCGACGGCCTTCCTGCTGGAGCGTTTCGTCAGCCATCTCGAAGGCGGCGCAGATTTTTCCGGCATCGTACCTCAAAATGCCTCTGCAGCACCGGAGCAGCCGGCTCGCCTATCCGTCCACCCTGGCGATGACGCCACCGCCACGACCATCCTTGCCGAATTCCGAGAGGCGCTTGCCTCACCCGATATGGGACCGGACGACGATTTCTTCGATTTCGGCGGTCATTCGCTGATTGCCACCCGCATCATCGGGCGTTTGCTCGCCAATCACGGCATAGAGCTGCGTTTCAACGACCTCTTCAGCTATCCAACCGCCGCCGCGCTCGCCACACAGGCGACCCGCCTCGAAACTGTTGCGCCCGCACATGCGGAAGCGACGGAAACCGGCTCGCTGACCGCGCCGCTTTCGCTGGCGCAGATGTCGCTCTGGAAGGCCTATGCCGCCTTCGGTTTCGGCGAGATATTCAACATCCCCTTCGCACTCGATTTCCTCGATCCCGTCGATGAAAACGCTTTCGAATGCGCCTTCCTCGACATCATCGAGCGCCACCCCGGCCTGCGCACCCATTTCTACGTCGAAAACGACATGGTGCTGCAGAAGATCGTGCCGATGCATGACCTGCCCGGCTATAAATGGTTCTGGACCAGCGAAGAAAGCCAGGGCGTGGACCGGCATTCGGAAGCCGGCTGGCGGTTCGATCTTGAGCGTGAATTGCCGATACGGCTGCGCTTCCTGCGGGATGCACAGACCGGCCGGCAGGTGCTGTCCTTCCTCTTCCACCACATCGTCCTGGACGAATGGTCAGTGAACCTGATGATGGACGAACTGACCGAAGCCTACCGGGCAAGAATGGCCGGCAAGGCGCCGGTCTTTGCAACCAAACCTGCGCCCTTCCATGAATTTGCCAGAAAACAGGTCGCCTCAGGCGTCAATGCCGGCCACCTTGCCTATTGGACCGATATGTTGCGGGATGCGCCGAAGGGCCTTGCCCTCAACGGACAGGATAGCACCCCGCAGGAGGCATCGCAGGATGAAGCACCGGCAGGCGGCTGGATCGAGTTCAAGCTGGAAAAACATGTCAGCGACGGGCTTTACGCCATTGCCAAGCAGAACAGCGCCTCGCTGTTCAACGTAGTTTATGCGGCAATCGCCGCATCGCTGCGCCATCTGGGTGGCTTGACCGATCTCGTGGTCGGCACCTCGGCTTCGGGCCGTACGGATAGCGGATATTTCGACACCATCGGCTATTTCACCACGGTCGTCGCCCATCGCGTACGCTTCGGCGAGAACATGACCGTTGGCGAGCTGATTTCTTCGGTGAAGAACACCATCAACGGTTCGCTGGACCACAGCGAAATCCCGATCGATCTCGTTGAGGAAGCGCTGGGCATGACGCCGGGCCGCGACCATCTGTTCGAGGTCTTCATCCAGATTCACGCCAGGAACAAGCTGAATGGCATGCTTGCCGGACCAGATGGCAAACCGGTGGAGTTTCGCCAGATCGACCCCGACAAACACGAATCCATGCTTGGCCTGCAATTCGAGGTGATGGAAGAGACGATCGGCGGCGAGCGCTCCATTCGCGTGCTGATGAGCTACCGTTCGGACCGCTACGGCCCACAGGACGTCGAGCGGCTGCGCAACACCACGAGCGGCGTCTTCAGCCGCTTTGCCGAAGCCGGCGCTTCGAACCGCGTGCTGACAACGCTCGCCTGAGCTGGAATTGGGGCAAGGAAAACCCGGCTTCGCTTAGCGGAGCCGGGTTCAATTTGTTGGCAAAATCCTGAAAGCCCTCCTCCGTCATGCTCGGGCCTGTCCCGAGCATCTGCAACGCCTCGACTTATTGGACGTGATTAGATCCTCGGCACAAGGCTGAGGATGACGTAGAGTATAGGGGAGGCGTTATCGCCCTCAGACCGCCAGACGGAACGCCGTGGACGCCTCCGCCGCCACAAGCGTCAGCGCCTCTTCGCGCAGCATGGCATCGAGGAACAATGGCAGTTCCGCGCGGTAACGGGCGAAATCCTCCGCTTGCGTCAGCGTTGAATCCGCATCGATATGCAGGTTCAGGTCGCTGCCGTCATCTTCGCCACGGAAGGTGAGGTTGAATCCATCGCCGGGACCATTGGCCAGAATGTGCCGCGCGACGCCGAGCCCGGCAAAAACCGGCGCGCTGAAGGGCAGGACATTGATGAGCGGTGAAAAGAAGAAGCGCCGGCCCTTCGAGATTTCCCGGTCGGCAGCAATCTGCTCGATGCGGTAACGGCCATGCAGGCGTTGGCGGCGCAGATTGGCGGCATTGCGCGCCAGAAATGCGCCGACGCTTTCCTGTGGCTCGATCGTAAGGTGAAAGGGCAGGATATTGACGAGCATGGCCGGCATATGCGCACCGACACTGCCCCAGCGGCTCATGAAAGGCAGCCACAAGGTCAGCACATCACGGTCCGGACGGGGCAAAACCCGGTGAAGATAAAGACCGGACAGCAATACCAGAAGATCAGGCCAGCCAATTTCCAGACGGCCGGCTATCTGCTGTAACCGCATGCTGAAACCCTGTGGCAAGGCCGCATCGGCATGCAGGCCGCCGCCGCCGTAATCCTCGCAATCCTTGTCCAGCACGGGCAGATCGGCGGATGCTGAAAGATAGGTCGCCCAGAAATCGCGGTCCTTTTCGAAACGCCGGCTTTGCCTGTAGGCATCCTCTTCGGAGAGGAAACTGGCGAAGGGGTGGAAATCCGGTCCCGCTTCGCCCTTACCGCAATAATGTCCGTAAAGCTGGCCGCAACGCTGCTCCACCAGCGTCAGCCCATAGCCATCCACGACGATGTGATGGGCGCGGATGTACCAGAGATAACGATCATCGGCGATGCGGTAGAGCAGCTGCGCGGAAAGCCTGTCGGTTCTGAGGTCCAGCCTCGCCTCCACATCGGCGTTCATGCGCCGCAGCGCCTCTTCAAAGGGCGCTTTATCCGTACGGAGATCGACAAGCGCCACCACCGGGGCATGGCCGGCATCGCAGCATTGCTGCGGCGTCTCGCCATCCGCACCGATGCGAAAACGGATCGACAGAACCTCGGACTCGCGCACCGTGCGGGTGATCGCCTGAAGGAGCGCGCTTTCGTTCACCGCCCCCGAAAGATCGATATAATGGGCGACCGTGGAAACCGGCTCGTCGGGATGGAAGGAGAACTCCTCCCAGAAATCGAGTTGCGGCTGGGTCAGTGGAAGCCAGCCGCCGGCAGGATCGATATGCGCCATCTGTTTTTCCTTGAACTATTCCTGTTGCCGGGCGCCGCCCGAATTGGTTGGGATCACGCCGCCTTCGCAGCCAGAAGCGAAGTTACCTGCCTGGCGTTGCGGCACCGCAGAAGCTGCTGCGGCGTCAGTTCAACGCCAAAGGCGGTGCGGATTTCCGCCGAAACGGCCTTCAGATGCGATGGCAGGAGGCCAAGTGCGAGCAGATCACTGCCTGCATCCACCGTCGCCGATTTTTTGCCCAGCACACCGAGATAGATATCCAGCACCCGGCGGTCGCCCTGATCGACGGCGGCAGCCGCAGGTGCGGAGATTTTTACCGGTTCCGCGCCACCCACCGCAGCCATCAGCAACTCCCGCGCCCGGCGGCGATCCGGCTTGCCATTGGCCGAAAGCGGCAGGTCATCAACCTTGAGGAACCGGCCAGGCACATGCGATTCCGGCAGATGGTTGCGGGCGAAATTGCGCAGATCAGCGCTGGAGAGTTCAAGGCCGGGCGCAGTGACATAAAGCACGCCAATGGCGGCCTCGCCCTTTTGCTCGACGCCATAGTCCACCACCAGCACCCGCTGGACGGCGGGATGGCGAATGAGTTCGTTTTCCACATCCGGCAGCGAGACGCGCGCACCGCGCACCTTGACGTAGCCATTGACCCGGCTTGCAAACATGATCTTGCCATCCGGCCGGTAGCGACCCCGGTCACCGGTACGGAAGGCGCGCACTGGCTTGCCTTCGGGATCATCCACCGTGACGAAATCCGTCTGGGTGACGGCACCGTCCTCCAGATAACCGATCGCTACATTCACACCGACCGTATGGATGCGGCCAACCACACCGGCCGGGCAATGCTGGCCCTGATCGTTGAGGATGAAATAACGATTGGCCGGCAGGGGATGGCCATAGGGGATGGCCGCGACGTCCTCCGCAACGATCTCGTGCCAGATGCTCCAGATAGTCGTTTCAGTCGGGCCGCCGAGCGATATCAGCCGCAGATCGGGCTTCAGCCGGCGCAGCTCTTCGATGATGACGGGCTTGATGTAATCGCCGCCCTGCGCCACGAGCCGGAGTGACGCAAGCTGGTCGCCACGGCGGCAGGACAGCAGCATTTCAAGGATGGCCGGCACGGAGCACCAGAGCGTCACGCCATGTTCGGCCACCAGTTCGTTCCAGCGCACCGCATCCTTTTCCTCGCCCGGTTCCGGCAGCACCAGCGTCGCGCCTGCGACCAGCGCGCCGAGAACATCGAAGACCGACATGTCGTGGTGCAGCGGCGTGACCGAAATGAACACGTCCTTTTCCGTCACCGCCCATTCCGCAAGCGTGCTGCCGATGACATTGGCGGTGGCGCGGTTGGAAAGCACGACGCATTTCGGCTTGCCGGTGGTGCCTGACGTGTAGAGATAATAAGCCGGCTCCTCGCTGCGGGACAACGCCCCCAGCTCCGCCAGGGGAACAGGCGTTCCCGCCGGTGCGGGCGTGGCGAGAAGCACCTCCGGTTCGACGGCCTCGAAGCTCTGCGGAACGCTGCGGGCAACGATGATGGCCGGGCGGCAATTGGTCAGCAGATAGCGCAGCCGGTCTTCCGGCGAGCCGGCATCAACAGGCACCCAGATGGCGCCTGTCAGTGCCGCGGCGAGCGTGATGGCCGTATGTTCAGGGCTGCGCGGCAGGCACACCGCCACCACATCTCCTCGACCTATATTACGGGCCTTGAGGCCTGCCATCGCACCGGCCACCATCTCACCGAGTTCACCGTAAGAGATGCGCCGTTTACCGCTGACGAGCGCGGTGCGCGACGGGTCACCCTCGAAAAGATGCGCGGCGATCCGTTCCAGAAATGGCGGGCAGACGAAACTCCGCTCGTCGCCGTTCAGCCGATAATGGGACAGGTCGACAATATCCCGTGTATTGAAAGCGTAAGCGCCGTTATCCGTGATCGCGGCAATCGTACGCTCGATGGCCGCGAGAATATTCCCGACCATTGCGGCATCGATCGCCTCTTCGGCATAGTCGATATCGAGGACGAGATCACCCTGCGGATTTTGCGAAAAGCGGAAGTCCAGCGCCACCTGCGGCGTCTGCGTGAGACCGTCCTTCCAGCGCATGGTCGATTCGGGCGACAGCGTCGGCCAGCTCAGGCCGTTGGTGATGACCACCGGCAAAGCGAGCCCGCCCGCATTGGCATTGAGAAGCACGCGGTTGAGGTCGATGCCAGAAAAAGCAAGGTGATTCAGGCCTTCCAGCACATCCGTCTGCAGCCCCGCGGCCCGCTCGGCAAAGTCCCCTTTTGCCGCATTCCATTCGACTGCAATGAAGCTCGAACGATTGGCGAAGGCCCCTTCCACCTGCGGGGCGACAGGAATGCCGACAACGAGGGCGCCCTCATTCAGCCAGCGCGACAGCACATCGAGAATCACCGCCGTCAGCGCCGAATTCTTGAACAGCCGTACTTTCGCACCGATACGTGAAAAGGCGGCAAAGCGCTGTTTTTCAACGGTCAGGCTCTGACGGCTGTAACGCGAGACGGCGATGGTTTCGAGCGGAGCTTTCCACGGCAGCTGCGACGGCACTTTGGCAGTTTTCAGCTTTTCCGTCCAATAGGTGGCATCTTCGGCACGGGCCGCCGCCATATCTTCTTTCGGCGTTTTGGCCACAGCGGCAACCTCCGCCGGCAGGACGCCATCGAAAAGTTCCGCCGCAAGGCTCGCTATCGCACGGCCATCGAGGATGAGCGCATCGAAACGCAGAAAAGCCACGACACGGTCAGCCGTTGCCTCACGCGCCGGGAGGCGGAAGACCGTAACCTGCCAGGGAGAAGCGGCGAGATCGAAATGGGCATGGGAAAAATCCCGTCGCACGGCGTTCATCCGCGCTTCCGCCTCGGTAGAAGACAAAGCGGAAAGATCAACAATATCAAGGTTGATCTTCAACTCGTCGCTGACGACCTGCACCAGACGTCGCTCATCGATGCGGGTGCGCAGGCTCTCATGTCGCTCCACCATGGCGGCGAGACGTGATTGAAGCAGGGACGGGTCGATGCTGCCGCGATATTCACGAAACTCCTGCATCGCCACGCCGCTGAGCGGCAGATGGGTGCCACGACCAAGAAGATAGGCCTGTTGCAAGGGTAAGAGAGGACGTTCCATCGATTTTCCTTTCGCCTCGGCTGCCGGTTTCGGCTGCTGTGCGCCAAATCGTTCCACGCTTTCGGAAACGAGATCGGGTCTATCCGCCAGCTGGCGAAGTAGGCCTGTGTAGGCTTCAAACAGGGCGCGCAACCAGCTTTCCGGCAGGGCGTCGAGCCGCACATCCCAGTTGATCAGCAGACCCCCATCGAGCGCCGCGACCTGCGCATCCAGCGCGACCCCCGGCCCTTGCGAGACGGTGTGGACCATGGGGCCGAACACACGTCCGACCCTTTCCGAAAACAATTCCCCGCCCACCAGATCGACGCCGGCGGTAAAGACCACGGGTGAGTTCTGCAAACCGCCGCGCAGACGGGAGAGGTCGCGCATGACGCTGACGCCCGGATAGGACTGGTGAGCAAGAACGTCGCTCATCTCGTTAAACAGCCGCCGGAGCAGCGATTCGAGGCTTTCATCCGGCCTGATTTCAACGCCGAGTACCAGCACATTGGAAAACTCGCCGACGATGCCATCGACCCCTTCCACCAACGGCGCGCGCCAGAAAGCCGGCACGGACAGCCTGAACTTTTGCGCCTGTGTCACCTGCGACAGTGCCACGGCGAAAACACCGAGCAGCAGCGCCGATGTCGTCACCGAGCAACGCCGCGCCGCCTGCTCCAGACTGCCTCGTTCGGCCGCTGAAAGCATGGTGGCGAAGCGATCCGTGTGAACGGCACGGGTGGCGTCTTCCGGCAAAAATGGCAGCGGCGGCGCATCGGGAATATCCGCAATATGCTGTCGCCACCACAGTCGGTCTCTTTCACGCAGGGTCCTCTGCTCCGGATCGGAGGCAAGACGCTCCACCCAGTCGAAAAAGGATGGTGCCACCTCTTCAGAAAGCGCGGTTTCGTCTTTGCCTTCGCCCTCTTCGTAAAGCCGGGCGAGATCCTCCATCACGATCCGAACGCTGGCGGGATCAACCGCCAGCATGTCGGTATCCACATGCAACCGGCTGCGTCCCTGCGGCAGCAGGCTGAGCGAGATCGCCGCCGGGGATGCGGTGCACAGATCGGTCTGCCGATGGCTCCAGTCCCGCCGTTTTGCCTCGAGCCGGTGCGCAAGAGCCTCCGAATCGAGGGCGGTCAGGTCTTCGACATCAAGGCGGAGTGGCCGGCCGAAAGGGTCGACGGATTGGCGCCCTTCCGCATCGATCCTGAGGCTCAGCATGGGGTGACGCCGGCAAAGCTTTTCGACCGCAATGGCCAGTTTTTCCGCGACAAATCCTTGCCCGTCGAACTCGAGGTAAAGATGGGGCGTAACTTTTCCGAGTATCCCATCCGCCTCTCGACCGACCCAATAGGCCACCTGCATCGGGGTTAAATTTCGCATGTGAGTTTGCACCGATTGACAAAACATGATTATCATAATCAAGTATAAGCCATCGTCAACCACTCGAACAGGAGGCATCCCATGAAAACGGGAGCACTCAGGACGAATGACGTCGAATCCGACGAAATTACTGATTTTAATAGAGAATTTTTGTTTACCTCCGGCACTGGGCAGTTGCGGGCCGAAGGAATTCGCGAAAGGATAACGCTTCCAGCCCGCGGTGGCGAAGACATGGCAAGCCCTTTACAGCAGGCGATTAAGGGCGCTTTCGAACGGGCACGCCGGGCTGGACAGGACAATCCGATCGCGATTGGCGCAATCCCCTTCGATGTCAGCGAACCGTCATGCCTTTACATCCCAAACAACCATAAGTGGAGTCCGCGCGACGCGGTTCCGGTCGCCACTGATTCGGCCATGCCGGCGCTTGTCGGCCAAAACAGCCTGCCGGACGAGGCCGGTTTCAAACATGCCGTCGAGCATGCCATTCTCAATTTCCGCCATTCCGAAGTGCGCAAGGCGGTGCTTTCCGTCATGCGTGAACTGACCTTCGCCTCCGAGGTCAATGTCGAGAGATTGCTGGCCAGCCTCGCCAAGCAGAATCGCGAGGGTTACCAGTTCCGTATTCCGCTTCCGGAGGGCGGCGACCTGATCGGCGTCAGCCCGGAACTGCTCATCCGCAAGCAGGGTGAGAAGATCATCTCGAACCCCCTGGCCGGATCTGCGAAACGCATGACCGACCCGGTGGCGGACAAGGCCAATGCGGACCGGCTTTCGGCGTCGGAAAAGGACCACTACGAGCATAGTCTGGTCATCGAGGATATCCGCTCGCTGCTTTCGCCATGCTGCGCGGAACTCGACGTTCCGGAAAAACCCTCCCTCATCAATACGGCCGCGCTCTGGCACCTTTCGACGCGCATCGAAGGCCGCCTAGCCGACCCGGAAACCAACGCGCTGCAACTGGCGTGCCTGCTGCACCCGACACCGGCCGTTTGCGGTTTCCCGACCGAGCGCGCCCATCGCCTCATCCGTTTCGTCGAACCCTTCGAGCGTGGCCTGTTCACCGGCATGGTGGGCTGGACGGATGCGCAGTGCGATGGCGAATGGGTAGTGACGATCCGCTGCGGCACCGTGCAGCACCAGACCGTGCGGCTTTTCGCCGGCGCCGGCATCGTGGAGGCCTCGGAACCCGAATCCGAATGGGCCGAGGTGCAGACCAAGCTCAGAACCATGCTGAATGCCTGCGGTCTTTCCGCCTGAGCGCGACCGAACTTTCCCCGGGGACAAACCATGACAATCGAATTTGAACGCTGGCCCGACGACCTGGCGCTCCTATACCGCGAGCGCGGCTATTGGATCGACAGGCCATTGAGCAGCATCCTCACCGAACAGGTGCAGCGCCAGCCGGATGCGACGGCGCTGATCTGCGGTGAGCGCCGCTTCACCTATGCCGAACTCGACCGGCAATCCTCCAATCTCGCAGGCCATCTTGCGGCGGCAGGCATCGGCAAGGGCGACACGGCGCTGGTGCAATTGCCTAACATCGCCGAGTTTTATCTCGTCTTTTTTGCACTGATCAAAATCGGCGCGGCACCCGTCAACGCGCTCTTCAGCCACCGCCGGCTGGAAATGACCTCCTATGCGGAACAGATCGCGCCCAAACTGGTGATTGCCTCGCGCAGCCATGAGCTTTTCGCCAATGACGCGTTTCTGGACGGGCTTAAGGCTTCCTCTCCGCAGCTTTCCCTGACCCTGTTGCTGGGCGCGACGGAGCAGCAACGCAGCCTTGAACAGATGCTTGCCGCGCCTGCGGAAAATCCGCCGGCCTACGCCCCTTCGGCGGCAGACGAGGTGGCGCTGTTCCAGCTCTCCGGCGGCAGCACCGGAACGCCGAAACTGATCCCCCGGACGCATAACGATTACGATTACAGCGCCCGGGCCAGCGCGGAGATTTGCGAACTCTCGCCGCAAACCCGTTTTCTTTGCGCCATTCCGGTGGCTCATAATTACCCAATGAGTTCGCCCGGTGCGCTGGGCGTGTTCCACGCCGGCGGCACGGTGGTCATGGCCGCCAATCCGGAACCGCTTGCCTGCTTCGATCTCATCGAAAAACACGGCATCGACATGGTACCGCTGGTACCGCCGGCCGTGGCGTTGTGGTTGCAGGCAGCACCCGCACATCGCCAAAGGCTGAAATCCCTCAGGCTGTTGCAGGTTGGTGGCGCAAGCTTCGCCGAAGCGCTGGCCCGCCAGGTGCCGGAGGTGCTGGGTTGCGCGCTGCAGCAGGTCTTCGGCATGGCCGAAGGTCTGGTGAACTATACCCGCGCTGGTGATCCCGATCATCTCGTCTTCACCACTCAGGGGCGGCCGATTAGCCCGGATGACGAAATCCGCATTGTCGACGAAGATGGCAATGATGTGCCCGAGGGCGAGGCCGGCATGCTGGCAACCCGCGGCCCCTATACGTTCCGGGGCTATTACCACGCGCCAGAACACAGCGCCCGGGTCTTCGACAAACAGGGCTTTTATTACTCCGGCGATGTGGTGCAGCGCACACCCGAAGGGTATCTGCGGGTCGTCGGCCGGGTGAAGGACCAGATCAACCGCGGCGGCGAAAAGGTTGCCTCGGAAGAGGTGGAAAACCTGATCCTGCGGCATCCTGATGTGACGCATGCCGCACTGGTGGCGATGCAGGACGAACTTCTCGGTGAGAAAAGCTGCGTCTTCGTCGTCTCGCGCAATCCCGCGCTGAAAGCGCCGGCCATCCGCCAGCATCTCGCCGCCCTCGGGGTTGCGGATTACAAGCTGCCGGACCGGGTACGTTTCATCGACGCCATGCCGCTTACCGCCGTCGGCAAGATCGACAAGAAACACCTGCGCGACCTGCTCGCGGCGCCCCCTGTCGCCGTCAGTGCCTGACACGCGCTCTTATCGAAAGGGACGCTCGACAGGGCGCCCCAAATCACTATGCGCCGCCCGGCGCGCCAAACCACCGAGGTCTTCATGACGATCCCCACTATTTCCGATTATCCGATGCCGGTTGCCGCCAGCTTTCCGGCCAACAAGACAAAATGGCAGCCCGATGCCAAGCGCGCCGTGCTCCTCATCCACGACATGCAGCGTTATTTCCTGCGGTTCTACGAGGCCGACGGCAAACTGATGACGACCCTCATCGACAATCTCGCGAAGGTGAAGGCATGGGCGGTTCAGAACGGCGTACCGGTCATCTACACGGCCCAGCCGCACGACCAGCCGCCCGGCGACCGGGCGCTGCTGAACGACATGTGGGGACCGGGCCTCACCGTCGTGGACCCGGAACTGCAGAAGGTGGTGGATAAGCTTGCCCCGACACCTGATGACGTGGTGCTGACCAAATGGCGCTACAGCGCCTTCCAGCGTTCCGATCTTGCCGAACGCATGAAGGGCTGGGGCCGCGACCAGATCATTGTCGGCGGCGTTTACGCCCATATCGGCTGCATGATGACGGCGGTGGAAGCTTTCATGAAGGATATCCAGCCCTTCATGATCGGTGACGGCGTCGCCGATTTTTCCGAGGCCGAGCACCGCATGGCGCTGCAATATGTGGCGACACGCTGCGGCGTGGTGATCGACACCGCAAGCCTCGTCGGCGCCGGAGAGACTGCCGACACCCGCGAATGGCTGAAAGCCCGTGTCCTGCAGCTTGTGGAGGACGAAAGCGATATCGACCCCGACGAGAACCTGATCTTTTACGGGCTGGATTCCCTGCAGGTCATGAAACTCGCCGGCGAACTGAAGGAACGCGGCGTCACCGTCGGCTTCGATGAGCTTGCGCGTGTGCCCACACTTTCCGCCTGGTGGACACTGATCGACGAAAAGCGGCTTGCAGCCTGAGCGGACAGACAAGATGACGCAACAGAGATTTACCGGGCGGCGTGTGCTGGTGACGGGCACGGCCCAGGGCATCGGCCGCCGCATCGCCGAACGTTTCATCGAGGAAGGGGCCGAAGTCATCGGCCTCGACCTTCTGGCCGGCACAGAGGAAGCACCCTTCCGCCAGATTGCCCTCGATATCACCGACGCCGCGGCGGTGGAGGGAGTATGCAAGGCAATCGAAAGCGAATGGGGCGGTCTTGATATCCTCGTCAACGCCGCAGGCATTTTGCGGCTTGGCGACAGCGAAAGCCTGACGCCGGAGGACTGGAAAGCCTGCATGGATGTCAATGCCGCAGGCCCGTTCCATCTGCTGCGGCAATGGAGTGGCGCCTTCAAACGGCAGCGGCGTGGCGCGATCGTCAATGTCGGCTCCAATGCAGCCGTGGTGCCGCGCATCGGCATGATGGCTTATTGCGCTTCCAAGGCGGCGCTGGTTAGCCTCAGCCATTGCGCCGCCCTAGAGCTTGCGCCCTATGGCGTGCGCTGCAACGTGGTCTCGCCCGGCTCTACCGATACGCCGATGCTGGCCGGCATGCTGAGCGATCCCACCGGCAAGGAACGACTCGTCGCCGGGCTGCCGGAGCAGTTCAAGCTCGGCATTCCGCTTGGCAAGATTGCAAGACCGGATGATATAGCCGATACGGTGCTGTTTCTCGCCTCCGATCAGGCTGGCCACGTGACGATGCAGCAGATCGTGGTTGATGGCGGCGCAACGCTCGCGGCCTGATCTCGTCGGCGTAGTGAGGGACAGATATGGCGATCATGCCAGCATTGCATAACGAGACTGTTTCTGGCAACCAGCCGGAAGCCGTCTGGCCGTGGCCGGATGACAGCAGCGATTGCCATTGCCTCACCCTTCGTTACAGCCCCGACGACGAAACCGGTGGCAGCATCGCCCCTGCCCTGCCCGCACAGCTGCTGCGGGCGGTGCCGAGACGCAAGGCGGAGTTTCTGGCGGGACGCAGATGCGCGGCGGAAGCCATACGCCGCCTTACCGGCCACGCATCATTTCCCGGAATGGGAGAGGACCGCGCGCCGATCTGGCCCGAAGGTGTGGTCGGCGCGATTTCTCATAGCAGTGATCGGGCAATTGCCCTTGCCGGCTCCAGCGGCAGGTTTCTCGGCATCGGTATCGATATCGAGAAACGCCTGAGCGAAGAAGAAGCCCGTGATATTGCCTCGCAGGCCTTGACGGCGCGTGAGCTTCACAGCCTTGGAAACATTGTCGATCCCTTCATGACCGGGCTCATTTTTTCGGCCAAGGAGAGCCTGTTCAAGGCGCTTTATCCGACGGTGAAACGGCTTTTCTTTTTCGAAGCGGCCGAATTATCCGCTTACGACGCGGATGGCTCGGGGTCGCTTCGCCTGACCGCCGACCTTACCGGTAACTGGCTTGAGGGAACGGAGATCGCCTTCCGCTTTGGCCATTTCGAAGACCTCCTGCTCACCCGCATCCTTCTCCCGCAATGAGGGAAAAACAACGGTTTCTGTTCCCATAAACTCATATTTAAAGCCACTCCTCCCGTCATCCGTGTGAAATACTCAAACGATACGCAGCTTGTTGGAATGATTCCAAACATGCAACGGTGGAGACACGACATGACCGACATCGATACGAGCAAGCTGTCCTGGGACGAATGGGATGAACTGCAAAACCCGCCGCCGGCCGAAACCGATTTCGACCGCGTGGTCGAAACCGCGATTTCCCGCCGCGGTTTCCTCGGCGGTGTGCTGGCCTTCGGCTCGGCCGCAGCTGCCATGGGCACGCTCGGCAACCTGATGGCAAGCACTTCGGCCGAAGCGCAGGAAGCCGCCGCTGGCCGCTTCCCCTTCAAGCCGGTGGCGGCCGCAACCGACCACACCATTCACGTGCCGGAAGGTTACAGCTGGAAGCCGGTTGCCAAATGGGGTCAGCCGCTGTTTTCCAACGTTCCCGATCTCGACCCGGCCAAGGGTGTCAGCGTTGAAAACTCCGACAAGGTCTTTGGTGAAAATACCGACGGCATGGAACTCTTCATGGTCGGCGCTCACCAGCTGATCGCCGTCAACCATGAATATGTGAACCCTGAAATCAACCTGCCGCACACGGACAAGGGCAACCCGAAGACGGCCGACGACGTGAAGATCCTGCAGAACATGCAGGGCGTTACCGTCATGGAAGTGGCGGAAGGCAACGAGGGCTGGGAAATCGTTCTCGACAGCCCGTTCAACCGCCGTATCCACCACAACACGCCGATGAAGCTTTCCGGCCCGGCCGCGGGCTCCGATCTCGTCAAGACCGCCGCCGATCCTGATGGTATCGACTGTCTCGGGACCTTCAACAATTGCGGCGCCGGCCGCACGCCATGGGGCACCTACCTCACCTGCGAAGAAAACTTCAACGGCTATTTCGGCACCACCGATACCGCCTTCAAGCTGCCTGATGACTACAAGCGTTATGGCATCGTGGCCGAAACCCGCTACGCTTATGAGAAGTTCGACGCGCGTTTTGACGTTGCCAAGAACCCGAACGAGCCGCGCCGCGCCGGTTACGTGGTCGAGATCGATCCTTCGGACGCCTCCTCCACCCCGATCAAACGCACCGCGCTTGGCCGCATCAAGCACGAAAACGCCGCCGTGGTGATTGCCCGTGACGGCCGCGTCGTCGTTTACATGGGTGACGACGAGCGTGGCGAATTCCTTTATAAATTCGTCTCCAACGGCATTTACGTGCCGGGCGGCGACACCTCCAGGCTGCTCGACGAAGGCACGCTTTATGTCGCCAAGTTCGCCGATGACGGCGCAGGCGAATGGGTGGCTCTGACGCCGGAAAGCACCGGCATGAAGATCGACGAAATCTGCGTCTTCACCCGCCAGGCCGCCTCCAAGGTGGGTGCGACCACCATGGACCGTCCGGAATGGGTCGCCATCAACCCGGTCGCCATTGAAGCCTATTGCGCGCTGACCAATAACAGCCGCCGCGGCGAAATGAAGGACGGCAAGCTGCGTTCGAATGCCGGCGGCGACGCCATGGCCATCAATGCCGCCAACCCGCGCGAGAAGAACGAATACGGCCAGATCGTGCGCTGGTATCCGGAAAATGACGACCATGCGGACGCGAAGTTCAAGTGGGACCTGTTCTGCATGGCCGGCAATCCTTCCGTGCACAAGGATGCCTTTGCCGGCTCCTCGAACATCAACGAAGGCAACATGTTCAACTCGCCCGACGGCATGATGTTCGACAGTACTGGTCTCCTCTGGATCCAGACCGATGGCGAGGACAGCAACGAAGGCAACTTCGCCGGCCAGGGCAACAACCAGATGCTGGCGGGCGACCCGGCCACCGGCCGCATCGAGCGTTTCCTGACGGCACCTAAGGGTTCCGAAGTCACCGGCCAGACCTGGTCCGGCGACAAGCGCACCCACTTCGTCGGCATCCAGCACCCCGACGCCCCCTTCCCGGATGGCGAAGGCAAGCTGCCACGCTCGGCCGTCGTCGCCATCAAGCGTGACGATAACGCGCAGATCGGCTGACATTTTCGTGCGAACGGAGCCGGATTGCCATAGATTGCGATCCGGTCCCGCAATAAAAAGCACCGTGCGCCTGACGGGCGCACGGTGTGAGGCTGACGATAAGTACGAGCAGCCTTGTCGTCATGCCGATCTCAAACCGGCTCCAGTTGCGACGCGCCTGCGCCACGAGACTATTTTCTCCTGCAACCGACGACTTGATCACCCTGCCGTACCCGCTTCGCTATGACGGAGATGCATGCGGATATTGCGGATCAGCCCGAAACCCGGGCTTTGCAGGGCTCCGTCGGCGGTTCGGCACCGCATATGCGAAGGACACACAGCCTTTATAGACCGTCTCCATTTTTTTTGTTCGGTGCCGCAGCCTCTCAAACCTCGCGGAACGTCCGGTTGGCCTGGTCGAGCAGAGGTTTGAGAAAATACGACAAAACGCTTCTCTCGCCGGTGGTGATAAAGGCCTCCACCGGCATGCCGGGCATCAGGCTGAATTCCCCAAGCCGCTTTATCTGCTCCGGAGAGGTTGCGACACGCACCACGTAATGGCTGGCACCCGTTCGCTGATCCACCGTCACATCCGCAGAAATGCGCTCCACCGTTCCGGTGATTTCCGGCGTGGTCTTCTGATTGAAGGCAGAGAAACGCAGGTTTGTCCGCTGACCATAATAGATCTGGTCAATATCCTGCGGCGCAACCTTGGCCTCGACCACCAGCTTGTCGACCTCAGGGACAATCATCATGATCGGCTCACCGGGTGCCACGACTCCGCCGACGGTGTGCACTGAAAGCTGATGCACGACACCATCCTGCGGCGCGATGATATCGACACGTTTCAGCTGGTCTTCAGCCGCCACGCGCCGCTCGACATATTCGCCGATGCGGGCTTCCATTTCACGCAGGTCCGAGCCGACTTCCTCCGACCATTGCTCATCAACCTGGAGAATCTGTAGTGCCGTTTCACTGATCTTCGCCTCGACGCCGCCAATGCCCGCCATCAGCCGGCCGATATCCCCTTCGATATCCGTCGCCTGACGCTCCAGCGTGCTGAGCCGACTTCTTTCCATCAGGCCCCTTTCATGCAGCGAGCGAAAGCGGCTCAATTCCTCATCGACCATCCCTTGCTCGCGGAAATTCGCTGCGCGCTCGGATTCCATGCCGGTTATCTCATCTCGAAGCTGCCGCACGCGCTGTTCGAGCTGGCTTTTTTTGCTTTCACGGACAGCCTTGCGGGTTTCATAAAGACGCTGCTCCGCGTTCATCATCGCAGCAATCTCTGCGTCATCGGCCCGAACAAGCAAAGCCTGCGGAAACACCACACTGTCGGCCCGGTCGCGCTCACTTTCAAGCCGCGCCTTGCGGGCGGTGAATTGATCGAGGCTTTTGACAACGATGGCCAGATTGGCTTTGGTCATTGTCGCATCGATACGCATCACCACATCACCGGCCTTCACCCGATCGCCGTCGCGAACCATCAGCTCGCTGACGACACCACCCGCCGGATGCTGGACTTTCTTGAGGCTGGTTTCAACCACCAGCGATCCCTGCGCAATCACCGCGCCGACGATCTCCGTGCCAACCGCCCAGCCGCCGAACAGGCCTGTCAGCGTCAGAAATCCGAGACCTCCGACAACAAGGTGATTGCGGATCGAGCGCCTGAGTGTCTGCCATTCATCCATTTTCAAGCCTTTCCTGTTTCCGCCGCCTGCACGACCTTAAGCGCGCCTGCCGTGCCGCCAACCGGGCGCAGCACCTTGGCAAGCACCTCCTCTTTCGGACCGAAAGCCTGCTGTCGTCCGTCGGCAAGCATCAGCACCTTGTCCACGGCAAAAAGCGCGCTTGGACGGTGGGCGATGATGACGGCCACACCGCCACGTTCGCGAACCCCGAGAATGGCTGCGGTCAGCGCATCCTCACCCTCTGAATCGAGGTTGGAATTCGGTTCGTCGAGCACAACCAGAAACGGTTCACCATAAAGCGCTCTGGCAAGGGCGATCCGTTGTTTCTGCCCCGCCGACAATTGCCGTCCGGTTTCTCCGACCTCGGTGGAATAACCATCCGGCAGGCTGATGACGAGATCGTGAATTCGCGCCGCGCGCGCCGCCGCGATGATCTTCTCCGAACGCGCTTCCGGATCAAAGGAGGCGATATTTTCGGCGATCGTGCCGTCCAGCAGTTCGATAGATTGCGGCATGTAGCCGATATGGCGCGCCAACGCCTCCGCCGGCCATTGGTCGAGCGTCGCACCATCCAGCCGAATGGCACCTTTGAGCGGCCGCCAAAGGCCGACGAGAAGCCGTGCCAGTGAACTCTTGCCGGAGCCGCTTGCGCCGATCACACCAAGGGCGCTGCCGGCTGCGAGTGTGAAGACGATGTCCTGCAGCACCGGTTCAGTCGCTTCGGGCGGCATGGCACCCACCCGCTCGACCGACAAAAGGGCGTGCGGCGCGGGCAGATCCATACGCGCGGTCCCGTCCGGCAGCAGCGCCAGCGTTTTTTCAAGACGCCGGCGGCTTTGCCGGGCGGCAATGAAACCTTTCCAGTTGGCGATGGCAAGATCGACCGGCGCCAGCGCCCTTGCAGACAGGATGGAACCGGCAATGATGATGCCCGGCGTCGCCTGTTCGTTGATGACGAGCCAGGCACCGACCGCGAGGATGCCGGATTGCAGTAGCATGCGCAGCACCTTGCTTGCCACGCCGAAACCGGAGGCGATATCGCTTGCCGACCTCTGCTCGCGAACATAGGCGCGGTTATCCGTCTGCCAGCGTGCGCGTAGGGGTGAAGCCATTCCCATGACGGAAATAATATCGGCATTACGGCGGCTGGTTTCGGCCAGTCGGTTACGTTTGGCGGAGTGGTACGCCGCCTCTTCCACCGGACGCCGTGACACCAGCTCCGTCATCAGCGTGAAAATCGTAAGAATGGCGGCACCGGCAAGCGCGGTGACACCGAGCCAGAAATGAAAAGCGAAGCAGATAGCAATATAAAATGGCAGCCAGGGCAGATCGAACAACGCAAGCGGCCCGCTGCCGGACAGGAACGAGCGGATCGTATCGAGATCGCGGAGCGGCTGCGCCTGACGGCCGCTGACGGGCAGGCGCAGCTGAAGGCCGATAACCGCATCGTAGACCTTCGATGACAGCGCCTGATCGAGACGATCGGAAAGCCGCACCAGCAAGCGGCCACGCAGCGCATCAAACAGGCCTTGAAACGCGTAAAGCACCACGACGATGCCGAACAGGGCGACCAGCGTCGGCAGGCTGCGGCTCGGCAGGACGCGGTCATAGACCTCCATCATGAACAGCGAGCCGGTGAGATAAAGAATATTGACCAGAGCGCTCATCAGCCCGATGCCGATGAAAGCGCCGGCACAGCCGGCGAACACACCCTTGATCTGGCGAACATTATTATTGGCAGAGTGAAAACGCATTTTTACTATCCGTTGAGATCGCGATGGCGGTATCAGCCGGCGATAACGTGCCGGTGACAGGCGCCTGCGAGCGACAAAAGGCGCATCCGATCGGATGCGCCTTTCATGGTTCAGGCGAAGCGGAAGTCGTCGATGGCGAATTGTTCCGTCTTCACATTGGCGAAGGTGATGGAAGAGCCGTCGTTGAAGGCAATCTCAGCGCCGTTTTCCCCATTGGTAAAGGAGCCGGACGCGATGAGTGCCTGGTAGTCCGAGAAGACATCCTTCGAGAGCTGAACGACATCCTTGCCCTCGGCACCGGCCTCGAAGTCGGTGACGACATCGCGACCATTACCGGCGGCGAAGACGAAGGTGTCGGCACCGCTGCCACCCGTCAGGGTATCATTGCCGGTGCCACCGCTCAGCGTATCATCGCCTGCGCCGCCATTCAGCGTGTCGTTTCCGGCTCCACCGCTTATAACGTCGTTACCGGATCCGCCCATCAGCACGTCATTGCCCGCACCGCCGTCGATCACATCATTGCCCTCGCCGGCGAGAACACGGTCGTTACCGGCTCCGGCATCCACCATGTCGTTGCCTTCGCCGGCAACCATCGTGTCGTCACCGTCGCCGCCTTCGAGCATATCCTTGCGGCTGGTCCCGATCAGCATGTCGTTGCCATTACCGCCTTCAACGATGTTGTATTCGGTATAGCCGTCCACCGTGACCGTTGTCGTGCCCTTGGCTTCGCCGCCATTTGTGTCACGAACCGTGTAGCTGAGCGTCACGGTCGCCTGCTGTCCATCTTCCAGCGCCGCAAAGGCGGAGGAAGGATCGACAACCAGCTTGCCGTCCACCACCGAGAAGGCGGCAGCCGCCTGCTGATTGGTTATGGCAAGGCCCGCAACCGCCGTCACGGCGATGCTGACGAGTGCAAGACGGTCAGCTTCCACATCGGTGTCGTTGGCGACGAGATCGAAGGCGGCTTTGTCCTTTTCGGGGAGCGCAATCCTGTCTGCAACAGCAACAGGCGCGTCGTTGACGGGAGCGACCGTCACGGTCACCACGCTCTCGACGCTGGCGCCCTTACCGTCAGAAACGACAACCGTGAAGCTGTCGGTTCCGTTGACATTTATGTTCGGCGTATAGGTCCATTCACCGGTTGCGGCATCGATCGCGACAGTGCCCTTCGAGGCATTTGCGCCCGTCTTGATGGCATAGGAAAGCGTGTCGCCATCGACGTCGGAGGCGACGACCGTGCCTTTAAGGGCGATATCCTCGTCGGTTGTCACGGCGATGGAGGCGGTGACAGGCACGTCATTGACCGGCTTGATGGTGAAGGCCGCAGTCGCTTCGCTGGAACCGCCGCGACCGTCGGCGATCTTGTAGCTGAAGGATGCCTTGCCGTTGAAATTGGCGGCCGCGGTAAAGCGGATGCCGGCTTCCTCCAGAACCGCCGTGCCACCAATGACACGGAAAACGCTGGCCACTGCCAATACGTCCAGATCGGCGTCCTTGTCATTCGCAAGCAGGGCGCTGAACGGAATGAGGAAGGACACGGCATCCTCATTGATCGCGGCAAGCGTTTCAGACACCGCGACCGGACCCCGGTTCACGAGACCCTTGGTGATGGCCTCGCGGCCGAGGTTTGTACCATCAGCGAAACGCAGCATTTCGATACCGCCATCCGCCAGCTGGTTGCGCAGCGACAGTTTTTCGCCGCCCGCCAGTTCGATTTCGACGGACTGGCCATATTTGCGCAGAACAGCCTCGCTTCTGTCGATATTGTGCAGGTAAAGAATATCGGTCCCACGAGCTGCCGGCGCAGCCTCGATGATGATGTCGGAACCATCACCGCGCCCGTAACGATAAAGGTCCGACCCATCGCCTCCGATCAGCAGATCGTTGCCACGGCCGCCCTCGATGAAATCGTCGCCAAGACCACCTGAAATCATGTCGTCGCCGGCATCACCCCAGAGCTTGTCATCACCGGCACCGCCGGAGAGCCCGTCGCGGCCAGCACCACCGATCAGCGCATCATCACCATTGCCGCCATCCAGACGATCATCGCCCGATGAGCCGAGGAGCGTATCGTTACCGTCGTGGCCGAGGATGGTCGCATCAGCGGTTTTGGCTTCAAGTAAGTCGTGGCCGTCTGTACCGCTGATAATATTTCCTGCATCAAGCCCGGATTTCAGGTCGACGACGGTCAGATTGTCGAAAGTCAAACCGGCATTGCCCCAGGAATAAAGACCGAAGGTACCGGCATCGAGTTCGCGGTCACCGATCGGATAAGCGAACAGCGCCTCGTCATTGAGGAAGGCTGTGATCTTGTCGCCGACGACTTCGGCGCGAAGCTTCATCGCCTGACCGGGCTCGTATTTGCCCGGAACCTGGGCAAGAATTTCCTCGATGCCGTTCTTCATGCGCACGAGGTTGAAGATGCTGCCGGCGCCGTTGCCGGGGCTACGGTCGAGAATGCCGTCGGCATCAAGTTCCAGCTTGTAGTAATTCTTGCTGTCCTTGTAACGGAAGAGGAAGCCGAGGCCGTCCTTGTCCGGGGTCTGGAACGTCGCCTCAACGGCATAATCCGTCCAGGCAAGCGCCGCCGGATCCTGAAACAGCGCATAGGTGCCGAGACGCAGCACGTTGACGCCATCGCCCATCGGGCTCCATCCGCGCTTGTAGTAGTCGGAGTTGGTTGCACCGCTCCAGGTCAGTTCGCGGCTGGCAAGTCCCGTCGTCTGAAGCAGCTTGCCGTTGGAAATCAGCCATTCAGACGACTTGCCATCCGGCCCGATACCGCCGAACTCGCCCTCATCAACGATCTTGAAACGCGCCATTGCCGCGGCGGAAGAGAAATCCTCGGCAACAAGGATTTTCGTCCTTTCGACGACGGTGATGTCGATACGATCGGTTGAAATGGAACCGTTAGCAGCCGTAACCTTGAGGAGCAGTTTATTCACGCCCGCATCGAGGATGACATCGGCCTTCTTACCGGTTGCGACGACATTGCCCTTGAGGTCGGTCCAGGTGAAGTCGGTCAGTTGCTCTGGCCCGAAAGAACCTGATGCGTCGAGTGTCACGGACGCCTTGCCGTCGCCATCGATGTCATAGGTTCTCTGGTCGATACCTGCTTTCGCGGTCGTGACGGCCTTCGTCACTACGATATCGTCAAAAACCGAAGCCCGCTGGCCGCTGGAGTAGACGCCGACGGTGCCGCCGGAAAGCGGCGCGTTCGTATCCACGACAGGACCGCCAAAGACGTTCTTGTCACCGAGGAAGACGTTGATGGAGCCGCCGACCATCGCAACGGTCAGCGGAATTTCCATATTGTAGGGCGTGCCTTCCTTCACCTCGGCAAGCACGACCGACTTTCCGTCGGCGACCTTTACGAGCTGGCGACGGTTCGTTTCGCCATCCATGGCGAAGCGGTAGTAGTTGTTCGCGTCCTTATAATAGAAGTAGACGCCCATCGCATCGTTATCGAGTTGCGTCAGCGTCGCCTCGAAGACGTAGTCGCTCCAGGTCGCTGACTGGGCGCCGATATAAACGAGCTTGTTGCCGGCCGCATCGCTCTGGTCGAAAAGCGCGGCTTCGGGGGCGGCAAGACCAGCGGTCGCGGTCGGACGGGAAAACACCGTGCCCTTCAGCAGGAACCGGCCGGTATTGCCATCGGCAGCCCCGAAATCGGTGGCCCAGCCGTCGGCTTTGCCGTCGTTGAAGTTTTCAATGAGCAGGGTGCGGTCGCCGCGTACCAGAACATCGACCTTATCAGTGGTCTTGACGCCATTGGCGTCCGTTGCCGTGAGCGTCAGCTTGTGCTTGCCAAGAGCGAGATCGACTGAAGCCTCCCTGCCTTCTGCAACGACGTCACCATTTTTATCTGTCCAGACGAAGCTTTGAATCTCACCAGCCAACAGCGACTTTGCCGCCGACAGGGAGACAGCGGCGGAAGATGCGCCGGTGGAGCCGTTGGCGACGATGTCATCCCCGGCCTCAGCCATGGCCCGCGCCGTGCCGTGGCCGACATGGACGTTCTCGAACACTTCCTGATGGCCGCGATAATAACCGGTCAGGCCATCGCGATCGAGTTCCGGCTTGGTGCGATAACCGTCGAGATAGTCGTCGAAGGCAGTGAAATAGGTTTCGGTGGTGATGCGGTTATTGTCGGGATCGATGGTGATCAGGCGCATCGCACCGTTACCGCCATTATTACCGCGGGATTCGACGCCGTTTCCGGTGATTTCACGCGATACACCGTTCTGGTAGTTGACCAAGAACTGGAAGACTGGCTCGCCATACTGGTTGTACGTGATGTCGGTTTCCGCGCCGTCGCCGAAAATATGGCCGGAGAAGGTCATGACGATGTTTGGATAACGCGACAGCAGGGCGCGCGCGACATATTCGCCGTCGTTTGCACCCCGCTGATCGGTGCGCATGCCATAGTCGTAACCCGCACCTTCGTCGTAAAGCGGCAGGGCCAGATTGTCCTGGCGTGTTGCATAGCTCGTCAGCGAATGAGTGGCGAGCATGACGCGGTGGTCGGGGAATTTCTCGATGACATCGCCCGCCCAGCGGATCACGTCGTCGCGCGGGCCGAATTCGAGCGAGATCGACAGCCATTTGGTGCCGTCAGGCGCGGTAAAGGTGCTGTAGGTATTGCGCGCGGCGGCCTGTTCCTGATCGTAGGCGCCGCCGAAGACGCCAGCATTGGTCGCAGCTTGCTTTTCGGCAGAGAAGCGGCGGTCCAGTTCAACGGAGGTGTGGTCAGCCGCGCTTCCGCCATTAGCCTGATCGTGGTTGCCCGGAAGCAGCGCGTAAGGCACCTTACCGTCAAGCTTGCGCAGCGCCGGTTCGGCGATGTCCCATTCGGCCGGGCGGTTGTTCTGGGTTATATCTCCGACATGGCTCATGAAGACGATTTTGTGGCTATCGCGATTGTCGACCAGCCATTGCGTCATCTCGCCGAACAGGTGCTTGATACCGTCATTGGAGGTATAGTCCTGCGTGTCAGGGAACACTGCGATGGTGTAGGCATTCGGGCCGGCGACACGCACGCGGAAGTCGTCCGTAACGCTCTTGCCGGCGCTATCAGTTGCCGTCACTCGGATATCGGAATGACCAAGGGCGGCAAAATCGAGCGTCAGCTTGTTGCCGTCCGTCAATACCGCATCCACAGTCTCGTTCTTACTGTTTTGAACCGTAAATGTGAGCTTCTCACCGGAGAAATGCTTCGACAGATCGATGGTCACATTCGCCGCATCCGGCGTAACCATCATGTCCTTGATCGCAGACGTTTTAATAACCGAGGCCGTATCGACTGCGGGTTTTTCACCGATGGCAAGAATACCGGCCTGGGCCGGTGTCTTAAATTCCAGGGTCGTGCCTTTACCAGTGACTGTACCACCTCCCATAACCGGTGAGGCCGAGCCTTCGGCGAAACGGGTTTCGAGGACGCCAACCTTTTCGGCCTCCACCTTCATCTCGACCGGCAAAATGCCCGTGGCCTTGGGGCCTCCGAGATAGGATACCTCGTCAGCAGTCAGAGCCTGTTTGAGGAACAGGAAATTGCTAAGATAACCGGGCGAAGTCTCACCATCCTCGTCAGAGAAGATCAGGAAGCCCTTGGACATGTCGATGGCGAAGCGACCAGCAGCGGATGCCGCGATCTTCTGCTCGGCGACGAATTCTCCATTAATATATTTCTTCATCGAAACCGCACCGCTGGCGTCCGTTTCGATTGTCAGGCCTATGCGGTTCCAGGCGTCCAGCCTGGCTGTGCCGCGATAATCGCTGCTGATGCCGAGACCATAGCTGTCGCCGCTTGCCTTGCCGAAAATATCGCCGTCGCTGACATTGGTAAGGTCGGTCTGCAGAAAGGGCATCCAACCGGAGGAGCCATTCTTCGGGAAATAAACGTCATAAACGAGGCTGTAGGACGTCGCCATGCCGGTACCATTCGGCGAGACCAGAATGCCCTGTTGCTGCGACAGCCGCGGAATGGCCAGCAGCCAGTCGGAAGAGGATTCGATGGGATTGGCGATCGGATTTTGGGAGGTCGTCATCTCATTGGCCTTTTTGCGTGAAACGGGTTGGCCCTTTGGCCATGCCGGTACGATTAAGGACGGGGACTAACGCGCCGATGACGAATTCCTAACAAAGTGTAAACGCGCCATAGCGTTTTCCCATGCCCGCCATCGGTTTCGCAGCAGGGTAAACGAAACCTTCCCGCAGGCGTCATGGAGTTGTCAGCGTTTTCACCGATAATTACTTCGCATCGGTCCAGTCGTGTCGACCGGCGGCAGAACAGGACCCCATGTCGACCACGCAGCTGAAGGCCTTTCATATCGTCGCGCAATCGGGCGGTTTTTCCCAGGCTGCACGGGACATGGCGATAAGCCAGTCCACGCTTTCGGCCCATGTTCGGGAACTGGAGGCGATCAGCGGCGTGAACCTTCTGGAAAGAAAACCGCGGGGGGTGAGCCTCAGTCCGCAGGGCGAACGCCTGTTCGAAATCACCGCTCGCCTGTTCCAGGCGGAAAATGAGGCGAAGGCCCTGCTTCGCGGTGGGGAAAGTGCCGCCGGCGGGCACCTGCGCGTTGCAGCCGATGGCCCCATCCTGCCACTTCCCATTCTTTCGCGATTGAAGGCCGAGCGGCCGCAACTGACCTTTTCCCTTTCGGTCGACAATTCGGCACGGGTAGTGGAGCAGATCATCGACTACCGGGCCGATGTCGCCATCACCGCCCGCGCACCCGACGATCCGCGCCTTTACGGTGTCAAATTTCTCAGCATGCGGCTTGGTTTATGCGTACCCGTCTCGCATCCGCTGGCTGCGCGGCAGAACGTCCTTATGGCCGAACTGGAAGGCCTATCCTTCGTCATGCGCGAGCGCGGATCGCGCACGCGTGAAATCTTCGAAAAGAACCTCGCCGATCACGGCATCTCCATCCAGCCCGTGATCGAAATCTCCTCCAGAGAAGGCGTGCGGGAAGCGATTGCCAACGGGGTGGGATGCGGTGTGGTCGCCGATCTGGAATTCGGCCACGATGCGCGGCTTTCCTTCGTTCCTCTAGGCGACGCCCGCGAACTGATCGACGAATACGCCGTCTGCCTTGCCGAAAGGCGGCATCTGCCCCTATTGCGCCGGTTCATCGAGGAAGCCGGACGGGTCTGACCCCGGCTTCCCATGCCCGCATCTGATGCTCAGAAAACGTTCCTGTGCACATCGCTCATGGCGCGGCGCAAGTCATCGACCGCAGACGCCGTCTGTCCCGGTTCATCGTTGAGCGCCGGCGGCATTTTCCAGCCGGGATCGATGCCTTCCATATTCGGCAATTCATGGGCGATGCCCTTGTGGCAATCGATGCAGGTGGCCTTGCCCGTCAGCAGATATTTGGAATGAATGTCGGCAGCACGCTGCGTCTGCTTGGTAAAGTCCATGGCGGCGGAGGAATGGCAATTGCGGCATTCCAGGCTGTCATTGGCTTTGAGGCGCGACCATTCGTGTTGTGCAAGCTCAAGGCGATGGTCGAGAAATTTCTTGCGCGTATCGATGGTGCCGAAGATCTTGCCCCATACCTCCTTGGAAGCCTGCATCTTGCGGGCAATCTTGTCCGTCCATTCATGCGGCACATGGCAATCCGGGCAGGAGGCGCGCACGCCGGAACGGTTGGAGAAATGCACCGTTCGCGTCAGTTCCTCGTAAACATTCGCCCGCATCTCGTGGCAGGAAATGCAGAAGGCCTCCTTGTTGGTCATTTCAAGCGCGGTGTTGAAGGCGCCCCAGAACATCACCCCGCCAACGAAGCCGCCGAGGGTTAGAAAAGCAAGGCTGAGCGTGGCGGCCGGCGTCGTCAGAACCACCCACAGCCAGGCGAGGAGCTTTTTCACACGGGCGATCATCATTCGCTACCCGCCGGTTTGACACCCATTTCGCTCATGTCCTGAAAGGTGTTGGGCACGAGCGGCCGCGTATCGGCCTGCGGCACATGGCAGGCTGTGCAGAAATAGCGACGTGGTGAAACATCCGCCAGCATCTGGCCTTCCCGCGTCATGTAATGGGTGACGCTGATCATCGGCGCGCCGGAGTCCTGCGTGAATTCGCGCTTGTGACAGGACAGACAGCGGTTGGTATTGACCGAAAGCTGGTAACCGTCGATCGAATGCGGGATGACCGGCGGCTGCTCTGGATAGGCACGCATGCGCCTGAAATCGTCGATCACCCATTTCGGCAGGGGTTTTGCCGGCTCGGTCCTCATGGCATCGCCGCGCGGGCCGGACAATTCCGGCACCATCTGCGCAACGGCTCCCGTCGCCAGCGCCACGACCAGAAGCGTGGCGGCGATCCATCCGTGTTTCCTGATCATGCGACTGGCTCTATCTTGACTGCGCATTTCTTGAAATCCGTCTGCTTGGAGATGGGATCGGTTGCGTCGAGAGTCACCTTGTTGATCAACTGGCTGGCGTCGAACCAGGGAACGAAGATGACGCCGGGCGGCATGCGGTTGCGGCCGCGCGTTTCCACGCGGGAGCGGATTTCGCCACGGCGCGAGACGATGCGGATTTCCGCACCCTGATTGAGCCCGCGCTTGCGCGCATCGGCGGCATTCATGAAACAGCGAGCGCCGGGAAAAGCCTTGTAAAGTTCCGGCACGCGCATGGTCATGGAGCCGGAATGCCAGTGCTCCAGCACGCGGCCCGTCACCAGCCAGGTGTCGAATTCCTCATCCGGGGATTCCGCCGGCGGCTCGTAAGGCACGGCGATGATGACCGCCTTGCCATCCTTGTTGCCGTAGAACTTCACGCCCTCGCCCGGCTTGACGTAGGGGTCGTAACCCTCGCGGTAACGCCACAGCGTTTCCTTGCCGTCCACCACAGGCCAGCGCATGCCGCGCACCTCGTGATAGGCATCGTAAGGCGCCAGATCGTGGCCGTGACCGCGCCCGAAAGCGGCATATTCCTCAAACAGACCCTTTTGCAGGTAGAAACCGAAATCCGTGGATTCCTGGTTCTTGTAATCCGCATTGATTTCGCTCAGCGGGAACTTACCGACATCGCAATCCTTGTAGAGAACCTCAAACAGCGTTTTGCCGCGATAGTCCGGATTGGCGTCCAGCAGTTCCGCCGGCCACACCTCGTCGGTGGTGAAGCGCTTGGAAAACTCCACCAGCTGCCACAGATCGGAACGCGCCTCGCCTGTCGCCTCCACCAGTTGGTGCCAGACATGGGTGCGCCGCTCGGCATTGCCGTAAGCCCCTTCTTTCTCCACCCACATGGCGGCGGGCAGGATGAGGTCGGCACTCATGGCGGTGATGGTCGGATAGGCATCCGAGACCACGATGAAGTTTTCGGGATTGCGATAACCGAGATAGGTCTCGTTCTTGGTGTTGGGACCGGCCTGGACGTTGTTGTTGACCTGTACCCAGTAGAAATTCAGCTTGCCGTCATGCAGCATGCGATCCTGCTGCACGGCGTGGTAACCCGGCTTTTCCGGGATGACACCGTGCGGTATGCGCCAGATTTCTTCGGCATGTTTGCGGTGTTCCGGATTGGTCACCGTCATGTCGGCCGGGAGGCGGTGGGCAAAGGTTCCCACCTCACGCGCCGTGCCGCAGGCCGATGGCTGGCCGGTGAGCGAGAACGGGCTGTTGCCCGGCTCAGAAATCTTGCCGGTCAGAAGGTGGATATTATAGACCATCTGGTTGGCCCAGACGCCGCGAACATGCTGGTTGAAACCCATGGTCCACAGCGACATGACCTTGCGTTTCGGGTCGGCATAAAGCTCGGCCAGTTCTTCCAGGAAGCCGGCTTCCACCCCGGTCATGGCGGCGGTTTTTTCCAGCGTGTATTCGGAGACGAATTCCTTGAAGGTCTCGAAATCGATCGCCTCTGTCTTGGTCGGATCGGCAGAATTGGCGGCGTTCACCTCCACCGGATTGTCGGGCCGCAGGCCATAACCGATATCGGTGACACCACGCACGAATTTCGTGTGGTTCTTCACGAAGTCTTCGTTGACGCGGCCGGTCTTGATGATGTGGTTGGCGATGTAATTGAGGATGACGAGGTCCGTACCCGGTTTGAAGATGATCGGAACATCGGCCAGATCCATGCTGCGATGGGTGAAGGTCGAAAGCACCGCCACCTTCACATGGTCAAAGCCCAGACGCCGGTCGGCAATGCGGGTCCACAGAATGGGATGCATCTCCGCCATGTTCGAGCCCCAGAGCACGAAAGCATCGGCGTGTTCGAAATCGTCGTAACAGCCCATCGGCTCGTCCATGCCGAAGGTGCGCATGAAGGCGTAAGCGGCCGAAGCCATGCAGTGACGGGCATTGGGATCAAGATTGTTGGAACGGAAACCGGCACGCATCAGCTTGGTCGCGGCATAACCTTCGAAGATCGTCCACTGGCCCGAGCCGAACATGCCGACGGCTGTCGGCCCCTTCTCCTTCAACACCCGCTTGCACTGCTGCGCCATCACGTCAAAGGCCTCGTCCCAGCTCACCGGCTCGAACTCGCCGTCCTTGGCGTAGACGCCGTTTCTCTTGCGCAGAAGCGGGGTCTGCAGCCGGTCCTTGCCGTACATGATCTTGGACAGGAAATAGCCCTTGATGCAGTTGAGGCCGCGATTGACCTCCGCCTGCATGTCGCCATGGGTGGCGACAACCTTGCCTTCCTTGACGCCAACCATGACGCCGCAGCCTGTGCCGCAGAAACGACAGGGCGCCTTGGACCATTTGATCTGCAATGCGGAAACACCGCCCGGCACTGGCTGGGCGGCGGCCGGCAGCGCAATGCCCGCCGTTGCCGCCGCAATGCCGGCGGCATGGGCCTTCAATAGATCACGCCGCGTCAGTTCGCTGCTCATCGCCGCCTGTCTCCTCTGTGTCGACGTGTTCGAAAACCATGTTGGCGGCAATCACACCGTCGAGTGTCGAAATATAAGTGAGCGTATCGCCCAGCATGCCGGTGCTCGTGCCGTCTATGACGATGACAATCTTGCCGTTGCCCTCACCATGAACCTCGACATTGTCGAGCGTTAAAAGCGTTGCGAACACGGCGTCCCGCACCTGCGGCATCACCGCCACGACAGCGCTTGAGACATGATACCGGCCTGTATTTTCAGGCATATTGCATCTCCGTGGCTGTTTCCTTGATCTTGATCACACCCGTCGGGCAGACGGACACACAGGCCCCGCAGCCGGTGCAGGCATCCGCGATAAGCTCGGGCACGAAGGGGCCGCCGCGGCGGGGGTGAAACCGGATGGCCTCGGTCGGACAGGCATCGCGGCAGGCTTGGCAATCGACATTGCCGAAGGCGAGACACCCATCGCCAATCGCCATGACATGATCGAAGCGCTGCGCCGCAGGGACGGCAAAAACCGGCTCGGGGCAGGCTTCCGCGCATTTGCCGCAAAAGGTGCATTCCCCGGCCGAGAAATCGACCGAAGGCGAGCCGCCCGACAGGGTGATGATGCCAGTGGGACAGGCTTCTACGCATTTTGCGCAACCGCTGCAGGCGGCGAGGTCGCTCAACGCGACCCCGGGGGGACAGATACGTGTTTCCCGTTTTTGTCCGCCGCGCAGAAAGTCACGCCGGCTGAGAGAGACTTGCATCGTCATTCGCCCTCAATGGCCGGGCGGCCCCGGCGGCCCGTAAATGATCTGGAACATCCAGACGATGAAGCCATAGGCTCCGACAAATCCGACCGCCAGCACAGGCCAGATCCCAAAGGCCAGAACGGCGAAGGTAATAAGCTCCCTCGTCCGGCTCGGCTTTCCATCTGCGTGTAGAGGCGCGACTATTTTGGGCATATTCGCGTTTCCCTGTTCGGTTCGAGTTATCATCGGCCAAAAGGCAGAAATATTCAACCACTTGATTTTATTGATTATTTATTTGAAATAACATTCATCAATAGTGCTGGCCTAAGTCACTGATTTCATATTGCGCTTTTGCCGAAAAAATAATCAGGCCACACGAAAGCGTCGAAGGCGGGGGAACACGTTGCGCCTCAGCCGCAAGCTCCCGCTGCATCAACTCCGGGCGCACGCATGAAGGGCAGGAAGCCCTGAAGCCAGACCCCGAAACTTGCCGCCCACAGGATAGCACTGAGGCCGTGATGATGGGGTGACAGGGATGCTGCGAAATCGAATTCCGGCAGGATGCGGATCAGCCCGGCCGCCACCATCAGGGCGGCGGCCATATGCGCCTGCCACGGCAGATATGTCAGGTTGCGTCCGGTATGCCGCAGCCCGGCGATGATGAACACCGCCATGATGGCGCAGCCAAGCGCGCCCACCGACAACAGGTGCAGGCCAGCGGCGGGCGTGACGGAAAAACCGAGCCGCACCGCCCCGAGCACCAGAAAACCCGCACCGGCAAAGGCATTGCCGAGGCCGAGCAGCAGCACCTCGGTTTTGAAGGCGGCACGCCCGATGAACCACTCTGCCAGTCGGTCAAAAAACGCCGCACCGGCCGCAAGCGCCAACCAGGCGCAGACATCGCTTTCCGGAAAGAAGAGTTTCGCCACTATGTAAAGCGTCACCATGGCGCCCGCCATGTGCTGGCGGCCGGGATGGGGCCGGTAAGGCGTGGTCTCGCCGCTCGGATCGAGCGCCAGATTGATGACGACCACATTGATGCGCGCCGCCGAGAGCGAAAACAGCACGGTGAAGATGCACAGCGCCGCCTCCAGACAGCGGGCTGCGAGTTCCAGATCACCGATCCACCAAGCATAGCGCACGCCGGTCTCCATCGCCGCAAACAGAATGAGCCAGACGAGGAACGCCAGATGTTTCGTCGTTCGCCGCACGAGCATCGCCTTGCCGATGAGGACGGAGAGCGCGAGTAGAAATGCCAGATCAAAAAAGCCCGCCAGCAGGCTCCACGCATCGGCCCCCACGAAACCGATCAGGCGGCCCGGCAGCCAGAGACCGGCAAAATAAACAAGTGTGCGACCCGCCGCCGCTTTCGTATCGGTCCATTCAGGCACTGCCGAGCCGAGAAAACCAGCGAGCGCCATGCCATAGGTGCCGAAAATCATTTCATGGGCATGCCATTGCGAGGGCGGAACAGCATCGGCAAAAGGTAAGGCGTAGCCGCCGATGACGACCCACAAGAACGGCCAGACCGCGCCATGCAGGGCTGCCAAAGGGAAAAACAGCCGCAAGGCTTCCGAAAGGATTGGTGGCTGTCTCATCGCATCCGCTCCTTTGCCGAAAACAATTCGGCGAAAGCCGGGCTCTCGGACAGGAATTCCACTTCGTCGAACACTGCGCGCGCCATGCGCCGCCCCGGCGAACCGGCCGGAGTATGTGCGGCAACAACCCGGCCATCGACGCCGGAGAGCACGATCAGCCTGTCGGCCACCAGCAGCGCTTCATGAAGATCGTGGGTTACGAGGAGCGTGGAGAAACCACGCCGGCGAGCAGCATCCACCAGAAGTTCCTGCAAATGCCGGCGCAGGCCGACATCAACAGCACTGAAGGGTTCGTCCAGAAACAGCATGTCCGGTTCAACGGCAAGCGCACGCGCCACCCCGGCACGCTGGCGCATGCCGCCGGAAAGCTCGACCGGATATTTGTGAAAATCCGTCTCTTCCAGACCGACTTCCAGGGCAAACTGCCCGGCGGTTTCCCGCCGTTGCCGTTTTGGCATTCCGGCTGCCGCAAGGCCATAAGCGATATTGTCGATCAACGTCATCCACGGCAGCAACCGCGACTCCTGAAACACCAGGCCCTGCCTGCGGTAATTGCGCCGCACTCGGCCGCGAACGGGATCGATGATACCCGCCGCGATCTGCAAAATCGTCGTCTTGCCGCTGCCGGAAGGGCCGAGCAACGCCACGGTTTCCCCCGGTGCGATGCGGAGATCGAAATTCTCGAACAGGCTGCGGCCGAGAAAGGCGTGGCCGACATGCTCGAAACTCAAGGCAGAATGGTCGCTCATCGTTTGACACCCCATGGCAATCCGGCGGCGCGCCAGCGTTCCAGCGCTTCGCGCAGCAGATGCAGCAGGCCGTAATCGGTGATGAGCGCCAGCGCGACGGTGATGGTGAGCCAGGCGCTCACCTGCGCGATATCGAACAGCGCCCGTGCAGTGGCCAGTTCACCGCCGATGCCGCCGGAATTCGATAGAAGCTCCGCCATGACAGTTACTTTCCAGGCGCTTCCGGCCGTGGTCGTCCATGCCGGAAAGAGATAGGAAAGCACATGCGGCATGGTGACGGTGCGCAGCCGGTAAAACCACGAAGCGCCAAAGGCCTGCGCCATCACCTCCAGCTGACGGTCGCGCTTGGCCACTCCTTCCAGCGCGCCCGCGAAGGAAACGGGCGCTGAAGCAATGACCACAGTCATGACGGCCGTGCCGCCAGACGAACCGAACCAGATGAGCGCCAGCACAATCCAGCCGATGGGCGGCACGCCGAGCAGGACGGTGACAACAGGCTTCATCAGCCGCATAGCAGCGAATGAATAGCCTGCCAGTAGGCCTGCAACCGTTCCGATGCCGGCGGCAATGGCAAAACCGGTCAATGCCCTGATGGCGCTTTGCGACAGGATGGCGAAGAAATCCGGCCGCGCCGCCAGAAGCCCGATTGCCGCGAAAGTCTCCCCCGGCGAGGGCAGGATGAAGGAGCCGTAAATCTCATGCCCGGCCTGCCAGGCGGCGAGAAAACAGAAAATGCCGGAAAGCCCGGCCCAGCCCGCCCAGAGATAGCGACCGGTCCAACCAAGACTTTCAAGAATGCGGTTCATGCCTGCTACACCAGATAAAAGCCGTCATCCGGCCGCCGGCCGCCGATGATTGCCGGGTCGGCCTTGGCGAGTTCATCGTAAAATGCCTCGAGACCGGCGCGTGCCGCACTTGCCTTCAATGCCGACAAATGGCTTGTCGGGAAGGAGGCGGCGATGATTTCCGGCGGGAAACCGAGGGCATCGGCCGCAGCCGCGGCCGCCGTTTGCGGGTCAGCTGTGGCACTGGCAAGTGCCGCTTCCATTCCCGCCTGCAAAGCCTCTATACCCGCCTTGCCGAGCTTTTGCTGAACCTGCGACGTCAGGGCAAGGCCCGCCTGCGGGATTTCCGGCTTGCCCGCCACCTTTGCCCATTCCTTCTGGACATCGATGGTGCGGTGAACGGTCATGAAAAACGACTTTGCCTTGATCAGTACAGCGGTCGCGGCCGGTTCGCTCAGCAGGGCCGCATCTACCCGCCCCGTCAGCAGCAATTGCACGGCTTCCGGTGGCGAAGCGGCATATTCCAGCTTGATATCGCCGGGCTTCAAGCCTTTTTCAGCGACCAGCCGGCGCAGAACGAAATCGGGCATATCGTTCTTGAACGGCAGAGCCAGCGTCTTGCCGGAAAGGCTTTCGAGCGACGTCAGCGTCTCGTCCTTCGACACGATGTAGAGCAGACCTGTTGTCAGCACGTTCATCAGCCCAAGACCGAGGCCGCGATTATGGAGATTGGCAGCGCCGTAGCTCGGCATCACCACCGCCCCCATGGAGCCGGAGGCGACGGCAGCGCGCATTTCATCCGGCGTTTTCCATGCCTTGAAGACGGCCCCAGGCGCGACATCCTTCAGGAAACCGCCTTTTACGGCATGAGCCAGAACCGCTGAAGGTGCTGCGGGCGGACCGTAAAAGACAAGCGGTGCCTCGGCCCTCAGGACGGATGGCGCGGCAAGGCCCGCAACGGTCAGCCCGGAAAGCAGCGACAGCGCCCGGCGTCGTGTGTAACTCGTCATGATCAGATCCTTTCCGCTTTCAGAAACGCGCCTTGATACCGGCATAAAATCCGCGTCCGTCGCCCGGCAGATAGACCGCCTGACCGGCGCTTGCCTGGTCGAGAATGAGTGTGGATGAGGCATAGGTCTTGTCGAAGACGTTGGTGACCGCGCCGTAGATCGAGAACCTGTCATTGACGCGATATTCAGTCTTGAGATCGACCACGGCATAGGGATCGGCATACATCGTATTCATGTTGTCGACCGGGGTCCTGGAAGGCACCCATTGCAGCACCGCGCCGATATCCCATTGTTCGAAAATGGCATATTGCAGGGCGAGATTGACGACATGGCGCGGCGCGCCGGCCAGCCGGTTGTCACCGCGTACCGGATCGTCGCGGAAGCGGAAATCCTGCAGCACATAGGCAAGACGAGCGGTCAGACCATCCAGCACCTCGCCGGAAACGCCAAGCTCCAGACCGGCATGTACGGTTTCATCCGCGTTGAAAGCGGAGAGCAGCGAACCGCTGGTGTCGCGCAGGCTCAGCAATTCGTTCTCCACCCAGGAGTAATACGCGGTGGCGTCGATATTCCACGAGCCGCGCTCGCCGCGCCAGCCGACCTCGACCGTGGTCGCCGTCTGCGCCTCAAGATCGGGCGTCGAAAAACCGGTGGGCGATGCATTCGGCGTGCCGCCGGTGGTGCCGAGAAGATCGTCATGGGTCGGCGGTTCGAAACTGCGGCTGACAGCGGCAAACAGCATGTTGTTATCGTCCGGGCGCCAACTGATACCGAGCGCCGGAGACCAGCCGCTGTAGCTGCGCTCATAGCTCGTACCTACCGCAGCCACGCCAGAGGCGGCCGCGCCGCCCGGTCCGAAGCTCAGCCTTGGCCGGGTTGCAGCCCGCCAGAGATCGTCATTGTCACGGGTGGCATGGGTGTAGGAAAGCGATGGCGACAGCGTCACCGTTTCGGAAAGCGGAATATTCAGCCCCGCATTCAAAGACAGCGTCGACGCATCGAGATCATTGTTGGAAAAGGCCGGACCATCACCCCCTGCCCGGTTGATGTGATAGGTCCGTTCCGCCGAACCAACCGTATAGAGCGCCGAAGCTTCGAAAAGCGGCAGCAGGGCATCGGCATCGGGCTGGTAGGCATAACGCAGTAGCCCCGTCACATCGCCGCCATCCGTGCGCCGAACGCCGCTTGAGACCGGGAACCGGAACATATCCCTGGTATAGGTGTAACCCAGTCCGATATCGAAGAGATGATCGCCGAGTTCGATCGAGCTGCGCGAGCCGATGACGAACTGGCTGGCTTCCCGGCGCGGCTTGTCACGCATCACATTCGGCCCGAGGCTGGTTGGCGGACCCGGCGAAACCTGTCTGGGATCAGCATCCATGGCGCTTTTCGTCAGGGGTCCTGCCACGTCAAAACCCAGATCGGTATAGCTGGCAAAAACCCGCGTCTTGACGGCGTCCGACACCTCCACCTCGATCACCCCGCCGACACTTACCCGGCGGGAATCATTGTAAACGCGATAACCATCGCGACGGCTGACATCGGCATAAAAACCGGCAGCGAAGCGATCCGCATCAAAACCAGTGCGCAGCGAGGCGTCCGCCTGACCGAAACTGCCGCCGCCGGCAGAAATGCTGGTTCCCTTCTCCACCGGCGAAGCAAAATTGATCGCCCCGCCCAGAACGCTGGCCCCCAGCCGGTTGGCGGTGTAACCGCGGTAAATTTCGATGAGGCTGGCCTGACCGGGATTGGCGAGCCCGACGATATAGGAACCATCGGCACGGTTGATCGGCAACCCGTCCTTCAGCACCAGAACCCCGCGTTCGACCGGGTTCTGCTGCAACCCGGAGCCCCTGATCTGAATGCGCGGCTGGTCATTGCCGCCGAAAAAGCGCTGCACCACCACGCCGGGTGCCGAAGCAAGCACATCTGCAAGCGTCGGCACGGCCTTCGAGGTCTGTTCCTGCGGCTGGAGTGCGGAGACACCACCTGGAATGGCCTTCAGGCGCTGGCGCGCCTGCTCCACGCCATCCGCCCATCTCGCCCCCTCAACCGTGATCGTCTCCAGAACTGTGGTCGAGCCCGGTGTGGCCGATTGCGCAAGCGCAACACCGGAAACCCCTGCCATCAGACCCGTTATTATCGTGAAAAACCCCGCCTTCAGCACCCGCATATGCCACCCCTTCAGTCATAACCTGCGTGTACCGGGGATGACATTTTGCAAGAACGGCCTCTTTGCGCTGGATCAAACAACACCAAAAACATGAGTTTTATTTACATGTTTTAAGAGACAGGGCGTCGCGCAGGAGTCGCGATCCTTCCTGAGCGGCGGCGGCGATGTCGAGAAACATCAGGCTCGCCGTTTCGACGATGCCTTCATCGACCGTATCGTCCTCGGCAAAATCCGCCAGCATCTCGGTCAGAAGCCCGATCTTGCGCCGCTCTTCGCGGGCGGCGGCCAGAAGCTTGACGATATTGCGCTGGCGCTCGAAATCCTCGAGCTCGCGCAAGGCCTCATGGACCTTGTCACGGCAGCCGCAATCCAGTGCGCTCTGCAAAACCACGTTGCGCACCAGATGGATCGCAGCAGCGATATCCGCCCCGCCCGGCGCTGCCACAGACAGCGATTGCGGCTCTTGCCTGTTCATCGTCATGCATTCACCCCATGCGCCGTGTTGCGGGCACGGGCGACCCAGGCCGCCCCTTCCTGCCCGTGGTGGAAACCATTGGAAAAAGGCACGTCCGGATAGATTTGCCCGAGACGTGCAAGACCATCTGCCGCATCCCGCCTGCCGGCCAGAACATCGTCATGGATCCGCGCCACCGCCACCATGTCGCAATCCTGTGGTGACAGCCGGAATCGGGCGATGCCAGCGGCCGCCAGATCCTGCAATTCGCCAAGCAGCGACTGGCAGGTGTGCGACACCGTCTGCACGCCGTTCAGCGCCAGAAACGACTGCCGATCAAGCGTGCGCACCGGTAATCCATCCGGGTCGTCACCGCAGACGAACTGGCAATTATCCTTGATATTGCCCTTGGCGCGAGCATGGGCGCAGCGTGCCGAAATGGCGAGCGGCAGGCGGCCGAAGGCGAAGACTTCGAACTCCACATCCGGTGTTTCCGCCACGATGCGCTCCACCGAGGTTACCGGCAGTTCCGGCGGCAGGCAGATGGCGCTTGCCCCACGCGAGGCGAGCAGCCGCGCGGTGGCCGCATTATAGACATTCACCATCGGCCCGACGACATGCGGCGTGCCGTGCAACATGCCGAGAGCGGAAAGATCGTTTGCCTCGACGGGATAGGGGCTATCGGCGATCAGGCCGCGCAGCTGGCGGCTTTCGCGCTCCAACGTTACCAGTGAAAGCGTAGAGAGGATCACCTGCTTTCCGGCACTCTCCAGCCGCTCGATCACCTCGGCCAGATGCGGTTCGGTAAAATGAAACCGTTTGGAACAGACGGTTTCACCGAGATAGACATGACTGACGGGCGCCTCATCGGCGATGCGGAGATAGAAATCGCGCCATCTCTCGCCCTGCCAGAGATAAAGCACCGGGCCCAGCGCCAATGTGGCCTTTGCGGTTTTTGCCATCGCCATCATCTCCAGCGTTTCTCGTAAGCGCCGACAGTTGTGCGCTGGCCTTCGCTTAACAGCCGCAGGCGTGAGAGCAGCCGTCCCCGTTCTTCGGCACTGGCGGCCAGCGCCCGGTGCAGGGTGGACACCACTTCCGCCACATAGGCCTTGCCGCGCTGGCGGCCCTCAATCTTCAGCGCGCTGACCCCCGCTTCGCGCAGCGCATCAATCTGGTCCATCACATCAAGCGACACCGGGTCCTCAAAGGCATAAGACTTGTCATCGGCAATCTCGAAACGGCCCTTGCAGAGCGTCGGATAACCCGCCGCTTCGCCTTCCGGAAAGCGGTTGATGGTGTAATCGCCGAGTTCCGACACCAGCTCCTGCCCATCCTGCCGATAACGCACATGGCTTGCTGGCGAGCAGACGCCGTTCATGTTGGGGGATTTTCCGGTGGCGTAAGACGAGAGCGAGCAGCGCCCCTCCGCCATGACGCAGAGGCCGCCAAACACGAAGATTTCGATTTCGCAGCGGATCTGCCGCGCCAGCCGGGCGATGTCGGAAATCGTCAGCGTGCGTGGCAGCACCACGCGTTTCGCACCGAAGGCATCGACGAGGAAATTCACCGCATCGGCATTGGAGGCGGAGGCCTGCACGGAGACATGGATGCGCTGCTGCGGGTGGTGTTCCGCCACATGCGCCATCAGACCGAAATCGGCAAGGATAAGCGCGTCCGCCCCCGCCTTCACGGCATCGGCCGCACCGCGATACCAGATATCCTCATTTCCCGCGCGCATGAAGGTGTTGAGCGCGACGAAAGTCTGGACGCCGCGCTTCTTCGCGTAGGCAATGGCTTCGGCAAGCTCTTCGCGGGAAAAATTGAGCCCCGGGAAATTGCGGGCATTGGTCTCATCGCGAAAGCCGCAATAGACGGCATCCGCGCCGGCATCCACGGCCTCGCGGAAGGCGGCAGGCGTTCCCGCGGGACAGATCAGCTCCATGCCGCACCTCCACGCGTTTCGGATAGAACATGGCCGCGCAGGCGGTTCGCAAGCCCCGTTACGACAGGCGCGAAAGGCCCGGCAAAGGCACCGAGATCGCGCGGCAGATCAATGCCGCTGTCATCGAGCGCATTGCGCAGTGCCAGCATCGCCTCCATGTCGCCGGTCACGCTGAGATCACGCGAAAAGAACAGCGCATCGGCATCCTGCCGCCCCTCCATCAGCGCCAGCAGCATGAAAAGCGGCCCTTCCACCGCCGCATCCACCTTGGGCAAGCGGCCCTTTCGGCTGACGGTGATGGCGGGACGCGCGGGCTCGACCATGAAGGCGAAGGGCAGATCGACCGGCAGGAAGGCATAGCGTTTGCTGCGATGTTCACCGAGCCGGCCGAACAGATCAGGGTGCCGTTTCATGATCTGCGCCAGCATCGCCGCCGTCGCTCGCTGCACCACGGCAAGGGGCAGAAAATTCATGGGGGTAGCGATGGCGGCGGGAAACGGTCTCATAAATGGTCCTGTCAGGTCAGTTGCGGGCAGGAACCTAACCGCAGCGCGCCAGCGCCGGTTTGAGCGAACGCAAAGACAGAGAGATTTTCGGGTGCGGCTTCACAAAAGCCGCTATAAATCATTCACTTGCGAAGCGAAGGAGGCCGCCCATGTCCGATATAAGGATCAAACGGATTTATGATGCCGCCAGCGATGATGACGGCGCACGCATTCTGGTGGACCGGCTGTGGCCGCGCGGCATGCGCAAGGAAACCGCACAGCTTTCGCTGTGGATGAAGGAAATCGCGCCCAGCAACGAATTGCGCAAGAATTTCTCGCATATGCCGTCGCGTTTTGCGGAATTCACCCGGCACTATCATGAGGAGCTGGCCGCCAATCCCGATGCCGTGGCGCGCATGAAGGAGCTGATGGCGAAGGGCCGCGTCACGCTGCTTTATGCCGCCCATGATACCGAACACAACCACGCCCTGGTTCTCGCCGACTATCTTCGTTCGCACTGAGCCGCATTTGCGGCAGCGCAAGGACATGCCGCACTGGCGCCTGCAAACAGGCGGCATGAGAGACGAAGAAACAGAAACGAGACCCATCCGCACCGCCGATCTTCGCGGTTTCATCCGGCTGCTGGAAGAACGTGGGCAGCTGCGGCGAATTCGCCAGCCGGTATCGCTGGTGCACGAAATCACTGAAATCCACCGCCGCGTGCTCGCCGATGGCGGGCCGGCACTGCTTTTCGAGCGACCTGTCGACCATGAGGGCAAGGTGCGGGAGATGCCGCTGCTTGCCAATCTTTTCGGCACGCGGCAGCGCATCGAATGGGGGTTGGGGCTGGAGACCGGCGGCCTGCCTGCACTTGGACAAAAGCTCGCCGAACTGCGCGAGCCGCAGCCGCCAAAATCCATGGCCGAGGCATGGGGTAAGCTGCCTTTGCTGAAAGCAGCACTTTCCATGCGGCCACGAAACGTCTCGCGCGCGCCGGTGCAGGAAAGGGTGCTGACGGGTGATGCAATCGATCTTGCCTGCCTGCCGGTGCAATGGTGCTGGCCGGGCGAGCCGGCCCCGCTCATCACCTGGCCGCTGGTCATCACCCGTTCGCCTGATGATACCGACGATATCAATGTCGGCATCTACCGCATGCAGGTGTTGGGACCGGACAGGGCGATCATGCGCTGGCTGGCGCATCGCGGCGGCGCGCATCACCACCGGTTGTGGCGTGCGCGCGGGCTGGATATGCCCGTTACCGTCGCCATTGGGGCCGATCCTGCCACCATTCTCGCCGCCGTGATGCCGCTTCCCGACCATATCAGCGAGCTTGGCTTCTCCGGCCTGCTGCGCGGCTCGAAAAGCCGCATCGCAAAAGCTTTAACCGTGCCGATGCCGGTGCCGGCCAATGCCGAGATCGTGCTGGAAGGCACCGTTTCGGCAACGGAAACGGCACTCGAAGGCCCCTATGGCGACCACACCGGCTATTATAATTCGGTCGAATCCTTCCCGATCATGACGCTCTCGGCAATCACCATGCGTCGCGATCCGATCTATCTTTCCACCTATACCGGCCGGCCGCCGGATGAGCCTTCGGTTCTGGGCGAAGCCATGCTCGAGATTTTTCTGCCGCTCGTGAAAAAGCAGTTTGCGGAAATCGTCGATCTGTGGATGCCGCCGGAGGCCTGCTCCTACCGCATTATGGTCGCATCCATCGACAAGCGTTACCCGGGACAGGCAAAGCGGGTGATGATGGGCCTTTGGTCGATGCTGCCGCAGTTCAGCTATGTGAAGCTCATCATTCTGGTCGATCCCGACATTGATGTGCGCAACTGGGCGGATGTCATCTGGGCTCTCTCCACCCGTTTCGACGCCTCGCGCGATACGATGATCATAAACGATACGCCAATCGACTATCTCGACTTCGCCTCTCCTAAAGCCGGTCTCGGCGGCAAGATGGGACTGGACGCCACCCACAAGCTACCGCCGGAGACGGAGCGCGAATGGGGCCGCGTACTATCCATGACGCCTGACGTGATCGCGAAAGTGGATCTGATGTGGCGCGATCTCGGCCTTGGAGAACGGCCATGAACCCATGCCGTGTCGTGGTCGGCGTCACCGGCGCCTCGGGTGCCGGCATCGCCCTGCGCATTATCGAGCGCCTTGCCGGGATGAAAAGCGTCGAAATCCATCTCGTCCTGTCGCAATCCGCGAGACGCACCGTGTTGCATGAGAAAGGGGCGCAAGCCATGGGGCGGATGTTTTCGCTCGCCGGCGTCAATCATTCCATCGACGATATCGGCGCGGCGATTGCCAGCGGCTCTTTCCCGACGGCGGGCATGATCGTCGCCCCCTGCTCCATGCGGACACTCGCGGCCATTGCAACCGGGCTTTCGGACAATCTCCTCACCCGCGCCGCCGATGTGCATCTGAAGGAACGCCGGAAACTTGTGCTGATGACGCGCGAGACGCCGCTGCATCTCATCCATCTGCGCAACATGTGCACGGTGACGGAGGCTGGCGCCATCGTCATGCCGCCGGTGCCGGCCTTTTACAACAGGCCGCAAAGCGTCGACGATATTGTTGACCAATTCGCCGCCCGCGCCATCGATCAGCTCGGCATCGCTTCCGCGCCACAGGCGCCGATATGGCAGCCGCATATGGTGAAGGCGCCCTAAGCGATCAGAGATAGGCCATGGGGTCCGCGCCAAAAAGCATGGCATGGCCGCCGGCCAGCAGCCACCACACCGTCAAGCCCGTCAGCGCTGCGGCGAGCAGCATCGGCCCATCTACGGCGATGCGGGTTTTGCCTGTGAGAGCCGACGCAAAGGGAATCGTAGCGCTTCCGGCAGCCGCCACGTTCCACGCATTACCCAGTCTTTTCCGCGCACGTTTTTCGGTCATCGCCATTCCGCCCATAGAGAACAGTGCAAAGCCGCCGAACAGGATGACGGAGCGCAGATCGCCATTCGGCACGACATGGCCAAGCGACCAGAATAGAAAACCGATAAGCACCGGATGGCGGGTGATGCGGACAATGGCCCCCGGCTCCTGCCCCTGCCGCACGGAAATGGAGAGCGGATTGACGCTGAGGAGGCCAGCCAGCACGAAAAACAGGCCAATCGGCGCTGCCAGAAACGTGACATGCGCCTGCCAGGGCGCGACATCCCAGAGCGGAATATAATCGACCGACAGCGCGGCATAAAATACCCAGCCCAGCGTCAGAAGCGAGACGACGGAATAAGCCCCGAAATAGGCGGGCCTGCCGATGCCCGCGATCAGCCGGCCGCGCACGGCAGGTACGGCGGGAATGGAATGCAGCGCCACGAAAAGCGAAAGAGCGGCGACAAGTTCAAACATGCGACTGCCTTCTCACTGGTTCAGGAACAGCACCGAAGCAATGGCCACGGAGGCAAGCACGGCGGAAACCGCGCCCATGCGCTGCAACACTCCCATACGGTACAACAGCACCGCAAAGCCAATGATAATAGGGGTTGCGACAATCAGCCCGACCTGCGCGTCGTTCATGGGAAGCTCCATTTTCCAGAGTTGCGCTTTGTCATGACAATAGGACTTTGCGCGCTCCCTTCTTTGACCGACCGCAAAGAAGCGGGGTTTGAGGACGCCTAAGCGTGGCTTGCTGTTTTACAATTACGGGCGAGACCATGGCGATCAATACGGAAGAGGAAAGCGGAAACCTGCTTTTGTGGATTCTGGTCTGGAGCGAACTTGCCGCTTTCGGCGCGCTGACCGGCGCCTTCATCATCGCCTTCGCCTTCAACCCTGATGCGTTCGCCGCCGCGCGCCAGCATCTGCAGCCACAACTTGCCGGCCTCAACACCCTGATTTTGCTGGCAAGCGGCTGGCAGGCGGCCATCGCGGCCAGCCGCCACACGGCGCTGGCGGGCAAAAGGCGGGCGCTTGTCCTTGCCGGCCTGCTGGGTTTCGCTTTCGTCGGTGTGAAGCTCCATGAATATTCCACCGAAATCGCCTTCGCGTCCGATCCCGCCTATGGCGCTTTCTTCGAGCTTTATTTCCTGCTCACCGGCTTCCACCTGCTGCATGTCGTCTTCGTGGCCGTGCTGCTGTTTCTCGTCGCAGTCTTCCCGAAAAACGAGAACGTCGCGCTGGTGACGACGCTGTGGCATGTCATCGATCTGGTCTGGATCGTCATTTTTCCCATCGTCTATCTGGTTTGACAAACATGATCCAACGCACCTCCCGCCAGCTCGCAAGAAGTTTTGCAGTGCTCGCCATTCTTGTTCTCGCCGGCACGGCCGTCGTCACATCGTGGAAAGCGGCGCTTCTGCCGCCCGTTGCCGCCGCCTGCCTGATGCTGCTTTTCGCGCTCATGAAATCCAGACGCGTCATCGACGACTTTCTTGGTTTTGGCGAAGAGCGAGGCCTGCTGCGCACGGCGCTTCTGGCATGGCCCGCAATCTTTGCCGCCGCAGCCCTTTTGCGGGCGTTCCTGCAGGGCATTCTGTCGCTCTGAAAAGGCGGATCACACCACCTCTCCACTTGTTTGCCAAATGGCAAAGAACGCCGGCAGCCAGCGGCTAGAAAGGCTTCAGACCCCACCGCGTTCCGCCAGCCTGCTGGCAAATCCCGGCAAGAGGGTTCGATCAAGCCAGTCCGCATAAGCGGTCTTCCGGATGGAAAGGACCATTGGCATGGCAGAACGCCTGACCAAAACAGGAGCGCGAAACGTCTTTTACGGCGGCTCCATCTTCTTCTTCGCCATATTCGTCGGGCTGACGGCCCATAGCCATTATTACATGCGCACCACATCGACGGATGAAAGCACGCTGACGGAAAGCGTCGCGCGCGGCAAACACGTGTGGGAGAAAAATTCCTGCATCAACTGTCACACGCTGCTCGGCGAAGGCGCCTATTTCGCGCCCGAACTCGGCAATGTCTGGAAGCGCTATGGCGGCGTGGAAGACAAGGAGACGGCGCGCGATTCCATCAAGGCCTGGATGGCCGCCCAGCCCACCGGCATCGAGGGCCGGCGCCAGATGCCGCAGTTCAATCTCACCGAACAGGAACTCGATGATCTCGTCGACTTCCTCGAATGGACGAGCCGGATCAAGACGCAGAACTGGCCGCCGAACGATGCGGGTTGAGGTTGACGGCAAGGAGATGACGAGATGAAATACCAGACGCAAAAAGTCGCCATGCTGTATTTTTACGGCGCAATCGGGCTGTTCGTGGCGCAGATCCTGTTCGGCGTCATCGCCGCGACGATCTACGTGCTGCCCAACACGCTTTCCGAGCTTCTGCCCTTCAACATCGTGCGCATGATCCACACCAATGCGCTGGTCGTGTGGCTGTTGATGGGCTTCATGGGCTCGACCTTCTATCTTCTGCCAGAAGAGACGGAAACGGAGCTTTACAGCCCCAAGCTCGCCATCGCCCAGTTCTGGATCTTCCTGGTGGCCGCCGCGGTTGCCGTGGTCGGCTATATGTTCCGTATCCATGAAGGCCGCGAATTCCTCGAACAGCCCTTCGCCATCAAGGTCGGCATCGTGCTTGTCGTTTTGATGTTCCTGTTCAACATCACCATGACAGCACTGAAGGGCCGCAAGACCACCGTCATCAACATCCTGCTCTTCGGTCTCTGGGGTCTGGCAATCTTCTTCCTCTTCGCCTTTTACAACCCCATCAACCTGGCGCTGGACAAGATGTACTGGTGGTACGTCATCCATCTGTGGGTGGAAGGCGTGTGGGAACTGATCATGGCGTCGATCCTCGCCTTCCTGATGATCAAGCTCAACGGCATCGACCGCGAAGTGGTGGAAAAATGGCTCTATGTCATCGTCGGTCTTGCCCTGTTCTCGGGCATTCTCGGCACCGGCCACCATTATTACTGGATCGGCGCGCCGGGTTACTGGCAGTGGATCGGTTCGCTGTTCTCGACGCTGGAAGTGGCCCCCTTCTTCACCATGGTCATCTTCACCTTCGTCATGACCTGGAAGGCTGGCCGCAAGCATGAGAACCGCGCAGCCCTCCTCTGGTCGATCGGCTGCTCGGTCATGGCCTTCTTCGGCGCCGGCGTCTGGGGCTTCCTGCACACGCTGTCTTCGGTGAACTATTACACCCACGGCACGCAGCTTACCGCCGCCCACGGGCACCTCGCCTTCTTCGGCGCCTATGTGATGCTGAACCTTGCGATGATGGCCTACGCCATCCCCGAAATGAAGAAACGCGCGCCCTACAACCAGTGGCTTTCGATGACGAGCTTCTGGGTCATGTGCACGGCCATGTCGGTGATGACCTTCGCGCTGACATTCGCCGGCGTGGTGCAGATCCAGCTTCAGCGGGTCATGGGCGAAAGTTTCATGGATGTGCAGGACCAGCTGGCGATCTTCTACTGGATCCGTCTCGGTTCTGGTTTCGCGGTTCTCATTTCGGCGGTCATGTTCATCTGGGCAATCCTGGTACCGGGCAAGCAGAAACAGGGCGACGTTGCCCGCCTCGTGCAGCCCGCCGAATGAGAAACGGACCGGCTCTCCTTTTCCCCCGGAGAGCCGGTTCCTTATCAACAAACATGGAGATGACCATGAATACGATATTCCGTCCGATCCCTCAGCCCCAGCCGGACACGCCGTTCTACACACCGCTCGGCAATGAATGCACGCTGTTCGAAAGCGCCTGGGTACGGCAATTGCCGCTGCTGCTGAAAGGCCCGACCGGTTGCGGCAAGACCCGTTTCGTCAGCCACATGGCAGCGAAACTCGGCCTGCCGCTTTCCACCGTTTCGTGCCACGACGATCTTGCTGCCGCTGATCTGACCGGCCGTTACCTGCTGAAAGGCGGCGAAACCGTGTGGATGGACGGCCCGCTGACGAGGTCCGTGCGCCAGGGCGGCATATGTTACCTCGACGAGATCGTTGAGGCGCGCAAGGATGTGGCTGTCGTGCTGCATCCCCTCACCGATGATCGCCGCATCCTGCCATTGGAACGCACCGGCGAAGTGCTGGAAGCGCCCTCCGGCTTCATGCTCGTCGTGTCCTATAATCCCGGATACCAGAACCTTTTAAAGAGCCTGAAGCCCAGCACCCGCCAGCGTTTCGTCGCCATTGAATTCGATTTTCTGCCCAAGGAGCAGGAAATCGCCGTCGTTTCGCATGAAAGCGGGCTGGATGAGCGCGATGTCGAGCCGCTCGTCGATCTTGCCCACCGGCTGCGCGGTCTGAAAGGCCACGATCTGGAAGAAGGCGTCTCCACCCGCCTGCTCATTTATTGCGCCAGCCTCATCGATACCGGCCTTCCCGCCCGTCAGGCCGTGCGCGCGACCATGATCGAACCGCTGACTGACGAGCCAGATGTGAAGGCCGCACTGCATGAAGTCGCGGATGCGATCATTCGATAGGCGCTTTGATATCCACACCGGATTGCGCGGCCCCGCGCGTTCCGGTCCGATGCCATGAGGATAAACCATGCTGGACTTTCTGGAACTGGAAGAAACCGTCGGCCGCGCCTGGCACAGGCTGATCGGCGAAACCGGCACATGGCTGCGTTTCCCGGATCATGCCGTGAAGCTGGAGGATATGCAGGCCGTGCTGGCCATATGTTTCCGCGGTTTTGGCGGTGAACATGCGGTGCAGATCGCTCCGGCCCGCGCCCGCACTTCCAGCCACCGGCTGAGGCTGCGCCAGCGCATGGGCCTTGGCGAGGAAAAATTGGCCCAACCCGGCCGCGATCACGCCACGCTGATGCTACCGCCGGTGCTCGATCTGTTTCCCGACCGCTGCCTCAACCGCGATCTCTATCTCTGGCTCGCCGCCGCCATGGCGATGATGCCGCTTGAACCAGTCATGGCCGCCGACCCGCTTCGCAACGATCTTGCCCGGCTCGACCGCGCCGCAGAACTGGCAAAAGCCGTCATCCATGCCTTCCCCGGAATGAAGACCCGGTATCGCCGGCTTTGCGCCGCCATGCTCGCGGTGCGCCAGAAACGGCCGCTGCCGCAGGCGGAGCAGCAGGTAGAACAACGGGTGCTTTCCATGCTCGCCGATGCGGCAGGGATCGAGGGCCATGCGCCACCCGCCGGTCTTCCGGAAAAAGCGCCGCCGCGCTACCTGCCGATGCTGCCGGTGCCGCTATGGCCGGACACGCTGCTGCGCGAAACATCCGATGCCCGGCAAAGCGAGGACCAGCCGGCAGCGGGCGCCGCGCCGCAGGGGGCGGAGGCCGCCCGCCATATCGCTGTGCGCGAAAAGGCCGAGAACCGCCAGACCGAACGCAGCCCCTTCATCCTCAACCGTTTCGAAAAAATCCTCGCCATGGCCGAGATGGTCAATGTCGACCGGCCGGGTGACGATAGCGACGATGCCGATGGCAGCGCGGCGGACGAGCTTGATGATATGACGCTGGGTGAAAGAAAGGGACGGCCTTCCGCCCGCTTCCGCTTCGATCTCGACCTGCCGCCTGAAGCCCTGAACCATACCCCGCTGACAGCGGAACTGACCTATCCCGAATGGGATTATCGCAGCGGTACCTATCTCACCGATCATTGCCGGGTCATCGCCGGTCCGGCGAAAGACGCCGAGACGGCACCGGAACCCGACCCGGACACCAAGAGCCTTATCCGCCGGGTCAGGCGGCAATTCGAGGTGCTGCGGCCACGCCACGAGATGCTGCGCGCCCAGCTTGACGGCAATGATCTCGATCTTGACGCCGTGGTTCGTGCCAGAAGCGATATTGCCGCCGGCGGACAGGGCAGCGACCGCATTCATATGGCAAGCCGCCCACAGGCGCATGATCTTGCCGTAACGATCCTCGTCGATGTGTCGCTATCGACCGATGCCTGGTTCGACAATCGCCGGGTGCTCGATGTGGAGAAGGAAGCCCTGCTGGTGCTTGCCCACGGGCTTTCCGCCTGCGGCGACAGCCACTCGATCCTGACCTTCACCTCCCGCCGCCGTTCCTGGGTGCGGGTGGAAGCGGTGAAGGATTTCGATGAGCCGATGGGCCACACTATCGAGCGTCGCATCGCGGCGCTGAAACCCGGCTTCTACACCCGCATCGGCCCTGCCATCCGCCACGCCAGCGCCAAGCTGCGTGAAAGGCCGGAGCGGCGAAAGCTGCTTCTGCTGCTGACGGATGGCAAGCCGAACGATGTCGACCACTATGAGGGCCGCTTCGCCATCGAGGACAGCCGCCGTGCGGTTTCCGAAGCCAGACGTTCGGGCGTCAGCGTCTTCGGCGTAACGGTGGACAGCAAAGCGCAGTCCTATATTCCGGCCATGTTCGGCCAGAACGGTTATGCCATCGTCAACAGGATCGCCAAGCTGCCATCGGCGCTGCCGGCAATCTATCGCAGCCTTGCCGGCTGAAGCATGTCGCGCAACGGACCTGACGAATCTCAGGTTTGTTTGCGCGGCGACAATGTCTCCCGACCGCCCGGCGGATAGGTTTTTCCAGTCCGTCGGCCGGCCGCACCGCCGGACATCATTCCATCCGCGGCCGTGGAGCCAGCCTATGTCCGAAGCCCAAACCGCAACCAATATCGATGTGCGCATCATACCGCATCGCGAACGCCATCCGCGCATTTTCGGTGCGCTCAGCGCATTGACCGAGGGTCAATCGCTACAGATCACCAGCGATCACGATCCCCGTCCACTGCTTTACCAGCTGGCCACAAATTTCCCCGGCCAGTTCGGCTGGGAATATCTCGAACAGGGCCCGGAAGTCTGGCGTCTCGATATCGGCCGGCTGGAAGAACAGGCCGAAGGTTCCGAGGACGATATGTCCGGCTGCGAATGCTGCTGCGGATCCGAACATTGACCCCTGCCCCGGCGGTGTGGTGAAAAGACCTCTGGCGGATGGCCCTTGCCGCCGCCAGCCGACAGATGAGGTGATGCAATGACGGAAATGATCAGGGAACTCGATGTCCGGCCGCTTTTGCTGAGCGGCGGCGAGCCCTTTCCGGCCATCATGGAAGCCGTGGCCGGGCTTGCTCCCGGTGAGGCGCTGCGATTATACGCCACCTTCCGGCCCGTTCCGCTGTTCAAGGTGATGGCGGAGCGCGGTTTCGACCATCAGGTCAGGGAAATCGGCGGCGGCGACTGGGAAGTGCTGTTTACGCCGCAATCCACTGAGACCGAACAGATTTCCGTTTCGCCGGCGCTTGCGGGCAATGCCGAGGAGCCGCAGATATGGCCCGATCCGGTCATCTATCTCGATCTGAGCGATGAGACGGCCGAAGGCCAGGCGAGCCGCACGCTTGCCGCACTTGACCGTCTTCCACCGGGTGCCGTGATCTTCGTGCTGATGCCGCAGGAGCCGACTTTCCTTTACCCGGAACTTCTGGCCCGGGGCCATCAATGGGCCGGCAATTTCGACGACGCCCGCACCGCGTTCCGCATCTTCATCCGCGCCGGTGCCGGCGCGCATTAAGCCATAAATCAAATTCCCCGAAACCGAACCGCCCCGGACGTTGCTCCGGGGCGTTTCGTTTTAGCGGCGTCGCAAGCAATCTAGGCTTTCAGCGGTTTGCGCTCGCGCATCAGGATCGGCCCATATTCAATGCAGAAGAGACCGAAACCCACGATCCAGAAGAGCGCCGAGCAAGCGTAGAGATGCATCATCGCACCGGGGAAGAACTCGGCTGCCGGTCTCAGCAGCGCGCAGGCGATCAGCGTGACATAAGCGGCAATAGTAACCCTGCTGGCCGCAAGCTTGCGTCCGGTATGGCCAAGGCTCGCTCTCGTCATGACAGCAAGCATCATGCAGCCGATAACGCCGACGGTGAAGACATGCAGGACGGAACGTGTGTCCATGACGTCAAGAGCCGCCAGCGCTATGGTAATGAAACCGACGGGAATGAAGGCATAGGCCACATGCAGCACCACCAGCACCTGCTCCGGCCATGTCGTCCAGCCGCGCCAGCGGATCAGACGCACGGCGTGCATAAAAGCCGCCAGAAGCGCCGTTGGCACCGCCACGATGCTCTCGGGCTCTATCGTCCAGACGGCCAGCGCAACGATGCCGGTGAGGATGGCGGCGGTATCGAAGCCGTTATAGGGAACCGGGAAATCCGTGCGGCCGAAGCGGTTCAGCCAGTTGCGGGTAAAACTCGGCACGATGCGGCCGCCGACGATGATGACAAGCACGGTATAGGCCGAGACCGCAAGGCGGGTCGCGATCTGGCTATGATCTCCCCCAATCGCTGCAACGTGGAATACGATGTTGGCGACGGAAAGCGCCAGCAGTCCGCCCAGCACCTTCAGGTCTTTCCATTTTCGCCCGGCAATGACCTCGCGCGCGCAGATCGCCAGAAGTGCCGGCAGGAAAAGCCCGTCCACGGCTGCGGCGGTGACCACGCCCACCTGGTCCGGCACAAGCAGGAAAAGCCGGCCGGCGCACCAGAGCGCAAACAGCCACACCAAGGGTTTGCCCGACACCGGCAGCCGCCCCGTCCAGTTCGGCACGGCCGTTAGAAGAAAGCCGGCCAGCACCGCCGAAGCGAAGCCGAACAGCATCTCATGGGCATGCCAGTTCGGTGCGCCGTAATCCCCGCCGAGGTCGATGAAGCCGGAAAGGGCTGCGATCCACAACACCATCGCCACGATGGCCCAGAGAGCGCCGCCGAGGAAAAACGGCCGGAAGCCGTAAGAAAAGATAACCGGGCCGGTGCGCGCCAGCCCTCTTGGAATGCCGCCCTTTGGCCGGCTGCGCCCTTGGGTGAGAACGGTTTCGCTGCCACTCATTATAATGCTCCTTGCTTGGTCTTGACATATGTCTAGACCCAAGCCCGTCCGACTTCTTTGCGAACAGGCAAAGAGGCGGTGCGACGCTTCCACACCGGCCTTCAGCCGCCTGCCAAAATGTCGCAGGGTGCCGAAAGCGAAGTTTGCTCCATCTCAAATTGTATTTCCGCCCCTCCGCTACAAATGCTGTGACAGAGCGAAACATGCTCTGCCCCAAGAGGGATAGGAGAAGAATGATGACGGAAACCTTCCACATCACACGGCGTAATATTCTCGCAGGCGCAGCATTTGCAGGGGCTATAGCTCCCGTCATCATGCCATCGGCAGCGAGCGCGGCAGAGGAAAAGAAGGCCGCAGCCAAGCCATTGACGAGCGCTGAGATTGCAGCGCTGCCTCGCGTAAAAGTTGATCTCGTCAAACCGCCCTTCGTGCATGCCCACACGCAGAAAGCCGAAGGCGGACCGAAGATCGTCGAGTTCACGCTCACGATCAAAGAACAGAAGATGATCCTCGACGACAAGGGCACCGAGGTCCACGCCATGACCTTCAACGGGTCGGTTCCCGGGCCTCTGATGGTGGTGCACCAGGACGACTATGTCGAACTGACCCTTATCAACCCCGATACCAATGAGCTGCAGCACAATATTGATTTCCACTCGGCCACCGGCGCGCTCGGCGGCGGCGGGCTCACCATCGTCAACCCCGGTGAAAAGGCGATCCTGCGCTTCAAGGCCACCAAGGCCGGCGTCTTCGTCTATCACTGCGCACCTCCCGGCATGGTACCGTGGCACGTCACCTCGGGCATGAATGGCGCGATCATGGTGTTGCCGCGAGAGGGCCTGACGGACGGCCACGGCAAGGAGCTTGTTTATGACAAGATCTATTATGTTGGCGAGCAGGACTTCTACATCCCGCGCGACGAGAACGGCAATTTCAAGAAATATGAAAGCGCCGGCGACGCCATGGCCGATACGCTGGAAGTGATGCGCAAGCTGACGCCGACCCACATCGTCTTCAACGGCGCAGTCGGTGCCCTGACCGGGGAACATGCCCTCCAGGCCGCTGTTGGCGAGAAGGTGCTGATCGTCCATTCGCAGGCAAACCGTGATACCCGTCCGCACCTCATCGGCGGCCATGGCGATTATGTCTGGGCAACGGGCAAGTTCCGCAACCCACCGGATCTTGACCAGGAAACCTGGTTCATTCCCGGCGGTACGGCGGGTGCGGCCTTCTATACCTTCGAGCAGCCCGGCATCTACGCTTATGTCAACCACAACCTCATTGAGGCCTTCGAGCTGGGTGCAGCCGCACACTTCAAGGTGACGGGTGAGTGGAACAACAGCCTGATGCAGGCGGTGCTTGCCCCCTCGAGCATCTGACACAAACGGGAGCGCGCCGCCGCCAGCGGTCGCGGCGCGCTCCCCCTTCTGCTATGCGGCCTGAAAGCAGGCCCGAACTTTGGCGTCCTCTCGACGCAGGCAGGTTCCCATGGGCATTCCCGGCAACAGCCACTTCCCAAATGCCGTCTCGCTTCTTCTCCCGCTCTCGATTGCAACGCTGCTGGCAACGGCCATCGGTTTCCAGTCCGGGATCATCCACAGCGGCATTGATGACCGCGCGGCCATGATGGCTCCACAGGTCGTTACAGTGCCCGCCAGACATTTCACCTATCGGGCGGAGGGCGAATATTTCCGCAATGGTTATGCCGTCGATGGGCCGATGGTCGACGTGGCGATGCGACAAAATCTAACGATCATGAAATATCAGGTGTCGAGCACAGATTATGCGCGCTGCGTGGCGGAAGGCGGCTGCCAGCAGCCGGAACCCGGCTTTGCCGCTCCGGTCGGCGGCGAGATACCGGCAACCGGCATCAGCCAGGACGACGCCCACGCCTATGCAAAGTGGCTGAGCGAGCGGACAGGCGAGGTTTGGCGCCTGCCGAGCGACGCTGAACTGGCTTTCGCCGCCGGCTCACTTTTTCCGGATGAGACGCTGGGTGTCGCTGCCGATAGTGAAAACCCGGCTTTGCGCTGGCTGGCGGATTACGAGCGACAGACCAGCCGCAAGGCCTCGGGCAACCCCGTTCCGCAATCCTATGGCAGCTTCGGCGAAAACGAATATGGCCTTGCCGATTTCGGCGGCAATGTCTGGGAGTGGACGTCGAGCTGCAGCCACCGTGTGACACTTGGCAAGGATGGTGAGGCGATCGATAGCGTCGCCTCCTGCGGTATCCCGGTCGCTTCGGGAAAACACCGGGCGGCGATGAGCGCCTTCGTCAAAAACCCGAAAAGCGGTGGCTGCGCCGTTGGCGTACCGCCTGATAATCTCGGGTTCAGGCTCGTGAGAGACACGCGCTGGTACGCGCCACTTCTCGAAAAGCTTCGTGCCACCACCCTATTTTCTTGACAATCATCAATTAAAACAAGTGCTTGATTCATATCATTTGATCTTCTGCCGCCGGTGATAGTGCTGTATGCTGACAATACAGAAAAGGCCGATCCCCGATTGCCAATGCAATCACCCTGAGGATCGTCCGATCACCGGAGAGGGTGCGAGTGAAGATTGACCGAAGCGTCATCCGGTCGCTGGCCTTGTTTGCCAAGATGGCCGACGATGAGCTGGACGGACTGCTGACCCACGCCACATCCCGGCTGGTGCCGCCGGGCGAAGCCATTTTCGAGCAGGGCCAGTCGGCAACACATTTCTTCCTGCTCATCCACGGCCGCCTGAAGGTGACGCAGGTGACGCATGACGGTCAGCAGATCATCGTGCGCATGGTGCATCCGGGCGATCTCTTCGGTTTCGCGCGAGCGCTGCAACGGTCCGATTATCCCGGCACAGCCACCACGGCTGCCGAAAGCGTCATCCTGTCATGGCAGACGGACCTCTGGCCGCAATTCGTCGAACAGAACCCGCATCTTGCCGTCTCCGCCATGCAGACGATCGGCCAGCGTCTCGAGGAAGCCCACACGCGCATTCGCGAAATGTCGACACAGGAAGTGGAGCGCCGGGTGGCCCATGCCGTGCTGCGCCTTTCGCAGCAGGCGGGACGCAAGGAAGAAGACGGTATCCGCATCGATTTCCCGATCTCGCGTCAGGACATCGCCGAGATGACCGGCACGACGCTGCACACGGTCTCGCGCATCCTTTCCAGCTGGGAGTCCAAGGGGCTGGTGCAGGGCGGGCGGCAGAAGCTGCTGGTGTGCAATCTGCCGGGCCTTGCTCAGTTGGCAGAGGGCGAAACCAGCCAAGTGTAGGGCGTATCCCCGGTCTCGTCGCGCCCCGCCTTTTCGTTGTCACTCGGCCGGTTTCGAAGCCGCGCTTTCGATATAGGCGATGAGATTGTCCAGATCTTCCGGCTTGCTGATGCCGGCCAGCGCCATCTTGTTTCCGGGTATTTTCTTTTTCGGCGCGCTCAGGAAATCCCGCAATTCTTCCGGTGTCCAGACGAGACCGTCCTCACCCGCTTTTTTCATCGCACCCGAATAATTATAGTCAGGAGCGCCGCCCGCTGCACGGCCGAGGATGCCGTTAAGCTGCGGACCGACCCGGTTTTTCGCGCCCTCGCCAATGGCGTGGCAGGCGGAACAGCGTTTGAAGGCCGCCTCTCCCTTGGCGACATCGCCTTCCGAGAGAGCGGGAATGGCGCTTGCAGTCAGCATTGCCGCCGCGATGATTATTGTCTTGCGCATCGTGTCATCCTTGTCTTGCCGCATAAATACAGCCCGCCCGCAAAAGCGGACGGGCCGGAGGTTGCTCTGTTCAGGTCGTGCCCCAAGCGGGCGTGCCCTTCTTATAGGGAACGCGATCTTCGAAACCGCCGGGAATTTCGTCATAAACGAGCACTTCCGTAGCGCCGATCTTCGAGGTGAAGAAACCAAGCAGCGTCAACTGCTTGACGAGCGTGAAGGCGTGGGGCTTTGCCGGCGACTGTTCCGCCTTGGCCTGCTTGTCCAGCGCGGCAAGCAGCGCCTGCCGCTGTTTTGCCGTCAGCTCCAGAAAGCCCTTCTTGTGGTCGGTCTGGCTGCGCTTCTCGATATCGGAAATTGCCGAAAGGAAGAGCGTCCGTTGTTCTTCAGTGTAACAATCGGCCGCATAGACGGCCATGAATGCTCCCACTTCAGCATCCTTCGCACCCGGCGTGGAGGTGCGGGGAATGATGGTTTCCGCCACCTCGTCCATAAACCGGATTTCTTCCGCGGTGAAGACATGAGCACCACCGGCTGGTTTGGTAGCGTTTTCCGCAGCCGTCAGAACATCCGCGCCGATCAGCGGAAGGCCGGTGGCAATGGCTATCAGTTTCAGCAGTTCGCGTCTGTTCATCACAGGTTCCCCTTCTTGCGTTCGGAAACGGCAAAATCGGCCGCACGCGCCGTCAGCGCCATGTAGGTCAGGGACGGGTTGACGCAGGAGGCCGAAGTCATGCACGCGCCATCTGTGACAAAGACGTTGGGCGCATCCCAGACCTGATTGTTGCCGTTGAGGACGGAGGTTTTCGGGTCGCGGCCCATGCGAGCCGTTCCCATTTCATGGATACCCATGCCGGGGGCGTAACTGCCCCTGGAGGGTTTGACGTTCTTGATGCCAACCGCCTCGAACATCTCGACGGCGTCATTGACCATGTCTTCACGCATATCGAGTTCGTTCTGCTTCATCTCGACATTCATTGACAGGACCGGCAGGCCCCACTTGTCCTTCTTGTCTTGATCCAGTTTCACGCGGTTCTCATGATAGGGCAGCATTTCACCGAAGGCGGTCATGCCGATGGTCCAACCGCCCGGCTCGGTCAGGGCTTCCTTGTAATCGGCGCCGATGTTCAGTTCGGCGATTTCCCGCTCCCAGCGCGAACGGCTGGCCGATCCCTGATACCCGAAACCACGCAGATATTTGCGCTTGTCGTCGCCGGTATTGCGGAAACGCGGAATGTAGAAGCCCGCCGGACGGCGACCCTTGAAGTAGAAATCCTCGAAGCCTTCCACCTGGCCGGTGGCGCCCATCCGGAAATGGTGGTCCATCACGTTGTGGCCGAGTTCGCCCGAGCTGCTTCCAAGTCCGCCTTCCCAGACATCGGTGGCCGAGTTCATCAGCACCCATGTCGAGTTCAGCGTCGAAGCGTTGAGGAAGATGATGTCGGCGGTATATTCATAGGTCAGGTTCGTCTCGGCATCGATGATCTCGACGCCACGCGCCTTCTTCTTGTCCTTGTCGTAGAGGATTTCCTTGACGATGGAGAAAGGCCTGAGCGTCAGATTGCCGGTGGCGACCGCCGCAGGCAGGGTCGAGGCCTGCGTGCTGAAATAGCCACCGAAGGGACAGCCCAGCCGACACTTGTTGCGGAACTGACAGCGCGTGCGCTCCTGATCGGGAAGCTCCTGGGTGATGTTGGCGCAACGCGAATTGATGAGGTGGCGCGTGCCATTGAACGCCTTCTTCAGCCGGCTTGCGACATCCTGCTCGACGAAATTGAGCGGAATGGGCGGCAGGAATTCGCCATCGGGAAGAATATCCAGCCCCTCACGGCTGCCGGAGATGCCGGCAAAACGCTCGACATAATCATACCAGGGGGAAACATCCTCATAGCGGATGGGCCAGTCAACGGCGATACCGTCTTTCGCATTGGCCTCGAAGTCGGTATGCGACCAGCGGTAGGTCTGGCGTCCCCAGAGCAGCGAGCGGCCGCCGACGTGATAACCGCGGAACCAGTCGAAGCGCTTTTCTTCGACATAGGGTGTTTCCTGCTCATCGGCCCACATGCCAAGCGTTGCTTCTTCCAGCAGGTAGTCACGGCTGAGAACGGGGTATTTCGCCTTCATCTCCTGCGTGGCGCGGTTGCGGTGGGGGTAATCCCAGGCCTCCTTGTCCGCATTCTGATAGTCGGTGATGTGCTCGATGTTCCGGCCGCGCTCCAGCATCAGAACCTTCAGGCCCTTTTGCGTGAGTTCCTTCGCGGCCCAGCCTCCACTGATGCCCGAGCCGACAACAATCGCATCATAATGATTGTTTGCCATGATAACTCCTCCGATGTGACGTGGAAAAAACGACAGGACGAAGCGCTTCCCGTCGCGGTGCGGCGGAAACTGGCCATGCGTCTGTCGAACCTCATGCGCCCCGGCGAAACCGGCCGCCGGGGAGCGGTTCTGGTTTTACTGGCAGTGATTACTGAAGGGTCGGAAGACGTTCATTGAGGAACGCATTGCCCTTGGTCACGACAGCTTCGGCATCGAGCGGAAGGTCGTGCTCAAGGATGAACCACTTGACGCCGGCCTGCTTGGCCGCCGGCAGAATTGCCTTCCAGTCGAGAACGCCGGTGCCGAGTGTGGCAAAGCCGCGCTCGTTTTCCGCCGTGCCCGCAGGCGCGTTGTCCTTGGCATGGATGGCAAATACCCGGCCCTTCAAGGTGCCGAGGAACGCTGCCGGATCATTGCCGCTGCGCGCCACCCAGGCGACATCGAGCTCGCTCTGCAGTTTCGGGCCGGCAGCATCGAGCAGCAGCTCAAGCGCCGTCTTGTCATCGAATTTGACCATTTCAAAGTCATGATTGTGGTAGGCCATGGAGAGGCCCGCCGCAGACAGCTTGTCCGCGTAACCACCAAGCTCCTTGCCGAAGGCGGTCCAGCCTGCGGCGTCCTTCGGGCGGTCTTCCGGCTTCAGGAAAGGCACGGTGACAACAGGATTGCCGACGGCTTTCTGCTCGGTGATGACCTCATCGAGGTTGCCGCGCAGCTTGTCGATCGGCACATGCGAGGAAATGACCTTGATCTTGTGCTTTTCCAGGAGCGCGTTCAGCTCGCTGGCGCTGACCTTCTGCATATCCACCGTTTCAACTGCCGAAACACCGGCGCGATTGAGGATGGCAAGCTGCTCCTCAAGTGTTCCCGCATTGCGCAAGGTGTACATCTGCGCGGCAATCGGCAGCGTCTTGCTGTCTTCGGCCAGAACCGGGTTCGTGATACCGGCCGCCAATGCGACGACGGCTGCCATGCTTGCGAATTTTGACTTGAACGTTTTCAAACGCGTAACTCCCTTTCCGTTTGATCAATGTGACGACACGTGTGCCCGCGCCTTTCCCGGCCTTCCGGCCAGGTTTTGCCGGGCACCACCTCCTGTGCCCTGCGTCGTCCGTCCTCGATAAGCGATGATCTAGATGTCGATCCCTACCCAGGACGAGGTCCGACTGGACCGAACGGCCGCATCGATGAATGCGAGACCCGCAAGGCCGTCCTCTATGCCGGGGTAAATCACCTCCCCGGCGGCTGTCTTTCCCTCCCTGTTTGCGATGATTGCATCTGCGGCTTCACGGTAAATCGTCGCAAAACCCTCGAGATATCCCTCCGGGTGCCCGGACGGCACGCGGCTGACACGGTTGGCGGCAGCACCTGCGCCTGCGCCGTTGCGGGTGATAAGCCGCTTAGGTTCGCCATAAGGCGTGAACCACAGCTCGTCCGGCACCCGGTGGTGCCATTCAAGCCCGCCTTTATCGCCATAAACCCGCAGCGACAGCGCGTTTTCATTGCCGACCGCGATCTGACTCGCCCAGAGCATCCCCTTGGCGCCGCTTGCATATCGCAGCAGGATATTGGCGCTGTCATCCAGCTGCCGGCCCGGAACGAACGACGTCAGATCGGCATAAAGGCTTGTCGGGATTTCGCCCGTGACGAAGGCAGCGGCGTTAAAGGCATGGGTGCCGATATCGCCGATTGCACCGCCGGCGCCGGAGCGGCTGGGGTCGGTGCGCCATTCCGCACCCTTCGCCCCCGTCTTTTCGACGGCTTCGGTCAACCAGTCCTGCGCATATTCGGCCTGAACGTGGCGCAGCTTGCCGATGGATCCATCAGCGATCATCTCGCGCATCTGCCGCAGCATCGCGTAGCCGGTGTAATTATGCGTCAGGATGAACAGCCTGTCGGATGCCCTGACGATCTCGGCCAGCGCCTTCGCCTCTTCCAGCGTCGCGGTCACCGGCTTGTCGCAGATGACGTGGATGCCGGCGTCGAGAAATGCCTTGGACGGAGCAAAATGCAGATGGTTGGGGGTGACGATGGCGACCGCCTCGATGCCATCTTCCCGACCAGCCTCGGATGCCGCCATTTCCTCGAACGAGGCATAGGAGCGCTCTGGCGCAATGCCCAGCAGGGTTGCCGAAGCGCTAGCACGCGCGGGATCGGAGGAAAGCGCGCCGGCCACCAGCTCGTAACGGTCATCCAGCCGGGCCGCGATGCGGTGCACGGCACCGATAAAGGCACCCTGACCACCACCGACCATGCCGAGACGGATACGGCGGCTATCGAATTTCTTTGTAGCGGAGGACATGGCTATCCCTTTCAAAGTCCAAGAAGGCGACGATTGGCGGCATCATCGATGCCGCTTTTGGCGAAATCGTCGAAGGCCCGCTCCGTCACGCGGATGATGTGATTTTCAATGAAGCTTGCGCCTTCACGCGCGCCGTCTTCCGGGTGTTTCAGCGCGCATTCCCACTCCAGCACCGCCCAACCTTCGAAATCATATTGGGTCAGCTTGGAAAACACCGCGCCGAAATCGACATGCCCGTCGCCGAGCGAACGGAAACGTCCCGGCCGGTCGACCCAGTTCTGATAACCGCCATAAACGCCGGAACGGCCGGTCGGATTGAACTCGGCATCCTTGACGTGAAAGGCGCGGATGCGCTCGTGGTAGATGTCGATGAACTCAAGATAATCCATCGCCTGAAGCACGAAATGCGAGGGATCATAGAGGATGTTGGCGCGCGAATGATTGCCGGTCGCCTCAAGAAAACGCTCGAAGGTGACGCCGTCATACAGGTCCTCACCCGGATGCAGCTCGTAGCAGAGATCGATGCCATTCTCCTCGAAGACATCGAGAATGGGTGTCCAGCGCTTGCCCAGTTCGGCAAAGGCCATTTCGACAAGCCCGGCCGGACGCTGCGGCCACGGATAGACGAACGGCCAGGCAAGCGCGCCGGAGAAAGTCGCATGGCTCTTGAGGCCAAGATACTGCGACGCCTTCGCCGCACACTTCAGCTGATTGACGGCCCATTCCTGCCGCGCCTGCGGTTTGCCGCGCAGTTCAGGCGGCGCGAAACCATCGAACATTTCATCATAAACGGGATGAACGGCGACAAGCTGGCCCTGAATATGTGTCGAAAGCTCGGTGATCTCGACGCCGATCTCAGCCAGACGGCCCTTGATATCGTCGCAATAGGTCTTGGAAGCGGCGGCCTTTTCCAGATCGAAGAGTTTGGGATCGGTCGGCACCTGAATGCCCTTGTAACCGAGCGAAGCCGCCCATTGGCCGAGATTGTCGAGCGTGTCGAAAGGGGCCTCGTTTCCGGCAAATTGCGCGAGGAAAATTGCCGGGCCTTTGATCGTCTTCATGTCCTTACACTCCTTGCATTCACAGTCTGGCCGCTACCGATGCGGCGGGCGGCAGGGCGCGACCGAGCCGCGCACCACCAGTTCCGTATCCAGCACGATGGTTTCAGCCGTGCGTTTTCCGTTCAATCTGTCCACCATCAGCGCCATGGCCCTGCGGCCCATTTCCTGGCGGGGCTGGCGCACCGTCGTCAGCGGCGGCTCAAACGCATTGGCGAAGATGATGTCGTCGAAACCGATGACGGAGACGTCGGCCGGAACCGAAACCCCACGCGCCCGCAACTCGCTGATCGCGCCAATCGCCATCTGGTCGCTCGATGCGAAGATCGCGGTAAAGGTGATGCCACCTTCGAGAAGACCTGTAATCGCCTGACGGCCGGCTTCGATGCTGTAATCGCCCGTCACCACCAGTTCGTCGGTGTAAGTTATGCCAGCCTCGGCAAGTGCTGCGCGGTACCCGTCGAAACGTTCCTGCGCCAGACTCTCCGGAACGGGACCGGCCAGATGCACGATCTCTTTATGTCCCGCCTCAATGAGGTGCCGCATGGCATTCATGGAGGCGGCACGGTTGTCCACCTTGACGGTCGGCAGCGCGAGGCCGGGCACCGTCTCCGACGCGATGACGATCGGCGGCAGCGCGTCGCCCTGATCGAGAAGCTCGGAGGGAAACTGGCCGGTCATCAGGATAAGCCCGTCGGCATGTTTCTGACGCACCATGTCGATATGGGTCGCCACGCGGTTCTCGTCGTTGCGGGCATCGCCCATCAGCACCTTGAAGCCCGCTTCGCCCGCCGCTTCTTCCACGCCCTTGTAGATTTCGAGATAAAACGGGTTGCCGATATCGCGAACGAGAAGGATGACAGTGTTGTTGGATTGGCGGCGGAAGCTGGCCGCCTGCGCATTGGGAACGAAGTTCGCCTGCCGCACCGCGTCGAAAACCTTCTTGCGGGTCTCCGGGCGAACCTTGTCGGGTTGCTGCAGCGCCCGCGATACGGTCGCGATGGAAACGCCCGCGAGAGCTGCAACTTCCCTGATATTCGAACCTTGGTCTTTGCTCATCTGTCACACACGCAACTGCTTTTGGCGGCCATAAAGCAGCATCAGCGCTAGCAACGTGACACCGAATATGATCTGCCGTGCCCATACATCGAGGTTGAGCGTTATCAGTACGCTTTGCAGAATGGTGAGCGCAACTGCCCCGGCCATGGTTCCGACATATCCGCCCGCACCGCCGGCAAGCGAGGTGCCGCCGATGACGACCGCAATGATCGACGGAAGCACATACTGGTCGCCGACGGAGATGAAGGACGTGCCGGTGTAACCGATGACGCACACCCCAGTCAGCCCGGCAAACAGGCCGGAGAGGCCATAAAGCAGCGTGCGGATCAAAGAGACGGGCAATCCGGTAAGCGTCGCCGCCCGTTCGTTGGAACCGATGGCGTAGATGGCGAAACCGAAGGCGGTGCGGCGCAGCACGAAGAGCATGATCGCGGCGATGCCCAGCCAGACGAAGAGTACGCCGGGAATACCGAAAATGAGCGGACGGTTGATGAAGCCCGCCAGCAGCGGCGCTGCCGCACCTGATGGAACGCCCTGCGAATAAACGACCAGCCCGCCCTGAATGACCGCCGTCATGCCAAGCGTCATGACCAGCGGCGGAATGCGCACGAAGGTGATGCCGAGGCCGTTGATGAGGCCGATCAGGAAAGGAATGCCGCCGGCAACGAGAATGGCAAGCGGAATGCCTGCATTCTGGCCGTTCATCATATTGCCGGCAAGAACGGCGCCCAGCGAGATCATCGCGCCGACGGAAAGGTCGATGCCTTCACGGCCGCCGAGGATGACGAGGTTCTGGCCCGCCGCGACGATGCCGAGAATTGCGGCAATCGTCAGCAGCCGCACGATCTGCGAGCCTTGCGCGAAGCCGGGCGACAGCAATTCGCCGACCAGCAGCAGGAAGACCGATGCGCCAATGGCGATGGTCAGGGGATCGGTAAGGAGGGATTTGATTTGCAAGCCGGGATTGGTCATATCAACGCCTCGTCACCAGAACACCGCCGGCCAGCGCCGTCAGCACGATCAAACCCTGCACCAGTGTCTGGTACTCGAAGGGCAGGCCCGCAAAGAAAATCACATTGCCGATCATGCCCAGCACCAGCGCGCCGGCGATCGACCCGGTCGAACTACCGAAGCCGCCGGAGAGTGCGGTACCGCCCAAAACCACGGCCGAGATGGAAGACAACGCCAGACTTGCGCCGAGCAGCGGGTCGCCCGAGGCGGTTTCGCCCGTCAGGCACAGCGCTGCCAGCGCCGAAAACAGGCCGGAGATCATATATGCGCCGATGCGGATGCCGGAAAGGCGCAGACCCGTCTGGAAGGCGCCGGTGCGATTGCCGCCGACGGCAAGCAGATGCGTGTGGAAAGGAATGCGCGACACGATCAGCGTGAAGGCGATGCCCGCCAGCAGTACCCACAGCACGAAGGGCAGGCCGATGAAGCTGCCGGAATAGGTCTGCCAATAGGCTTCCGGCACCGGAAGACCTGCCTGCGGCAAGACCCAGATCGCCAGACCGGCGAAGATGATGCCAGTCGCGAAAGTGGTGACGATCGGCTGGAAGCGCAGGCCGGAAATGAAGAAACCATTGACCAGTCCACACAGCAGCCCGACAGCCGCACCCGCCGCCATGCCGGCGAAGACAGCACCCGTCGTGCCGCCGAGTGCGGCGATGACGCTGACGGTGACGACATTGGCGAGCGCCACGATGCTGCCGACCGACAGATCGATATCGCCCGCCAGAATGACGTAGGTCTGGCCGATGGCGACCAGGATCAGCGGCAGAAACGTCGTCAGGTTCGATTGCAGCACGGAGGGCTGAATGAAGGATGGCTGCAGAAACGTGTTCACGGCAACGAGAACGGCCAGAACGACGAGGGTGATGATCCAGGGTTGCCTGCGCAGAACGCCTTGGGAATTCATGCGGCGTCTCCATAGGCGGCGCGGGTCATGTTGACGGATGTCATGTCGGCTCCGGTCAGTTCCGCAGAGATGCGTCCGCCGTTGAAGACGAGAATGCGGTCGGCATATTCGAGGATTTCCGCATCCTCCGAGGAATAAAGAAGGATGGTCGCGCCGGCATCGGCCTGTTGCCGCATCAGCGCGAAGAGGTCGGCCTTGGCGCCAAGATCGATACCCTTGGTCGGATCATCCAGCAGAAGCAGTTTCGGCGATGTCGCAAGCCAGCGGGAAATGAAGATCTTCTGCTGGTTGCCGCCTGAAAGCGTGCCGATCGGCATATCGAGGCCGGCAAACTTCGTCTTCATATCATCAGCGACCTTCTGCACGCGCGGCTTCAGCGTCGTGGGACGGACCAACCGCATCTTTTCGCGCACCATCAGCGCCGCGACGAGATTTTCGAAGATCGACCGGCCCTGAAGCGAGGCATCACGACCACGATCGCCCGAGACATAGGCAAAACCGTTGTGAACCGCCTGCGAAGGCTTGCCGATGGTGATTTCACGGCCCTCGAAGCGGACTTGGCCTGTTGCAAAGGGACTGGCGCCGAAGAGGCCTTTCAGCAGGGCCGATTGCCCCTGCCCCTGCAGGCCGGCCAGACCGACGATTTCGCCCGGATAGGCTTCCAGGGTAACGCCACGAACGCCATTACCCGCAACACCAGTCACCTTCAGGCTGGGTGCGCCAGCAGCGCGTCCCTGCTGGCGGTCGGGTGCTGCGCGGACATCGCCGACCATGTCGTGCACGACAGCTTCACGGGTGGTGGCTACGGTGTCGAGTTCGGAAATCGTAGCGCCGTTGCGCATCACGGTAATGCGGTCGCAGACGGCAAAAACCTCGTCGAGACGGTGGGAAATCATGATGGTCGAGATACCGTCGGCCTTCTTGGCCCGGAGAATCTCGAAAAAGCGCTGGGACTGGCGGCCATCGAGCGCCGCCGTCGCCTCGTCCATGATCATCAGGCTGGCATTCTGGGCGAAGACCTTGAGGATTTCGACGAGCTGGCGCTGATCCGGCGGCAGATTGCCAACGATTGCGTCCGGCTCCAGTCCCTCGCCCGCCACGCCGTCAAACAGCGCGATTAGTCTCGCCGCTTCGGCTTTCAGCGCCTTGCCGTCGACAAAGATGCCGCGTTTCGGCTCGCGGCCGAGAAAGATATTATCGGCGACGGAAAGCTGCGGAATGAGGCTCAGCTCCTGATAAAACAGGGCGATGCCGGCATTTTCTGCGTCACGCGGGCTTTTGAAGCGCACTTCCGCACCGTTGAACCGGATCGTGCCGCTGGTTGGCGCAACCGCGCCCGCAACGATCTTGCAAAGCGTGCTCTTGCCGCAGCCATTGGCGCCCAGCAGCGCGTGAATTTCACCGCGACCGACGGTCAGCCTGCCGGCGGAAAGCGCGCGCACGGCGCCAAAATTCTTCGTTATGCCGGCCGCTTCCAAAGCGTTCGCCATCGCAAGTCCCCGAATAATGCTTGTCACAGGCGGATGGCCAAGGCCCTCTCCGCACTCGAAATTGTGGTTCGGGCCGGCGTTCACCGCCAGCCCGAGAGCGGTCTTACTTGAAGAACTCGCCAGCCTGCTCCGGCGTCACGGTTGCCGTGACTGACCAGTAACCAGGCTTGCCATCGGCGGCCTTGATATTGTCGGCAAGGTTGTCGTTGCTGACGAAGGGGATCGGAATATAGATGGCGTTACCATAGGTGCCGCCGAAAATGCCGTCCTTGAATTCCTTGCCCTGCAGCTTCAGGACGGCAACGTTGAGCGCGCTGGCCATGACACCGGGAGGATTGACCGAAGCGCCGGAATTGAACTTTTCCTTTTCCCAGCGGGTCATGAAGTCCTTGCGGATTTCACCGGTCGCGGCAATGTCCTTGGTCTTGCCGGCGGCTTCGATGGCGCGCCATGCGCCGTCCGCCATGCCGTCCTGCACCCAGACGCCACTGATATCGGGATAGGTGGCAAGCAGGTTCTGCATCGCCTGCTGGCCCTGCGCCTGATCCCAGCTCGCATTGGCTTCGTTCAGCACCTTGATGTCAGGATATTTCTTGAACACTTCGCGGTAACCGGCAACGCGGGCTTCGTTTGCCGGGTTACCGGCGATGCCGTTGATGGCGACGACGCTTCCCTTGCCCTTAAGCGCATCCGCAAGCCACTGCGCGGACTGTGCCGCCCATGCCTTCTGGTCGATGCCGACATAGATCGCATCCTTCGAGGACACTTCGGCGTCGGTGGCGATAACGAGAATGTTGCGCGCCTTGGCCTGCGCGAAGATCGGATCGAAAGCCGTCGGGCTGCCGGGATTGATGAGGATCGCATCAACGCCCTGGTTCATGAAATTGCGGATATGGCCGATCTGCCCCTGCACATCGACATTGCCGCTTTGAACGACGACTTCGACCTTGACGCCTTTTTCGCCCCACGCTTTCGCGGCAGCCTGAGCCTCTTCAATCATCTGCGTGCGCCATTCGCTGCCGACGAACGAGTTGGAAAGACCGATCTTGAAGCTCTGCTCCTGGGCATACGCGGACGCGCCGGCCGCCAGCACCAAAGCGGCGGCAGCCATCAAATGTCTAAACATGAAATTTGCTCCTCCAAGCACGGTTTTTAACTAATGAAACCGTTTACATGAGCGAATGTAACCGTTTTCATAATCGAGTCAATCCCGAACGGGATTTTTCTGGCGGTGTATGGAGGGGAGGTAAAATCAGGGCTGACACTGTCGCAAAATACGCGCAAAAGAATGCGATAAATCCTCAAAATGATCGAAGCCTGCGGCTTTTAAAACGTCTGGAGCCTGTCCGCCCCATCAGGTTTGAACGTCCCTGTGGACAACAGTGGAATTCCCACCTCAAATCACCACACAATTCCAATCAGGAGAATGACCATGGAAATATTGCGCGCAGGGACCCGGGCATCCGCCAAAGGGCCTGAAGACTGGTTCACCGGCACCGTCCGCATTGATCCGCTGTTCAACCCCTTCGACGCGGAGCGGGTTCAGGGTGCGCAGGTCACCTTCGAGCCCGGCGCCCGTACCGCCTGGCACACCCATCCACTCGGCCAGACACTGATCGTCGTCTCCGGCTTCGGCCGTGTACAGCGTGAGGGTGGCCCGGTGGAAGAAATCCGGCCCGGCGATATCGTCTGGTTCGCACCCGGAGAAAGGCACTGGCATGGCGCAGCCCCCAATATCGCCATGACTCATATTGCGCTTCAGGAGGTCAAGGACGGCAAGGTGGTGGACTGGATGGAGAAGGTGACGGACGACCAATATGGCGGCTGAAACTGCCATTCGGGGGTGTCCGTTACGCGTCTAAAACGGGCACGTCCGCATCATCCGCCGGACGATGAGCGGTTGATGGCCAAATCCGGAAAGACCGAAATATTTCATGCGCACGATTTAAACTTTGACTTGTATCCGCAATGGGTGAAACCTTCATCTCATCGCGGATACAAGGTGGAGAATCGTGATCTTAGCGGGTGAAAGTTTTATCGCCTCCATCAGCACCGACTCGGTCGCAACCCCATGTCCGTGACATTCGACAGGCGTGATGTGATTGCAGGATTGTCGATTGCCGGCCTGATGCTGCCGGAAGCGATAGCCTATTCGGGAATCGCCGGCGTTCCAGCTCAGCATGCCATTCTTGCGGCGATCATGGGCTGCATCGTTTACGCCATTTTTGGCCAGAGCCGGTTTGCGGTCGTCTCGCCCACATCTTCCTCCGCCGCAATATTGGCCGCGATGCTCGCGACGCTTTCCGTCACACCGGCACAGAAGATGCTGCTTGTCGCCATTTCGGTCGCACTAGTGGGCATCCTGTTTCTCTTGGCGGCGGCCACGCGGCTCGGCGCGCTGTCGAGCGTGATTTCGCGTCCGGTGCTGCGCGGTTTTGCTTTCGGTCTCGCCATTCTGATCACGATCAAGCAATTGCCGAGCCTTTTTGGAATAAAGGAGCAAACGGGCGAACCGCTGGCGATCCTGTTGCAGATATTCTCCCATCCGCGAGACTGGAGCCTCGAAAGCATCGTTGTCGGCCTCACGGCACTTGCCATACTGCTCCTCCTGCGTAAACGCCCGATCCTTCCCGGCAGCCTTGTCGTGATTGTGGCGGGCATTGCCGTCTCGGTGCTGCTTGATCTGCAAAGCCGCGGCGTCGCCATTGTCGGCCCCATCGATCTTGCCGGAATATGGGCAGGCCCGCTCTCGGTATCGCTCGATGATGTCGCGCATGTCGCCCGTTTTGCACCGCCGCTGGTCCTCATTCTCTTTGCGGAATCCTGGGGCACGATCCGCAGCTTTTCGCTTCGGCACGGTGAAAATGTCGATTCCAATCGCGAATTGCGGGCGTTCGGGCTTGCCAATATCGCCAGTGCCGCCGTGCAGGGCATGCCGGTCGGCGCCGGCTTTTCCGCCGGTGCGGCAAGCGAAGCGGTCGGGCCGCAGAGCCGCCTCGCCTCGGCCATCGCCGCAATCGGCCTTGCGATCTTCAGCCTGCTCGCCGCGGGCTGGTTCGCCTTCATTCCGCAGGCCGTGCTCGCCGCCATCATCGCCGTCGCCCTGCTGCACGCGCTTGATCCGACGCCGATCATCCGCTTGTGGCGGCTTGGCAATGATGCCTGGCTGGCACTTGCCGCCGCCGCCGGCGTGCTGGCATTCGGCGTTCTGAACGGTATGCTCGTTGCCGTCGCGCTTTCCTTCGCCGTCTTCGTCCGTCGGCTTTCCCTGCCGCATGTGATGCATCTCGGCAGGCTGGGCGACAGCCACGATTTCGTCGACATGGAACGCCATCCGGATGCCAAGGACATACCGGGCATGATTATCCTGCGCCCGGCGCAGCCGCTGTTTTTCGGCAATGCCGAGCCGATCCTTGCCGCCGTCACCAAACGCATCGCCGCGAGGCCGGAACTGCGCGTCGCGATCATCAGTCTTGAGGAAAGTTTCGAACTGGATTCCACCGCGCTTGATGCGCTGCTGGAATTCGATGCGGCGATGCAGCGCGGCGACACCACGGTCTATTATGCCCGCATGCACGACCATGTCCGGGACCTGCTGCTCGCCGGCGGCGGGAGTGATCTGGTCGCGCGCAGCAGTTTCAGCGTCGATGATGCCGTAACCACGGCCATGGGCCGGGAGAACAATCATGCCACAGCCTCTTGAACCCCATCTCAGCCCGGTTGAAATCACTGCGCTCAGGCCAACGCAGATGACGGTTGGCCTTCGCGAGGTGGAAAACAAACGCAAACAATGGGCCGCCATTCGCGAAGAAAAAGGGCCTGATTTTCTCGGCCATCACATGGTGCCCGTCGTCATCGGCTATAAACAGCGTCTCTATCTGGTCGATCACCATCATCTTGCGCTGGCTTTGCATGACGAGGGCGTAAAACATGTGCTGACCAGCATCGTTGCTGATCTCTCCCATCTCGGCCGGCAGGAATTCTGGTCAGTGATGGATCATCGCAGTCTTGTTTATCCTTTCAACGCGGACGGCAAGCGTTGTCCCATCGATGAGTTGCCAAAGCGGATCGTCGATCTCGAGGACGACCCTTTCCGCTCGCTGGCCGGCGCGGTTCGCGATGCCGGCGGTTTCGCCAAGATCGAAGCGCCCTTCGCCGAATTTCTCTGGGCGGATTTTTTTCGCCGCCGGGTGAGCGGCAAAGACCTGCGGCATTCCTTCGATGAGACGATGGCCGAGGCCGTGGAACTGGCGCGCTCGCATGACGCACGACATCTTCCCGGCTGGTGTGGGAGAACCGAATGACAACCCTTCCCTCCCTTTTCAGATGGATTGCAGCGACCGGCGTCGCATTTTTCGTGCTGGGAATAACCGGCCTTTCCGCGCAGGAGCCACCACCGGCAAAAGCGCCTTCCGCCGCACAGACGACGGAGCAGAAGGTTGACCAGTTGCTGCAACTTCTCGGGCAGGACGACGTTCGTGCCCTGCTCGCGCAGAAACTTGCGACAACTGGCGCGGAGCCGCCTCCGCAAACGGCATCACCAAGTCAGTTGAGTGATCTCGACCAATGGGCGAGCAAGCGGCGGGAACATCTTGCCCGCATCATGGGCGACCTGCCCGTCATGTCCTCGCAGATTACTTCCGCCTGGGAAAGGCTCGGCGATGCGATCCGTGTCTACGGCCCCTTCATCTTTTTGCTGCATGTGCTGATCCTCTTCGGCGCCGGCCTTGCAGGCGGCATTGTCACAAACCGCATCATCGTCATGCACGCATCCCGCAGGAACGGCGGGGATATCGGCAAATATGCCTCCGCCGTCGTGTCGAGGCGGATTCTGCCCCTGTTCGGATATGGCCTTGTCGCAACCGCCATGTTTCTCAGCATCCAGTGGCCGCCCCTTTTGAGTGCCGTTCTGCTGCCCTGGCTCGTTATGAGCATTCTCCTGCCGGTGCTTTTTGCCGTTTCCGGCCTGTTGCGACAGGTGGTTGGCCGCGAAACCAGCCCGCGGCGTGATTTCTGGATCGTCCGCTGGACCTGGCTTGCAACGCTTGCCGGGTTTTGCTGGGCGTTGCTCAGGACGCTCGAAAATCTCGGCGTTCCGCGCGATACGCTAGGTCTGTTGTCCACCGGCTTGGTCGGCCTCCTGTTTCTGCTCGCCAGCCTATGGATATGGCGGCGGCCCGGCGGCGATCCGGGTTCTGAACGGACGCGGGCGATTGATGTCGCGCTGATCTTCTGCCTCATCATCCTCTTCGGATTGCGCCTTGCCGGCGCAGGCGTGCTGTTCTGGATCGGGCTTTATGCGCTTGTCTTGCCGGGCCTTGCCTCGACGCTCGGCATCGCCGCACGGAAACTCGCAACCGATATTGGCGGTTACGGCGAGAGCGACCTTCGCCCCGTTCTGGCCGAGCGCGGCGTGCGGCTCGCCATCGTCGGAACGGCCATTGTCTGGCTGATCTTCCTCGTCCGCGCCCATCCGGATTCTCTGCCTGATGGCGCCCTGCTCACCTCCATCGTCGTCGGCGTCCTGCACGGCGCACTCATCCTGCTGCTTGCCGATCTCATATGGATCGCCATCAAGTCGATGATCGCCCGGCGGCTGGAATTGAGCGCCCCTGTCGGCGACGCAATGAGCGGCCACTCCGGCGGCCAGCCGCAGGACGACCGGCTTTTGACCATTCTGCCGATCCTGCGCAACATGCTCGGCATCATCATCGCCGCTGTCGCCGTCATGACGGCGCTTTCGGAACTCGGCGTCAATATTGGGCCGCTGCTGGCCAGCGCCGGCATTTTCGGCATCGCCATCGGTTTCGGCTCACAGACGCTGGTGAAAGATATCATCAGCGGCGTGTTTTACATGATCGATGACGCCTTCCGTGTCGGCGAATATATTCAGAGCGGTTCCTATCGCGGCACCGTGGAATCCTTCAGCATCCGCTCGGTCAAGCTGCGTCATCATCGCGGCCCGATCTTCACCGTGCCGTTCGGGTCGCTCGGCGCAGTCGAAAACATGAGCCGTGATTGGTCTATAGACAAATTCATGGTCACCGTCGCCTTCGATACCGATATCGCCAAGGTCAAGGCGATCACCAAGGAGATCGGCAAGGCACTGAAAGAGGATCCGGAATTCGGGCCGTTCCTCATCGAGACCGTCAAGCTGAAGGGTGTCGAGCACTTCGGCGAATATGGCATGACGCTCGGTTTCGGCATGATGCTGCGCGCCGGCGGACAATCCTCAGTGGTGCGGCGCAAGGCCTATTCGATGTTGAAGGATGCATTTGCTGAAAACGACATTCAGTTCGCCAGCATGACAGGCGCCTATCCCGCCGCGCGGTCCGCGAAGCGCCCGGAGGAGGAGCAGGGCGGCGACATGGAGCCGCCGCCCGAAGAGTAACGCTCCCGCTCTCACGTCCGGGCACTCATCCCATGCGTTCGGACACATATTCCCCCGGCGAGGCGGGAAACACCACGGTCCTGTTGCCGTTGAGGAAGACCCGGTGGTGAATATGGGCGTGGATGGCGCGGGCAAGCACCTGGCTTTCAACATCGCGGCCAAGCGAGACGTAATCGAGGCCGCTCTGGGCATGGGTCACGCGGATCGTATCCTGCTCGATGATCGGCCCTTCATCGAGATCGGCAGTGACGTAGTGGGCAGTCGCGCCGATCAGCCGCACACCGCGCTCATAGGCCTGCTTGTAAGGGTTTGCGCCCTTGAACGATGGCAGGAAGGAATGATGGATGTTGATGATGCGCCCCGACATTTCTTGACAGAGCCGGTCCGACAGAACCTGCATGTAGCGGGCCAGAACCACGAGTTCCGCGCCGGTATCCTGCACCACCTGCAGGATTTCCGCTTCGGCCTCCGGTTTCGTCTGCGGCGTGACGCGGATGTGGTGGAAGGGAATATCCTCGTTCACCACCTGCTTCTGGTAATCGAGATGATTGGAGATCACCGCAACGATCTTCACCGGCAGGGCGCCGATGCGGGAGCGATACAGCAGATCGTTGAGGCAATGGCCAAAGCGCGACACCATGATCACTACCTTGGTTTTGCGGGAGAGATCATGGAAATCGTAATCCATGTCGAAATCCGCGGCGACCGGTGCGAAGCCTTCAAAGAGGGCGTCGCGCTCCAGCCCCTGTTCCGAAACGAAGCTCAGGCGCATGAAAAAACGGCCGGTCTCCTGATCGGTGAATTGCGAACTGTCGTTGATGTTGCAGCCGGACCGCGCGAGATATCCGGATACGGCGGCAACGATGCCGCTGCGCGCCGGGCACGAGACTTTCATGACATAGATGGTCAAAATCCTGCTCCCCCTTGATGGATCAGCACTCGGACAGTTTTGAAACCGTGGCGAGTTCAGGCGATTTCAGCGGCAAGTTCCCTACAGCCGGTTTCAAGCAAATGGCCAAGATGCGGCAGGAAACTGTTCCAGATATCCATTCGGAAACGGTCTTCCGCATCGCGCCAGAGCACCACGGTCACGCCGTCGAAAATCGTCCGGCGGGCCTCGCCCACCGCAATCGTGTCGATATCGCGGGCGCAGCCAAGCGTCAGAAGTTCAGCGGCTCGCGGCCCCTCGATCAGCAGCGTCACTTCCCGACCGGAAATATCGACGAGGCTGTGCGGATGGCCGGCATAAACGCCGGCGCAGGCCGCGATAAATTCGCCGACTTCACCGGCAGGGACAAGGATCGTCCATTCATCGGGACCAAGGCGCACGGCCTGCCTTTCGCCAGCGGAGGCGCGGGCGCCTATCCGCTCGGGCAGGATGAGGCCAAGTGCTGCGCTGAGTGCAGCAACATCACCACGGGCGCGCAGCGACAGCCGCGCCTGCGCCGGCAGGATGCTGATCCGCGCCGCCTTGCTTTCAGCCAAGGTGCAGGAAATGGGGGAGGAAACACGCATGTTCATTGTCATCTCCGGATCAGATTTTCAGGCGGGTGTTTTCGGGATCGACAAACACCATCCCGGTGATTTTCGCGGCTATGGTGCGGTCCAGCATCGGGATATAGACGGTCTCGCCCATCCGCTCATGACCACCCTCGACCAGCGCCAGCGCAATCGGCTGACCGACCGCATCCGAATGGTAGGATGATGTCACATGCCCCACCATTTTCATCGGGATCGGCTGTTTCGGATCAAAGACGATCTGCGCCCCCTCCTCCAGCTTCGAGCGGTCTTCAGTCAGAAGGCCAACGAGGTGGCGGCGGCCCTTGGCGACGAGATCGGGGCGGGCAAGACCGCGTTTGCCGACGAAATCAGGCTTCGCCTTGCCCACGGCCCAGCCCATCGCCGCATCATAGGGCGTCACCGTGCCGTCTGTATCCTGTCCGACGATGATGTAACCCTTTTCGGCGCGCAGCACGTGCATGGTTTCAGTGCCATAAGCGGTGATGCCATATTGCTGGCCGGCCTCCCACAGGATTTCCCAGAGCTTGCGGCCGAGCGGCGCCGGCACATTGACCTCAAAGCCGATCTCACCGGTGAAGCTCACGCGGAACAGCCGCGCCGGCATGCCGGCGACCGTGCATTCCACGCAGGACATATGCGGGAAAGCCTCTTCCGTCAGCTCAATCCCTTCGACAAGCGGTGCGAGCAGCTTGGCCGCATTCGGGCCGTTCAGCGCGATGGTGGACCACTGTTCGGTGGTTGAGGTCAGCCAGACATTGAGATCCGGCCATTCGGTCTGGAGGTAATCCTCCATCATGTTCAGCACCCGGGCGGCACCGCCTGTCGTGGTGGTGACGTGGAAACGGTCTTCGGTCATGCGGCCGATGACGCCGTCGTCGCGAATGAAGCCGTCATCGCCGAGCAGCAGGCCGTAACGGCAACGGCCGGGGGCGAGCTTCGACCAGGGATTGGTATACATGCGGTTCATGAACTCGACCGCGTCAGGACCGACAACTTCGATCTTGCCGAGTGTCGAGGCATCGAAAATGCCCACGCTCTGGCGCACCGCCCGGCATTCGCGGCCGACCGCCGCGTCCATATCTTCGCCGGGTTTGGGAAAATACCAGGCGCGACGCCATTGCCCGACCGGCTCATAGACCGCGCCATGCGCTTCCGCCCAACCGTCGATCTGCGTCTTGCGTGTTACTTCAAAATGCGCGCCGCGATGATAACCGGCGAAGGCCCCGAAGGTCGTCGGCGTATAGGGCGGGCGGAAGGTGGTGAGACCCACCTGCGGCTGAGGTTTGCCAAGTGCTTCCGCCGCAATGTTGAGGCCGTTGATATTTGACATCTTGCCCTGATCGGTGGCCATGCCGTTGGTCGTATAACGCTTGACGTGCTCGATGGAGCGCATGCCCTCGCGTACCGCAAGCCGCAAATCCTTGGCGGTCACATCGTTCTGGTAATCGACGAAAGCCTTGGCCTTGCCGGCATCGCGATCGCTCGGCAGTTCGGTGTGCGATACACCGCTGCCGGTGCGGTCATGTTCCACCGCATGGCCGGCGGCATTGGCGGCCTTGCCGAGTGCTGTGGCGACTTCACGCCCGCGCTCCGCGCCGTCCTTCAGCGCTGCCTCGATGCCCCACAGCCCGCGTCCTGCCCCGGCGATCACGCAATCCTCATTGGTGAGGGCAGGCAGGAAGGTGGTCCGTTCGTCATCCCAGGCGAGCTTGCCCTGCGTATGGGAAAAGAGATGCAGCGACGGCGTCCAGCCGCCGGACATCAGCACCGCATCGCAGGCGATCTCCTGTCCCGCTCCAACCGTCGCCCCCTTGACCGGGTTGACGCGGACCGACTTGACCCGCAGCCGCCCGGAGGTCGCCGTCACCGTATGCGACAGCTTGACCGGAATGCCCAGCGCACGGGCTTCGTTGACCAGCTCTTCCCGCACCGTGGCGCGGGTATCGATAATCGCCTGAACGCGTGCGCCCGCGCCGTGAAGATCGAAGGCCGCATACCAGGCGCTGTCATGGCTCGTCACCACCACCGGGCTATTGCCGACCTTGACGCCATAGCGGTTGAGATAGGTCTGGGCAGCACCTGCCAGCATCACGCCCGGACGGTCGTTGCCGTGGAAGACCAGCGGCTTCTCCAGCGCGCCCTGCGCCAGCACCACCTGGCGCGCCCTGACTCGCCAAAGGCGCTCGCGGGGCACGTCCTTCGGTACGGGTTCCAGATGGTCGGTCAGCTTTTCGCAAAGGCCGATCATGTTCTGGTGGTAATAGGCAATGGCCGTGGTGCGGGTCATGACCCTGACGCCGCGTTCCTTCAGCGCCTTCAACTCATCCGCAAGCCAGGTCCATGCGGGTTTGCCATCGATCTTCGCCTGCGGCTCGGACAGCAGCGTGCCGCCGGCCTCGGCATTTTCATCGACCAGCACGACCTTCAGACCATCGACCGCCGCCGCACGCGCCGCAGCGAGGCCGGCAGGACCAGCGCCGACGATCAGTACATCGCAATGCAGGTTGCGCGAGGCATAGGTGTCGGGGTCTTCCTCCGTCGGCGAAACGCCGAGACCAGCCGCCGCGCGGATGAAGGGCTCATAGACCTTGTTCCAGAAGCTCTTCGGCCACATGAAGGTCTTGTAATAGAAGCCGGCCGAAAACAGCATGTAAGCCATGTCGTTGACTGCGCCGATATCGAATTTCAGGCTCGGATATTTGTTCTGCGAGGTGGTTTCCAGCCCGTTCCAGATTTCCTGCACCGTGGCGCGGGTGTTCGGCTCGAACCGGCCGGCGCCGCGGCGGGTGCCGATCAGCGCATTCGGCTCCTCGGAACCCGCCGCAACCGCGCCGCGCGGGCGGTGGTATTTGAACGAGCGGCCCATAAGATGCACGCCATTGGCCAGAAGTGCCGAGGCGACGGTATCGCCCTTCACGCCGCGATAGATCTTGCCGTCGAAGGTGAAGCTAACCGAGCGGGCGGCATCCACACGGCCACGGCCGGAAACGCGATAGGAATTCATTTCGACACCTCGGAGTTTACTGGTGCGCGTGTCAGGGAAGACAGTTCAGGACGCGGCTCACCCGCGCGGTAGGTCGTGAGGAACCGGTCACTCACCGTGTCACGCACGGCATTAAAGAAGCGGCCACAGCCATGCAGATGCCGCCAGCGCTCGAAATGCGGACCTTTGACGTTTTCGCGGATGAACAGGAATTCCTCCCATTGTTCATCACTCTGCGACGACGGGTCAGCGGCGCGGACGACGTGGGCCTGTCCGGCATAGGTGAATTCGGCTTCCGGCAGCGTTTCGTTGCAATAGGGGCAGCGGATCAAAAGCATCGTCGTATCCTCAGAGCATTTCCAGTAAAAGTGCGAAGCGGTTTTACGTCCGGAAAATGCGTGAATTAATGCGCCACGGCGGCGGCGGCGGCCTCATCAATCAGGCGGCCGGAACGGAAACGTTCCAGCGTAAACGGCGCGTTGATCGGGTGCGGTTCATTTTTGGCGATGGTCCAGGCGAAGGTGTGGGCAGCGCCCGGTGTGGCCTTGAAACCGCCCGTGCCCCAGCCGCAATTGACGTAAAGACCGGCCACCGGCGTCTTGCCGAGAATGGCCGAACGATCCGGCGTCACATCGACAATGCCGCCCCATTTGCGCAGCATGCGCATGCGGTTGAAGATCGGAAAGATTTCGACGATCGCCGCGATGGTATGCTCGATCAGCGGCAGGCCGCCGCGCTGCGAATAGGAGGTGTATTGGTCCGTACCCGAACCAATCACCAGCTCACCCTTGTCGGACTGGCTGATATAGGCATGGACGGCGTTGGACATGACCACGCAGGGGAAGATCGGCTTGATCGGTTCCGACACCAGTGCCTGCAGCGGATAGCTTTCGAGTGGCAGGCGCACACCGGCTGTGTCCATCACAACGGATGTGTGGCCGGCGGCGGAAACCGCGACCTTCTTTGCCTTGATGAAGCCACGCGCCGTTTCGACACCGGCAACGGAGCCATCGGCATTGCGGCGAATGGCGGTAACGGGGCAGTTCTGGATGATATCAACACCGCGGGCAGCGGCACCGCGCGCATAACCCCAGGCGACCGCATCATGGCGCGCCGTGCCGGCCCGTTCCTGCAACGCACCACCCATGATCGGATAACGGGCATTGGGGGAAATACTGAGCGGCGGGCAATATTCCTTGCATTCCTCGGTCGTGAGCCAGCGATTGTCGACGCCGTTCAAACGGTTGGAATGAATGTGGCGCTTGAAGCTCTGCACGTCGTGAACGTTATGGGCGAGCATCAGCACGCCGCGCTTTGAATACATGACGTTGTAGTTCAGTTCCTGGCTCAAATTCTCCCAGAGATCGACGGCGTGATCATAAAGCCGGGCGCTTTCGTCATAGAGATAGTTGGAGCGGATGATCGTCGTGTTGCGGCCGGTATTGCCGCCGCCGAGCCAGCCTTTGTCGATGACGGCGACATTGGTGATGCCGTGCTGGCTGGCGAGATAATAGGCAGCGCCCAGACCATGGCCGCCAGCGCCGACGATGACCACGTCATATTCAGCCTTCGGCTGGCTGTCGGGCCATTGCTCGTCCCAGTTCTTGTGGCCGGTCAGGGCGTTCTTCAAAAGATTGAAAGCATTAAAACGCGTCATGAGCGGACCCGATGGTTGAAAATCTCGTGTCGCAAAAGCTATGAAGATTTGCGTTGCGGCGGCTGGACAATCGCGTCTCTTTGCATGAATATTTGCGCCATGACCTCTCACCGCGCCAAGAAACGCCTCAGCGTCGCTTTCCTGCTTGCCGACCGCTTCACGCTGTCGGCCTTCGCAAATTTCGTCGATGTGCTGCGCCTTGCCGCCGACGAGGCCGACCGCTCGCGCCCAATTCTCTGCGAATGGTCGGTGCTGTCGGCAACCATGGGCAGCGTTCAATCGAGCTGCGGTGTGAAGGTGCAGCCCGACACGCGGCTGATCGACGCCGGGCATTACGACTATATCGTTGTTGCCGGCGGCTTGATCAGCGATCACAGCGCCCTGCCGCCGGAAGCGCTGCGGTTCCTCAAACAGCGTGCGGCGGCCGGCACTCCCATTATCGGGCTCTGCACCGGCGTTTTCATTCTGCACGAAGCGGGCCTGCTCGATGGTTATCGCTGCTGCGTGAGCTGGTTCCACCATCAGGATTTTCTCGACCGTTTCGACACGGTGCAGATGGTCTCCGACCAGATTTTCGTTATCGATCGCGACCGGCTGACCTGTTCGGGCGGCCACGGCTCCGCGCATCTGGCGGCCTTCCTGGTGGAGCGCCATGTCGGCCAGTCCGCCGCCATCAAAAGCCTCAACATCATGATGATCGACAGCGCACTGAGCGGCGAAAAACCCCAGCCCGGCCAACAGAGCGCACGCAGAGCCACGGACCCGCTGGTCAAAAAGGCAATCCTGCGCATGCAGCAGAATATCGAAGTGCCGAGAACCGTGCTTGAACTTGCCCGTGACTTCGGTCTTGGCCGTCGCAGCCTCGAAAGGCGTTTTCTCGGTGACCTGAAGGCGACGCCATCGAAAGTCTATCTCGAACTGCGGCTGGACCGGGCGCTTTCCCTGTTACGCAAAACGGAAGACACTATCACCCAGATCGCGCTTGCCACCGGTTTTTGCGACGCGCCGCATCTTTCACGCACCTTGCGGGCCGAGCGGGGTTTCAGCCCCAGCGAATATCGCAAGACGCAGATTGGCCACGTCGCGACGGACGAGGAATTCGCCGTCGGCGTGCTGCTGCCGCAATCCTGAAGATATTCGGGCTTCAGCCGGCCGGCTGCTCCGGCTGGCCGGTTTCGACCCGCACCGAAATGGCGTCATGGCGCCAATATTCGAGATCGCAATCGATGATGCGGCCATGCTGGTCCTGATTGACGCGTGTGATTTTCAGGCCGTAAGCCCCTTCGCTACAACCAAGATGATGAGCCGGATATCCCCGCAACGCGACCGGATTGATTTCGAAATAGGCCGGACCATAGGTGACGGCATAAGTATCCTGATAAATCGTCGTGAGTGACCGGGTGAGGTCGTGCTGCACGATATCGGGGAAAATATCCATCGAAAGATAGTGTTCGACGAAAAGCACCAGCCGTCCGTCGATGCTGCGCTTTCTGCGGATGCGCCAGAACGGCGTTCCCGGCGCGCAGCGCATGAGGGGCGCAAGCTCTTCGGGCAGCGCTGCGGCCTCGGCCTCCACCAGCAGGGTTTCGGCGGAGCGCCCCTGCTCCGCGGCCATGCGATGGAAGTGGGAACGGTGCAGCGGGCTGTAAATCAGGCGCGGTCCGGAAACGAACCAGCCACGCCGGCTTTCGCGAAAGATCAGGCCGTCGATCTCGAGGTGGAAAAGCGCCTCGCGCAGGGTGATACGCGTGGTGGCGTATTTCGCGATCAATTGTCTCTCGGAGAGAAGCCGGCCATGCTTCACCACCTCGCCTGCGGCAATGGCCAGGCGCAATTGCTGTTCCAGCCCGCCGCGCCGGCCGGCTTCGATATCGCGGTTGCCGCCTGTCGTTTCTCTGGCTGGCATCGCCGCCCTCATTCGATGGAAGTCAAAAAATAACGGGCGCGTCATGTCCGCGCCGAAAACGTCATTGGCCTGTCATAGCGAACCGATAATGAGCATGCAACTGGTCTAGACCAAGGAGCAAGCCCCGTGAAAAATTCCATCCTCTCCCTTTCCCTTATCACCGTTTTTTCCCTTCCCCTCACCGCCCAGGCACAGGACGTTCCTGCCCTTGAAGCGGCCGCCCGCAAAGAAGGCGCCATCTATAGCGTCGGCATGCCGGACGGCTGGGCGAACTGGAAGGACACCTGGAACCAGCTGACCGAAAAATACGGCCTGAAACACGCCGATACGGACATGAGCAGCGGCGAGGAAATCGCCAAATTCGCCAATGAAGGCGCCAATGCGACGGCTGATATCGGCGATGTCGGTCTCGAATTCGGCCCGATCGCTGTCGCCCGCGGCGTCACCCAGCCCTACAAGACCACGACCTGGGACCAGATTCCCGACTGGGCCAAGGACAAGGACGGCCATTGGGTCATCGGTTACACCGGCACCATCGCCTTCCTGATCTCCGCCGATGTCAAGAACCCGCCCGCGTCCTGGGCTGATCTGCTGAAGGGCGACTACAAGGTCTCGCTCGGCAATGTCGGTTCCGGTGCACAGGACAATGCCGCCGTGCTGGCTGCCGCCATCGCCATGGGCGGCGGTGAGGAAAATCTCCAGCCGGGCGTCGACCTCTTCGCCAAGCTTGCGGAAAAAGGCCGCCTGCTGGCCAATGGTGCAAACCCGGCCACGATGGAAAAGGGCGAAATCCAGGTCGCGCCGATGTGGGACTTCAACGCCCTCAACTACCGCGATGTGGTTGGCCGCGAGAAGTTCAAGGTCGTCATCCCCTCTGACGGTTCTGTGACCAGCGGTTACGCCACCATCATCAACAAATTCTCCAAGCAGCCCAATGCCGCCAAGCTGGCGCGCGAATATATCCTCAGCGATGCCGGCCAGATCAACCTGGCCAATGGTTATGCCCGTCCGATCCGCGTCGACCGCATCACCCTGCCGGCCGGGGCGAAGGAACGCCTGCTGCCTTCGGAACAATATGCCAAGGCCCGCCCGATCAATGCCGCCGTCTGGACCCAGGCCGCCGGCAAGCTGGTCAATCTCTGGCGCGCCAGCGTCGCCCCGAAGATGTAATCAGGCAACCGGCCTGAAAACCGAACGACTGTTCCGCGGACAACGAGCCCGCGGAACGTGCTAAAAGTGCTCGGGCAAACCGAACCACAAACCGACGAGACGAAAGCGATGCACAAGACGATCTTCATCCTGCTGGATGGCCTCAGATATGCGACGGCAAGGGATTGCCTCGGATATATGGAAGGGCTGGTAACAGCCGGAAAGGCCGGTATCCACGCCGTACGCAGCGAATTACCGTCGATTTCGCGACCGCTTTACGAAACGCTGATGACCGGACTGCCGCCGGTGGTTCATGGTGTCACCAGCAATGGTGTGGTTCGTCGCTCCCGCTTTCCCAATGTCTTCTCGCTGGCAAGTGCGGCCGGCCGCACCACCGCCGCCTCCGCCTATCACTGGTATTTCGAACTTTATAATCAGGCGCCCTTCTCCCAGGAATTCCGCCATATCGAAAATTTCGATGGCGGCATTCATCACGGCTCGTTTTATTGGGCCGATCATTATCCGGACGACCATGTCTTTGCCGATGCGGATGTTCTGCTGCGCCGGCATGGCCCGGATTTCCTGCTGATCCACCCGATGAATATCGACAATGAAGGCCACAAACACGGCGGCAGCTCGCGGGAATATCGCAACGCCGCCCGTAACGCCGGCGATCTCCTGGCGCGTTATCTGCCAGCCTGGCGCGCCGCGGGTTACAACATCATCGTCACCAGCGATCACGGCATGAGCGATGACGGCAATCACGGCGGGCCGCATGAGACCGAGGCTCTGGTACCGTTCTATACATTCGGCGAGGCCTTTACGCCGGCTGCGGATGCGAAGCTTGCACAGACGGATATTGCCGGACTGCTCTGCACGCTTCTCGCCATTGCCGATCATGGCCTGCCCGTACCGCAAGGGCTGTTATCCGCATGAGCGTGCAGAACCGCAAAATGCGGCTGCTGGCAGCGCCTTTTCTCGGCGTGATCGCCATTCTCGTCCTCTGGCCGCTGGCGAGTGTCATCACTGACAGCTTTTTCGCCGGCGGTGCGCTGTCGCTTACCAATTACCGCACCATTCTCACGGATGCCTTTTATCTTCAGTCATTCGCGACCACGACGATCATTTCGCTCATCAGCACAGGAACGGGTCTCGTTTTCGGTTTTCTGGTCGCAGTGGCGCTGCGGGCAAGGTCTGGCGGCACCCGCCGCATCGTCATGGCCTTCGCCAATATTGGCGCCAACTTCGCCGGTGTACCGCTCGCCATGGCTCTGATTTTCCTCTTCGGGCTGAACGGCATGTTCACGCTTTTGCTGAAGGAATTGGGGCTGATAGACGATTTTAACGTCTATTCCTTTACCGGGCTCATCATCGCCTATTGTTACTTTCAGGTGGCGCTGGCCACGCTGCTGATCACGCCGGCGCTTGCTGCCGTCGGTCAGGATATCGAAGAGGCGGCGGCGCTGATCGGCGTCGGCAAGCTGCGGTTCTGGCTGAGGGTTGGCCTGCCAACCGTCGCACGACAGTTGGTGGCAATCGCCATTCTGCTCTTTGCCAATGCCATGGGCACTTTCGCGACGACTTTCGCTCTGACGGGCACAAGCATCAATGTCGTCACCATCCGCATCAGCGAACTGGTATCCGGCGATATTTTCTCCGATCCCAATCTCGCCAATGCCATCGCCATATGCCTTCTGGTCGTGCTCCTCGTGCCCATCACCGCAAGCCAGATACTGGTGGGAGAAAAGCGCCAATGACGCAGCAGGGTTTCAAAGGCGCAAGCCTGTTTCTCTGGCTGATGGCGCTCATCATGATATCGCCGCTGCTGGCGACGATGTTGAATGCGGTGGCGACCGACTGGTCTGGAACCCTGCTGCCGGCCGGGCTGACGGCGGATAATTTCGTCACCATCCTGTCGGACCCGCGTTTCCATGCGGCTTTGCTGCGCTCCACGCTGGTTGCCGCAGCCGCCCTGACGATCGCGACCCTCATCATCGTACCTGCCGTCGTTTCCGCCCATATCTACTGGCCTTCACTTGACCGCTGGTTCGCCCGGCTGGTGATCTTGCCCTATGCCGCACCCGGCATCATTCTGGTGGTCGGTTATCTCAGGATATTTTCCGCCCCGCCGCTGCAGATCGGCGGCTCACCGCTGGTACTGGTGTTGACCTATGTGCCGCTCTGCTTTTCGATGTTTTACATCGCCGTGAAGAACGGCCTGCGCAACCTCGACATCAACGAGATTCTGGATGCCGGCCGGCTGATCGGCGCGAGCGATCTCGCCATTCTGCGACGCGTCGTCCTGCCCAGCATCCTGCCGTCCATCGCGGTTGCCATCGTGCTGAATTTCGCGACGCTGTTCAGCGAATTCGTCTACGCCAAGATGCTGGTCGGCGGCAATTTCGAAACGCTGCAAATGTACATGTTCGCCCAGCGCAGCCTCAGCGGCCGCATCACCAGCGTCATTGTCATTCTCTATTTCCTGCTCATCCTTGCCTTTACCCTGATCGCCTTTCGGATGGTCCGGGAAACGGAGCGTGCATCATGACCCATCTCGCGATCCATAATATCAGCGCCATTTATGGCAACGCTACCGTTCTCGACGCCATCGAGCTTGGCATCGACACGGGTGAAATGCATGTGCTGCTGGGGCCTTCCGGCTGCGGCAAGACGACATTGCTGCGCTCCATCGCCGGCCTCGTTTCGCCCTCGTCCGGATCGATCACGCTGGACGGCCGGCGCATCGATACCCTGCCGCCTAAGGATCGCGGCATCGGCATGGTGTTCCAGCACTATGCGCTTTTTCCAAACATGACAGTGCGGCAGAACCTCGCTTTCGGTCTTGAACAGCGCCGGCTGGCAAAAAAGACCATCGACGACAAGGTCTCCGCCGCGCTCGAAACCGTTTCTCTCAGCGACCGCGCCGACCGGCGGCCGCACCAACTCTCCGGCGGCCAGAAACAGCGCGTGGCGCTTGCCCGTGCGCTGGTGCTCGAACCCAAGCTGCTTCTGCTGGACGAACCGCTTTCCGCACTCGATGCCCAGATCCGCAAGCGCCTGCGTGACGAGTTGAAACGCATTCAGCGTGAAAGCGGCCTCACCAGTATCCTCGTCACCCATGATCAGGACGAGGCCCTGTCGCTGGGCGACCGCATATCGGTGATGAATGCCGGCCGCATCGCCCAGACCGCATCGCCGCAGGAGCTTTATTACCGGCCGGCCGACCTGTTCGTCGCCGGTTTCATTGGTGACGCCAACATCATCACTGCCGAAGACATGTCACGCATCACCGGCAACCGCTTCGAGCGGACCTGCATCATCCCGCCACACGCCTTCACGATCGGCAACGCGCCGGACGGAAATAGCGTCGCCTTCACCGCCGAGGTGAAAGACATCAGCATCGTCGGCCCCACGGTCCGTTACCAGCTGGATGCGGCCGGCGTGGCACTCAAGGTCGAACATGCAAGCGCGCAGGATGCGCTTTACCCGCCGCCCGGCCAGCACGTCACCCTCATCGTCGCCGAACGTCAGCTGCATTACATCTGACCATGCGTCAACCTTGAGGCAAGGCCGGTTGCGACCGCTCTGGGTAGCAAGCCTGTTGCGAAGACAGCGAGGGCGGATTTGGCCAGTGCCGGGACCTAAAGAAGCAGCCGCCGCAACAGAGCCTCCAGCCAGTCCGCAAAGACCTGCAATCGCCGCGACAGATGCCGGCGATGCGCATAAAGCAGCGTCATCGGCATCGGTTCAGCCCGATGGGCGGGCATGACCTCGACAAGTTCACCGCTTTCGAGATGCGGCCTGACATCATAAGCGGGTATCTGGATCAAACCGAGACCGGCCAGACAGCAGGCAATGTAGGCCTCGGCATTGTTGACGGTGACGCGGCCGCGCGTGGAAGCCGAATGCAGCGCCTCGCCTTCGAGCCATTCCCAGTTTTCCACGCGTCCGCTGGAGGGCGACGCATAATTGATGGCCCAGTGGCGGGAAAGATCATGGGGAAGCTGCGGCGTGCCGTGACGCTCGAGATAGGCAGGGCTGGCGACATTGATCAGCGGCAGCTTGCCGATCGGCCTTGCGATGAGACCGGAATCGCTGAGCGGACCAACGCGCAGCACACAATCGATATTGTCCTCCACCAGATCGACGGCCCGGTCCGTCACGCCGAGGCTGATGTCGATCTGTGGGTAAAGATCGAGAAACTCCGGCAGGGCGGGTGCGATGACAAGGCGACCGATCCGGCCCGGCACATCGATCCGCAGCCGCCCCGAGGGTTGCGCCGCGCTTTGCCGGAACAGGTTTTCCGCATCTTCGACATCGGCGATCAGCCGCTGGCACCGGTCGTAAAAAGCCGATCCATCCTCGGTCGGAGAGACCTTGCGCGTGGTGCGGTTGAGCAGGCGGGCGCCGACGCGTGCCTCCAGCTCCTGCACCGCCGCCGAAACCGAAGAGCGCGGAATGCCCAGCGTATCGGCGGCCCGCGTGAAACTCGCGCAGTCTACGACGCGCGCGAAGATACGGAACAGGTCGATGCGATCCAACGGACATCCTTCACTGTACGGATTTTCTGACAAGTCATGTCAGAATGGCGGCCTTTATCGCGCAATTCTAGACGATATCCTTGCGACATGAAAGCGTGGCAGTCATCGCTGCGCACCGGCAAAGGAGGCCAACCCCATGACCGATCATTCCATCAAAGGTAAAACAGTCATCATCGCCGGCGGCGCGAAAAACCTCGGCGGGCTGATCGCACGCGATTTCGCCAGCCAAGGCGCAGGCGCGATCGCCATCCACTATAACAGCCCCGCCACAAAGGCCGATGCCGAGGCGACCGTGGCGGCCGTGAAGGCAGCCGGCGTGGAGGCCGTTGCCCTTCAGGCCGATCTGACCACAGCTGGCGCGGTCGAAAAACTGTTTGCCAATGCCGTGGCCGCCATCGGCCGGCCGGATATCGCCATCAACACGGTCGGCAAGGTACTGAAGAAACCGATCCTCGAAACATCGGAAGCCGAATATGACGAGATGACCGCCGTCAACGCCAAGTCCGCCTTCTTTTTCCTCCAGCAGGCCGGCCGCCACGTCAATGACAATGGCAAGATCTGCACCCTCGTCACCTCCCTGCTTGGAGCATTCACGCCGTTTTACGCCAGCTATGCCGGCACCAAGGCGCCGGTGGAGCACTTCACCCGCGCCGCCGCCAAGGAATTCGGCGAACGTGGCATCTCGGTGACGGCGATCGGTCCCGGACCGATGGACACGCCGTTTTTCTACGGTCAGGAGACGCCTGAAGCACAGGCATATCACAAGAGCGCCGCGGCACTCTCCGGCTTCTCGAAGACCGGCCTTACCGATATCGAGGACATCGTTCCCTATATCCGCTTCCTCGTTACCGACGGCTGGTGGATGACGGGGCAGACCATTCTGGTCAATGGCGGTTACACCACCAAATAACCCCGGTCGGTCTTCTTCGATGTTGTGGTGGCGAAGCGCGCAGGCGTTTTCGCCACCTTTCTTTTGGCGGGTATGATCAATTTCGACGGCTGAGGAACCATAAAAAGACGCCTGTCATATGGTCTGCATGAATATACCGATATAAAACTCCCCCATCCTGTTGACGGAGCCATTTGGGGGAAGCGGATGAATTCAGGGCGTCGCGGTGTTCTCGCTTTTTTGGGCAGCCTTGTTCTGGGCGCGCCATCCCTCGGTAAAGCAGCAAGCAAATCATCGGCCTTTGCCGAATCCCGGTCCGAATATAAACCCCGGCATGTTCTTTGTTTCCTCGGAACAGAAAAAGGTCTGGCAGCGCTCCAACAGAGCGCCCGCACCGCAGTCGACACATTTGCTGGCGATTTCAGTATCGATGAGGAATATTCGCAGGATGAACCGGACGACCGGATGGAGCGATCCTTCAATGTCTGCTGGGATCGTGTTGACCCGGACACCTATCAGGAGGCTGACGAAGAGGCTGTCGCGGGACACGGTTCGGTTCTTTATGTGCTTGGCCCGTCGATGGACGCGGAAAATGCGGTCACGACATCGGCCACGGCCCTGCAGTTCGTGCAACATATGCTTGACCACGGCGCCATCGCCGTCAAAGGCGAAAGCGCAGGCGTCGCGCATGGAGCACGGCGCTGGAAAGAGCTTTTCGAGCAGTCGCGCAGCGACGCCGCGTCAGGTGATCTGCTGGCGCTCGCCAGAACCTGCCGTCTCGCTTTCGCACGCCGACCGATCGGCGACGATGCCAACGGCATGGCAAGCGTCGGATTTCATCTGGTCGGGCTGCCTGATATCGAGGTGGGCTTCATCCGGAAAGACGAAAACCTGCCGTCAACCAATCCGGAGCAATTGAAGATCGCCGCGCTGATGGACGATATTGCCGATCAGATGGCGCGCGATGGTGTGGAAACGACAGTAACGGCTCATCATGCCACCCTGTCCAATGACATGCGGTATGAGGACGATAGTTACAAATTCAATCCGTTCGGCGTCGTGAGCATTCAAGACTACAAACTCTGACATGGAGGCGAGCCGCCGCTACCAATGCTATCGCCCTGATGCCCGGGTGCGAGCGCCTAAGGGGCAAGATCACTCTCTCCCGCCACAAGCTGCATTGGCCAGATGCAATGGCGGGCCTGATCGGGATAGAAAGGCGCAAAGGCCGGCATGGTCGATAAAAGCGTCTGGGCGACCGTTACGCCAAGATCATGCAGCGACATGCGAAAACTGGTCAAGCGCGGCTCCAGAAACTGGCCGCGCGGGCCGTCGCGAAAACCGATGACGGCGAGATCGCGCCCCGGTTTGAGGCCGACTTCGGCAAGCCGCCGATAAAGACCAACCGCCATCAACTCATAGATCAGCACGATGGCTGTCGGCCGCGGTCGCATCTGCAGCCACTCACTGGCGGCATGATATCCGCCCTGCTCGCTCGATTTTGTCCGGATAACCAGAGACGGATCGTATGTTATGCCGTTTTCCTCGAGGGCGCGTTTATAGGCCTCCAGAAAGACATAACCGAGATTGATGTCGTTATCGGCTGCCGCCACAGCAATGGTACGATGACCTGCGGCCACCAACCGGTTGACGGCGCTTTTCGCCACGCCTTCGAAATCGAGATCGATCCAGGCATGGTCCGTGCTGGACGAGGTGCGGCCGAGCGCCACAAAAGGCAGACGGGTCTGTTTCAGGAAATCAACACGCTTGTCGATCCGACGGGTCGAGGAAATGATCATCGCGTCAACCATGCGGCGCGCCACCATGCGCTTCAGATATTCGTCCGGATCTTCCTCGCCCGGACAGGGAAGAACGATCAGATCGAGATTGTGGCCGGAAAACACGCTTTGCAGGCCATCCGTCACGCCCATGAAGAAGTTGTCGGAATTCTCCACCGTCTGCGCGTCGCTGCCGGTCATCAGGCCGATGACATTGGTGGTGCCTTGCCGCAGGCTGCGACCCGATTGATTGGCGACATAACCAAGCTTTTCCGCCGCTTCCAGAACGCGACGGCGCGTTTCCTCGTTCACATCGGGCTTGCCGTTCAGGGCACGGGAAACGGTGCCTATCGATATCTCCAGATAATCGGCAAGCTGACGGATTCCTTTCATGCATTCCCCTCCCAAACCGGATGCGCAATCAACGCGCCCCTTTACGGTCTTGACATATCTAACATCATCGTCATAGTCTCGTAAACGTTTACGACGCTTTGCGCAAAGAGGAGTTTGCGAAAGAGTCCGGGGAGATGAGATGACATTCAACGCCGTTTTATGCGGGTGCGGAGCCATGGCCAAAGGCTGGCTGCGCGCCATTCAATCCACGCCGGAAATCGCCGGCGCGATCAGGATCGCCGGGCTGGTTGATCTGAACGAGGGCACGGCCCGCGCACTTGCCGAAGAATTCGGGCTGGTGGACGCGGTCATCGGCACCGATCTCCGTGAGGTGCTGGCGCAAACAAAAGCAGACATATTATTTGACGTCGTCATTCCTCAGGCGCGCTTTGCCGTGGTCGCGGCAGGCATTGAGGCCGGGTGCCATGTGCTCAGCGAAAAGCCGCTTGCGGCATCGATGGAAGAGGCGGCGAGCCTGGTGGAACTGGCCAAGAACGCCGGCAAAGTCCACGCGGTGGTGCAAAATCGACGGTTCGTGGCGGGTATCCGGCGTTTACGACGCGCCCTAGAAGACGGCATCATTGGTGATTTGACGGCCATTCATTGTGATTTTTTCCTTGGCCCCCATTTCGGCGGCTTCCGTGAAGAGATGAAGAACGTCCTGCTTCTCGACATGGCGATCCATACCTTTGACGCAGCCCGTTTTGTCGCCAATGAAAAGCCCCTCTCCGTCTTTTGCGTGGAAAAGAACCCGGCCGGTTCCTGGTATGCCCACGGGGCAAGCGCCAATGCCATTTTTGAATTCTCCAACGATGTGGTCTTCACCTATCGTGGCTCCTGGTGCGCCGAAGGTGAAAGAACCAGCTGGGAAGCCCGCTGGCGGCTGATCGGCTCGAAGGGAATGATCCTCTGGGATGGTGAAGACGGTTTCTCGGCTTCGGTGGCGGGTGATGAACAGGGCCTCTTGCGAGGCTTCACGACCGTAAACGTTTCCGATACCGTTTCTGAACGGGATACACGCGGCCACGCAAGCGTCATTCTGTCATTCCTGGAGTCCATCCGTACCGGCCGGATGCCGGAGACGGCCTCCTTCGACAACATCAACAGCCTTGCCATGGTGATCGGCGCGATTGAAAGCGCCCGCCTTGGTCAGCGTGTTTCCATTGCAGCATAAGGACTGAAAGACGTGAGCAATCCGGCAAAATCCATCCGTATCGGCACCATGGTCAGCGCCACCAAGGGACAGGCGGCTGAGCGCATCGGCCAGATAGCCGATCTCGGCTTTGAAAGCTTCGAGCCGTTCTTCTGGCAGACGACCAACGGTCAGGACATCGCTGAACTCGGCAAGCGCTGCCGCGAGGCGATCGGCGAACGCGACATCACCATCAGCACGCTGGGCATGTTCGGCAATCCGCTGGAAGAAACCGAGATCGACCTGCAGACATTGCAGGGCTGGAAAGACTGCATCGACAATGCCCATCATTTCGGCGCGACCTGTGTTGCTGGCTTTACCGGCCGGTTGCGTGGCAAGCCCCTACCCGAGAGCCTGCCCCGATACAGGCAAATCTGGAGCGAGCTTGCAAAACGCGCCGCCGACAAGGGCGTGAAGATCGCCTTTGAAAACTGCGCCATGGACGGCAACTGGCAGACAGGCGACTGGAACATCGCCCACAACCCGGACGCCTGGGAACTGATCTTCAACGAAACGCCGGATGACAATATCGGCATCGAATGGGAACCCTGCCACCAGATGGTTTACCTCATCGATCCGCTGCCGCAGATCCGCAAATGGGCGGACAAGATTTTCCACGTGCACGGCAAGGACGCGACCATTCGCTGGGACGTCATCCGCGAGCACGGCATTTTCGGCAAGGAGAAGTTCGTCTTCATGCGCACGCCGGGCTTTGGCGACAGCAACTGGACCGACATTGTTTCTGAACTGCGCCTTGCCGGCTGGTCCGGCTCCATCGACATCGAAGGCTGGCATGACCCCGTCTATCGCGACGCGCTGGAAATGACGGGCCAGGTGCATGGTCTGAACTATCTGAAAAAATGCCGCGGCGGCGATTTCGTCGTCGACCCGACATAACGGAAACCTTTGGGGAGAAGATTTCCGAAAACTGCAGCGACGATAACCAAAAGGAGGAGATTATGGGTATCGCGAAATGCATGATGGCCGGCGCATTTGTGCTGGCGGGCGTATCCGCCGGCGCGATTGCCGCCCACGCGGAGGACGTGACATTGACCCTGTGGTCGCTGGATCGTGATATCCAGCCGGCACCGAACCTCATAAACGAGTTCAACAAGCTCAATAACGGCATCAAGATCGAATATCGGCAATTGCAGTTCGACGATGTGGTGAGCGAAGCGATGCGCGCCTATTCGACCGGCAATGCGCCCGACATCATCGCCATCGACAACCCCAACCACGCCATGTTCGCCGCCCGCGGCGCCTTTCTTGACGTGACCGGCATGATCGCCAAGTCGGATGTTATCAAGACGGAAAACTATTTTCCCGGGCCGCTGAAATCGGTGATGTGGGACGGCAAATATTTCGGCGTGCCGAAGGCGACGAATACGATTGCGCTTTATTACAACAAGGACCTGTTCAAGGCCGCCGGGCTCGATGCGGCAAAACCGCCGCAGACCTGGGACGAGCTGGTGGAAGCGGCCCGCAAGCTGACCAACCCTTCAAAGAACGTCTATGGCATCAGCTTCAGCGCCAAGGCCAATGAGGAAGGCACCTTCCAGTTCCTGCCCTGGGCGCAGATGGCGGGCGCGACCTACAAGAACATCAATACCGAGGGTGCCGTCAAAGCGCTCGAAACGTGGAAACTGATGCTGGATGAAAAGCTGGCGTCACCGGACACGCTGACGCGCAGCCAGTGGGATTCCACCGCCACCTTCAACGCCGGCAATGCCGCCATGGTCATTTCCGGCCCATGGGAAATCGACCGCATGCTGAAGGACGCCAAGTTCGACTGGGGTGTTGCCCTGCTGCCGGTGCCTACACCCGACGCCCCCCGGTCTTCGGCCATGGGCGATTATAACTGGGCGATCTTCTCCAAGACCAAACATCCGGAAGAGGCTTTCAAGGCCATCGAATTCTTCGCGTCTCAAGACAAGGACATGTTCAAGAACTTCGGTCAATTGCCGGCGCGCTCGGATGTTCCCGTGCCGCCGACCGGCAATGCGCTGAAGGATGAGGCGCTGAAGACCTTTGTCGAGCAGCTGAAATATGCGCAGCCGCGTGGCCCCTCACCCGAATGGCCGAAGATTTCCAAGGCCATTCAGGACGCCATCCAGGGCGCCCTGTCGGGACAGATGACGCCGAAAGCCGCGCTCGATCAGGCCGCTGAAAAGATAAAGCTGGTCGAAGGCTGATTGGATGGACGGGCGAGCGGAGTGTCCGACGCCCATCCGCAGGGTTCCTCCCGGTGGGGTCGCCTGTCGCAAAATGCGGCGGCGGCCCCAAGCGGAGCTTGCGAGGATGTTTCATGAAAAAACTGTTTTCCAGCGTCAGTGACGGTCGCGGTTTCGACATTGTCCTTGTCGCCCTGCCCTTGAGTTTCCTGTTCGTCATGGCGGGTCTGCCGCTCATCTACAACATTGTCATGAGCTTTCAGGAAGTCGACATGTTCAGCCTGGGCACCTTCGTGCGCCCGTTTGTCGGCTTCAAGAATTACGTCGATCTGTTCCGGCAGCCGGAAACCCTGCCGATCCTGATGAACACCGTCACCTTCGTGGTCGCCTCGATTGCCGGGCAGTTCGCCATCGGTTTCGGACTGGCGCTGTTCTTCTGGGTGAATTTTCCGGGCGCCACCTGGCTGCGCGGCCTGTTCCTCGTGTCCTGGGTCATGCCCGGCCTCGTCGTCGGCGCCATCTGGAACTGGATCCTGTCCGGCGATTTCGGTGTGCTGAATTTCTTCCTGCGGGAAAGCGGCCTGATTTCAGGCAATATCTTCTGGCGTTCGGATGCCAACTTTTCACTCTGGGCCGTCGTCATCGCCAATGTCTGGCTCGGCACCTCCTTCAACATGATCCTGCTTTCCGTCGGCCTCGCCTCAATCCCCGGCGATCTTTACGAGGCGGCGGAACTGGACGGGGCGAACGCCTGGCAACGCTTTTACACCATCACCCTGCCGATGATGCGCTCCACCATCGGCGCGATCGTCTCGCTCGGGTTGATCTTCACGTTACAGCAATTCGATCTTTTCGCCGCCATTACCGATGGTGGGCCGAACAACAGTTCCAACGTGGCGCAATATTGGGCCTGGGATCTGTCGTTCCGACAATATGATTTCGGCAAGGGCGCAACGATCTCGGTCATCATGATCGTTTTCGTCATGCTGGCTTCCATCGTTTATGTGCGTTCCACACGGCATGAGGTGCGCGGATGAGCACCACCAACCGCAATCGCCTGATGCTGGCAATCGCCATCGTGCTCGCCATCATCTACCTCTTCCCGCTTTACTGGATGTATCTGACCTCGCTTAAAAGCGGCTCGGAGATGTTCGCCAACCCGCCCGGTTTCTGGCCGACAGACCCGCAATGGCAGACCTATGCTTATGTCTGGAACAGCCGCAACATGGGCCGATATCTCTGGAATTCGGTGCTGATCGCCTCGGGCGCTGTGCTGTTGATCACCATTCTCGGTGTCGGTTGCGCCTATGTGCTGGCGCGGTATCGCAATGTCTGGGTGGATATCGGTCTGTTTCTCATCCTCATGCTGCAGGTTCTGCCGGCATCGCTGATGATCACACCGATCTTCGTCGGCTTCTCGCAATTCGGGCTTCTGGATTATCCGCGCCTTTCGGTCATCCTCGCCATTGCGGCAAAAAGCATGCCCTTCTTCGTGGTCCTTGTGCGCGCCACCTTCATGGCCGTGCCGCAGGAGCTGGAAGAGGCGGCGCTGGTGGACGGCAATTCACGGGTCGGCGCGTTTTTCAACATCGTGCTGCCGCTTGCCAGAAACGGCATCCTCGTCAGCGCCATCCTCATTTTCATGCAGGCCTTCGGCGAATTCGTCTATTCGAAATCGATGATACAGGCAGCCGAATTGCAGCCCGCCAGCGTCGGCCTCAATTCCTTCATGGGCCCTAATACCAGCGAATGGAACAACATCATGGCCTATGCGACCATGTATGTGACGCCCATTCTTGCCCTCTTCATTCTCTTGCAGCGCCGCATCGTGTCCGGCCTGACCTCAGGAGCACTCAAATGACCCTTCAGATCGAACTTTCCGGCGTCAACAAATATTACGGCGCCTTTCATGCCCTGAAAAATATCGACCTTTCCATCAAGAAAGGCACTTTTGTCGCACTTGTCGGCCCTTCCGGCTGCGGCAAATCCACGCTTCTGCGTTCACTCGCCGGGCTGGAAACCATATCGGCCGGCGACATGCGCATTGCCGGCACGCTCATGAATGGCGTGCCGCCGCGCAAGCGGGATGTGGCGATGGTGTTCCAGTCCTATGCGCTCTACCCGCATATGACGGTGGAGGAAAACCTCACCTATTCCCTGCGCATGCGCCGCGTCGCCAAGGCCGAGGCCCGCAAGGCGGCGGAAGAAGTCGCTGCCACCACGGGTCTTTCAAAGCTGATGAAGCGTTATCCGCGTGAACTTTCCGGCGGCCAGCGCCAGCGCGTGGCCATGAGCCGGGCGATCATCCGCAATCCGCAGGCCTTCCTGTTCGACGAGCCACTTTCCAATCTCGATGCGGCGCTGCGCGTCCATATGCGCAAGGAAATTCGCGCGCTGCACGACCGCCTGCACGCAACCTCGGTCTATGTTACCCATGACCAGATCGAGGCGATGACCATGGCCGATCATGTCGTCGTCATGCGCGATGGCGTGATCGAACAGCAGGGCACGCCGCTGGAACTATACGATCGCCCGGTCAATCGTTTCGTGGCGGGCTTCATCGGTTCACCGGCGATGAATTTCATTCCGGCCACCGTCAGCCCGGATGGCGCTTCGCTTCTGTTGCGGTTCGGCGAAGGTGAGCCGCAGCAGCCAATCAGCAATCCGGCCGCCCTGCCGCCGGGCCAGCAAGTGATCGTCGGCATCAGGCCGGAACACATAAGGCCCGTAGCGGCAAATGGCGCGGCATTGACGCTGCCCGTTTCGGCCGTGGAAACCACCGGCTCGGCCACATTCCTCACAACGGGCACATCCACGGAACTGATCATCGCGGTGCAGGGACGCAGCGAAGTCAAAGCCGGAGAGGTCATAGGCCTCGACATCAACCCATCGGATATGCATCTCTTCGATGAAGAAACGGGCGTCGGTCTTGCAAGCCGATAAGCCGATAAGCCGATAAGCCGATAAGCCGAAGACAAGCAGGACACCGGACCGTCGCAAACCAAAGCGGTTTCCAACGGTCCGGGTCGGTTTCACGGCCAGAGAAGAGACCTATCCCAGGTCGCGCTGTCTCCGGAGAGAACATATCGCAGCCGCTTGTGATTGCGGTCGGATGCCCCCTGCCAGAACTCCGCGACAACGGGCGCAACGGCATAGAAACGCCATCCCGGGGAAACATAATCCGGATTGGCCGCGATGAGTGCCTGCGCCTCGGCCATGCGGCTTTCAAGGCCCTCGCCCGCTTCCAGAATTTCGCTTTGCCGCGAGGCGATGGCGCTGGCCCGCGAGCTGGCGGGCCGGTCGAGAAAATCTTCCGCACATTCACTGTCAGAAAGCATGATTGCGGGGCCACGCAGGCGGACCTGCCGCCCGAGGGCAGACCAGTAGAAGGTCAAAGCGACATACGACCTGTTTTCGATCTGTCGGCCCTTGGGGCTCTCGGCCTTAACCGCAAAATGCCAGCCGCGTTCATCGAGGTTTTTCAAGATCAGCATGCGGGCATCGGGCCAACCATTCTCGTCCACCGTGGACAAGGTCATGGCGTGCGGCTCGCGGATACCGGCATTGAGGGCATCATCCAGCCACAGCGCGAAAGCGTCCTGCGGCGTATCGGGCAGCGCAAGCGGATCGCACTCCGGAAGCGGCGCTTTCAGCGACGGGATTTGGCGCAGCCTGTCTTTCATCGACAGGGCGATGGCCTCGGAACATGTCATAGTCGGTTCTCCTCTAAAATAATGGCGGGAATGGCGGAAAGCTCGGTGACCGAAAGTCCGGGCCCCGGGCCTTCGGGTCTCAGCAAGATGGTCGAGAGACCGGCGGCGCGACCACCGGCAATGTCGGCATGGGGATTGTCACCGATCATCCAGCAAGCACGATGCGGTGCCAGAACCCCGGCCACATGACGAAAAAGCGCGGTCGAGGGCTTCTCAAGGCCGATCCGCCCGGAGGAAAAAACGTGATCCATGTAACCGGAGAGCCCGATGCTTTTCACCAGTGACGGCAGTTCCGGCGCGAAATTGGACAGGATCACATGACGCCAGCCGACAGCAGATAATTGCGCCAGCACGGACATCGCCTGCGGATCGACTTCCCAGCCGGCGGGATCGAGATAGATCTCACGCGAGCGTTCTGCGACCTCCGCCGCCATGCTTCGGTCCATGCCCAGCGCCACGAGCGCTGCTTCGGCTGCGGTGAGAATGGCGCGCCACCACCCTTCCGCATCTTCCACGAAGGCATGTGCGAGTTCCGCCCGATGCCAGGGAAACGCCCCGGACAAAAACGGACGGATATTGTCAGCCATGCCGAGGACGGCGGGATCGGCCAATCCCGCTGCGGCCTCCAGCGCGCCGGTATAACGTCCCCTCCGAACGGCAAGGGTCCCTTCAAAATCCCAAACAATGTAGCGATAACGCGAAATACTGGTATTCATGCGAACAACCGGGATGAATGAGTTATAAATGGAATAAACCTCATTTTAGAGGTATATACCTTTAAACCCATTCATGTGACATCTGCAAGACAATCGGACGCCGCGCATGGACAACGGAACATCAGAAACACAATCGCTCTGGCGGCAGGTCGCCGCCGCATTGCGCGGGCGGATCGAACAGGGGCAGTTGAAGCCGGGCGAAAAAATTCCCTCCAGCCAGGACATCGCCCGGGAATTCAACGTCAACCGGATGACCGCGCGCAGGGCGCTGGCATCACTGGAAGAACAAGGCCTGCTGCGCATTCTGCACGGCAGCGGCACTTTTGTCAGCGAAGCGCCGATCCCTTACGTCGTTGGCCGCCGCGTGCATTTCGACCGCAATCTTGAAGCCGTGAATACGCGCCCGGAACGCAAACTGCTGCGCTGGTGGCTTGAACCGGCGACGCAAGACGTCGCGACAGCTCTTGGTCTTGGCGCAAAAGCGCCGCTGATTGCCCTGGAAATCAGCGCTTACGCCAACGGCCACCCCATCGGCATCGGCACGCGCTTTTGTTGCGCGACACGGTTTTCCGGTTTTCCGGAAATTTTCGAAGAGCTCGGGTCGATCAGCGAAACGCTGAAACGGTTCGGCGTGGATGATTATCACCGTGCAAAAACAATCGTCGTCGCAAGACTGCCCGCTCCTCACGAACATCATTTCCTCAAATCATCCAAATCCCTGCCGGTCCTCGCCTATACCGCGATAGACCGGGCGACGGACGGCAACCCGATATCCTGCTTCATCGGCTGCTTCTCGTCACAGGCGATCGAATTGCACATCACCGACTGAATATCGGGAAAACGCGAATGAAACGGAACATGAAGACCTGCCTTTTTATTGGCATGGCCGCCCTTCTGGCATTTGCCGCTTTCCAGCTGAAGGATTTTCACATCGGCATAGGGGAGCGCGCCATGGGCGGCTATGATGGTTCCTCCACCGACCCTGAAGCAGCCTCCGATGCTGCGCGCGAAGCAAGGGAGGCGGCCGCACGCGCCAAAGCCGCAGTCGACGCCCTGAAACGCCAGGACTAGCTGTTGCAGCAGGCTCCCGGAAACCGCTGGTTCAGCGGTTCCTGAACAGATCGATGATGTTGCGGCGCGCGGTGGTTGCGGGCACGGCGGTGCCGCGATCGACCTCCCGCGCGGCGATGGCCGGCGAACCGGAGCCATCAATATCCACCCAGCGACCGGCATGATCCGTGGATTGACGCTTGAGATAGCTATAGGGCGTCTCGTCCCAGCGGAGGATTTTCGGCTTCATATTGTCGAGAATGAAATCGCCGCGATCCGTCCTTACCGTGAGGACCGCATGACCATCGCCCCGCTCGTCACGGACAACCGTGATCAGCAGGTTGGAGGCCGGCAGACCGATATCCATCAGCCGCTTGCGCTTTTCCAGCACGAGGTCGTCGCAATCCCCCGCACCCTTATAGGGATATTCCCAGTAGTCCTCGTAGCCCCACACTTCCATGTCGGAGCGCTGATCGATTTCGACATTGACGGCGCTGTTGACCGAAACCATGGTTTTCCAGTTGTCGGGCGTGAGATGAAGCGGCGGCATGGCCTTCACGGGCTGACACTCCGCCGAATGCCGCTGGCAGAATTCATAATGTCCAACCGGCTGGGAAGTGATCGCGCCCGTCGACATCGACGGCGAAGCCTCTGCCGGTGAAAGCAGACCGGCCACGGTCAGAACAAAACATGCCTGCAGCAATTTGTTGAAATAGCTCATGTTCATCTCCTGATGACATGACCTATCGCTGCCGGTTTGAGTTCAAATGAAACAAACCGCTCGACTTTTAACGATCCCGAAAATTGGCGAACCTGCTACCGCCGGGTCGTGCGACACCCTTCGTAATCGCCAAGAACGGGAATGTGAGCGGCGGCAAACTTGCCATGCGGGGATGGCCTGCCTAAGAAAGGCACACCACCACGATGAATCCCCGTTACAGAGAATGTTGCATGAGCCTGTTTGCGAAGATCACCCGCACAGCCACCGTCATCATGACGCTGGCCTGCCTTCCTTCTTACGCCGTCGCGCAGCAGATGACTGTCGTTCCTCCCGGAAATCGCTCCGCCGAGCAGCCGGAAATACCACGAGCCTCGGCGATCCGGACCAAGGCTTTCTACACGACCTACGAGGAAAAATTCGGCAAGACGATTAACCTCCTGAACAGCGAGCCCGCCCTTCTCAGCAAGATCAGGAAGGCAGCAGCGGCCTATGGCATCGACCCGATCCACATTGTCGGCGCCATCGTCGGTGAGCACACCTTCAACGTCTCGGCCGTGGATCGCCTGCAGACCTATTACGTCAAGGCCATTTCTTACGCCGAACTCGATATCAGGTTCAGCTATAATGGCGTTTCACTGAAGTCATTCCTTCAGCGGCCGGAATTCCGGTCCTGCGAGCCGCTTGCCACCACCTCCGAACAATGGAGCTGCCGCGATACCGTCTGGGACGAAGATTTCCGCGGCAAGGTGGTGGATGGCGCCAGCTACGAGGCCATCTCGTTCCAGCGCGCCTTCTTCCAGCCCTTTTATGCGGGACAGACCTTCGGGCTTGGCCAGATCAGCCCGCTGACGGCGTTGCAGGTCACCGACCTCGTCAACAGGACGAGCGGCCTGCCGAAACTCTCGGCGGACAGGCCAAAGGAAATCTACCGCGACGTCATGGACCCCGACCGCAGCATCATCTACATCGCCGCCATCATCAGGGATTCCATCGATGCCTACCGGGAAAAGGGCTTCGACATCTCGGGCAATCCCGGCATTACCGCGACGCTCTATAATGTCGGCCAGCCAAGGCGGCGCGCCGAACGGCTGCGGGTGGCGGTGGATGCGGGCGCAAAAACCCGCCTGCCGGTTGAAAATTACTATGGATGGCTGATCAACGACCGCCTCGACATCCTGAAAAACATTCTTAATGGCAAGGGCGTCGACCAGCGAACGACATCGGACATCGGCGAGAAAACGCGATAGCGACCGTTCCGTCGCAACCTCGTCAATCCTTGAGTGAGCCGGCCATCGCGTTGGTTATGGTTCGGACGGCGATAACAATTTCGTCATCTTGAATATCTGCGGAGTTCGATTTGGACAGTCTTCTCGAAACAACAGAAACCTTCATTCGCACACATCAGACATGGGCGGGCGTGATTGTCGGCTTCATTGCCTTCGGGGAATCGATCGTCATTCTCGGGCTCATAATTCCGGCCACGGCGCTGATGCTTCTGATCGGCGGGCTGGTCGGCAGCGGCGTCATCGACCGCTTTCCCGTGGTCACGGGAGCGATCCTCGGCGCGGTACTTGGCGACATCGTATCCTACATGATGGGCAAATGGCTGGGGCCGAGCGTGGTCCATCGATGGCCATTGCGGCACTATCGCGAACGGGTCGCTCGGGTGCGGCTCTTTTTCCGGAAATATGGCTTCTTTGCCGTGTTTTTCGGCCGTTTTTTCGGGCCTTTGCGCTGCACGGTTCCTCTGGTGGCAGGCATGATCGGCATGGATCAGCGCCGCTTCCAGGCTGCCAATATCGCCTCCGCAATTCTCTGGGTGCCGGTGCTGCTTGCCCCGGGCTGGCTCGCGGCAAAAGGCGCCGAACAGTTTGGCGAACTCACCGAAGTCCACTGGCTGGGCCTTGCGGTTCTGGCGACGGCAATCGCAATTCTGATCGCCTTTGTCGGCGCCTTGATCACGCGACGCATGACCCCCGCGAGGAAGAGGCCAAGCCGCGCGCGGTGATGGCGCAGTGCCGGCAGATTTCGCCGTTCCGCAAGCGCGCCACATCAGGCTCCAGCTGCCGGCATCAGGCCAGGCTGGATGAAAATGCTTTCCCGTCCAGGAGAAATCTGCTAATTCAGCCCGCACAAGAATTCACGGATAGCGGGATAAATTCGCCCTATGCCTGACGAAGGCGACAGTACCGACAGTAGTCGACACCGAACGAGGCTGGCTCGCGTGAAGCGCAGCCAGCCTCGGATTTTCTTGTTTTCCTCAACGCGACAGCTTTCAGCCTCGGATGTTCAGTCCGGGGCTTTACGTGTTCGCATCCATTCCCATAAAGGCTCCTGAACATGGAATTCCTAGCAGATCCGAACATCTGGATCGGCCTCGTCACCCTTATCGTTCTCGAAGTCGTTCTCGGCATCGACAATCTCGTCTTCATCGCGATCCTTGCCGACAAGCTACCACCACACCAGCGCCACAAGGCTCGGGTCATCGGCCTGTCGCTGGCGCTCATCATGCGCGTCCTGCTGCTGTTTTCGATCTCATGGATCGTCACGCTGACGCGGCCATTGTTTACAGTCGCGGATTTTTCCTTCTCCGGACGCGATCTCATCCTCATCATCGGCGGCGCCTTCCTGCTCGCCAAGGGAACCATGGAGCTGCACGAACGGCTTGAGGGTGACCACAAGCCGAAGCAGGGCAAGGTGGTCCATGCGGTCTTCTGGCAGGTCATCGTGCAGATCGTCGTGCTCGACGCCGTGTTCTCGCTCGACAGCGTCATTACCGCCGTCGGCATGGTCAACAATCTCTGGGTAATGATCACCGCCGTCTGCGTGGCCATGGCCGTGATGATGGCGGCCTCCAGGCCGCTGATGACATTCGTGTCGAAACATCCGACCGTGGTCATTCTCTGCCTAGGCTTCCTGTTGATGATTGGTTTCAGCCTGATCGTCGAAGGTTTCGGTTTCCATCTTCCGAAGGGTTACCTCTATGCGGCCATCGGCTTTTCCGTGCTCATTGAGGCGGCAAACCAGCTTGGCAGGCGCAACCGCGAAAAGCGCATCACCGCCGGTGATATGCGTGAGCGCACCTCCGACGCCATACTGCGGCTTCTTGGCGGCCGGGTGGGTGAACAGCCGCTTGGCGAGACGGCCGATCTTATCGCCGAACAGGCCACCCTCAGCGACCTGTTCAAATCCGAAGAAAAGGACATGATCCGCGGCGTGCTGACACTTGCCGAACGCCCCGTTGTCTCGATCATGACACCACGCACCGAGATCGACTGGCTGGATATCGACGCCGACCCGGAGACGCTGCGCCACCGCCTGCTGGAACTCGATCATTCCCGGTTGATGCTCGCGCAGGGCAAGCTGGACTCCTTCCTCGGTGTGGCGGCCACAAAGGACCTGCTGCGCGATCTTCTGCGTGACGGCAGCCTGAACCTTGAAAGCTCGCTGCGGCAGCCGCTTGTGGTGCATGAGAGCGCCACGGCCCTGCAGGTCATGGAACAGCTGCGTAAATCCCCATTGCAGATGGCCGTCATCATCGATGAATACGGTACGCTGCAGGGTATCGCCACGCCGACGGATATTCTCGAGGCGATCGCCGGCGAATTCCCCGAAGAAGGCGAAGAATTGCTGATTTCGGAAAAGGCGGAAGACGGCTCCTGGCTTATCGACGGCGCCGTCGATATCAGAAGGGCGTCTTATCTTCTCGACATCGATCTCGTGGATGAAGCCGACCGTTACTCCACCGTCGCGGGCTACATCCTGTGGCGTCTCAACCGCCTCCCCGAGGTCGGCGAGCGTGTTTCCGGCGACGGCTTCGCTTTCGAGATCGTATCCCGTTCGGAACGGAACATCGAGAAGGTCCGGGCGTGGAATGACGCGGTGAGCGAAGCTTAAAACCGAACGGCCGAGAGGATGCCTGACTGGCAACCTCTCGGCACACACGGCGTCACCCCCCCGGCCTCGTGCCGAGGGTTTGTCACTGCCCCGAAATCAGGGAGGACCGAGGCGGCCTTTCTTTAATGCGCGGCGTCGATCATCGCGATCCAGCCGGCAGCCCGGCGGGCAGCGTCCGCAAGCACGGGCTTCGGTGCCTTGAACCATTCGTTTTCCGGCAATTCACGCTTCACGCGAACGAAGTCGATGGCATCGTCAAGCGTCGGGAATTCCACCGGCAGCGTCAGGTGCAGAAAAAGCGCAACGACGGCGACGGAACGCGAACGTCCTCCCCGGCAATTGATGAGCACGCTGCCGCGCTCCCGCCGGGGATAGGACGGTTTGTCGGGCAATATCTGCTCCAGCGCCGCCCGCAGAATATAATGGGCAGCAACCATCTGGGTATCGGGGTTTCCGGCGCCATCGATCAGGCCGATCTTGTAATAACGGATTTCGCCCGGCCCATAGACACTGCCCTCATGATCGGAAACGATTTGCGGCTGCTCCACAAAATTGAAATCGAGATTAACGGCGCAATTGACGACGGTGGTGATGCCGTTCTGACGCAGAAGGTTGAGGTCGCTCGCGCCCTCCTTGCCGGAAATGAAAAGATCGACGCCATAAAGCGGATGCCGCTCATAGATGCGGCTGAGCTTCGGCAATTCGCGGGATTCCTGCTCTGGGGATTGGATCTTTTCCGGTTGTGGCATGTCATGTCTCCGTCGGTGCCGATATTACGTCTTCAGGCCTTCGTGGCCGGTTGGCTATGCTGCGCTTTCGCCTTTACGGTGCGGGCTGCGGATATGGACCGCGCCACCCGCTGCAATGTCGGGTAGTTCGCCCCTTCGCCCGTGGCGATATAGCCGGGGCAGAGGAAATCGGCGGAGCCTTCCGCCACCTTTCCAAGGGTGAGGGGCTCATAGGTTCCGCCCGCGTTCTTGAGGATAAGAATGGCTGCGGCCACATCCCAGGCATTAACGCCGAAACCGGCGGCCGCATCCGTCCAGCCCGCCGCAACATGGGCGATGCTGAGCGCGGCGCTGCCAGGCCGACGCAATGTCGAGAAGGTCTCGACAAGAGCGCCGAAATTGGCGAGCGCCGCTTCCCGCCCATCCAGCCGGAAATCACGCGAGACAGGATAACCGGTGATCAAGGTCGCCCAGGTCTCGTCTGCAACACTGCGGGAGCGCAGCTTGTCTCCGTCCAGATAGGAAGCTTCAAGGTTGGCGGAAAACATCTGGTCCGCCACGGGATCATAGACCACGCCGGCAACGGCCTCGCCGTCAATGACGGCGGCAATCGACACGCACCAGAAGGCGAGACCACGGGCGAAATTAGCCGTGCCGTCAATCGGATCGACATACCACTGCACATCGCCGCTGCCGATCTGGCCGCCTTCTTCGCCCATGATTGCTGAATTGGGTTCGCTTGCGAGAATGACGGCACGAATGGCGGCTTCAGCGCGCTTGTCATGAATGGTGACGATGTCGTGGAGATCGACTTTATAGTCCACCGCCATTTCCGAGCGGAATGCCGAAAGCAGCGGATCACGCACGGCACGCGCAGCCGTCTCGGCGATTTTCATCAGCCGCATCGAACGGGAAAGCGCCGCCTCATTTCCAGATTTGCGCTCGGTTGAAGATGCGGTCTGCATTGGCATATCCAGTCTGTTCGTTCAAAAAAGAAGGAGGAGGGGGCGCGGCCTGGGCCGCGCCAGCCGGGATTATTTCGTGTAGTTGACGCGCCAGACGTCCTGCCATTCCTCACGGCGGTCGAAGTCATCAAGGCCAGTGGCGGAATCATAGCCCATCAGCCTGTCGGCGACCTTCATAAGCCCCGAGGGTTCGTCAGCCGGCATCTTGATGTCGATATTGGTCGGCAGCTTGCCGTCCTTCATCTGCGGGGCGATGCCCTCTTCCGTCAGGACATAATGGATGAAGAGCTTCGCCATATTCGGGCTCTTGGTCTTGGAGGCGATCAGCCCAAGCTTGATGTAGGTCCAGCCGACCCATGGATCGAGGCCCGTGCAGAGGCCGAGCTTGTAACCCTTGTCGGCATTGTCGCGAAACTTCGCCGAACTGAGCAGGCCGAAGAAGGGCTGTTTCTGGCCTGGCGCACCGACAGCTTCCGCCACCGGGTCATCACCTTCGGTGGCAAGCGGACCGTTTGCAGCCATTGCCTTGATCCAGGCGGCCGACGCGCCTTTTTCCTCTATCTCCTTGCCGAAATGGGCCTTGTAGGCTGCAGCCACCTTCTGATTTCCATGGGCCTCGAGCTGGTTGAACCAGTCCGTATAGGTGCTCTTGCTCAAGGGGTCGACCATGGCGACCTTGCCTTTCCATTGCGGCTCGGTCAGTTCCCAGATGTTGCCCACCGGGCATTTGTCATGGGCTTCGGTATTATAGGCCCAGACATTGGCGTTGGTGGAAATTGCCAGCGGGTTCTGAAACTGCGCCGGGATTTTCGAGGCCATGTCGCCCGGCAGGTAATTCTCGACAAAACCCGCCGGCAGAAGCTGCGCGAGTGCCGATGGCGCATCGGTAATCAGCACCACATCGCCCTGTACGTTGCCGGACTGGCTTTCGCGGATGATCATCTCCAGCTGGCTATTGGCCGAGACCTTCACGCCCGTTGCCTTCAGCCCGTATTTGGCGCTGAACTTATCGGCCATCTCGACGATCTTGCCGGTGCTGTCATAGATATTGATCGGCTTTTCCTGCTTTGCCGCCGCCAGGATCTTATCCAGATCGAAGGCCTCTTCGGCCGCAGCGGCCATTGCAGACAATCCGATCATTGCCGCAGCAATGGCTGACGCCGCTCTCAAATTGGTTCTTTTCATCGTTTCCCCTCCCAAGGAAAGACAGGCGGGCTTGGCGCCCGCCTTCCGTTTATTTTTTGTAGTTCACCCGCCAGAAATCCTGCCAACCTTCGCGCTTGTCGAGGTCGTCGGCCGCCGTTGCGGCATCGAACGCCATCAGCTCATCGAGATGATCTGCGACCTTCGAGGGTTCATCCGCCGGCAGGGCGATTTTCGTGTTGCCGGAGAGTTTGCCGTCGGCGGTCTGCGGTGCGATGCCCTCTTCCGTCATCAGGTAATGCAGGAAAAGCTTTGCCGCATTCGGGCTTTTCGTCTGCCCGGCAATCAAGCCGAAACCGGGGTATAGAAATCCGGAAAAGGGCTTTACGCCGCTGCAAAGCCCGAGCTTCAGCCCCTTGGCCTCATTGTCACGATATTTCGCCACAGAGGTGATGACGAAGAAGGGATCGGCCTGCCCCGGCGCACCGGCCGCATCCGCAACCGAACTTGAATCCGTCAGCAGCGGCGCATTTTCGGCAAAGGCCTTCACCCAGGCCGCCGTTGCGCTTTTTTCGCCTGTTTCCAGCTTTTTGCCGTAGAGATCCTCATAGGCCCTGGCGACATCGGCATCGTGGTGGGTTTCGATCTGGTTGAACCAGTCGGCATAAAGCGGCTTGTCGAAGAGATCGAGCATGGCCAGCTTGCCCTTCCACCGCGGCTCCGTCAGCTGCCAGATATTGGTGACCGGGCATGTGTCGTATTTCTCGGTATTGTAGGTAAACACATGCGGGTCCGAGACGACGACCAGCGGATCGCGCAGCTTTTGCGGAATATCGCCTTCCATATCCGGCGGTGACCAACTGGTGGCGATGCCTTCCGGCAAAAGCTCCCCCATGGCGGAGGCGACATCGGTTGCGACGCTGACATCGCCGACGACATTGCCGGCCCGATGCTCGCGGATCATCAGCTCAACCTGCGTCGCCTCGTTCACCTTCTTGCCGCTCGCCTGCACGCCGTATTTGGCGGTGAAGGCCTGCGCGGTATCAACGATCTTGCCGGTCACCGCATAAACGGTGATCGGCTTTTCCTTCTTCGCGGCATCGATGAGCGCATCGAGATTAAAAGCGTCCTGCGCGTGCGCGGCAGCGCCAACCGCCAGCGAGAAGCCAAGGCAAATTGCGGAGGCGGTCCCCCGCCGCCTGCGCTCATTGCCATTCCTGTTCTGAGTAGTGATCGTCACCAAGTGCTCCCCCGTTATTTTTTGTAGTTCACGCGCCAGAAGTCCTGCCAGGTTTCGCGCGCATCCCAGTCGTCAAGGCTGGTGGCCATGCTGTAGGGCAGGATGTCATTAAGAACCGCGCCGATACCCGAAGGCTCGTCGGCAGGCAGGCTCACCTCCTTGTTCGTCGACATCTTGCCGTCGATTGCCTGCGGCGCGATGCCTTCAGCGGTCATAATGTAATGAATGAAGAGCTTCGCCGCGTTCGGGCTATCCGTGCCCTTGGTAATCAGGCCGACGCCCGGATAAAGCCAGCCGGCCCACGGCTTCAGCTCCTTGCAGAGGCCGAGTTTCATGCCCTTCTCGGCGTTGTCACGGAACTTGGCTGAGCTGATGAGGCCCATGAACGCGTCCCTCTGGCCGGGCGAACCCACGGCTTCGGCGGCCGCCGCATCGGCGTCGGTCAAAAGCGGGGCGTTGGCAGCAAGTGCCTTTACCCAGGCTGCGGTGGCGCTCGTCTCTGCTGTTTCGAGATCCTTGCCGTAGAGCGTCTTGTAGGCGGCTTTCACCTCGTCATCGCCGTGCTTGGCCATCTGGTTGAACCAGTCGACATAGGATGCCTTGCCGAGCGGATCCTGCATCGCCACCTTGCCCTTCCATTTCGGGTCGGTCAGTTCCCAGATGTTGGAAACGGGGCATTTGTCGAAAAGCTCGCTATTATAGGCCCAGACATTGGCGCTGGTGACGACGGTAAGCGGATCCTGATATTCCGGCGGAATATTGCCGGCCATATCCGGCGGCAGCCAGCTTTCGACAAAACCCATCGGAATAAGCTGCGCCATCGCCGCCGGCGCATCGCTGATGATCGAGACGTCGCCCTGAATATTGTTGGCGCGCGCCTCGCGGATGATCATTTCCAGCTGGGCCGAGGCCTTCACCTTCGCGCCCTCGGCACCAACGCCATATTTCGCGGCAAAGTTCTTCGCCATTTCGACGATCTTGCCGGTGCTGTCATAAACGGTGATCGGTTTTTCCTTTTTTGCCGCCTCGATCAGGGCATTGAGGTCGAACGGCTCTTCCGCCTTCGCCGCGCCACCAAACGTTGCGACAATTGCCGTTGCACATAACAGCCGGCTCAAACCCGTCATTGTCCGCTTCATACTGTTTCTCCTTCAGCCATTTTTGCCGGCGTTTTCAGTTGTAGGTGCTGTTGCGTAGAACGGCGTCCGCCTCGGTGACCCGCTGTCCCTTTGCATCGAAAGCGTGCAGGGCTTCCGGCGGCACGTGGAAAAACACGCGGTCGCCGCTGTCGATACGCGGCAGGGAATGGGTGGTGAGGAACAGCGTGTGATTTTCGCTTCTCAGTTCAAGAATCCAGCTGCCGCCGGTCGGCAGCACGCCCGTTACCGTCATCTCGCCGGAGAAGCTGCCCTGTGGCACGTCTTCCGGCTTCATCACGTAACCCATTGCCTCCGGCCGCATGCCGACCGAGGCAATGCCGCGCAGTTGCGGATAACGCGCCGCAAAATAGGCTTCCCCCTTATCGGCAACATCGGAGACGCCGGGCTGGCCGAAGGTCAGGATATTGACCGGCGGGCTGCCGACGAATTCGGCGACGAAGCGGTTGGCCGGGCGATCATAGATATCGTTCGGCGTGCCCATCTGCTGCAGCGTGCCCTCGTTCATGACGGCGATGGTGGTGGCAAGCGTCATGGCTTCCCACTGGTCGTGCGTCACGAAGACGATGGTGGTCTTGAACTCCTTGTGCAGCCGCTTCAGTTCGGCGCGCATTTCCAGCCGCAGCCGGGCATCCAGATTGGAGAGTGGTTCGTCCAGAAGCAGAACGCCGGGATTGACGGCAAGCATGCGGGCAAGCGCCACGCGCTGCTGCTGGCCACCGGAAAGCTGCGACGGGTAACGATCGCGATATTTGGCGATATCGAGCGCCTGCATGACGCGTTCGACACGGGCTTCACGTTCGGCCTTCGGCAGCTTGCGCAGACGCAGGCCGAAATCCGTGTTGCGCTCGATCGTCAAATGCGGCCACAGCGCATAGCTCTGGAAGACCAAGCCCATTTCACGCTTTTCAGGCGGCACGAAGATGCCATCGGTAACGGAATCGATCACCCGGTCGCCGACGCGGATTTCCCCGCCGGAGAGGTTTTCGAGGCCGGCGATCATCCGCAGCGTCGTGGTCTTGCCGCAGCCGGAAGGGCCGAGCAGGCACATGAATTCGCCGTCGCGGATTTCAAGATCGAGATCGGAAACCGCATTTGCGGAATTCACACCGTAGTTTTTCTGCGCACCGCGCAGGTTGATGGTAGGCATCAGCTTCCAAGTCCTTCTGCAAGATTTGTGCGGGTCAGTTTCTGGGCCAACAGCGTGCCGAAATAGGCGATGCCGGCGATGATCAGCACCACGGCGTTGGCGGCCTGCGTGTAGTGGTAATCGACCAGCCGCAGCGAATAGGTGGTCAACACGTCCGTGCTCGGCACCGCGAGGATGACGAAGAGGCTCAAGCCTTTGATGCCCGAGATGAAGGGCAGGAGAACCCCCGTCACCAGCGACCCCTTCTGGATCGGGATGACGATGGAGATCATGCGGCGGAACCAGCCGGCGCCGGCAATCTGCGCCGCCTCTTCCGGGTCCTTTCCAAGCTGCGTCATGGCCGAGATGCCGGCGCGTGAGGCATAGGGCATCTGGTCGGCAATCAGCGCCAGTATGAGGATCGTCACCGTGCCATAGAGCGCCGGCATCGGCCCGCGCGGAACGGCAAACAACGACAGATAGGCGGCGGCAAAAGCGATGCCGGGCACGAGATAGGGCAGGAACGTTACCTGTCGCAGATAGACCGACAGGGCGCGCACCGGCGTGCGGATGACGACATAACCGACCAGGAGACCGAGAACGCCTGATGTCAGCGAGGCAAGCCCGACGATCATCATCGTGTTTTTGGCGGCCGCCCAGAGATCAGGGCTCAGGAGCACGCCGGTCTGCAAAGCCACGGTGTTGAGGTTGGTGCCAATCCAGTAATCGAGCGTGAAGTTGTCGAGCGTGAATTTGGCCGGCATTTTCATGATGGTCGAGAGCGCCAGCGTCAGAAGCGGCAGACCGACGCTGAGGATGAAGATGGCAGCCGCAAAGCCGGTTGCCGGAAGCCGCATCTTGCCGAGGCGGTTTTGCCGGTTCATCGACCCTTTCGAACCGATGGTCACGAACCGGCGCGCTTCGCGAACGAGGCGGGCATCGATCATCAGCGTGATGATGCCGATGAGCATGATCGAGGCCGCAACGACACCGGCAACACCGGTCTGGCGCGATGCAATGCTACGGAACAGCGAGGTGGACAGGACTTCGAACTTCACGGGCAGCCCGAGAACATAGGGTACGCCGAATTCACCGAGGCACTTCGCAAAGATCAGCACCATGGAAGACAACAGCGCCGGGCGCATCAGCGGCATGATCACCTGCAAGGCCACCTGATAACGGTGTGCACCGAGAATGCGGGCGGAATCTTCAAGCTGCGAGTCAAAGCGGCGAAGCGCCGAGCCGAACAGCAGGATGACGAAAGGCGTATAATGCAGGGCAAGGATGATGGTGATCGGGAAACGCCCATAGGCAACCCAGTCCGGCGGAGTGAGACCGATAGCCTCGAACCAGCCGGGCTGGCCACCAACGGTGCGGTTCTTGAACAGGGTCGTCCAGGCCAGCGCAAAGGTCCAGGCCGGCAGCATATAGGGCACGATCAGCGCGGTGGCGAACCAACGGCGGCCGAACATGTCCGTACGGCTGATAAGCCAGGCAAGCACGGTGCCGATGACCAGCGAAAGCGCGATCGCCCCGAAAGCCACTGTCAGCGTGTTAAAGAGCGGTCGCCAGAAAAGGTCTGTCGCGACAGGCGAGAAAAACGCCCTGTCGAGATAATAAAGCGTGAGGTCGCCAACATCCTTGCCAAGACGCCGTTCATGGCCGAACTGGACGCGGACGGCGTCGAGAATAATCGAAATGATCGGAACGACGATCAGATAGGTAAAAAGCAGGGCCGTCAGAACGCCGATTAGCGTCGTCGGCTCCCGGAGCGCGACCTTGAGGCGGTATCGCCAGGCCTGCCATGCCGAAGGCGCGGTCGCAGGGGGACGCCCCAATGCCTCCGCCTTCGTTGATTCGCTTAAAAGAGCCATTATCTCTCCCCGTATGGCCACGCCATTGCCCTGACACGCCGGCAAGCATCTGCCTTCGCGAAGCCTGAAAAACAGACGGCGCGTGCGTGACCTTCAACAATGCATCAATGCTTCAGAAGCGGGCTTCCAACCCGCCCACAACGATGATCCCAGCTCCTCCCGAAAACATCGCCGGCAAAGCGGAGGTAGAATAAAAATTCCATAACTCACTTCACCTTGGAATGCATGATCCGTCTTAAAAGATGTTTTGTCAACGAAAAAATGCACACGTGATCACTATCTTATTTATTTGTTTTAAAACGTCTTTTTGTCACAAAACTGTAATTTTTTGAGCGCGACATTCAGAGGAATGTTTTTCCCGACGCGAGGGCAATGGAACGAATGAGACATTTCCCCGGGATGTGCGCGGTCATCCCACTCAAGCGCAGCGGCAGGCAGCCGAAAAATTTCGATTGGAATAGCCGACGCCACATCGCCTGTGATATCAGGCATAGGATTTCGCAACGGGGGGAGTTGAATGGCGAGAGGGTTCGTGACAGCCGAAGAGGTGGCAAAAAAGGCCGGGGTCTCGCGCTCCGCCGTCTCGCGCACCTTCACTCCCGGCGGCAGCGTTTCGAAGGTGGTGCGGCGCAAGGTGCTGAAAGCCGCGCAAGAACTTGGCTACCGCGTCAATCGTCTGGCGCAGGGCCTTAATAATGATCGCTCCAACCTCATCGGTGTCGTCGGCGCCAATCTGAGTTCGCCCTTCATTTCAAAGCAGCTCGATCTGCTCAGCATCGGCCTTCTGCGTCGCGGCCTGCAATGCCTGCTGCTGAATGCGGCGGATGCGCGCAAGGACATCGCGCCGCTGATCGAGCTTCTTTTCGAGTTCCGCGCCCAGGCAATCGTCGTTCTTTCCGGCGAACCGCCGGCTTCGATCGTTGATGAATGCATCGCCAATGGCGTGCGCCTCATCCTCATCAATCAGCGTCTCGACCGCACTGACACCAATATGGTGCTGAGCGACGATTCCCACGGTGCCGACCTTGCCGCCATGCGGCTTGTGGCGGCCAAGTGCCGCAAGGTCGCGGTCATTTCCAGCGGCAGCCAGACCCCGGCGCAGCTGCGCCGCGCCGGCGCCTTCACCCAGCGCATGACCATCGAAGGCATCGAGGTCGTTCCCTGGTCCGGCGGACCAACAAGCTATGACAGCGGTTATCAGGCCGGTTGCGAATTGCTGGCCGACAAGGCGATCGATGGCGCTTTCTGCGTGACCGATCTGCTGGCGCTCGGTTTCATGGACGCCGCACGTCTGGAAATGGGTCGCCGGGTGCCGGAAGATCTCTCGATCGTCGGTTTCGATGACATTCCGCAGGCCGGCTGGAAAAGTTATCAACTGACCACCGTTGCCCAATCCTTCGACGCGCTGACCGAAAAAGTCCTGACCGCACTCGACAGCGACCTGCCGGAAACCCGGCTTCAGGTCGTGCCCGTTTCCATGGTCGAGCGCATCACCGCGCGCTAACCCACCTGCTTGATGCGGCTTTCAATCAGGAGGCCGCTTTCATCAAGGATAGGATGGGCGACGGCAGCAATATGGGCATTGATGCGCTTGAGATCGCGCAGCATGTCCAGATGCACGGAGCTGGTCTGGATGCTATCGGCCCGGCCGTCGCGCAGGCGTTGCAGATGGCGCTCCGAAGACTGCTTTTCGAGGCGCCGCACGTCTTCCTTCACTTCCACCAGCCGGCGGGCAAGATCGGCATTGCGGGTCGCGAAAACCGATTGGGCCATGCGGATATTATCCAGTGTGACGGCGAAAAGACGCTCCAGCTCATTCTTGCCGTCAGCGGAAAACTGCAGGCCAAGATCGATCTTCTTGGCGATTTCCGGACGGATGCCTTTCTCGATGATATCGCCGATATGCTCGAGATTGATGGCATATTCGACGATATCCATCGCGCGGCGCTGGTCTTTGCGGCAAAGCCCGTCATGCCCGACTTTCGAGACATAGACCTTGATGTCATGTTGGATACGGTCGACCCGGCCTTCCAGCGTACTGATGTCGTTGAGTTTCGCCACGTCGCTATCGCGCATCGCCTCATTTGCCTGTCGCAGCATGCGCTCGATCAGGTCGCCGACCAGCAGCACCTCGCGGCTCGCACCGGCAAGTGCTGCAACCGGCTGATCGAGATCGTGACTGTCGAGATAGCTGTGGCTGCTTTCGCCTCCCTCTTTTTCCGGCAGCATTGCCTTCGTTACCCGCAAAAGCAGCGGTGAGAGCGGCCATGCGATGGCGGCAACAGCCAGATTGAAGAAAAGATGCGCATCAACAGCGAGATTGGCGTGCGAAAAGGGCGACATATCCAGAAGCACCGCGCCATATCCGGCAAAAGGCAGGGCCAGGAGACAGCCGATGACCCTGACGATGAGGTTGCCGACAGTCACCCGGCGCGCCGCAATCGGCGCTTTCAGCGTTGCCAGCACCGGCGGCACCGCACCGCCGAGATTGGCGCCGAGCACCAGCACGATGACAAGGCTCGTTTCGATGCCGCCACTTGCCGCGAGCGACAGGATGAGAACGACAATTGCCAGACTGGAAGATGCCAGTACCGCCAGGACGGCGGAGAAAATCAGCGCCACCGGCCAGGCATTGCCAAGCAATGAAATGAAGAGACCAAGCGCCGGAGATTGTCTGATCGGATCGGTCGCCGCAGAAAGAAGATGCAGGGAAAGCAGCATCAGGCCGACGCCGGCAAGCGCCGCACCCGCTCCCTGCCGTTGCGCCGATTTTCCCCGTAGCAGGATGACGCCGGCGAGGATGAGCATCGGCGACAGCCAGCCAAGCCCGAGCGCGACAATCCACGCGGTCATCGCGGTGCCAACATTGGCCCCCAGCAGCACGATCTGCGCCATGGCCGACGCGATAAGGTCTTTTTCAACGAAGGAAGCGACCATCAGCGCGGTCGCGGTCGAACTCTGCAAGGCGATCGTCGCCACGAGACCGGCAACAAAGGAGCGAAAACCGCCCCGCGTGCTGGCGGCAAGACCGGTGCGAAGCCTGGCGCCAAATGCGCGCGACATGCCGTCCTTGATCTGCGCAAGGCCGAAAAGCAGCAGCGCCACCGCGCCGAACAGATTGATGCTGACAACGACCGATTCCATCGGATCACCTCGCTTGTCGTCCCTGCCGCCGGCCTGCACCTAGGGCTGCGATGCAGCGGCCCGTTGCAAAACCTTCAGATCAAACCGCTACGCGCTCATATCGTTGAGGGAGCTGAAGCGTGAGATCACGCGAACTGCCTTCAGCACGTTCCAGAAACAGGCCGAGCGCACCGAAGAAGATTTCGATAAAGCTTTGAACGGAACCGTCGTGGCGATCCGCCTCGCGGCCGAAGCGTTCCGCAAGTGCCCGATAGAGCGAAAGCCGCTCTGGCCGGATATGCGGCAGGGCAAGACCCGCGCCCTGACGCAGGCAATACCAATCGGCAATAAGCTCGAACATCGGCAACTCAGAAGCCAGCACGAGGCCGTCCGATGTGGATGCGCCCTTTTTCCCAATCAGGCCAATAACATCCTGCACGGTTTTATCCGCAACGGCCGCCACAACCTCAGCCGGCCATTCCTTGATGAAATAACGGTGCCTGATCAGCGCCCTTTTGTGGCCAAGCAGAAACTCACCGTAGTTGCCCGCCGCAAATGCCCGGTCCTCATCTTCGCCGGCCAGCGCCATTTCCTGCGCATAGCCTCGACAAATGCGGCTGTTGATCGGCAGAGCGTCCATCTCCACCGTCTCCACAGTGATTTCCTGTCTCGACGGGTGGACAACCTTGAAGGCGGGCGGAAAGGCCACCAGCGATGGCACGGCGATATTGGTGAGCGAATTCTCCCCGTCCCCTCGCCTTGTCACACCTTCCACATGCAGGTGCCCGCTGAAATGGATGGCAAGCCCGGCGTCGCGCAGCGCATCCTCCACCGCTTTGCGCGGCGTGCGGCGCACGACATTGGTTTCGCCGAACAGCGCGCCCTCGGCACCGCTTGCGCCATCAAAAGGATCGAGCGCCGGATAGTGGGAAAAGCCAAGCAACGTTTTGCCGAGCACCTCTGCCCTATGACGCACATCGGCAATCCAGTCGATAATGAAGGGCTTGCAGCGCAAAAGCGCGTTCCAGCCGCCGGAAGTGCTGTCGGTAAAGGCTGCTTCTTCACCTTTTTCGAATGCACCGTCGAGCGGTTCGAAAATATTGGCGTCGATCATCAGCAACCAGAGACCCGGCTCCGGCTCAACGAGATAGGAGGCATCCATCAGCTGGTAGACATTGCGGCCATCGGGCGAGCGCACCTCGTATAGGCGGTCCTCTGCCAAGTCGGAGAGACCGAACGGCGTTTCCCAATGAATATAGTCCGGCTGGCGGAAATATCCGAAAGCCGCCATGGGGCCGAGGCCCGCTGGATAGCCCTCGCAATACATCCGGTCGCTGATAACAACCTTGTCTCCGGCCCGCCGTGCATCGCTCGAAACGGAAAGGCATCGGCCATTATCCGTCAGGAATTCCTTGGTATGGTGCCGGCCGCGCGGGCCAAAAATATCGTGGTTTCCGGGCAATGCATAAAAGGCGGTACCATGGGCATCGCGATGTTGCTCCAGAATGCCCTTCAGCGTTTCGCTGGTCGCCCGCTGGCCGTCATCGGTATAGTCGCCCAGCAGCACCACATGGCGAATGCCGCGCTGCCGCACCTCTTCCAGCGCCGCATGCAGCGCATCGGCGCTCTCGTTGAAAACCCGGGTGGATTCGCGTGTGTCCGACCAGCTGCGCATGGTGATGCGCTCACCATCAATCTCGATGCCCGGAAATCCGAAATCGGCAGCCGTGTCATGAAAATGCGCGTCGGCAATGACGGCAACGGAGGGAAGCGCACGTGTCAGCATGATTGGTTGGTCTTTCTGCCTTCTACCATGTCGATCCAGTCGGAAGCACGGCGGGCGGCGGCATAAAGCATGGGTTTCGGCGTCTCGAACCATTCGTCGGGCCGCAATTCCCGCCTGGTGCGGATCACGGAAACCGCATCGTCAAGAGTGGGGTAAAGATGAGGCTGCTGCTTGTGGAGGAAAAGCGCCACCAGCGACACGGAGCGGCTGCGGCCACTGCGGCAGTTGACCAGCACATTGCCGCCATCTGGAAACGGATAGGTTTCGCGCTTCGGCATGGTCTGGCGCAGCGCGCCGTCAAGAATGTAATAGGCCCCCAGCATCATGGTGTCGGGGCTGCCCTCCCCGTCGATCAGGCCAAGCTTGTAATAGCGGATATCGCCATAACCCACAGGGCGTCTGTCGCCCTCTTCCGCCGCCGCCTGCACGAGATTGATATCGAGGTTGACGGCGCAATTGACGACAGTGGTAATGCCGTGCCGGCGCAGGAGCCCGAGATCGCTCGCACCATCGCTGCCGCCGATGTAAAGCGCAGCATTATGCGGGCCGAGCCCTTCCGCAATCAGGCTGATTGCAGGCCGGGCATAAACGGGTCCATCCATGTCATTCCTCCACATGCGCCAAGCCGCCCTTTCGAGGGCTAAGCTTCGCCTAAAATCAGGCCGATGCGACCCGCTGCCCACCGGATGGCTGCCGCTCAGCCAGAGGTATGCTCGATGCCTCACTCACACCTTTGGCAACACCACCGGCTGCCGCCAGCACCGGCCCGCCATCCTCAAGACTACCGATTTCCAGGAAAGGGCAGACATCGCCGCCAGCTTCGCTGACGAGTAGCAGTCCCGCAAGACAATCCCATGAATTCATATGCAATTCGAGATAGGCATCGGAGCGGCCATCAGCCACATAGGCAAGCGCCATGGCCCCTGAGCCGGCGCGGCGGACATTGGTGCCCATATCGAGCAGGTTCTTGACGACATCGAGATAGATGTCATTCGCCACGCGGGTCGACCAGCCCATTTCGATCGACGCCGCATCGAAACGCTCCGTCTCCGACACCCGGATCGGCAAGCCGTTGCGCGTCGCCCCCTCCCCGCGACGGGCGAAATAAAGCTCGTCAAGCGCGGGATTATAGATCGCGCCGAGCTCGGTTCGCCCGTTTTCGACATAAGCGATGGAGATGCAGAAATGTGGAATGCCGCGGGCGAAATTCGCAGTCCCATCGATGGGATCAACGACCCAGACGCGCTCGCCAATCTCCCCGCCGCCTTCTTCTCCGAGAAAGCTGTCGTCAGGAAAACACGCCGCGATGGCGCCGCGAATATGCGCTTCGGAGGCAGCATCCGTCACGGTCAGAAAGTCCTGCGGCCCCTTCATCGAAAAGCTGCGCGTCGCTTCGCCCTGAAAGCCTTTCAGCACCAGTTCCCCGGCGGAAAGAATAACGCTGCGGCAGAGTTCGGCGCGAGCCGTCAATGTATCCGGATAAGGCATCGAGTCCATGCGCAACAACCATTTCCCTTAGAGTGAACGCGTGTTCATATTGCACACGTGTTCAATGTTTTCAAGCGCGATTTTTGGAGGAATTGATTGTTTCGGATCGGACATGGCGAATCCTGCCCGTGCAGGATATCCATCGCAATTGATGGCGCTGAATTAAACGTTTGTTCTGGATCACTCAAGACGTATCAGCGCACTTTGACCAATGCAAATGATGTGTTGCGACAGACAATTGTACACATCTCGAGGTTGATATGGTTTTCCCTCGATTAACCCTGTGTATTTTCAATGATGTAACTGTATTTATGTTATCAACGCCGCTCTCTACTTGATGAGCGGCCAATGAAAATACTAACTGCCAAACAAAAATTTCAAAATTTCATGTCCGTTCGATCTGACAATCCGGACTTGCTGAAAGCACAGTATCGCGCCTTCACACGGCAGATGCCGATGATGTATTTCATACTGCTTTCAAGTACATGGGCGCTGGCCATTACGCATATGCAACTGGCGCCGTTTTGGCTCACCATTGGAGTTCCCACTCTTTTCACCCTTGGCTGCACGCTCCGGGTCGCATTCTGGTGGAAGACGCGCGGCATCGACCCGAAGCCGAAAATGGCCCATGCGGCACTCCAGCGCACAAACCGCCTGGCGGTTGGCATCGCCATGGCATTCACGCTCTGGTCTTTTTTGCTGGTGCCTTACGGGGACGCCTATATGCAGTCTCACGTCGCCTTCTACATGGCGATCACGGTGATTTCCTGCATCTTCTGTCTGATGTATGTGCGCTCTGCCGCCTTCATTGTCACCCTCATCGTCAACGGCGCGTTCATCGTCTTCTTTCTGGCATCACGGCAACCGACATTCATCGCCATTGCCATCAATGTTCTGCTGGTCTGCGCCGGCATGATGTCCATCCTGTTAACCAACTACCGCAATTTCGAACGTATGGTCGTCTCGCAGCAGCGTACGGAAGCGCTGAGCAACGAGAACCTGCTGCTTGCCAATATGGACAGCCTGACCGAGCTGCCCAATCGCCGCGCTTTTTTCACCCATCTGGAAGTCGAGCTGGAAAAAGCCAGAGCCGCAGGAACCCGGCTGGCATTGGGCGTCATCGATCTCGATGGCTTCAAGCCGGTCAACGACCTCTATGGACACTCCGTTGGCGACAGACTGCTGGTCAATGTCAGCAAACGCCTTACCGCCAATCTGAAAGCCAGCAGGGCGTTCCGGCTGGGCGGCGATGAATTTGCCATCGTTGCTCCGATCATACCCGATGATGCGCAGCTCGTTGCCAATGCCAATGCAATTTCAGAACAGCTAAGAGCGCCCTACCATATGCCGGAGGGGACGGTGCATGTTTCCGCCTCGATGGGGATAGCCGTCTTTCCAAATCTCGCCTCCACGCTGGAACAGCTTTTCGACAGGGCAGATTATGCCCTTTATCATGCCAAGAAGACCCGGCGCGGCGATGCCGTCCTGTTCGACGCGGAACACGAAAAGCAGATCAATATCGAAGCCCGCATCGAACATCTGCTCAAGCAGCGCGACATGGAAAACGAGCTTTCAGTGGTGTTCCAGCCAATCGTCGATATACACGATGGAGGAACCGACGGTTTTGAGGCGCTGGCGCGCTGGCATAGCCCGATCCTCGGACACGTGCCGCCCACCCAATTCTTCTCCATTGCCGAGCGCGCCGGCATCGTCAGTTCGCTGACGCGACCGCTTCTCAAGAAGGCGCTGGCTTCCGCATCACAATGGCAGCCCTCGCTCAGGCTATCATTCAACCTCTCGGCCCATGATCTCAATTCCTGCGAAGGCGTGCTGTCCCTGATCGGCATCATCGAAAACAGCGGCTTCGATGCACGGCGTCTTGACCTTGAAATTACCGAAACGGCCTTTGCGCATGATTTCGAACAGGTCAGGCAGTCGGTCGAAATGTTGCGACGTCTCGGCTGCGGGATTTCTCTGGATGATTTTGGCACGGGTTATTCCAGCCTGACGCGGCTGCACGCCCTGCCTCTTACCAAGATCAAGATCGACCGCAGTTTCGTGACCGACCTGCACGAAAAGCCGGCGAGCTACAAGATCGTCAAATCGCTTCTCACCCTCAGCCGGGATATGGGACTGGAATGTGTGGTGGAAGGGGTCGAAACACCGGAAGAGCTTGCAGCCCTTGAAGGCCTCGGCGCCACGCTGGTGCAGGGCTATGTTTATGCACCGCCGCTGCGAGAAGAAGATGTCGATGAATTTCTTTCCTGGCGCCGCGCGGCGACCCGCAACAGCGCAGGAAAGTCACAAGCTGCCATTGCAAGTTGACCTGATGGTAGAGGCAAACGGCCGCCCTTTTTCGGCCGGTAGGGAGAGGAGGACCAAGCACCTCCCGCAGAAGGGCTGCCTGCTCCTCCGGTTGTTCGGACGGGCATCCGCCAGGGACCCAACAATGTACCGATGAGAAATAACCTGCCTTTGCCCGCCGCAAATTTGGATGGAACGGTTTTGCAGTGCGGGAGTTTGTTTTGTGCAAACCAAGACAGGAGGAAGAACAATGGATCACACCAATCACGTACGCCTGGTTGAAACGGAACTCACACCTTCGGTGCTCGAAGGAGCGACCGTTTATGGTGCGGACGACCACAAGGTCGGCAAGGTTGACCATGTCCACGGCGTTGGGGCCGGTAGCACCGCGATCATCGATGTCGGCGGCTTCCTCGGCATCGGCGCAAAGCCCGTGGCCGTGCCGCTCAGCGATCTCGATTTCATGCGGGATGAGGATGGTGATGTCCACGCGGTTACGTCATGGACGAAGGACCAGCTGAAAGACATGCCCGAGCATCGTCACTAAATCCATCCCACCACACTTCAGAAGCGCCCGGCCATTTGCCGGGCGTTCGTTTATATGGGTCACTCCCTGCCCGCTTCCGCCCGCAAATGGAACGCTTGCGCATGTCAGGCATTTTCATTGCGCGCAATAATTGATTGCAAGGCATTCAAGGGGACAACAATTGAACAGTCAGATTCAGGCCAGCCCGCTGAGCATTGACGACGTGACCGTCATCGATGACGAAAAGGTCAAAAAAGCCGTTACCGCCGCCGCCCTCGGCAATGCCATGGAGTGGTTTGACTTCGGCGTTTACGGTTTTGTCGCTTACGCTGTCGGCAAGGTCTTTTTTCCCGAAGCTGCTCCCGCGGTTCAGACGGTGGCGGCGCTGGCAACATTTTCGGTGCCGTTTCTCATTCGTCCTCTCGGCGGCATTTTCTTCGGTGCGATGGGTGACAGGTTCGGGCGGCAGAAAGTCCTCTCTCTTACCATCATCATCATGGCGGCCAGCACCTTCTGCATCGGCCTCATTCCGGGTTACGCGACCATCGGCATATGGGCGCCGATCCTTTTGCTGCTCTGCAAGCTCGTTCAGGGTTTTTCCGTCGGCGGCGAATATACCGGTGCGGCCATCTTCGTGGCAGAATATGCACCGGACCGTAAACGCGGTTATCTCGGAAGCTGGCTCGATTTCGGTTCGATTGCCGGCTTCGTGCTTGGCGCGGGGTTTGTCGTGCTGCTCAGTACCGCCTTGGGAGAGGCGAAATTCCTCGACTGGGGCTGGCGCATCCCGTTCTTCCTCGCCGCGCCGCTCGGGCTCATCGGCCTTTATCTCCGCCACGCCGCGGAAGAAACCCCGGCTTTCACCGAACGGCTGCAGCGTGCCGAGGAAGAGGATCGCCAGTCGCTTAAGGAGCGGCCGATGGTGCCGATCGCGGAAATCGCCAGAGAGCATACAAGATCGCTGGCGATCTGCATCGGCATGGTTCTCGTCACCAACGTGACCTATTACATGCTGCTCACCTACATGCCGACCTATCTGTCGAAAACGCTGAATTACAGCGAGGATCACGGCGTTCTCATCATCATTGCTGTCATGGTCGGCATGCTGTTCGTCCAGCCTGTAATCGGGTTGCTCAGCGACCGGATTGGCCGCAAGCCGTTTCTTGCCGTTGGCAGCACGGCGATCCTGCTGTTCTCGCTGCCGGCCTTTCATTTCATCGCCAGTGGCCAGGTGGTGCAGATATTCTTCGGGCTGCTCATTCTCGCAGTCGCACTCAATTGCCTGATCGGCATCATGGCCTCGACCTTGCCCGCCCTCTTCCCGGCCCGCATCCGCTACAGCGCTTTGGCAATCGCGTTCAATATCTCGATCATCGTCGCCGGGCTGACACCAACGGTAACCGCCTGGCTGGTAGAGGTGACTGAAAACATCTACATGCCGGCCTATTACCTCATGGTCGCAGCCGTCTTCGGCATCATCACGACCTTCTTCCTGAAGGAAACCGCCAACCGGCCGCTTTATGGCGATACACCAAATGCCTCCAGCCGAAAGGAAGCGAAATCGCTTCTGGCCGAGCAATATCTGCATATTGAAAAAAGCGTCGAGGAGATTGACGAGGAACTCGTCAAACTGGAGGAGCAGAAGAGGATTTTGCAGGCCAAACGTGACGAACTCGTCGGCCGCCATCCGGACCTGACCTGACAACGCCATATCAACAAACGAAATGCGCGGCGGTGCATCCTGCACCCCGCGCATTCGTTTTAGTGGTTTTCAGCGATCCGCTTTGAGACCAGCTTGTCCTGTCTCAAACGGCGAGGAAACCGCCATCCACAGGCAATACGGCGCCGGAAATCATTTTGCTGTCATCCGACAGCAGCAGCGCGATGCTCTGTGCCACCTCTTCGGCTTCGGCAAAACGGTTAAGCGGATGGCGAACCATCATCGGCTGGCTCTTGACCGGATCGTTCCAGGCTTCCGCCGCCAGTTCGGTGAGCGTGATCGTCGGGGCAACGGCGTTAACGCGGATTCCGTGTGCGCCAAGTTCCTTGGCAAGAACACGGGTTGCGCCTTCAAGACCTGCCTTCGACGCTGCGTAACACAGGTGATCCTGAAAACCGCGATGGCCGGCGATGGACGTGATGTTGACGATGGCGCCACCGCCACCCTTGGCGACACGAGCGCGGGCGAATTCCTGGCAGGTGACGAGAGCGGCACGCAGGTTGATGCCGAGAACGGCTTCATAACCCGCATCGCTCATGTCGAGCACGCTTTCCAGCACATTGATGCCGGCGCTGTTGATCAGGAAGTCGCACGGGCCAGCTTCCGCCATGGCGGCACGGGTGGCGGCAACATCGGCAAGATCGACGCGGATCGAACGGCCGCCGATTTCGCTTTTCAGGCTGTCGAGATCGGACTGCGTGCGGCTGATCGCCACCACTTCCGCACCGCGTGCGGCCATCAGTTGCGCACAGGCACGGCCGATGCCTTTGCCTGCGCCGGTGATGATGACGGATTTTCCGGAAAACTGCATGGAATCCTCGTTATTTTGCGGCCAATCCGGCCGGATGATCTAAACTTGTGACAAGGCTCAGGAATGGCTGGCGGATCGAATGGCCCGCGCCGCATTCTGGAGCGCCAAAAACGCGTCGTACCGCGACTGATGAACCTTCTGAAAAACAGGATCAGGCGAAGCACAGCTGGCGATCCGCGACATGGCAGGCATCGCCGCCATCAGGTCCGGATAGGTTCCGGCGGCAACCGCGCCAAGCATCGCAGATCCGAGAAGCACCGGCTCTTCGCATTCGGTGAGTTCGACCGGGAGGCCAGTCGCATCGGCCAGCAACTGCCGGGCAAGCGGATGAGCGCCGGCCCCACCGCTGACACTGATGGTTTCCACCGGCGCGCCGTTGCGAGCCTGCGTTTCGATGATCTGGCGAAGCCCGTAACCGAGGCCGAGAAGCCCCGCCACATAAAGCGCGACAAGGGAATCCACGCCGGTCTCCATGCCATAACCGGCAATGACCGCGCGGGCATGCGGATCGGCAAAGGGGGCACGGTTGCCGAGAAACTCCGGCACCACATGAAAATCCTCGGCGACTTCAGCTGCGGCGGAAGCGGATGCGGCAAGGCCGAGCGCGCGGTCGGCAAGCCAAACCGGCAAGGCTTTGCCTTCCTTCTCGGCAAGTGCCTTCGCCTCGGCGAAAGCCGGGTGCAACTGCACCAGATAATCGATGGCCGCACCGGCGGCAGACTGGCCGCCCTCATTCAACCAAGCGCCGGGAACCATGGCGGAATAATAGGGGCCCCAGACACCCGGCACGAAGGCGGGGTCAGTGGTGGTGGTCATCGTGCAGGACGAGGTGCCGAAGACATAACCGAGGCATCGCGATGCATCACCGCCGGCAGCCACGGTGCCAACGCCACCGGCATGGGCATCGATCAGGCCCGCCGCAACCGCCGTGCCCGCAACCAGCCCCATGGCTTTTGCCGCCTCTTCGGTCAGGCCGCTACCCAGCGCCGTGCCGGGATGGACTACGCTTTCACCGATGCGGCGGAAGCCCTGTTCGGCGAGATCGCCAAGCCCGATGTGGTTGAAATATTCCGCATCCCAGCGGTTTTCATGAGCAAGATAGGTCCACTTGCAGGTTACCGTGCAGGCGGAACGATCAAGCGCGCCGGAAGCCTTCCATGTCAGAAAATCCGTCAGGTCGAAGAAATGCTCGGCACGGGCATAGACATCCGGCCGGTTTTCACGAAGCCACAAAAGCTTCGGCGTCTGCATTTCGGGAGAGATGCGGCCGCCGACATATTTCAGGACGGCATGTTCGCCAGCGTTAATGCGCTCCGCCTGTTCGACGGCGCGATGATCCATCCAGACGATGATATCGCGTTCGGGATGATCGGCAGCGCCAACCGGCAGGGTCTCATCACTAGGCCCGCGAACAACCAGCGAGCAGGTCGCGTCAAAACCGATGCCGGCAACTTCGGCCGGATTAATGCCGGCGCGGGAAACGCTTTCGCGCACGCTGTCGCAAACCGCCTGCCACACCTCACCGCTCGACTGTTCGGCAATGCCGCCATCCTCGCGGTGCATGCTGATCGGGCGCTTGGCGGTAGCGAGAAGCTTGCCTGCGACATCGAAGACACCGGCCCGCGCCGAGCCTGTCCCGACATCGACACCAACAAGGTAGGAAGCCATTTGCGATACTCCTCGGAGCGGATCATCCGGTGCTTGAACGATATGGAGCGGCTGGACCGGTTCCGATTTCCCCAGCCGCTCCAGAAGTTTTTAAACGCGGTCGAAGTTGGTCGGAAGAACCAGCATGTCGCGGATGGTGACGGTGCGCTTGCGCGTCAGCATGTAGATGACCGCATCGGCCACTTCGCTCGCATCGATAAGGCTACCCGATTCCTTGGCCTTGCGGAGGTTTTCCTCCGGCCAGTCCGCCAGAAGTGCGGAGACGACCGGGCCGGGAGAGACCTGTGCGACGCGCACGCCGTGCGGGATCATCTGGCGGCGCATGCCCTGCACGAAGCTGGTGATCGCCCATTTCGAGCCCGAATAGACCGGCTCCCAATAGGTCGGGAAATGACCGGCGATCGAGCAGGTGACGATGATATCGCCCGTCTTGCGCTCCGACATGTGCGGCACGACGGCCTGCACATTCTTCATCACGGCGTTGACGTTGAGGTTCAGCATCTTGTCGATGGCTTCAGGCGTCGTTTCGGTCAGCTCACCGCCGATATAGGTGCCGGCATTGCAATAGAGGATGTCGATATGATCGACTTTCCCTAGGATTTCCGGGATCATGGCGTTGCAGCTGTCGGCATCGAGCAGGTTCGTCACCTGCGGAATGGCGCGGTCACCAAGCTTGGCGGCCAGGTCTTTCAAGGCTTTCTCGTTCCAGTCGACCATGACCACGGTTGCGCCCTGTTCCAAGAGCGCTTCTGTTGTGGCAAGCCCGATGCCGGATGCGGCACCGGTGATGACCGCGATCTTGCCTTGCAGCGATTCAGACATTTAATTCTCCTGCGTTTATGAAGATATTTCCGGGCCGGCTCAGCGCCATTCGCGCCCGATATAGATGGCCAGCAGAATGATGCCGCCCTTGATGACATCCTGCAGATAGGGGTTGATGCCCATCAGGTTGAGGCCGTTATTGAGAATGCCGAGTAGCACTGCGCCGATGAGCGTGCCGAGGATGAGACCCCTGCCGCCGGCAATCGCCGTGCCGCCGAGAACGACCGCTGCGATGGCATCCAGTTCGAAGCCGACGCCGGCATTGGGCTGACCGCTCATCAGGCGGCCGGTGAGGATGAGGGCGGCAAGTGCTGCGGTGACACCCGAAATGCCATAGACGGCAAGTTTGACACGCTGGGTCTTCACACCCGAAAGGCGGGCGGCAAGTTCGTTGCCACCGAGTGCATAAACGTGGCGGCCGAAAGCCGTGCGCTGCAACAACACCCAGGCAATGGCATAAATCACCACCATGATGATGACCGGTACGGGAACGACACCGACGCGGCCGACGCCGAACCAGGAAATCCAGCTCGGAATGCCGCTGACCGGATAACCGCCGGAATAGATGAGGCCGAGGCCACGTGCCATGCCCATGGTGGCGAGCGTGACGATGATAGCCGGCATCTTGCCCCAGGCGACGAGCGCGCCGTTAAAGATGCCGATGCCAAGACCGATGAACAGGCCGGCCGGCAAAGCAACCGCGGGAGACAGACCGGTATTCACCATAAGCCCGGCCGACAGCGTGCCGACAAGCGCCATGACCGCACCGACCGACAGATCGATGCCGCCGGTGAGGATGACGAAGGTCATGCCGACGGCGAGAATGCCGACGACGGAAACCTGCCGCAGCACGTTCATGATATTGTTGACGCTGAAGAAATTGTCGCTCGCAAGCCCCATCAGGATCGATACGACAATCAGGCCCGCCAGAGGCAGGGCGAGCGGCGAACGCAGCATGGCGCCGAGACTGAAACCGCCCGTTTTCGCGGCAACGCCGGTGTTTGCATCAAGCGACATGTTCAACTCTCCCGGTGGTGGCGTTTGTCATTATTGTTTCTGAATTGATGTCTTCGCCCTCGACCGTGGCGACGATGCCGCCGGAACGGAAGACGCAGACCCTGTCGGACATGCCGATCACTTCCGGCAGCTCCGAGGAGATCATGATGATCGAGTATCCCTTGGCAGCGAATTCGCGCATCAGCGAGTAGATTTCCGCCTTCGCGCCGACATCGATGCCGCGTGTCGGCTCGTCGAAGATCAGAACGCGCATGTCATGGTTCAGCCAGCGGGCGATGACGATCTTCTGCTGGTTCCCGCCCGACAGCGTGTCGACGCGGGCATAGGGCCCCTGCGCCTTCACCTGCACCTGCGCCATAGCCTTTGTCGTGTGCTCCAGTTCCTTTTTGAGATCGAGGAACCAGTGGGCCTTGCGGTATTTGCGATAATTGTTGAGCGAAATATTCTGCAGGATGGAGAAACTGGTGATCAGCCCCTCCTCCTTGCGGCTTTCCGGAAGCAAACCGATGCCGCGCATCAGCGCTTCATCAGGCCCGGAAAAACGCGTGTCCACACCGTCGACCTTGATCTTGCGGCGCGAGGCGGAATGCGCGCCCAGCATGGCAAGAACCGTTTCCGTGCGGCCCGAGCCGACAAGTCCGGCAAAGCCGAGAATTTCGCCCTTGCGTAGCGCAAAGCGCGAGACGGGGCCGCCCTTCTTCAATTGCAGCTCTTCCACTTCGATCACCTTTGCGGCGGAAGGATCGAGCGGCGGCTTTGGCGGGAAGCTGGATTCGATGCGCCGGCCGACCATCATCTCGACGAGACGATCGTTGTCGACCTCCGAAGTCAGGCAGGAACCGATAAGCTCACCATCGCGCAGAACGGTGATGCGGTCGCAGATCTCGAATATTTCTTCGAGGTGATGGGAAATGAAGATGATCGCCACGCCCTGACGTCGCAGTTCACGCATGACCTTGAACAGATGTTCGGTCTCGGACGGCGTGAGCGTCGCGGTCGGCTCGTCAAGCACGAGAATGCGGGCATCGAGCGACAGTGCCTTGGCGATTTCGACAAATTGCTGCTGGGCAACCGAAAGGCGATGCACCGGCACGTCGAGCGGAACATCCACGGCCAGACGGCTCATGATCTCGGCCGCGCGCTTGCGCATGGCGCCCTTGTTCAAAAGGCGAAGCGGCCCACGGATCTCGCGGGCAAGAAACATGTTTTCAACGGCATTGAGATAGGGGATCAGGCTGAATTCCTGAAACACGATACCGACGCCAGCGGCAATCGCCTCGTCATAATTGGCGAAGCGGCGATCCTTGCCGTCAATGCGGATCGTCCCGTCTGATGGCTGCAAAATGCCGCACAGGATCTTCATCAAAGTCGACTTGCCGGCACCGTTTTCGCCCAGAAGCGCATGCACCTCGCCGGCGCGCGCCTCAAGGTCGACGCCGCGCAGGACTTCGATCTTGCCAAAGCTTTTTCTTATTCCATTCAGTTCCAGCATTTCACCCTCCTCAATGGTCGGGATTTAACCCCGCCCCCATACTAGATGGGGACGGGGCCTGGGAGGAGTTCTTACCAGCTGAACTCGCCGGCGTTTTTGCTGTCGACGACCATAACGTCGATCGGGACTTCCTTCGGCACCACGCGTGCGCCCCACTTCTGGGCAAGCGCCATGGCAAGGCCGACACGCACCTGGTCACGCGGGAACTGCGCGGTGGTTTCGATGAAAGGACCACCCTCGGCAATCGCCTTCACTGCTTCCGGAGCGCCGTCTACCGAGGTCAGCTTGATGTCCTTGCCGGAACCCTGAATAGCGGCGAGTGCACCCATCGCGCCGCCGTCATTCACCGAGAAGATACCGGCGAGGTTCGGACGCGACTGGATCATGTTTTCAACGACGCCGAGAGCAACGGAGCGGTCCTGACGGCCGTTCTGCGTGTCGACCAGCTTGATGTCCGCGAATTCGGCAAGCGCTGCCTTGCAACCTTCAACGCGCTGCAGGATCGGCACGACCGGGATACCATCGAGGATCGCGACTTCACCCTTGCCGCCGAGCGCGTCACCGAGATGCTTGCACGACTTGTAGCCCGCGTCACGGTTCTTCGAGCCGACGAAGGTGTCGACCGGGCCGTTTGCGTTGGCGTCGACAGCAACGACGATCACGCCGGCAGCCTTTGCAGCATGCACGGCGGCTTCGATACCGGCGCTGTCCGTCGGGTTCAGAAGCAGAATGTCGATCTTCTGCTGAAGCATGTCTTCAACGTCGGAAATCTGCTTTGCCACATCGTGGCCGGCATCGGTCACGACAACGTCAGCGCCGATGCTTGCTGCGGCTTCTTTCAGCGCTTCCTGCATCGATACGAAATAGGGGTTGTTCAGCTCCTGGAAGGTCATGCCGATCTTCAGCTTTTCCTGCGCCAGCGCCGGAGCGGCCATCATTGCGATTGCAGCTGTTGCCATCAGAAACTTGGATTTCATTTTCATCTCACTATTCCTCCCGTTTGGAAAGTTGGGGCAACAAGTGCCCGTTTCCGGACAGCCCTCTGCCCGAATTGGTAAAAATCGGCGATGTGTCGCTGGTTTAATCCGCCATGACCGCTGCCTTCTGGGCTGCGAATATGGTTCGGAACCTCGACGGCGACATTCCCTTCAATTTCAGGAAATGCCGGTTAAAATTCGAAAGGTTGGAAAAGCCCACATCGTAGCAGACCTCGGCCACCTTCACGTCCTGATCTGCCAAGAGCATCTGGCAGGCAAGATCAATGCGTAACTGATTGCGATACCGCACCAGCGTCGTTCCCGTATGACGCTTGAAGGCACGGGAAAAGGCACTCGGGCTCTGGCCCACCATGTCGGCAAGATCGATTTCCTCGACCTGTTCCGTCAGATGCTGGCGCAGATGCGACAGAGCGCGGTTGATGCCGCTGTCGCCGATGCCGGTCAAATCAAGTTCATAGCTCAGGCTTGCCAGCACCTCGGAAGACGGCGCGTTGACGAGCAGATCGAGAATTTCCCAGAAAAGCGCAAGCCGCGTCAGCCCCTGCGCCTCAATCAGCCGAAGCACCAGCGGACGAACCCGGTCACTCGTCTCGTCGTCAAACAGAATGCCGCGGCGGCTGCGATCCAGCAGGGCGCGCACCACATCCATTTCGGCCATGGAGGTGCAGGCATCCTCGATAAAGCTCTCCGGAAACTGGATCACGAGAGAGCGTGTCGGCACGATCTCGTCCGGCTCGATCTCGCTGATCCAGTTCTGGGGGAGATTAGGACCGGTCATGATGAGCTGACCGGGGGTGAAGCGACCGACGAAGTCACCGATATAGAACGTGCCTGACGTGGCAACGACCAGGTGAATTTCATATTCGGGATGATAATGCCAGCGCACGGTGCGGAACGGATAGCCATGCCGCCAGGCAGCGAAGGATTCGCCCTTGCGGATGTGTACCAGTTCCAGATCGGGCTGCATTAATATTCCTCCCATCAGTCACGTCCGCCGCATTTGCGGAGCAAGGCCATTCCTCTTTATGGCTCGTCCCAGGCGTTAACGGGGAGCATATGGCCTGCCGCGCATTTACTTCCACATCAAGCCGGGGAAATTACCGATACTTTTTTGACTATTTTTTGTCGGAAATTGAATAGTTGCATGCAGAGGCTGCCAATTAAGCTGGCAGTTGCGCCGATTTTTTCGCGCAATTTTGCGTGATACGCCGATATAATATGCATGACGGGAAGAGATTTGATGAATTTTTAGAGCGCGAACGACCGATCACCGGCAGTTCGCGCTTATACTTTTCCGCAGGGCATCTGCCGCTCAGTCATCAGCGGGCAATTGGCCTGATCGTTATTGCGGCATCAGAATCTGCAGCTTCACATCCGTATCCCGTGCCTCCACCGCACGATCAAAACCGGCGATGCTGTCTTCGAAGGGAATGGTTGCGGAAATAAGCGGCTTCAGGTCGACCTTGCCGGATGCGATGAGGGCAACTGCCCGGTCATAGACGTTGGCGTAACGGAAAACCGTCTCGACCCGAAGCTCCTTGGCCTGCAGGCCAACAATATCGACCGGCACCGGATCAACCGGCATGCCGACAAGCACGATTGCACCGCCGGGCCGCGCCAGTTTCGCCATGCCGAGCACGGCGGGTGCAGCGCCCGAGCATTCAAAGACGATGTCGCAGCCCCAGCCGTCCGTAGCAGCGGCCACGGCGTCGGCAAGATTACGCTCGCGGATATTGACGGTCTCGATACCGTCATAAGCAGCGATGATATCAAGCTTCGGCTGGGCGAGATCGGCAACGATGACCTTGGCGCAACCACCGGCAAGTGCTGCCAGCGCCACCATCATGCCGATCGGGCCGGCACCGGTGACGACGGCGACATCGCCCGGCTGGATGCGCGCTCTGAGTGCCGCCTGCATGCCGATGGCGAAGGGTTCCACCATGGCGCCTTCGGCAAAGGACACATTATCCGGCAGCTTGTAGGTGAAGGCGGCGGGGTGGATGACCTCAGGCGTGAGGCAACCATGGATCGGCGGCGTCGCCCAGAAGTGAACGGCGGGATCGACGTTGTAGATGCCGAGCTTGGATGCGCGCGACGTCGGATCGGGAATGCCAGGCTCCATGCAGACACGGTCACCGGCCTTCAGATGCGTCACCTCGGCACCGGTTTCGATGACCGTTCCCGACGCCTCATGGCCGAGCACCATGGGAGCATTGACGATGAAATGGCCAATCTTGCCGTGAGTATAATAATGGACATCCGAGCCGCAGATGCCGACCGTATGGGTGCGGATGCGCACATCCTTCGGTCCGAGTTCACCCGAAATGTCAAAATCCCTGAGCAAGAGCTTGCCTTTTTCTTCCAGCACCAGTGCTTTCATCTCATTCTCCATGGTTTGCGATACGCCTGGCAGCGAGTTCAATCAGCGTGATGGCGTGCAACTTCGGCAAAAGTAAACAGAAATCCGCCGGATCGGCCGGTTTTTCTTCGCGAGGGAAAAACTGTATCGAGGCGCCCGCGATTTCTCATCACCGGCCGGGCGTTATGGCTTTTCCAGAGCGGAAAACAGGACGTGATTCGTCTGCCCATGCCGGGGCGTTGCCTTCCCTGAAGGCCTGACGAACCACCCCGCCCTAGAGCTTCTCACCCGGCAACCGGCTTGCCTGTTTCACCCACTCAGCGAACTGCGCCTCATCGAAAGCGCCCTCGTGAATATCGAGGTAGCGAACCTTCGGCTGCTTCGACGCACCGGGCGGTGGCGGCTCCAGGGACGCACCGTTGAAGAAACTAACTTTGATATATCTGGCAAAACAGTGAAGGCCGAGGAACCAGACGCCATCCTCCATGCCGTAGAGAGGCGAGTTCCACTTCACGGCCTTGCGCACGCCGGGCACCAGTTTTTCAATCAAGATGTCGATCCGCGCTCCGACCGGGCTTTTCCACCCCGGCATGGCGGCAATATAGGCCTGCACCGGTGCATCGCCATACCCCTTGGCAATCTGCGGATTGCCGCCTGAAAGAAGTTTCGGTGTGACAGCGGACGGCTTGGCCTCCGCGATCTTGACTGCTTTTTCCGGTTTCTTTTCAGCCATTGCGGGCCCCCAATGTTATGCAGTTTCCTGCCGATTTCGCAGGTGTGGGGAAAGCCTGCCACAAAAAGCGACCGCAGTAAAAAAACTATATTTTGTCTACGCCTTTCGCTTCCCGCGCCGGAGGGCATGTTCGAAGCCAGGTTGCAGGCGACACACCCCGATCTGCCGGCATGGTGATCGAAACAAGGGGCACGACCGTGCCAGTCACCCCGACTGGCACACCGTTCGATAGATCTAAAACCCGTGGCTTATAGGTACTCTCAGGCGCGGAGCGCGGCTGCGGGAGACTGGCGGTAGGCAAGCAGCGCGGGTATCGCGGCCAGAACAGCGGCAAAACCCAGCAGGAAAAGCGCAAGGCGCAAATCTTCGCGGGTGAAGCCAACAGGCAGGATCACGCCACTTTTCGCGGTAAACAGCTGCGCGCCGATATGGGCAGCGCCCAGCCCGAGCAGAAAACCGATGCCGACACCAAGCGCCACCAGAAAGAAAAGCTCCAGCCAGACGATGGCAAAGACCGAGCCACGGGGCGCGCCGAATGCCCGCAATGCGCCGATCTGCCTGCGCCGTTGTCCGACATGGATCACCGTTACCAGCATCAACGCTGCCGCCACCAATCCCTGCGAACCGGCAGCGACCGCCCCCAGAACCATCTTGGCATCACCAAGCGTGGCATAAAGACTGGTCAGTACTTCGCCCGGGAAAACGCCAAGCGTGTTGCCGCTGCGATATTCCTGTCTCAGCCGATAGGCATCGGCAATCGTCTTCGGTTTGACGAGAATGGCCGGCAGGCCGGGCATGTTTTCGCCAAAGGTCTCCACGATCGGCGCATCGGGATCGATGCTGCCATGATGATCGGACTCGGCATGCCCCGGAGAAGCGCCGGGCACGAGAGTAGCTTTTGGCTCCTGCGGCGTGCCGATCTGAATAATGGCATCGGCGTGGCCGGCCTCACCTTCGACATGCGAGTTACCATCCTCATGATGTGCCCCGCCTTCATGGGCGTGATCATGGCCATCCTCGTGATGCCCCTCATCATGCGCGGCCGCGTGGCCTTCCCCATGGCTCTCACCATGATCCTCCTGCTCGCCCTCGTCATGATCATGGCCATGTTCCTGGCCAAGACCATGGACGTGCCACACAGCCTGAATGGGAACGAGAATGGCGCGATCCCAGGGGGTGCCGGTCGGCTGCAGCTTGCCGACGGCCTTGTAGACGATCTCCGTATGGGTGCGGCCGCCAGTTTCGGCGGTGCCATGCATCGGCTTGATCTCGGCGCCAACGGAGATGTTGACGGCAGCGCCCAGAAGCGCTTCGCCTTCCAAAGCAAACATCCTGCCCTCGGCAAAGCCCGGCGTGGTGTTACTGACGAGGCTCGTCGTCGTGCCGACAATGGGATAGCCGGCAAAAGAATCGCCAAATCCGACAGGAGCGGCCCATGCAACACGCGGATCCGCGGCAAGCCGGGTGAGGACGGCGCCATCCACCAGCGGCAATGGCGCCGCCTGCAGGAAGATGGATGAAAGGATCAACTGTGTTTCGCTGCCAGCAGCACCAACGACAAGGTCGAATTTATCGGCAGCACGGGCGCTGCCGAGGCGCAAAGACCGTTCCTGCAACGTGACCGCCACACCAAGCGCAGTGGCCAGCGCCACCAGCAGAACCACGACGGCCCCGCCCAGCCACAGGCGACGCAGGTCGGCAAGGATGAAACCGATCATGCTGCGATCTCCTTCCGCTCAGTATCGGCAACGACACGGCCGCCACTGAGGGTCAGGCGCCGGTCAAGGCGACCGATCAGATGTTGATCGTGGCTCGCGACAATCAGCGTGCTGCCGGTGCTGGCGGCAACGGCAAGCAGCAAATCGCCGACAGCCTCACCGCTGTCGAGATCGAGGCTGGCCGTCGGTTCGTCGGCAATGATGACACCGGGGCTGCGCAGCAGCGCCCGGGCAATGGCAACACGCTGCATTTCACCCCGCGACATGGTTTCGACATGCTGCCCGGGACGCTTGAGGCCAACGGTCGCAAACAGGGATTCCGCACGCTTTATAAGCTCTGCATTCGCCATACGCGACAGGCGGGCGGGCAACAGGATATTGTCCAGCGCAGAGAGACCGGGAAAAAGATGAAACTCCTGCATGACGAGACCGATATTGGCAGCTCGCCAACGATCGCGACGGCCTTCGGCAAGATCAGCGATGTTCTCGTTCCCCCACACGACGCGGCCGGTCTTAACGCGCTCAAGGCCGGCGATGATGTTGATGAGGGTGCTCTTGCCCGAGCCGGAACCACCCGTCAGCGCCACGTGGCTTCCGGCAGCGATTTCCAGATGGTCGATAACAAGAACCGGAGCCGCCAGTCCGGGAAAGGAGACGGCAAGATTTTCTATCTTCAGAGGCAGCATGGTCTCAAACCGTCGCGTATTCTGCCTGGCGAATGCGCAGGAGACTGACGAAGCCGGTGTCCGGATCGGTCCAGGAACCCGTTTCCAGTGTGCCGCGCACTTCGATCGTCTGGCTGGGCTGGGTAAAGGTCTGTTTTTCGCCGAGATAGACGACGACAATATTGTCCGGCCAGTCCGAATCGGTGGAGCAAAACGGGCAGATCGACATGGGTATTTCGGTGAGCACGAAAAACTGTGCTTCAGCCTTCAGCGGCGGCGCCATGAAGCCGCGCATGGCGACCTCCTTGCCGTTCAGCTGTTTGACCTTCTCGGAAAACTCCAGCCCGAGAACGCTGACCTTGCCATAAAGCTCATCGAAGGTGATGTCGCTTTTCGCCTGCGCACGCGTGCCAGCGGCCAGCAGAGGCAGCCCAGCAATGAGACCAAGGGTCTGGCGGCGATTGAACCGCGCCGGATCAGGCTTGCTCATGACCATTTTCCTTCCTGAAAGGTCTTTCACCGTCAGCCGTCTTGGCCGGCAATGCAGGACCGTAAATGACGGCAAGGGCACGCCATGGTGGCGCGCCCTTACCCCGTTCAGATATTAGTTGGTTTGCTTGGCACCGAGAGCGAAAGCTTCAGCGAGACCCTTGTAGACATCGCTCTGTTCCATGTAACCGCGGAAGCCTTCGGCACCGGGTCCCTCGGCCTGCAGCACGACATCATCAACCGCGTGTACGCCGCTGTCGGAGCTCTTCGGAATGATGCCGGTGACCAGCACGGCACCGGGAACATCCTTGTATTGCTCGTTGGCGATATATTCCTTCTTTTCGTTCTGGATGGCTGGCGCAAACGGGCCATCGAGCTTCGGACGGAAGGTTTCGTAGTGATCCGGACCGTTATTGGCGTTCAGGAACAGGCGACGCGAAACGTCGACCTTGTCCGGATAGCCGTCGCCGTCCTTGTCTTCGTAGTTCGGGAAACCGGCTTCGGCATAGGTGCCGACCTTTTCGCGCATGTCCGTACCGGGCTTGTCATCATCAACAGTGCCGATGATGGAAACGCCGTGGGTATGGTCACCGGTGACGATGATCAGGGTATCGGGGTTCTTGGCCGCAAATTCGCGGGCAACGCCGATGGCCTTGTCGAATTCGATCGTGTCGACGACGGCGCGATCCCAGTCGAGCGGATGCGACATCTTGTCGACGTTCGCCGCTTCGACCATCAGGAAGAAGCCTTCCGGGTTCTTCGACAGATTGTCGAGCGCAACCTTGGTCATTTCAACCAGGCCCGGCTGGTCCGGGAACTTGCCCGTGGTGCCCTTTTTCAGGAACTCGCGGTCAAGCGTGGTATCCATGTTGCCGGTGTGGAACAGGCCGAGGATCTTGCCGGTGTTGGTGCCAGCAGCCGTTGCGAGTTCAGCCTTGCTGGTCGCCAGCGTATAGCCCGCTTCCTTGAACAGGGCGATATAATCCTTGTCGTCCTTACGCTTGGAGCCGGCGGTCGCCTGCGGCAGGAAGTAGGCGGAACCGCCGCCGAGAAGCACATCCGGCTTCACGTCGAACAGCATGCCGTTAATGTCGGCCTTGTCGCCACGCTTGCGGGTATGGGCAACAACGGCAGCCGGCGTCGCATCCTGCAGTTCGGCGGTGGAGATGATGCCGATCGACTTCTTGGTCTGGCGGCGCAGGGCTTCAGCCAGCGTTTCGACCTTCGGATCGTCAAGCGAAGCCGGAGTACGGTCGGCATAAACGCCGATAGCGTTCACGGCAGTCTTGTGGCCGGTCATGTAGGCCGACATGGTGTTGGCGCTGTCGGTGGCGACGGCGTCGGTGGCGGAGGTGCCGATGAAGGCAACCGGCGGCACGTCATCCATGTTGAGACGACCATTGGCCTTACCCTCGGTCATGCCCTTGGACATGATACGGGCGGCAGTGCGATGGGCGACTGACAGACCATCGGCAATCAGGAAGATCACATTCTTGGCCTTCGCCTGGGCAGGCGTGCCATAAACCGTCCAGGTGACGTTCTTGGTCTCGGAACCGGCCGAAACTTCAACCTTGTAGTCACCGGCATTGGCGAGCGTGATGCCGCGCAGGATGACGGCCGAACCAAGAACCTTGTCCTTGTTCTTCTCTTCGGCAACGAACTCGACGTCCTTGCCGAGAACAGCCTTGTAATCCTGGCCATTGACGGTGATCTTGACGTCTTCCGGCTTTACGACGGCGTCGAATTCCGCTTTGAAATCAAATGGTGAACCGGTCAGGATCGTAGCACGATCAAGCGGATAGACCTCGGCAGCCTGAGCGGCGCCGGCAAGAAAGGTCGTAGCGACCAAAGCAGCAACAATTTTGCGCATATTCCCCTCACGAGACATGTGAAAACCACAACCTCTCCTAGACCCGCCATATGACAGTTGGATGACTTGCTGATTGCCATGTCGTGAAAGCTTGCGCTGACGGGGAAGCTGTTAGGCGGTGCTCAACACGCCGCCGCTCTCCCTTCAATCGAGAGGTCCCGCCTGAACGGACGCGCATCAGCCTTTCTGAATGCGCAACCCTTCAAGCAAGGTTCGGAAGCTCTCAACCGCCCGTTTGGAAGTCGTCTCAGGATCGTCAGAATTGGCGATCCACTGGGCGGCGCTGCTGCTTGCCGCGTTGATAAAACGGGCACACGCCTCCGGGTCAATATCGGTGATCGTCCCTTCCTGCTTCAGCACATCAAGGCTTCGCGCGACGGCGGAGATACAGCCATTGGCATTTGGCCAGCGGGAGGGATCACCGAGCACGGCCGGTCCATCGCGAAACATGATCCGCTGGATTTCCGGCTCAAGCGCCATGCGGACATAACCGACATTCTCATCGATGAAACCGTCCCACCGGGTCGCGGCTTTCGACGAGATCTCACAGAGCCTTTTCGTCATCTCCGCGTCAATCTCGGCGACAACCGCCAGCAGCAAGCCCTTTTTATCACCGAAATGGTGATAGAGCGCGCCACGGGTCAGCCCCGCCTCGGCGGTGAAGTCGTCCATCGACGCTTCGGCATAACCAATGCTGCCAAATGCCTTGCGACCGGCGGACAGCAGCTTTGCCCGTGTCTCGGCAATCATTTCACTGCGGGGTTTGCGCATTTTTTCTCCGTAGTCCACATACATTACGTATATTAGTTGACATACGCGACGTATGCAATTATCTCATTCACATACGCCACGTATGTGTGTGGTAGATACTCCCTGAACAAGGTGCATCCCGATGTCTAATCCATACAGAGAAATTTTTAGGGCCCCGGGCGCGAAGGGCTTTTCCGCCGCGGGCTTCTTTGCCCGCCTGCCAATTGCGATGGCGCCGATCGGCATCGTCGCCATGCTTTCGCAGACCCATGGCGAATATTGGCTTGCCGGCGCCGTCTCGGCAACCTTCGCGCTCACCAATGCGGCTGCGGCACCGCAGATCTCCCGCCTGGTGGATCGCAAGGGCCAGAGCAGTGTCCTCATCCCGGCCACCATCATATCGGTCATCGCCTTTGTGGTTCTGATCCTCGCCACGAACCAGAGGTGGCCGGTCTGGACCCTGTTCCTTTCAGCCTTCCTTGCCGCCGCCATGCCCAGCATCCCCGCCATGATGCGGGCCCGCTGGACGGAAATCTTCCGCGACCGGCCAGAGCTAAACACGGCCTTTGCCTTTGAATCCGCCGCCGATGAGCTGGTTTATATTTCCGGCGCATCGCTTTCCGTCGGGCTTGCGGTCTCGCTCTTTCCGGAAGCGGGCATGATGATCAGCACGGCCTCATTGGCACTCGGCACCTTTGCCTTCCTGCTGCAGCGCTCGACAGAACCCAAGGTGCGCCCGGTGGAAGGCGGCAAACGGCAGCAATCGGCCATACGGCTGCGGCCGGTCCAGATCATCACACTCGCCCTGATCTTTGTGGGCTCGACCTTCGCCACGGCCGAGGTAAGCGCTGTGGCCATCACCAAACAGCTCGGCCAGCCGGAAGCCGCCAGCCTTGTCATCGGTGTCTATGCCATCGGCTCTTTCGTTGTTGGCCTGCTGCTTGGCGCGATAAATCCAAAAATGCCGTTGCAACGGCAATTGCTGATCGCCGTCAGCGTCCTTGCGCTTACCGCGCTGCCGCTTCTCTTTGCCACCACAACCGTTGCCCTGCTCGCCTTTGCGGTTTTCCTCAGCGGCGTTGCAATCTCGCCCATCTTCATCACCGCATTCGGCCTTATTGAGCGCCGCGTGCCGGAATCGATGCTGACGGAAGGCGTGACCTGGGTGATGACCGGCATCGGTATCGGCATGGCGCTCGGCGCTTTCATCTCCGGCTGGGTCATCGATAATTTCGGCGCCACCAACGGCTTCTGGATGTCCGTTGTTGCCAGCCTTTCGACAGTCGCCATCATTGGCCTCGGTCAGCGCAGCCTTTCCGGAGAGCAGAGACCCTCCGACCCGGCATGTGCGGCACAGCCCGCCGAATAATATCGGCAAGCACCCGGTAAACATGGTAATAGCGGCAAACCAGCTGGCATTGTCATGCCCACAAGGCGCTTTTAGCCGCCGCTGAAACTCCCTTCAAAATCAAGACCCTTGTACCGGAGCGATCAAAAGATCGCTCCGGTTTTTCGATGTGGCGCTCACCAACCGATCATTCGCGCTTGACTCTCAAAAACACAATAGATATGTCAATACACAATCTGATATCTCAGTTTGGTAATTGATATGTCTAACGCTCTTGAGTTTCCATCGCTGCCATTGTCCGAACTCGTCACCCCGCGAGACTTGCCGGCTGATGGAAACATGACAAACCGGATCCATGCCCTGCTTCGCAAACTGATTGTCGAAGTGAAGCTGCTTCCCGGGCGCGCATTGTCGGAAAAGGAAATCGCAGCGCTCCTGCATGTCAGCAAGACGCCGGTGCGCGAGGCGATCATTCGCCTTTCCGAAGAAGGTTTCGTAACCGTCGTGCCGCAGGGCGGCACCTATATCTCGCCCATCGACGTGCAGCGTTACATGGAAGCCTGCTTCATCCGGTTCAAGCTGGAAGAGGGCGCCGTCATCGAGGCAACCAAGCGGCACTCGCTGGAAGACATCGCCCGTCTGAAAACCTGCATTTCCCAGCAGCGCACCGCTGCCGAGGACGAGGAATTCACGGATTTCTTCCTGCTGGACGAGGAATTTCACCGCACCATCTTCGCCGCAGCCCGCCTTCCCGGCGCCTGGAGCGTCGTCAATCAGGCGAAAGGCGAAATGGACCGGATGCGCCATCTGAAGCGCGTTTTTGCGGTTCGTCGCACTGAAAAGGTGATCGAGGAACACGAAGCGATCGTGAGCGCCATCGAGTCGGGCGATATCGAGGCCGCACGCGAAGCCGTCCAGCGCCATCTCGGATCACTCGAAACCAAGATCGCAGAACTCTCCAAGAACCCGAAGATCTGGACCTTCATCGAGCAGGTCAACACGCGCGTCACGAGGAAGCGCGCCTCACGGGGGTCGAAGACGCCTGACTGAACATTCAAGGCTTTTGAGGAGGGGCCTTTCATGTCTGCAGTTCAAATCAACGACGTCGTCAAGCGCTATGGCGCCCTCGAAGTCGTCCACGGTATCAATCTTTCCATACAGCCGCAGGAATTCGTTGTCCTCGTTGGTCCTTCGGGATGCGGAAAATCCACCACGCTGCGTATGCTCGCCGGACTGGAGGACATCTCGGACGGCACCGTTTCGATGGACGGCCGGGTGGTCAACAAGGTCGCACCGAAAGACCGCGATGTCGCCATGGTATTCCAGAACTATGCGCTCTACCCTCATCTGAGCGTGGCCGAGAACATCGCGTTCGGCCTGCGCGTCAGGGGTGAGAAGCGGGCCGTCGTCGACAAGGCCGTTGCGGAAGCCGCACAGATATTGGGGCTTACCGAATATCTGGCCCGCAAGCCGGCCGATCTTTCCGGCGGCCAGCGCCAGCGCGTCGCCATGGGCCGCGCCATCGTGCGCCGGCCGAAAATCTTCCTGTTCGACGAACCCCTCTCCAATCTCGATGCCAAGCTGCGCACCCATATGCGCGCCGAGATCAAGCTGCTGCACAAGCGGATGCAGGCCACCAGCATCTATGTCACCCACGACCAGGTGGAGGCGATGACGCTGGCCGACCGCATCGTCATCATGAATGGCGGTCATATCGAGCAGGTCGGCTCGCCGATGGAAGTTTTCCTCGAACCGGCGAACACATTTGTCGCAAGCTTCATAGGCTCGCCGCCGATGAACCTTCTGGACGGGACGATCGAAAGCCTTGATGGCCGTGTCACCGCTGTCCTGAGCGGCGGCTCCGGGCAGCGCTTCAACATTCCCGATGCCTTCGCGAAGAACGCAACGCAAGGACAGGCCGTCAAGCTCGGTGTGCGGCCGGAAATCATGTCGGTGGAGGCTGGCGAGGGCCGCGATGTTCTAAATTGCAGCATCGACCTCGTGGAGCCTCTGGGCGCTGAAGCGCTGCTGCACGGGAAGGCCGATGGCCAGCCATTCATCGCCAAAGCCGAAACGCTTTACGGCGACCATGCCCTCAACGGCGTCAACCAGCTTTCCATCGATACCGCACGCGTCCACGTCTTTGATGCGGCGACCGGGAGATCGCTCAAAACCCGGGATGGAGCGCGGCCATGAAACAGGATTTTCAGGGGCGCCTTCACGACCTTCAGGAAGACATGCGCCGCGACTGGCAGCTCTACCTCCTGCTCGCGCCAATGCTCATCTGGTTTGCGGTTTTCCTTTACAAACCCATGTATGGGTTGGTCATCGCATTCCAGGATTTCTCGATCTTTCGCGGCATCGAAAAGAGCCCCTGGGTCGGATTTGCGAATTTCGTGGAGCTTTTCCAGAATGACATGTTCATTCGTTCCTTCTGGAACACCATCACCATCAGCGGCCTTGGCCTGATCTTCGCCTTTCCGGTGCCGATCATTCTGGCCCTGATGTTCAACGAAATTCAAAGCGGCATTGCCCGCAGCTGGGCGCAGACGGTCGTTTACCTGCCGCACTTCATTTCGGTGGTGATCGTCGCCGGCATCGTCATCAATTTCCTCTCGCCATCAATCGGCATCGTCAATCTTATGCTGAAAGGCCTTGGGTTTGAGCCGATCTACTTCCTGACCCAGCCGGAATGGTTCCGTCCCATCTACATTGGCTCGTCGGTCTGGAAAGAGGCAGGCTTCGAATCCATCGTTTATCTCGCCGCCATCGCCGGCGTGAGCCCGACACTTTACGAATCCGCCCGGGTGGACGGCGCGTCGCGCTGGCAGATGATGTGGCGCATCACCCTGCCCTGCATCCTGCCGACAATCGTCATCATGCTGATCATCCGCATCGGCAATCTGGTCGAAGTCGGGTTCGAATATATCATCCTGCTCTATCGGCCTTCCACCTACGAGACGGCGGACGTCGTTTCCACCTTCATCTACCGCACCGGCCTGCAGGGCACCCAATATGATCTGGCGACGGCAGCCGGCCTGTTCAACGCCGTCATCGCCTTCGTCCTCGTCTATTCGGCAAATCGCATCAGCCGAAAAGTCTCGTCGACATCGCTGTGGTGAGGACCTGAAACATGGCAAACTTCAATCTCTATTCCCGCGGCGACAAGATTTTCGGCTGGGCAAACGCCATTCTTCTCGGCCTGTTCGTCCTGTCGACGCTCTATCCCTTCATTTACGTACTGTCGGTCTCGCTCTCCTCGGGCGCTGCCGTCACCGCCGGCCGCGTCACGCTATGGCCCGTCGATGTCACACTTGCCGCCTATGACCGGGTGTTGTCCGACAGGATGTTCTGGGTCGCCTATGGCAACACCTTCATCTACACCTTCGGCGGCACGCTCATGAGCCTGCTGATCATGATCCCCGGAGCCTATGCCCTTTCGCGCAAACGCCTGCGTGGCCGCACCTTCTTCAACATCGCCATCGCATTTACTCTCTGGTTCAACGCCGGCATGATCCCCTTCTTTCTGAACATGCGCGATCTCGGGCTTCTCGACAGCCGCTTCGGCATCATTCTTGGCTTCGCGGCCAATGCGTTCAACGTCATTCTGCTGCGCAATTTTTTCGAAGCCGTGCCGAAATCCTTCGAAGAGGCCGCCAAGATGGATGGCGCCAGCGAATTGCAGCTGCTGTGGAAGGTATTCATTCCACTGTCGAAACCCGCAATCGTCACCGTCGCGCTGTTCTGCATCGTATCGCGCTGGAACGGTTATTTCTGGGCCATGGTGCTGCTGCGCGGCGAGGAAAAAATCCCGCTTCAGGTCTATCTGAAGCGCGTCATCGTCGACCTCAACTCCAATGACGAATTCGCCTCAAGCCTGCTCACCGCCCACTATTCGTTCGAGACGGTGACATCGGCGATCATGATCGCATCGATCATTCCAGTCCTCATCATCTACCCCTACGCGCAGAAGTATTTCACCAAAGGAATTCTGCTGGGTGGGGTCAAAGAGTAGCAGCACAAGGGAGGAGAACCTGTGAGAGCACTACGAAAAGGCGCGCCCCTACTGGCGTTGATGACAGCCGCAACCCTGTCCCTGCCGGCATTGGCACAGGATACGGGCAAGATCACCGAAGACCCGCTGGAACTGACGATCCATTTCCACTTCCGCGACAAATACGTCTATTCGGAAAAATGGCCGGTGGAACAGAAGGCCGCGGAAATCACCAATATTCATGTCCGCAACGTCGCGTCGCTGGCGACCACCAGCAGCCGCGATGCCTTCAATCTTCTGATCGCCTCGGGCAATCTTCCCGATATCGTTGGCGGCGATGCCACCGGCGGCTTGAAGGAAGACTTCATCCGTTACGGGCTGGAGGGCGCGTTCATTCCGCTCGACGAGCTGATCGAGGAAAACGCCCCCAACCTCAAGGCGTTCTTCGATAGCCACAAGGAAATCCGCAACGCCATCTCCGGACCGGACGGCAAGCTTTATTTCATTCCCTATGTGCCTGATGGCAAGTTCTCGCGCGGCTGGTTCATCCGCCAGGACTGGCTCGACAAGCTTGGCCTGAAGCAGCCGGAGACACCGGAGGAGGTCTACGAGGTTTTGAAAGCCTTCCGCGACAAGGACCCCAACGGCAACGGCCTCAAGGATGAGGTGCCTTATTTTGCCCGTGAGGAAATCGATGCCGTCCGCCTCATCAATCTGTGGGACGCCCGCGTTTCGGGATCGGAGCGGTATGGTGACTTTGCCGTTTATGACGGAAAACTGCGTCACCCCTGGGCGGAAGACAATTACAAGACCGGCATTTCCAATGTCGCCAAGTGGTACAAGGAAGGGCTGATCGACAAGGAGATATTCACCCGCGGCGCCCGCTCGCGCGAATATCTCTTGGGCAACAATCTCGGCGGCATGACACATGACTGGTTCGCCAGCACCTCGACCTATAACGACGCCCTGTCGCCAAAGATCGAGGGTTTTGCGCTGAAGCCCATGCTTCCGCCCAAGACGGTTTCAGGTGAACGTTTCGAAGATTCCCGCCGCCTGCGTGTCCAGCCCGTTGGCTGGGCTATTTCGGCGACCAACGAACACCCCGTCGAAACCATCAAATATTTCGACTTCTGGTTCTCGCAGCAGGGCCGCATCCTGTCGAACTTCGGCGTCGAGGGCCTCACTTACGAAATGGTCGACGGCAAACCGCAGTTCAAGAAGGAAATCCTCGATAACAAGGATCCGGTCAATGCCCAGCTATGGGCAGTCGGTGCCGCGATCCCGCGCGGATACTGGATGGATTACGAATATGAGCGCCAGTGGACAAACAAGATCGCGCTTGAAGGCATCGACATGTACGAGAAGTGCAACTGCCTCAAGGACGAGTTCATGGGCGTTTCCCTGAACGCCGAGGAAAAGGCGACCTTCGACCGCTACTGGCCGAGCATCCTCACCTACATGACCGAAATGCAGCAGACCTGGATTCTCGGCGCCCAGGACGTCGATACCGGCTGGGACGCCTACAAAAAGCGCCTCACCGCCCTTGGTTACGACGAGGTCATCAAGATGATGCAATCGGCCTATGACCGCCAGTACAAGGCGGCGCAATAAACCCTCCGACCATGATGGCGGCTTTGTTGCCGCCATCCTTTCCCATCTGTTTTCATAGGAGTTAGAGCGCAATGCGTCCCTCTGCCCCGGCCATCTCCAGACAGACACTTCTCGATGAACCCCGCCCGGGCTCATTGACCATTGGCTACGAGCCGAGCGAAGAAGCACAGCCGACGGAGAACCCTCCGCGCTTTTCATGGCTACCCGATATCGACGACGGCGCGCGTTACGTGCTGCGCATTTCAACCGATCCCGGCTTTGCGGACAAAAAAACGCTCGTCTTCGAAGATCTCGCCTGGAATTTCTTCACACCGGATGAAGCGCTGCCGGAGGGCCACTATCACTGGTGTTACGCGCTTTGGGATCAGAAATCCGCAACAGCGCATTCCAACTGGAGCGCCGTGCGCAGTTTCGAGATCGGTGCCGCACTGCCAAAAACGCCGCTGCCCGGCAGGTCTGCCCGCCACGCCGCCGCGCAAACCAGCCATCCCCGGCTGTGGCTCAACTCCGAGCAATTGAGCGCCTTCACCGATGCCGTTGCGAAGGACCCCAACCATTGCGGCTGGACCGAGTTTTACGAAAAATCGGTTGAACCATGGCTGCAGCGGCCGGTTATGCCGGAACCGCAGCCCTATCCCAACAACATGCGTGTCGCCACGCTCTGGCGGCAGATGTATATAGATTGCCAGGAAGTGATCTATGCGATCCGGCACCTGGCCATCGCCGGCCGTGTGCTCGAGCGTGACGATCTTCTCGATGCATCCCGCACATGGCTGCTGGCCGTCGCCGCCTGGGACCCGAAAGGGGCGACCTCGCGCGCCTATAATGACGAGGCGGGGTTCCGTGTCGTCGTAGCACTCGCCTGGGGTTATGACTGGCTGTACGACCACCTGAGCGAAGACGAACGCAGGACCGTTCGATCCGTTCTTCTCGAACGGACGCGGGAAGTTGCCGATCATGTCATCGCACATGCCCGCATTCACGTCTTTCCCTATGACAGCCATGCGGTGCGTTCGCTCTCGGCTGTGCTGACACCGGCCTGCATCGCGCTTCAGGGCGAAAGCGATGAGGCCGGAGAATGGCTTGATTACACCGTCGAATTCCTCGCCACGCTCTATTCGCCATGGGCCGGAACCGATGGCGGCTGGGCGGAAGGTCCGCATTACTGGATGACAGGCATGGCCTATCTCATCGAGGCCGCCAACCTGATCCGCTCCTATATCGGTTACGACCTTTATCAGCGGCCGTTTTTCCAGAATACCGGCCGCTTCCCGCTTTACACCAAGGCGCCCGGCACCCGTCGCGCCAACTTCGGCGACGACTCCACGCTCGGCGATCTTCCCGGCCTGAAACTCGGCTACAACGTCCGGCAATTCGCCGGCGTCACCGGCAATGGCCACTACCAATGGTATTTCGATCACATCAAGGCCGATGCGACCGGCACTGAAATGGCGTTTTACAATTACGGCTGGTGGGACCTGAACTTCGACGATCTCGTCTATCGCCACGATTACCGGCAGGTGGAAGCCGTGTCGCCCGCCGACTTGCCGGCACTCGCCGTTTTCGATGATATCGGTTGGGCGACCATCCAAAAAGACATGGAAGACCCGGACAAGCATCTGCAATTCGTCTTCAAATCCAGCCCCTATGGCTCACTCAGCCATAGCCACGGCGACCAGAACGCCTTTGTGCTTTATGCCCATGGCGAAGATCTGGCGATCCAGTCCGGTTATTATGTGGCGTTCAATTCGCAGATGCATCTGAACTGGCGGCGTCAGACACGGTCGAAAAACGCCGTGCTGATCGGCGGCAAAGGCCAATATGCGGAAAAGGACAAGGCGCTGGCGCGCCGCGCCGCCGGCCGTATCGTCTCGGTGGAGGAAAAGCCCGGCCATGTTCGCATCGTCGGCGATGCAACCGCCGCCTATCAGGTTGCGAACCCGCTGGTTCAAAAAGTGCTGCGGGAAACCCACTTCGTCAATGACAGCTATTTCGTGATTGTCGACGAGGTGGAATGTTCCGAACCCCAGGAACTGCAATGGCTTTGCCATACGCTCGGAGCCCCGCAGACCGGCAGGTCAAGCTTCCGCTACAATGGCCAGAAGGCCGGTTTCTATGGACAGTTCGTCTATTCTTCGGCAGGCACGCCGCAAATCAGCGCCGTGGAAGGTTTTCCCGATATAGATCCGAAGGAATTCGAAGGGCTCGACATTCACCACCATGTCTGCGCCACGGTTCCGGCCGCCACCCGGCATCGCCTTGTCACCCTTCTCGTGCCTTACAGCCTGAAGGAGCCGAAGCGCATCTTCAGTTTCATCGACGATCAGGGTTTTTCCACCGACATCTACTTCAGCGATGTCGATGACGAGCGTTTCAAGCTCTCTCTCCCCAAGCAGTTCTAATCATACGAGGTTTTCCAATGCAGCGTTTTACCAACAGGACCGTTGTTGTCGCCGGGGCCGGCCGGGATATCGGCCGGGCATGTGCCCTCCGTTTTGCGCAGGAAGGCGCCAATGTCGTTCTCACCTATAATGGTGCGGCAGAAGGCGCGGCCGCGGCCGTCGCCGAAATCGAAAAACTCGGCCGTTCGGCTCTGGCGATCAGAGCGGACCTCACGAAAGCAACCGAGGTGGAGGCGGCCATATCCGCAGCTGCCGACAAATTCGGTGAGATCCATGGCCTCGTCCATGTTGCCGGCGGCCTGATCGCCCGCAAGACAATTGCAGAGATGGATGAAGCCTTCTGGCATCAGGTCCTCGACGTCAATCTGACATCGTTGTTCCTGACGGCGAAGGCCGCATTGCCCAAAATGGCAAAGGGCGGTGCCATCGTCACCTTCTCGTCGCAGGCCGGTCGTGATGGCGGCGGCCCCGGCGCTCTTGCCTATGCCTCCTCCAAGGGTGCCGTGATGACATTCACCCGCGGGCTTGCCAAGGAAGTCGGCCCCGATATCCGCGTCAACGCCGTTTGCCCCGGCATGATCTCAACCACATTCCACGACACCTTTACCAAACCGGAGGTACGCGAACGGGTTGCCGGCGCGACATCGCTCAAGCGCGAAGGGTCGAGCGAAGACGTCGCCGGTCTGGTTGCCTTCCTCGCATCTGACGATGCCGCCTATGTCACCGGCGCCTGCTACGACATTAATGGCGGCGTCCTGTTTTCCTGATATCCCGGTAAAAACCATGTCCGTGTCGTTACCAAGGGCGAGCCGGATTGCCATTCTCGGCACCTCGCTCGTCCAGCAGAACCATATTGGCGACGCCAGCTCGCTTGCCACATCGGCACGCGGCTGGATGAGCTGGGCCGAGGTCCTGTCGCATGGCAGGCTTTGCTGTCCGGTTCACCACGATCCATCCGTGCCGCCCGGCTGGGAGCCGAGTAATCGGCCCGGTGTCAGCCGGTTCTTTTCCGGCCTCAATTTCGGGGTCTCCGGCCAGAAGGCAGTCGAGATCGAGCGGCGATTGCCACGGTTGCTGCAATCGGATTTCGACTTGATCATTGTCGATGCCGGCACCAACGACATGATGGTGGAAACGCGCCAGACGATTGCCGACACGCGGGCAAGGATCGCTTCGGCCCTGCTCGCCGCCGGCAAGACCGTGATCCTCCTTCCCATTCTGGCGCGAAGCGTCGGGAAATGGCCGGCAGGCGGTGCGGAGCGAGCCAAGACGCACTGGATAAACCGGCGGAGCATCGAATTTGCCGCAAACAACGCCAATTGCCATGTCCTCGACTGGAACGCGGCGTGGGTCGATCCCAACAGCGAATTCGGTGAGCCATATCCCGGCTATTCCGATGACGGAACCCATTTTTCCGTAGCTGGCGCCTTTGCCGTCGGAAAATTGCTGGCGGATTATCTCGAAACGATCGTGCCCCGTGCGCCCGCCCGGCTTCTGTCCAAGGATGATCGCTTCGATGCGGTAAACAATCCAGCCGGCAATCTCGCATCGGATCTTTCGGCCCGGATCATTGCCGAAAAAGGTGAGGAGAACCATCGTCTCGGCGGGCAGCTTGTCCACCCCGGCACCGGCGTCTGGGTGGAAGCGATCTGCGACGTGCAGGTGCCGTCTCATGATGGCGTTCTGGGAATATCGCTGCGGCTGAAAGATGTCGCAGACGAAGGACAGACGGTGACAGCGCTCGCACCGTTCCGCGCCGATGACGGCAGGCTTTTTTCCTTTCCGTCGGCACGGTGGCAAGGCGCGTTAAGGACCCCTCCCCTGAAACTGCGGCCGGGCAAAACACCGCCTGCGCTTTTTCTCGATGTAATCCTGAAGTCCGGTTCGCAACCGATCGAGATCGATGTTTCCAAGATCGACATCCGCCCTATTTCAAATCCGGTGCGCGCATGAAACATTCTCAGACCAAACCACGCCTGCTGATCGCCATGCGCAGCGAGCTTCCGGAAGGTTTTTTCGGTTCGCGCGAGTGGGCGCGGCTGAATGCCATAACGGATATCATTCCGGGTTTTCCCCATATGGATTTCGACACGGCGGAAGGTGCCGAAGCTCTCGCCGAAGCGGATATTCTGCTCGCTGCCTGGGGTACGCCATCCCTCACACGCGAACGACTTTCACGCGCGCCATGGCTGAAAATGCTGGCCTATGCGGCATCATCGGTGCGGATGGTTGCACCCGCAGAGTTCTGGGAGACGTCCGATATTCTCGTCACGACAGCAGCCTCCGCCATGGCCGTGCCGGTTGCCGAATTCACCTATGCGGCGATCATCATGTGCGGCAAGGATGTCTTTCGGCTGCGGGATGAACACAGGGAAGAGCGCGGCACCGGGGTTTTTGGCAGCAGGCGTGGCAAAAGTCTGGCTCATCTCGGAAATCATGCCCGCAAGGTCGGCATTGTCGGTGCCTCACGCATCGGACGTCTGGTGATAGAGATGCTGGCGCGCGGCAAATTTGAGATTGCCGTTTACGATCCCTTTCTCTCAGCGGAAGAAGCAGCTTCCCTCGGCGCGAGGAAAACGGAGTTGGACGAGCTTCTGGCATGGTCCGATGTGGTCTCGCTGCACGCGCCGATCCTGCCGGAAACGCACCATATGATCGGCGCGCGCGAACTGGCGCTGATGGCCGATCATGCCATCTTCATCAACACCGCGCGGGGTTGGCTCGTCGATCACGAGGCATTGCTGGCCGAGGCGCTTTCCGGACGGCTGCGCATCCTGATCGACACGCCCGAACCCGAACCCTTGCCAACGGAAAGCCCGTTTTATGATCTGCCCAATGTCGTGCTCACCCCTCATATAGCCGGGGCGCTGGGCAACGAATTGCGTGCACTTTCCGATCTGGCCATTACCGAGATCGAACGCTTCGTGGCAGGGCTTGCGCCCCTCCACCCGGTCCACAAGCAGGATATGGAGCGTATGGCATGAACGGTTCCAACTATTGTTTCTCGACCCTCGGCTGCTCCGAACTCAGCCTGCATGAGGCGGCCTATCTGGCAAACCGCCACGGCATAACAAGCGTGGAATTGCGCGCACTATCCGGCACCATAGACCTGATCGCCGCGCTCGTTGCCGAGTTCGGCACACCTGCCCGATTTGCGGCCTTCCTGACCGAACGCAGCATCAGAATTGCCGCTCTCAACACATCCATGCGGCTGTTCGGCAGTAGCAGTCTCTCCGAGCTCGCCCCCTTCATCGATTGGGCAGAAGCTGCCAACATCGCCTATCTGCGGATATTCGACGGTGGCAAAAAAGTTGGGTCGGAGGAGCTGGATAGCGCAGCGGCGCTGCTGGACGAGTGGCAAAGTCTGCGGCAATCACGCGGGCTGAATGTCGAGCTGATGATCGAAACCCATGATGCGCTGGCCGATTTCGATCAGCTGCTCGCCTTTCTGGAATACGTGCCGACGACCCGGATATTGTGGGATACACATCATACATGGGCCCGGGGCAGCGATCTCAGAACCCTTTGGCACCACATCGCAAAAAACGTCGTCCATCTGCACGTCAAGGACAGCACGACCGATAGAGACGGAAAACGGCGCTACGTCCTGCCCGGCCAAGGCGACTTTCCGATCGCGGAACTGCTTTCGCTGCTCCAGCCGGACGAACGGAAAATTCCCCTCAGCCTCGAATGGGAACGCCACTGGCACCCCCAACTGCCACCACTGGAAGACGCGCTGAAGGCTGCGCGCCACTGGTGGCGACAAGGAGTTTCTTGATATGCGCATTGCCGAAATCCACCTCACTCCGGTCGCCATTCCCGACCAGCCATTGCTGAATTGCAAGGGTGTCCATCAACCCCATGCGCTGCGCACCATTATCGAAGTCATATGCGACGACGGCACGACCGGGCTTGGGGAAAGTTACGGAAGCATCAAGGCGCTGGACGGGTTGCGCCGCGCCGCGCCAGCCCTCGTCGGCTTGGACCCGTTTCATCTTCACGAACTGAAATCGCGTGTCATCGCGGCCTTGCCGGGCGGTGGCGGCATCAATGCCAAATCGGCTGTCGCCGATCACAAGCTGACGGATGTGGTTGCTTCGGCCTTCGAGGTCCCCTGCCTTGACATACAGGGCAAGCTGCTCGGCCGGCCGGTTTCAGACCTGCTTGGCGGCGCGGTTCGCACAAGCGTACCTTTCAGCGCCTATCTGTTTTTCAAATTTGCAGGCCATATCGGCGAAGCAGCGGATGAATGGGGGGAGGTTCTGACCCCTGACCAGATGGTCGGCGAAGCCCGGAAAATGGTCGACGTCTACGGCTTTCAATCGCTGAAACTGAAGGGCGGCGTGCTGCATCCCGATCTCGAGATCGAGACGATGCTGAAGCTGCGGCAAGCCTTCCCCCATCACCCCCTGAGGATCGATCCCAATGGCGGCTGGACGGTGGAAACGGCCATCTATATTGCCCGCAAGCTTGAAAATATTCTGGAATATCTCGAAGACCCGGTCATCGGCATGGACCAGATGGCGCAGGTGGCGACCGCAACCTCAATCCCGCTCGCCACCAACATGATCGTTCTGGAATTCGACCAGATCGCCGACGCCTTCCGTAAAAATGCGGTGCAGATCGTGCTGTCCGATCACCATTATTGGGGCGGATTGCGCGCTTCGACCCATCTCGCAAAGACGTGCGAGACACTGGGGCTTGGTGTATCCATGCATTCCAATTCCCACCTCGGCATTACCCTTGCTGCAATGGTGCATGTGGCCGCCGCAACGCCGAACCTTAATTTCGATTGTGACACACATTACCCATGGACGGGCGTCGATGTGATCGAGGGCACGCCTTTCACATTCCGAAACGGTCGTCTGGATGTGCCGACAGCGCCCGGACTTGGCGTCAGCCTCAACCGGCAGAAGCTCACCGAACTTGCGGCTCTCTATGAGCAGACCGCGATGAAGGAACGCGACGACACAGCCTACATGAAGCTCTTCGACCCCACCTATGAAAGGCGTGTGCCGCGTTGGTAAGCCTGCATGGCAGAACGCGAGTGGGCGTTTTTTTCGCGCTTACGGCCAACCCCACGCCAGATCAGGATGATCGAAATGCCCCGGTGATGCGTCGAAGCACGGCATTCGCGCCGTCGCCGGTAACCGTCGAAATCATCACGACATCCAGTTTCGGAAGTTCCGGCAGCACTGGGCTCCTGACCTGCCGCACACCGGCGGGGGCTGCACTTTGCGCCAGAAGTGCTATGCCGATCCCGGCTTCGGCCGCGGCTCCGACCGCCGTGGCACCGGTGCCGACAAACACTTCGCGCCAGGGGATATCCGCCGTCTCCAGCGGCCGAAGGGCCATGGTGCGCAAATTGCAGGGTTCGGGTTGAAGTACCAGCGGCAGCGGGGCGTTTGAAGGCAGATCAAAATCCACGCTGCAATACCAGCCAAAGCTCTCCTGAAACAGAAGCTCGCCATCCCGGCGGATATCATCGTGCCGCAGCACGACGATCGCGTCGAGTTCTCCGGCGTCATAGAGGTCAAGCAGGGTTCGTGTGCCGGCCGTCCGAAGATGAAGCGTCACGCTTGTCTCGCGCTCGCTGACCACCCGAAGTATCCGAGGCAGGTCGGCCCCGATCAGATGATGGGTGACGCCGATCGCCAGACGCGTTGGCTCCTGCCCAAAGACATCAAGCGCACGACGACCGGCAGCGACATAGGCCCGTGACGGCTCCAGAAAGCGTTCGCCTGCAGCCGTCAACCGCACGCGGCGTGGCGTCCGTTCGACGAGGCGATGCCCCAGCAGGTCTTCCAGCCGGCGCAAGCGCAGGGATATGGCCGCCTGCGTCGTATTCATCACGCCTGCCACCCGCGTGAACGACTGCAATTCGGCAACGAGAAGAAAAGCCTCGACGGCTTCAGGATCCAATGAGCGCATGGCTTGCATAACAAGCTGTTATCGCTGAAACTTGCAAGCTCATAATTCTGTCGGCTGAACAGAAAGGTTACTGCACGAAAACCCTGATAGGAGCCTTTCGTGTCGTCACAGATTTCTTTGTCCTCGCCCCCGCCCACATCCGCGACCGATCCCCGGATCTGGGCAGTCCTTGCCGTGGCGGTTGGAACACAAACCGCAGGCTCATTCGTATCGCAGGGAATTTACATTCTCGTGCCCTTCTGGCGGGAAGCTTTCGGGGTCTCCCTCGCATCTGCCTCGCTTGCCGTGACCGTCATGAACGGTGTGCAGATCGCGACAATGTTCATGCTCGGCCGTGCCATTGATATTCACGGTGAACGTCGCATCGTCGGCATTGCCATGCTCGACATGGCTATCGCCATGGCCTGCGCTGCGGCATTCGCAGACAGCCTGCCCGCGCTGCTTGTTTGCATCGCGTTTCTTGGCGGCACCTATGCGGCCGTCCAACCGGGCGGCACGCGGGCGATCATGCGCTGGTTCCCGCCTGCCAAACGCGGCATAGCCACAGGGTTCAGACAGGCCGCCGTTCCCTTCGGAACAATGATTGCAGCCGCTCTCCTGCCGTTCATGGCGGTCCGTTATGGGTGGCATACCGCGGCATGGCTTTGCGCCGGTATTTCCATCGCCGGCGCGGCGCTCTTCTGGGGGCTGTATCGTGAGGGGGGCGATTTGGCCGCCAAAACCGAGCGTCCACTGCCTTTGGCAAAACTCGTCCGCATCGTCGGACAGGATCGCAGCTTCTGGCCCGTCTTGCGGCTCGGTATCGCCATGTCCGCGTTTCAATTCACCCTGACCGCACACGCCATCGGCTTCATGGCGGATGGATTGGGCCTCGGCCTCTTTGTCGCTTCTTCGATGTTTGCCGCCACACAGCTTGCGGGCATTCCCGGCCGTATTCTGCTGCCATGGCTCAGCGATCGTTTCCGGCCCGGTCTTCGTGGCCAATCCTTTGGCCTCGTATCCGTCATTGCCGCTGGCGCGGCCACAATCCTGGCACTCCTTCCCGTCGGCACTCCGCCGCTGGTGATCCTCCTGGTGCTCGTCATATTGGGGATATTCGGGATAGGCTGGTTTCCGCTTTATCTTCTGCAGATCGCCGAGAGCGCCCCGAAAGGTTCGATAGCATCGACAATCGCCTTCGCGTCCACGATCTGTCTGGCTGTCATGGCAATTGGCCCATACATATTCGGGCTTTTGGTCGACAGTTTTGGCTATGGGGCAGCATGGGCTGTACTGATCTTGCCGGTGGTTGTGACGGCGCTACCCCTGGCAATCTCGCTGCGCCCCTCGATCTCTCAGATCGGCTCATCGTGAACAAGCTTAACCACAACGTCACTCCAAAAACGTCGCCGGCTGCTTTGACGCAGAATGCGCCTTAAGAAAAGACCTTCAAAACAGCCGACGCGCGCAAGCGCGTCGGCCTTGGTATTTCAGTCGTTCCTGCAGTGCCGCTCTCACCTAAGCGAGATGTTGGTTGAAGAAGCCCGCGATCCTGTCAAACGGGATCTTGTCGGCACGGTCGTAGAGATCGACGTGACTGGCGCCCGGAATGATCACCAGTTCCTTCGGTTCCGCCGCTGCGGCGAAGGCGGTTTCGCTGAAATAGCGGGAATGCGCCTTCTCGCCATGGATAATCATGACCGGACGCGGAGATATCTCGGCGATATAGGTCAGGATCGGCATGTTCATGAAGGATAGCGGCGTCGTCTGCGTCCAGGAATTGCCGGAGTTGACGGCACGCGCATGATAACCGCGCGGCGTCATGTAATAGTCGTGGTAATCGACCAGGAACTGCGCCTCGCCGCCCTTCAATTCATTGTAGCGCGGCTGATAGGCTGGCGTTCCCTTCTCGGCATCCACCCAGCGTTGCCGGCTCATCTGCTCCAGTGCCTGTGTGCGTTGTTCAAGGGTGATGCTGTCATTGTAGCCTTTCGACATGACGCGTGTCATGTCGTACATGGTGCTGGTTACGACTGCCTTCACACGCTTGTCCGCGGCAACGGCGTTCAATGCCATGCCACCCCAGCCGCAAATGCCGATGACGCCGATACGCTCGCGATCGACATAGGATTGCAGGCCGATATAGTCCACCGCCGCACTGAAGTCCTCGGTATTGATATCCGGCGAGGCAACATTGCGGGGCTCGCCACCGCTTTCTCCGGTATAGGACGGATCAAACGCCAGCGTGGCAAACCCGCGCTCCGCCATGGTCTGCGCGTAAAGTCCCGAGGACTGTTCCTTCACGGCACCGAACGGACCGCTGATGACGAGAGCCGCCAATGGCTGGCTTCCACGGTTCTTCGGCAGGTAGAGGTCACCCACCAACGTGATGCCATAACGGTTTTTGAACGAGACCTTCTGATGGTCAACATTGTCGCTCTTCGCGAACACCTTGTCCCAGGCAGCGTTTTGGGCAAAGGCCGGTGTTGTGCCCGCAGCCTGCACCATGCCGATCGCGGCAACGGCGATGCCCGTGGCCTTCATCAGGTTGCGTCTGCCGGCATTGAAAGTCTCGGTCGTTTCAATTTCGTTGGTCATGGGAGGTCTCCTGTGGTGGATTAAATGCGTTCGATACGCAGCGGAAATTCCCCGGGGAGATGCAGCGCTTCATAGCCTTGTTCGAAGCGTCCCAACCGGATCAGACCGGGATGCCTGTAGTCGGCGTAAAACATCGCCAGATTGCCCCAGGGCATGTAATAACAGAGGTCGTATGGTCGCTCGTTGTCGAATGGCCCATGGCCTTCGATGGTGAGTTTTCGCGGGAGATAAGCGATCTTCTCGTTGGAGCTGAAGTCCGTGATCTTGAGGTCCAGCGGAAGCATGGATACGAAATCGCGTGCCGATGGATTCTCGTAGAGCGTCGCTATCATCGTGTTTTCTGCAAAAATCAGCTTGATCCTCACGTCAGTCCGCTCCTGTCTGTTGGCGACGTCGTTGCTGAAGGCCCGACCGGGCAGGAAAAATGCGCCAAGCATGACCAGCAGTGCGCGTCGGGTCGATTGGGCAGGACGAATGCTCATGCCGGTTTTCGTGTCACGCGCCAGGCGGCGAAAGAGGCAAGCGATGAGCCGCAGAGCAACAACGCGCTCATCATGAAGGCGGACCACCAGCCGAAAGTGTCGAATAAAATTCCACCCAGCGAGGCGCCGGCCGTGATGGCCAGCTGGATGACGGCGACCTGCAGTCCGCCGCCTGCCTCTGCGTCATCGGGAAGAATGCGGCTGAGCCATGTGCCCCAGCCCACAGGCGCCGCAGTTCCAAGCAAGCCCCAGCCGACAAGTGCAGCGACGACGGGAATTTTCACACCGCCAAAGGCGACCATGACGAGAGCGATACCGGCCATCAACAGGGGGATGAGTACGAGAATGCTGAACAGGCGTTTGTGCAGCAGCCTTCCAATCACCCACGTTCCGCCCGCCCCCGCCAACCCCATGATCAAAAGAAGAAACGACAGCGTTTCAATTCCCACCTGTGTCACCTTTTCAAGAAATGGCCGCAGGTAGGTGAAAAGTGCGAACTGCCCCATGAACAGCAGGAAGATCGCGGTCATGCCTGCCGCGACAGACGGGCGTGCAAGCAACCGGAAAACATTTGCGGATGGACGCTCGCGCTGCGGTGGAAGTGCAGGCAGGGTGATCCACTGCCACAGCAGCGCCAGCAATCCGATGGGGACGACTAGAAAGAAGGCACCTCGCCAGCCAATATATGCGCCCAGCAAGCTTCCGAGTGGAGCAGAAACCGTTGCTGCAACGGCGTTGCCGGCATTCAGTAAGGCAAGCGCCTTCGGAACCTGATCGCGGGAGACGAGACGCATCACGATCGCGGTCGACATCGACCAGAAGCCGCCAATGGAAATTCCGAGCAATGCGCGACCGAGCATTAAAATGGGGAACGACGGCGCAAAGGTCACGACCACGCCCGATACCATCAGCAGGGCCGTAAGGCCGAGGTCGACAATACGCCGGTCAAGCCGCCGCGTGAGACTGGCAATAAACAGACTGGTGACAACTGCAAATATCCCGGAAACGGAAATCGCCTGCCCCGTATTTCCCTCCGAAACGCCGAGATCGGCGGCAATTGGCGTCAGCAGGCTCACGGGCATGAATTCAGAGGCGATCAATACGAAAGCGCACAGTGTCATGCAGAAGACGGCGCTCCACGCCGCGCCTTTGCCGTCTATGGTCTCATTATAGGTGAGTGTCACTTGCACCGTCCCGTCAAATTCCGATTTCCTGTATCGACGGAAAGATATTGCCGAGGGACTTTGCGAACAATCCGTGCTAATTCGCATGGACTTATCGAAATTCAATATCAATCAGAGGCTTTGATGCAGCGCGAGGACATGAAGGACCTGCTCTGGTTCATGGAGGTGGCAAAGGAACGCAGCTTCACAAAAGCTGCGGCGACACTTGGAACGTCGCAGTCGACATTGAGCTATACGATCAAGCAGCTGGAAGCCCGATTGGGCGTGCGTTTGCTAACGCGGACCACCCGCAGCGTTGCGACGACAGAAGCCGGCGAGCGTTTGTTCCTGTCGCTTGCTCCGCGGTTTCAAGGGATCGATGCGGATCTGGCGGACCTCGTTGCCTTTCGGGAAAAACCTTCTGGCACCGTGCGCCTCACATTATCCGACCACGCTTTGCAGACGATTGTCTGGCCGAAATTGAGCCGTGTGTTATCGGACTACCCCGACATCCATGTTGAGCTTTATAGCGACAACGGGATGCGCAACATCGTCGAGGAACGTTTCGACGCCGGCGTGCGCCTGGGAGAAAGCGTTGACAAGGATATGATCGCGGTACGGATCGGCCCGGACTGGCGTCTCAGGGCCGTGGCTTCGCCGGACTATTTCTCCAGGCACGGCATTCCGCTCACGCCACAGGATCTGGTGGACCATATCTGCATCAATACACGTCAGGCCACCTGGGGAGGATTTTACGCCTGGGAGTTTGAAAAAAATGGACGCGAGCTGCGGGTCAGGGTCGAGGGACAGCTAAGCTTCAACTCCTCGATCTCTCAGGTAGATGCGGCCGTGAAGGGTTACGGTATCGCCTACGTTCCGGAAGATATCGTCGAGGAGCACATCGCCGACGGTAGATTGCAGGCGGCTCTGGATAACTGGAGTGAGCCTTTCACCGGCTATCACCTCTATTACGCCAGCAGGCGCCAGATGTCTCCGGCGATGAGGGTAATCATCGAAGCGCTGCGTCATCCCGCCTGACAACCTGATTTCGATCGGGATCGTCAACAAAGACGGCAGATCGTCACACCCGAAAAAGTGCGGTGGAAAATACGCCAAATCCGGCAGGCTTTGTATCGTCCGGCTGTGCCGAATGACTTAAGCGGCCCGAGCCTTGACGTATCAACACCTCATTCGGCCTTCGAAAGCAGCCGTTGCTCCTCCGCCGCGGAAAGTGGACCGCCGGCTTCGATAGACGTCAGATAGGTGTCGATGGTCTCCTGTGAAGACACCGGAACATAACCGTCAGCCCTGGGTGAAGACAGGGCGAGACGTGTCACCCATGCGCCATCCGAGCGGCAGGCAACGGCCAGGGTGTTTTCTTCCTGTCGTTTCAATTCGTATTCGCGGCAGAATGCGCCGCGGCCATCGACAAAACTGGAGACGATGCGCAGCACTTCGGTTTGACCGACTGCGATATCGCCGCCGGACGGTTGACGATCGAGCGCAGCAGACAATGCATCATTGACCGATGCGCCTGATTCAAGGCCGCTACGCCCGGCGACAAAACCGCCGACACCGGTAATAATGGCGAGGACGGAGGCCGCAACCGGCATCAACCAGCGCGAACTGAGGCCGGAGCCTTCCGGCTTTTCCCGTCCGCGGAAAGTGATGACCTTGGCGCCCTCTATATCGGCATTTTTCGCTTCGGCATCTTCAACCATCCGACGGACCGATGCAGCAAGCGCATCCGGCACCGGTTCATCGATCAAGGGTTTGATCGCCGAGGCTAGCACCGTCCGCGTATCGAGGAAAACGGCAAGGCGTTCGGCAAGCGCGTCATCCGTTTCAAGCGCGGTTTCAAGACGAAGGCTGGTCGCCTCGTCGAGTTCGCCATCGGCAAATGCCATCAATGTTTCGTCGTCAAAATGTTCAATGGTCATGCAACGCCGCCTTTCGTATCTGACGAACGTTTCTCGCCCAGACTTATTCCCGTCAGTTCCGCCAGATGTTTGCGGGCCCGCGCCAGCCGGCTCATGACCGTGCCTATGGGAATGGAGAGAACATCGGCCGTATCGCGGTAACTGAGCTCTTCGACGCAGACGAGAACCAGCACTTCGCGCTGCTCCTCCGGCAGTTTCTGCAGGGCCGCCACCACCTCCATCAGTTCCATGCGGGCATGCGTGGCCGCTTCTCCCGAAGGCACCGACACATCATGCGCTTTCTCGATTTCCTCCTGCGGACCAGCGGTCCGGGCACGGCGCAGATGATCGATCCAGAGGTTGCGCAGGATACGAAACATCCAGGCATCGAACCGGGTATCGGGCGCAAAACTGTCGGCAGCAACGATTGCCCGCTCGCAGGCGGCCTGCACCAGATCGTCGGCCAATTCGCGTGAATGGCAGAGCGAAATCGCAAATCGACGCAGGTTCGGCAGGAACTCGACCAGCCGCTGCGGCACTGTGGGCGTTTCATTCGTCATGCGATTTGTTTGGCACGGAACGGAATAATCTGTCGAGCCAAACGTCTACCTGAGGTAACATTCCCACATATGTTCGGAATGTTTCGAGTGTAATTTCTACCGGAGATAGCCATTTGTCGAAGACTGCACCGCTTCGTTTCCGTTTTTTTATCATTGTCCTCATCGCCGCCTTTTCGCTGGCCGCGTTGCCGCTGCTGCAATCGGCGGGCATTGCTCCCGGTATTTCCGCAGCGGTGGCAGACGATGATGACGATGGCGGCAGCGATGACGACGATGGTGGCGGTAGCGGATATGGCGGCTCTTCCGGAGGGGGAGACCGCGGCAGCGACGACCGGCGTCCCCGCGGCGATCTGCGTTCGCTTTTTAGCTGGCCATTCCAGCGAACAGAGCGAAGACCGCCGCAGCGAAGGACCGTCGCCATTCCGGAACGCGCACCCGACAAAATCCTCGCGCTCGACCTCGACGATCCAGCGATTGCAAACCTGACGCAGGAAGGATTTGTCGTTGATGAACGAACGACCATAGCGCTTACCGGCAGTGAACTGGTCAAGCTGACGATACCACGGGGCATGACACTGGATAACGCGCGGCAGGCGGTCATCGCGACAGCTCCCTCGGCATCCGTGGATTTCAACCATTTCTATCAGCCGGAACAGCAGGATGCTTCTTCCTGTTCTGGTGATGGCTGCAGGCTGGTGAGGCATATGGTCGGCTGGCCTCTCGATGGTGGTCAGGAACGACCGGCAAGCTGCGCCGCGCCGTTGCCAATCGGCCTTATCGACACCGCCATAAATGCCGGACACGCATCGCTCGCTGACGCGGCAATTGAGGTCGTTCAGCTTGGTAATGGTGCGGAAGCACCATCGGGTGAACAGCATGGAACCGCAGTCGCCGCCCTTCTGGTCGGAGCCGCGGGCAGCCGTGCGCCCGGCCTCCTCCCCGCCGGCCACCTCGTGGCGATAGATGCCTTCCAGCGCTATCGCAAGACGGCAGATATTGCCGAAACATACGATCTCATCAAAGCGCTTGACGTACTCGCCGCCAGAACAATCCGGATCATCAACCTCAGCCTGAGCGGGCCCGCAAACACGCTGCTTGAAAAGGCGGTGCGCGCGACGATCGACAGGGGCACGATAGTGGTCGCCGCAGCCGGCAATGAAGGTCCGAACGCCAAGCCGGTTTACCCCGCCGCCTATGCGGATGTTATCGCGGTGACGGCCGTGGACAGAAGCATGAAGCCATATCGGCGCGCCGTCCGCGGCGAGCACATCGACATCGCAGCGCCTGGCGTCGGCGTGTGGACGGCCGCCTCCATTTCCGGCGGCAGGCAGAAGAGCGGCACGTCTTTCGCTGCGCCCTTTGTAACGGCGGCGGCCTCACTGCTGCTGGGCGCAAACCCGGACATGCGGCCGAACGACGTTGCAAATGCCCTGGCGCAGTCGGCAAGCGACATGGGCGCACCGGGCAAGGACACGATTTTCGGTTGGGGCCTGCTGAACGCACGAACCTTGTGCCAGAGTTGAGCCTGCCGGCCTCACTTTATTTTGCGTTATCCATGCAGCAGCTTTAATGAAAATGCCCGGCACGAGGCCGGGCATAAACGTCAGATCTTGATGGACGATATCAATCGTCATCGTCATCGTCGTCATCGTCATCGTCGTCATCATCATCGTCGTTATCGCGGGAGCTGCCGCGGAACCCCCGCCATCCATCGTTGTCATAACGATAGTGGCGGTTGAAGCGACGGTCATCATCATCGTCGTCGCCATCATCCACCAAAACGATGTGAGAGTGCGCAAGAAGCGGTGGCTGCGGCTGTATCGGCGTGGCATATGCCGGCGATGCTGCAACCGTGAAGGTTACCGTGGCAAACAGCGCCACGGCGCTTGCGGCAAAAATCTGCCTCATGACGTTTCTCCTTTCGTGTTTCATGTCGGTACCTGCAATGTCGGTACCTGACGAGAAACGCGACGGACGCGACTTTATTCCGCGCAAAGACAATTTCCTGAGGCCACCGCCTGCCCTCAAAAACTTGCCTCCGCTGGGAATATTCATCGTCATCAAACGTTCATAACAGGACACAGGGGGAAATTTGTGCCGCGCGGGCGGCTCTCCCGATCCGAAACTGCCTTCTGATGACGGCGCGATGCAAAGGAGGCCACTGGTGGCGCATCTCATGTCCTTGCCCACGGCAAATCTGAAGAAAGACCTGCCGACAACCACCATGACCGAGGCTACGATTTCCGTGCGGCGCCTTAAACAGATTGTGGCGATGCTGCTGACTGCCTTCGCCGCTGTGTTGATCTTTCTGGCAATCGACGACCTGACAATGCCGATGCGGGCGACACTCTTCATCTTTTTGTCGGCCATCATCGCCTGGACGGTCCTTGAACTGCCTGAAACGCCGGTTGCCCTGACCGGAGCTATCGCGCTTGCCGTCGTCGGCGCGATACCGGAAAATCTGGTTTACCAGTCGCTGGGCAATGACATCATCTGGCTTCTTCTGTCGGCCTTCGTGATTGCCGGTGTATTGCGGCACGTAGGTCTCATCGAGCAGGCAACGGCACGACTGATGCCCAGAATGCGCAGCATAAGCTCCATGTTCTGGATGCTGACATTTTTGACCTTCGCGACCGCCTTTATCATTCCTTCCACCTCGGCCCGGGCCGCCATTCTCATGCCGGTGTATCTCGGATTGTCAGGCGCAATCCACAATAGCCGCATTTCCCGTGCCCTCGGGCTACTCTTTCCCACGATCATTCTGCTTTCCGCCGGCGCATCGCTGATCGGCGCCGGGGCGCATCTGGTCGCTGCCGGCTTCCTGTCCCGCCTCACCGGAACGCAACCGGATTTCATCGGCTGGCTGGTGCTGGCCGGGCCGTTTTCGCTCGTCACCTGCCTGATCGCCTGCGCCATCCTTTTGCATGTGTTTCTCACCAGAGAAGAACGCAACATGGCCCCGGAGAGCAAATCGGGGTTGACGCGCAGCGCGCCCTTTTCCAGAGAGCAGATCATCGTCGCGGGCGTGGTCTTCGGCACCGTTCTGATGTTTTCAACCCAGTCCATTCACGGTGTCGGAATGGCGCTGATCGGCATGGTGGCAGCGCTTGTCCTCTGCATGCCGAATGTCTCCGGCATGACGTTGAAGGCAGCCTTGAAAACCGTCGAGTGGAATCTGCTTCTTTTCATGGCCGGCACGCTGGTCATCGGCGAAGCGCTGATCGAGACCGGCACGGCACAGATGCTGGCCGATCGGCTGGTGGCTGTGTTCCGCCAGAGCCTGATCACCGCACCGGTCATCGTCATCTCATTTGCGGTGATTGTCGCCACTTTTTCCCATCTGGTGATCACATCGCGCACGGCACGGGTCACGGTTCTCGTTCCCGCCTTTGCGCTACCCCTGTCTGGCCTTGGCGTGGATCCGGCCGTGCTGGTGATGGTGGTGACACTGGCAAGCGGCTTTTGCCAGATGACGATGGTATCGGCAAAACCGGTCGTCCTGTTCGGTGGAATGGAGCCCGCAGCCTTCACTCAGGCCGACCTGCGCAAGCTTGGTTATTTCCTCCTGCCGCCCTTCATATTTCTGCTCATCCTGTCGGCAATATTTCTTTGGCCGATGCAGGATCTTTCGCAAAAAATCTAACATAAACAATTAAATGCAATGAATTAAAGGCCGCGACATGCGGCCTTTTTTTATTTATCCGACTAAATTTTTTAATCACTGGAATAAGCGCTGATCCGGCACGTTTCCCCAATGTCACGTACTTGTCATGAAAGGATCCTCCCATGCCCTTCCGCGTTGTTGTTGCCCCCTCGGGCTTCAAGGAAAGTCTCTCAGCCGAGCAGGCCGCCGATTGCATTGAAAAAGGTGTTCTGCGTGCATTTCCCGGCTCGGAGGTCGTCAAGGCACCCATGGCCGACGGCGGCGAAGGCTTTACCCGGGCATTGATCGGCGCCACCAATGGCACGATCCACCCGGTGACGGTGACCGGCCCGCTTGGACAACCCGTCTCCGCATTTATCGGATTTCTCGGTGGATGCCCCGAGCCGACGGCGGTCATCGAAATGGCCGCGGCTGCCGGCCTCAGCCTTGTTCCGCGTGATCGTCGCAATCCCTGCCTCACCACCAGCTATGGTGTCGGCGAACTCGTGCGCGCGGCACTCGACGGTGGCGCGAAGCGGATATTGCTCGGCTGCGGCGACAGCGGCATCAATGATGGAGGTGCCGGCATGGCGCAGGCACTGGGCGTTCGACTGCTCGACGCCGCCGGCCGCGACCTCGACCGTGGCGGTGCAGCCTTGGCGAAGCTGAACCGCATCGATCTCGGCAACCGGGATCCACGCCTGTCCGGGGTGCGGATTGACGCCGCCGTGAACTGGCACAACCGGCTTCTCGGGGAGCGAGGTGTCGCCCGCGTTTTCGGGCCGCAGAAAGGCGCGACGCCGGAACAGGTGGAAGAGCTCGCTGCGGCGATGGACATCTACGCAGCACGCATCGAAGATGCCACCGGTCTTGATGTCGGCTCAGCGCCGGGTGCTGGCGCATCGGGCGGACTGGGAGCGGCAGTGCTGGGCCTGCTCTGCGGCAAGCTTCATCCCCGCTACGATATCGTCATGCAATATCTCGATATTGATGATTATCTGCGTAACGCCGATCTGGTGATCACTGCCGAAGGAAGCCTCGACGGCCAGACCCCATTCGGCAAGGTTCCAGCCGAAATCGCCCGCAGGGCCAAGGAGGCCGGCGTTCCCGTGGTTGCCCTTGCTGGTACCATCGGCAAGGGCGTAAGGCTTAATCTCGAATACGGTATTGATGCCTTCGCCTCGATATTGACCCGACCGTGCTCCCTGGAAGATGCGATATCATCGGCACCAAAGCTTCTGGCCCGCGCGGCAGAGGATGCCGTCCGGATGATCATGATCGGGACAACCTTGCGAATAACGGGACGAGTTCGCGCTCCGTCCTCAATTGGAACCGGTATGCCCGGTTCCCGGTACGCCTGAGGCATTCGCCGGCGCTCGCCCTTGAGCACGGAACCTCTCCCGATATCTCGTCTAAACCGGCGCCGCCATGCGTATTGAGGAATACGCGGCAGCGCCCACGGGGGGAGACATCACGACGTTTTTTCTGGCGCTTTCGCGTGCTATTGACGCCGTAACTCGCGCAGGAAGGCCACACCTATCTGAGAACGTACGGCATATCATTGCTTTTGGTCTCCGTGGCGAATGGCGGGTTGAGATGACGTCCGGCACAGGGTATCAGATGCCCAGCCCCAAAGCGGGCCTTCCGCAAGCAACAAGGCGTATCCTGACATGATCCCGGACTTCCTCGTCACCCATTCCGGTGGCTTCCATGCTGATGAACTTCTGTCCAGCGTCGTGTTGACCCGGCTTTTTCCCCAGGCCCGCCTCGTTCGCAGCAGGGCAGCCGAATGGATCACACCCGGCCCGGACCGCATCATCTACGACGTTGGTGGCGCTTACGACCCAGCGGGCAGAATCTTCGACCACCACCAGCGCGGCGCGCCGTTGCGGGACGACGGCCAGCCCTATAGCTCTTTCGGCCTGATCTGGAAGCACTTCGGCCGGGACTATCTTGCCGCCTCGAGCGTCCCGGAAGATCACATCGAAACGGTCCATGCCGCATTCGATACCAGTTTTGTGCTGCCGGTCGATCTGGTCGACAATGGCGCGCTCAGCCCTTCCGTCGCCGGGCCACTTGCTGGGCTAACGCTGCCTGTTTTGCTGGAAACCCTGAAACCTGTTTTTGACGATACAGATCCGGACGCGGACAATCGCGGTTTCCATGCGGCGCTCGCCATTGCCCGCAGCTTCATCGAGGCGAAGATTGCCAACAGCGCTGCAAAATTGCGGGCTGAGGCGCTTGTGAACCGGGCGATCGTGGATGCCGGCGAAGGGCATATTCTGGAACTGCCGGTGGGAATGCCGTTTCGGCCCGCCATCGTGAAGTCGGGCGCCGACCATCTGCTGTTTGTCGTTCACCCCCGCAACAACGATTGGTGCCTGACCGGTATCCGTCGCGCCGATGAGGGCTTTGATCTACGGGCGGATCTGCCAGCCGCCTGGGCCGGTCTGACGGACAAGGATCTGGAAGCGGTGTCTGGCGTCGAGGGCGCGAGCTTCTGCCACAACGGCCGGTTTGTCGCAGCGGCGAAAACCCGCGATGCTGCGCTGGCCATGGCGGACTTGGCAGTGAAAGAGGCCCTCTCCCTTGGCAAGGAGGCGACAGCGATAAAGTCGTGACTTAGCGGCCTGTCCCTGTCGCGTTATTCGCGCGCCAGCAGGCTGTTTTTGTGAAAAGGCTCCATCGGATATCGACAGGCGTAGACTTTGGTGCTCCAAGCAAAGGCGATACCTGACGCATCTCCGCTAATAGACGACAGGCAAATTTCAAGGATCGCCCATGCTCGCTTTCACACACCTTCGTCACGGCACGGCCGTAATGTGCGTCGCCTTCGCCATGCTTCAAGTCGGAAGCGCTGTAGCGGCCGAAACCGATCCCGCATTTTATGATGCGGCGCTGTGCAATCCGCCTTACTCAATGACATCTGCGACCGAGATTTACGATGCGGCGGAAAAGCTTGCAAAACCCGACACATCGTCACTGGGCGCGGCAATCTACACGCTTCCGTTTCAGATCGGCCGCGATGGATTTGAAACTGATGAAGTGTTCTTCGCCAATGGCGCGGTCGGCGTTTTGATCAAGGGCCAGCGTGCCGACGATCTGGCGGCGAAGTATGATTTGAAGCCAGAAACTTCCGACCTGATGGGCACGTCCAGCAAAGGCTATGCGCGGGAACTTTCGCAGGACCTGCAGCCCCCGGAAGGTCTGGCAGGCCCCGGAAAAGTCTCCATTGTCGCCCGGGAGGGTGACGCTCTTGGCGGTAAAACCCTTTTGGCTTGCGAATTCGCCCCGGGCTGAATATCAGCGCGCGAGCTGCCAATGCCACCGCCTTGCTCCTGGCGATCACGGCAGTGAATGAGCCCTAAATCCGTCAGGCAACCGACGTCGATGCCGTTTCAGGCCGCCGCTCAAGCGGCTGCTCCATTGTGATGGCTGCGTTATATCTCTTGCAGATGGGCATCGGCGTCTCAGCTTAGGGTCTGTCACTGAATAATCAGTCTGGAATGGCGGCTGTCGCGGGCATATCCTGCTGCGGCCACCGATGCAGCGCTTCCCGCCCGGCGTCGGTCAGGTCATAAACTCCCCGATCGAGCCGTTCAAACCAGCCATACACATTCGAAAGCAGAATTTTTCCGGCATCCGGTATGCTGGACCTGACCTGGCGTACACGCAGCGGCCCCGATGCCAGCACCAAAGCACAGCCGAGCGCCTGCTGGCGGTAAGCCGTCATGATCGGTGCCCGGGTGCTTCCGCCAACTGCCGGATCTCCGCGTCGCCTCTGGTGTTCACGCATGAGCCGCGAACGCCGCTTCGGATTGGTTCGCGGCATCGGTGATACGGAACCGACGACAACGCTGACATCACCGCTATCAGAAATCCCGAGCATGCCGATCCCGAGCCTGCGGCAAAGATCGCGGTAGCGCTTGTCGGCCTCCCGGCCCTTGCCCTTGGCTGAAATTCGGGCCGCAATCCAGATCTCATCTGCAATAGCTGCGCGATCGACCGCCTGCAGAATAAGCTCCAGGTTGAAGCTGAGCTTCAGCTCGCAGATCACGACAACGGGCGGATCATCATCGCTCAAACCGACGAGGTCGCAACCGCCTACCTCACCTTTGACAGTGTAACCTGCCTTTTCAAGAAAGCCTTTGACGGGCAGATAAAGCGAAGTTTCCATGTGCCTGCAGGATCAAATGATTATCCGGCCCCAAATACATCGTTCCACCTGCCCAGGACAACCTTTATAGCCGCCGACGCTGCCACAAATCGTCAGCACTGGCGAGTGCCGCCCATAAATTCTCCCAGAGGAGTGGATTTCCTGCGGCGCTTCTGGAGATGCTGGAAGCCTATCTGACCACCGGCGAATAGCATTATTTCATCAAGGTGGCAGTGGGTGGAAACACGGGCTATGAGCAGTTTCTGCGTCGCAAGCTTCCGAGCGCGTAGTCACTCCCGCTCCTGCTTTGCACGCAAATGTCCGAAGTGCACATTGTCGGTGGTGCCGGATGCCACACTCGACAAAGGCGGCATCCGGAGGCACAAGGTGCTCACCTGCGTTTGACCATGCGCCGAAGCAGGGAGCGGGACCTGCCCTTGCGAGGAGCAAGGTGGATATCGCTGACCAGTTTTGCGCCGCCCTCCCGACGTTCCAGCGTTATCTTTCGGCTGTGGAAAGCTTCTAGTTCGGCACGATGCGCCACACTGACGATCGTGGCATCGGGCAATTCATCGATCACCGTCTGCATCATCCTGTCCTGGCTCTTTTCATCCAGGGCTGCGGTTGCTTCGTCCATGACGATGATGTCAGGATCGTTCAGCAAAAGGCGCGCAAAGGTCAGCCTTTGCTTTTCACCGCCCGACAGCGTCTGGTCCCACGGCGCCTCTTCTTCCACCTTGTCCTTGAGGTGACCAAGGCCAACCTTGTCGAGGGCTGCCCCTATCTCTTCGAGGGTCCAGCTCTCGGCAGCCTGCGGATAACAAACCGCTCGACGCAGCGTGCCCGACGGAATGTATGGGCGCTGCGGCAACATGAAAAGCCGACTGCCAGCGCGAAAGCTCACGTCGCCACCGCCCCATGGCCACAGGCCGGCGATTGCACGGACAAGCGTGCTTTTGCCCGATCCGGATTCCCCCGCAACCAGCACCCTTTCTCCCGGCCCGATTTCGACATCCGTCTCCTTGACGACAGCGGTACCGTCGCCCAGCGAAACGGAAACATCCTTGAGGCTGAGCATTGTTTCGCCCTCCGTCTCACCGCGCACGATCCGTCCGAGGGTGTCGCTCTGTTCGGCCCGCTCGAGACCATCAAGCGACATCATCAAAGATGCGACGCGCCGTGCGCATGCATTCCAGTCGGCCAGCCGGGGATAGTTATCGACCAGCCAGCCAAAGGCGGATTGAACGATGGTGAATGCCGATGCGGATTGCATGACTTCGCCAAGAGACATGCTTCCGTCGAGAAACTTCGGCGCGCAAAGCAGAACCGGCACGACGGGAGCAATCAGCATCGACCCATGCGACACGATCGTTGTGCGCATATATTGTTGCGCCATCAGCCGCCATTGCCGTCGAACATTGCCAAACCTCTTGTCGAGGTCGCTCCGTTCCTCCTCTTCGCCGCCAAGCAGGGCAATACTCTCGCCATTTTCCCTGACGCGCGTCAGCGTGTACCGGAATTCCGCCTCCAGCTGGTTCTTGACCTCGGACACTCGAACGAAGTTCCGGCCAATCAACGCTATGGAACTGGATGTAATGACGGCGTAGATCACTGCCGCGACCACGAGAAAGCCGGGTATTGTAATCCATACTCCTGCGACCGACAGCGTCAACGCCCCGCCAATTGTCCACAGGACAACGATAAAGGTGGAAGCCGACACGAACGCGGCAATGACACCTGCGACAAAATCCACCGGTGCCTCGGTGGCGATCCGTGTATCCTCCGATAGCCTCGCCTCAGGATTTTGGTGATCGCCGTCGATCAGATTGAGCTGATAGTAACGGCCATTTGCGATCCATCGCGCCACCAGCAGCTTCGTCAGCCATGAACGCCAGCGACGCTGGATCAGCATTCTTACATAGACCTGCGACGTCACGATCAGAACGCTTCCGAGGACGAGCGGCGGAAAGATGGATCCAAGAAAATAGACGGTAGATGCGTCCCTCTTTTCAATCGCATCAAAAATCCCGCGATTCCAGATATTGATGCCATATTGGAAACCGACATTTATGCCGATCATCGCCAGCAGCCCGAGCGAGAACGGCCACGCCAGCCCATCACCACGGCGGCTCCAGTAACCGCGCGCGCTGATCCAGAAGCGCTTCAGCAGATATCTCTTTCGAGCCTGCTCGGCCTCCTCCGGCGTCAACCCGGAAGCGGGCTCTATTTCCTCGGGCGGGAGTGGATCATCCATGTCACGATCATCGGTCGTGGGCGCGTTTTTCGCACCATTCTGGCCGGTGCCATCGACCGGTTTCGGGTTTGCGTCAGCATCGGTCATGGATGCTTAAACGAACAGCGGTTTGAAAGGTTTCACGGCTGCGTGGCGGGTCGCGACAAATGGTTTCGCCAATACATATCTTCAGCGGTACCTGCTAAAATCCGCACCGAAAGCTACAATCGAGACTCGATATCCAGCACCAGCTTTTTCAGCAGCGCAGCAAGATTTTCGCGCTCCTGCGGGCTGAGGCCCTGCAGGAAATCCACCTCGCTTGCCATGTCTTCGCGAAACGCCTTTTCGGCCAGCTCAATGCCGGCCGGCGCAAGGCAGACGACGACACTGCGCCCATCAAGCCTCGATTTTCTGCGCTCGATGAGCCCGGCCTTTTCCAATCGGTCAAGCCGGTGCGTCAGGCCACCCGAAGAGAGCATCAGCGTTGTGTACATCTCCGTCGGCGTCAACTGGTAGGGCGCTCCCGACCGTCTTAATGTCGCGATAACATCGAATTCGCCACGATCAAGGCCGAAGCGGGCAAACGTCTCTTCGATAGACGGCGCCAGAAGGTTGCTCAGCCGTTTGGCGCGTCCGAAGATGGCCATCGGCTCCGTATTGATATCGGGCAGTTCCTGCGCCCATTGGCCACGCAGACGGTCGACATGATCTTCCCTGTCAGTTTCAATCGTCCGATCCGTCGTCGCGTCCGGCATCGCCTGCTTCATCTCATCACCCCATCACCACTCTGAAAACCATATACGGCTTTACCTCTTCCGTGAATATATCTTTGCGAGAAGATAGATATCTTGACAGGAAGATAAATCCTGCATATATCTTCTCGCGAAGATAGTTTTGTCTCAGGGAGGAGATCAGATGTTTTCAATCCGCCGTCATCAGGAACCGAAAGCTGGCGAGAGCCGAACGGTACGTTATGAAGGATGCGAATACGGAAGCGGCGTATCCATCTTTCTCGTCAGCGCCGATCCGGGTCGCGGCCCTGATCTGCATGTTCATCCCTATCCGGAAACATGGGTCGTCCGAAAAGGCGAGGTCGAATTCACCATCGGCGACAGCCAGGCGCGTGGTTCATCCGGTGACATCATTGTCGGACCTGCCAATATCCCCCACCGCTTCGAAAATATCGGCGCTGACCGGCTGGAGATCATCTGCATCCATCCGAGTGAGACCTTCCAGCAGACTTTTCTGTAATCCCTTTCCACCTTGAGGAGAAAGACAATGGCCAAGATGATTTTCCTGAACCTGCCGGTGAAAGATCTGGCTGCCTCAACCGCCTTCTATGAGGCAATCGGCTGTACGAAGAACGAGCAGTTCTCCAACGAAGTCGCAAGCTCGATGGTGTGGTCTGAGACCATCACCTTCCAGCTTCTGCAGCATGATTATTATAAAACCTTCACCACCAAACCGATCGCCGATGCCCACACAACAAATGGCATGCTGATCGCCCTTTCGCGCGACAGCCGAGACGAGGTCGACGCCATGGTCGAGGCCGCGGCAAAGGTTGGCGGGCAAGCGGATGTTCGAGAGCCGCAGGATTTGGGTTTCATGTATCTCCGCACCTTCGCCGATCCCGATGGTCACGTATTCGAACCCGCCTACATGAATTTGGGCGATGACGGCTGACCTGTGATCAGCATTTCGGGCACTATAATTCGGGTGCTGTAACGCCTTTGCCGGCCCGCATGACTCTCCCAAAAACCCTGCCGCGCGGACATCACACCGCGCAGCAGATTGCCAGATATATTTGCGCTTAGCCCGTAACTTTGCGGAGTGATTTTTCAATCTCTCCTCCGCAATAAGCATCACCGTAGTCTTCGAAACTCCGGCGGCTCAAGGCGGCCAGCGGAGCTGTAGCCCCCAGCCGACTGGAAAGGCCCCAGATGACTGGCGAAGTATCTTCGATAATGCCTTTAATGACTGGAAAGCGGTCAGCCATCGTCGTCCACAGCAGGGCGGTAACGATATCTGCGACGCCGGCTTTTTCCGTTCCAAGCATAAACCCGGAGCGAGCGGTCAGACCGTTTCTTGCCCCGGTATCTTCAAAAATGCGCAGCCACTTCTGCAAACGCGGGACGAACTCCTGCCATTTTTCTCGCGTCCACATCTCGCGCCCGCCATTGAGTGTCAGCTCATCAAGGACGTCATTGGCGTCGTTTACGACCTTGGCACTGAGCGCGCGGCCCTCAGCCGCCGCCGGCAGGATATCCAGCCGCTCACCCAGATAGATGGCTATTGCCGGCATCTGAGAGATTGCGAAATTGCGCTGGCGATCAATCAGGACCGGCGGCCCCATGAAAGCTATCGGCTGTTTTCCCACCTCACGATGCATAATATCGTCTATCGCATCGGTACCGTGTTCATCCCAGGAGCACCCGCCATGGGCCAGAATTCCCCTGATGAACTGGCCTCTGAACGGAACTGGCCAGTAATATAGGTCGAAATCGCTCATATCGTCCTCCTGCTCATTACGCAAACCACTAACGGCACTGGCTATCGCCAGTTCCACCACGGCGCCCCTGTAAGGAAAGACGAGTCGCTGCACGCAGCCGTCGGCTCGATGTTCTAACGCATTGCTGACGATGACAACCGGGCGCGCCTGGGCTCAGAGCTATCAGCCGCGACTTCAATCCTTTGGTTCGAAGATCACGCGTATCAGGGTTCCGTCAGTCGCCACGGCGCTGATTGTGCAATCAACCGGAGCGGTCCGCGCGCGACAAGCGTTTCCGGCGAAGGCGTTTTTCCAGGGCCTGGATCGATAAAGGCTGAACACTCGTCATCCGAATTCAGCATCGCCATGAACGATGTCGCGACAAGGTGCTGGCCGCAAGTGGCACATCGCAGAATATACGAGCCGAAATGGATGACAGATTCGGTTTCGTCCAATCCGCACGAGGTGCAGGCCAGCATGATGTTCATTGCAAAACAGATCCCGAGCGCATCTGACGGTGCCCCTATGACGCAGCGGCCAAAATGACCGCAATAGCGAGCAGCAACGGACCCATCCACCTGAAGTGACGAACCACCGGCGGCTGCGTCGGATTTTTCGATAGGGGCAGATGACCGAAACCTACGGCGGTCATCCACAGACCGGCACAAAACATGATGAATTCGTCGATATAAGCGGCGATCATGATTTCCCCCAAGCTACGAGTGGACGTATCGTCCACCGGCTATTCCCTGCCGATTGCTTCAAGCCAGATGCTGACGGCGACTGCGCCCGCATCGGGGTGGCCGACAGCCCGTTCACCGAGATAACTGGCGCGCCCGAGCCGTGGCTTCATGGATGTCGTTGCCTCGGCGCCCGCAACGCCCGCCGCCACTGCGGACCGCCAGGCCTCTTCCGTCGAAGCTCCCGCTGCAAGTTTATCCCGAAACGTTTCTGCCGCCGGATGAAGCGCATCTATCATCGTGCGGTCCCCTGGCTTCGCACCGCCAAGTTCCGAGATCGCGACAACCGCCGCCACAAATGCTTCCGCCATCTGCTGAGCCGTCGGGCTTTCAATCCCGGCAAGATGGCGCGAGGCGCGCATCAAAGCCGTCGCGTAAAAGGGACCAGAACTTCCGCCAATCGCCCTGCGCATCGCATTCGCCATCGCCATCAGCCCATCGGCAACATCGCCGAAGTTTTCCTTTGGCAGTGCAAGGATCGCCTCGGCACCACGAACCATGCTTGCGCCAAGGTCACCATCACCCGCAACACTGTCAAGCTGGGTTAATTTGGGCTCTGCTGCAATCAAGATCTTGGCAATCCGATCTGCGGTGGAGCGCAGGCGATCACCGGCTGCGGTCATCTTGTTTCCGGCAGGCAGGCTTTTCTCGGCCCTTGCCGAGGGCAGGATCCGCTCTCGGTTCACCACACCGCCGCGTGGCCATGCGCCGGCATCGGTTGGTGCGTCGATGAGGCCGAGCGCTGTCTCGTCGACATGCATGAGCGACAACGAAAAACCCGGCATATCCAGAGCGGAAAGAAAGGTGCCGGCCCACGCCCGCTCAACCACGACACCCATTTCTTCCAGTTGCGCGACCGCAGATCGCGCCACGATTGCGAGTTCCATTGGCGGCGTCGATCCCAGCCCGTTGACCAGCAACGCGACCCGGTCTCCGCTCTTTAGCCTGCCATCGGCTTTAATCGTTTCTAGGACCAGTTTCACAAGCTCGTCACTCGATGCTATAGGCATCCGCCGGACACCCTGTTCGCCATGAATTCCAAGCCCGACTTCGATTTCCGCTTCGCCAAGCACAAAACCCGGCCTGCCCACGGCGGGCAGCGTGCAGGAACCGAGCGATATACCCATGGAGGATGTTCTGTCGGCAGCGTCCCGTGCAATCCGAGCCACTTCATGCAGGGGAAGTCCCCGCTCCGCGGCCGCGCCAGCGAGCTTGTGAACAAGGATTGTGCCTGCAATACCCCGGCGACGATCAGCGGGAACCGTGTCCTTTAATGCAACATCATCGGCAACGACCACAATCTCGACCGGAATTCCCTCAGCCCTTGCCAGTTCGGCTGCCAGTCCGAAATTCAACCGGTCACCCGTGTAATTCTTGACAATGACCAGAGCACCAGCGGGTCCAGCCGCAGCCCTGATACCGGCAAGAACCGCATCGGTGCTTGGCGATGTGAAGACATCGCCTGCCACGGCAACAGTCAGCATGCCCGCGCCGACATAACCTGCATGAGCCGGCTCATGCCCACTGCCGCCGCCCGACAGAACCGCCACCTTGCGCTTTTCCGTTTCCGGAAGGCCGGAGCGGATAACGACATTCTCGTCTGCAAGCAGGACTGTGGCAGGGCTGAACGCCACCACACCTTCGAGCATGTCCCGCACGACGGCGGATGGGTCGTTGATGAGCTTCTTCATGCCGTATTCCTCGATTCGGGTCGCCGGTTGCTGGTGGAGGACGAGCCGCGCGCCCTGCTGGCCCTGAACAAGCACGATCTCCCGGCCAATTTCAAGCTCGGGCATTCATCACGTGCGAACCGCTGCCCAATAAATGTTGCGAGAAAAACGCCCGGCATGGATGGGCTGCTGGTTTGTAAACCAATCGCCGCCGCAAAGTTTGAGTTGACCGTTTTCAATGGTGAGGTGACACTTGTAGCAAATGACAGGGAGGAAGATGATGGACGAGGCACAGCAATGGCGCCACATGGCAAGTGCGCCGAAAAACGGTAACCGGATCCTCGTAACGATACGCTCGTCAGAACAGGGACCAGCCCAGGTAGATCTTGCCTATTGGGCCAAGAGCGACCGGTTCGGCTCGGAAGGCTGGCGCGCTTCAGACTCGTCGCCGGGCCGGATCATCGAATATGCCGAGCCGGAATTGAAGTGTTGGATGCCGGTCCCCCTCGCCAATGCCGACGGTCTCGCAATGCCATCTCCCTGGAAAGGCGAGGATGATCGCGAGCTCGATGGATCGGGGATATGAGCGAGGGTACGGCCACGCTCCGATATAGAGAGCATTGTCGATCGTCGTCTCTCGATCGCCGACCGGCGGTATAGGCATTCACTCAATGTCGTGCTCTGGCTGGTGCAGGGCTTTGCCGCATCCGGACGCAGCCTGAAGGCTGGAGACCTTGTGAGCATCGGTTCCTTTTCGCCACTCTTCCCTCTCGAGGCCGGGCAGACGATTACCGTAAGCTATGAGGGATTGCCGACGACACCAGCGGTTTCGGTTCCATTCGAGTAAATCAGCCCGAACCCAATCCCGACCGCGTTACAGCCATGATGCGCTAAGCCGCACACATGGCCATCTCCATCGTCAGGCGGAAACATTCGTAATCTTGATCAACGCGCCGGAGTATTCGCGTCCTCAGGCACGTAAATCATCCGCCCGTCGTCAAGACGATAGGTGACGCCAGCACGAACGCCTTGCCCATCGCCAATTGCGCCGCTGGCGCTGTAGCGGGTCAGTTCCTGCCCGTCCTTGACGGTGATCCGCATATCCGGCTCACCGGGATTCTCGACCACCGTCACCTTCTGCGACGAAAACGGGTTGAGCGGATTCTGGATGATGACGATCATCAGGATACCGATCACCACAAGAAAGAGATCGATCAGGTTGACGACGGAGAGAATGGGATCGTCGGCCTCGTCATGGTCGAGAAAGCGCATCAGACCACCCCCCGTGCACGCTCGATCACACGCAACTCCTCCAGCAACCAGCGCCGGCGGATCGTGAGAATGAAGAAGGTGATGCTTGCGGCGACAAGAGCCAGGATGACGGAAGAAAACGCAACGACGAGGTTCTCGCCCACCGATGCTGCATCCCCGCGGCCAAGGCCAAGAAGCGCGGGCCCCATCGGGATCATCGTCGCGACAAGCCCCAGCATGGGCGCGGTGCGTGAGACGATCCTAAGCAGTTCGAGCCGCTTCATGATCGCCAGCTCGATATCGTCCGAGTGACCAGCCTCAAGAACAGTGCGGTGACTGCCGCGCCATCGCTGCAAGGCTTCGGCAAGGAACATGCCGAGCGACACGAACGCATAGGCAAGAGCTGCCGCAATCAGCAGGAGAATGGGGAAAAGGAAGAGGCGGGAAGCCTCATAAAGGCTGAGTTCGAGACTGTTCATAATATCCGTTCGGAGGGTTCATGGGTTGGAGCGCGCGGCATTCATGCGCCATTGCAAGCCGGCGCCGCACAGGGTCAGGCCGAATATGATCGACAGGGTCAGCCAGGGCTGCCAGCGATCCTGTGTCTCGCCGGCGGGCTGGACCTCTCCGAGCACCTGCCCGGCAACGGCTGTCGAGGTTACGGCAGTTGGCGCGCCATCCGCGTTGGCTGGTGCATCCATCGGCGTTTCCGTCCCGCGGGGCGCGGCCACGGCAAGGCCAAAACCTGCCGCCATGCGTTCGACGAAGGCTTTCGTCGCTTCGGCCCCGACCGCAACGCCATGATCCGAAGCAAGCGCCTGCCAGCGCTCGGTGATCTGCCGGCGGGTTTCCTCCGGCGCGTCCCAGTAGCCCTTGCGGATCGCTTCGATCATGCGCTCCATGAGTTGGGCCTGCGCCGACGGATTATGGGCCTCGAAATAGGCATTGATGCCAAGATCGCGTTTGTCGGCAACATAGGTGTCGAACATGGCCTGCCACTGGTCGGCGCGCACGGTCGACGGATCGACCACCTGCCAGCCGAAAAGATTGTTGGCGGCGTTCAGCATTTCCAGCGTACCGGCATAACCCTCCGCCTTCATGCCTTCGATCCAGTTCGGATTAAGGTAGCGAACACGCAACTCGTCAGACAGAAAACCTGCGAGTGACGCCGTGCGCGTGGCGCCGGCGCTGCGAAGATCGGAGATGTAAAGCGATGGGGCCGTTCCGTCGAGATGCCGGATCGCCACCGACAACCCTCCGAGAAATTCGAATGGATGGTCGGTGGAAAGCACGCCATGAAGATTGGATGACCGTGACATGACCGCAGCCTGCGCGCCTCTCAACTGTTCGGCAAAGAGATTGCCGCCCTGCGAAGCTTCCCCCCAGCGTCGCGCGCCATAGGCGAACTGTGTGCTGGCGAGGAAACGCTCAGCCAGTGCCGAATCGTCGTCCCATGCTGTGGAATCAAGCGCCAGATGCGGCAGGCCCGTGCCGTAGCTTCCCGGTGCACTCGAGAAGATGCGCAGATCGGCCTGCTCGCGTGCCTGCGCGCCGGGCAGACCCTTTTGCTCGAGTGCCGCGGCAATGCGGGAACTGTTGGCCGCAACCGGATTGTCTTCCTCATCCATGGCGGCAATACGCTCGATGGCCCCGGCGAGCAGCCGCATAAAACCGTCGAACTGGTCCCGATAGACGCTCGTCACCTGCACCACGACATCGACGCGCGGTCGGCCAAGCTCTTTCACCGGCACGATCTCCAGACTGCGCAGGCGTCCGCCCTCATCCCAGACAGGGCGAAGACCGAGCGCATGGAGCACCTGCGCCTCGGTGACGCCGAGATGGCGGATCGCTTCCGAAGACCAGAGGCTGAACGCGATCTTGCGCGGAAATTCACCACCATTATCCTTGCGGAAGGACGCGACAAGCTGGTTGAAGGCTTCCGCCCCGGCATCGAACGCCGCTGCCGTCGGTATCCTGTCCGGCTCGAAGGCATAGAGGTTCTTGCCGCTCTTGACCTCCGGGTTACGGATCGGGTCGCCACCTGCGCCGGGCGCCACGAAGCGGCCCTCCAGTCCGGCTAGCAGTGCCTCGGTTTCGCCCGGCGTTGCAAGGTTTGCATCCAGCCTGTCGGCGCGTGTCAGAAACTCCTGCAAAGACGGCTCCAACCCAGCGCGATCCTTGCCCTCTCGCAGATACTGATGAAGTGTGGCGAAGGGTTTCGTCTCCTTGAGTTTCGAAAAATCATCCACGAACAGCTCATCGCCACCCGCACCCACTGCATCGTAAAAGGGGTGGCCGAGCTGTTGCATGATCGTCGCGAGCCTTTGGTCGGGATCGGAGGGTTTGCCAAATGTGTGAAGGCCAAGCGGCATCGCAGTGCGCGCCAGTTCATGAAGATGATCGTGCAGTTTGGAAAGAAATGCGCCAAACTCCGCCCGCGCGGCGTCTTCAGTCCATCCCAGATCGGCATGCATGCCCGCCGCCACAGCCGCGTCGACGATCCTGGCAACGGTTCCGTCACGCGTCGCCCCCTCGTCCAGTTGAACATAATCGTGGATGAGATGATGGAGGTCGCGCAGTTCGTCATAAAGGCCGGAAGGCAGGAAGGGCGGCGTCTGATGGCTGATCGTGACTGCCCTTCCGCGCCGCTTTGCCTGCAGGGCCTCGCCGACATTGTCCTGGATATAGGGATAAAAGACGGGCACATCGCCGACCGCCAGAAACGGCTCGTCATCGGCAGCCAGCCCGCGGTCCTTGCCCGGAAGCCATTCCTGCGTACCGTGTGTGCCGAGATGTATGATGGCGTCAGCGCCGACCGCTTCGCGTAGATAAAGATAAGCGGCCATGTAGAGGTGATCAGGCGGAGACGCCGTATCGTGATAATGCGCGCCGGGCGTTTCCCCGCGCGGCATCTGCGGCATGATGACGAGCTTGCCGCGCTTCAGGCGTGGGATGATGAAACTTGGCACGCCCTCCACCATGCGCACGGCCCAGTGCCTGCCGGGATCTCCGCCATGGGAAAAAGCGTGGCGTTTGGATACCGGCAGCTTTTCAAGCCAGCGCTTGTAATCGGCGACCGGAAAAACCGCCGCGAGATCCCTTGCCAGCAAATCTTCAAGCGCAACGGTGCGATAAAGGCCGCCCAGCATGGCCTGGGCCGCATCGATCATCTCCTTCTCGGCGAGCGCTGGCACGTCGTAACCTGCGCCGCCCAAAGCCTGAACCATCGTCTCGATGCTGAGTGGCACATTGAGGTTGGATGCGCCGAGATTCTTTTCACCGGTCGGATAATTCCAGAACAACAGCGCCAGGCGTTTGTCCACGGCGGGCTTGTGCCGCAGGGCGGCAATGCGCACCAGCTTGCCCATAAGTGCGTCCACTTGTGCCGGCAGGGCAACTTCGACCCCATTTTCCACCGCCGTCAGAACGAGTGGATCAATCATGCCCCAACCTTCCGGCCCGGCCAGAAAGACGGCGCTCGTACGCGCCGGGATACCCGATGCCGCCGACGCCCAAGCCGCGGCTCCACCCTCGCGGTAACCGACAGTCTGGATGACGGGAATGTCCAGATCGAGGAATTCGGCGCTGCGGGCCTGCCCGCCACGCAGGTGGGTGAGATTGACGATCGCATCCAGCCGTGCCGGACGTGCGATATCTGTGAGACCATGCGCATCCTCACCATCAAACCAGAACATGACAGGGATGAGCCCGGCCGCCTCCGCGCGTTTGACCAACCCATCCAGAAACCCGGTCTGCATGTTGCCAATCGCGCTCGACCCCACGATAAAACCAACCCGCCCGGCAGCCTTGGGCCAACGTTTCTCACCCCAGGTCAGATATGCTTCGAGTGTTTGAAACACATGCGGTGCATCCGGGTGCCAGAAGCCCGTTTCAGACCGATGCTCAACGGCAGGCAGCGCTGAAAGATCACCACCCGTTTTCCAGAGGCGGACCGCAGCGAAGAAATTGCGAAAATTCTCCCGGCCGCCTCCGGCATAATAACCGAGCAACATACGGGCATCGTCCGGGCTGATCTGCCGCCATGCCGGGCGTCCGCCGCCGATCGTGATGACCGGCGCCACAGACGATGCCAGTCTTGTGCCGAGTGCTTCCTCGACACGCGCACGATCACTGGGCCTCGGCACATCAAGAACGATAAGATCGGCACCGGCCAGCCATTCATCGGGCGATGATGTCGCGGCCTCGACATCAATGGAATCCAGGGTGACGCCCTCCTCTGCCGCAAGCGGCTTCAGCCCGCGAAACTTCTCTGGCAGCACGAAGCTGTTGGTCAGCACGCGTACGAGCGGACGGTCGGTGGCAGCCGGTTCCTGAGCCGCGGCGGGAGAGACCAGCAGGGTGAGCACGAGTGGCAGCAGGTGAAAGAGGCGCATGGTCAGAACGTCGCCCGCAGGCCAACGAAGTAGCGCCGGCCTTCATCCACAAAGGTATAACCGCCTGTTTCATCTGCAAGCCGGACATCCGTAATGTTTTCGACACCGAATTGCAGGCTGGCATTTTCGTGGAACTGATAGTCCGCATAGGCAGACAGGATCACGTAATCGGGCCGTTCTCGTTTGACGACCGCTCCACGGATCGTTTCGCTATAGTCCTGCGTGCCGACATATTGAGCCTTGAAGGAGGTTGTCAGATTGTCCAGCGGCGACCAGGCGAGCGTGGCGTTTGCCATGTGCTTGGAGCGGTCGGGCAGGCGTTCGCCCGTCGTCCTGTCGAAAGGGTCGAGAAATGTGTAGTTGACGTCCAGCTTCAGGTCCCAGGGAAGCTCAACGCCACCACCCAATTCAATGCCCCTTATGCGTGCCTTGTCCACGTTCTCGTAGGTGCGCACCGCACCCGAGGCGCGGTCGCAACGCAAAATGCAGACAGTCTGGATGAGGTTTTCGACATCGTTCTGGAAAACCGTTGCATGGGCCGACCAGATATCGCGCTGGTACTCGACACCGGCCTCAAAGGAGAGATTGGTCTCCGGCTCAAGATCGGGATTGCCGACGATGGTAAAACGGCCGCCCCCGCCAATCGCTTCATAGCCCGCCGAAAGCTGCTTCAGCGTCGGTGCCTTGAAGCCGGCGCCGACGCCACCTTTGAAAGTCAGCGCTTCATCGGCGTGATAGAGAAGATAGGCGCGTGGACTTGCATGCCAGCCGAAAGCTTCATGATGGTCAAATCGACCACCCAGGACCATCTCCCATTTTTCGCCAAGAGAAATCTCGTCCTGGATAAATCCGGCGTAATGCATCTGATCCGCCCGGCCGGTCCTGTTGACGGTCGTGTCCCTCAGCCGCTCCTGCCGAACTTCAGTACCGACCGTGAACCGATGGCTGTCAAAGGGTGAAAAACTGACCTGGGCGTCACCGACCGTATCGATCAGCTCCTGCGGATCTGACGTCGGGGCGCCGTCGCTGCGCCTGTTCTTGCGTTCCAGAGTGCTGTTGTAAATTCGAACACGGCTTGAGCCCCAGTCCCAGTCACCCTGATGGGACAGCGAAATGCGCTGGCGCCATATATCATCATCCGAGCGATAAAAGGTCGGGAACCGTCCGGTACCGGACCCGCTGTTTCTCCAGCGCTCTTCAAAGCCGGCGCCATAAGAAAGATCGATGCGCTGGCGCTCATCCGGTGTCCATGTCAGCGCCGCATTACCCATGAAAGCCTTCTCGTCATTCATCGACGAGATGCGCACATCCTGACCGGAGGCCAGCTCGGTACGCCCCTTGAACGCTCCCCAGAGGTTGAGCCCGAGAACACCCGGAACGATTGGGCCGCCGGCATAGGCTGAAAAATTATAGCCGTCACCACCAAGCCCGCGTCCCGGCAGGGTGCCGAGAGTGGAAAACGAGCTGTGCCATTTGTCGGTGGCACTTCGGGTAATGATATTGACCACGCCGCCGAGCGACTCCGATCCGTAGAGCGAGGACATTGGTCCGCGCACCACCTCAACCCGCTCGATCGCCTCAGCCGGCACCCAACCTAGCTCAAAATCCGAATGCGCGATTGCCGACGCCGAGCCGCTGATCCGCATCCCGTCGACAAGCACAAGGGTTTGGTCCGGCAACATGCCTCGAATGGAGATACCCTTGCGGCCAAGGCCCACCCCGGTGATCTGTACGCCCGGCGTACCCTCGACTGCGGCGGCAAGGTCGTGAACCGGCCGCTCGCGCAGCTCCTCTCCCGTCACGACGGTGACGCTGGCCGGTGCATCCTGCAGGAAACGCTTGCCCGACGTGGTCGTGACAACGATCGGGTCGAGCACGGTTGTCGTCGGTTCTATGGTCTGGGCTTTGGCAATCGCGCCTCCAGAAACGGAAGCGGCAAGCATTAACGTATGTAACAGGCAACGGCGGTTCATCGATAGCCTTCCGGTATATGGCAAGCAATTAGATATGTTATATCATAACATGTGTTTCCGGAACAGCTAAGGCAGCATTAATATTTTGTCAACACCCAAGGTCCGCTGTCCACCTTTGGTGTGCTGGTCAGGTCTGAGCGCGTTGCCAAAACCAACTGTCTAACAATCATGAGACAGCAAACGCGCCCGTATCCAGGAAGCGGTTAGAAACCCTTCACCGGCATGCCTGAATAATGCAGGTGCACCAGCTTCCAGTGGTTATCCGTCTTTCTAAGGACATGGGTCTCGCGACCGGCACCACTGATCGGCTTTTCTCCTTCCTTGAGCTTGGCGTCAATCTTCCAGTAAAACTCCACAATCGCGGTATTGTCGAAAATGTAGATGGCAGGCTCCCGCTCGTCGGTCACCATTCGCAGATTGCGGTCGGTCAGGACGTCAAACAGGGGCGCATAGAAGCCGCTTTTGATTTCTTCAAACCCCTTCTGATGTCCTCTGATATTGATATTGGAGACATCCGGACTGTGTTCCCACAGTTCATCGATGATTTCCGGCCGTACATCGCCCTCATTCACGCTCCGGGTATATTTGCGGACAATATCCAGAACCCGTTGTTTCTCGTCGGCGGTCGCAGAGATGCTGGTAACACTGTTGGAGGATAGCGCTTCGGCGTTTCGAACGCTGGGCGTGTCCGAACTATTTGCCTCCTGAGATGATCCCGCAGAAGCCAGCGTCGGAACCGAAAGAGCGATAGATGCAAGTGTGATCCTGATGATTTTATTCACGTTTATTCCTCCTTCAGGAGAACTGACGCTCTCCGGAATGCTCTAAAAGGGTAAATCTTGCGAAATCTGGGTTAAGTGACGGGAAGCCTATGGGCAGGCCACTTGATGCGACCGGCATCTCGGGGCCGACAGATTCAAACCTCGGCCAGGATGCTGTTGGCCGGCAGTCGTGATTTGGGCAGGTCTGCATTGTAGTCGGCCTGCCAGGGCTGGATATTGGTGCTTGACGGGCTGAGGCGCAGCAGCGTCCGGATCTTCTCAATATCGGTATTCACGTTCAATTCCTTTGAAAGTCAGGACGAAACTTGATCCAGGAAGATCAGGCGAAGGGGTTCTTCGAGAAGATCCTCGATGGTTGCGGCAAACGCCTGGAAGTATGGGGCTTTGAAATGATCATCGAGCGCATCCTGGTTCGTGAAAGCCTCGCGCATATAGAAAGTGCCCGTTTCATTCTTCAGCTCGAATAGAACATAATCGAGGTTTCCCACCTCCTGGCGGGTCGGCTCGATGAGCTTGAGCAGGCCTTCCCGCAAAGCTTCCCGTTTACCGGGCTTCGCCTTCAAGATGGCGATCGATATGATTTTCTCGGCAGTCATATTCATGATGCTGATGTCCTTGTGAGTTATGCAGGCCGATGAACGTCGGCCGCCCGATCAGTCCTGCTTGAAGCGATAGATGAAGAAGGGTGGCTTTCCTTCGTCGCCCGCACCGGTGAAGGCTGGCGTCGAATTGAGCTGGTTTGCCGAGACATAGATCCAGTTTTGCGGACCCAGTGCGATGTTGTCGGGCCACAGAATGCGCTTATCCTTCACCAGCGTTTCGGGCGCTGTGCCGCCTGCCTGTACTTTGACGACTGCGTGGTTCTGCAGGTCGCCGAAGTAGTGGCTTCCCTGCGCATCGGTCACCGCACCGTCACTGACGGGCTTATCCGCGGCTTTCCGGATGGCGGCGCCAATGGCGGTATCATCCTTGCCCTCACGGAAAAGATTTGCCGGCACCTAGTACCAACTCGTTCCGTTCATCGGCCCGAAGAACAGCGTCTCACGATCGCTGGAAAGCGTAATGGGATCGACGGCCACCCGCGCGGGCTTGCCCCCGAACTGCGTAACCTTGCCATCGATGACCATGTCGATATCTTCGGCCTGCAGCGACGGATGTCCACCGAAGCGGCGTGCGCTTTTGTCTTTCAGATTGATGGCGATGATGCCGGGATTGGCAATATCGGCAAGATAAACCCAGCCATTGGTCTCATCGACTGCTAGATCCTGTGCGAAACTTCCCTTCGGCGCGACATCCGCGGGAACTTCGATTTTTTCCACAACAGCGCCGGTCCCGATATCGATCGCCCACACCCGGGTCTTGCCGATATCCAGCCCCATATCCATCACCCACAGGCGATCGTTCTTGTCGAAGACGAGACCGAGCAATGTATCAAACGTGGCATCGGAAGATTTCCCGCCCTTACGCTGCAACTGCGCATTGGGGTAGGCGACGGGTTTTCCATCGACAATTTCCACCAGTTGCATGGCCGGTGAGCCAAGCGGGTGAAGAGTGGTAAAGACGCGCCCGCCGCTTGAAACGGCGACATTGCCGGGGCGGCTTTCAAGAGCGGCAACAACATCGAGCTGCGGAGCAACCGCGGTCTGTGCAATTGCGGGAATGGCAGCGGTGGCAAAGAGAAACGAGACTGCGACTACCGATAAAGTGTGTTTGATCATAAGCTGTCCTTTCGACAACAGGGTTCCTGCGCCGTTTCGTATGAACTGCGGTTATGGAACCGGAGATGGTGTGATGGCAGGCGCCGTAAGACGCCCGTTTCCTGTTTCTGTTAGAACCCGGCGAGAACGATCTTTCCCTTGGCCTTGCCGGATTCGATCAGTGCGTGGGCCCGTTTGAGATTTTCCGCGTTGATCGCGCCGAAACTCTCGTTGAGGGTCGATTTGATCCTGCCTTCGTCGACGAGTGCGCCGATGCGGTTCAGAAGCTCATGCTGCTTCTCGATATCAGCCGTCGCATAGAGCGAGCGGGTGAACATCAGTTCCCAATGCAGCGAGATCGATTTGCGCTTCAGCGGCAGGGCACTAAGTTCCCTTGGATCGTCAATCAGGCCGAGGCGGCCCTGTGGCGCTATCAAGTCAACAATCTCGCTCAGGTGATCGTCGGTATTCGTCGTGGAGAAGACAAATGCCGGCTGGCCGACACCCAGCGCCGCCACCTGCGCAGCAAGCGGCTTGCGGTGGTCAATGACATGATGGGCACCGAGCGCCTTCACCCAGTCCTGCGTTTCTGGTCGCGAAGCGGTCGCGATGACGGTGAGATTCGTCAGCGCCCGGACGATCTGGATCGCGATGGAACCGACACCACCGGCACCGCCGATAATGAGAATGGCATTTGCAGCACCGGGTACGGGACGGCTCACATCCAGACGGTCGAACAACATTTCCCAGGCAGTGATCGAAGTCAGCGGCAGGGCGGCTGCGGCCGAAAAATCAAGCGTGGCCGGCTTTTTACCGACGATACGCTCATCAACGAGATGATATTCCGCATTGGTGCCGGAGCGGTTGATCGCGCCGGCATAAAAGACTTCGTCGCCAGGCTTGAAGAGCGTCACCTTCGGACCGACGGCGGTGACGATGCCGGCCGCATCCCAGCCCAGCACCTTCCACTGGCCGGGCTCCGGCTTCGCCGAAGCACGGATCTTGGTGTCAACCGGATTGACCGAAACGGCCTTCACCTCAACGAGAACGTCGCGTCCGGTTGGTTCGGGGCGCGGCAGGTCGAAATTGACAAGCGCCGTTTTGGCGTCGATGGATTGCGGAATATGGTAGCCAACGGCTCGCATAACATTCTTCCTGTTTCTATAGTGGATTACTGCTGACGCGGTCCCGCGGTAACACCCAGAGTCGCGGTCGCAATTGTGTTTTGGTAGATGAAGAAGCCGGTGAGTGGCGCGGTTGCGCCTGCCGGAACCTCCAGTTTCCCGGTTTTCAACGCATGTACTGTGTAGTGTGCTTTCGACCAGCGGGCGGGCTTGATCGCAGCGCCCTCGCTGATATCAGGACCGGTGAACGCAAAATCCGCAGCCAATGTTGGGCTGCAGACGCCGCCAGAGATATCGCAAAGACAATGGTGACGATGGAATGACTGCTCATGGCAACTTCCTTGGGCAAGCGTCGTTGAACACCCGCTCAAGGTAGTTTCATTCATGGTATTTTGATAATTGACATAAAACCAAAATTATAATTCGGATATTCCGTATTATAATTTCCTCCCTCCCTGCTACATAATCGCCCTTCATCTTTTTCCCGCTTGAAGACAGGAGTTTGCGTTGCAGATGTCAGGACTTCATCATCTTACAGACCTGCTCGGCCACAGCATCACGTTTCTTTCGTCCCGGACGTCGGCTGGGTTGACGCATGAGGGCAGAATGTTCGTCGGAGCTCACGTCCTTGCCATCCCAACCGGGGATTTCAGTGCAGGAGCGGCATATTGTGGAGAATTCATCGAGATATCGACGGAATGGCACCAGACGAGCCTCGGCGATGACTATCACCAACTGTGCGTCACTCGAGTTTCCGTTCCATCAGAGGCTGGGCAACGGATCGCGGTTCCCGGCCAAGGGCAATACCCTTTCAAGGGCTATCCGCATTTTCACGGACACTACTTCTCCCGCCCAGTCACGCGGATCGAGGTGCTCGAAAGAGTGGTCACAAATGCTGAGGTGAATGGCGGCAGGGTCGAGCAGGTAATTTACGACAGCCATATCCGCTTTATCGCAGGAACGCATGAAGCCGTCTTGACCACGGAACATGGTGTGATCCTTGGCGAGATCGAACTCTATGCTGGCCTTGTGGGAACAATTACCCCGCGCGCATCTGACCTTGTGCACACGAGGATGGTCATGGGCCTTTAATTCACCTCCCCCTCGAGAAAGCGGCTGACGATGCCGGCATGGTCGAGGTGCACAACACCTCCTTCTTGCCACCCGATAACAATGCTGTACTTTCCAGATAATTGAGTGGGTTTCGAAAACAGTCTTCGGAAAGGCCGAAATATGCTTCTCGATAATCTTTCCCTCTTCCTGCGTATCGTGGAGAAGGGCGGCCTTTCCGTGGCCGGGCGTGAAGCAGGCCTTTCGGCAGCAACCGTCTCGGAGCGTCTCGCATCGCTGGAGGCCTATTACGGCGCAACGCTCCTGACCCGCACGACGCGGGCAATAAGCTTGACGGAAGAGGGAAAGGCTCTTGTCGATGGAGCGCGACGGCTTCTGGCCGAGGCCGAGGAGCTTGAAAGCCGCGTACGCCACGGCGTAGACGTCATTTCCGGGCCGATCCGGATCAGTGCCCCGGAGGACATCGGCCGCCGGCTGCTATTGCCGATCATCGATACATTCCTGGACGAGCACCCCGCCGTAACGATTGATCTCAATCTCACAGACGGTAATCTGGATCTGGTTGGACAAGGCATCGATTTTGCTATTCGGCACGGCCTTCTCGCCGACAGCAGCATGCGGGCGAGGTCTCTTGGTGAAAACCGGCGCATCGTCTGCGCGGCACCATCATATCTCCAAGAAAACGGCACACCGGAGCATCCGGATGACCTGGCGCAACACGACTGTATCATCATGCGTTTCGGCCAAAATCTTGATCGCGAATGGCCATTTGTCATCGATGGCGCGATGCGCAAGGTTGCCGTGCGTGGGCGGCGAGTGGTGAATGACGGTGGAGTGGTGCGCGACTGGTGCCGGCAGGGCCGTGGAATCGCACTAAAATCCATCCGCGATGTGGATGCCGACCTAGCTTCGGGTACGCTTGTCGAATTACTCGCGGACTTTGCCGCCGGCAGCACGGCATTGCAAATCGTCTATCCACCGAGCGCTGTGCAGCCGCGGCGCGTTCGGATGTTGATTGATCGTATTGCCAAGGCGCTGTCTACTGTGCACATCGCGAAACCGTAAAAGGCACTTTTCAATCCTGCCGCTCCAAAGCTTTGGCCACGGATTTCGACTGAGCGGGAAAACTCATGGTTTCGTCCCTTTTCAGGCATGATCAAAGCAGGTGAAAGACAATGGCTCAAGGAATTGGAATTGGCCTATCGCAGCGCTTTTATGAAAAGATCGTTGCCCCCATCCTTCATGAGAACTTCCCGCATCTGTCTTATGCCGCAGCGCGTATCGGCCTGGGTTCGGAAATTCTTGGTTTCGATTCCGAGATCTCCGCAGACCATGATTACGGTCCATGTGTGCAACTTTTCCTTCCTGCAACGGGCTTCTCCACGATTGCACCGGACATCATGAAGAGACTGGACGCCGGTTTACCGCCATCATTCGAAGGCTGGCCCGTCCGTTACTCAACCAATGTCCGGCCACCGGCAGAAAATCCAGGTTCAGGGATGTTGGGTGCAGATCACGGTGCTGAGCTTTATACAGTTGCAGCCTGGTGTGACCGGTTCTGGGGCCGTCAGTTTCCAGACGAACTGACAGTACAAGACTGGCTATCCTATTCGGAGCAAACATTCTTGACCGTTACCGCAGGCGCGGTCTTTCGCGATGATTTTGGTGAATTGACATCACTGCGCAGGCGTCTCGCCTATTTTCCCCGCGATGTCTGGCTCTACAAGCTGGCGGCACAGTGGGGCCGCATTGCCGAAGAGCGCGCTTATGTCGGCCGCACTGGCGATGCTGGCGACGACATTGGCTCGCGTGTCATTGCAGGACGAATGGTCGGGAATATCATGCGTCTTGCTATGCTGATCGAACGCCGATACGCGCCTTATCCCAAATGGTTTGGGACAGCTTTTTCCGAACTGGATTGCGCATCTGATCTCAAACCGTTGCTGGATCGCGTGATGCGCGCTGAAAATTGGAAAGGGCGGGAGAACGGACTGATCGAGGCTTGCCGCTTTGTGGCTGAATTACAGATTACAAACGGCATCCCTGGCGCCATTGCACCGAAGATGGGTGCGATAAACGCCAGGCCATACCAATTTGTCGATTCTCTTGCGATTTTTTCCGCGCTCCGCTCCAAGATCAAGGATGAAACGTTGCGTCAATTGCCGGAATTCGGGGCAGCCGATCAGTTTTTGACCAGCAATTTCCTCCTCGCTGTTCCAGCGTATTCAAGCGCCGCGACCGCTTCGCTTTTCGAATTGGCCGAAGACATCGGCGGCTAATGAGAAACTTGCTACGTCTGCAATATCTGCGTCTGGCGGGGCACTCGGTGACGACTTAAGCAGCGATGCCACCTCAACGCCTTTCAATTTTCCAACGGGATATCGACCCTTAGACATGATGGACATGTGGCGAAGCAGCCATCATAGTGCCAGAGGCTGGCGTCTTTTCGGAGAGCGAAGGACGAGTTCGGAAGTCATCCGTATCTCAGTCATTGCGGGTTCGATCTGCCTGTTAGCTCAGTTGGATGCCCTGCTTACATTACCGATGACGCGCCTCTGGAGGATAAATCTAATGGAAGTAAGATTTCTCGCTGAGGCTTTTCTCGCCCTCATGCTTTCCAGCGCTATCGCCTCCGCCCAGCAGGCGTCCGACATGGTCGCGCCCGAGAAGGCGACTGATATCGCGACGGCCAGACGTGTCGAGTCGGGAAGCTTCATGGTCGCGGCAGCCAATCCGCTGGCAGCCGAGGCTGGGCGCGATGTGATCGCCGCGGGCGGCAACGCCATAGATGCCATGGTGGCGGTGCAGACCGTGCTGGGCCTCGTTGAACCGCAAAGCTCCGGTCTCGGCGGCGGAGCCTTCCTCGTCTATTACAATGCGAAAAGCGGCAAGCTGACGACGTTGGACGGCCGGGAGACGGCGCCGATGGAGGCCTCACCAAAGCTCTTCCTGGATGACAAAGGTCAGCCGCTTAAATTCATGGACGCCGTAATCGGCGGCCGTTCCGTCGGCACGCCGGGAACGGTACGACTTTTAGAGGAAGCCCATAAACGCTATGGAAGGGCGGAATGGGCAAGCCTGCTGAAGCCGGCGGAAAAGCTGGCGACCGAGGGTTTCAAAGTGTCGCCGCGCCTTGCCTCCCTGATCGCGTCCGAGGGCGATCGGTTGAAAAAATATGAGGCCCGCTCCTATTTTTTTGACGCCTCCGGAGCGCCCCTCCAGGCCGGCGCCGCGTTGAAGAACCCGGCCTATGCCGAGACGCTTGCGGCAATCTCCAAAGGTGGCGCCGATGCCTTCTACAAGGGGAGAATTGCCGAGGCGATCGTCAAGACTGTGCGCGAGACGACCGACAATCCCGGCGTGCTGTCGCTTTCCGATCTTTCCAACTATCGCATTATCGAGCGCGAGCCGGTCTGCTTCACCTACCGTACTCTTGATGTTTGCGGCATGGGACCGCCATCGTCGGGTGGCATCGCCATCGGCCAGATGCTCGGCATGGCGGAGAATTTTGATCTCAAGTCCCTGGGGCCGAAAAATGTCGAAAGCTGGCGTATTATCGGCGATGCGCAGCGTCTCGCCTTCGCCGACCGCGAGCGTTACGTCGCTGATACCGATTTCGTGCCATTGCCGATCAAGGGTCTGCTGAACAAGACCTATCTGGGCGAGCGGGCAAAGCTGCTCGACGGCGACAAGGCATTGGCCACCGATGCCGTCAAGGCCGGCGAACCGGAATGGGACCACGCGCTCCTTTTCGGCCGGGATGCCGCGCTCGAATTGCCCTCCACAAGCCATTTTGTCATTGCCGACAAGGAGGGCAACGTGGTCTCGATGACGACGACGATCGAAAGCGGCTTTGGCTCGCGGCTTATGACGAATGGCTTCCTGCTCAATAACGAATTGACGGATTTTTCCTTCAAGACCCATAATGGCGGCCTGCCGATCGCCAACCGCGTCGAGCCCGGCAAACGGCCGCGCTCCTCCATGGCCCCGACCATCGTGATGAAGGATGGCAAGCCGCTGCTCGCCATTGGTTCGCCCGGCGGCAGCCAGATCATCGGCTATGTGGCGCAGGCGCTGATCGCCTATATCGACTGGGGCATGCCGGTGGAAGCGATCGTCGCCCAGCCGCATCTCATCAACCGGTTCGGCACCTATGACATAGAGGCCGGTACCAGCGCGGAAGAACTGGTCGGTCCGCTGAAGGCACTGGGCTACGAGGTGAAACCGGGTGAGATGAATTCCGGTTTGCATGCTATCGAACTAACCGCTCGAGGTTTCGTCGGCAGTGCCGATCCACGACGCGAAGGAGTGGTTGTTGGGGAATGAGAAACGGGCGCAGCGGACACCGCCCGAAAGGGGTGAGGACCTTGTCTTCATCGTGACTGCTAACGTCTTTCAAAATCTCGGCTGCGCCAAAGCCCGTCATTTCAATATCGTGGTTGACCTCACACGCTGCTGAACCCGGCTATCCAGCCCCGAAGAAAAATCTTTCGGTTTGCCACCAATAATCGGAATGGTCTTTGCCGCGCCCGGTTCGCGGCAGGGATATCGTCGCGATGGCAATCGGGCCTGCCTTGCCCTCCCACGACAAGGCCAGCGGCCCGGATCAGAAACATCGACGAGAGGGTAAAGCCGAATGGCAAATGATCGCAAACTGCATCTCGGCGCCTTTATGCGGCCCGTCAGCCTCCACACCGGCGCATGGCGTTATCCGGGTGCATTCCCGGACGCGAATTTCAACTTCGCCCATCTGGCGCGCTTTGCGCAACAGCTGGAAGCCGCGAAATTCGACGCATTCTTCATGGCCGATCATCTGGCGGTGCTGAACATGCCAACGGAAGCCCTGCGCCGCAGCCACACCGTAACGTCCTTCGAACCTTTTACCCTGCTTTCGGCGCTCGCCGCCGTCACCTCCCGCATCGGGCTGGTTGCCACCGCCTCAACCACATTCGACGAGCCCTATCATGTGGCACGGCGTTTTGCGTCTCTCGATCACCTCAGCAATGGTCGTGCCGGGTGGAACATCGTCACCACGTCAAACCCGGATGCTGCGCGGAATTTCGGCCGCGACGAACAGCCTGACCACACCGAGCGCTACGGGCGGGCGCGTGAATTTTACGATGTCGTCACTGGCCTCTGGGATTCCTTCTCTGACGACGCCTTCATCCGCGATGTCGATAGCGGGCTGTTCTTCGATCCGGAAAAAATGCACGTCCTCAATCACAAGGGACCCGAATTTTCCGTGCGCGGGCCGCTTAATATCGCGCGTCCGGTGCAGGGCTGGCCTGTCATCGTTCAGGCCGGCGCATCCGAGCCGGGACGCCAGCTTGCGGCCGAAACAGCCGAGGTGGTTTTTGCGGCGACACCCACGCTTGCGGCGGGAAAGGCCTTTTACAAGGACGTCAAGGACAGGACTGTCGCTGCGGGCCGTTCCCGAGACGGGATTGTCATACTGCCGGGCGCTTTCGTTCTGGTCGGCGATACCGTGGAAGAGGCCAGGGCCAAACGCGCCAGGCTCGACAGCCTCGTCCATTATGACAGCGCGATCGCCTCGCTGTCGATTGCGCTCGGCCACGATGTTTCCGGCTTCGATCCCGATGCTCCCCTGCCTGATATTCCGGAGACGAATGCGAGCAAATCCAGCCGCGAAAGGGTCATCGAACTCGCCAGAAACGAAGGTCTGACGGTGCGCCAGCTTGCCCAGCGGCTGGGCGGTTATGCCGGCCTCGCCTTCGTCGGCACGCCGGAAACCATAGCCGACGAGATGGAAAAATGGCTGCATGAAGAGGGTTCGGACGGCTTCAACATCACCTTCCCTTTCCTGCCTGATGGCCTTGACGACTTCACCACGCGCGTAGTGCCAGAACTACAGCGACGTGGTCTGTTTCGAAAGGACTATGAGGGGCCGACATTGCGTGATCATCTGGGGCTGCAACGGCCAGCCAATCGTTTTTTCCCGCAATAAAGGGTCATCGCGCCGATTGCGACAAAGCTAGGGAGATTTTCCACACCCGCCGCGAAGTTTGGCATGAGGTTCCAGAAGGGCGGATTGACCTCAAAAACACCCGCCCTTACCCTTTAATTACACAAAATACATAAATTAGGTGAATTAATATGAAGGCTGAACATTCCCGCCGCCAGATCCTCAAGTTCGGCCTTGCCGGCGCACTCGCAGCACCGTTGGTCACGGGCCGCGCGCTCGCTCAAGCCTCTTCGGATTTCCCTGCGGAGCTGAAGCTGGACTGGGGATTTTACTCCTCCCACACACTGCTGATAAAGAACAAGGGCTGGCTCGAAGAGGCTTTTAAGGATGTCGGCACCAAGATCACCTGGGTGCAGTCCCGTGGCAGCAACAATTCACTGGAATTCCTGAAGGTCGGCTCGACCGATTTTGCCGGTTCGGCCGCACTGTCAGCCTTTCTGGCCCGTGCCAACGGCGTGCCGCTGAAGGTTATCTATGTGGCCAGCTGGGGTGGTTCCTCCATCATTCAGGTGCGCCCGGATTCGCCGGTCAAGACCGTTGCCGATCTCAAGGGCAAGACCATCGCAGTCACCAAGGGAACGGCTCCTTATTTCACTCTGGTGCGTGCGCTTGACCAGAACAAGTTGTCGATCGACGACCTGAAGGTCGTGAACCTGCAACATCCGGAAGGCTTCAACGCGCTGCAGCAGGGTCAGGTCGATGCCTGGGTCGGTATCGATCCGCATACATCCCAGGCGGAGCTTGCCGGCGACAGGGCGATTTTCGATGAGCGCAGCTGGCGCGACGGCAGCGTCTTCAGCGTTTCGGAAGAATTTCTGGCAAAGCATCCGAAAGCAGTCGAGCGACTGCTCGGCGTCTGGGTGGAGACGCAGAAGTGGATCCGCGAGAATAACCGCGAATTTATCGATTTCGTCACCAAGGTCACCGGCAACGATCCCAAGATCACCGAGCTGACGATTAACAAGCGCGACTGGAAGGATCCTGTTCCCGGTGAGGAATTGCTGAACTCCATCCGCATTGTCACGCCACTGCTTGGCGATGATGTTCTGCGCCCGGGCGTCAATGTTGATAATGTCCTTTCATCGCTGATCGATCCGGCACCGGCGAAAAAGGCACTCGGCGCATGAATTCCCATCCGCGCGAATTCCAGCGCGTGAAGCAGCCTGCCAAACAATTCCCCTCCCGCCTGCCGTTCTTGCAGCGGGTGGGCAATTTCTTTGGCCGCTTCGATTTGCGCGGTGCAATCGTGCCGGTCGGCTCATTGGTGCTGCTCGAGCTTTTCGTTCGTTTGGGCTGGGTCAGCCCCTATGTGCTGCCGCCGCCTTCCGAACTTTACGAGACGTTTCTGCGGCTAGCCGAAGGTCCATTGTGGACGAATGTTGCGGCCAGTACCGCGCGCGTCTTTGTCGGCTTCGTCATCGGCTCGCTGCTGGCGGTCGTCGTCGGTTCGCTGGTCGGTTTGGTGATTGCTGCCGAGCGTTATCTCGAGCCGACATTTCAGGCGCTGCGCGCCGTGCCCAGCCTTGCATGGGTGCCGCTGCTGATGATCTGGTTCGGCATCGGAGAAACCTCGAAAATCGTGCTGATCGCCAAAAGCGCGTTTTTTCCGGTTTATCTCAACCTCTTCTCCGGTATCAGAAATGTCGACCGCAAGCTGGTGGAAGTGGGCGAGATGTATCGCCAGCCGCTGCCCGTTCTGGTGTGGCGGATCTTCATTCCCGCCTCTTTGCCGCATCTGTTCACCGGCCTGCGTTACGGGCTGTCGCTCGCCTGGCTGAGCGTTGTCGCAGCCGAGCTTCTGGCCGCGTCTGAAGGCATCGGCTACATGCTGTCCGACGGACGGGAACTCTCGCGGCCCGATCTGGTGATGATCGCCATCATCTGCCTTGCGGTGCTGGGCAAGATTTCCGACAGCCTGTTCAAGATCGTCGAGGAGCGTTGCCTGCGCTGGCGTGACACCTATTCCCTCAATGAAGGAGGGCGGCTGCGATGAGCCTGCTCAATGTCGATGTGCGCGAAAAAGCTTTCGGCGATACGGTCGTCCTTCAGGATATCCACCTGACGCTTGGTGATGGTGAGGCGGCTGTTCTTCTTGGCCCCAGCGGCTGCGGCAAGAGCACGTTGCTGCGCATTGCCGCCGGTCTCGACCGACGTTTTTCCGGTACGGTCAGGGTTCAGCAGGCAGAGGAAGATGAGGCCTCGCCGCCCATCGCCTTCGTGTTTCAGGAACCTCGCCTGATGCCCTGGCTGACGGTTGCCGAGAATATAGGTTACGCCGCCGGCAAGAAATATGATGTCGAGCGGGTGGAAGGCCTGATCAACGATGTGGGCCTGAGCGGCCACGCCGGCGCGCTGCCAAAGGCTCTTTCAGGCGGCATGGCGCAGCGGGTGGCCATCGCAAGGGCGCTCTATACCCGGCCGCGCATCCTGCTGCTGGATGAACCCTTCAGTGCGGTGGACGCTTTCACGCGGATGAAACTGCAGGACCTGGTGCTGAAAATCATCGAACAGCGCGGAATTTCCTTCCTGCTCGTCACCCACGATATCGACGAGGCACTCTATCTCGGTGACCGGATCTACATGATGGGCGCCCATGACGGCCGTATCCAGCAGCGGATAGAGGTGGACGTGCCGCGCCCGCGCGACCGAAGGTCGCCGCAACTAGCCAGCCTCAAGAACGAGGTGCTGACCGCCCTGCACAACGCCCATGTCATCTGACGGCTGTGCGCCTCACCCGAATAGTCGGCGTGAAGCTGGCAGGCGAAGCTGAGCAGCCCGAAAGTCTGCCGCAGCATTCGCCGTTCCTCCATCCGTTCGAGGCTACATCTTTCTCCGAGTCATGACTTGTCCAAGGCGAGGGCCAGGTCAGCGACAAGATCGTCGGGATGTTCGATACCGATTGACAGCCGGATTGTGGAATCCAGCACGCCGATGCGCTGGCGAACATCGGCGGGAACTCCCGAATGTGTCATGGTTGCCGGATGGGAAGCAAGAGACTCCGTACCGCCAAGGCTTACCGCCAGCTTGAATATGGTTAGGGCATTGAGGAACTTGAAGGATGCAGCCTGGCCGCCAATAATGTCAAACGAGAATGTCGATCCCGCACCGGTGCATTGAGCCGCAAACACCTTGCCGACGGCGGAGGCCGGCTCGCTGAAAGACAGGTAGTGGATTTTTTCCACCTTCGGATGCTCCTTCAGGAATTCAGCCACGACCCTGGCGTTGTTGTCCGCTCGCTCCATCCGGATCTGCAGCGTCTCGAGGGAGCGGCCAAGCATCCAGCATGAATGCGGATCAAGCTGCGTGCCGATCGCGCCACGCAAGGCCTTCACCTGCTTCATGACATCCTTCCGACCAAGCGCGGCACCGGCAATGAGGTCGGAGTGCCCGCCAACATATTTCGTCAGCGAATAGAGCGAGATATCGGCACCGTGCTCGATGGGCCGCTGAAACACCGGGCCAAGGAGCGTGTTGTCGCAAGCGATGATCGGCCTGTGCCCCTGCTTTTGGCCGACCACGTCAGCGACGCGGCCCATCATCGCGATGTCGACAATGCTGTTTGTCGGATTGGCGGGGGTTTCGATAAGGATGACAGACACCCTGCCCTTCGCCATCGCCTCCTCTGCCGCAGCCATCACCGAGGCCTCGCTGACACCGTCGGCGAAGCCCACTGCCGACACACCGAAATTATGGAAGGTCTTCGCCAGCAGCGTCTCCGTGCCGCCATACAGGGGCTGGGAATGCAGCACGGTGTCGCCCGGTCGGACGAAGGCGAAAAGCGTCGTTGAAATGGCGGACATGCCGGAGGAGAAGAGCGCACAGCTCTCGGTACGTTCATAAACGGCAAGACGATCTTCAACGATCTCGCTGTTGGGATGGTTGAAACGCGAATAGACGAGGCCCGCGCCCCTGCCCTCCGGCGGTTCCTTGCGCCCGGATACGTAGTCGAAGAAATCGCGCCCGTCTTCTGCCGACTTGAAGACGAAAGTCGACGTCAAAAACACAGGCGGCTTTACGGCACCCTCCGACAATTCAGGATCATATCCATAATTGAGCATCTGGGTTTCAGGATGGAGAGCGTGATTGCCGATGTGGGTTTTGGACGGATGCGGCGCGGTCATTTCCGATGATCCCTTGACTGGCGTTGAACTCACTGCAGGTTACATGCAATCAGGCCAAAATAACTTGCATTTTAAGGCGCAGACATGTCTGATAACGCAATATATTGCGGAGGATCTTCTTTTATGTCGCAGAAAATTGCGGATCAGATCGACAAACGGATACTCGGGGAATTGTCTGCCGATGCGCGAGTCACCAACAACGAACTCGCCGAGCGGGTCGGACTGTCGGCATCTGCGTGTCTGCGGCGGCTCCGGCGGCTGGAGGAGGTAGGGGCGATCAAAGGGTATTCCGCGATCATTGATCCGGCAATCGAGGGATGGACGATGACCGCCCTTGCATCCGTCCGCCTCAGCCGCCAGCACGACGACGAAATCCGAATGTTCGAGGCGGCCGTTCTCAACTGGGACGAGGTTCTCGAATGTCATCTGGTCACCGGTTCGAAGGATTACATGCTCAAGGTCATGTGTGGCGGCCTGGAAGACTATGAGCGTTTCATCAAGGACAAGATCGCAAAGCTGAAATGTGTCGACACCATCGAGACAAGCTTCGTCATGAACACAATCAAGGCACGACGCATCTGAGCGTTGCAATTCCTGCCTTCACCCGGCTCTCGCGCTCCCAGAGGCGTCTTCCGCTTAAAAACGAATGTTCAAACCGAACCTGCCGGCGTAACTATAGTTTTCGCTGAAATCGCGCAGGGCAGTTTTGACGTTCGCCTCTCCATAAATCGCGTATTTTCCGTTCGCCCAACTGTATGTTCCACCTATGCCGAGACCACCCCGGAGCCGTTGGTGCCCGCTGGTGAATGCCACGCCTGCCACATCGGTTCTGGTCTCAGGCAGGGCGTCATAATAGAGATTGGCAATGCCATAAGCGTGGATCCGATTGATCTCTCCCGTATCGCTAACCCATGTGGTTTCGAAGTCGGACGACAGGCCAAGACGCATGGTCAGATCATCGTCGTTATCGAGGGATACCTTTGTGCCAAAGACGTCGTCGAAATCCTTGTAGCTGACATTGGAGTAGACAAGCTGCGCTTGCGGCGTCACTGCCCAGCCCCGACCAATGACGATCTGCTGACCGGCTTCAAGACCAAGCGCGTAACCGAAACCATCATTGCCGGAGACGAGTCTTGTCGTTGCAGTCGAAGACGAAAGATTGCTGTCGTACCAGGTCAGATTGGTCTGCCCATCGAGATAGAAACCGCCTTCGCCATACCAAGTCAGGGAGCCACCGAAACCATAGCCATTTCCCCTGATCGAACCATCGCCGAAAACCGAGGTGACATCGCTGTCAATGGTGCCGTAATGCACAGAAAGGCTACCAACCAGACTGCCGCTTTTTCCAGAGTGAAGCTCCAGATCCGAACCGGCCTGCAACTGCCAGGTATCGACCCTGTAGTCTGCCGCTGTTGTCGAAGATTTCGGCGTCATACGATCATGGCTGCCGGTCATGCGCGCCCAGATGCCGCTATCGTCAGCCTCGTCAAATGCAGCCTGAACCTCGTTCGTGTTGCGGTTCCAGACGCGGTTGCCGACGCGCTGCTGAAGCGTGTCCAGACTGTTGAAACGCTGCAGCGCCGAGGCATAGGCTTCGTAAACAGGTGCGCCGGGCTGATAGAGCGGAGTTGCCGAGCCTCCTGAACCGGTTAGAGCCGAGCGCAGATACCAATTGCCATCGGTGGGTGTGGAGGCGCCGCCCTGATAAAGCCGGTAGGCGTAGGCTCCGGCCACCACCGCCGGATCACCCTTAAACAGATAGCTGCCCAGCAGGGAAAAATTGCCGGCTGACACGCCTCCAACCTCGATGATCTTGATGCCCTCAATCGTCTGGCCCCCAGCGCCACCCAGATTGATCACGCGGACATTGGTCGTGCCAGACGTGTTGCCAGTAACGACCAGCTGGTCGGTGGCAGAGCTGTCGTCACCCAGCACCGTTTCGATTTCGAGTGTACCACCACTGCCGATATAGTCGCCTGCAACAGTGAGCGTGCCGATGGAATTGCCCGGCGCGATGGTGCCGCCTGAAAAATTGGTGGTCGTGCCCAGCTGGCCAGTGCCCTGCAGACGACCGCCAACCACCTGCATCGATCCGCCAAGGGAGCCGTTTACGGAGAGGATGCCGTTATAGACGCCAGACGTGCCAAGGAGCGCCGAATTGTTGGCGGTCAACGTGGTTTGTCCGCTACCGAGTTGCTGCACGCCACCCGCCCCTGAAATCGTGCCGCCGAATGTGACCACATCCGAACGGTCAAAGGCCAGAATACCGTCATTGGCAACGTCGCCGATGATACTGCCGCTGGTCCCGCCATCGCCCAGCTTCAGGGTTCCAGCTGTGATCGTTGTGCCACCTGCATATGTATTCGTGCCGGTCAGCGTCAAGGTTCCGGCACCAAGCTTGGTTAACTCGCCAACGCCGGATATTTCTGGCTCGATCCCGATGCTGAAACCGTTCGTATCAAAAAAACCTCCGCCAGACGCAAGGCGCAGCTGTTGGCCGTCGAAATTCGAGAAGAAGGTATTTTTGTCTTCGATGGCCCGTACGATACCACCGTCAAGCGTGACATTTGCGCTTCCCGAACCTCCACGAAAAAAGCTGGTCTCAAGCACGCCGCGCGCCGTCGCAGTACCGTTTATAGTGACCGTTCCGGACGCATTTGTCGCCGAGGAACCAAGCAAGACACCGGATTTCGCGTAAACCAGACCGCCATCTTCGATGGTGATGTCTCCAACACCATGATTTCCCACAGTGAGGCTGGAGCTGGTGATCTGCCAGTTTGAGCCGATCCCTGTCACCGTGACGCTTCCGACGCTACCAGGATTTGCACCAACATATCCCTGGGTGCTTGAGACGGTCGCACCATCTTCGATCAACATCGTACCGCTGGAAAAGCTGCCGACGGCAAGCTGGTCAGAATTGACCCACTTTGAACCCTGACCGGTCACGATGACGCTGCCCGCTAAGAACGTGTCACCTATGATCCCCAGGCCATTGCTGACACTTCCGCCGTCCTCAATGCGTAAGCTGCCATTGTCGATCGAAAGACGCCCGGTGGTTTCCCACATGGAACCCGCACCCGAAACAAGCGCAGTTCCAAAATACGTCCCACCAAGGCTCGCATCTGCGGTGACATTGACCTTGCCGCCTGCTCGGACTTCCAAACCACCGGCCGCACCGTCGCCGATTACAAAATAATCCGTATTGGTCCAGGTTGACGAACTACCGCCTGCGTCTTTTCCGAATACGATGACAGTGCCGCCCACAACTCCGCTGCTGTTGGTCACAACCGCACCGCCGTTGATGTTGAGAGTGCCCCCGGAGGTTCTCGTTTCCATTGTGCTCAGGCTCGAGCCTGTACCGGTCACTGTGACGACGGCACCCGTATCGATGTTAATGTAGTTACCCTCAGCACTACTGCCTGAGATCAGTGCCGTTCCTGAAACCATCCCGATGTCAGTTGAGGCGTCCGGGACAAGGCCCGTGTCCCAATTCCCGGCATCGAACCAGTCATTGTTTCCGGCTGAACCCGTCCAGCTCGCAGTTTGCGCCAGGGCTGGATAAGAGGCGGCTGTAAAAAGGCATCCAAGCAGGAGGCTGCGCGACGAACGAAGGTGCTTCGCTTTTGGGCTTCCCGAGTTCCGGATACTTGGCTTGTCCGGCATCGGACGTCGTTGTTTCAGCATCGCGCGCCCCGAAGCAGACTACCTTGAATGAATCACATTCGAATCTCCTCATATAAGAAGGGTTTATGGTTAACAGAAAGTGGCTTTCCGGTTGTATTCCCCGGTTTATCGGACAACCAGCATGCTTTCGCTCTACCCAGGTTGAAGGAAGTTTTCAGCGAAATCGCTTAACCGCTGTTTAGCGTCTCTGAGACCGATAAACAGTCGTATCGAGCATGCAGTTTCGCCCAGGGTTATGAGCATTGCCCGGCTTGTTTTCGGCCTGGATGAATACATGGCCAATTCCTGGTTCAAGTCGTGGTTTTGCATCGCGATGTCACGTCCTCAGGGCGTCGGACGTGCCATCATGATCGTTTGTTTACTGCGTCTTTGTTTCGAGGGCCTTCACAATGGCCTCACCGAATGCCCTGGCCGAGGCAGGGTTCTGGCCTGTGATGAGACGGCCATCGACAACAACCTTGTTCTCGAAAATCGGTGCCTCTTCAAATATCGCCCCAGCGTTCTTCAGCGCGCCCTCGAGCTCGAAAGGAACGATCTTGTCATATTGGCGGGAGACTTCTTCTTCTGCAGTGAAGCCCGTGAGCTGGCGTCCCTTGATAAGGCTTTCGCCGTTGCTCAGCTTCACATTCAAAAGACCTGCCGGACCGTGGCAAACGGCACTGACGATGCCGTTGCCCTCGTAAATCTTGCGAATGATATCCTGAAGATCGGTATCATTGACGAAATCCCACATTGGTCCATGTCCGCCGACAAGTTGGACAGCCGCATATTGTGAGGCGTCGACCTCTGAAAGCTTGATCGAATTTGCGATCTTGTTGCGGTGATCCGGATTGGTCCAGAATGCAAGCGTCGCAGGGTCCTTTAGATCGAACCCGTCAAAAGGCGACAATCCGCCCTTCGGACTTGCAATGTCGAAATCGATACCGGCTTCATCGAACACTTCTACGGGGTGCGTTAGCTCGGGGAACCAATATCCGCCGACGAGTTCGGGGGTTTTCTTGTCCAGGCTGGACACGACGATCAGGATTTTTTTCTTCGCGGTTTCAGCAGTCTGCGCGAACGAGGTGGCGGGCAGCGCGACAAGGGTGGCAATGGCGACGCAGATGCCTGCGACGTGGTTAAAGAGCGACATATCCATTCCTCAAATTGTTGACACGCTCTCCATATGTCCAGCTTCGATTAAAAACATAAGTGCCACACTTCTATATGGATTGTTTAGAAAACCTTCGTTATCTATCTGGAGCCTTATAGTGTTGCCTTCGCCAATGGTCCGAATGGAAAGATCAAATGACGCGTCACGATGCATTCGACGGACTGTCGGAATTCCTGGCAATCGCCAGGCATAAAAGCATCCGCAAGGCAGCATTGGAGCTTGGCGTGACGCCAGGCGCGATCAGCCAGGCGTTGCAGCGGCTGGAACGAAGGCTGTCGACACCCTTGTTTCATCGCACGACCAGAAAAATGTCGCTGACAGAAGCAGGCGAAGGGCTTTTGGGGAAGATAGGCCCGGCGGCTCATCTGATCGAGGCAAGCTTTGAGGAGACGCTTCAGTCTTCAAGCGAGCCGTCCGGCACGTTACGGCTTATCGTTGAGAGGCTTGCTATTCCGCATGTTTTGGATCCTGTCATGCCCATTTTCAGACGATCTTGGCCGCTGGTGAATGTGGACGTGACGGTCAGCAATCAGCATCACGATTTTGTTGCCCAAGGTTATGACGCTGGCATCCTACTCGGATCCTATGTTGCCCAGGAAATGATCGCTATCAGGCTTTCACCACCGTTCAGTTGGGCCGTTTTCGGTTCTCCAGAGTATTTCAAAGTGCATGGGAAACCGAAAACACCTGGTGAGCTTACACAGCACCGATGCATTCGATTTCGACGCCCGGAAAAAGGAGACATCTACCGGTGGGAGTTTCTCGATCAGGGTCAGACCGTCCGGTTGGAACCGAGTGGACCAATCACAGTGAACGATGGGGAGCTTATGCGGCAATTCGCTTGCCAGGGTCTGGGCCTCATCTATTCGTCGACGTTCCACACTTCCAGCGAACTCGCCCAGGGTCTGCTCGAACCCGCTTTGCTCGATTACTCTCCCGGCGGCGATGGCCTCTTTCTCTACTTTACCAAGGCCGCCCAAAGCCAGCCCAAGTTACGGGCATTCATTGACACCTGCTCGAAGCTGCGCAAACAGTCCAAGTCAGTGACGTGATGTATATTTAATTCCGACCATAAGCGGTGATGCCTCCGGCCCTGCCGCGCACTGTCAGGCTTGGAAACAACATCCAGCCTCTCCTTAAATCAGGTCTGCCTGCAGCAGCCTCAAGAATGTCCGGGGGCTGGCCGTCGTGGTCTTCTGGCTGCGTCGTGGCGCTACGACAGGTGCCCAATGGCCTTCTTCTCCGCCATCGCTCTCGCCGCAACTATTATCTTCTGTTTCTGAGCAACGAGTCCTGACCCTGGCGAGAAAACAACGCGACGCTCTCGAGAAGCACACATCATTGAACGTGCGTTCGGCGTCGGACCGAGCGCATTGACGAAAGCGGTAGCCCTGCTCGCGCAGGATCTCGAAGCTCAGACCGCTTGACGGCGGAGAAGCAGGAGCTCTCCAACCAACCGGAATTTTTGCAACGGAGCCCCATGTGTCGCGGGCAACGCTTTTGATGGGTCCGGAATCCCATGAGTAAGCACGGCGTCCATTTCTCCAGCAATATGAGTGCTGCTGGCGCGCGCGCCGTCGACTAATGCACCATGGTAGTTCATGAAATTAGAGTGATAATTCTGATGGGATCGCACGCTGAAAGCGTAGCCGATGACGTGATCAGATTGAGAGGCAGAGCTGATGGGGCTATTTGGAATTCTGATCGGACTAGGCTTTCTGATGTGGTTTGCCTACCGCGGATGGAGCGTGTTGCTCCTGGCGCCTGCGGCAGCTCTTATAGTCGCAGTCTTTTCCGGCGAGCCGCTTTTGCCACACTGGACGTCGACATTCATGAGCGGTACCGCACGTTTCGTGATGCAATGGTTCCCCATGTTTTTGCTCGGTGGCATCTTTGGAAAAATGATGGATGACAGCGGATCGATTACGTCGATCGCTCGTTTCCTGACGGAGCGTCTGGGTGTCAAGCGAACCATGCTCTCCGTTGTCCTGGCATCCGCCGTCGTCACCTATGGCGGCGTCAGCGTCTTCGTTGCATTTTTCGTGCTGGTGCCCATGGCAAGGGAAATGTTCCGCGCTGCCAATATCCCGGCACGCCTCATGCCGGCGGCCATCGGTCTCGGCGCCTTTACCTTCACCATGTCAGCGATGCCGGGCACGCCCTCGACAAACAACGCGATACCGATGCCATATTTCGGCACGACGACGTTTGCGGCGCCCGGTCTTGGTATCATTGCCTCCATTATCACATTCGCCTTCGGAATGTGGTGGCTGGCGCGCATTGAGGCGAAAGCCCGCGCCGCCGGAGAAGGATATACAGATGATGAAAAGCCGGTTGTCATCAGTGAAAAGACCCGCGAACAGGCGACCATTTCAGGGGACTTTGATCCAAACGAGTTGACCCACGGACAGAGGAGCAAACAGGCGCCATCGTTCCTTTTCGCCGTTCTGCCGCTGATCGTCGTGATTGGGGTCAACTTCCTGATGGCCCTGGTGATATTGCCGAGGGTCGATTTCTCGCGGGCCGAAACCGCGCTCGGGATCAATATCGCCTCGACCATTGGCGTTTGGGCTGTCCTTCTTGCCCTGGCAGCGGCGATCATCACCGTCATTGCGATCAATTTCGGCCGGCTGGGGTCATTACGCGAGAGCCTCGATGCAGGATCAAACTCAGCGGTTCTTCCCATCATGACAGTGGCGAGCCTTGTCGGTTTCGGCGCCGTTGTCGCGGCCATGCCGGCCTTTATGGTCGTGCGGGACGCGGTGCTGCAAATACCGGGCGGTCCACTCGTTTCACTGGTCGTGGCGATGAACACCCTGGCCGGGCTGACCGGGACAGCGTCTGGCGGGATGGCAATCGCACTCAATGCGCTCGGCGCGGAATATATGCGCCTTGCGGCCGAATACGGCATCGACCCTGCCCTGATGCATCGTCTGACGACGATCAGCGCCGGCACGCTGGATGCCCTGCCGCACAATGGTACGGTGCTGCTCCTCCTGCAGATCAGCAAGCAGACGCACGCCGGAAGCTATTTCGACATGATCATGACGGTCATTGTCGGCGTCATCCTGTCTCTCATCGCAGTCTTTTTTCTCGGTTCGATGTTCGGCTCATTCTGAGCTGGCACCGCACGCTGATCCCGCCTGTTCGGGATCCGGTGACAATTCATAGGCTTACCCGTTCAACGTTATGGAGACCGTGCCATGAAGAAAATGTCCGTTCTGATCCTGATACCGTTACTGATGGCCAGCACCCCGGCACTCGCACATGTCGGCCATGGCGACCATGGCTCATTCATGTCCGGGTTCATGCACCCGCTTTCCGGCTGGGATCACATCCTTGCCATGGTCGCGGTCGGCCTTTCAGCCGCCATGCTCGGGGGACGTTCCCTGATCGCCATTCCTGCGACTTTTGTCGCTTTGATGCTGGTCGGCTTTATCGTGGCGCTTGCGGGTGTGCACATCCCCCTGGTCGAGCCGGTCATTCTCGCTTCGACAATCATCATCGGTCTTTCGGTCGCGGTTGCGCGCCCGGTCTCGCCGGTGCTCGTCGCCATGATTGTCGGCGGGTTCGCTTTTTTCCACGGACACGCCCATGGCACCGAACTGGCCAACCAGAGCGCCCTGGTCTTCGGAGCAGGTTTTGGTATCGCGACGGCATTGCTGCACATGATCGGAATGGGAACGGGCATCGTCGCCGAGCGGCTGACGCGCGGGACAGCTGCTTTGCGCCTGGCCGGTGGCGCGACCGCACTTGGCGGCGTCCTTTTACTCGCAAGCTGACTGGCCGAATGCACGTGATGAAACATGTGAAGCCAAAGGGGTCGGCATAGGGCCGGCTTTAGCGATAGCTCCGGGAGAACCATGTGACGCAACAGACATCCGGTGGCCTGCCCATCCAGCTTCTGCGCCTGGTGAGCCCAAGCCAGCCCGTCGGCTCGTTTTCCTACTCCCGCGGTCTGGAATGGGCAGTGCACGACAGGAATGTTTACGATGAGGCAAGTGCTGCGGCCTGGATATTCGGTCTTGTCGAGCACAGCTACTCTGTCTGCGATGCGGCTTTGTTCCTGCGCATGATGCGGGCGATGAAGGTCGGGGATCGTGACGCGTTCCTGAAGGCTGATGCTTGGCTGTCGGCGGCGCGGGAAAGCCGGGAGATCGAACTGGAAGACAAGCAGATGGGCGCATCGATGTTGAAGGTTCTGCAGGATCTCGGCGTTTCGTCCGCCAAATCCTTCAAGGGGTCGAAGCTGACATATCCGGCAGCCTTCACGCTGGCGGCGACGCACTGGAACATCTCGGAGACCGATGCGCTGCGGGGGCTTCTATGGAGTACGGTCGAAGGCCAGGTGTCTGCGGCCATTCGGTTGGTCCCGCTGGGGCACACGGCCGGCCAGCGCCTCCTTATTGCTGCAGATGACGTCATCGAGCGGGCGGCGAGAAAGGCCGAGACGGTCACCGACGATGAAATAGGCAATGCCGCACCCGTCATGGCCATGGCGAGTGCCTGGCATGAAACGCAATACAGCCGGCTCTTTCGTTCCTAGGTGCCAATGGAGTCCGCAGGAACGCATCTTGCCGGTATCACACGATAGTCCAGGGAGGGCTATGCATTGATTTCGTTGTTTCGTGGCCTCCGGTCCGTTCTCATCCTTGCCGCCGCGGGTGTGCTTTTCGGCGCCTTCCTGATGTTCTGGGAAGCCATACTTATGCTTGTGGACAGTTTCCGGATGGCCCGGCTGAACCCCGATATGTCCGTCATCGTCGCGGTGCTGCGCGCAACGGACAAAATTCTCCTGGGCATCGTGTTGATGGTGGTGGGCTGCGGTATTGCACTTGGCTTTGCGCTCGACATCCCGCCCGAGCAGCGATCGAAGCTGCCGCAATGGATGATCATCGATACCGTAGCGGAGCTCAAGAACCTCTTCTTCCAGATGATCATCCTTTATCTCGTTGTCCATTTTGCCGCCCAGGTCGGTGAAATGCAGATGCCTTTGCAATGGGAAGCGCTGGTGCTTCCGATATCCGCGCTCCTTTTGGCAGGAGCAATGAAGCTGACCGCGAGTTCGCACCATTTGGCAGAAGGGACACGGAGCGAAAAACGGAGCGATCACACGAAGGACGTGGTGCGACAAGCCGGCGCAAAGCCGTCTGAGCAACCACCTTCCGAATAGCTGGAGGTACCGGTGGACTTGAATCGTAGCGCAGGCCGCCAGGAGCGATCACGAGAGGGATTTTCGCCCATGGTCAACGGATGGAATGCGCAGCTCGAATTGTGGTTTGCGCAATCCCACGGGAAGACCCGCCTCATGCACAGACGCCATAGCGGGCCGCTTGCGGTTCAACGTGCCTTTCATCCCGAAAGCGATGGCTCCGCGCATGTCTACATTCTGCATCCGCCGGGCGGCGTTGCAGGTGGCGATGTCCTCGACATCAATTGTCGCCTTGCTCCGCAGGCGCGCTGCGTCCTCACCACCCCCGGTGCGACGAAATTCTACCGCACCGATGGCGGCGCGAGCGTGCAACGCACGCAGATCGACGTTGGCGAAAACGGTATCTGCGAAAATCTCCCGCAGGAAACCATTCTTTTTGAGGGTGCGGATGCTTCCATCAACACCCGCGTCACGCTTGCGGGCAATGCCGTTTATGCCGGCTGGGACTTTATCAGCCTCGGCCGCCCAGCGGCGGGGGAGCGTTTCGTGACCGGTGGGCTTCAGCAACGTGTCGAGATATTTCGCGATGGCGAGCTTATCTGGTTCGAGCGAATGGCGTTTTCGCGCTCACCGGAGATTCTGGACGCCCCGGTCTTTTTTGCCGGGCGCCCGATCGTCGGAACAATGGTCTACGCGGGACCCGCGCTCGAAAACACCGTTGAATGTATTCGCGAGACGCTTGGCACACAGGCGACAGGTGTTTTTTCGGTCAGCCAGCTCGAGCATGTGATCGTCTGCCGTTACCTCGGCCAGCGCATGTCCGAAGGCAAGGCGCTTTTTCTCCAGGCGTGGAGCATTCTTCGCGAACGAGGCCTCATGAAAAAGGCCGTCGCTCCACGCATCTGGGCAACGTGAACCAGCAAAACGATGAGGGCTACCCATGGAACTGCTACCGCGTGAAAAGGACAAACTCCTGATCTTTACCGCTGCACTGCTCGCAGAACGGCGCAGGGCAAAGGGCCTGAAACTCAACTACCCAGAGGTGGTAGCCTTTATCTCAGGGGCACTGCTGGAGGGCGCCCGCGAAGGGCGAACCGTCGCCGATCTCATGTCATATGGCGCGACATTGTTGACCCGTGAAGAGGTCATGGAGGGCGTGCCGGAGATGATCCACGACATACAGGTCGAAGCGACTTTTCCCGACGGTACGAAACTCGTCACCGTCCACAACCCCATTCCCTGAGGAGGCTATCATGATTCCCGGCGAATATTTTATCGAGGATGGCTCCATCGAGCTCAACAAGGATCGGCAGACGCGCAAGATCGACGTTGCCAACTCCGGCGACAGACCGATCCAGGTGGGGTCCCACTATCACTTCTATGAAACGAATGAAGCGCTGCTGTTCGACCGGGAGGCCAGCCGTGGCTTCCGGCTCAATATTCCTGCCGGAACGGCAGTCCGCTTCGAGCCGGGGCAGGAGCGCACGGTCGAGCTCGTGGCGCTCGATGGTGGAAGAGAGGTTTACGGTTTCAACGCCAAGGTTATGGGCAAGCTCTAGGAGGCAAGGATGGTAACGATCACACGGCAGAACTACGCCGATCTCTACGGTCCGACCAAGGGCGACAGGCTTCGGTTGGCGGACACGGAACTCGTCATCGAGATCGAGGAAGATCACACCATATACGGCGAGGAGGTGACGTTTGGTGGAGGCAAGGTGATCCGCGACGGCATGGGTCAAAGCCAGCGGCCGGCGGCCGAGGTTGCCGATGTCGTCATCACCAATGTCATCATCATTGATCACTGGGGCATCATCAAAGCGGATGTCGGCATCAAGAATGGCCGAATTTCCGGCATCGGCAAATCAGGCAACCCCGATATCCAGCCGGGAATATCGATTATTGTCGGTGGCGCCACCGACGTCATCGCCGGCGAAGGGCGCATCCTCACCGCAGGCGGCGTCGACACCCATATCCACTTCATCGCACCACAACAGGCCGAAGAGGCGCTCGCGAGCGGCACGACGACGCTTGTTGGCGGAGGTGCGGGACCGACGGTCGGTACGCTCGCGACAACTGTTACCGCCGGCCCCTGGGCAATTCACCGGATGCTTGAGGCAGCGGAAGCGCTGCCCATCAATGTCGGCCTGCTTGGAAAGGGCAACATAAGCAAACCCGATCCGCTGCGGGAGCAGATTCGCGCCGGCGTTGTTGGTCTCAAGCTGCATGAAGACTGGGGAACGACACCGGCTGCCATCGACAATTGCCTGACGGTTGCCGACGAGATGGACATTCAGGTCGCGCTCCACAGTGACACGCTCAACGAGAGCGGCTTCGTTCGGGATACCCTGGCGGCGATGAAGGGTCGTACCATCCACAGTTTCCACACCGAAGGCGCTGGCGGCGGGCATGCGCCTGACATCATTACCGCAGCCGGTGAAGAAAACGTCCTTCCGTCGTCTACAAATCCTACCAGGCCATTTACGATCAACACCATCGACGAACATCTCGATATGCTGATGGTCTGCCACCACCTCAGCCCGCAGATCCCGGAAGATGTTGCCTTTGCCGAGTCGCGTATCCGGCGCGAGACAATTGCGGCGGAAGACATTCTCCACGACCTTGGCGTCTTTTCGATGATGTCTTCGGATTCGCAGGCGATGGGTCGCATCGGCGAGACGACGCTTCGTTGCTGGCAGACCGCGCACAAGATGAAGGTCCAGCGTGGTCCACTGGCGGAAGACAGCGAGCGAAACGACAACTTTCGTGTCAAGCGCTATATCGCCAAATATACGATCAATCCGGCTCTGACGCACGGCTTTGCTCATGAGATCGGGTCCGTTCAGGTGGGAAAACGAGCAGACCTCGCTCTCTGGAAACCAGCATTTTTCGGCATCAAGCCGCAACTGGTGATGATCGGTGGAATGATCGCCATGGCCCCGATGGGTGACCCGAATGCGTCGATTTCCACACCGCAGCCCGTGCATTACCGCCCGATGTACGGCGTGCTCGGCCGCGCCCTCGGTTCGACAGGTGTCACATTCGTCTCGCAGGCGGCGCTTGATGACGGCATCGGTGAGAAACTTAAACTGAACAAGCAGCTCGTCGCTGTCAGCGGTACCAGGACGGTGCGCAAGAAGGACATGATCCACAACAGCCGCACACCAAAGCTCGAGGTCGATCCGCAAAACTACAAGGTGCGCGTCGACGGAGAGCTGATCACATGCGAACCGGCCGACGTGCTGCCGATGTCGCAGCGGTATTTCCTCTTCTAGAAAGCGGGAATACCGGGCGTTTACGCGTCCGGTATTTCCAACAACAGGGCAGAAGCCTCGAGCCTGCGCGACAGGAGCACGTATTCATGAAGCTGAACCATTTTCCGGATCACCCCCTGTTTTCTTTCGTGGACTGGTCGCTGCGGGGCATCGGGCAGGTCGTCTTTCAGAACAACCCGCTGTCAGGCCTCGTCATCCTGGCCGCACTTGTCTGGAATTCATGGATTTACGCCGTCATCTGTATTCTCGGGGTCATCTCGAGCACCTTGACGGCGGTGATCCTCAAGGCTGACAGAGGAATGCTGCGTGATGGCCTTTACGGGTTCAATGGCGCGCTGGTCGGCCTGGCGCTCGTTGCCTTCACCAGCGAGGATTTTCGGGCCGGCTCCATCCCGTCCATCGCGATGGTTGTCTACATCATCTGTGCTGCCGCCTTCACCACAATGGCGCTTGCCAGCATTGGTGCATTGCTCGCGCCTCACAAGGTGGCGCCGCTGACGATGCCGTTCGTCCTTGTCGGATGGCTCTTTCTCTTCGCCGTTCTGAAATTCGATGCCATCGATGCCGGCCCCATGGCCAAACCCATCTCGCCCGAGCAGTTTTCCGACACGGTGCCTTATGTCCTTTCAACCTGGTACGAAGGGATCGGCACGTCGATCGGCCAGATCTTTTTCCAGGACAACTGGATTTCCGGATATCTCATCCTGATCGCCATTGGCCTGAACTCCCGCATTTGCGCCGCAATGGGCTTACTTGGAGCGATTGTCGGCACGCTGGTGGCTGCCCTGTATGGAGGACCGGAAGGGGCGGTGCGTGACGGCCTTTTTGGCTACAACTCGGCCCTGACTGCCATGGCGCTCGGCGGCATTTTTCTGGTTTTCACTTGGCGCAGCCTCCTCTACGCCATTTTTGGCGCTGTCATAGCAAGCTGGCTCTGGGCTTCGGTTGCCATCTTCCTGACGCCGATCGGCATGCCGGTCCTGACGTCAACCTTTGTTCTCGTAACCTGGCTTATGCTGCTGGGTCAGGGTGCATTCAAGGCACTCGTGCCAGTCCCACCCGCCGAATCCACTACACCGGAAGATAATCGCGCGCGCTGTCTCGGACACCAGGGTTGATCTTCAAAACGACGTCCACAGGATGCCTGTCATTTTTGTCGACATGACTGTTCTGATTTTTCGACGACCTGCCGAAGAACAGGATTTGTGCCGCAGTGCTTTCCATCGACCACCATGCTCCTCGGACAAGACACAAAACGGCGCCACAGGGCGCCGTTGTTGTCTGGCTGAAGCCTCGGAGCCTCGGAGCCTCCCGGCTATTCGCCGGCTACCTCGGTAACAGGATCCGGTTTGACCCCGAAGAGCCGTTCCTTCAGCCTTTCCCGACCGGTCTGGACAACCAGGTAAAGTACGGGAATGACGACAAGCCCGAGCACGGTACCCAGCAGCAGGCCGCCGAGCACCGTGGAGCCGATTGCCTGGCGACTGCCTGCACCGGCACCGGTTGCAATGACCAGCGGAACAACGCCAAGAATGGAGGCGAGTGCCGTCATCAGGACAGGTCTGAAGCGCTGGGATGTGCCCTCGGACGCCGCATCGAAAATGCTCATGCCCTCTTCACGGCGTTCCTTGGCGAATTCCACGATCAGGATCGCATTTTTTGCCGCAAGCCCGATCAGCAGCAGCAGGCCGATCTGGGCGTAGATGTTGAGATCGATGCCACCGACGACGAGGGCGCCGAGAGCGCCGACCACTGCGACCGCAACTGACAACATCACGGCAACCGGGACGCTCCAGCTTTCATATTGCGCGACGAGGAAAAGATAGGTGAAGACGATGCCCATGATGAGGATAATGACCGTCTCGTTCCCCGATTGCTGCTCCTGAAGCGCCAGACCCGTCCACTCGAACCCGAAACCGGCAGGCAGTGCCTCGTTTGCCAGTCCACCCATGATCGTCAGGGCTTGCCCGGTGCTGGTGCCTGCTGCTGCCTGACCGTTGATCGAGGCTGATGAGAACAGATTATAACGATTGACCGAGCTCGGCCCGTAGACCGTCGAGATGGAAAGCATGCTCTGGAGCGGAACAAGTTCCCCCGACTGACTGCGAACCCTCAGGCGCTGGATGTCATCGATACGTTGGCGATAGGCTGCCTCGTCCTGCAGCCGGACCTGATACACACGCGAGAAAATGTTGAAATCGTCAACATATGTTGACCCCAGATGAGCCTGCAACGTTGCGAAAATCGCGGCGGGCGAAACACCATAGAGCTCGGCCCGCTTCCGGTCGATATCGAGATAAAGCTGCGGCACCTCAGCGGAGAAGGTACTGAAAACGCCGGCAAGTCCCGGTGTCCGGTTCGCTTGCATAATGAGATTTCGCATGACCTCGGCCAGTTCCTGCTGGCTCTGGCCCGCCTGGGCCTGCAGGCGGAAGTCAAAGCCGCCTGTCGTGCCGAGACCGGGAATTGCCGGGGGATTGAAGGGCACGATTGAAGCCGTGGAAATGGCCGCGAGCTGTGGGCGGAGCCGGTTGATCAACGCAAATGCGCTCTGGTCGGATCCACGTTCACTCCATGGCTTCAGTGCGGAAATGATCATTCCACTGTTTGAACCGCCACCACCAACCATGCTGACACCGGCAATACCGATCGTGTTGGCAATCCCCGGCGTTTGCTGCAGCAGCGCACTTACCTGCGTGATTGTCTGCTGGGTGCGCTCGAGGGATGCAGCATTGGGAAGCTGCACGTTCATGAACAGATATCCCTGGTCCTCGGCAGGAACAAACCCGGTCGGAAGCATGCGGTAGAAACCAAAAATGCCGACCAGGACTGCGGCAAACAGCACGCCCGCGAGCACAAAACGTCGTGCGAACAGCGAAAACATTTTCAGATAAAACCGACGCGAGGAGTCCAGGCCATTGTTCAACCTGCCGAACAGTCCGGTCTTGTGTTCCCGACCGGGCCTGAGAATGAGCACGCAAAGAGCCGGGCTCAATGTCAGCGCATTGATTGTTGAAAAAAGGACCGTCACGAGGATCGTCACGGCGAACTGGCGGTAGAGTTCCCCCGTGATCCCTGCCAGAAATGCGACCGGAACGAAAAGCGCAGCGAGAACGAGCGTGGTCGCAACGATCGGACCAGTGACCTGCTCCATGGTCGCAAGCGTTGCCGCACGAATGTCTATCGCCCGTTCCGTCATAAGTCGCTGGACGTTTTCAACGACAATGATGGCGTCGTCCACGACGAGACTGATTGCCAGAATGACTGCGAAAAGCGTGATCGTGTTGGCAGAATAACCAAGAACGTAGAGGACGGCGAACCCGCCGATCAGCGAAACTGGGATCGTCAGCGTCGGGATCAGCGTTGCACGCCAATCCTGGAGGAAGGCGAACACGACGGCTACCACGAGGACGAAGGTGATCGCGAGCGTCACGAAGATTTCGCGGATGGTTTCCCGCACGAAGGACGTCGTGTCGAATACCATCGTATAGGCAACGTCATCGGGGAACTGTGTGGATAGCCTCTCGAGTTCGCCGAGCACTGCATTCGATACCGCAAGTGCATTGGCATCCGATGACTGATAGACGACGACGGTCGCGCTTGGATGACCATTGAGGGTCGAAGCCGTATCATATGACTGGGCGCCAAGTTCCACGCGAGCGACGTCGCGGAGCCGGACAACGCCGCCATCACGGTTGCTGCGAACGATGATATCGCCGAATTCCGCCTCGTTGGCGAGGCGTCCCCGCGCCATGACGGTAAGCTGCAGCTGCTGTCCGGACATTGCCGGTGGCGAGCCGATCTGGCCAGCGGATGCCTGGGCATTCTGCGCTCGGATCGCAGCGGTGAGATCCGCAGCAGTGATACCGAGTGCCTCCATCCGGTCAGGCATCATCCATATACGCATGCTGTAGGTCGGGCCGAAGACACTCGCTTCGCCGACCCCGGGGAGCCGGGCAAGGGCATCGCGAATGTTTACCGTTGCATAGTTGCTGATAAAGACTTCGCTTTGCGTTCCCTTCGGTGAATAGATCGCCAAACCGAGCAGCATGCTTGACGAGCGACTCCGAACCGTCACGCCGGCCTGTGTGACGGCAGCGGGTAGGCGGGGCGTTGCAAGTGCAAGGCGGTTCTGGACATTGACCTGGGCAATAGCCGGATCAGTGCCGGCCTCGAAGGTCACAGTAAGAGAATAGGTACCGTTATCGGTGCTCGACGAAGACATGTACATCATGCCCTCTACCCCGTTGACCTGCTCTTCGATCGGAGCGCCAACGCTGTCCGTCATCACGGTCGCACTGGCGCCGGGATAGCTGGCTGTCACCTGGACTTCAGGTGGTGTGATCTGCGGAAACTGGGCCACCGGGATCTGAAGAAGCGCTACGGTGCCGGCGATGAGCATCACGACTGCGATGACCATCGCGAAACGTGGGCGGCCAATGAATGGGGCGGAAATGTTCATTTTGGCACCACTGGCTGAGATGACGTCTTGTCTGCGATGATGTCGACAACCGACCCTTCAGCAACGTTCTGGAGACCTTCGATGATGACGTCTTCACCTCCCTCCAGACCACTCTCGACGATCCAGGCTCCGTTTCGTTGCTCGGACACGGTGATCCGGCGTTGAGTGGCCTTTTTATCCGCCGTCACCAACATGACGTAACGTCCTTCCCGGTCCTGCTGTACGGCGCCAAGTGGCACAATCGGGCGCTCCAACCGTGTGTTTTCCGAGACGACCACCGTTACGAACTGACCGGGGATCAGCAGGAAATCGCTATTGGGGAAAACGGAGCGGATCGGCAGCGTCCCTGTTCCCTCATCGACTTCGCTGCCGAGGAACGTGACCGGTACAGTCTGGGGATAGATCTGGCCATTGGAGAGCCTCAGGCGCGTATTATAGCGAAGGGCAAGTTCATCCTTGCTCGCCCCGCCTGCCGCTTCGCGCAAATCCAGCAATGCACGATCGCTGACGGAAAAAACCACCCGGACGGGGTCAAGCTGAACGACACGCGCCAGCGCCGCTGATGATGGCGTCACGTAACTGCCGACGGAAAACGCAGCTGTTCCAATCCGTCCCTTCAGGGGCGAGGTAATATGGCTGTAGCTGAGATTAAGCTCGGCTTGCTTCACGGCCGCTTCTGCCGACTGCGCACTTGCCGACGCAGTGTCACGTGCCGTTTCGCTCTGTTCCACGGTTGCGCGCGCGACGCTCTGGTTCAGGGATTGATTGCGCGCAAGCTGCCGTTCGGCATCGAGAAGGGTCGCATTTGCGCGGGTAAGATTAGCTCGCGCATCGGAAAGCGCGATCTCAAGAGCCCGGCTGTCAATTCTGAAAAGTTCCTGGCCTTCTTCGACTTCGGCCCCCTCTTCGAATGACCTTGCGTCAATGAAGCCATCTATCCTCGAGCGGATGTCGACGGCATTCAATGCCTCAATGCGTCCCACAAACTCGTATTCCGGAGAAACATCATCCACGGCGACCTTCATCGTTGCGACTTTGGGCGCGTCCTGCGCACGTGCCGGAACCGTCATGCCAACTGAGGCCGCGATCATGGAGGCGAGGAGAACTTTAGAAAACCTGCCGGTAATTCCCATGCGTTACCCTCCGGAAAGCGTTAGTGGCCAGGGCAGATACGGCAAATGCGAGCGTGCTTGCCATCGCCCTGCCCCGAGGTCGGCAGCCAGAGCATATTTCTGTAAAGCGCGGGTCGGGAAGCAAAAAATCCTGTTAAAGTACGGATTTTGCAGCCATTTAGCTAAATAGGGATACTGTGCACAAGACCGGGATAAACTGCACAAGACTGTTTGACCCGTGACCTTCGATTGCTTGCTGTAACCTCTCACACCGACGACCATTGATATTGTGGAACACGGCAGTTTGCCCACATAGCGTAAAGAGGCGGCCCTTCTTCTCCATAGGGTTCTGCGGACAGAAACGACGACCGTTTCGGGCGAAGCCGTCCTGCTTCGCGTGCCTCCTTGGGTGTGACACCAAACTCACGTCGAAACGTGCGACTGTAAGTCGACGGGTCTGTAAACCCCCACTCTTCGGCGATTACGGAGATGGACCGCCTGTCATTTTCATTGGCCAGAATGTCTCTGGTCCGTAAAAGACGCTGGCGGCGGATGTAGTTGGAAATACCGCCACTGGTCTCGAATATCCGATAAAGCCTGGACCGTGAGACATTGAGGTCGCGGCACAATTTTTCGGGAGAAAGGTCGCGCATTGCCAGCTGTGTGGCGATAAGTTTTTTCGCGCGCATCATGATCACGGCGTTGATCGGTCCATCCGCTTCGAACACACGGTCGCGCGTCGGCGTGATGCAGGCCGACAGCAAAGAGGTTGTCGCGACGGCCATATGTTCGGCATCCCGCTCCACACGACCGGGGAGCGAATGATGCAGCAGCTGGATGTAGTCGATAATCAGCGCGGACATTTCTGGCCGGATCGCGAGATCATAGGGCTGCGAGAACGCAAAATCACGCGGCAGGATGAGAGCAATCGTTCCGTCATCTTCGCCTTCCGCCTCGTATGGCGAAGAAAGGCAATGCCAGTGGAATTGCCCACTGTGGTTCAGCAGGCCGTCCGGCAACAGGGTCAGCGGAATACTTAACACCCAGTGGTCGAAGACCGGCACTTTCTTGTTATTCCATCTCCGCCGATAGCCGGTGCGGGGATATTCCAGTGACAGCAGCGCGAGGTTGCCCAGTTGCCATACCCTCTGGCGCACCGCAAATGCCTCGAATTTTTCCCGTAATAAAGTGACATCACCCAGATTTGAGTTCCAGGACCGATAGAGATCGAACTGTTCGGCAGGCGGTGCTTCGCGGGTATCGATGTCAATGATGCTGTTCAGGCGGGCCTGGCCATCGTTCTCTTCGGCAATATCAGCGTGGTGCTGCATTAGGGGCACTCTACCGTTTGAGCGCGTAAGGCAGATCGCAACCGGGAGATATCCAGAAAGCCGCATGTTTTTTACGAGCCTGCCAGAAGGCCACCTCACCAGCAACAAAAGGCCGGACACAACTCTTGAGGACAACCGTTATATAAAAACTGAACTCAAGCAAAAGCTTAAGGGCTGGAATTGGATGGTCGAGGACAAACGTTATGGCCGACTTTATTCACATTAGTGAATTTGAATATATGCAGTTAATCCCAATTATGTGCAGGATGTCCCTTTCTCGTTCGGCAGCGCCCGAAGCATGCAAACTGCGATTTTTTCACGCGCTGGCGTCCGACAAGCCAAGCGCATTGCTGATGAGCAAGGTGTTCAACGTGGCGGCGCCGGTATCCAAGTGGTTGCAGCTAAAGGCCAGTGGATGGCGGATTCCCTGCCAACCAAGAGCTCTGACTTCTTTCGGTGAAAGTCCGAACTCGCGTTTGAACATACGGCTATAGCTGGATGGGTCCGTAAAGCCGACATTCTCGGCAATTTGTGAAATGGAGTTCACGTTGGTCGTATCTGCGAGCGCGCGATATGTTTCCAACAGGCGTTTGCGGCGAATGTAGTTGGAGATTCCTCCAGCCGGCTCAAAAATCCGGTAAAGGCGTGAACGAGAGACGCCAACGCTTTTGCAAAGATGCTCGGGGCTCAGATCCGGATCCGCAATCTGGACGCCTATCGCGCGAATGGCGCGGGTCGTAACCACGGCGTCGATTGGTGCCTGTGCCTGAACGAGTTTTTCGTGCGATGGCAAAAGCACGGCTGCCAGCATGTGGGTGGTGGCTTCGGCGACCCTGGAGACACTGCTTTGTTTGAGGTGAACAAGATTTTGATGAAGCAGGATGAGATAGTCGGCAAGAAATTCGACAGCATTTTCAGCGATCTCGGGATGGAGAGGCGCGTCAACCGCGCCGTAGGGAAAGAACAGTGCAATCAGCCGTCCTTTGCTCTCGAAGTCACCCGGCGCGGCAAGATTGGCCATGCGAAGCCGTCGCCGTGGTGATCCGTCCTTCGGGCCGGATGCCTCACTGCTCCTGACTGTCACGACCCAATTGTCGACGGCTGGCTTTTTCTTGTGCTCCCAGCGAAGCAGATGGCCGGGGGAGGTATCGATTACGGCAAACGCAATATCGGCGATCTGCCAGATTTTCTCGCTGGCTTCAAAGGTGGCGGTTTCTCCCTCCGCAAGGCCGACATCGATGATATCCGAATGCCAGTTCCGGAAAAACTCGAAGCGTTCAAGCGCGCTGACGCCGGCCGTGTCACATTCTACCGTGCTTCTCAGCGGATCATCCGCAAATTCGGCGGATGACATCTGCCCACATTCTACCCGTGCATTCATGATATCTCTCCTTGAACCCAAGAGTGAAAAAACATGAAGTAACCAGCATCGACGCTGCGCTGGTGCATCGTGATAGGAAGCCGATTTTTAACGAAGCACAATGTTGACCGTGTGCCGAAGGTTAAGCGCAAGTGAATGTTATTATTACAATTCAAGGTCTGTAAAGAAAAGATGCAAAAACTCCCGCTTCGCGGCAAACGTGTTGCAAAGCAGCAAATATGGCAGCTCGACTACGCCTGTTTCATTCAAAGATCGATCCTAGTTCCTGCGACGCGGTGATGAATGACAGTCCGTGCCGGAACGATCCTCTTTCCAGGAAACTGATCGTCTCCATGACGACGATTGGATTGTAGGTCATGAAGGTGTGCGTTGCGTGCACGACGAGATGATCTGCCGCGCCGCTGAGCCGGGTGGATTCAACCGTCACCTTCCCATCGTTTGGGCCGGGTAAAATCGAGTTGAACAGCGGATTGATGGAAAGGTCACCGGCAATAATCCCGACCGGATAATCAGGTGATGGGAGAATACGCGAGATTGCACCCGCTCCGGTGCCGAGCTCCTGCCCGGCCGGACCGTTGATCCAGTCGAAAGGCGGAAAATCGCCGAACACATCGACGATCTCGGAGCCATGGTTGGGCGGGGCAAGCATTACCACCCTGCCAAGAGATTCGGGGGCTGGCCTTTGTGCCAGCCAGTAACGAATGAGAATGCCGCCGAGCGAGTGTGTGACGAAATGCACGGGTTGTGCGCTGCAGCGTTCTACCGCGAGGCCTATGTAGCCCACCAGTTCTGAAACCTTTGCTGTCGTTGAGGGATATTCGGCGCTTACCACTTGATAGCCCTGCCGGCTCAGCGCCTTATCGATCAGCCAGAAAGAACCGGTGCCGCGGGCGAGGCCATGCACGAGGACGACGCACCCCGAACCATTGCGAAGCGGTTTTGCGGTTGCCGTTTCTCCATGAAGAACGAGCCACATCAGCATGACAAGATACGTCATGGCTTTCGTGTGTCCTGACGCCAGCATGCCGTTACTCCAAAATTTTCAGAGTGTACGTTTGTATATGACCATCCTTCATGAGCAGCGCGAAATTCATTCGTGGATTTCGACCAGTGCAAGGTAATGACGCCACCAGTCCCTCATCCTAGAAAGACCAGAAGAGTGGGACGACGAAGACTGAAACGATGAAGAACCAGACGAACAGCGGCAGACCAAGCCTCCAGTATTCACGAAAGCGATAACCGCCAGGCCCCATGACCATTGCGTTGGCGGGTGATGCTATCGGCGTCAGGAACGCTGCCGCAGTTGCAATTGCGATGCTCATCAGAACAGGACGCGGTGAGATGCCCATGCCGGTCGCTGCTGCGATCCCAATCGGGACCATGATCAGGGCGGTTGCCGTGTTGCTGATCAACTGTCCAAGTATTGCGGTCAGCAGGAACAGGCCGGCCAGAAGTCCCGTCGGGCTGATGTCTCCAACCAGATTGGCAAGTTGCCTCGAGATCAGCGGTGCAGCGCCCGTCTCAATCATGACTGCAGCAAGCGGCTTCATTGCTGCTATGAGAATGACAGTGCTCCATCCTATAGCCCTGAAGCATTGTTCTGGTGTCAGGATGCCGGAAAGAACGATCGCGCCTGCCGCGAGAATACCGGCGACGGCTGGAGGAACGATACCGGTTACAAGCAGAACGATCATGGCGGCCAGGATTGCGACTGTTTGCCTGGCAGCGGCCCCCATGGGGACAGCCTGCCTGCGAACGAGTTCGGGCGAACTGACGATGAGCACGTCCGGGTCGTTCAGGCGCACATCAAGTGCTTTCCATGTTCCCTGCAGTAGCATCGTATCTCCGGCCTCCAGCGAGGTCGCCCCTGCATCGCCGTTGGCATTGAGGCCATCGACAGACTTGCCCGCCTTTTGGACGGCAAGAATGATAAGATCACCACTTTCGGTGACCATGCCGGGAAAGACTGTCTGGCCGATCAGTTGCGATCGCGGCGGGATAGCAACTTCCGCCAGTCCGGACTGGTGATTGAAAAGGATATCGTCCGAGTTTTCCTCGTGTTCCCGAAACGACAAATGCAGGTCCACGGCGAATTTTGCGATCGCGTCGGGATTTCCGCTCAAAAGGAGATGATCATTTTCCCCGATATGCGGCCGTCTTATCGGCTGGGCGGTGTCACCCTCATGCACCGCCACCAGCCGGGCGCCGACATAGGGGGCCATGTCGACCGTCGAGACAGCCTTGCCCATGCAGGGCGAGGTGGAGCGAACACGCAGGCGGTGGAGATTTGCTCCAATCCCGTATTGTTCCACCAACGTCCGTGCATGACGGCTGAAATCCGACGGGATCGAAGGACCGTTTCGTTGCGGTAACAGTCGTTCGCCGAACAGGATGATGATCAGCATGCTGCCAACGAGAAGGGGTAGCCCGACAAGAGCAAATTCGAAGAATGCGAAACCTTCAGCGCCGGCGTCGATACTCGCGTCGGAGACAAGAACATTTACCGGGGTGCCGGTCAGCGTCAACATCGATCCCGCATGGGCGGCGAAGACGAGCGGGAGAAGGAATTGGGACGTTTTTTGTCCAAGCCGAACCGAAGTGACGACAACGACAGGTAAAAAGGCCGCCACCGCTCCATAGATACCCGTCAGTGCCGTCAGCATGGCAACTAGGCTCATCATGACAAGGAAGAACCGGCTGCGGCTTTTTTTCCCGGCATTCCACAATAACCGCTTGCCCATCCAGACCGTGACGCCGGTGAGCTCAAGTGCGGAGCTGACGACGAAAAGCGTTGCTATGAAAATGACAGCGGGATCACCGAAGCCGGCAAGGGTCTGGTCAAGACTGAGCAGGCCTGTCGCCCACAGGGACAGGCAAGTCAGCATGGCGACGACAACGGCCGGTACCCTGTTCGAGATGAACAAAACTATTGCGGCAACGATGATGATTGCAACGAGGGCTACCGGGCTCAATCCTGCTTCCCTTTGACAAACCCGACTTGATACGGTTTTCAATACGGCTGCCTGACGCCAGCACGCCTGAACCCTGATGATCACGATGAGCCGGAGGCCGCGATAAGTCATGGGATCACAGTCCCGAATCTACGCAACCCGTCCCGGACTGGCGGAACAAGGGCGATTTTTCGTGGTAAGCCGTTGATCCCATGTGACGACCGGTTTGAGCTGAGTTAGTATGCCGCCGGTCGCTCAGTGGCTTTGAGTGTGCCGGAAGGTAATGCACCAGCGCTTCGGCTCACTGAGGTAAAAATGCGCAGGCGAAGCATATTCTTGGTTGCTGTTTTTTCTGCCTGTCTGGTGGCCTGTGCACCACGAACGGGATTGCTGACCGTAACGTCGCCTGTCGCGAACGCCGATCAGATTACTCTTATTGCCGCAACAACGCGGGAGCCGGTCAAAGATCCCGGCGTATTGTTCGGCGGTGATCGCGGCGCCTCGGTTTCCTATAGCAGGATCGTCGTTTCAGTCCCTCGCAATCGAAAACCCGGTACCCTTGAACTCCCCCGGCGGCCGCCGGGAAATCCGGATCGCAATTTTGTCGCGACATCGGTGACCTCGATCAAAACTGAGGATGTTGCGGCTGCATTCCGGGGGCCACACCGGCGCAAGGCTTTCGTCTATGTGCATGGTTTCAGAACAACGTTTGACCGCTCCGTTTTCCGCTTCGCACAACTAGTGCACGATACGGATGCAGACGCCGTTCCGATCCTTTTTTCCTGGCCATCTCGCGGGCAGTTTCTGGACTACAAGCGCGACTTCGACAACGCGTCCTATTCCCGATCGGATCTGGCGAACCTGTTGCAAGCCGCCATAGATAGCAAATCCATCGATGAAGTTGTCGTGCTGGCCCATTCGATGGGTGCCTGGCTTGCGGTTGAGGCGGTCAGACAGGTTGCTCTTCAACGACACGGTGTCCCGCGTAAAATCTCCAACCTCATCCTTGCATCTCCGGATCTCGACGTCGGCGTCTTCCGGCGGCAGGTCGAAGACATGGGGGCGATGCGTCCGCAGATCACCATTTTCGCGGCGCAGACAGACCGGGCCCTTCGGCTTTCGCAGTTTATCGCGCGCGGTGGTGCCCGTCTCGGGGGGATCGATCCATCGCAGGAAGACTACCGGCGAGCCTTGGCTGATCTTTCCGGCGTGACCGTTCTTGATCTCAGCGCGCTGAGTTCGGGAGATCGTACCAACCACGCGCTCTATGCCACCCGGCCCGAGGCCGTCCGCTTGATCGGCGATCGGCTGCTGCGAGGCCAGAAAATCTCGGATGTCGATGTTGCAGGTCCGGCAACGACAATTGATGCCCTTGGTGCTGTCGCAACCTTTGCGGTGACCGCTCCGATCCTGATATTCGACATGGCCACGACCCCCTAGATTTTCCAATTCTGCTTTGCGGAGCCCTCGATGCGGCGCTGAAAATGGGACGATCAGCCCAATTTTGGGATTTGTCGCTCATCATTAATGTTGCCGCAGTTGCTAGCGTAGCGAGGTGACCTTGCCCGGCAGAGAGATCCGGTCACGTGATGTCCCGGAACTCGGCACTGAAGGCGGGCGTGAACGAGGCCGGCGCTGCGAGCAGGGAGATTTTGTTTGTCGCCAATCCAGAGCACCGGTCTGATAATCTTTGCGACAATCGCTCTTTTCGCATGGAACAGGCTGCCGGTTATTGCTGTTGCTTTCGCGGCGACACTTTCGCTCTGGGCCGCAGGGCTTGTTACTTTGGAACAGGCCTTTGCGGGTTTCGGGGATCGTGCCGTTCTGTTTATCGCCAGTCTCTTCATCATCAGCGCTGCGCTTGAACGGACCGGCGTAACCGCATGGTGCGGACAAATGCTGATCGCTCAGGCGGGCGGAAACAATCGCACCAGGCTCCTGCTTATTCTCATGCTTGCCGTCGGTTGCCTGACGTCGCTCGTCAGCGGAAGCGGAGCTGTTGCAGCGATGATGCCAGTTGCCGTGCTGGCGGCTGTTCGCCTCGGTCAATCGCCTGCGCAATTGCTGATGCCGCTCGCTTTTGCGGCTCACGCCGGGGCCAATCTGCTTCTGACTGGTTCGCCCAAGAATTTCCTCGTCTCGGAGGCTTTAGAAGATTCCGGACGAGAGGGGTTCGGCTTCATCGAATTTGCCTATATCGGCGTGCCGCTTCTCGCCGGAACAATCCTGATCGTACTCTTGGTCGGAAGAGACCTGCTTCCACGTAAAAGCAATGTCCGGCTGCCCGCCGACTTCAGCCGCCATGCCCAGACGCTTGTCGAACACTACGGTCTGCGGGACGGGCTCTTCCGGTTGAGGATCCGCGACAGTTCTCCCCTGGTCGGAGTAATGGCGGACAACGTCGATCTGGGCGGTGGAAGCGAGATACAGGTCATGGCCGTTCAGGCACTTGCCTCTGGTTTACCTGCTCGAAGCAGGAGCATCACGCCGGATGACTATCTGCTGGTTCGAGGCACCGCACAGGCTGTTGCGGAAGCAGCCGCACGGCTTCATCTTGCCATTCGCGAGGACGCGCCTGTAGAGGGTGGAAATTCGGCCTTCAACCGGCGCTCCGGCCTGGCGGAGGTGATGGTTCCGCCACGCTCCGGCCTCATAGGGCGCCCGATGTTTCCAGGCGTTGCGACGGAAAGTGGTGATCTGATCGTTTTGGCGGTACATCGAAGGGGCGAGGAAATTGATTACGCCAACCCGACGCTGGAGGCCGGTGACACCATTCTTCTCGAAGGCAGTTGGGAAGCGCTCGACCTGCGCCTCAACGATCCCGATGTGCTGGTTGTTGATTCACCCGACCTCGTTCGCCGGCAGGCCGTTCCAATGGGGCCGGGAGCAAAGGTTGCGGTAGTGGCACTGATCCGCCTTGTCGTGATGCTGGCGACCAATATCGTGCCGCCCGCGGTTGCGGGCATTCTGTGCGCATGTGTTCTGGTCGCGTCGGGCGTTATTACGCCCGAGCAATCCTATCGCGCCGTTCATTGGACGACGGTAATGCTCGTGGGGGCGATGATGCCGATTTCGACCGCCATGATGCAATCGGGTACGGCAGCTTTCGTGGCCGATGAGCTTGTCTCGGCAATCGGCTCAGCCGGTCCGACGGCGCTCGTTGCCGGTTTATTTGTGCTCACGGCCTCTCTTGGGCAGGTGATGAGCAATACGGCTACAACCATGCTTGTCATTCCAATCGCAATGGCGGCTGCATCTGCCATGCAAATTGATCCGCAGCCGGTTCTCATGAGCCTCTGTGTTGCCGGTTCCGCGTCCTTCATGACGCCGATTGCCACGACAACCAACATGATGGTGATGGGACCAGGCGGCTACCGGTTCGGTGATTACTGGAAGCTTGGGACGCCGCTCATGGTGTTTTTCTTCCTGATCGCCGTTTTCATGGTTCCGCTGATCTGGCCGTTCTAGTCGCATGATAGATTTGAGACGGAACGCATGGTTTTGGGACAGTGAACCGATTGTTCCAACTCGGATTTTTGCAACTATGCCTGATTGCCCTGCACCGCAGGTCGCAGCCCTTGGCGATCCTCTCCAGGAAGGGACATCGACTTTATGAGTAACCCAACGCTGGTCGGCCCTGTTTTTCTGATCGCAACGATCGCGTTTATATCTGCGCTGCAGATCGCCGCTGCGGTTTTTGCACCGATCGCCGGTGCACTTCTTGTGATTGCCCTTGTCTGGCCGGTTCAGAAGACTCTCCAGAACCGCCTTCCGAGACTGCTGGCACTGGCGATTGTGGTCGGGATAATCATCTGTGTCTTCACAGCGCTTGCATCCGTCAGTGCATGGGGTTTCGGCCGCATCGGTCGCTCCGTCGTCAGCGACGCCCCCCGCTTCCAGATGCTTTACAGCAATCTTGTGACGTGGCTGGAAGGACATGGCATCGTTGTCGCCGGGCTGTGGGCCGAACATTTTAACGTCGGTTGGCTGCTTCGAATGCTGCAGGGCGTGACAGCCCGGCTGAATACGACGATTTCCTTCTGGATCGTTGTCGTCGTCTATGTATTGCTCGGGCTCCTCGATACCGACGCCGTCGCGCGCAATATCCGAAGGGCATTGGCAAAAGACACGGCGGATGCCGTCATTGGTGGTGCTATGCAGACCGCGGCCAAGCTCCGACGCTACATGTTTGTACGCACGCTGATGAGCCTTACGACTGGTATTATGGTCTGGGTGTTGTCGGCGGTCTTCGGATTGCGCTTTGCAACAGAATGGGGCGTCATTGCGTTTGCGCTGAACTACATTCCCTTTATGGGGCCGTTCATTGCGACGCTTCTGCCGAGTGCCTACGCTCTGGCGCAGTTTGGATCGCCGGAGGCCGCGATCTTTATTTTCGCCGGCCTGAACGTGATACAATTCGCGATCGGAAGTTATATAGAGCCGCGTGTTGCAGGATATGCGCTGGCGATGTCGCCTTTCCTGGTGTTGTTCTCGGTGTTTTTCTGGTCATCAATATGGGGTGTGTTCGGCGCATTCATCGGCGTGCCGATCACGATCGCGATCATCACGTTCTGCGCACAGTTCGCCGGAACCCGCTGGATAGCAGTGGTTCTTGGCGCACCTTCCGGGCGAGATACAACAGACGACGTGCCTGACAGCGGCAGCCAGACATGACTGTCGGGTCTCTTTCACGGTATCGGCAGGAACGCATAGATAGTATCCAGGGAGATACATTCGCAGCAACCCAACGGACCATCAGCCCCGAATACCGGCTTGGATTACTACCGACGAAGCCGTCGTATCTCCATCACGCGTCCAGTGCGGGAACTGAGCGAAATTTCGAAATCTCCGCTGCCTCGCCTGGCGTGATAGACGAATGTCCGGCCCCTGCAATCGACGCGGCGGACATTTCGGAAGCCACGATTCTGAATGAGCTGTTGACCCTGCCTGCACGTTATCGCGCGGCCAAAATTGAGATTGGAACCGACATGAATGTTGATCGACACGGCATAGGCTGGAGCCGGTACCGATACAGGCAAGATAAGGCAAGCAGCGAGAGCAAACGCAGACCATGTTGCGGGGCGCATCTTGTTTCCTCCACCAGTGAGACGCTCAGGGAATAGTTTGGGTCTGCGGGACGATGTCAACAACGGGGCGTAAATCATGGATATATTAGGGACGCAGCGCCAATTTCGGGGACGATTTACGCATCACATGCGAGAAAGGCGCGATGTGGTCATTTCAGATTTCATTTCGGCTTCTGCAGACCGACGTGAATTCTCGGCAGCCAGAATTGTGTGGATTGACATGAGAATAGCGACCTGCTCACCTGCGCACTGGTCATGACGTCGCACGTCCTCCCGTGAAAGGTTGTACCTTGTCTGAAAGACCCTGCGGCAGATTCTGGGCCGATATGCGTTGCAGTTCCTCTAACTGCTCTCATGCCTGCTGTATCGAAATCCGTAATAAGCGTGGTTTTTCCATGCGAAAACACTGTTAACCGGTTGATGGGATTTTTCCCGCGCTCTAACGTTGGAGGTTGCGATGACGTCGAAGAATGGTCCCCTGCGTGTCGGCATCGGTGGTCCCGTAGGCTCGGGCAAAACGGCTTTGACCGAAAAATTATGCAAGGCCATGCGCGACCATTATTCGGTCGCCGTCGTCACGAATGATATCTACACGAAGGAAGACGCCGAGGCACTGGTTCGCATGCAGGCCTTGTCATCCGACCGCATCGTCGGCGTGGAAACCGGCGGATGCCCGCATACGGCAATCCGTGAGGACGCCTCGATCAATCTTCAGGCCATAGCAGACCTCAATGGCCGCTTTCCTGATCTTGACGTGGTGTTTATCGAATCTGGCGGAGACAACCTCGCCGCAACATTTTCACCGGATCTCGCAGACCTGACGATCTATGTTATCTCGGTCTGCCAGGGTGAGGAAATCCCTCGCAAGGGCGGACCTGGCATCACCCGGTCCGATCTTCTGGTTATCAACAAGATGGACCTCGCGCCTCATGTCGGTGTCGATCTTGATGTCATGAACAAGGATGCACTGCGCATGCGCGCGGCATTGCCCTTCGTTTTCTCTGACATGAAACGCGGAGACGGGGTCGACAGGGTGTTGCAGTTCCTGCAGGTTCAGGGCGGGCTTTAGACTGCATGCCGCGGCTTCTCACACAATCGACGTATGCTCCGGCAGCCATTCTGCCAAGTGTCCGGCATCCCAGCTTCCTGAATGATAGCCTCGCAGGCCACCCCTTCCAGGGCGATCCCATGCCTACGAAATGCCGCATGTTCAAATAAGACCCGGCGCGCGGTCTGGGTCTAATTAGAGCAATCCTCGAAGACACGGCTCGAGCACGGAACCCAGCTCGCCCTGGCGTCCACGGAACGTATCATAGCCGTAGATGGTCTTGAGTATCTGCAAAGGTTCGGCGGTCACGGCGTCTTTCTTCTGCGTTGGATGATTTGCGCATCATGGCCAAATCCGGATTTATGGCAATCTCGAACGGCTGGATCGGCACAGAAAGAGATGCAGATTACGACCCAGAAGATGCATAGGTTTGAGTGCTTGGAACGCAAAAGCCCTCCGCGGCGGGAGGGTATTTTATTGTATTGTCGTCTTTGAGGGGATTTGGTTGCGGGGGCAGGATTTGAACCTGCGGCCTTCAGGTTATGAGCCTGACGAGCTACCGGGCTGCTCCACCCCGCGTTACCAGCGCAAGTTCGCAGAACTTGTCGCGAGAGCGTAACCGCATGGCGGTTATGCTTGGTGCCGGAGCAAATTGCCGAAGGCGATTTGTCTCCTTTAAGGGACGCACGAGGCGTCTTTTTTTTATTCTGGTCTTAAACGACGAAAGGCCGCTTGAGCGGCCCTTTTTTTATCGGCTGGGCCGAAGAATGTGAATGAGAAGATTAGATGTTGCGTTTTGCAGACCTGGCAGCGACCTACTCTCCCGCGTCTTGAGACGGAGTACCATTGGCGCTGGGGCGTTTCACGGCCGTGTTCGGAATGGGAACGGGTGCAGCCGCCCCGCGATAACCACCAGGTCGGCAAAACGCAACATGCTCCATGTTTTCACATGGAAACTGCTGTTTCGAGAAGCTGGAGAGCTCAAGGCCCTATTTAATTTAACACGTCTTTCCGTGACCGATCCGTATTCCACCTTTGCTCGAGGTTGAGCATGGCAGCCATACAGACCAGAGGTCGTCGCGCCCTGTGGCGCGGCTCCGTCCTGAGCCCTTCGGGCGTCAGGACAGAACAGATCATCGAACTGCGTTCGATGAGCATGAACAATGGGAACGAAGAAGTCGATCGAGCTATTAGTAACGGTAAGCTTCACATGTTGCCATGCTTCCACACCCGTCCTATCAACGAGGTCGTCTTCCACGGCTCTGATAGGGAACACTCGTTTTCAGGTTGGTTTCCCGCTTAGATGCCTTCAGCGGTTATCCATTCCGTATATAGCTACTCTGCTATGCCCTTGGCAGGACAACAGATCCACCAGAGATACGTCCATCCCGGTCCTCTCGTACTAGGGACAGATCCTGTCAATATTCCTACACCCACGGCAGATAGGGACCGAACTGTCTCACGACGTTCTGAACCCAACTCACGTACCGCTTTAAATGGCGAACAGCCATACCCTTGGGACCTGCTCCAGCCCCAGGATGCGATGAGTCGACATCGAGGTGCCAAACAACCCCGTCGATATGGACTCTTGGGGGTCATCAGCCTGTTATCCCCGGCGTACCTTTTATCCGTTGAGCGATGGCCCTTCCACACGGGACCACCGGATCACTATGACCGACTTTCGTCTCTGCTCGACTTGTCAGTCTCGCAGTCAGGCGGGCTTATGCCATTGCACTCGACGACCGATTTCCGACCGGTCTGAGCCCACCATCGCGCGCCTCCGTTACTCTTTCGGAGGCGACCGCCCCAGTCAAACTACCCACCATACACTGTCCCGGATCCGGATAACGGACCGCGGTTAGACATCCACGAAGATAAGGGTGGTATTTCAAGGATGGCTCCACAAGAACTGGCGTCCCTGCTTCAAAGCCTACCACCTATCCTACACATGCCTTGGCGAATGCCAGTGTAAAGCTATAGTAAAGGTGCACGGGGTCTTTCCGTCTGACCGCAGGAACCCCGCATCTTCACGGGGAATTCAATTTCACTGAGTCTATGTTGGAGACAGCGGGGAAGTCGTTACGCCATTCGTGCAGGTCGGAACTTACCCGACAAGGAATTTCGCTACCTTAGGACCGTTATAGTTACGGCCGCCGTTTACTGGGGCTTCAGTTCAGAGCTTGCACCCCTCCCTTTAACCTTCCAGCACCGGGCAGGCGTCAGACCCTATACGTCGTATTGCTACTTCGCAGAGCCCTGTGTTTTTGATAAACAGTCGCTACCCCCTGGTCTGTGCCACCCCATCATAGTTGCCTAAAATGGGGTCACGCTTCTTCCGAAGTTACGCGTGCAATTTGCCGAGTTCCTTCAACATAGTTCTCTCAAGCGCCTTGGTATACTCTACCTGACCACCTGTGTCGGTTTCGGGTACGGTCTATACGGTGGAGCTATTTCCTGGAACCTCTTCGCCGCACATTCAATCCAATAAGAATGTACAACACACGAGATCCGTCACTACCACCAGGCCCACGAATATTAACGTGGTTCCCATCGACTACGCGTGTCCGCCTCGTCTTAGGGGCCGGCTAACCCTGCTCAGATTAACTTTAAGCAGGAACCCTTGGTCTTTCGGCGAGGGAGTCTCTCACTCCCTTTATCGTTACTCATGTCAACATTCGCACTTCCGATATCTCCAGCAGCCCTCACGGGTCCGCCTTCACAGACTTACGGAACGCTCCGCTACCACATGCCTTACGGCATATCCTCAGCTTCGGTGCATGGCTTTAGCCCCGTTACATTTTCGGCGCAAAGACCCTTATTTAGACCAGTGAGCTGTTACGCTTTCTTTAAATGATGGCTGCTTCTAAGCCAACATCCTGGTTGTTTTGGGATCCTCACATCCTTTCCCACTTAGCCATGACTTGGGGACCTTAGCTGGAGGTCAGGGTTGTTGCCCTTTTCACGACGGACGTTAGCACCCGCCGTGTGTCTGCCGACTAGTACTCCTCGGTATTCGGAGTTTGGTTAGGATCAGTAAGACGGTGAGTCCCCATAGCCCATCCAGTGCTCTACCCCCGAGGGTATTCGGTCGACGCTCTACCTAAATAGATTTCGCGG